>OZ244984.1:1165000-1790000 GCA_965223125.1 Alphaproteobacteria bacterium | reverse complement strand
AAGGTCCGGTGGGGCTTCTGCGGGTTTCAGATAGCGCCATCCCTGGAACGGTCGATGCGGCCAGGGATCAGTCGGGACAATCACCGGATCAAGCAGGATACGGCAATAGGGTCGTTCATCCGGATCCTCATGACTCTCGGCCTCGAATCCGATGATCCTCTGGCGACAGGCCATCGCGCCCTTGATGATCCAGTAGAGCGATCCGCCCCCCTCATTGTCCCCGTCATTGCACCCGTCATTCTCTTCGCCGCCACCGTCACCACCAAGAATCTCGGCGTGACGTCTGGGCCAGGTGCGGGTGCGATGCCAGATGACGCCGCCAGTCTTCGCCAGTCTCTGCGCCTGCCATGTCTGAAGATCCTCGATGCTCTCCGCGCCGACGCAGAGCTTGCGGATATGCAGCATGCCGGTCATCCCCGCTTTGCGAGAAGCGCGCGTCCGGTGCGCGAAGTCACGTCACGACCGACCATCCGGCCGGCAAAGGCGACCGCATCCAGCAGACGCTCCCGGTCGATACCGGTCTCGATCCCGCTCTGCTGCAGGCTGTAGACGACATCCTCCGTCGCGACATTCCCGGTCGCGCCCTTCGCATAGGGACAGCCGCCCAGCCCGCCGATGGAACTGTCGAAGACGCGGACACCCACGTCCAGCGCGGCCCAGATATTCGCCAGCGCCTGACCATAGGTATCATGGAAATGGCCGGCGATCCTGTCCATTGGCACAAATCCGGCGACGGCGTCGATCAGGGCGCGGGTTTCCACCGGTGTACCGGTGCCAATCGTATCGCCCAGCGAGACCTCATAACAGCCCATGCGATGGAGCCGGTCGGCAACGCGCGCGACAGCCTCAGGCGCGATCCGCCCCTCATAGGGGCAGCCCAACACGCAGGAGATATAACCCCGCACCCGAAGCCCGTCCGCCAGCGCAGCGACGCAGACCTCCTCGAACCGGTCGAGCGATTCATCAATCGAGCAGTTGATGTTACGATGGGAGAAGCTTTCCGATGCTGCACCGAAAACCGCCACCTCCCGAGCGCCATGGCGGAGTGCCGCCTCCAGGCCCTTCATATTCGGGGTCAGGACCGGATAGGAGACACCGGGACGCTTTTCGATCCGGTCGAACACCTCCCCGGAATCGGCCATTTTCGGCACCCATTTCGGGGATACGAAACTGCCCGCCTCAATCACTTTCAGCCCGGCCTCACCGAGCAGCCCGATCAGGCGGATCTTGTCCTCTGTCGTGACCGGCGCGGATTCGTTCTGCAACCCGTCGCGGGGACCGACCTCAACCAGACGCACCCCTGTGGCATCCACCGGGGCCATCATGCCTCCGGCTCCTCGAATGTCACCAGCACCGCGCTTTCGGGGACCTGATCACCAACCGCGAAGGGCAGCGCCGCGATGACGCCATCCGCCGGGGCCTTGATCGTATGTTCCATCTTCATCGCCTCCAAGATCATCAGCGACTGACCCGCACGCACGGAATCGCCCGCTGCAGCGAAGACGGCGGTCACCTTGCCCGGCATCGGGGCGGTCAGCGCGTGCTCCAGCTGGTCAGACCCGGTCGCGGAGGCCAGTGGGTCGATGCAGGTCAGGATCCGGGTCGATGTGCCGAGAAACAGGGTCCAGCGATCGCCGTGTACAGCGAGCCCGGCAGACAGATGCGCACCGTCTATCCGCGCGGTAAGCTGCCCATTCGAGCATCCCAGCAGGGTGGCGCTGCGCACCGACCCTTCATCAATGGATATCCGCCAGGCCCCGTCCTTATGATATGCCGCAATCCGTCGAAGCCCGGTACTGTCCTGAAAATGCAGATCGATGCGCCCGGCATCATTCAACCGCCAGCCGGTCGCCGATGCCCAAGGCGAATGGGGATCGCCGCCCGCTGCCGCTTTCGCGCGGACATGCGCATCCTCTTCAGCCAAGACCGCGAGCGCGACCAGGATCAGCGCATCGTCGTCAGCGGCACCCCGACCGGGCAGCAGCACCGCCTCCCGCGCCGGGATGAACCCGGTATCGAGTGCGCCCGCCCGGAAATCGGGATGCGAGAGAATCCGGATCAGGAAATCCCGGTTGGTGGCGATCCCCGCCACCTCCGTCCCGCGCAGGGCGGCCAGCAGGCGAGAGATGGCCTCGTCGCGGTCATCACCATGGGCGATCAGCTTGGCGATCATCGGATCGTAATGCGGGGAGATCACATCGCCCTGACGCACGCCGGTATCGATCCGGACCGACTCCGTCTCCTCCGGAAAGCGCAGATGGGTGAGCGTGCCGATGGAGGGCAGGAAGCCGCCATCTGGGTCTTCCGCATAGAGCCTGACCTCTACCGCATGACCGAAACTGAAAATTTCCGCCTGTTCCATCGGCAGAGGGTCGCCCGCCGCGACACGCAATTGCCATTCGACGAGATCCTGACCGGTGACCATTTCCGTCACCGGATGTTCGACCTGCAACCGGGTATTCATTTCCATGAAAAAGAAGTCGCCCGGTGTCCCGTCCGGCCTTGTCTCGGCGATGAATTCCACCGTTCCCGCGCCCTGATAGCCGACCGCACGGGCCGCCGCGACTGCCGCCGCGCCCATTCGTGCCCGCAGATCTTCCGGCATACCGGGGGCGGTTGCCTCCTCCACCACTTTCTGGTGGCGGCGCTGGATCGAGCAATCCCGCTCAAACAGATGCACGGCATTGCCATGGCCATCGGCGAAAACCTGCATTTCGATATGCCGAGGCCGGGTGACATAGCGTTCCACCAGCACCGTATCATCCCCGAAACTGGCCGATGCCTCCCGTTGGCAGGAGGCGAGCGCCTCCGCGAAATCCTCGGAGCGCTCCACCAGCCGCATGCCCTTGCCGCCCCCTCCGGCGGAGGCCTTGATCAGCACGGGATAACCGATACCGTCCGCCTCACGCTGCAATCGGGCCGGATCCTGGTCCGCACCGTGATAGCCCGGCGTCAGCGGTACCCCTGCCTTTCCCATCAGCGCCTTGGCCTCGGATTTCGAGCCCATCGCCCGGATCGCGCTGGCAGGCGGGCCGATGAAGACGATCCCTGCATCCGTACAGGCTTCAGCGAAACCGGCGTTTTCGGAGAGAAACCCGTAACCGGGGTGAATGGCTTCCGCGCCCGTCGCCTGCGCCGCCGCCAGGATCAGATCACCGCGCAGATAACTCTCCCGCGCCGGTGCGGGACCAAGATGCACGGCATGATCGGCCAGCGCGACATGCAGCGCATCGGCATCGGCATCGGAAAAGACCGCCACGGTCTCAATCCCCAGCCGCCGCGCCGTGGCAATGACACGGCAGGCGATTTCCCCCCGGTTGGCGATCAGAATGCGCTTGAACATGATGGGTTCCTACATAGTCAGAAATCTATTCTGCGGCGGCAAGCTTCGCGGACAGATCGGGCATCTCCGCCATCCAGGCCCGGGCGGTCAGGGTCGCATCGGCAAGAAATCCTGCACGCCAGTCTTCATAGGACCAGGGCTGAACATCAACCATGCCATGCAGACGCCGGATCGCGACCTGGTCGGGAACGAAGGCCTGTGCCTCCCGCCCGTCTTTCAGGATGAAACGGTCCAGCTTGTATTCATCCCATTCGAACCAGGCGACCCGCAGGGATTCATAGGGGGTGAGGCCATCAATCAGCAGGCAGTGCAGATCGCAGGCATGCCGGGTCGGGAAAATGCCGGGAAGCCCGTCCCCCGCAATGATCCGGGCCAGTTCATGGTCGGGCAGAATGACCGATTCCACCATCGCTTCCGACATCGGACGACCGACGACGACTTCAAATACTTCCGGCGCGCGCAGCGAGCCATAGAACAGGCTGGGCAAACCAAGGCTGTGCAATTCATGCCGCAGAAAGCTCTGCCGTTCGCGCTCAACGGTCGCGAAAATGTCTACACCACCCATGTTGCACTCCTCTTTTCCAGAAAGGCTGCCATGCCTTCCCTTGCTTCCTCTGTCGCGCGCAGCCGGGCAATCCGCCGCACGGTATCCTCAATCACATCGGGGGTGATGGGCCGGTCGACCGCGAAGATCAAGTCTTTCGCTTCCCGCGCCGCATTCGGACCCACGGTCAGGATCGACCGGACCACAGCATCGACAGCAGTATCAAGCTCCTCTTCAGCAACGACCTCATGCAGCAGACCGAGACGCAGCGCGACATCCGCACCGAACCGCTCCCCGGTCTGGAAATAGCGGCGCGCGGCACGCGGCCCGATGGCATCCACAACATAGGGACTGATGGTCGCCGGAATGAAGCCAAGCTTCACTTCAGACAGGGAAAAACTGGCGCGGGTCGAACCGATGGCGATATCACAGCAGGCGACAAGGCCGACCCCACCACCGAATGCCGCGCCCTGAACGCGGGCGATCACCGGCTTGGGCAGGAAATTCAGCACCCGCAGCATCTCGGCCAGCGCAGTGGCATCCCGGATATTCTCGTCATGCGAATAGCCCGCGACCCGCTTCATCCAGTTAAGGTCAGCACCGGCAGAGAAACTCTTGCCCTCGGCCTCCAGGATCACGACGCGGATAGAATCGTCGGCACCCAATCCGGCAAAAGCCTCGATCAGGCCCAGGATCAGTTCATCGTCAAAGGCATTGTGCCGGTCGGGATTGGTCAGGCACAGCCGCACGACGGGGCCGTCCCGGGCGATCCTGAATTTCTGATCTGCCATGACCAATCTCTCCCTTACATCCGGAACAGGCCGAAACGGGTCGGCTCAATCGGCGCATTCATCGCCGCCGACAGGCCGAGCCCCAGGACCATGCGCGTATCCATCGGATCGATGATGCCATCATCCCAGATCCGGGCGGTGGCATAATAGGGATTGCCCTGATCCTCATATTGCTGGCGCACCGGATCCATGAAGGCCGCTTTCTCCTCCGCCGACCAGGACTGGCCTTTCTTGGCCATATTGTCTTCCTTCACCGTGGCGAGCACGCTGGCGGCCTGTTCCCCGCCCATCACGGAAATCCGCGCATTGGGCCACATCCACAGGAAGCGGGGGGAGAATCCGCGCCCGCACATGCCGTAATTCCCCGCTCCGAAGCTGCCGCCCAGGATCACGGTGAATTTCGGGACCGACGTGGTGGAGACCGCCGTCACCAGCTTTGCCCCATCCTTCGCAATGCCGCCGGATTCGTATTTAGAGCCAACCATGAACCCGGTGATGTTCTGCAGGAAGACCAGCGGAATACCGCGCTGGGAGCAAAGCTCAATGAAATGTGCGCCCTTCAGTGCCGATTCCGAGAACAGGATGCCGTTATTGGCGACGATTCCCACCGGATAGCCCCAGATATGGGCGAAACCGCAGATCAGCGTCGTCCCGTAGAGTTTCTTGAACTCATCGAATTCCGATCCATCGACGATGCGGCCGATCACTTCGCGGATGTCGTAGGGTTTCTTCAGGTCCGACGGAACCACGCCATAGAGATCGTTCGGGTCCAGCACCGGATCACGCGGCGCGCGGGTCTTGACCGGTACCTGTTTGGTTCGGTTCAGATTGCCGACGATCCGCCGTGCGATGGACAGGGCATGGGTGTCGTTCTCCGCCATGTGATCGACGACGCCGGACACCCTGGTATGCACATCGGCACCGCCAAGGTCTTCCGATGACACTTCTTCGCCGGTCGCAGCCTTCACCAGCGGCGGACCAGCCAGGAAGATGGTGCCCTGATTGCGCACGATGATACTCTCGTCCGACATTGCCGGCATATAGGCACCACCCGCCGTGCAGGAGCCCATCACGACGGCGATCTGGGCAATGCCGCGCGCCGACATGTTGGCTTGATTGTAGAAGATGCGCCCGAAATGATCGCGGTCGGGAAAGACCTCGTCCTGGTTCGGCAGATTGGCACCGCCGGAATCGACCAGATAGATACAGGGCAAGTTGTTCTGCTGGGCGATTTCCTGGGCGCGGACATGTTTCTTGACGGTCAGTGGGTAATAGGTGCCGCCCTTCACCGTCGCATCATTGGCGACGATCACGCATTCCTGGCCGGAGACCCGCCCAATGCCGGTAATCAACCCGGCCGAGGCGATGTCGCCGCTATACATGCCATCAGCAGCCAGTTGCGAGAGTTCCAGGAAGGGTGAGCCGGGGTCGAGCAGCGTGCGGACCCGGTCCCGCGGCAGCAGCTTGCCCCGCGAAAGATGACGTTCCCGCGCGACCTCTCCACCGCCCTGTTTCACAGCGGCCAGCCTGCTTTTCAATTGATCGACGAGCGCGGTCATCGCCGCGCGGTTGACCGCCGCCTCTTCGGATTTCGGATCAAACCCGCTTGTCAGTTGCACCATGACCAGTCCTTACATAGTTGGCCCAACAATATGGCCATCAGATCTTCCATGCTTCCCGCCAGCTTTGCAGCATCAGCACGTTCCACAATTCAAAATGCCAGTTCCGCTGGCCCTTCAGATGCTCTTCCCAGACCGCCCGGATCGGCTCCGGATCCAGCAACCCATCCGCCGCCAACCGGTCCGACGATATCAGGGCCTGCGCCCAATCCCGCAACGGCCCGCGCAGCCAGTCCTCCAGCGGCGGCTGGAAACCCTGTTTCGGGCGATCCATCAGACTGCGCGGCACATGCCGGTCCAGCACGGCGCGCAGCACCCGCTTTCCAGTACCACCCTGTATCTTGTAGCGGCTCGGCAGGCTCCAGGCAAAGCGCACGACGTCATGGTTCAGCAGCGGCGCGCGGGTTTCAAGCGACGCCGCCATGCTGGCCCGGTCCACCTTGACCAGCAGATCATCCGGCAGATAGCCGACGGCATCACAGATCATCAGGCGCAGCAGATCGTCGTCGATCTGTGGCCGCCGGGTGCCCTCAACGAAATAGCCGACATCCGGATCGGCACAGGGCCGATCAACAATGCGCCAACGCGACATATAACTTTCATACAGCAGTTCCAGCGACGGCTTGGCGCGATCCGACAATTTGCGCCACAACTTGTCCCCGAACCGCCCCGGCTTGCCGAAGCCCGAGGAAATCAGATTGAGCGGCCCGAAAGGAATCGCCTTCAACACCGAACGCGAGATCGGGCGGTCATCACGCCATTGGGTGGCGGCGTTCTGATATCGCGGATACCCGCCGAACAGTTCATCCCCACCGTCACCGGTCAGCGCCGTCGTCACTTGCTGACGGGCCAAGCCGCAGAGCAGCAGCGTCGGCAACTGGCTGACATCAGCGAAGGGCTCGTCATAGACCTGGGGCATGCGCTCCACCATACGCAGGGTATCGAGGGGATCGACATAAACCTCGGTATGATCCGTTCCCAGATGCCGGGCGATGGCGCGGGCCGCCGGGGCCTCATCATAGCGCGGATCGTTGAAGCCGATGGTAAAGGTCCGCACCGGGCGTTCCGATGTCTGCTGCATCAGGGCGACGATGCTTGCGCTGTCGATCCCACCGGACAGAAACGCACCCAACGGCACATCGGCCACCATCCGGCGAGAGACGGAACGCAGCATCAGGCGCTCCAATTCTCGGGCGGCAGCGATCTCATCCCCCTCGAAGGGAGATATGCCTTCGACCTCTGAAACCGGGTCCCAGTATCGATCCTGCCGCACGTCCTGCGTTTCGGCATTCAGAGTCAGCACTCCGCCGGGCGGCAGTTTCCCGATCCCGCGATAGATGGAGATCGGCGACGGGACATAGGAATAGCGCATCATTGCAGCGACAGCGCGGGGATCGATCTGTGGTGTAAAGTCCGGATGGGCGGCGATGGCCTTCAGTTCGGACGCGAACAGGAATGTCTTCCCCGCCCAGCCGAAATAGAGCGGCTTTTCCCCCATCCGGTCGCGCGCCAGGGTCAGAAGTCGCGTTTTCGCGTCCCAGAGAGCGAAAGCGAACATCCCGTCGAAACGCTTCAATGCACCTTCCACACCCCAGGCGGCGAAGGCGGCCAGCATCACTTCGGTATCGGAATGCCCGCGCCAGTTCTGCGGCTCGACCTGCTCCAGGTCCCGCCGCAATTCCAGGAAATTGTATATCTCGCCATTGAAGATCAGTGTAAAGCGACCCTCTGCCGAATGCATCGGCTGCGCCCCGTCCGGGGACAGATCCTGAATCGCCAGCCGCCGGAACCCAAAGGCCAGGCCAAGGGACTCCTCAACCCAGATCCCGGAATCATCCGGGCCGCGATGCACCATCCGATCGGCCATCTGCCGTACCGTTTCGGAAAGAGCGCCGGAACTGCGCCCCTGCGATGCATCCAGAAAGCCGACGATACCGCACATGGCCCGATCAATGTCCCTTCCCGGACAACCGCTTCTCCCGCGACCGCGTCCAGGCCTTCGCGCCCTGTTTCAGCCAGCGGCCGAACGAGGGCTCAGCACGACGCAGGGTCTGGGCGAATACCTCGGGATGAACCAGAGCGGGTGGAGGTGTCAGGGCCTTCGCATGTTCTGCCGCGAGGTAGGGATTGGCCAGAAGCGCCGATTCCGATGCGAAGAGTAGACAATTCTGCTGATACCACCAGCAGACGGACGAATCGTTCCAAACCTTCAGACGAAGGGCATCAATCACGCGATAGCCCTGTTCGGCAAAAAGCTCCGCCCAATAATCGGGCCAGGCCTCATTGACATGATGCTGCCCCCCCTGGCCTGGAATTGCCGCCGAAAACAGTACGACCGGTGCCAGGGCGCAAAGCTCCTGCACAAAGCCCGGAGCACGATCCGCTGGCAGATGTTCTGCCACTTCCAGGCTCATGGCGAGATCGAAGCGCTCATCCATCGGCACAGCGATCTGCTCATCAATGCGACACCGCCGAAAACTGTCAGGTGCAATTTTCATCTGTTCGACATCAACCCAGGGACCATCCAGCCCCAGAACGCGATCCGCCCCTTCCGCCAGAATAACCGACAGCCACGACCCGTCACCACAGCCGACATCAACAGCACTGTTGATCGGAAACCACTGCTTCAGCATCGGCACAATCACACGCGCTGACGGCAGGGCGGTATTCTCCAGATCGGCATAGAATCCATGATCATAACCTGGATTATAATCCGTCATGGCGACTCTCCATCTATCACCCGTCCCGCCACATGGCGGTCCGCCGTATCATGCACACGCGCGCAACTGCCAATGAATTCCGCATGTCCGCCCAGAATCGGCAGCCAGGCGCGGGCCTGACGCCAGAATATCGGGCTGGTCAGCCAGAACGCGCCATTGATACGCCGGTGATACTTCCAGGACCGGTAGGCCATGCGCTTGGCCACCTGCTGGCGCAATAGCCAGGGCAGGTCCGGATGGTCTTCCAGAAACAGCTGCACGGATTTCGTCACCCGCTGCAATTGACGCCCCTTGTTATGGGACAGGCGGCTTTCCACCACGTCCGGCATGAAGGCGATTTCCCGGTCGATCTCCAGGAAATCCCACTGCCGCGCAAGGCGCATTGTCAACGCATATTCCTGACTGAAGACAACACGCTCGTCACAGCCACCCACCGCCCGCAACGCCTCCGTTCGGGCCAGGAACTGCGTCGGATTGAAAAGGGAATTGTAGATCGCCCGTCGAAGAGGCCTGGCATGCCGGGTGACGGTCGGCGGAGGGAGCGGCGTATCGAGATCGATATCCTCCACACGGGCGAAATCGTGCCGTTGCCCGAAGCTGAGGCAGGCCGACTCATCCCCCTCCAGCGCCTCCAGAAGCAGCCGGGTCGCATCGGCATGCAGCAGGTCATCGGCATCGACGAATTTCACGAAAGCCTGATTGGCAAGCGCGATTCCCCGATTGGTCGCGACCGCAGACCCTGCATTCGCCTGGATCTCGATCACCAGATTGTCCCATCCTGCGGTTTTCTGACGGACGATTTCCAGCGAACCATCGGTCGAGCCATCATCGACGAAGACATATTGGCGCGCGAAATCACCGCGCTGGGCCGCAATCCGGTCGATCACCAGCGGCAGCCAGTCAGCCTTGTTATAGACCGGAACGACGAAAGAAACGCCGCGCGAAGAGGGGATTTGACCACTCACGCCCAGCCCCCTGCCACCGGGACGACATGACCCGTGATGAAACTGGCCTTGTCGGACAGAAGAAAGGCGATGATGTCCGACACTTCCTCCGGCCTGCCAATACGTCCAAGCGGAATCTGGGACAGGATTTTCGCCCGCGCCGCCTCATCAGCCAGCAGCGACTCGGAGAAGTAGGATGGATTTTCGACAAAGTTCGGAGCGACAGCATTAACCGTGATCGCGCTTTTCGCCAGTTCCTTCGACAGGGTCAGGACCATGGCATTCTGCGCGCCCCGCGCGGTGACATACATGCTGTAATTCGGCAGACCCCGGAACGGCACGGCGGAAGTTGCCATGACGATGCGCCCCGATCCCTGCTGTTTCATCTGGCGCACCGCAGCCCCGATCAGCCGGAAGGGGGCAACCACCATCGCCTCCAGCCCGTCGCGCATATCATCTGCCGATGCATCCTCGACCCTGGCACGGATTGCCGGGAACCCGTCATTCGGCACCAGCCCGTCCAACCGCCCCTGACCGGAGATCACATTCTCGATCAACGCATCCGGGTCCTCTGTTTCCAGTGCGATAACCCCGCGATGCGCAGCCTCGAAAGCCTCCCGGGCTACCAGATCGGCAAAGCCCGGATCCTGCGCCAGCACCGTCGCCCCCTCGGCAAGGCAGCTTCCGACAACTGCCTCCCCGACGAATTCCGTCGCCTTGGTGATCAGGATCACCTTTCCCGCCAACACTCCCCCCATCCCCGTATCCTCTTATTCCGTATCCTCATGCCGCCAAGGAGCGGGCGATCACCATGCGCTGGATGTCGCTGGTGCCCTCGTAAATCTTGGTGACGCGCACGTCGCGGGCCATGCGTTCCAGCGGATAGTCCTTCATGTAACCGTTGCCGCCCAGAGTCTGCAGTGCGTCGGAGACCACGGTTTCCGCCACCTCGGTCGCAAACAGCTTCGCCATCGACGCCTCGATCAGGCAGGGCTGACCCGCATCCTTCAGCGAGGCCGCATGCAGGATCATCTGGCGGGCGGCAACCAGTTTCGTCGCGCCATCGGCAAGGCGGAAACCGACCGCCTGATGCTGCAGGATCGGCTGGCCCATTGTCGTGCGCTCCTTCGCATAGCCGATGGCATAGTCCAGCGCCGCCCGCGCGATGCCCAGCGCCTGGGCGGCGATGCCGATCCGCCCGCCCTCCAGATTGGCAAGCGCGATCTTGTAGCCCTGGCCTTCCTCGCCCAGCATCATCTCCGGTGCGACCTCCACCCCCTCGAAACGCAGGGCGCAGGTGTCGGAGGCATTGAGGCCCATTTTCTTCTCGACCCGCTCGACGATATATCCTTCGCTGTCCGTCGGTACCAGAAAGGCGGAAATCCCGCGCTTGCCCGCCTCCGGATCGGTCACTGCGAAGACGATGGCAAGCCCCGCCGTCGATCCGCTGGTGATGAACTGCTTGGTGCCGTCGATCACCCATTTGTTGCCATCGCGCCGCGCCCGCGTCTTGATTGCCGATGCGTCCGACCCGGCGTGGGATTCGGTCAGGCAGAAACAGCCGATCTTCTCCCCCCGCGCCAGAGGCTTCAGATAGGTCTCCTTCTGCATCTCCGTCCCGAACCGCAGGATCGGCATGCAGCCCACCGAGTTATGAACACTCATGATGGTCGAGACGGAGCCATCGCCCGCCGCGATTTCCTCCAGCGCCAGGGCATAGGAAACCGCGTCGGTGCCCGCCCCATCCCATTCCGGCGGCACCATCATGCCCATCAGGCCCAGCTGCGCCATTTCGTCCAGCGCCTCTTTCGGGAACCGCGCCTCGCGATCCCATTCCTCCGAATTGGGCACCAGTCGATCCTCGGCGAACTGCTTCGCCATATCGCGGATCATCGTCTGTTCTTCGGTCAGGATCATGGTGCCCACTCCCTCTCAATTCTTCGTTATCGGCTCACGCCTTTTCGACCGGCTCCGGAATCCGGTCGACTTCACTGAACTGCCCGGTGCGCGGATCATGGGCCAGCAACTTGCCCGTCGTGATGTCGAACCACCAGCCATGCAGCCGCAGCCGCCCCTCCTGCACCCGCGAGGCAATCCAGGGGAAGGATTTCAGATTCCGGACAGAGGTCTTGATTGTCGCCATCTCAACCGATGCCTCGGAGCCGGGATCATCCGCCCCGTGCTGATGACAGGCATCCTCCGCCAGCTTCATCCAGGGGCCAACGAATTCACGGTCCGCCGGCGCATTCCCGCCGACGATTGACCGCATCGCCCGGATGCCGCCGCATTGGTGATGGCCCAGGACCACGATTTCACTGACATTCAGGTCCTTCACCGCATATTCGATGGCGGATGACGTGCCGTGATGGCTGGGGTCCGGCTGATAGGGTGGTACCAGGGCGGCGACATTGCGGACGACGAAAATTTCTCCCGGATCGGCATTGAACAGGATTGCCGGATCGACACGGGAATCGGAACAGGCGATCACCATGATCGCCGGGCTCTGCCCCTCCTCCGCCAGACGGCGGGTCAGGTCGGCGCGCTTTTCATGATAGAGCGCGCGATAGCTGCGATAGCCCGCGAGAAGCTGATTGATCGCTGTCACCAGTGAATCTCCATTCGATCTATATAGTGCGGATAACACCCGGTACATTCCCGGCTTCCACCCACTTCTTCTACCTCAGCCGTCACATCCGGACCAGGATTCCCGTCCTCTACCCCAATCGTCTCACCGCCAGCGCCGTCGCCTCACCGCCGCCGATGCACAAGGATGCGACGCCGGTTTCCAGCCCATGCACCCGCAGCGCGTTCAGCAACGTCACCAGAATGCGCGCGCCGGATGCCCCGATAGGATGGCCCAATGCACAGGCACCGCCATGTACATTCACTTTTTCCCGGGGCAGATCAAGGTCATGCATCGCCGCCATGGCGACAACGGCGAAAGCCTCGTTCACTTCGTAGAGGTCCACCGCGTCTTTCGACCAGCCCGCTTGCTCCAGACAGGTACGGATCGCGGCGACCGGTGCGGTGGTGAACCAGGCCGGTGCCTGAGCATGGGTCGCATGCGCCACGATCTCTGCCAGCGGGGTCAGATCGCGCCTTTCCGCCTCCGACCGCCGCATCAGCACCAGGGCCGCCGCCCCGTCAGAGATCGAGGAGGAATTGGCCGGTGTCACCGTTCCGTCCTTCGCAAAGGCCGGTTTCAGCGTCGGGATCTTTTCCGGTTTTGCCGTGCGGGGCTGTTCATCCAGATCGACCGTCACGTCACCCTTGCGGGTGCGGACAGTGACCGGTGCGATTTCCGCCGCAAAGGTCCCACCCGTCTGCGCGTTCTGTGCCCGGACCAGACTTTCCATCGCATAGGCATCCTGCGCCTCGCGGGTGAACTGGTAATGGGTGGCGGTTTCTTCTGCAAAGCTGCCCATCAGGCGGCCCTTGTCATAGGCATCTTCCAGCCCGTCCAGGAACATATGGTCGATCACCTGACCGTGGCCCAGCCGCATCCCACCCCGCGCCTTGGGCAGCAGATAGGGGGCATTGCTCATGCTCTCCATCCCGCCTGCGACCATGATGTCGGCACTCCCGGCCCGCAGCAGGTCATGGGCCAGCATCACCGCCTTCATGCCCGACCCGCACATCTTGTTGATCGTGGTACAGCCGACCGCCTCCGGCAGTCCCGCCCCCAGACTGGCCTGCCGCGCCGGGGCCTGACCCAGGCCTGCGGGCAGAACGTTGCCGAAGATCACCTCACCCACATCCTGCGCTGCGACGCCCGCGCGCTCCAAGGCTTCCCGGATCGCCACGGAGCCAAGTTCCGGTGCCGTCGCCCCGGACAGATCCCCCTGAAACCCGCCCATGGGCGTCCGCGCCGCGCCGGTGATGACGATGGGGTCGATTGTGCACATTGAAATACTCCTTTTTCGCTTTTAACAGTACAAACTTGGCATAGAATCACCTCATAGTGATAATGTTCGAACTGAATAGAGATCAAAAATCATGAATACATCTATTGCTGACTTTGCCCTACAAATTCTGTTGGAAGTACAAAACTCCGGCCAATGGACACTTCCTGAATGGTTAAGTGTAATAGGTGGTGTTGGCACAATCGTAGTCGTTGGTCGGTGGGTCGCCCAACGGCTCAATTCTATGATCCGCGTATTTCTCTCACACTCAGGCCGCCTTTCGCAGAAGTTGATGGTGGCTGGAATTTCTTCCGAACACAAAAGCATTCTAAACATTATGGAACTTTCTTTTGCCTTTGAGTCACATCCATCGTTGAGTGTTATATTTATAGCAAGAATATTTACAAAAATATTGCTCGCATTAACAATTGGAGCGATTGTATTCATTGGGGCTCCAGGATCATTAAGCATAGTACTATCAACTTTTATTTTAGTTCTTATCGTATTTGTTTTAATAATATTATCCAGAGAATTAAAATTTTTAATGTACGCAGAAAACAGGATCAAAAAATTCCAAACAAGATTCAAAAAAACGATTCCTTTGCTTAAGAATATGGATGCTGATACAGCAATATACATTGATGAAATTGCAAGCCATTTAGACGAACTTATAGAAATCGCCCGCAGAATAGATTTTCGACGATGGGACCCGTCGAACTCAGAGACGAGCATACAAAACAAACTCGATGAAAAGCGAGCCGAAGCCGATTCTAAAACAGATGGCTGAACAACCCACAAGGCTGACTGAGCATACATCAAATTTTGAGCCTTTTACGCCGTCTCATTGAACAGTTCCCTGCCGATCAGCATGCGGCGGATTTCCGATGTGCCTGCGCCGATCTCGTACAGCTTGGCATCGCGGAGCAGGCGGCCGGTGGGGCTGTCGTTGATATAGCCCATGCCGCCCAGAACCTGGATCGCCTCCAACGCCATCCAGGTCGCCTTTTCCGCGGCATAGAGGATCGCACCTGCTGCGTCCTTGCGGGTGGTCTGCCCCCGGTCGCAGGCCTTCACTACGGCATAGACATAGGCCTTGCAGGCATTCATCGTCGTGTACATGTCGGCCAGCTTGCCCTGCATCAACTGGAATTCACCGATGGCCTGACCGAACTGCTTGCGCTCATGGATATAGGGCAGGACGACATCCATGCAGGCATCCATGATCCCCAGCGGCCCGGCGGCCAGCACGGCGCGCTCGTAATCAAGGCCGCTCATCAGCACCCGCACGCCCTTGTTCAGCCCGCCCAGAATGTTTTCCTCCGGCACCTCGCAATCCTCGAAGACCAGTTCGCCGGTATGGGAGCCGCGCATGCCGAGCTTGTCCAGCTTCTGCGCGACAGAGAATCCCTTGAACCCCTTTTCCACCAGAAAGGCGGTGATGCCCTTTGATCCGGCCTCCGGGTCGGTCTTGGCATAGATCACCATGACATCAGCGTCCGGCCCGTTGGTGATCCACATCTTGTTGCCGTTCAGGACATAGCGGTCGCCCTTCTTCTCCGCCCGCAGCTTCATGCCGACAACATCGGATCCGGCCCCCGGCTCCGACATTGCCAGCGCACCGACATGGTCGCCGGAAATCAGCTTCGGCAGATAGCGGCTCTTCTGATCCGCGTCGCCATTACGGCGGATCTGATTGACGCAGAGATTGGAATGAGCACCATAGCTGAGACCGACCGATGCCGAGGCGCGGCTGATCTCCTCCATCGCGATGGCATGTTCCAGATAGCCCATCCCGGCACCGCCATATTCCTCCTCCACGGTGATGCCCAGCAGGCCGAGATCCCCGAATTTCTTCCACATATCCATCGGGAACTGGTCCGTCCGGTCGATCTCTGCCGCGCGCGGGGCCAGTTCGTCCGCGACGAAGCTCATCACCGTATCGCGCAGCATCTCGGCGGTCTCGCCCAGATCAAAGTCCAGCGTGGGGTAGGTATTGGGGATCATGACAGCGTTTCCTCGTTGGTTTCCCGTAGTTTTCTGGCTGCTTTGTTTCTATCAGCCGGTTTTATCAGGCAGCCTTGTCGTCGGACATGTTTTCCATCGTCATCAGGGTGCAGAGCGCGGTGGCGCAGAGTTTCCGCTTGCCCGCCGTCTCGGCATAGATCCGTGCCTCACAGACGCTCAGGCGGCGGCCCGGCTTCAGCACCGTGCCGATGGCGACCAGCGCTTCGCCCTGACCGGGGGAGACGATGTTCATCTTGTATTCGATGGTCAGAATTGAATCCGCCACCGCCAGCAGGCTGAAGGCCGCATAGCCGCCCGCATTGTCAGCCAGGGTGCCGATCACCCCGCCATGGAAATAGCCATGCTGCTGACCCAGTTCAGGACGATAGGGCAGGCGCATTTCGACATGGCCGGGCTCGACCTTCACCAGATCGACACCCAGCATCGCCATGAAGGCCTGACGGGCGAAGCTGTCGCGGGTGCGGTGTTCAAAATCCGGGTTTCGGGGCTGATACTCGCTCATGAGGCAGCATTCTCCGATGACGGGATTGGAAGCGGGTTCAGCAGCGGTCGGATGCGGTCTACCACCGAATCCGGAAACGGGCGGGCCTTACGGGCCTGCCGGTCGAGGCAGGCGACAGTATAGGTGCAGGTCGCGGCCAAGACTTCCGCAAGATCGCTTTCCGTATCCAGCAAGACATAGAGCCGGTGATGGAACTGCGCCGTCTTTGCCTTCAGCCAGACGAAGCGACTGCGGGTGACGAAGCTCTCACCCGGAAACATCTCTCGATGATAGGTCAGGCGCGATTCCAGCGCCGCGATCCCGGTCCCTGTCGCATCCATCGCCGCGCGCCCCATGCCGACGCCGGTCCACAGCGCCCAGGTCGCCTCGTCGAATTTGCGGGTATAGGCGGCGACATTCATATGACCCATATGGTCGCAATCCTCGGCATAGACGGTGCTGCGCCCCAAAATCGGGTCGGTATGGAAATCCCCGCTCATTCCGCCGCCTCCCTGCGCTGCGCCGCCAGATCAGCCAGACGGCTTCGGCAGGTGCGTTCCACCGCGTCCAGTTCGGTAAGGGTGAGATCGATGTCGCGACGCTTCTGTTCCAGATCGACGCGGCGTTCCTCGATTTTGTCCAGGAAATGGTGCAACTGGCCCAGTTCGCCGGGATCGGCATGATACAGATCGATGATTTCCCGGATCTCCGCCAACGTGAAGCCCAGCCGCTTGCCGCGCAGGATCAGTTTCAGCCGGACCCGGTCGCGCGGATGATACAGTCGCTGCTGCCCCACCCGTTCCGGTGACAGCATGCCCTCGGCTTCATAGAACCGGATCGTCCGGGCGGTCACGCCGAAGTCCCTCACAAGATCCGCAATCGTACTGACGCGCGCCTCACCCATCGGGGTTCCCTTACCAGATGTGAGGTGAAACGATACTTGACGTTTACGTAAACGTCAATGCTGAACAATACCCCTATCTGGGGGATTACCTATCCTGATGCTGCCTTG
The DNA here is from genome assembly GCA_965223125.1 of Alphaproteobacteria bacterium. Taxonomy (GTDB): domain Bacteria; phylum Pseudomonadota; class Alphaproteobacteria; order UBA8366; family Aestuariispiraceae; genus Pacificispira. Next base: position 1,772,619 of record OZ244984.1, on the reverse strand, counting down.
CATCGTGAGGTGCCCGGATCTGTGTCCGGGCACGACGTGTTCTTTCATCATGAGAAATCCGTCGCCGCCGGACTTGATCCGGCAATCTCCCCGAACCAACCGCATACTTCGTTCAGGAAACCCCGCGTCGGATGATCAGATCAACCCGCTCGAAACCCTATTCAGCACCTCAAACACCCAGATTCCCGCTCTGAAATGCCGACTGCGAAAACCGGCTACCACACACCCATCCGAATGCGACCGCCCAGCGTATAATCGTCGGTCTCCGCCTCGATCTCCCACCGCGTCATGCTGCAGCGAGTGAGGCGGCGGGTCAGGTGGTCCAGGAACAGATCCCGCTGGTCCCGCAGGATCTTCGCATGACCTGAATCGGCAGCCAGATCGCGGGTTTCCTGCGGGTCTTCCCGAAGGTCGAACAGTTGATCCGGCAGGTCCAGCCAATGGATATATTTCCACCGCGCCCCGCGCAGCATCCAGCCCCGCGCCCGCTCCGGCGGCAGGCCCAAGGCCCGGCGGGCCTGGCGGGTGGAATAGTCCAGTTCCACGCAGGCGGCCGGTCGCCAATCCTCCGGCGGTTCGGTGTCTTTCAGCAAGGGCAGCAGCGAGCGTCCGTCGAGGTCAAAAATATCCTCCGGCTCCCCGCCCAGAGCCTCAATGAAGGTCGGGATCAGGTCGATACCTTCCACCGGGGCAGAACTGACCCGATGGCCCGTCTCCAAATCTGGTTGGTCCGGATGGACGAGGATCAGGGGAATGCGCGCGGATTCATCGTGGAACAGCTGCTTTTCCCCCAGACCATGGTCACCCAGGTAATCGCCATGATCGCTGGTGAAGACGATCAGTGTATCGGCCAGCCGCCCCTGCGCCCCGAGAAACGCCATCAGCCGACCGATATGGTCATCAATCTCTCGGATCAGGCCCAGATAGGTCGGGATCACACGCTCCCGCACGCCCGGAACGCGGAATCCGGCGCTTTCCGTAAGGTCCATGAAGGCGGCGTGGACCGGATGCGGGCTGTCCGGCGGGGCGGTCGCGGGCCAGACATGACCGGAATCGACCATCCCGCAATAGGGGGCGGGGGCGATATAGGGCCAATGCGGCTTGATATAGCTCAGATGCAGACACCAGGGTGAATCACCCTGTTCGGTAATGAAGGCCATCGCCCGGTCGGTGGTCCAGGCGGTTTCCGAATCTGCGGCCTCAATCCGGGCGGGCCGGTCAGCATGGCGCAGAAACCAGCCGGACAGGCATTCTCCCGCTTCACCCAGGGCGCTGTTGGCAAAATCATGCCAGGGATTGTCGCCACCATAGCCGCGTTGGCGCAGATAGGCGGTGTAGCCCTGATCCGCCGCGACATCGACCGGCAGCAGCCCGTCATGCCGCGCCCGGGGCTCAAACCCGCATTCGGCGGCCAGCACGCCCTGATCCCCGGCATCATCCAGACCCAACCGCGCCATCCCCTGCCGGTCGGCCTTCATATGGGTCTTGCCCGCCAGAGCCGTGCGCAGACCCAGCGCCCGCATCCGGTCACCCAGCGTCTTCGTGCCCACCGGCAGTGGTGCCTGATTGACGGTGGAACCATGGGTCGAGGGATAAAGCCCGGTATAGAAACCCATCCGCGATGGTCCGCAGATCGGGGCTGGACAATAGGCATTGTCGAACCGTGTGCCGCGCCGGGCCAGAGCCTCCAGATGCGGCGTTTCCAGCTTCGCACCCGGTATGCCCAGACCCGCCCCCCAGCAATCGGCGCGCATCTGATCGGCCATGATGAACAGTATGTTCCGGACGGTCATGATCCTTGCTTCCTTCCCCTCACACCTATCAGGCCGATCCGGCCCGATTGCGGGATATCCTGTGCCGCCTATCTTCCGTCGTCGATGCGACTTTCGAAAGGGCAATCATGACACTTGATCCGGCGCGCCGTCCCAGGGTGCTGTGGTGCAGGCGGAAACACATGCCGCTGATCATGCTGGACGCACCGGTCACTTTCTTCCCGAAAACGGACCGCGCATGAAAAAGGCCCCCGTCCGGTCGAACGGGGGCCTTTCACCAGTCCTGCGACACTGGATCAGACGTGCTGATTCAGCCAGTCCTGCAATGCGCTTTTCGGTGCTGCACCGACCTTGGTGCCGACAACCTGACCGTCCTTGAACAACATCAGGGTCGGGATGCCCCGGACACCATATTTCGTCGGCGTATGGGGGTTCTCATCAATGTTGAGTTTCATGACCGTCAGTTTACCGTTCATGGCGGCAGAAATCTCGTCCAGGGCCGGGGCGATCGATTTGCACGGGCCGCACCATTCGGCCCAGTAATCGACCAGGACCGGACCTTCGGCCTGCAAAACCTTGCTCTCGAATTCGTCGTCAGACACTTTGACAGTGCTCATCCTGCTTCTCCTTGGGCCCGTCGCAGACGGTATGTTCCCGGTGCGGGAACCCTGTCGGCGGGTCGGATCATTTGGGTTTATGGTCAATCACCCCTATTGCTGAGGCTGAATCTAGGCAGGCGTCGAAGCGGAATCAAGCGACGTGATCGAGAAGTTCATCGGGCAGGGCGACAAGACGCGGCGTTTCGGTGAAGACAACCGCACAGCGCACTGGCCGATCCGGGTAAATCTGACGCAGAATCGCGCGGTATCCCGCCATCTGCGCCAGATAGGCGCGGGGGACGCGGGCGGCATCCGACGGGGCCGGACGCAGGGTCTTGTAATCGACAACGAGGATCTCGTTCCCGGTGATCAAAAGTCGGTCGACCTGTCCGGAGACGGCGAAAGGTCCCGTGATCACACCGGGCGATTCGCCAATTCCCGGCATCAGACCTGCCAGCGGCACCTCGGCACGACTGCCGGGACCGAACAGCGGCGCGAATTCCGGATGGCGCAATACGCCCATCGTCTCGGACAGCAACGCTGCTTGTTCATCGGCACTCAAATCCTGGGCGGGCAGCGCCAGATAGCGCCGGGCGGCGTCTTCCCGCGCCTGCTCCACCAGATCAGGGAGCGTCTGCAGCAGGCGATGGATCAGCTTGCCGCGCTTGAAACGCAACGGGTCATCGGCGGTCAACGGGGATCGGACGGCAGGGTCCGATAGGACCGGGCGACTGGGCGAGAGCGGGCGCGGCGGGGCCGGTTCCTCCGGTGGGGGTGCGGTGAGCCAGGCCGGGGCGGGCGGGCGAACTGACCCGACTGTGGCTGCTGCCGCATCCGAAGACGTTTCCCGTGCGGCGCCAGTCTCATAGCACAATGCCGTACCGGTCCAGCCCGCCCCGGCGGAAAACTCGGTCTCTTCGACAATGTCCAGACGGGCAATCCCATCAGCGACGAGAGCATGCCAGTTGCCGTCCGGCGCGGCCTTGCGGGGCAGTCGTCCGGCAACAATCAGCCGATCCTCCGCGCGCGTCATGGCGACATAGAGCAGGCGGCGATATTCGCGATCCTGGGCTTCCTTTTCCGCAGCCTTCAGGGTCTGCGCCACCGTCTCCTCATAGCGCGCGGACGGGGTCCAGATCGGCAGGCGCAGACCGCTTGAAGCATCATCCAGCCAGCGCAGCGGCGTTCCGCGCTGACCGCTCTTGGTCATCGCATCAGGCAGGATCACGATAGGGGCCTGCAGACCCTTCGCGCCATGCACCGTCATGATCCGCACCTCGTCCCGCGCCTCGGTCTCCAGATCGCGCTTCAGGTCAGTATTGCCGCGCGCGAACCAGGCCAGGAAGCCCTCCAGTGACGGCGTATGGGTGCGGTCATGTTCCAGTGTCAGCGTCAGGAATTCCTCCAGCGGGTCTTCAACCTCGGTACCCAACCGGGAGATCAGGGCCTGCCGACCCGTATAGGCTACACCCTCGGGAGCCATCGCGCCGGGGCCGGGACAGGGTGAGATCAGGGCGCGCTGAAACAGTTCGAAGGGAGGCAGACGGTCGGTCGCATCCAGCAGATCGTCGAACCACGCCGCCGCCGCCGCATAGCGTGAATCGATCGTTTTCAGAGCGGAGAGCTGCTGCCACAGGCTGCGCCTGCCGCGATCCTCCGTCAGGCGCAGCAGGTCATCGTCGTCCAGACCGACAAAGGGCGATTTCAGCAAGCAGGCGAAGGTCAGATCGTCCTGCGGCAGCAGCAGCGCCCGGGCCAATGCCAGCAGGTCCATCACCGCAACCTGCTCGGTCAGGGTAATGCGGTCGACCCCGGCCACCGGAATCTCCTGGCGTTTCAGTTCCCGCACCAGTGCGTCGATCAGGTTGGTGCGTTTCTGCACCAGGAACAGGATATCCCCCGGTCGGATCGGGCGGCCCCTGGCTTGCAGAATTTCCTTATCGTCTAGCCAGCGGCGAATCGTCGAGGCCAGACCTTCGGCCAGGGCCTGGGTCGCATCCGGTGCCGCATCCTCCCCGATCCCTACCGGTTCAGGCGGCGTGAACAGGTCCGCCTCCACCGCATCGGGTGGCGCGGTCGGTGGCCAAAGCTCGACCCTGCCATGCTCCCCGGCACGATAGGCATGGTGTTTCAGGTCCAGCCCGTCCGGCTCCACCACGCCATCGCGGGCGGGCAGCGCCTGAAAGGTCGCATCGACCGCATCCAGCACCGCCTGGACCGAGCGGAAGGAAATGTCCATCGGTACCTGGCGAATATCCTGCCGCCCGGCCTTCGCCGTTGCGGTCAGACTGTCGCGCCACCCGCGATAGCCTTCGGGATCGGCACCCTGAAAGCTGTAGATCGACTGTTTGGCATCGCCGACCACGAAAAGCGTGCGTTTTTCCTCCGACCGACCCTCACCGGAGAAGAATTCCGCCACCAAGGCATCCAGGATCGCACGCTGATCGGCGCTGGTATCCTGCGCCTCGTCGATCAGCAGATGGGTCAGGCCGCCATCCAGCTTGAACAGGACCCAGGGGACCATGTCACGGGTCAGCAGCCGTCCGGTGATCTGGATCAGATCATCATAGTCCAGCCGCGCCGTCGCCCGCTTGTTGCCCTCATAGGCCCGCAGCACCGCCTCTCCCAGACGCAGCAACCCCTCGCTCGCCCGTGCCGTCGCCTGCCGCCGCAGACGCTGATCGACCGCCAGCAGGCGCGCCTGCTCCACCTCCAGGATTCCGGGCGTCGCAGGGCTGTTCTCCACCACCGCCTTGACGCAGAGGGATTTCAAAGGCGCATATTTCGCGGTCAGGAAGACACCCAGATAACGCTCAAACGTGGCGATCCGCGTTTCCATCCCGCCTGCCAGCCAGGCGGCAAGGATGCGTCCCTTGTCCTGATTGGGCTTCGTGCCGAATCCCATCATCGCCTCGGCGGCCAGCCGCAGCCCGATTTCGTCCACCGCATCGGGCGCGCAGGCATCGGCGATCACATCACCTTCGTTCACCCCCGGCTCCGCCCCCAGGGCCGCATGCAGTGCCCGCACAGCACCATCCAATCCCCCCCTCTCCCCATCGGCAGAGCGCAGCCCTTCCCGCGACAGAGCCGCGCGATGGCGGGACAGGCTGGCCATCAGATCGGCGAAAACCCCTTCGGCAGCGCGCTCCGTCACCGCCTGCAAGGCGGCGGCCAGCGCAGCATTGCCCTCGGCTGCGCGAAGTACCGTGTCACGGGCCAGTTCCATCGCCTCGGCAGCCTGACGCTCATCCATTGCTTCGAAATTCGGGGCGATCCGGGCTTCCAGCGGGAACCGACCCAGCACCGAGTGGCAGAAACTGTGAATCGTGCGGATACGAAGTCCGCCCGGCAGGTCCAGAACCTGGGCAAACAGCCGCCGCGCCCGCGCCCGCTTCTCCGGCGTCACCGTGCCGCCATCCAGATTGCGGATCGCGGTTTCCAGCGCCGCCTCGTCGATCCGCGTCCATTTCGAGAGTTCGCGGTGGATACGGTTCGCCATTTCAGCCGCCGCTGCCTTGGTAAAGGTGACGCAGAGCAGCCCGTCGGGACGCGCACCCGAAACCAGCAGCGCCAGGACCCGGTCTGTCAGCACCTTGGTCTTACCGCTGCCCGCACTGGCCGCAACCCAGACACTGTCAGCCGGATTCGCCGCCATGCGCTGTGTCAGATTGGGATCGGGCCGCGCGCTCATCCCGCCCCCTCCGCACCGGATTCCCTGCCGGATTCCTTGCCGGATTCACCCCCCAGCGACCATTCCCGGATGCGGGCCAGATGCTCATAATCGTTGAAGCGCGGTGCCTCGGCAGGGCGCGGAATGGCAGGATAGGGCGTGGCGGGGTCGTCATAGGCGGCGATCAGGCCTTCCAGCCTGCTGCGCACTTCGACGGCCAGTTCTTCCGGATCACCATCATCGTTCAACTGGATCGTCCCCGCAGGCTCTCCACCGCTCAGCTTCCAATAGGCCAGTTCGACGACGGGGCCGGGCGGCACATCGGGGAAGCCACAGCCCTTCAGAATCGCCGCCTCCAGCGGCAGTTGCGGGGCGGTCAACAGGCCGACGGCCTTCTTGTTCGGCATCGTGCCGGTCTTGTAGTCCAGAATGGCATAGCCGCCGTCGCGATAACGGTCGATCCGATCCGCCTCGGCAGACAGGATGAAATCACCGCCCGGTGCCTGCAGGACCAGGGTTCCCTTGATCTCTGTGAAACTGCGGGCGAGACGCGGGCGGCGGGTGGCTTCCTGCGCCAGGAACCAATGGGCGATCCTAACGAAGCGCGGCCACCAGAAGGCCCGCACCGTCGGTCGGACCTTCGCTTCCGGTCCGAAAATCTCCTCCCCGATCTCGATCAGCCGCGCGGCGGCATCGAGGGGAAGATGATCGGGATGACGGGCGGTGAAGACATCCAGTGCCCGATGGATCATCGTGCCCTTGTCCGCCGCCCCCAGATCCGCCTCCAGCGGATCCAGCACATCCAGTTTCAGGATACTGGCAGCAAAGATCGAATAGGGATCGCGCATCAGTGTCTCGATCCGGGTTGCGGACAGACGGCGCGGGCGGCGGGCCAGCGGTGGGCGCGGCGCAGGCGGTTTCAGCATCGGCAGACGTTCCGCGCTGTCCAATCCGCTTTGCCATGCCAGACGCTCGATCGTGACCCGATTGTGCTTCGGCAGGACCTGGTCCAGACCCAGCCGCTCGGCCACCGTCGCCAGCCGCTCCAGCCAGCGGGCGGGCACGGTCTGCTGGCCACCGGTTTTCTCCGCCCGCAGCAGGATCACTTCCGGCGCGGCAAAGGCCTGGGCAAAATCATGGGCGGCAAGGCCGATACGGCGCTCATGCGGCGGTAGGCCGAAGGCACGGCGCATCTCCCGCGACATCCAGGGATCATCCCCCGGTTCCGGCGGCCAGGTTCCCTCGTTCAGGCCCGCGAGGATCAGCCGGTCAGCATGCTGCAACCGTGCTTCCAGCGGCCCCAAAATCGCCAGCCGTGGATGCGCGCCATAGCGCGGGCGCACCGTCCTGCCCACCATCAGCGCATTGATCAGGGCGGTGTAGTCACCCGGCCCGACCGATCCCAGCAAACCGGCATCGGGCATCAGATCGGCAATGAAATCCGCCAGAACCTCCCCATCCTCACCGCGCCACAGCCGATCCGCCCCGGATTCCCCGCTGGTTTGCGCCAGCGCCTCCGCCGTTCGGATATGGGCGTCCAGCAGGTCGGCGAATCCGGTCTCCGCCGGTGCCATCGCGGTCAGCAGCGGGTCGAGCACCGCTTCAATCGCATCAACGGTGACATGGGCTGCGTCAATCACATCCGTGCCCGGCCCGCGCGGATCGGCGTGCGCGGCATCCAGGGCAAGGCGCAGGCCCGCGATTCCGCCAGACGGTTTCGGGCCGCGCAGACAGGCGATTTCCAACCGTCGGACAGCACGGCGTAGGTCGCCCGGTTCCCCGCCCAATGCCGCCATTGGATGTTTCAGCAGCGCCAGCAGGGCGACGGGCGACAGGCGACGTTCCACCGCCTCCCCCACCAGCTTGAAGAACCGGCCCGCCTCCGTCTGGCCTAGCGGACGCCCGGCGGAATCGTCGATCTGTATGCCCCAGCGCCCCAACTGGGCCGCAACCCGGCGCGCCAGGACGCGATCCGGCGTGACCAGAGCAGCGGTCCTGCCCGGTTCTTCCAACGTCTCACGCAGGCATTGCGCCGCCAGTTCCGCCTCCGCCGATTGCGACGGCGCGGCAAGCCAGTGGACACCCTCGAAGGCGGTTTCGGACAGATCCGGCCTATCGTCCAGGTCCCGCCATCGTTCCGTCGTCTCCGCCGGACGCAGCGCCTCGCTGAGCAGCCGCAACCGCCCGCTGCGATCTACCTCACCCGATAGAGAATCCGGCCAATCCCGCACTGTATCGCGGTCGACGCCCAGTTTCTCCAGCAACACCGCCAGCCCGTGCTGCGGGTGGCCGGGGTCGCGCCGGACGGCGGGCCAGGCCGCGTCTTCCAGCAGCCGATCCAGGCCGGGCAGAACGACCATACCCTGGGGCAGATGCGCAACCGTCCGGATCAGGTCCGCCGTCGCCGGGATCGATCCGGTGGAGCCTGCGGCGATGACGGGATAGGGCGGTGGCTCGGCATGCCAGCTTTCCGCCTGGGCACGCAGCAGGCTATTGCGCCGCGCGGCTGAATCCATCATCCCGTTTTCCGCCAGATAGGCGGGCCAGGCCGTGCGCAGGATCGACAGGAAATCCAGCGTCTTTGCCCAATGATCCGCATAATCCGCGCCGACCAGCCCATCCAGACGATCCAGATCCAGCCCCTCTGTCTGCACCTGATCCAGCAATCGCGCCAGTTCCCGGGCCAGCAGCAGCGCCTGATCCGGCCCGACGGGGTCCAGCGCCGGATCGGCTTTCGCCAGCGCATTGCGCTGCGCCTGGACCAGTCTGGTCAGGACCAGCAGGCGGCGCGTTTCCGGGATCGCGGGCGGCAGGTCGATCAGGTCCGCCAGAATATCCGCCGCCCCGACTCCCGTGGCGGGAGCGGGGGCGGTCAGGATCAGTTCCTCCTCATCCACATCGCCCAGCGGCTGCATCCGGGGCAACAGCATCGCGCGCCCGTCCGACTGCCGCAGAAACGCCTCCCGCAACGCCCGGCAGGCCCGGCGGGTGGGCAGCAGAACCAGCATGTCGGACAGCGCAACCGGATCCCCCCCGGCACGGGCCAGCAACCCTGCGGCCAGCGCATCCACGAAGGGGCGATCAGGGGCAATCGTGTAGAGGGTCGATATCGTCACACCGGAAAGACTACCGGGAGTCCCCGCCCGGCAACAAGCCAATCCTTGACCGGAGACCATCCTGCACCGGGAGGTGCCCGGATCAAGTCCGGGCACGACGCCATCTTTCATGAAGATTAAGCCGTCGCCGCCGGACTTGATCCGGCGGTCTCCCTGAACTGAGCGCATCTTGCGTCTAAAACTCATAACCCGATAAAGTATCCGGAATTTGCCAGATATGGCGAAAACTGGATGATCCGGGGCGCGTTTCGGCGTGACGGAATCACTGGCGGGCGATAGTGTCTGAACCATCGCGTCGAATCCTTCGGCGCGATGTTTCGTGAGGGGGTGATCCGGGTCAACCCGGTCATCGCCAATCCACAGAATTCGACGGCGGCGGTCGCGGGTAATTCCCCGGTCGCAGGTCAGGAGCGACAGGCGAAGACATGTCCCGTTATTCGGTATTCAGCGTTCTCAAGGGCGGCCTGACCGGTCAGAAGCACTGGACCCGCGCCTGGCGCGATCCGGCACCGCAGGCCAGTTATGATGCAATCGTCATCGGCGGTGGCGGCCATGGACTCGCCACGGCCTATTATCTGGCGAAGCTGCACGGGATCACCCGCGTTGCGGTGCTGGAAAAGGGCTGGATCGGCGGCGGCAATACCGGGCGCAACACGACCATCGTGCGGTCCAACTACATGCTGGAGGCGAATGCGCATTTCTATGAACATTCGCTGAAGCTCTGGGAAGGCCTGTCGGTCGATCTGAACTACAATGTGATGTTCTCCCAGCGCGGGGTCCTCAATTTGGCGCATTCCGATGCGCAGATGGATGCCTATCGCCGGCGCGGCAATGCGATGCGGCTGAACGGGATCGATTCGGACCTGCTGACCCCTGATGAGGTACGGAAATACGCGCCCCTGCTCGATTTCTCGGACAATGCGCGATTCCCGATCTATGGCGGACTGCTGCAGCCACGCGGCGGCACGGCGCGGCACGATGCCGTCGCCTGGGGCTTCGCGCGCGGTGCCGACCGGCTGGGCGTCGACATCATCCAGAATTGCGAGGTGATCGGTTTCGACATCCAGAACGGTGCCGTGAAGGGGGTCGAGACCACACGCGGCTTCATCAAATCGGAAAAAATCGGCATGGCGGTGGCAGGCCACACCTCCCAGGTCGCGGCGCTGGCGGGGTTGACCCTGCCAATCGAAAGCCATCTGTTGCAGGCCTTTGTTTCCGAACCGCTGAAGCCCTTCATCGACGGGGTCGTCACCTTCGGGGCCGGGCATTTTTATATCAGCCAGTCGGACAAGGGCGGGCTGGTCTTCGGCGGTGATCTCGACGGTTACAATTCCTATGCCCAGCGCGGCAACCTGCCGCTGCTGGAGCATCTGGGCGAGGAAGGCGTGGCACTGATCCCGGCGCTGGGCCGCATCCGCATGCTGCGCCACTGGGCGGGGGTAATGGACATGTCGATGGATGGCAGTCCGATCATCGGCAAGACGCCGATCCGGGGCCTCTATCTTAATGGCGGCTGGTGCTATGGCGGGTTCAAGGCAACGCCCGGCTCCGGCTGGGTCTTCGCCCATACGATGGCGCAGGACGAACCGCACTGGATCAACCGCGACCTCAATCTGGAGCGGTTCCGCACCGGGCGCACCGTTGACGAAAAAGGTGCCGGGCCGATCCCCGGCGCGCATTAATCAAAGGGTACTGACGCGATGTTTCGATTGATCTGCCCGCATTGCGGCCCCCGCGACCAGGTGGAATTCACCTATGGCGGCGATGCCTCCGTCCCGGTCCCCGATCTGGATGCCGGAGAGGAAGCCTGGTTCGACGCGGTCTATCAGCGCACCAATCCGCGCGGCCCCCATGTCGAGTACTGGCATCATGTCGCCGGTTGCCGCCAATGGATCCGCATCCGGCGCGATACGCTGACCCATGAAATCCTGGCCCATGGTGCCGCTACCGGCCCAATGAGCGATGAGGAAGGCAAGAAATGAGCACCCAGCCAAACCGCATCGCCGGAGTCGGTCGCATCGACCGCAATCAGCCGATCCGCTTCAGTTTCGATGGCAAGGAATTTGGCGGTTTCGCGGGCGATACCCTTGCCTCCGCCCTGATGGCTAATGATGTGAAGCTGGTTGCCCGCAGCTTCAAATACCACCGCCCGCGCGGCATCTTCTCCGCCGGACCGGAAGAACCGAACGCCCTGGTCGCCCTGCGTGGCGGTGCGCGGCAGGAGGCCAATACCCGCGCCACGGTGACTGAGCTGTATGACGGGCTGGTGGCGACAAGCCAGAACAACTGGCCGAATCTGAAATACGACACCCAGGCGATCAACCAGTTGATCGCGCGATTCATTCCGGCGGGCTTCTACTACAAGACCTTCATGGGACCCTTCGCCAATACCAGGATGTGGATGATCTTCGAAGGCGTCATTCGCAAGGCGGCGGGCATGGGAACCGCGACGCATCAGGCCGATCCCGACCGCTATGAGCGCGCCAGCGCCCATTGCGACGTGCTGGTGATCGGTGGCGGACCAGCGGGCCTTGGTGCCGCCCTGACGGCGGCGGAGACCGGTGCGCGGGTCGTGCTGGTGGATGAAAACCCGGTGCTGGGCGGACGCCTGCTGAAGGAACGGCTGGAGATCGACGGCGCACCGGCAACGGACTGGGCGTCGGCGACCGAGGCAGCCCTGCGCGCGATGCCGAATGTACGGATTCTGACCCGAACCACCGGCTTTGGCTATTACGACGGCAATCTGATCGGCTGCGTGGAGCGGGTCGCCGATCATTTCCCAATTCCCCCGGACAATCTGCCCCGTCAGCGTTGGTGGAAGATTCGCGCGCAGCAGGTGGTGCTGGCAACCGGGGCACTGGAACAGCCGCTGGTCTTTGGCAACAACGACCGCCCTGGCGTGATGCTGGCCGGTGCCGTGCGCACCTATATCAACGAATTCGGCGTTCTACCGGGCCGCCGGGCGGTGATCTTCACCAATAACGACGACGCCTATCGTACCGCGCTGGATCTTCAGGCAGCCGGGGCAGGCGTTCAGGCCATTATCGATGCCAGAAGCGCGCCCGGTTCCGCCCTGATCGACCGGGTGCGGGCGACGGGGGTAGAGATCCTGACCGGGCATGCGGTCGTCGATACCCACGGTCATTTCGCGCTGCAATCCGTTGACGTGATGCCAATTGGCGGCGGATCAGTGCGCAGCTTCTCCTGTGATCTGCTGGCAATGTCCGGCGGCTGGCAACCCTCCGTCCATCTGTCCAGCCAGACCGGCGCGCGTCCGGTCTGGAATGCGGATGCCTGCTGCTTCGTGCCGGGTGCGCCGAAGCGCCCGGAGCGCTCAGCCGGCGCGGCAGCAGGGCAGTTCCCGCTGCATGCCTGCCTGACCGAGGGGCATGTGCGCGGTGCAGAAGCAGCCGTCGCGGCAGGCTTCAAGCCGAAGACAAGCCGCGTCGTTCCGCAGACGGGGATCGAGAAATCGTCTCCCACCGAACCGCTCTGGGAGGCACCGAATCCGCCCAGCGGGCACCCGAAGAAATTCGTCGATCACCAGGACGATGTCAGCGCCGACGATGTGCGCCTCGCCCATCGCGAAGGTTATATCTCTGTCGAGCATCTGAAACGCTATACCACGCTTGGCATGGGGACGGATCAGGGTAAGACCTCCAACATCACCGGGCTTGCGATCATGGCTGCGCTGCGCGGCGAAGCGATTGAGGCGGTCGGCACCACGACCTTCCGCCCGCCCTATACCCCGATTGCCATCGGGGCCATGGGCGGCCCGGATGTCGGACAGCATTACCGGCCCCGCCGCCGCTCCCCGATGCAGGACTGGCATCTGTCCCGTGCCGGGGAAATGGTCCCGGCGGGCCTGTGGGAGCGTCCGCGCTATTACCCTGCCAACCCCGGCGAGACGATGCGGGACGCTTATATCCGGGAAACGCGTCAGACGCGCGGCTCGGTCGGCATCTGCGATGTGACGACGCTTGGCAAGATCGACATCCAGGGGCCGGATGCGGCGGAATTCCTGAACCGGATTTACGTCAACGGCTTCGCCAAGCTGCCGGTCGGCAAGGCCCGCTATGGCGTGATGCTGCGCGAGGACGGGATCGTCCATGACGACGGCACCACTTCACGGCTCGGTGAGACCCATTTCGTGATGACGACGACGACGGCGAATGCCGTGCCGGTCATGGCGAAGATGGAATTCTATCTGCAGACCGTCTGGCCGGACCTGCGGGTGAAGGTCGTCAGCGTCACCGAGCAATATGCCGCCATCGCGGTCGCCGGTCCGAATGCCAGGCGGGTGATGGAGCGGATCGTTGATATCGACATTACCGACGAGGCTTTCCCCTTCATGGCCTGCGCGCCCTGCAAGGCGGAAGGCGTCCCGGCACGGCTGTTCCGGATCAGCTTTTCCGGCGAGCTGGCCTTCGAGGTCAATGTGCCGAGCGATTATGGCCAGCGCGTCTGGGATGCGCTGATGGAGGCCGGAAAGGATTTCGACATCGTACCCTATGGCCTGGAAGCGCTGGGCAATATGCGGATCGAGAAGGGCCATGTTGCAGGCTCCGAACTGGACGGGCGCACCACGGCGCAGGATCTGGGTCTCGGGCGCATGCTCTCGACGCAGAAACCCTTCATCGGCAAGGCGCTTGCCTATCGCGAGGCGTTCAAGGGCGATCCGCGCAAACAGCTTGTCGGACTGGTCCCGGTGGATGGCGCAACCGGCCTGCCCAACGGGTCGCAGATCATCGAGGCCGGGGAAGCGAAAGTTCCGGTGCGGATGCTGGGCCATGTCACTGCCAACGGATTCAGCCCGGAACTGGGCCATCCGGTGGCGCTTGCCCTGCTGGAGGGCGGGCTGACACGGGAAGGCGATATCGTCACCGTCGCCAATCCCCTGCGCGGCCAGTCGATCCCGGCCCGCGTGACCAACCCCGTCTTCATCGATCCGGAAGGAAAGCGGCTCCATGGCTGACATCGCATTGACCATCCCCCGCCGTTCCGCGCTGGAGGGCCATTATATGACCGGCGATTTCGGCACCATCTGCGATGGGGCCGCCCCCGGCATCACCTTGCAGGAACGCCGGGCGCTCGCCATCGTGCATCTGGATGCCTGGGCCGATCAGGGACCGGCCTGCGCCAAGGCAATCGCCAAAGGCTGCGGCACCGCGCCTGCAAAGGAAGCGGCAAAAGCGGCGGAACAGGATGGCACGGCGGTGCTCTGGGTCGGCCCGAACCGCTGGCTGGTGACGGAAACGGAACGGCGTGATCTCTTCGCCGCCCTGTCCGCCACGGTCACACCGGATCTCGCCGCCCTGACCGATCAGGGCCATTCCCGCACCTGCTGGCGGGTCAGCGGGCCGAAAATCCGCGATCTTCTCGCCAAGGGATCGACCATCGATTTCGACCGGGGCATCTTTGGTGCAGGCGATTGTGTCGGAACCTTGCTCGGCCATTTCACGGTCGTGATCCACTGTCGGGAAGAGAGTCGGGAGGCGGACAGTGTCGATATCTACGGTGCCCGTTCCTTCGCGGTCGACCTGCACCACTGGCTGACATCATCCAGCCTGGAATACGGGTTGCGGGTGCTTGATCCGGCGTGATGCGCGGCACCCTTCTCGATCAGGGGGCAAGAGTGGCCCGCGCCCAGCGCTCGGCGGCAAGCCGGGCAAAACGCAGGGTAAGAGCCTTGCGCCGAGCGGCGTTCATCGTGCCTTCCGCCGCCACTCGCTCGATGGATGCGCCATAGGCATCAGCGATGATCAGACCAACCTCGCCTGGCAGGATCTCAACCGGAAAATCAACCGGGACGGCGAAGTAGAACCGATCGCAGAAGGGCAGATATTCAGCCCATTTCGCATCCACTGCATAATCCGCGACAGAGGACTTCACCTCCACCACGGTGGCCAGACCCTTTCGATCCAGCGCCAGAAGATCGACCCGGCGGCCGGTATTCAGCGGCACTTCCGGCAGACACGCCTGCCCCATCTCCCGCAACAGCCGGATCACCCCGCGTGTTACCGCCTGCGTGGCATCGGGCCGAGAGTCGAAAGGCGGGGTGGATGCAGGCGGGCCGGTCATGGCAATGTCTCCTCATCAGGCCCGATGACTTTAACCGGGTTTCATGAGAAAACAAATATGGAACCTATGGCAGATCCCGCTCCTGTCTGGTCGCAACCCGGCGATAGCTGAGACCCTGACACTGATAAACATCTCGGGGTGGATAGAGGGTCTTATAGGCCATCGGCTCGATCAACCTAACCTGTTCCAGGTGGATGTCCGGGAAGAGGTCCGCCAGTTTCCGGCGCAATTCCGGATCGGCACCGGCAATGCGCCGAACCGGATCGGTGCGCTCGGGATTGTCGGCGATGAACACGGCGACCGCATCGTTCAAATACGATGCCTTCTCGCAAAGATGCGTGGCCTGAACCTGGCTTGGCAAATCGAGCACGGCAACAATGGTCTCGGCGCGCCGTCCGCCAGACCCCACCAGAGGCGTTGTCACCAGCCGCACGGCGGCGGCTTCCGGTAAAACCGGCTGGAACAGGGTCGATCCAGCCCCTTTACCCAGAATCGCGATCAGGTTGGAACCGATCCAAGGCAGCACGACAACCGGCAGCACGATCAGCAAAAGAACGACAGCATAAAGGGGTAGTCTGGTGCGGTGCATATCGGCTACGGATCCATTTCGAAACAGGGTCAATCAGTAAAGGTACACTCTCGGCAGTTCCGCTGCCCCACATCATGGGGCCGATAACTTTGCGTCCCGACGTTGCCGGCGGTTTGCCTTTTCGAGACAGCCTCTGTCCCGTCACCGATGCCCTGATTCTGGCAACGTCGATATCGCCTGTCAGTGACAGGAGTCACAGACGGAACACCGCGATGTCGAATTCATGCCGGGCAGAATGGATTTTCACCCTGAACAAGTCTCATTCCCTCAATTCCGTGGAAGGTTTTGTTGGCGTCCACAACGCTGTTGGGTACTGTCGCATTGCTGTCCGGATCTGCGCATGCAGAACCGCCGACAGTCACATTTTCCGGTTCGCTGGCTTACGAAGCCATCTTCGCGGGCGGCGATCTGGCCCAGGCCGGTACCGGCACCGGTATCACCGCGAACGATCAGATGTCTGAACTGGTCTGGGAAGCCCGGGGCACGACCGAGTCGGGTCTGACCTATGGCGCTCAGGCAGTATGGCGCTACACCACCAATACCGGCGTATTCGACAAGACCTTTGTCGATTTGTCCGGGGGCTGGGGTCAGGTCATTCTTGGTTCCGAAGACCCTGTCTCCGATATCGTCGCGGGCACGTCCGGGCACAGCTTCCAGGAGGGCGCATGGGGTACGGATGGCAACAATGCCCTGCGAAACGCCAACTATATGACGCTCAGCACCCTGACCCATTACTTCCAATCCTCGGCAGGGATGACCGGCACAACCAACAAAATATCCTACATCACGCCTGATTTCAGCGGATTCCAGGTCGGCCTGTCCTATACCCCGCAGATGGGGATCACCGGCCAGCAGGTACAGACAAATGACGCTGCCCTGAACAACGTCCTCGACATTGCCGCCGGATGGACCGGGGAATTCAGTGGTGTGGGCCTGAAGATTGACGGTTCGTATCAGTTCGGAGACGACGACAGCGGCACCAACGGCGCGACCCGCGAAGACATCCGCTCCTTTATGCTGGGTGGCAGCATTGGGCTGGCCAATTTCTCCCTGGGCCTCGGCTATTTCAACAATGGGGACTCGAATACCGCCAAGGGTGCGGTCAATACCGATGGCGGTGATGGGTGGAATGTGGGTGTTGCCTACAATTTCGGTGCCGGGGCGATCTCGGCCATGTATCAGAACGCAACGGATGATCTGGACGGCAACAATCTGGAAGACGAATCAACCGTCTGGCATATCGGCACAACCTATAACATCGCTGAAGGCCTGAGCGCCTATGGTTCGTATTACAACTTCGAGCTGGATGACGAGGGCGGGGTCGGTGCCGGCAACAAGAACGATGCCCAGGTTGCCATTGTTGGGACGCGGGTCACCTTCTGATTCAAGTGTTTGAGAACCATCCCGAAACGAAGGGTGACGAGAAACCCGCCCGCCCTTCGTTTCGGTGATGCGATCAGGATTGAGCGAGATCGCGAATTCTTCAGCAGTCCAACGTGTTTGCCCGCTCCCATTCCGTCAGGTGGCGGGCATAGTCGTTCCATTCCCGCGTCTTGATCTTCACGAAGGACCCTGAGAAATCCGCGCCCAGCGCAGAGCCCAAGGTCTTGTCCCTGGCGAATTCGCGGATCGCGTCGATCAGATAGATCGGCAGTTTCTTCGCCCCCCGCGCCTTGTGGGATTCGGTGTACATGTCGATGTCCAGGCGCTTGCCCGGATCCGCCTTGGTCTCAATCCCGATCAGACCGGCGGCCAGCACGGCGGCGGGCAGCAGATAGGGATTGGCCGCCCCGTCGGCGAGACGCAACTCGAAGCGCCCGGCATCGGGAATGCGCACCATATGGGTGCGGTTGTTGCCGCCATAGCTGATCGTATTGGGCGACCAGGTTGAGCCGGAAGTGGTGACCGGGGCGTTCAGACGCTTGTAACTGTTAACCGTGGGATTGGTCAGCGCGCACATCCCCGCCGCATGGCGCATCATGCCGCCCAGAAAGTGATAGGCGAGGTCTGACATGCCAAGTTCCCCATCCGCGTCGGAAAACAGGTTCCGCTTGCCCGTGGCGTCCCACAGCGACAGATGCATGTGGCAGCCATTGCCGGTCAGGTTCATAAACGGTTTCGGCATGAAGGTCGCGCGCAGCCCATGCTTCTCAGCAATGGACTTCACCATGAACTTGAAGAAGGCGAGACGGTCGGCGGTCAGCAGGGCCTCGTCATAGTCCCAATTCATCTCGAACTGGCCGTTCGCATCCTCATGGTCGTTCTGATAGGGGTGCCAGCCGAGATGGATCATCGCATCGCAGATTTCGGCAATGACCTCATAGCGCCGCATCACCGCCTGCTGGTCGTAGCAGGGCTTGGCGGCGGTATCGAGGCCGTCGGAAATCTGCGTCCCCTCCGGTGTGATCAGGTGAAACTCCGCCTCCACCCCGATTTTCAGCAGATAGTCCTGAGCGGCAGCCTTCGCGATCTGACGCTTCAGGACCGTGCGCGGGGCCTGTTCCAGCGGCTTTCCATCCATCACAAGGTCACTGGCGACCCAGGCGACTTCCGGCTTCCAGGGAAGCTGGATTACGCTATCCGGATCGGGCACGGCGAACAGGTCCGGAAAGGCCGGGGTCATGTCGAGATAGGTCGCAAATCCGGCAAAACCCGCCCCGTCCCGCTCCATTGCGGCAATCGCCCGGGTCGGTACCAGCTTGGAGCGCTGGACCCCGGACAGGTCGGTGAAATTGATCAGGAAATAATTGACCCCATTCTTCTTTGCGAATGCTTCCAGCACGCTTGCCATTGGTCCTACTCCCCCTGTTCAAATTTTAATATCGGCCCATTCTAGTAACGTCCCATTTCAATAACGACCGGGAATCCAGTCGGTTCCGGCCAGCGGCACCTTCGCCATCGCGGCGGCCTCCACCGTCAGCGCGTTCAGGTCTTCCGGTTCCAGATTGTGGACATGGCTCTTGCCGCAGGCACGGGCCAGGGTCTGCGCCTCCAGCGTCAGCACGCGCAGGTAATTCGCCAGCCGCCGTCCGGCCTGAACCGGGTCCAGCCGCTTCGCAAGCTCCGGGTCTTGGGTCGTGATCCCCGCCGGGTCGCGTCCTGCCTGCCAGTCATCATAGAATCCGGGCGCGGTGCCGAGCTTTGCATAGTCCGCCGCCAGGTCCGGGCGGTTGTCGCCGAGCGCGATCAGCGCCGCCGTCCCGATGGAGACCGCATCCGCCCCCAGCGCGATGGCCTTTGCCACATCCGCCCCACTGCGAATCCCGCCGGAGATGATCAACTGCACTCCGGTCCGGTGCATTCCCAGTTCCTGCAACGCCTCCGCCGCCAGCCGCACGGCGGGCAGGGTCGGAATGCCGACATGTTCGATGAAACAGTCCTGGGTCGCGCCGGTGCCGCCCTGCATGCCATCGACGACGATGACATCCGCCCCCGCCTTCACCGCCAGCATCGTGTCGTAATAGGTCCGGGTCGCGCCGACCTTCACATAGATCGGTACCTGCCAGTCTGTAATTTCGCGCAATTCGCGGATCTTGATTTCCAGATCATCCGGCCCGGTCCAGTCGGGATGGCGGCAGGCGCTGCGCTGGTCTATTCCTTTGGGAAGGGCGCGCATTTCCGCGACCCGGTCGGAGATTTTCTGACCCAGCAGCATGCCGCCACCACCCGGTTTTGCGCCCTGACCAATCACCACTTCGATGGCGTCGGCCTTGCGCAGATCGTCCGGATTCATGCCATAGCGCGACGGCAGGTATTGATAGACGAGCTTGGTCGAATGGCCGCGCTCCTCCTGCGTCATGCCACCGTCGCCGGTGGTGGTGCTGGTGCCGACCTCAGACGCGCCCCGCCCCAATGCCTCTTTTGCATTGGCCGACAGTGACCCGAAGCTCATCCCGGCGATGGTGATCGGAATATCGAGCTTCAGCGGCTTTTCCGCATGGCGCGCGCCCAGCGTCACATCGGTGCCGCAGGATTCGCGATAACCCTCCAGCGGATAGCGCGACACGCTGGCACCGAGGAAGACGAGATCGTCGAAATGCGGCAGGTACCGCTTCGCTCCGCCACCCCGGATGCGATAGATGCCCTCATCGGCGGCACGCTGGATATCACGAATGGTGGGGCGGTCGAACAGATGGGATTCGCGCAGGTCCGGATGGTCGTGGCTCATTCAATACGCTCCGACATTGTCGATTTTGAAATTATAGAGCTGCCGGGCGGAGCCGTAGCGACGGAACGCCGACGCATTGGCCTCGATTCCAGATTTTGCCAGCAGGTCGGTGAGGGTCGCGCGATGCTCCGACGTCATTTCCTTCTCGATGCAATCCGCACCCAGACCCTTGGCCGTGCCGCGCAGATAGATCACCGCCTCATAGATCGAATCACCCAACCCGTCATCGGCATTGCCGCAGATCACCAGATGCCCAGCCTGGGCCATGAAGGCGGAATTGTGCCCAACCGAGCCCTTGACGACGATGTCGATCCCTTTCATCGATATGCCGCAACGGGATGCCGCATTGCCGCCGATCACCAGCAATCCGCCCTGGCCCGTGGCCCCCGCCGATTGGCTGGCATCGCCGGTGATGCGCACCGTGCCGCTCATCATGTTTTCCGCCAGCCCGGTCCCGGCATTGCCATTGACAGCAATGCGGGCGCGCTGGTTCATGCCGCCGCAATAATAGCCGACATGCCCGTCGATGGTGACATCCATGTCATGCATCAGTCCCGCCGCAATGGAATGACGTCCCATCGGGTTCAGGATTTCGAAGGCGGAGTCGGTATTACCGTCGCGGCGTTGCAGCACACGGTTCACCTGGCGCAGATCGCCGTCGTTCAGATCGAGTTGTCGCATTTCGTTTACGCATGCCCCCAGGAATAGACGGTCGCGGGTTTCGGTTCCCAGACACTGGCCTTCTCGACGCCGGGCAGCCGTGCCAGGGCGCGGAATTCCGAAGACATCGCCACCCAATCGTCGGTTTCGGCCATCACGGCGGGTTTGCAGGCGATGGGGTCGCGCAGCACGGCAAAGCCGTCCTTCGTGCCGACAGTGAAAGTATAGAAGCCGTCGAGATCCGACAGCGCCGCCTCCAACGCTTCGGACAGGGTTGCCCCTTCCGAAAGACGATAGCTCAGATAGCCCGCCGCCACCTCCGAATCATTCTGGGTCTGGAATGTCATGCCCTTGTCCCGTGTCAGCCAGCGCTTCAGTCCATTATGGTTGGACAGCGACCCGTTATGGACAAGACAGAGATCGGCCCCGGTATTGAACGGATGCGCGCCTTCGGTCGTCACCGCACTTTCGGTCGCCATCCTTGTATGGCCGATCATGTGGCTGCCGCCCATCTGGGTGACGCCGAACCGGTCCATCACATCGACCGGCAGACCAACCTCCTTATAGATTTCCAGCGCACTGCCGGTGCTCATGATGCGGATTTCCGGATGGTTCCCGACCAGCCAGCCGCGCAGCGCCTCCGGGGCCGCCTTCGCGCGCAGGATCGCATGGGTTGAGGCGCGCTCGACATGGACGGGCGTGCCCAGGCTCGCGGCCATTTCCGCCGCAATCGTGTTCCAGTCGTAACGCTCGTCCGGATCATAGACTGTTGCCTTCGCCTCGCCATCGGCCTCGCGATAGACGGCGAATCCGGCGCTGTCCGGCCCCCGGTCGGTCATCTCCAGCAGCATCGGCGCGAAGAGATGCCCAAGCTTCGGGCGCAAATCCGGGTTTTTCAGATATAGTCCGACAATGCCGCACATGTTGACTCAGGCTCCTTGAACTGATTGGAGAGATATAACTATAAGGAAATAGATAGTCTTACAAGGAATATTTTATGCCTTCCCTTCTTCCCCAATAGAACATGCAACGGCTGTCCAGGCTTCGGAGCGACCGGCAGGGATTCGGAGTCGCATCCGCCTGCGACTCTTGTTATCGTCCGGCTATGTCCAGGGTCCCGCAATCAACGATGATCCGTGCCGTTTTGGGCCCGACCAATACCGGCAAGACCTATCTGGCTGTCGAGCGCATGCTGGGGCATGCCAGCGGCATGATCGGCTTCCCGCTGCGCCTGCTGGCGCGGGAGAATTACGACAGGATCGTGGCCCGAGCCGGCCTGTCCTCTGTTGCGCTGATCACCGGGGAGGAGAAGATTCTTCCCCCCAATCCGCGCTTCCTGGTCTGCACCGTCGAGGCGATGCCGATGGACCGGACGGTGGATTTTCTCGCCATCGATGAAATCCAACTCTGTGCTGATCCGGAACGCGGGCATGTCTTCACCGACCGGCTGCTGCATGCCAGGGGCCGCCATGAGACGATGTTCCTGGGCTCCGACAGCATGGCCGGGCTGATCCGTCTGCTTGTCCCCGATGCGGCGATTGAGGGGCGGCCACGGCTTTCCACCCTGACCTGGGCCGGGGCGCAGAAGCTGAACCGGTTAAAACGGCGCAGCGCTGTCGTCGCCTTCTCCGTCGATCAGGTCTATGAACTGGCCGAAGCGGTGCGCCAGCAGCGCGGCGGCACGGCGGTTGTGCTAGGAGCGCTGAGCCCGCGCACCCGCAATGCCCAGGTCGAGATGTATCAGGCGGGAGAAGTGGATTACCTCGTCGCCACCGACGCCATCGGCATGGGCCTCAACATGGATGTCGATCACGTCGCCTTCGCGCAGTTGCGAAAATTCGACGGTGCCCGTCGCCGCCCGCTGACCCCGCCCGAAATCGGTCAGATTGCCGGGCGCGCCGGACGTCACATGAATGACGGGACCTTCGGCATCACCAACAATCTGAAACCGCCGGAAGACGACGTGCTGCGCCGGGTGGAGGAGCACGATTATCTGCCGATCCGGCAGATCTACTGGCGCAACCGATCGCTCGATTTCGCATCGCCCCGGCGGCTCTATGCCAGCCTGAACGCCGCCCCGCCCCTGCCGGAACTGGCCCGCGCACGGGATGCGTCGGACCAGACGGTGCTGGGCAGTCTGATGCGGGATGATGGTGTTGCCGCCCGCAGCGCCAGCCGCGACCGGGTGCATCTGCTGTGGGATGTCTGCCAGATCCCGGATTTCCGCAAGGTCATGCCGGATCATCATGCCCTGCTGGTGGGTCAGATCTTCGCCTATCTGGTCGATACCGATCTGCGCCTGCCGCAGGACTGGGTGGCGGAGCAGATCAACCGGCTGGCACGGGTCGATGGCGATATCGACACCCTGACCGCACGACTGGCCCATATCCGGACCTGGACCTATATCACCCATCGCGTCGACTGGCTGGCCAATGCGGCGGACTGGCAGGCCCGCACGCGGCAGATCGAGGACGACCTGTCCGATGCGCTGCACCAGCGCCTGACCGACCGTTTCGTCGACAGGCGCGCCGCAGTCCTGGTTCGGTCAAAAGGAACCGGAGCCGACCTGTTATCCGCCGTCACGCGCAAGGGCGAAGTGGTGGTCGAAGGCCATGTCGTCGGCCATATCGAAGGCTTGGCCTTCCACCCCCATGATGCCGCCGACCGGCGCGAGGCGAAGGCATTGCTGGCCGCCGCCCACCGTGCCCTGGGCGAAGATGCGCCGCGCCGGGTTGCCGCCCTGAAGAAAGCCCCGGATCAGGAATTCGGCATGGCACCGGACGGGCGCATCACCTGGCAGGGCCGCGCCATCGCACGGCTGGACAAAGGCGACAGCCTGCTTGCTCCGCGCTGCGTGCTGCTGAGCCACAGCCTGAGCGATCTGTCCCTGGCCGAGCGGGCGCGGCAGCGGGTGCAGGTCTTTCTGGACGGATTCATGCGCCGCCGCTTGAAACCGCTGCTGAATCCCGACATTCCGCCGGACAGTCTGGACGCTGCAGCGCGCGGTCTGCTGTTTCAGTTGCGGGAGGGGATGGGCGCGATAACCCGGCGCGAGGCGGCGGGAAATCTGACCGTGTTGAGCAAGCCTGCCGAGACGGCATTGGCCCGAATCGGCCTGCGCTTCGGGCGCGACTGGATTTATCTGGCCGGGCTGATGGAGATAAAGACCGTGCGGGCGCGGGCGATCCTCTGGGCAGCGTGGAGTGGCAAGCCGGTACCGGACATTCCGAATACCACCAGCCAGAGCCTGCCCCGTGAGCGGGTGCCCGATGCCATCTGGCCGATGCTGGGCTATACCGTGCTCGGTCCGATTGCCCTGCGCCTCGACCGGTGGGAGCAACTGGCCGCACGTCTGCGCCGCCATCCCCGCAAAGAACCGCTGTTGGCCGATGCCGATTTCTGCCGACAGATCGGGCTGGAACTCAAGGATCCCGCCTTGGCGGGCGTGATGCGGGCACTGGGCTACAAGCCCGCCGCCTTGCAGGCGGGTGCGCCGGACGGCCCCCCCGCCTTCATCCCTGCCAGTCGGAACCGGGGTTCGAAAGGCAAACCGGTGACAGCGCGCGTGAAACCGGACAATACGGCCAAAACAAATCGATCCGATACGCCGGTCCGGGTACATCCCGATTCACCCTTTGCAGTGCTGAAGGGGCTGGTGTCGCGATAATGGCCGGGACTAGTCCAGAACCTGCCGTTCGGAAGGGCCGGATCGATAAATGGCTCTGGCATGCGCGCTTCTTTAAGACCCGCACGCTCGCCTCGGAGGTCGTGGCCGCCGGTCATGCCCGCGTCAACCGCCAGCCGATCCGCAAACCCAGCCAATCGGTTGGCCCCGGCGACGTGCTGACCTTTCGCCAGGGGGATGTGGTGCGGGTGATCGAGATCCTCGCACTTGCGGATCGACGCGGCCCGGCCAGCGAGGCCCAGACGCTCTACAAGGATCTCGCCCCGCCGCAGCCCCGCAGCAAGACCGACGACCCGGCCCCGACCGCCCTACGCGAGGACGGTGCCGGTCGCCCGACCAAGAAGGAACGCCGCGACACCGACCGCCTGCGCGGTCAGTGAGGATCGTCCTGGCAGACATTCCGGCTGCGGAGGGCTGTCATGTTCGGAATGATTGCTCGGGATGCGCTATACCCAGTCCCGAAGCTGCGCCACCAGCGGTATGTCGGCGGGCGGCATCGGATAGTCGCCCAGCCGCGCCGGACGGACCCAGGCAAGCTCCTGCCCTTCCTTCGGCTGCGGCGTGCCCTGCCAGACACGGCAGACATAAAGCGGCATCAGCAAATGGAACGTCTCATAGGCATGGCTGGCAAAGCCGATGGGGGCGAGGCAGCTTGCCCGCGTATCGACTCCCAGTTCCTCCTGCAACTCCCGGATCAGAGCGCGCTCAGGCGTCTCGCCCGGATCGACCTTGCCGCCAGGAAATTCCCAGAGGCCCGCCAGTTTCTTCCCCTCCGGCCGCTTGGCGATCAGAATCCGGCCATCGGCATCGATCAGCGCGACCGCGACGACCAGCAGGACCGGCACGTCCCGCGCCTCTTCCAGCCGACCCTCGCTCGAATCCCAGCAGGCGCTCATGGTGATGCAGACTCCCATGCGGTGCGATCCAGCTCGTACCAGTGGACGTCAACGACCCGATTTCGGGCCGGTGCTGATATCGGGCCGGTTTCCCGGAATGTCATGCCGATCCGCCGGGCGAGCCGGTTGGATGCGCTGTTTTCCACGAAGACCCGGGCAAAGATCACCGATAATCCCAGGGTTTCAAATCCATAGGAGAGACCGGCTTGCGCCATTTCGGTCCCGAAACCCTGGCCCCAGGCCGGTCGGCTGATCAGATAGCTGAGTTCAGCGCGTCCGGGATCGTCCTCCGCCATCGTCAGCCCGACTTGCCCGATATATCTGCCGGTGTCGCGCGCGCGGGCGGCCAGCAACCGAAAGTGACCGGAGGCCCATTGGTCCAGTGCATGGGCGATGAATCGCTCTGCGGCACCGTCGGGATAGGGATGCGGAATGCTGGACGTGTACTGAACCGATTCCCAGTCAAGGCAACTGGCCTCGACATCCGGCGCGTCCTGCAGGGAAATGGGCCGTAGGATCAGGCGCTCGGTCTCCAGAACCGGCGCGTCAGCTTCGATAATCGGCATTGATGTCGATATAGGCATGGGTCAGATCGCAGGTCCAGACGCGGGCCTTGCCGCGACCGATGCCGACATCGACTTCGATATGCACTTCCCGGCCTTTCAGATGCTCCGTGACCGGGGCTTCGTCATAGTCCTGCACGCCCTCACCCCGTTCCGCGATGACGATGCCTCCCATGGCGATCGTCAGGCGGTCACGGTCGGCGCGTTCGCCTGCCTTGCCGACGGCCATGACAACACGGCCCCAATTCGCGTCTTGTCCGGCGATGGCAGTCTTCACCAGCGGTGAATTGGCAATCGACAGGCCGATCCGGCGCGCCGCCTTGTCGGAGGCCGCGCCGGTGACATCGATGGTGACGAATTTGGACGCGCCCTCGCCATCCTTCACCACCTGATGGGCTAGGTCGGTCAGCACGTCGAGCAGCGCGGCCCGGAAGCCTTTTAGCGCCTTGTCGGAAGCCTTCTTCGGCACCGTGTTTCCGGCCTTGCCGGTCGCCGCCAGCAGCAATGTATCACTGGTCGAGGTATCGCCATCCACGGTGATGCAGTTGAAGCTCTTGTCCGTCGCCTTGCGCAGCAGCTTTTGCAGGACAGCGGGCGGGATACTGGCATCGGTAAAGACGAAGGACAGCATCGTTGCCATGTCCGGCGCGATCATGCCCGATCCCTTGGCAATGCCTGCAATCGTGACCGGCACCCCGCCGATCTCGCAGGTCGCCGACGCCCCCTTGGCGAAGGTATCGGTGGTCATGATCGCCTTCGCCGCCAGGGTCCAGCCTGAGGGATTGAGCGAGCCATGCAGCTTGGGAACGATCATCGCGATCTTGTCCGCAGGCAGCTTCTGGCCGATCACGCCGGTTGAGGCGATCAGCACTTCCTTGCGCCTGCACCCCACTGCCTGGGCCGCCGCTTCAGCCATTTCCTCGGCGCCCGCCATCCCGGCGGCACCGGTGAAGGCATTGGCATTGCCCGCATTCACCAGGATTGCCCGCGCCGTCCCTTTCTTGAGCACCTGTGCGCACC
This sequence comes from Alphaproteobacteria bacterium, assembly GCA_965223125.1. Taxonomy (GTDB): domain Bacteria; phylum Pseudomonadota; class Alphaproteobacteria; order UBA8366; family Aestuariispiraceae; genus Pacificispira. The sequence goes on along the minus strand of OZ244984.1, from coordinate 1,745,800 downwards.
ACTCGACCGGGGCCGAGCGGGTGAGGGATGTGGTCAGGACACCCGCGACAGTGGACCCCGGCGCAAGTTCCGCCATGAACAGGTCGGGTCGGTTCTTGTACTTGATCCCGGCGGCAATGCCGCCCAGACGGACCCCGTCAATCTCCGGCAAAGGGGCGAAGCTCTTGGGGGCAAAGGGCGAAGGGGTCGTGGCCATGGCTGGAATCCGTCACTGGGGGTGGATTGACGAAATGGAAGATCCTCTACTGGGCCGGGGCGGCTATCGGATTACCGTTCAGATCGAACCGTTCAACCGTAGCACCGGCAATCGCGTCCTGGATGACACCCCGAATATTGCCCTGTGCCATCTGTTCCCGCAGGCGGTCCGAGACTTCCTCGAAAGCGGGCGGTTGGATCGGGCGTCGGTCGGCGACCAGGATCACATGCCAGCCGAACTGACTCTGCACCGGTTCGGATGTGAAGGTGTTCGGCTCCAGCGCAAATGCGGCCTCTTCGAACTCCGGCACGAATTTACCCTTCTCGACCCAGCCGTAGCTGCCGCCATTCGCAGCCGATCCCGGATCCTTCGAGCGTTCGCGCGCCAGGTCGGCAAAGGGCGTGCCCTCTGTCACCAGTTTGATGACTTCCTTCGCTTCCTCTTCCGTTTCCAGCAGGATATGGCTGACATCGACTTCCTCGCCTTCCGGCATCTGGGAAACCATCTGGTCATAGCGATTGCGGACAGCCGCATCGTCGACCTGCTTTTCTGCCTGCTTCACGACATAGTAATTGTAGAGCAACTCGTTTTCGATCTGCGCCAGGCGCTTTTGCAGCTCCGGCTCCTGCAATGCACCCGCAACCCGCGCCTTGTCGGCGATCACCCGCCGCCCGATGATCTCTTCCAGCAGCAGCGGATAGAGCTGTTCCATGCCACTCGCCTGGACTTCCTGTGGCAGTTCCGCAAAGAATTCCCGCAATTCCGTCTCGGTGATGGTCTCACCGTTCACGACCGCGACGGTCTTGCCGGAAGATTGTGCCTGGACCGGCGCAATGCCCGCCACAAGGGTCAGGGTGATGGCGGCAATCGGTGTCATCAGGCGATGCAGTAGGACAGTCATGGCAACCCTCATTTTGTGCGGAACAGGGGGGCGGTGATTTCGATCCGAAACAGACGCCCCGTTTCGCGGCGCAAGAAACCATGGATAGACACGGATCACAAGCAGAACCGACCCCGGATTACCGCTATTTCATGGCGAATCTCCGGCAGGCGCACGTTGACAGGACGGCAGCGGACCCTTATCTCCAAAGCCGTGTGGATCGGGTCTTGTCAGGCCCGATCATCTCGTTTGTCTTGCTGACAGGAAAACCGACACGGTTTCGCCCGGAAACCAGCGGTTGGGAACATCCCTGCGGCCAAAATAACGAAAGTGACGTCCTTCATGCTCGGCGGCTTGCTCAAGAGTGTCTTTGGATCGGCGAATGACCGATCCGTGAAACTGCTGCGGAAGCGCGCGGAAAAGATCAACGCCCTGGAAGAAGGGATGATCGCGCTGGAGGATGCGGCGCTGCAGGCCAAGACGGCAGAGTTCCGTGATCGTTTGACCGCCGGAGAGAGCGAGGACGACCTGCTGGAGGAAGCCTTTGCCACGGTGCGTGAGGCCTCCCGGCGGGTGCTGGGCATGCGCCATTTCGATATGCAGCTTGTCGGCGGCATGGTCCTGCATGACGGCAAGATCGCTGAGATGAAGACCGGGGAGGGCAAGACCCTGGTCGCGACGCTGGCAGTCTATCTGAACGCACTGTCCGGCAAGGGCGTTCATGTCGTCACGGTGAACGATTACCTGGCCCGGCGCGATTCCGCCTGGATGGGAAAAATCTATGAATTCCTGGGGTTGAGTGTCGGTGTCGTCGTGCCCGGCCTGGACGAGATGGGCCGACAGGCGGCCTATCGCTGTGACATCACCTATGCCACCAACAACGAACTCGGATTCGATTATCTGCGCGACAACCTGAAATTCCGACTGGAGCAGATGGCCCAGCGCGAGCCGCATTTCGCCATCGTCGACGAGGTCGACTCGATCCTGATCGATGAGGCGCGCACGCCGCTGATCATCTCCGGTCCGACCGACGATTCCTCCGAGATGTACATGACCGTCGATGCGCTGATCCCGCATCTGACCGAGGCGGATTTCGAGAAGGACGAGAAACAGCGCGCCGTTACCCTGACCGATGAGGGGACCGAGCGGATCGAGGCACTGCTGCGCGAGAAGACGACCCTGCTGGGCGAGGGGGAACTGTACGACGTGCAGAACGTCACCGTTGTCCATCACGTCAACCAGGCACTCCGCGCGCACAAGCTGTTCACCCGCGATGTCGATTACATCGTGAAGGACAACAAGGTCATCATCATTGACGAATTCACCGGTCGCATGATGGAGGGTCGGCGTTATTCCGAAGGCCTGCACCAGGCGCTGGAGGCGAAGGAGAAGGTCGCGATCCAGATGGAGAACCAGACGCTGGCCTCCATCACCTTCCAGAATTATTTCCGGATGTATCCGAAACTGGCCGGGATGACCGGGACGGCGCTGACCGAAGCCGGGGAATTCAGCGAGATTTACGGTCTGGAAGTGGTTGAAATTCCGACCAACAAACCGATGAAGCGCATCGACAACGACGATGAGGTCTATCGCACCTCCGCCGAGCGCGATGCTGCTGTGATTGAGCAGATCATCACCTGCAACAAGAAGAAGCAGCCGGTTCTGGTCGGTACCGTCTCCATCGAGAAGTCTGAACAGCTTTCCCGACAGTTGAAGAAGGCCGGGGTCAAGCACGAGATCCTGAATGCCCGCCACCACGAGCGCGAGGCCTTTATCATCGGCGAGGCGGGCGTGCCGGGGGCGGTCACCATCGCCACCAACATGGCCGGGCGAGGGACCGACATCCAGCTGGGCGGCAATCTGGAACTCCGTGCCGTGCGGGAACTGGAGAGCATTGAGGACGAGATCGAGCGCGAGGGCCGCAGACAGGCGATCATCGCCGACATCGCCGCGAAGAACGCCGAAGTCCTGGCTGCGGGCGGCTTGTTCGTGCTGGGGACGGAGCGCCATGAAAGCCGGCGCATCGACAACCAGTTGCGCGGTCGTTCGGGCCGCCAGGGCGATCCGGGAGAATCGAAATTCTTCGTCAGCCTGGAAGACGACCTGATGCGGATCTTCGGGTCCGAGCGGATGGATGGCGTGTTGCGCAAGCTGGGCCTGCAGGAGGGCGAGGCCATTGTCCATCCCTGGGTCAACAAGGCACTGGAAAAGGCGCAGTCCAAGGTCGAGGCGCGCAACTTCGAAATCCGCAAGCAGTTGCTGAAATACGACGATGTGATGAACGACCAGCGCAAGGTCGTCTTTGAACAGCGCAAGGAACTGATGCGCGACGAAGATGTCAGCGAGACGATCCGCGATATGCGGTCCGAGACCGTGGACGACATCGTCGACCGCTGCGTCCCGGAAAAGGCGCTGCCGGAGGACTGGTCACTGGACTCGCTGCATGAGGAATGCCGCCGCATCCTAGCGCTTGACCTTCCCATTGCTGAATGGGGCCGGGAGGAAGGCGTTGGTCATAATGAATTCCGCGAGCGCATCGCCAGTGCAATCGACCGCAAGATGGCGGAGAAGGCTTCACGCTATGGGCCGAAAATCATGCGGATCGCCGAGCGTAGCCTGTTGCTGCAATTGCTGGACAATGCCTGGAAGGACCATCTGCTGCAATTGGACCATCTGCGCCAGGGTATCGGGCTGCGCGCCTTTGCCCAGCGTGACCCGCTGAACGAATACAAGAGCGAGGCCTTCTCGCTGTTCGAGAAGATGCTGACCGGACTGCGCAGCCAGGTTACGCAGGTTCTCTCCCATGTCGAACTGCGCACCGATGTCGAGGAGGCGATTGCGAAACAGCGCGAGAACGAGTCCCAGCAGGAACTCCGCCCCGAGCTGCGCCCCGCCGCCGAGGATGATATTGCCCAGGTCACTTCCCGCAACAGCAGCCAGCGCGCGGCCCAGACCCAGCATGAACCGGCAATGACGGCGGAAACCGCCCCGCCCGGCTATGTCCTGCATGAGGGAACCGGGCGCTACCTGCATCCGGGCGATCCCGAGACCTGGGGCAAGATCCCGCGCAACGCCGCCTGCCCCTGCCGATCCGGCAAGAAATACAAGCAGTGCCACGGTAAGGCCTGATGGGCGGGGCGGCGACAAAAATTGCCGCACTAACCCAGGATGCCGTCGCGGCTTATCAGGCCGGCGAATTAAAACGCGCGGAGCGGCTATTCAAGAAGGCTGCAACCGATCCATCGGCTCCGGCGCAAACAGCCTATAATCTTGCGGTCTTTCTGCGCCGGGAACGCCGGGTCAGAGACGCACTGTATTGGCTAGATCGGTGTCTTCGATCTGACCCGAACCATAAGAATGCACGGATAGAACGTGGTCTTGCCCTAATCGATCTCGATCAACTGCCCCAGGCGGTTGAGTGCCTTCAGGTCTTTCCGGAAGATCACGATGCCTTACGCGGCCTGTCGGTCGCCTGTTTTAGGCAAGGGTACTGGGCCGAGGCGTTGGCGGCGGTTCAGGCGCTGGCGGATCGGGCGGAAGCGGAGGATCGCCTGCTGATGATCCGGGCTTTGGCGGAACTGGGTCAGCTCGATGCGGCGGAGGCTGCGGGGAGTGCCCTGTTATCGGCACGAGGGGATATGGCGGTCGATATATCCAAGGCCCTCACCCGGCGCTCAAAAGGGCGCTTCAGTCTGATCGAAACAGTTTGATCCTGTCTTCAGTGATCCGGGGCGCGATGGTTCTTTCGATATCCGCCACGTTCCTCGCCGATCAGATCCAGCGTTTCTTCGACCTGATCGGCATGCTTGCCATCAAGGGTTCCGAACTGCGCGCTTATGGCCCGAGGCACCGGCCATAACTGGGCAACCGGCATGCCTTTTAGCAGGGTTCCGGTCCACTCCCGATCCAGCCACAGGGCCGGGAAATGCACAAAACCGTGGCTAAAGGCATCACAATCAACCAAACCGGTCAGGGTCCGAAAAGGCAGATCCAGCCGATTGACCGGATGGGTGAACAGCACCGACCAGCCTTTCGGCACCGCCACCGTCCAGGCGGAATTGAATTTCAAGGCGGCCATACCCGGCTGCGCGAAGGGCACCCCCTCCAGCTGGGCGGGCGGGTGTTGGGACAGCGGGGAACGGGTCAGGCGGTCCAGTTGGCTGATCGGCAAATCCCAGTCCCAGGCGAAAGTGAGACCATCCCCGACCACGACATCACACAGCAACGGCATCAGCCATCCACCACCCATCGCATCCAGAAAGGGCGGGCATTGCTTGATCGTTCGCAGGTTCTGATCCAGCAAATCACTGTGAGCCTGGGCTGGCATGGCCCTCAACCAGTCGGGAAGCCCCTGTCGTCCGGGGATCGGCCGGGGCAGAATGTCCTGCCATTCAGGCGGGCAGCGAAAGGTTATGTCGAGTGTCACAGCAGATGCTTTATCCAAGAGCCGCGCGGCGCTGCTTTTCCCGTTCCTTCTGGATCGTATAGGCCGTCGCGGCGATGATGGTCAGGACGACGAAGAGCACCCCGATGACATTGATAACCGGTGACAGACCAAAACGGAAGCGGGACCCAATCTCCGTCACAAGAGTCCAGTCACCCCCGATGGCGAAGACCGTCGTGTTATAGTTCTCAATCGATTGCAGGAAGCCGATGACCGCCCCTGTGACCAGCGTCGGGGCCAGAAAGGGCAAGGTGATGCGTCGGAACATGAACACGCTGGAGGCACCCAGATCAAGGGCGGCCTCCTCCAGCACCCGATCCTGCCGTTGCAGACGCGCCATGAACAGCAGCATGGAATAGGAGGCGATGAAACTGGACTGTGCCAGTACCGTCAGGAACAACCCGCCCGCGACATTGACCCGACCCCAGAAGATCAGCGTGGAAATCCCCAGAATGATGCCGGGTATCAACAGGGGCGAGACCAGAACGGCATAGAGCAGGTTGTTATAGCGGCTTTGCAGGCGCGTCAGGATCAGCGCGCCCGACAGGCCCAGTGGCAGAGACAAGCCGACAACCCCCAACCCGACGATCACGGAATTGACGATCCCTTGCAGGATGCGCTCGTCTTTTGCCAATTCACCAAACCAATGCAGAGTCCAGCCGCGCCACTGGGTGACCGACGGATATTCATAGGCGTTGAAGGCCGCCAGCGACATCACCAGCAAGGGGGCGAACAGATAGACGAAAAACACCCCGATATAGATTTTAAGGATCAGACCTGACAGCCCGGGTCCATTGGATTGTGTGCTCATCCCCGCGCTCCCTATTTCGCGATGTCGCGAATGCCAACCTTGAAGGTCTTCATCATGATCAGAATGAAAGCCAGACAGACCAGAACCAGGCTGAAAGCGTAAGCAGCACCAATGTTCCAGTTCTGACTTTCAAAAATCTGCCGGTATATCAGTTGCGAAAACCAGTCGCCGGATTTTCCCCGGGTCATGATTTGGGGCACGGAATAGGATCCGACGGACAGCATGAAGGTCATGATGCAGCCCACCGCGATGCCGGGCTTGGCATGAGGAATGACCACGCGCCAATGGGTACGGAAAACCGATCCCCCCAGATCCTGCGCTGCCTCCAACTGATTCTTGTCCAGTGTGTCGACGGTGTTGTAGATCGGGAAAATCATGAACAGGACATAGGCATAGATCAGGGCGACAAAGACCGAACCGGGATATTCGAGGAAGGGAATCCAAGACTTGTCTTCAAAACTAACCAGCCCCATCCAGGCCAGAAAACTGTTGATGACCCCCTGATAGTCCAGAATCATCAGCCAGGCATAAACGCGCAGCAATTCATTGATGGCATAGGGCACGATCAGTCCCAGCATCAACAAGGCCGCACGCTGTGGCGTTGCCAGTTTGGCAATGGTGAAGGCAACTGGATAGCAAACGATCAGAGCGAGAACCGTAACAGCCAGCGAGAAGACAATACTCTTCACAAAGATTGAAAAATGCAGCGAGGACATTCGGGTATAATTCTGCAATCCATAAATACGCGGCGGCTTGACTTCCTGTGCTTCCAGGTCAGTGATTTCCGCCCTTAATGAATCGATTTTTTCCTGAATGGCGGGTTTGGTATCCCCGGTCGCCTGTTGTACATCATATTCCAGCAGGCCCAGATCGGAATAGGCGCGGTCGATCTTCATGCCCAACTGGTCGTCCTTGTCGATCGACCATAAGGATTGGTCCAGCATGAAGGCCTGCGGCAGAATGATCAGCAGTAGCAGCCAGAATGCCGTCAGCGTCACGAAAATGGCGGTCAGGCCCTTCCCATAACTACGGATCAGGCTATTCATCGCTCAGTTCTCCCGCTCGCATGACAATGGCATCCGTCGCGTTGAACCCGACTTTGGCGCGCCCTTCCAGTTGCTTGTGCTGACCCAGATTGGCTTCATGCACGATGACCGATCCTGTCGCCGTCCTGAAGAACAGATTGACGAAAGCACCTTCCAGATCGCGACGCTCGAAATCCACCTCAAAAGTATTGTCCAGGGCAGCGCCATTAAGCAGCTTTGTGCGCTCAGGGCGAACGAACACCATTGCCGTATCACCAATAGCCGCCTTGTCCTGATCGACACCACGCACCCGACCCTGCGGAGTATCGACAATCGCAAATCCCTCCCGAATATCGGATACCCTGCCCTCAAGGACGTTGTTCTCCCCAACGAAGGTGGCCACAAAGGGCGTTCGCGGACAGGCATAGAGATTGTCGACCGTGTCCACCTGTTCCACCACACCGGCTTTCATGACCGCAATCCTGTCGGACATGGTCAGGGCCTCGCCCTGGTCATGGGTGATGAAGATGAAGGTAACGCCGGTTTTGCGCTGAATCTCTTTCAGTTCCGCGCGCATATACTGGCGCAGCTTCAAGTCCAGTGCCGACAGGGGTTCATCCAGCAGCAGAACCGCAGGCTCCACTGCCAGCGCGCGCGCGATTGCGACCCGCTGCTTCTGCCCGCCGGACAATTCATTAGGGGTTTTTTCCTCATGCCCCTGCAGACCGACCAGCGCCATCAGTTCATAGGCACGGTCCCGCCGTCTGGATTTGTTCACGCCCCGCGCTTCTAGGCCAAAGGCGACATTTTCCCAATTGGTCATCAGGGGAAAGAGCGCGAGATTCTGAAAGATCAAGGCGGTCGGTCGTTTGGCGGGGCCCAGTCCATTCATCGGCTCTCCGCCGATCAGAACCCGCCCCTCGCTGGGATCGATAAAACCGGAAACCATGCGCAGGATTGTGGTCTTGCCACATCCGGACGGCCCCAGAATAGAAAAGAATTCACCGGCATTAATCGTTAAACTGGTTTTCTGAACAGCCGTAAAATTGCCGAACCGCATCACTACATCTTCCAGACATACGTCCTTGCCGCGCATAACCGCCCCCATTCAAAATGACACCGTCCAGAATAAATAAATGCCTGGACGGGTTCCCCCGCCCAGACACCCGTCAACCCGTTACGTGTTGGTGATCTTCTCAACATATTCCTGACGCAGGGACGCGAAATAAGGCGTGTCCGCCTGCCACCACCACAGATTCGCTAAGGCTTCCTCTGTATAGACTTCGCTGAACTGCTTCTGATATTCCGCACCCGCAAATTCAGCCGCACCTTTGACGGCAGAGTTGTAGCCGGTATTCATGGCGAACATGCCGCCCATTTCCGGTTCCAGCATCGCATTGATGAAGGCATAGCCCTGGTCTGTATTGGCTGCGCCGGAGGTCATGCCGATCGAATCCATCCAGGTGATCCCGCCTTCTTTCGGCATACGGTATTTCCATTTGGTGTCTTCGCGGTTCAGCAACAGGCCCGTCGTATCCCAGGTCTGGCCGATGATCGCTCCTGAGTCGGTGAAGGCGGAGGTTGCTTCGGTCGCGTTGTTCCAGAAGGCGGCGATGTTTTCCTTGTGCGCCAGAATGAACTTGGTGCAGGCATCCCAGACGCGGCGGGCTTCGTCTTCCGATTTATAGATGTCCAGGGCACGGTTCGACGGGACTTCACCGATGGCGTCCAGATAGATCGCAACGCCCATAATCACGGATTTCTGACGGAACGCGGCACCGCCTTTTGCCTCCGGTACGAACAGGGATCCGAAGGAAACGTCGGCATCGCTCATCGGCATTTTTTCGGAGTTGAAGGTGATCGCCTCGGTACCCCAGTCGAATGGCAGCAGGTAGCGCTTGCCGCGATAGGTGGCACCCAGATTGAAGGAGTCACGCACCATGGACGGGATGATGTTGTCCATATTGATCTTGTTTTCATCAATCGGGGCCAGCAGGCCGTCTGGGTAATAGTTCGGTCCATTGGTGATCGACGGGAAAATCACGTCGAAGCCCTTGCCGCCAGCAGCGCGGAGCTTGTTTTCGGCTTCATCGTTTGAACCATAGGTCGACAGGTTCACCTTGATTCCGGTGTCGCCTTCGAACTTCTGGATCATGTTGTCTTTGATGTAGTCGCCCCAGGCGAAGACATCGACCTGCCCGGAGGATGCAAGTGCATCATGGGCGCGCAGGATGGCGGGCGCGGCCACGGCAAAAGCCGTCGCTGCGGCCGTGCTTTTCAGGAGGGAACGGCGGGTTAAGGACATGGAGACTTTCCTTCTTTCGGTCGAGTATCGATTGTCTTGTGAGCGGTCTCGCCGGTATGGGTCGACCCGTGCGCTTTGACATAGCGGCAATGGTTGACGATTGGATGAAGTTACTGTTTCTAGTGGGTTACGAAACCATGGATTTATGGTGACGTCGACGTGCGGGGCTGGCCTTGGCCTGATGGTTGGGACTGAAATGACGTTGTGGCCCACAGATCTCTGCGGCTAAATGAAATCAATCATCCCATTTTCGATCTTGCGGAGTCTTTTCAATCTGGTGCTGGCGGCTGTGGAAATTCGTGCCAAGATTGGACCTATCGAGAAAAATAGAATGCATATGGAGAGACTGTATGGCTGCCGCAAAGACGAAAACCGCAACCGCACCATTCTCAACGATTCAGGCCCGCGCGGAATCGCGAAAGGGGGGTGCTGAGGCCCTGGCGCATCTGATACCGGCTGCACCGGACCCTGAGATTCTGCGTGCTTTGGGCGATGATCGGATCCTGTCCGCAATGGCAAAATGTATCTTCCGATCAGGCTTTGTCTGGCGGGTTATCGATCAGAAATGGCCAGGTTTTGAAACGGCTTTTCTGCAGTTTCAGCCCGGCCCCCTGTGCTTTCAACCCGATGAGTTCTGGCATGATCTGGCCAGCGACACGCGCATCGTCCGGAACGCCCAAAAAATCAAATCCGTTCGCGACAATGCGCTTTTCGTGCAGGATATTGCGGCGGAACACGGCAGCTTCGGGGCGTTTCTGGCGGCCTGGCCGCAGCACGATCAGATCGGGCTGATGGCCTTTCTGTCCAAACGCGGCTCTCGCCTGGGCGGGGCCAGCGGCCAATATCTGCTGCGGATGGTCGGTTGGGATGCCTTCATTCTGTCACGGGATGTCGTCGCTGCGATCCGCGACGCAGGGGTTGATATCTCAGACTCGCCTACCTCAAAGGGCGATCTGGCAAAAATTCAGGAGCAATTCAATCTGTGGCGGGAACAGACAGGCCTCAGCGCCGTTCAGTTGTCCCGCATTCTGGCGCTCTCCATTGGTGAAAATTATGACCAGACTGTTTCCCAGGATGCGGATTAACGCCTCCCCGTGCCCCCTATATAAGTTTCAGTGAAACAGACGGTGGCTGGAGATAAGCGATGCATATTGGAAAGGTCTTGAAGGGGCTGGAAACCTCGGACGGGGATGGTGTGCGCCTGACGCGCATGATCGGAACACCACAATGCGAGATGATCGATCCGTTCCTGATGCTGGACCGTTTCGACAATGATGATCCTGGTGCCTATGTCGGCGGTTTCCCGGACCATCCCCATCGCGGTTTCGAGACCGTGACGGTGATGCTGGACGGGCGTTTGCGCCATCGGGACTCCACCGGAGGCGAGGGCATCATCGGTCCTGGTGACGTGCAATGGATGACCGCCGGACGTGGCATCATTCATTCCGAAATGCCGGAACAGATCGACGGGCGGATGCGTGGCTTCCAGCTCTGGATCAATCTGCCCGCCACCGACAAGATGAAACCGGCAGGCTATCAGGATCTGACGGCGGACAGGATTCCCACGGTCGCGGATGAGGGACTGACAGTGCATGTCATCGCCGGAAGCTATCAGGGCATCACCGGTCCTGCGCGCACGACCACCCCCCTCCGGCTGCTGCGCATCGAAGCCGCGCCTGATGCTCGAATCCGAATCGACCCGCCGATGAGCCAGACAGGGGATCGGAATGCCTTTTTCTGTGTTTATGAAGGACAGGTCACCGAGCTTTCCGCGTCAGGATCGGAGTCTCTCATTATCGCGCCCGCTCTGGCTGAACTCAAAGGCCATGGTCCTGTCGAGGTGACGGCTGGCCCCAAAGGTGCAGCGCTGTTCTATGGCGAGGGACAGCCGATCAACGAGCCTGTCGCCCGCTATGGCCCCTTTGTGATGAACAGCCGCGAAGAACTGGTACAGGCCGTCCAGGATTATCAGACGGGCCGCCTCTGCGGTTGAGATCTCCACGCTCTCCGTGCCTGATCCTCCCTTGTCCAGGGTGTCAGGATGTTGCCTTGATCCGTGCGGCCAGAGGTCGGGGGAGGAGCAGGAAATAGCGGCCGGAGGATTTCATGCGGCCGGCCTCAGCCAGGGCAGCATCGCCATAGCCCCAGAAATAGTCGCCGCGCACCACGCCAGTGATCGCGCCGCCCTTGTCCTGGGCGATCATCAGGCGCTGAAGCGGTTCGGTTGAGCCGCCAGGGCGCACGGTGTCGAGCCAGAGCGGCGTACCGAGCGGAATATAGCGGGTATCGACGGCCATGCTGCGTTCCGCTGTCAGGGCTACACCCTCCGCGCCGATGGGGCCATCACCGTCGAGCACCCGAAAGAAAATGAAGCGCGGATTGAAGGCAAAGAGCTCCTGCGCGCGGTCGGGATTGGCCTCGACCCAGTTGCGGATCCCAGTCCAGCTCGCTTCATGCGCCTGCAATTCGCCCAGATCGATCAGTCGGCGACCGATCGACTGATAGCCATAGCCGTTATGTGCGGCGAATCCGACACGCACCACCTCCCCATCCGGCAGGATCACCCGGCCAGATCCCTGGACCTGCAACAGGAAGACATCCACCGGATCATCGATCCACAGCAATTCCAGTCCCTGACCAGCCAGGGCGCCAGCCTCGATATCGCCCCGTTTCGGATAGGGGATCAGGCGTCCGTTATCGACCATGCCGACAACGCCCTTGCCCTTCAGACTCTCATCGAAACGGCCCAGATCGACAGTAATCAGATCCTGCGGACGGGCATAGAGAGGCGTTGAGAAGATTTCGTCCCGAATCCGCGACCCGGTCAGTTCCGCTTCGAAATAGCCGGTGAACAGACCTCTGTCGGCATCGGGCGCATCGCCCCTTCCGGCATCACGCACATGAAACGGCTCGAAATAGGTTTCGAAATAGGCGCGGATCGCTACATCATCAGCATCCGCTTTCAGCGCGGTCAGCGCCGTACAGGCGGTGTGCCAGTCCCCGGCAAAGGTTTCCATCGCATTGCTGGACACCGCGCGATCCGCTGGCAGGGCAAGCAGACGTGCGCAGGATCGACCGAAAGCCTCCCGCGCGCCCGCCATGTCATCGGTCTGCCAGCCGGGCAGATCAGTGAAGGGAACGGCGGTCAGGATCAACCCTTCCGCTGCCGGTTCGGAAGGAGGAGTATCCGGGGTTCGGGCTTCCTCTTCCGCATCACAGCCGGCCAGTACCGCACCGGCCATCAAGGCCAGCGCCAGGAACAGGCTGCGGGAAAGGGACCGGATCATGGGGCCTGTCAGGCTTCCGTGCGGGTTTCGACCAACTGCCAGTTCGGGTCTTTCGATTTAACGCTGCGGGCGAAAGTCCAGATGTCGGAGACCGTTTCCACCGTCGAGGGATCACCATCCAGAACCCGGCCTTCAGAATCATAGGTGACATTCACCTGCTGACTGACGAAACGCAGGGTGACTCGCGCCATATCGCCCGCCAGTTCCGCCTCCAGGATGCTGGTGGAATCGATGCCTACCAGTGTGTCCTCCATCCGCTGTCCCGCCTTTTCGCGGGCATCGATAGCACCGGAGAAACTTTCATAGGTAACCTTGTCGAGCAGGTTTTTCAGTGTTTTGCGGTCGCCCTCGGCATAGGCGGTGACGATCATCTCGAAGGCGGCAGAAGCGCCTCCTACGAATCCGTCCGGATCAAAATTCGGGTCGGCGTCAGCGATGCGACGAAGCCCTTCGCCAGCGGGACCGGAAAAATGGGCGCTTTCCTCTTCCGGTTCCTCAAAGGCGCTGGGCATGCGCACGATATTATCGTCGCGCTCCCCGGAACGATCCTTGGTCGTCGGCTTTGCGCTTTCCTCCGGCATCGGAAATTCCGGTGGCTTCTGATGACCGGTGCGCTTGCCAAGGACACTGCCCAGACGGAAAATCAGAAACAGGGCAATGGCGGCGAAGATAAGAAGATCAAATGGCATCAGGCTCTCTTGAATCAGGTTCGGGGCCGGAAATCGTTTTCCTTGAAGTCTCGTCAAGCCATTGTCATGTGCGATATCCTATCATACCTGTATCGGGTTGGGTTCCGTTCGGGGCATGATCTTCCGCACTGGATTTGTAAGGCACAGCGACTGCGCATACACCCTTGATGTAAGCCTTCACCTTGGAAAGGGCAAGATGCCGTTCATCCTTCTCAGTCTTTTCATCGGCATTCCGATTGCGGAAATTGCTATCTTCATTGAAGTCGGCGAGGAGATCGGGCTTGGCTGGACGCTTGCGTCCATCCTCGCGACCGCCGTGATCGGGACCTGGCTGGTCCGGCGGCAGGGATTGCAGACCCTGGCCCGCGCCCGCGCGGCGATGGACAGAAAGGAACTGCCGGTCGCGGAGGCCTTGTCCGGGATCTGCATCCTGATCGCCGGTGTTCTGCTGCTGACGCCGGGCTTTCTGACTGATGCTCTGGGTTTCCTGCTGCTCATCCCGCCACTGCGTCTTGCGCTAGGCCTCGCCGTGGTCGCGCAACTGCGCCGGAGCGGGCGGTTCACGGTTCATGCCGCCGGGACCTATGGCGCGCGCCCGTCTCGGGATGGGCGCGGACCGATCATCGATGGCGAGTTTCAGGAGGTGAACCCCGACAATCATCCCGACCCGGATCCATCCTCGCCCTGGAGCCGCGCAGGGGAAGCAGTCGAGGATCACACTGAAATCGACCGGAAGCCGGAGGGCCCGAATTCAAAGGAATCACGGTGATGATCCTTGTCCGGCACGGCCAGTCGGAATTCAATGTCCATTATGCCAGAACCCGTCAGGATCCTGGAATACGCGATCCGGAGCTGACGGATATCGGTCGTTCACAAATCGAAACAAGTGCGCGATACATCCGGGATAACCATCGTATCCGACCGACCCGGATCGTCGCGTCCCCCTACACCCGTACCCTGCAATCGGCGGACATCCTGGCGCAGGTGCTCGACCTGCCGATCCTGGTGGACCGAAGCATTGGTGAACATGCCTGGTTTACCTGTGATATCGGTACGCCGGTGACGGCGCTGCGGGGGCTCTGGCCGCAATGCGACTTCACCGACCTGCCAGAGGAATGGTGGCCGGAGAAGGAGGAAGAGCATCATATCGATGCCCGCGCCCGCAACTTTCGCGCACGGATGGCGTCGGATCCGATCTGGCCGGAAACGCTGATCGTCAGTCACTGGGGTTTCATCCGGGCGCTGACCGGCCATCGTGTGCCGAATGCCGCCGTGCTGTCGCTCGACCCGACCCACCCGCATCCGGGCGGGGGTGAGGTTGTCTCGCTTCCCGATCTGTGATAGCGACCCTGCCTGATTGCAGGAGCGGCCATGCGGGCGCTCGATCCCCTTTGCGAGACGGAACGAACATCCATGTCAGACGATACAAAAGAAGCCCCGACAAAAGACGACCCGGAAGCAAGTCCTGCTGCAACCGATACACAGCCTGAAACCACGCCGCCCGCATCTTCTGGTTCTGCCGCTACCGATGCACCTGCCGCGCCGCCCTATCAGATCCTGGCGCAGTATGTGAAGGACATGTCCTTTGAAAATCCGAATGCGCCCGCTGTCTTCACCGCGAACCAGCAGCCGCAGACATCCCTGACACTGGATGTCACGACAACTTCGCTTGGTGGACGCGATGTCGAGGTGGTTCTGTCCATCGAGGCGAAGGCGGAGCATGATGGCAAGACCGCCTATCTGCTGGAACTCGCCTATGCCGCTGTCGTGCGGGTCGGCCCGATTCCGAAGGAAGCCCTGAACGCGCTGCTTTATGTCGAGGTACCGCGCATGCTGTTCCCCTTCCTGCGCCAGATCGTCTGTGATGCGACCCGGGCGGGCGGTTTCACCATGCTGCTTCTGGCTCCTTTCGACTTCACTCAGATCTATCGCAAACGCATGGCTCAGGAACAGGCTGAACAGACAGCCGCCGAAACGGCAACGGTCTGAATCTCATTCCTGAATACCTGATCAGGATTTTTCCATGCGGATTCCGGGAAACCGGCAGAGCAGCGTTTCTCGATCCTCCGCCGGTCGGAATCCGCCCCCCTGGGCGAAGATCAGGGAGCGCCCAAGACTGATGCCGATATCGGCACCGGTGGCGAGAACCTGATCGGGCTGCTCGGACGTTATGTCCTCGGTCACCAGCCGGGCCCAGGAAATTTCCTGAATTCCGCGCAGCGGGACATGGATTTCCAAATTCGGCGCACCGTCGGTATCCATCATCAGGGATACCGACAGGCAGCCCTCCTCCGGCAGATGACGCACCGCATCCTCTAACAGGCAGGTCAGTGCCTGCTTGATGCGGCGGGGATCACCCCGCAGCGCCGCCCCTTTCGCAAAACCGCCGGTTTCGATCCGCGCTCCGGTCGGCAGCCTGCCCCGCAACGCCGCAACGACGTCTTCAGCGACATCACCCAGG
Source organism: Alphaproteobacteria bacterium (assembly GCA_965223125.1). Classification (GTDB taxonomy): domain Bacteria; phylum Pseudomonadota; class Alphaproteobacteria; order UBA8366; family Aestuariispiraceae; genus Pacificispira. Next base: position 1,729,702 of record OZ244984.1, on the reverse strand, counting down.
TCGAAAGTACGATTGTCAAACTGCATGAAACCGGCCTGCACGGCGGCGAGGTCCAGAATATCCGCGATCAGGTCGGAAAGGTCCACCGCCGCACTGAAGATATCGCCGACATAGGTTTCCTGCCGCTCGGTCAGTGAACCGAAATTCCCCATTTTCAGCAATTCGGCAAAGCCCATGATCGCATTGAGGGGGGTACGGAGTTCGTAGGACACATTGGAGATGAAGCGGCTTTTCAGCAGGTCAGCATTTTCCAGCGCCCGGTTGCGCTCCCGCAGCGCCTCCTCGACCTGGGTCGAATCGGTGACATCCAGATACAATACCAGACATTGGCCATCCGGCAGCGGCACATAGGCATAGTCATAGACCTTGTCATTGGACATCACCATGCGCCCGTGCCGGGATCTGGGCTCGGCGATATAGTTCACCAGACGCCGCTTTAGGGTTGGCCAATCCCCCTCAACGGCCAGTTTTCCCCGTCCCATTTCGGCGACCTCGGCAACATGCGGCCCCTGGGAAAGCCAGGCTGGATCCAGGTCGAACATTTCCGCATAGACACTGTTGAACAGTTTCAGGCGCCCGTCGCGCCCGAAGACGCAGACCCCCTCGAACAGCGAATTGAGGGTGGAGCGCTGCACCGCCGACAGGGTGTTGTGGGAACTTTCCAACGCCAGCCTGTCGGTCACATCCTCATACTGGAAAATCAGCCCACCTAGCGGATGGGGTGAAATCACGGCGCGGATCGCGCGTCCGTCCGGGACATGGATCAGATCCTCGATCGGTTCGATCAGTTTCGTGAACAGGGCTTCGCGGCTGCGCCTGTAGGCGGGAAAATCGGAGGTTTCCTGGAGCAGGCGCTTCTCCCGTAATATTCCCATCAGCGTCGCGATGGTCGGCTGCTCGTCGAGTACCGTGCCCGGAACCCGCCACATTTCGGAAAAGGCGCGGTTGAAGAATTTCAGCCGCCGGTCGGGACCGAAGATCGCGATGGCGGAGGTCAGCCGCTCCAGCACCTGATCCTGCACCGAGATATGCTCAGCCAGTGACATCTGAAGATTTTCCAGCGCGGTCATGTCCCGCCCGATTCCCGCGACGGTGCCGGGGAAGCCTTCAACAGGGGCCTCGGTCACATCAATGGCATAACGACTGCCTTCACGCACCAGATGGCGGCTTTCCGTCTGTGGCATTGCCGTGCGCAGCGCCAGCCGGGCCAGAGTTCGGGCGCGGCTGGGATCATCGCCGATCCCCAGCAACTCGTCATAGGCCGTGTTGGACCCTGCAATTTCCAGTGTTTCCGGGTGACGCCACCAGATCGGCATGGGAAGAGTGTTCAATACGCCCTGAAGGCGCGCGACCTCCCGCTCCTGCTCAGCTACTTTCTCAGCCAGCCAGACGGAGGCACTGTCATCGCGCAGCCAGACCACAGCGCGCCCATTCAGCATCCGGCCGGAAAAAGACAGGGCGCGACGATCCTGCATCGCATCGGCGCTGGCCTCAAATTCCTGCTGGTCAACAATCAGAAAGCTCAGTTCGGCAAGAAGTCTTCTGCGGTGATCGGGGGTCAGCGCCTGGACCAGAGTCTCAGTGGGGACCGGTGCCCCTGTATCCAGACCCAAAATCCGCCGGGCCTCAATGTTGCCATGCCAGCCGTCCGGACCCACCCACAGAATGCCGAGCGGCGCATCCTGAACCAAGGCCTCGCCTTCGACCGCGCGGGCACCCTCCGCCGCGAACCGGCGGCACAGATACAAGATCAGTGCCAGCGCTGCGATACAGATGATGCCCAAAGTGATAGCGGCTGTCTGCCAATCCATGCGCGACGCAATCCCTCGTTGGGGCACCGGAATACAATGCCCCACAGTAGATCACATCACCCGCAAACGAAAAGGGGCGACCTGCATCACTGCCGCCGCCCCTTTCGGATGATTGATTTTGTCCCGCTCTTTAGTAGCGATAGGCATCCGGCTTGTGTGGTCCGGCGATATCAACACCGATATATTTCGCCTGCGCTTGCGACAGAACGGTCAGTTCCGCACCGACCTTGGCCAGATGCAGGGCGGCAACCTTCTCATCCAGATGCTTGGGCAGGACATAGACCTTGCGCTCGTATTTCTCGGCGCGCAGCCACAGTTCGATCTGGGCCAGGACCTGATTCGAGAAGGATGCGCTCATCACGAAGCTGGGATGGCCGGTGGCGCAGCCCAGATTAACCAGACGACCCTCGGCCAGCAGGATGATCTTCTTGCCATCCGCGAATTCGATCTGATCGACCTGCGGCTTGATATTGTCCCATTTCATGTTACGCAGCGCCTCGACCTGAATCTCGCTGTCGAAATGGCCGATATTGCAGACGATGGCACGGTCCTTCATCTGGCGCATATGATCGACGGTGATGACGTCGACATTGCCCGTCGCAGTAACGAAGATGTCACCACGCGCGGCGGCCTTGTCCATCGTGACGACTTCAAAGCCTTCCATCGCGGCCTGCAACGCGCAGATCGGATCGGCCTCAGTCACCATGACCCGACACCCGGCATTGCGCAGGCTGTCTGCGGAGCCCTTGCCGACATCGCCATAACCGGCGACGACGGCGACCTTGCCGGCCATCATCACGTCGGTTGCGCGGCGGATCGCATCGACCAGGCTTTCACGGCAGCCATATTTGTTGTCGAATTTCGACTTGGTGACGCTGTCATTCACGTTGATCGCCGGAACCCGCAGCGTGCCCGCCTTTTCCATTTCGTAGAGACGGTGAACGCCGGTCGTGGTTTCCTCTGACAGGCCGCGCACATCGTCCAGCAGTTCCGGGCGGTTTTCATGCATGCGGATGGTCAGATCGCCGCCATCGTCCAGGATCATGTTCGGCTTCCAGCCGTCCGGCCCCTCGATGGTCTGGTCGATTGCCCACCAGAATTCCTCTTCACTCATCCCCTTCCAGGCGAAAACCGGAACGCCTGTCGCTGCGATGGCGGCGGCAGCATGATCCTGGGTGGAGAAGATGTTGCAGGACGACCAACGGACTTCCGCACCCAGCGCGGTCAGGGTTTCGATCAGTACGGCGGTCTGGATTGTCATATGCAGGCAGCCGACGATGCGGGCACCTTTCAGTGGCTGCTCTGCGCCATATTCCTCACGCAGGGCCATCAGGCCGGGCATCTCGATTTCTGCCAGTTCGATTTCCTTGCGACCCCAGGCGGCCAGCGAGATGTCCTTGACTTTGAAGTCTTCGGCCATGGTGTTCCCTTTCGCGGTTTGGTCCGTGGCGCTACCGCCACGCTTGATTTCTGCGGGCATATAGCAGCGTCAGCCCGGACCGGCAAGGTGCAGCGTCGCAAATGAAACATCGATATGCCCACTCCTTCAGAATAGCCCATGACCGTATTGTTAGGGTTTTAAGGCACAACAGTTTGTATAAAATGTAAGGGGCTGTCCCAGATAACTACCTGAGCTGACGCTTAACCCATTGTCTGAGTTGAGCTAATTGATCTGACGGATCGCTGTTGTTGAACCGCCACTCGCACTCCTTCAAAAATAGACCGAAATGGGCCTTCGGGACACCGTTGAATTTACGCATGTGACGCTTGGCCTGGTTCCAGAAATTCTCGATCCCGTTAATGTGGTTCCGCTTGTCGGCGAACAGCTCCGAGTGATTGATCCGAAAGTGTTTGAAGTCGGAGACGTCGAGCGCGTTGTAGCCCTTCCAGCAGTCGGAATAGACGATGCTGTCGGGGATGACCTTGCCCTCAATAATCGGCAACAGAGTAGCGCCGGAAGCATCGGGAATGATCTTCGTATAAACCTTCCCGCCACGCTTGAGAAGCCCGAAAACCGGGACTTTCCCCGGCGCACCACGACCTCTCTTGCCCTTTCTCTTGCCGCCGAAATAGCTTTCGTCCACCTCGATCTCGCCACCGAACATCGCCTCGCTTTCGGCCTCAAGCTCATAGGCGATGACCTCGCGCAACCGATGATAATAGAACGCCGCTGTCTTGCGGTTCACGCCACAAAGACAAGCTGCCGTACGAGCCGTCGTCCCGGCGACAAAATGCTCGATCAAACGATCCTGCTTGTAGTGACTCAGACGGCTCTTGCGCATGGACCCCATGATAACCCCCAAACCGGGTTATCTGGGACAGCCCCAAATGTAATTTAACTATCGACATGAAGCGCAAATCACCACAAATAGTATGTAGTTGGGATATTGGGCCTATATTGTCCGGATGTAGTGTACCCACCCGTATGATGTATGAAATGGTAGGGGGCGGATATGAAACGCCTGTTAATGACAAGCATTGCGACGGTCGGTGTGCTCGGCTTGGGGGCGACCGCATCTCTGGCCCGTGACGACGGATTCTATCTCGGCATCGGGGCCGGGTATGACTGGTCCCACGATCAGAGCGTCGATGCCACGAATGTCGAGCAGGATATCAAGCATTCCGGCGGGCCGGGCGGGCTTGCGACTTTCGGCTTCAAGTATGAGGAGCAATGGCGCGCGGAACTGGAGGCCGGATATCGCAACAGTTCCGTGGACAGTGTTTCCGGCGTTCAGGGCAATGGCAGCGTCAATGCCTGGACGATGATCGTCAACGGTCTCTATGATTTCGAAGCCGATGGCTTCAGCCCCTATCTTGGTGTCGGGGCCGGGGTGGCCTATGTCGATTTCGATGGTGTATCGCCGGTCCGGACCGTCAATGGAACCAGTTCCTTCGACACGAAATCCGACCCCACCCTGGCACTGCAGGCAATCGCGGGCGTCTCCGTGCCGCTGATGGAAAATCTGGAACTGACGGGCCAGTACAATTTTCTCGCGGTTCCGCAAGTGGATGTCAGTGCGGTCAATAACGTGAATGCGGAAAGCGAATACTACAACCACCTGTTCACGGTCGGCTTGCGCTATACTTTTCCGGTCGGGAAATCCCGGCCGGAACCGGACCCGAAACCGATGCCGGTCCAATCCAGCGTCGAACCAGCCCCGCAGCCCGAAATCGCAGCGGCGGCACCTCCTCCTCCCCCTCCATCTCCTCCACCCCCGCCTCCGGCACCGGTGGAACCTGAAATAACGCGCAATTTCATCGTCTATTTCGACTGGGACAAAACCGCTCTTACCCCGGCGACCGAGGCGATCCTGCGTCAGGCCGCGAATTATGCCGAAGAAGGAAAGGTCGCGCGGATCATCCTGACCGGACATGCCGACACGTCGGGACCGGAGACCTATAATATGGGCCTGTCGCAGCGGCGGTCCGATCAGGTCCGGGCAATGCTGGTCGAACTGGGACAGCCCGCGACCGGGATCGTGACTTTTGCGCGGGGTGAATCCGATCCGCTGGTATCGACCGACGATGGCGTCCGCGAACCGAAGAACCGACGGGTCGAGATCGTCCTGGAATAGGCTGATTCATCCAACACGCCATTTGGTACGCCGCCTGCCATCGCCGCTGGACCTACCCGCCCGCTTGACCTTGGGGCGCGTCCCCCGCACAACGGCATCATGGCACGATTGAGCGCATCCCGTCTGACCTGTCTGCGTGGCCCGCGGCTGGTATTCGAAGGTCTGGAGTTCACTCTGGACTCAGGCGGCGCGCTGCTGCTCACCGGCCCGAATGGCAGTGGGAAATCCAGCCTGTTGCGGCTTCTGGCCGGTCTGCTCGAACCCCTGGACGGGACCATTCTTGCGGATGGAATATCGATTTTCGACGATCTTCAAACGCATCGGGGACGGATGGCCTATCTCGGCCATCTTGACCCGGTAAAGCTGACATTGACGGTGCGCGAAACGCTGGAATTCTGGGCCTGTATGCAGGGCGATCCAGATCGGGTCGATACCGCGCTGTCAGCATTGGCGCTGGCCGAACTGGCCGATACGCCGGGCCGGGTTCTCTCCTCCGGTCAGCGCCGCCGCCTGTCACTGGCCCGCCTTCTGGTCGGACGGGCGGATCTGTGGCTGCTGGACGAGCCAACGGTCGGTCTGGATGATGCCTCGGTTCGGGCCGTCGCGGGGATGCTGGCCGAACATCGAGCAACAGGCGGATCCGTGGTGCTGTCCACCCATGTCGATATCGACCTGCCGGATGCTGTGCGGCTGGATCTGAGCGATTTCACCCCGGCAGCATTTCGCGGCGAGGCATCGGCATGACCGCTTTCCTGGCTGTCCTGATGCGCGATCTGCGCCTTGCGATCCGTCAAAGCGCGGATCTGGCGCTGGTGCTTGGTTTTTTCACCATCGCCGCCGCATTGTTTCCTTTTGGCGTTGGTCCTGCGCCGGAAACCTTGGCACGGGTGGCACCCGGCGTGATCTGGGTGCTGGCGCTGCTGTCGGTCATGCTGTCGCTTGACCGGCTGTTTGAGCAGGATCTGGCAGATGGAAGTCTGGAGCAGTTGGTGCTGGCACCGCATCCGCTGATCGTGACCGTGCTGGCGAAGGCGCTGGCCCATTGGCTGACGACTGGCGTGCCGCTGATGATCATTGCCCCGGTGATCGGCCTGCTGCTGAATTTCCCGGAAGAAGGATATGCGACACTGCTGATCGGTCTCGCGCTGGGCACGCCAAGCCTCAGCCTGATCGGGGCGGTCGGTGCGGCGCTGACACTGGGGGCGCGCCGGGCCGGGTTGCTGATCGCGCTGCTGGTCCTGCCGCTTTACATCCCGATCCTGATTTTCGGGGTGACGGCAGTGGATGTGGTAGTGACGGGGTTTTCGGCGCGCGCGCATTTCCTGTATCTGGCTGCGATCCTGGCCGCCGCGATCCCGCTGGCACCAATGGCCGCCGCCGCTGCCGTGCGACATGGTGTCGAAGGGTAAATCCAGCGGAATGCGCTATATAGGGCATCAAGCATGGTCGATCCGGAATTCGTGAACGAATTCAAGATGCGCTAACTGTTGAGAGAGTGTAGGACTGTGGCGAAATGCCGGACGGACTGCGGATTCCGACCGGGAGGAAACATTGTCAGGGTGCCCGTTGATGCATCGATTTGCCAATCCCAGCCGGTTCATGCGCGGTGCCGATGCACTGCTGCCTTGGCTGGTGGCGCTTTGCGTGCCGCTGATGCTGACTGGGCTCTATTTCAGCCTCTGGGCCTCGCCCGCCGACTATCAGCAGTCGGAGACGGTGCGGATCATGTATATTCATGTCCCCGCCGCTTTCCTGGCGCAGGGGGCCTATATCGCCATGGCCCTGGGCAGCGCCAGTTTCCTGATCTGGAAACATCCGCTGGGTGACCTGATTGCCCGTTCCGCCGCACCGATCGGCTGTGTCTTCTGCATCATCTGTCTGGTCACAGGGTCGCTGTGGGGCAAGCCGACCTGGGGTACCTATTGGGTCTGGGACGCGCGGCTGACATCGATGCTGATCCTGCTGTTTCTGTTCTTTGGCTATCTGGCGCTGGCCAATGCCTTCGATGATCCGGCGCGCGGCGACAAGCCGGCGGCGATCCTGGCTGTGGTCGGGCTGGTCAATATTCCGATCATCAAGTTTTCGGTCTATTTCTTCAATACGCTGCACCAGCAATCGACCCTGTTCGGAGACCTGTTTGGCGGTCTTGGTGGGGGCATGGGCGTGGTGCAGGCCCTGAACGCGCCAGATATTGCCGCCGCCGCAACCGCTCAGGGCAGCGCCCTGCCGGGAAACATGCTGTTGCCGCTGATGCTGATGCTGGCGGCATTCACGCTGTTCTTTCTGATCCTGCTGATCCTGCGGCTGCGCGGTGAGATTGCGACCGTCCGGCTGCGGGCGGTACGGGCCGGGCTGGATGAGGGGGCGCGCTGACATGTTCGACAGTTTCGGCGATTTTCTGGCAATGGGCGGCTATGGCGGTTTTGTGTGGTCGTCCTACGCGATATGTTTCGGCCTCATGCTGTTGCTGGCCGTTCAATCGCTGCTGATCGGGAATCGTCGCCAGCGGATTCTGCAGTCCCTGCTGGAAAGCCGGATGCGACACCGGAAGACCGGTGCTGGCCTTGCTGAAGCATCCTCGACCGAGCCGGTTAAAACCGGGAGCGAAACCATATGAGCGAGACGAAACGCCGATCTCCCGCCGCCCAGCGCAAGAAGGTCCGCCTGACGCTTGTCCTGTGCGGTGTCCTGTTTCTCGCCCTGGCAACGGCCCTGGTCCTGACCGCGCTGGAAGAAAATGTGACCTTCTTCTTCGGCCCGAGCGAGGTTGTGGAAGGCAAAGTTCCCGATGGTGCAAAATTCCGTATCGGCGGTCTGGTCGAGGTCGGAAGCTGTCGGATCCGCACCGATGGCGTGACCCGCGAATTCCGCGTTACTGACGGGACACACAGCGTCATGGTGACCTATGCCGGACTGTTGCCCAGCCTGTTCCGGGACGGTCAGGGTGTGGTGGCGCTGGGCCGGTTGGATGCCGGATCAACCTTTGTCGCGGATGAAGTGCTGGCCAAGCATGACGAGACCTATATGCCGGTCGAGGCGGTCGAGGCGATGAAACGGGCGGGAACCTGGAAGGGCGATCAAAGCGTTACCGAGATCGGGGCATCCGGGACGACCGATCCCTGCAAGTCGCAAGCATGACCAGGGGCATGACAGGGGGTATGAACAATATTACGGGGAGGGCAGGACCATGATTGCGGAACTCGGTCATTATGCCCTTACCCTCGCGCTTGGCGTGGCGCTGATCCAGACGGTGATCCCCATGCTGGGAGCAGCGCGCGGGGACGGGCAGTGGATGCAGGTCGCGGTGCCCGCCGCCATGGTCCAGTTCGCGCTGATCCTGTTTTCCTTCTTCGCGCTGATGCATGCCTATGTCACGTCGGACTTCTCACTCGTCAACGTCGTCTCCAATTCCCATTCGCTGAAACCGCTGCTCTACAAGATATCCGGCGTCTGGGGTAATCATGAAGGCTCGCTGCTGCTCTGGGTCACGGTGATGGCGCTGTTTGGCGCGATGGTCGCGGGTTTCGGGCGTAACCTGCCGCCCGGGCTGAAGGCACGGACGCTGTCGATCCAGGCGTTGATAACGGTCGGTTTTCTGTTGTTCATGCTGCTGACCTCCAACCCGTTCGAGCGGATTTTCCCGGCCCCTCTGGAGGGGCGCGATCTCAATCCGTTGCTGCAGGATCCCGGCCTCGCCTTCCATCCTCCGATGCTCTATATCGGATATGTCGGGCTTTCCATTGTGTTTTCCTTCGCTTGCGCGGCCCTGATCGAGGGCAAGGTGGATGCCGCCTGGGCGCGCTGGGTGCGGCCCTGGACGTTGCTGGCCTGGGCCTTCCTGACCGGCGGGATCGCGCTGGGAAGCTGGTGGGCCTATTACGAACTTGGCTGGGGCGGATTCTGGTTCTGGGACCCGGTGGAAAATGCCAGCTTCATGCCCTGGCTTGTCGCCACGGCCATGCTGCATTCCGCCATCGTCGTGGAAAAGCGCGATACGCTGAAAAGCTGGACCATCCTGCTGGCGATCATCGGCTTCTCGCTCAGCCTTATCGGCACTTTCCTGGTTCGGTCTGGCGTCCTGACCTCCGTCCATGCCTTTGCCAGCGACCCGGAGCGCGGCGTCTTCATCCTGATGCTGCTGGCTGCGGCCATCGGCGGTTCTTTCGCACTGTATGCCTGGCGGGCACCGATGTTGACAGGCGGCGGACTGTTCCGCCCGATCAGCCGCGAGGGCGCGTTGGTGCTGAACAATCTGCTGTTGACCACGGCGGCGGCGACGGTGCTGTTGGGGACGCTCTATCCACTGTTTCTGGAACTGGCGACCGACGAGAAGATTTCCGTCGGCCCGCCCTTCTTCAACGCGACTTTCGTGCCGATCATGCTGCCGCTTTTCGTCGCGCTGGGGGTCGGGCCATTCCTGCCCTGGAAGCGGGCGGACCTGACGCCGGTCCTGCGGTTGCTGATCGTCGCCTTCGTCTTTGCGCTGGCCGTCACCATCGTGGTCGGAATTCTGGTCTGGGGTCAGTCCGCCTATGCCCTGATCGGGATCGCCGCATCGGCCTGGCTGGTCGGGTCGGTCATCACTGAAATCCATCGCAAGATTCGCCCGACGCGCGCGGTCGGTCTGGGTCAGGCACTGCGCCGTCTGATCCATTTGCCGCGCGCCGCCTGGGGTATGAGCGCCGCGCATCTGGGCGTCGCCTTCGTGATCGCGGGCGCGACCGGGGCCTCGCTGCTGACAGTGGAGCGGATCGAGGCGGTTCGAGTAGGCGAAACGGTCGAAGTCGCGCAGTTCGATTTCACCCTGACGGATGTACGCCGCATGCCCGGCCCGAATTACACGGCAACCGGTGGTGAATTCCGGGTCACGGAACGGGATGACCCGGACGGTGCGCCCATCCTTCTCTGGGCCGAGAACCGCCAATTCGTCTCCAATGGACAGATGACGACGGAGGCGGCAATCCACTCCTCCGCCTGGTACGATCTCTATGCCGTGCTGGGGGATCCGGCGGGACAGGGCCGCTATACGGTCAGGCTCTATTTCAAGCCGCTGGTACCCTGGATGTGGATCGGGTCCAGTCTTATGGTGCTGGGCGGGCTGCTGTCACTCAGCGACCGCAGGCTGCGGGTAGGGGCACCCAAGCGCAGTGCGGCATCCCCGCATCCCGCAGCCGATGCGCAGCCGGCGGAATAGGGGACAGTCATGGAAAATCCAACCGGCACAGTGCCAAAACGCCGCAATCCCTTCCTGCTGGGCGCGCTGCCGCTGATCATCTTTTCCCTGCTGATCGCTGCAATGGGCTATCAGCTGATGTTCGGGAAGGACCCGAATGTCGTACCGTCGGCCCTGATCGGCGATCCGGTGCCGCAGGTGGTGCTGGAGCCGCTGAAAAGTGACAAGCCCGGCTTCGGACCTGCGGATTTTGGCGGCGAGCCGATCCTGGTCAATGTCTTCGCAAGCTGGTGCGTGCCCTGCCGCGTCGAACATCCGTTGATCACCGCTGTCGCGCGGGACTATGACATCCCGGTCTTCGGGCTGAACAGCAAGGATGAGCGCAGCGCCGCCATCGGCTGGCTGAATGAACTGGGCGATCCCTATACCCGCATCGGCTATGATCCGACCGGTCGCGCCGGGATCGACTGGGGTGTTTATGGCTATCCGGAGACCTTCCTGGTCAATCCGGCAGGGGAAATCGTCTACAAATATGTCGGCCCGATTTCCCCCCGCATTCTGGAGAAGGAATTCCTGCCCCGAATTGCTGCCATGAGGGGGCAATGAGGATGCTGCACCGATTGGTTCTGACCGTGGCCGCCCTGCTGGCACTGTTTCTGCTGACCGCCACGCCGGGCATCGCCGTGCTGCCCGACGAAGTGCTGGACGATCCGGCACTGGAGGCGCGGGCGCGGGTGATCTCCAAGGACATCCGCTGCATGGTCTGTCAGAACCAGTCCATTGACGATTCCAATGCCGATCTGGCCCGGGACCTGCGCATCATCGTGCGCGAACGGCTGGTTGAGGGCGACAGCAATGCGGAGGTTAAGAATTACCTTGTCGCGCGCTATGGCGACTATGTCCTGCTGACCCCGCCGATGACATGGGGGACGGCGTTGCTCTGGGGCGGGCCCTTCGTGCTGTTGGCTTTCGGGTCGATCCTGATCTTTTTCTGGTATCGCGGGCGCGGGACGGACAGCGCCAGACCTGTCGCCGACACTGATTCAGGTGGATCGAAATCGGGCGGGCTGAGCGTTGAGGAGAATCGACGGTTACGGCAGTTAATGGCGGAAGACGACCCGTCGGGGCGGGGTTCGGCATGATTTTCTGGGTCGTTGCCATCGCGGTCACTGCCGCCGTCCTGTATGCCGTTGCACGTCCCTTCCTGCGACCGCCTGAAACCGGTACCGGCGATTCGCCCCTGAATGCCGCGGCGTATGATGTGGCGGTGTTCCGATCCCAACTCCGTGAAATCGAGCGGGATCTTGCCCGCAGCCGCATCACGCCGGAGGAGGCGGAGGCCAGCCGGGTCGAGATCGGGCGTCGCCTGCTGGCTGCGGATAGGCGTCAATCGGCGGCGGCTCGTCCAGGTGCATCAGGTCCTTCAAAGTGGCGCGTCCCGATGCAAGGGGTTGCGGGGATAATCGTCGCTGCATCGGTCGTCTTCTCGATTCTGATCTATGCGCGGATGGGTGACCCCCGCAATCCGGACATGCCGCTGGTGCTGCGTGCGGCGGAACGGGAACTGGCCCGGACGGGTGGCGGCGCGGGGGCTGGGACAGCCACCCCAGAGGCACCGAACCCGGAATCAGCGGGGGCGGGGACGCTGGACGATATGGCCGCCCGTCTGCGCACGCGGCTTGAGTCCGGAGAGGGTGGACCGGAGGACTGGTCGCTGCTGGGCCGGACGGAAATGATGCGTGGCAATTACGATGCTGCCGCCACCGCTTACGGGGAGGCGCTGAAGGACTTTCCCGATGATCCCGACCTTAACTCCGCTTATGGGGAAGCGCTCGTCTTCTGGGGCAATGGCACGGTATCGGATCAGGCGTATACCGTGTTCCAGCGAGTGCTGCGGGACGCCCCGAATGATGTTCGTGCGCGGTTCTACAGTGCGGATTACGACCGTCAGCAAGGGCAATATCGTGCCGCGCTGGATGCCTGGATCGGCTTGATCCGGGAGGCCGGGCCGGATTCTCCCTGGGTCGATGTGGTGCGGGAACGCGCCCGATTGTTGGCGCAGGAGATGGGGCTGGACCTGCCAGAAGATTTTGGCACTGCCCCTGCCATTACCCCGGATGCTCCACCCGCGCTCGGCTCGCTCTCCGAGGCTGTTGCCGGTTCTCGCGGCCCTTCACAGCAGGATATTGAAGCGGCAGGGTCCATGTCGCCTGACGAGCGGCAGGACATGATCGCGGGCATGGTTGATACGCTTGCCGCCCGGCTGGAGGATAATCCCGACGATGTGCAGGGATGGATCATGCTGGGTCGGTCCTATATGGTGTTGAACCGTCCGGCAGAGGCGATAACGGCACTGGAACGGGCCTCGGAACTGGCACCGCGCAATACCGAACTGCTGATCGAGCGCGGCCGGTTGCTGCGCGCCGAGGCCGGGGATCGCCAGACACCGGAAACGGTCGCCCTGATGCATCAGGTGGAGGCGCTGGATCCGACCAATATCGAGGCGCTTTGGTTCCTGGGTCTGGATGCATTCAAATCAGAGGACCGGGATTCCGCCCGGGCCTATTTCGACCGTGCGCTTGCCGTTCTACCGGACGGGTCGGCGGATCATGCGGCATTGCTGGAAGAAGTCCGTCGCCTGTTTCCTGATGGAAATTAATGTATTCTTAATGCCCTATACCTAGAACGGTGAGGAGTGGGGTCGATTTTTTAACCCAGTGATGAGGTGGCAGCATGCCTACCGGCAGAGGGGCGAAACCCTTCCGTATCGAGCAGGTCCGGGGTACCGGGCCGGAACCGGAAACCGCATCGGATTTGCGGGGCAGTTCAGAATTTACCCGATTGGAAGCATCCATTGCCGCCTTGCGTTCGGAAGTGCGGGCCTTGGCAGGTTCGCGCGGCACAGGGAACTCATCCGGTGTCGATCCGGACGTATTTCGCCAGCAGGTGATCGAAGCCGAGCGGCTGAAGGCCGATTTGCAGGAACTGTCCGACGCCATCGCGCGGACCAAGCAGGAAATAGCCAGTCTGCGTGGTCCCTTCCAGGATGGTAACAAGATCGCCAGCGCGTCGGATGCGCTGAAGGCGGTGGTCGGAGATACCGAATCTGCCACCAATGGCATCATCAATGCCGCTGAAGGCGTCGAGGAAATCGCCGGACGCCTGCGGGCGCAGGTGGAGGGTGACGAAGCGGTTGGCATGGTTGACGAGTTATACGAGCACGCAACCCATATCTTCGAGAACTGCAATTTCCAGGATATTACAGGTCAGCGGATCACCAAGGTCGTCAATACGATGGAATTCATCGACCAACGCATTCGTCGGATGATGGATATCTGGGGTGGTGATCCTGCCTTCCAGGACGCCCGGAACAATCTTGAGGCACCGCGCCCTGTCGGCGGCGAGACCCTGCACGGCCCCGCCATTGGCGGCGACGGGTCCATCGGACAGGACGAGATCGACGCCCTGTTCGATTGATCGGGCACTGATCTCGTCTGACCGGAACTCTGTCCTTCCATCGAATTCATCAGCCTATTCCGGCAGCCACCGACCTTCCAGGCTCCGGCCTGTGTCCGGTCGTCCATAACGCAGGATGGAAAGCATCCGGTGCTGGGCATCGTTAATCGCCCGCCAGGTCCGGAACGCCTTAGCTTCATTGACCTGTTGCAATGTGTCTCCACCGGCACCGTGGCTGAGAATATGCGGGGGTAAATACAGCATGGTACTGCTCCTTATCTTCAGGTTTCTGGTCTTTTCAGTGTTCTCTCTCAATTTCTTCAGTTAATCTGGATCAGAATGAAACACTTCACAAACGAGTAAATTTCTGCTTATGATTAAGTTCACCTAATTTATGAATGGATGTGTCATGGTTCGGAATCTGCCCCCGGTCGCCGCACTTCGCGCCTTTGAGGCAGCGGCTCGGCATTTGAGCTTCAAGCAGGCCGCCGAGGAGTTGCGGGTGACTCCGGCGGCGATCAGCCAGCAGATCAAGGTACTGGAGGAATATTGCGGGGTGCCGCTGTTTCGTCGGCTGACCCGTGCCCTGGCTTTGACAGAGGCCGGACGGCAGGCCGCGCCGGAATTGACCGCCGCTTTCGATGCGATGGAGCGCGCCTATGGCATCATGCGGAATGGTGGGCGTGGCGGGCCGTTCACGGTCAGCCTGCCACCGTCCCTTGCCTCGAAGTGGCTGGTGCCGCGCCTCGGGCGGTTTCACGAGGCGCATCCGGAGATTGATCTGCGGATTGATGCCAATACAAGGCTTGTCCAGTTTGACCGGGAGGAGATCGATCTGGCGGTCCGGTTCGGGCTGGGTGTCTATCACGGATTGACCTGTGAGCGGCTGTTTTCAACCCAAACGCTACCGGTATGCAGCCCGGACCTGATGACGGGTGACCCGCCGCTGTGCCATCCCCGTGACCTCGCCCGCCATACGCTGATCCACATGCAGGAGACGGGGGCGGCGGCGATGGAGGATACCTGGGCGATGTGGTTGCGGGCTGCCGGGATCACCGATATCGATCCGACGCGCGGGCCACGGTTCAACACCTATGGGCTGGTGATCGACGCTGCGGTTGCGGGGCATGGTGTGGCATTGGTTGAATATGTGTTTGCCGAGACGGAACTGGCGAGCGGCAAACTGGTCCAGCCCTTCAAGGATGTTCCGCGTTTGCAGGCGGATCTGGGCTATCATCTGGTCTATCCGCTGCACCATGCCGAAGACCCGCGCCTGCAGGCTTTCAGAACATGGATCATTGCGGAGCGGGATCGGACAGTTCAGTCATTGACGGAGGATTGAATGCGCGATCTCGCCAGCGCCGTATCGATTTCCTGCAATGTCTGGCGGGCGGCATCGGTATGGGCGCCGTCGCTCTCGACCGCTTTCAGGGCATGGCTGCGGGCTTTGGTCAGGGCACCGCGCTGAAGCAGAATATGGGCAAGATTGTTATGGGCCGCCTGATGGTCGGGGTCGCGGGCCAGGGCTTCGTTCAGATTTGCCTCCGCCGCGTCGGCATTTCCCTCCGCAAAGCGCAGGTTGGCAAGGGCGATCCAGGGAGCGGCCTTGTCCGGCCAATGCGACAGGGCGGTGCGATAGGCAGCAATCGCGGCATCGGTCTGCCCCGCCCGCTCGACTCCGGCGGCCTCCGCCATCCAGGTGCCCAGATCAACGCCGTCGGGCGGCGGACCCGCAGGGGGTGAGATGATGAGCCCCCAGAAGTCGCCGCGCCGCCAGGTATGTTCCAGAGTGGACAGGGGCAGGGAAAGGCGCGCCACAGTCCCGGACCGCAGGATTGCTTCCCCTCGGTCCATGTCATAACCGACCAGCACGGCATAGTGCCATTGTGGCGCCATTTCCAGACCCAGATTCTGCAATATCAGTACCGGATGGCCATGGGATATGTCTTCCAGCGCGGTGGACATGCCCTTGACGCGGAGCGGCAGGAGGCCCTGTCGCCGGGTTGCGGTGATCATGTCTGTTTGCAGGGAACCCTGTCGGCCCGGCGTGAAGACCTGTCCGGCGAGCTGATCCGGGCTGCGCGAAACCCCGATGGCACCCATTGCCGTCGCCAGGGCGGCGGGACCGCAATGGTACTCGGTCTGGGGATGGAACGGCACATCCGTCAGTTCCGCCTGTCGCGGTATGCCATCCGGCAGGCCCCGGTTCAGAGAATCAACAATGGGCGTACCGGCGCACCCGCCGAGCAGAAAAAGCAAGGCAAGCGCGCCAAGTACGAGGCGGTCATGAAAACTGCGTTCGATCATTGGTCAGGATCAGGACACGCTGCCCTTGTTGGTGAAGCCGAAGACATCGGTCAGGCCCAGAATATCGGTGATCAGCAGGACCAGGAAGATCAGCACACCGGCACCGATGATCGCGCCAAGGGCACCTTCACCAGCCGGAGCCTGTTCGATATTGGCGGCAAGTTGGGCCGCCTCTTCGTCGCTCAGTGCGGCAATCCGGCTTTCCGCTTCCTCCGGATCAACGCCAAGCCGGGCGAATTCAGATCGCACATCGTCGCGGGCCATGAAACTGGAGATCGTGCTGCGGGCACCGGTTGCCTGGGTTTCGGCGACAACGGCATCTGTGCCGATCATTCCGGCCTGGGCCGGGAAGGTTGCGAAACTGGCAATCGCGATGGCACTGGCACATAAAAGAAGGGTGGGGCGTTTGAAGCATATGGGGCTCATGTCGGTACTCCCGATTGGTCTGCACAGCGATGGTGACCAACGATGCGAGATGCATCAGTCGGTTCCTGCCCCTGAAGCCGGATCATGGGATCCAACTAAGGACAGACAGCGCCCTGATTATGACTATTTGAAGGCGGTGCGGGTGCACCTACCGCTCTGCCCCCCGTCCTGTCAGCCATGGGGCCGGATCGTCCCGATATCGTGCATGTCGATGTAATCCGCCACCGCCTGCTTCAGTGCTGTCGCGGCCTGGATCGGAATCTTGTAGGCATGGCCGCCCTGGACCAGCCGATTATCCTGCATGACCCAGAAACTTGGCGTGCGGCCACGATTCGAGACATGCACGGCCAGAGGAACCTGCGGTCCATTCGGGTTCTGCAGGGCAAGTCTGACACCGTCCTCCCGCGCTTCCCCGGTGATTGTGAAAAGCCAGCGCTCCTGCCGCAGGATGTAGCGCATCGCTTCTTCCATCAATTTCACCGGGTCATCCGCATCGACTCTCGCCAATTGCTGGGCTACCAGGATTTCCAGTGCCTGGGATGCCGTGCCGAGATCCTCCGCATCGATCGACAGCGCGGCATTCAGGCAGCGCGCAACGATTTTTGCCAGTTCCTCCCGGCTCAGCATTCCGATCATGCCCCAGAGCTCCGCATCATCCGGTCCGGATTCGCGAAGACGGTCGATCACGACGTGCAGAGGTGCTGCACGGGCCATGGAGGTGCGGTCCAATCCCGGCGTCTCCCCCACAAGAATAACCGTGTCCTGATCCGCAATGAAACGAGTACCCGCCATATCACTATCCATTCAACCGTGCCGATTGATTTCAATAACATCTTCACGGCGATTCGGGGAGAAAATCCAGAATGCCCGGCCTGATACCGAATAGAGTATTACTATTCAACTAAAAGTTTGTAAAAATTCAAAAAGCGGCATCTCAATACCACAATAATCCCGTTTTACTAGAATTGCAAAAAATCAATCAAGTTGAATTACTGTACAGTTTCGCTAAATCTGTTCGCCATAAATTTCGGTCGGTAAAGGATAATTCACATGGCACATCCAGTTGACGTTGCTGTCGGTAACCGGGTACGGGAACTGCGCACACGGGCAGGCCTCTCGCAAACGGATCTTGGCGAACGTCTTGGCGTCAGTTTCCAGCAGGTGCAGAAATACGAAAAGGGTGTCAATCGCATGGGCGCCAGCCGCCTGATCCAGATATGTGAGGCGTTGAAAGTCACGATTGTCGACATATTCGACGGCGTCCAATCAGCAACGGATGCGGCAGAAAAGACCTTGGCGGATCCCGAAGCGATGCGGATTGCACGAGACATCCAAAGAATCGAGAACGAAAACATGCGGATGGCGGTAAAGCAACTGGTCCGCGCCATGTCCCGAAACTGAAACCCAACGCCCCTTCTCCATCATATCATCGACGCGACGTTTCATTATTTCGACTGGATGATTTGATAGTTTGACTTATGCAATATTCGACAGGCCCCTGCCGGATGTAGGCGTGTGCCGATTGACCGAATTCAGGAACCGTGACCATATCCTGAAGAATACTTCGACGTCCGTTAGCCCCGGGAAATCCAATGTCTGGAGCAGGCTTGGATTATCCGATCCGGTAACTGGATCGGATATCGTTCAATATACACTTATAAGGCGCAATTGATCAAATATGGTGGAGATTTTCATAGATGCGGATGCCTGTCCCGTGAAGGATGAAATCCTGCGCGTGGCGGAGCGTCATTGTCTGAAAAGCCATATGGTGAGCGATGGCGGCCTGAGGCCGAGCCGCAGTCCGCTGGTGTCGGATGTCATCGTCGCCCAGGGTGCGGATGCCGCCGATGACTGGATCGCCGACCATATCGGGGCGGCGGATATCTGCGTGACCAATGATATACCACTGGCCGCGCGATGTCTGGCAAAGGGCGCATTCGCGTTGAAGCCGAATGGCGATGTCTTTACCGAGGATGGGATCGGCATGGCGCTGGCCCAGCGCGAATTGATGCAGACTCTGCGGGAGACTGGGGCTGTCACCGGCGGGCCTAGGCCGTTTGGCAAGGCGGATCGTTCGCAATTTCTCAATCGTCTGGAGACAACAGTTCAGGCGGCCAAGCGCAGGTCTTGTCATTCCTGATCGAAGGCGCGACATTTCCGGGCGAGGAGCGCCGCCAATGACCCGATACAAGCCATGTCCCAGTTCGACCTGACCCCGGAACAAATAGGTTTGCGTGCCCGCGCGGCGGCGTTCGCACAGGCCTGCGTCAAGCCCCGCGCGGCAGAGGTGGATCGCAGCGAAGCCTATCCCTGGGATATTGTTGCACAGATGACGGAGGCAGGTTTCTTCGGCATGACAATTCCGCGTGCCTATGGTGGCAAGGGGGCCGGTTTCCTGGAGGCCGCCCTGATGGTCGAGGAGATGGCGAAGGCCTGCGGCGTCACCGGTCGGATTGCTGTCGAAGCGAATATGGGCGCGATCTCCGCCGTCATGGAATATGGCAGCGAGGTGCAGAAACGCGCTTGCGCTGAACGGGTGCTGGCCGGCGACAAACCCGCCATCTGCATCACCGAACCGGAGGCTGGATCGGCGGCGACAGAAATGACAACCCGTGCGGACCGGCAGGGCGAAGGCTATGTCCTGAACGGGCGCAAGCACTGGATTACCGGGGGCGGTGTCTCCAACACGCATCTGATCTTCGCGCGGGTCTTTGACGGGGCAGGGGAAGAACAGGGAATCGGGGGTTTTCTCGCGTTCAAGGATGAAAACCCGAATGGCCTTGTGATCGGTGAGCGGGAACCGACCATGGGCCTGCGTGGCATTCCGGAAACGGAAGTGATTTTTCAGGATCTTTTCATTCCAGCGAGTCGGGTTCTGATTCCGCCATCGGGTTTCCGGCGCGGTTTCGCTGATCTGATGAATGCCTATAATTCCCAGCGCTGCGGGGCGGCGGCGGTGGCGCTCGGTATCGCGCAGGGGGCCTGTGACCTCGGCCTGAACTGGTTGCGGGAACGCCATCAGTTCGGTCGCCCGCTGGCGGAGTTTCAGGGCTTGCAGTGGATGGCGGCTGATATGTCGATCCAGTTGGAGGCATCCCGCCTGATGATCCATCGTGCTGCCGCTTCGGCGGTCCCGTTCCCCGATCCGCTGATGGCTGCACAGGCCAAGGTCATGGCCTCGGAGGCGGCGATCCGGATTACCCAGGATGCGCTTCAGTTCTTTGGTGCACGCGGGTATTCCCGGAATCTGCCGCTGGAGCGGATGGCTCGGGATGCCCGCATGTTTACCATCGGCGGCGGGACTGCCCAGGTTCTGCGTACGATGATCGCGGGGCGGATATTGGGGATCAAGACGCCGCAGACCCGCGATGGCTACAGGAACGCGTAAAGTCAGGCAAAGAGAGACAGGATAATCGTGAGCGAGATACCGCAGCTGCCCCCGGAATTGCCCCTGGAGGGCATTCGCATTCTGGATTTGAGCCGCATTCTGGCCGGTCCCACCGCAACCCAGTATCTGGGTGATCTGGGGGCGGATGTGATCAAGATCGAACGGCCGGAGGCAGGGGATGATACACGCAAATGGGGCCCGCCCTTTGTCACCGGGCTGGATGGCGCACCGACGCGAGAAAGTGCCTATTACCTGTCCGCCAACCGGAACAAGCGATCGGTCACGGTCAATCTGGCCAGTGCGGAAGGGCAGGCTCTGATCCATCGGCTGGTCGCGAAATGCGATGTGCTGGTGGAAAACTACAAGGTTGGGGGATTGAAGAAATACGGTCTGGCCTATGATGACCTGAAGGAGAAGCATCCGGGGCTGGTCTATTGCTCGATCACCGGCTTCGGACAGACCGGCCCCTATGCGAAGCGGGCGGGATATGACTTCCTGGCGCAGGGGTTGGGCGGGATCATGTCGATCACCGGGCCGCGTGATGGCCAGCCGATGAAGGTCGGGGTCGGCATTGCCGATCTGATGTGCGGCATGTATGCGACGACCGCAATCCTGGCCGCACTGCGCCACCGCGACCGGACCGGAAAGGGGCAACAGATCGATTGCGCGCTGCTGGATACCCAGGTCGCCTGGCTAGTGAACGAAGGCTGCAACTATCTGCTCTCCGGCAAGGTGCCGCAGCGGCAGGGCAACGAGCATCCGAATATCGTCCCCTATGCGGTGATGGAATCTAAGGACGGCTATTTCATTCTGGCCGTCGGCAATGATTCCCAGTTCCAAAAATGGTGTGCCTTTGCCGGGGCAGACGATCTGGCCTGTGATCCACGCTTCACGACGAATTCACTGCGGATCGCCAATCGGGAGGCGCTCTATGTCGCCATGCCCGCCTATACCAGACAGAAGACGACCGACGAATGGGTTGAGGGGCTGGAGGAACGGGGGGTTCCCTGCGGCCCGGTGAAGGATATTGCCCAGACCTTTGACGATCCGCAGGTCGTGCATCGCGGCATGAGAGTCGATGTACCGCATCACCAGTCACAGTCCGGCACCGTGCCGCTGATCGCCAATCCGGTGAAATTCTCCGAAACACCGGTGCAGTATCGCCATGCCCCGCCAACGCTGGGTCAGCATACGGAGGAAGTGCTGCGCGAAGTGCTGGGTTGCGATTCGGCGGAACTGGCGGCACTGGCCGCCAGCGGGGCGACGACGGGGGACGGTTCAGAATAGTGCCAGTTGCGGGCTCGGTTTGCGCGGTGGGATGAAGCTGTCGCAATCCATCGCTTCCAGTCGGCGCCGGTCCAGCCTGAACCGCTTGCGGGCGAGGCGGAAACGATTCGCGATCATCTCCGCATAGGGGCCGGTCCCTTTCATCCGCGTGCCGAATTCGGCCTGATAGAGTTTCCCGCCCCGGCTTTGCCGCATCAGGGAGAGAACCCGCGCGGCCCGGTCCGGCAGATGCGCTTCCAGCCATTCCGTCATCAGCCCTTCGATCTCCAACGGCAGGCGCAGCATGACATAGCCCGCTGACCGCGCCCCGGCCTCGACGGCGCGCTCCAGGATCTCCTCGATCTCGTGATCGTTCACCGCCGGGATGATCGGTGCGACCAGAACGCCGGTCGGAACACCCGCCTCGCTCAACCGGCGGAGTGCGGCCAGACGCTTTTCCGGCGTGCTGGCCCGCGGTTCCATCTTCGTCGCCAGATGCCGGTCGAGTGTCGTGACGGACAGGAAGACACGCGCCCGGTTCGCCTGGGCAGCCGGGGCGATCAGGTCGAGGTCGCGGCAGACCAGCGCATTCTTGGTCACGATGGAAAAGGGATGCTTACAGTCGGTCAGCACCCGCAGAATGCCCCGCGTCGCCTGGGTCTGGCGTTCCACCGGCTGGTAGGGGTCGGTATTGGTGCCAAGCGCGATCGGTTGGCAACGATAGGATGGTTTCGCCAGTTCCCCGGTCAGCAGGGTCGCAGCTTCCGGCTTCCAGAACAATTTCGTTTCGAAATCCAGACCCGGCGAGAGGCCCAGATAGGCATGGGTCGGGCGCGCGAAGCAATAGACGCAGCCATGTTCGCAGCCACGATAGGGATTGATCGACCGGTCGAAGGGGACGTCGGGGCTGGTGTTGCGGGAGATAACGGTGCGCGCGGCATCGATTCCCAGATGGGTCTTGGGGCGGGGTGCTTCGGTAAGATCCTCCTCCAGCAGCCAGCCATCGTCGGTTCGCTGCCGGTTCTGTGGTTCGAACCGCCCTGTGCGATTCGTGACCGATCCGCGTCCCTTGATTGGCAGATCGGGAATAAGATCCTCATCCAGAGACGGTGGAGTAGGGGTCTGGTGCTGTTTCATGACCGAAGCATAAAGTTATTTAGAGAACAAATAAAGATCTTTCTTGATATGTTCCATTCTGGCATCCCGTGTGTATCGGATTTGCGCAATATGCGAGAGGTCGGCGGTTGCAGCCCGCGTGTGGCGTTCCTACACTCGGTCCAGGCTGTCTGTCAGGAGTGTCCCATGCCCTATATTTCGCGCGACGAGGATGGACGGATCAATGGGATCGGTGATCGCCCGGCCCCCCATGCCAAGGAATTCCTGCCCAACGATCACCCGGAAGTGATGCGCTATCTGCGCGGTGCCAGCCCCAGCGCAATGATGGACCGCCTCAACGCCACCGATACCGAGATGGCGCGTATCACAGAGGATCTGATCGATGTGCTGGTCGGTCGCAACATCCTGAATTTCACCGATTTTCCGGTCGAGGCACAGAAAAAGCTGATGGCCCGCCAGAAGCTCCGCAAGAGCCTGTCGGCGCTCAGCAATCTCGTCACCGACGAGGACGACATTATTTAGCCGGGTCTGGCGATTTTCCATCATCGGGATAGAAACTTGGTCGCGAGCACTTGTGCTTCGCAGGTGCACTATTATTTGAATCCCCGATATCATCATCAAAACAGGGGAATGGCATGACCAAGTTTATTCTGAACGGGATGGACAGAGAGGTCGATGCCGACCCCGACATGCCGCTGCTCTGGGCCTTGCGCGATCATGCCGGGCTGACCGGGACGAAATTCGGCTGCGGTCTGGCACAATGTGGTGCCTGTACCGTGCATCTCGATGGTTATCCGGTACGCTCCTGCCAGACCTATCTTGGCGATGTTGAGGGGGCCTCAGTCACCACGATTGAGGGTGTCACCGGAAACGCGCTGGCCGAAACGGTTCAGCAGGTCTGGGCTGATCTGGATGTCGCGCAATGCGGCTATTGCCAGTCCGGTCAGATCATGTCGGCCATCGCCCTGCTGGGCGAAACTCCAAAGCCGTCGGATAGCGATATCGACGATGCGATGAGCGGCAATCTGTGCCGCTGTGCGACCTATCAGCGGATCCGCGCCGCCATTCACGAATCCGCCCGTCGATTGGAGGCCTGATCCATGCTGTCCCGAAAATTGAATGCGACCTTTAGCGCAGTAACCGCACCGACCCTGACCCGGCGTGGCTTTCTGATCGCGGCTGCCGCGACCGCGACGGGTTTTGCCATCGGCTTCCGTCCGGGTGCGTCCGGTGCCGATGCCGGAACGACCAATCCCTTCCAGGCCTATCTGGAGATTGCCGAAGATGGGTCGGTCACGATTCTGTCCTCGCAATTCGACATGGGGCAGGGTTCCTATCACGGCATCGCGACGCTTGTGGTTGAGGAACTGGGTGCCGCCTGGTCGCAGATCGACGTGATCGGTGCCTCCGGCAATATCGCGCTCTACGGCAATGTGGCCTGGGGTGGTGCGGCGCAGGGGACCGGTGGGTCCAGTTCGATGGTCACGTCCTGGGACCGGTATCGCCGGGCCGGGGCGACGGCAAAGGCGATGCTGATTACCGCTGCCGCCACCGACTGGGGTGTTCCAGCGCATGAAATCACGCTGACCGAGGGCGTTCTGGCCCATGCGGCAAGCGGCAGATCCGCGCCGATGGGGCAATTTGCCAGGGCCGCGGCAATGCTGCCGGTACCGGGTGATGTTGCCTTGAAAGATCGTGGCAAGTGGACCCAGATCGGCAATGCCGATGTGCGACGCTATGACCGGGTCGGCAAGACGCGGGGCGAGCAGGAATTCACCATTGATGTCACCCTGCCCGGCATGCTGACCGCCGTGATGATCCACCCGCCGAAATTCGGGGCCACCGTGGCAGGCCTGGACGCGGAAGCGGCGAAGGCATCGCCCGGTATCGTCGATGTCGTCGCCATCCCGCGCGGGGTTGCGGTGGTCGGTCGAGATATGTGGTCTGCGCTGCAGGCCCGCGATCTCGTCACCATCACCTGGGATGAAAGCCAGGCGGAGACCAGGGGATCCGATGAGATTCTGAGCGAGTATCGCACCCTGTCGCAGCAGGTACCCCAGGCTATGGCCCGGCAGGATGGCGATGTCGAGGCGGCTTTGGCCCAGGCGGAGACCGTCTTTGAGTCGACCTTTGAATTCCCGTATCTTGCCCATGCGGCCTTGGAGCCACTGAATGCGGTTGCCCATCGCAATGCGGAGGGGATTGTGGAAATCTGGGGCGGGCACCAGATCCCCGATCTCTATCAGTATCTTGCGTCTGAGGTCGCCGGGACGACGCCGGATAAGGTGCGCCTGCATGTGATGAAGACCGGTGGCGGGTTCGGGCGGCGGGCCGTGTCTGATGGCGATGTCGTGGTCGAGGCGGTGGCAATCGCGAAGGCATTGAACTGGCAGGCCCCGGTGAAGGTGCAATGGACGCGCGAAAATGACATGCGCGGCGGGCGCTATCGTCCGGCCTATGTCCATCGGATGCGCGCCGGTGTCGATGCCGAGGGGCGGATCACCGCCTGGGATAACCACATCGTCGGGCAGTCCATCGTCACCGGTGGGCCTTTCGCCGGAATGATCCAGAACGGGATCGACCCGACTTCGGTTGAAGGGTCGTCGAACCTGCCCTATGCGATTCCGAACATATCGGTCGGGCTGACGACGACGGATGTGAAAGTGCCGGTTCTATGGTGGCGCGCCGTCGGATCGACCCATACCGCCTATGCGACAGAAGTCTTTCTGGAGGAAATAATCCAGTCTCTGGGAGCGGATTCGGTCGCCTATCGCCTCGACCTGCTCAAGGATCATCCGCGTCATGCGGGGGTCCTGGCGCTGGCGGCGGAAAAGGCGGGCTGGGGCAAGGAACTGCCTGCCGGGCACCATCTGGGCGTCGCCGTGCATGAAAGCTTCCAGTCCTATGTTGCCCAGATCGCCGAAGTCTCGATGGACGGTGAAGATGTGCGTGTTCATCGCGTCACCGTCGCCGTCGATGTCGGGACCGCGATCAATCCGGATACGATCCGCGCCCAGGTCGAGGGGGGTGTCGGTTTCGGCCTCGGCTCGATCCTGCAGGAGAACCTGACCCTCACCGGGGGCGAGGTCGATCAGGGGAATTACGACAGCTATACCCCGCTGCGCATGGACCGGATGCCCCAGGTTGACGTCCATATCGTCGAAAGCGAGGCACCGCCCACCGGTATCGGTGAGCCCGGAGTCCCACCCATCGGCCCAGCTGTCGCCAATGCGGTCTTCAAGGCCACAGGGCGATGGATACGGACGCTTCCCTTCACCAAGGGAATGACGGTCTGATCACTCAGGGTTTGCGCGCGCGGAAATGATGCGGGCAGTGCTCGCCGGTATCCAGCACGGCCAGCATCGCGCGCCAGGTCTCGATCATGCCGTCCAGGCCGTCTTTGCCCAGCGCAACCTCGAAACGCGGGCGCTCCGGCCCGGTCAGGCGGGCGTGTTCGTCGCGCGCGACCTGCCGGTACCAGGGATTCCGGTTTGTCAGGCGGATGTCGATGAATCCGGCTTCCTCCAGGGCTGCCCGATAGCGTTGCGGTGAGGCCATGCCGAAATCCAGATCCTCGGCTGCGATATAGGCCGCCATCTCCGGTGACGGCTCCCCGTCATGAGAGATCAGCCAGTCTGAGGCGGCGAACCAGCCGCCGGGCCGCAATACGCGGAAGGCATCACGGGCCAGTGCATGCTTGTCCGGGATATGGACGATGGAATCCTTGCTGAAGACGATATCGACCGATCCGTCGGGCAGTGGCATCGGTCCCGGTTCGACCTGTCGAATCTCGACCCGGTCCGCGACACCGGCCTGTTCGACCCGCCGTCTGGCATGGGCGCAGACCGGTGCCTCCACGTCGAGGCCGATCACGCTGCCCGCCCTGTAATCCCGCGCCAGGGCGATGGTGATCCCGCCCGCGCCACTGCCGATATCGACGACGGTCTTTCCGCTCAGATCCAGCCCGTCCAGAATTCGCGCCACTTCCTCCGGTCCGCCGGGGCTCAGGAAACCCTCTCCCCAGAGTGCTTCCAGAAAGGCGATATGGGGGTCGTCATAGTTCAGGCCATCGTCGATCATACTTTCCTCCCTATTCTATAAAAATGGGACGCAGGAGGTGCCCCTGCGTCCCAGTATGTTCGATCAGATCTGGGGGGAAAGGTTAGAAACCTGCCTTGATCTGTTCGAATTCCGCGATCATCTTCTCACGCAGGGCGGACGGAACCGGGGCCTGCCACAGAGTCTTGTCGCGGAATGATTCCACATTGTCGTAGCCAGCGGAAGCCAGAACAGCCGGATCGATCTTGTCCAGCCCGACCTGATTCGAATGGCCATAGCCCCAGGCATTGACGATGTAATCTGCCGTCTGTTCCGACAACCAGGCATTCAGGAAGGCATAGGCCTTGTCTTCGCTGCCTTCACCATTCGCCAGCATGGAATAGCCGCAGACCCAGGTGGACAGGCCTTCTTCGGTATCGCGCTTCATGGCGACCGGATGGCCTTCCGATTGCAGACGGGTCGGTGTCTCGTTCTAGGACCAGGCCAGATTGACCTCACCCGACGCCATGGCCTGGGCCAGGGTCGCCCCGTCCTGCCAATAGAAGCGGACATTCTTGTGAACTTCCCGCAGGAAGGCGGAGGCGGCCTGGAACTGTTCGTCCGTCGCCTTGGTCCAGTCGGTCACACCGATGGCCAGGAAGCCCAGTGCATAGGCATCATCGACATTGTCGCCGATTGAAACCTTGCCCTGGAATTTTGGGTCGGCGAAGGCCTTGACGGAGGCGACTTCAGACTCCTGGATCAGGTCGGTGCGATAGGTCAGCGCCGTGTTGCCCCAGTCGATGGGCAGCATCCAGACCTTGTCCCCGTCCCGGAAGCCTTCCATGTCGCGCAATCCGGGGATCAGGTCGCCATAGGCCGTCAGCTTATTGGCATCCATCGGCTTGATCAGGCCCGCATCCTTCCAGCGCGTGACGCTCTGGGAGCAGGGATGGGCCAGATCGGCCTTGAACCCGGCGCGGAGTTTCTGGAACGCTTCCTCTTCGTCCCCGAAGAAGGCAAAGGTCGGGCCCTGGCCGTTGGCGGCGGTGAATTCCTTGTAGAATTCCGGGTCTTCATATCCGGACCAGTCGAAGACGACCAGTTCCGGGTCGGCGGCCTGCACCGTTCCGCCAAGGAACAATGCAGTGGAGGCGGCAGCAATCGCTGTCTTGACCATGCTCAGTTTCATATCTCTGTCTCCCTGTTCTTCTTTGCAGTACGAATCCGGACGACCGAATGCCGACGAATTCAGGGATCGCGGACCTAGAACTCCGCCGCGACCAGACGGATCGCTTTCTCAAGGATAGCGAACATATCATCGATCTGTCTCTCGGTAATGATCAAGGGCGGGGAAAATACGCACATATGGCCCAACGGGCGGACGATCAGCCCCAATTCCTCACACTTCCGATCAACCTTGTTGCCAAAGGCTTGTTTCAGGGCGGCGGCATCGCCGCTGTCATCGACCGTGCCCTCAACACAGCCGACCAACCCCACTCCACGCGTATCGCCGACCATGGGCAGATCCCGCAGCGCGTGCAGCCGCTCCAGAAAGATCGGCGAGATCGCCCGGACATGCTCCAAGATATTCTCCCGCTCTATGATCTCGATATTCTTCAGGGCGGCGGCGCAGGCGACGGGATGACCGGAATAGGTATAGCCGTTGTTGAAGAAGGTGTTCTCATGCCCCTCGCCACTGATCGGTTCCAGCAACCGGTCGGAGATCAGGCAGGCCCCGAGCGGCAGATAGCCCGATGTCAGTCCCTTGGCACAGGTGATCATGTCCGGCTGGATATCGAATACATCCTTCGACGCGAACCAGTGGCCCAGGCGTCCGAAGGCGGTCACAACCTCGTCGGAAATGTAGAGGATGTCGTATTTCCGGCACAGGTCCAGCGTGCGCTTGTGATAGCCGGGTGGTGGAATGATGACTCCGCCGGAGGCCAGGATCGGCTCGGCAATGAAGGCCCCGATGCGGTCTGCCCCGGTCTCCAGGATCAGCGCTTCCATTTCCGCCAGCTTGGCGTCGCACCAATCTTCCAAAGATGTGCCCTTCGGGCGCAGCAGCGGATTGACGTCGGGCAGCAGGCGGACCCGCTCCCGCTCCACATCCAGATTGTTGGTGCCCTGGTCGCGCCCGGTGACGGAGGCGGAAAGATAGGTCGATCCGTGATAGGCCTTCACCCGGGACAGGACGATCTTCTTCTGCGGGCGTCCCAGACGGTTATTGTAGAAATGCATGAAGCGGATTGCGGTATCGACCGCCGTGGAGCCGCCTGTGGTGAAGAATGCGGTGTTCAGATCGCCCGGTGCCAGATCCGCCAGTTTCTTCGCCAGCAGCGCGGGTGGCGCGCTCGCCGTGTTCCAGGGCGAATTGTAGGACAGCTTCATCACCTGCTCGGAAATCGCATCCGCCATTTCCTGCCGCGCATAGCCGATCTGGGAACACCACATGCCACCCGGCCCGTCGATCAGCTTGCGGCCGGTCTGGTCATAGACATAGATCCCCTCTGCCGAGGCAGAGATGGTGCGGTCGGCACTGCCGAACTCGGCCATGCCCTCCCAGGGGTGCATGAAATGATTGTTGTCATAGTCGCGAATGGTGCGGGCGGAATTACTGAGGACGCTCATGGGAAAATCTCCGATTACTGAAACTATGCAAGGGCGGGCGGAGTCGCCGACCGCCTTCTGGTGTTGAAGAAAGGCCGTTCGACAATCCGGGCGGGGACCATGGAACGGTCGTATTTTCCCTCCTTGTCGTGATAGATCTCGACAAGGAGGTTATCGGCGATCCGGCTGCCATACGGGGCTTTCAGTATGGCGAGCGCCAGATTGCGTTTGCAGATCGGCGACCACAGGGCAGACGTGATCAGCCCCGCCTCGGTCTTGCCGCGATGATAGACCAGCGCCTGATGGGCGGGTTTGTTCCCGGCGATTTCCAGCCCGACCAGCAGATATCGCAGCCCCGCCGCCTGCGCCTTCAGCAATGCGCGGCGACCGTTGAAATGCCCCTTGTCGAAATGCACCAGCCGATCCAGCCCCAGATCAAAGGGCGTGCGGCCCCGCGTCGGGCGCAGCGCATGGTGGGAGGATTTGTATTCCACCCCCGTCACCATGAACCCGGCCTCGATCCGCGCCATGTTCAGGGCCTCATAGCCGATGGGGCGCAGGCCGAGATTTTCGCCCGCCGCCATCAGCCGGTCATAGACTGCGCCTGCCGCCGCGACGGGCATCCAGACCTCATATCCCAGGTCGCCGGTGAAGCCGGTGCGGGAAATCATCACATCGCCGTCAAAGGCGCGCATATCGAAGGGCTTGGCGGTTTCAATGCCGTCAAATCCGGCGGCTTTCAGAACGGCATAACTGGTCGGACCCTGGAGGGAGAGACCGGCGATTTCCTCGCTCTCATCGCGGATTTCGACATCGAAACCCCAGGCGACGTCCAGCAGCCAGGTATATTGCGGTTCCTGACAGCACAGCCGGAAGTCGCTGTCACCGAAGCGGAACAGCGTGCCGTCATCGATGACGTGACCATCCTCGTCGCACCAGACCGAATAGCCGACGCGCATATCCTTCAGCTTGCCCACATCGCGGGTCAGCAACCGGTTGACGACGGCCAGAGCCTCCGGCCCGGTGATGCGGTATTTATGCATCGGCGAAATGTCGAACAGGGTCGCCTGATTGCGAATCGCGAAATACTCGCTCTCCACCGACTGGAAGCGGCGGGCGGACAGATACCCAGCCCAGCCCATCCAGTCCTGGGCGATGCTGAACGATGCCATCCGGTCGTGGAACGGGCCGGGGATCAGCCCGCGTGGAATCTGGTTCGGTGTCATTTTCACAATCTTGTTCATCGCGCGGCCCCTTTCCGGATGTCGTCCAGCACGATCCGCGCGGCATTCAGGCCCGGCAGGGCCGTGACATCCCCGCCCGGATGCGCTGCCGCGCCGCAGAGATAGAAGCCTTCGACCGGCAGGCGATAATTCTCGATTCCCGGTACCGGGCGCAGCATCAGCATCTGATCGGCGATCAGTTCGCCATGGTGCCAATGTCCGCCTGGCGCACCGGTCTGTGCTTCGATGTCAACCGGGGTCAGGACCTCCCGCGCCATCACCGATTGCGCGAGTCCGGGTGCGACCGCGTCCAGCGCCGCGATGACCCGTTCCCCCAGATCCTGCCGCACTGTATCGCTCCACCCCTGCTTCAGGCCATGGGGCACATATTGCACCAGCGCTGACAGGGTATGCTGACCATCCGGATCCAGGTCGGGATCGGCAAGCGTCGGCACCACGGCCTCCAAAATGATATCCTTCGGCAATTCGCCGTATTTTGCGCCGTTAAAGCCAAGCTCCAGCGCCGCCAGGGACGGGGCCATCAGCCATCGGGCGGCGTTCAGGCGGGTATCGATACCCGGAATGACCGGTGCCCTGGACAGGGTCAGCGTGATCTTCGCGACCGCGCCCCGGCTTCGAACATGGCGGATGCGGCGGACCATCTCCGCATCGAAATGGCGGGGATGGGCCAGCGTCATCGTCGTCTTTGCGTCCAGGCTGGACAGGATATGGCTGGCCGACAGTTCGGTTCCATCCTCAATAACGACTCCGGTTGTGCGGTCGTTATCGATCCGGATTTCCCGCACTTTCGCCCCATAGCGGATATCAACACCCGCCGCCTGTGCCGCTTTCGCGAAGGCAGCCGCCGTGCGACCCATGCCGCCCTTCGGCAGGTGGCGGGCTCCGCCCTCGCGCAGACGCATCAGCAGGCCCAACATCGTGCCCGGCGCGCGCGGACCCATATGGCCGCCCAGCACCGCGTCGATCCCCAGCACGCCTGCCAGCGGCCCGTCCGGTATCTCGTCCAGCACCGTGTCGTAGACATTGGACAGCGCGAGGCGCATGAATTCCCGCGTTTCGGCCTCGCCCTGCATCCTCAGTTTCAGGGCGATCTTCCCCAGATCGAGCGCCTGTGAGACACCGCCGCCGGTCAGGGCGGGCGGGGCGCGGCGGGAGATCGGGGCCAGTGCGCCCGCATATCGCACCAGTCGGTCGCGCAGCCGCTGATAGGCCAGCGCATCTAGATGCGGCGCGCCATCGGCATAGGTGACGGTCCCGCGATCCAGGACGACATGGCGACCCGACGGGCACAGCGCGACGGTCGGGATATCCGCTACCGCTGTCTCATATCCGAAATCGGCAAGGCCCAGTTCGGCGATTTCCGCCGCACCAAGACCATGGGTCAGATGGGCATAGCGCGCCATCGCGCCGCCGGGCGCATCCGACTGTTCCAGCACCAGAACGCGCTGACCCGCTTTTGCGAGCCGGGTTGCGGCGGCAAGTCCGTTATGGCCTGCGCCAATGACGATGGTATCGAAACCGCTCATGCCGCATGCCTCCCGGAGACGACGGCACGGCCAAGGTCACCCAGAATTTCCCGTGCCGCATTGGCACCAGGCGCGGCCATGACGCCGCCGCCGGGATGGGTGGAGGAGCCGCACATATAAAGCCCCTTTATCGGTGAGCGATATTGCGCGTAGCCGGGGACCGGACGGTTGAACAGCAACTGGTCGAAGGTCAGTTCGCCCTGGAAGATGTTGCCTTCGGTCAGGCCGACCTCCCGCTCCAGATCCAGCGGACTGCGGACTTCCTTATGGACGATCAGGTCGCGGAAGCCGGGGCTGAATTCCGCAATCTTGCTGATCACGGTATCGGCCATCCGCTCCCGGTTCGGGCCGTCCCAGCTCTCGCCATTGGCCAGTTCATAAGGCGCGTATTGCACGAAGACCGTCATCATATGCTTGCCCGGCGCGGCCAGGGTCGGGTCGATCAGCGAGGGGATCAGCATGTCGAAATAGGGATCGTCGGACCAGCGCCCGACCTTCCAGTCGTCATAGGCGCGCTCCAACTCGTCCAGTGACTGGGAGGCATGCAGGTCGCCCTGCATCAGCGGTGATCCCTTGGGCAGGGCCGGAAAGTCTGGCAGCCCGTCCAGCGCGATATTGAGTTTCGCGGAGGAACCGCGGATCTTGAAGCGTTTCACGTCGCGGATGAACGTATCCGGTAGGTCCGCACCTTCCATATGGGTCAGGAAGGTGCGCTTCACGTCCATGTTGGAAACAACGACCGGTGCCTGCACGATATCGCCATTATCCAGTGCGACGCCGGTAACCTTGCCGTCGCGGGCCATGAACTGTGCCAGCCCGTTGCCACTGCGGATCTCGCCGCCCGCCTCCCGGAAGGCGGCGGCCAGCGACTGGCTGACACCGCCCATGCCGCCCCGGCTGAAACCCCAGGCCCCGATGCTGCCATCGACCTCCCCCATGTAATGATGCAGCAGCACATAGGCGGTACCGGGTGAATAGACGCCAAGCCCGGTGCCGATGATGCCGCTTCCGGCCAGATGCGCCTTGATGATCCCGCTTTCGAAGAATTCCTCCAGGAACTCGCCGACCGAGGTCGTGTAGAAGCGCAGCGTGTCGGCCATCTGCCGGGGGCCGAGATCGTGGAACCGGCGTAGCAGATAGAGTAGTTCCTGGATATCGCGCGGGCGCATCCGCACCGGGTCGGGCGGGGTGCGCATCAGCAGCGGTCGGATGAAGCGGCATTGCTGCAGCACGAAGCGCGAGAACCGGTCATAGGCATCAGCGTCATGGGGCGAATGGCGCTTGATTTCCCGCCGCAGAGCATCGTGGTCGGCGTAATAGCCGAAATAGTCGCCATTGCGCATGAAGGACGCCCCGCCTTCATAGGGCGTCACCTGCAGCCCGTGTCGTCCGAGATCGAGATCCCGTGCCACTTCCGGCCGCAGCAGGCTGCAGACATAGGAGCAATTGGAATAGGTCCAGCCCGGATGCAGTTCGCGGCTGACCGCGGCCCCGCCGATCCAGTCATTCTTCTCCACGATCAGAACCTTCAGCCCGGCCTTGGCGAGATAACACCCCGCCGTCAGACCGTTATGCCCGGCCCCGACAATGATCGCATCGTATCGGTTTTCCATAATGCTCCTGACCGGACACACGCCCGGATACTGCCTCCATCCATCTTGGAAGATACCAGACCCCCCGACAGCCCGTCCATTCTTTTTTTTGAGCGCTTATTTAAATATAAGAAGGCCCCTCGCACCGTAGTGCCGATTAATGCCTGTCCGGGGCTTTCCGCCGCCGCCCAGATGATGTGACACGGAAGCGCTTTCCCGCAGTGCGGAAACACGTTATGAGCGCGTCTATGATCGCCCTTTCCAAATTCCTGAATCTGCCGCGTCAGGCCGATATCCGCCGCAGTATTCTGGCGGGTATGCAGGATTCCGCCGGGATGCTGTTCGGCTCGCTTCTGTTCGGCGTCCTGTTCGGTTCGGCGGCGAAGGTCGCGGGGCTGGACCTGCCGCAGACGGTGGCGATGAGCGCCTTCATCTTTGCCGGAACCGCGCAGTTCGCAACCCTGGCGCTGTGGTCGCCGGACATGCCGCTTTTCGCGATAGCCGTCTCGACGGCGATGGTGACCAGCCGCCTGACGCTGATGGGGCTGACGCTGGCACCGATGGTGCGTGCTCTGCCCGGAGTGGCGAAGGGACCAGCAGTCTTTCTGATCAACGATGCGGCCTGGGTCCTGACGTTGCAGGCTCGTAGCGTCCCCAGCAAGGGGGCCTATTATTTCGGTGTCTCGGCACCGCTCTATATCCTCTGGGTTCTGGCCACCGTCTTCGGGGTCATGATCGCGGGCGTCTTCGATCCGGTGACAACCAAAGCGCTGGCCTTTGCCGGAATCGTCTTCCTGTCGATCCTGGTCGGCATGGTCGTGCGCGGTGTCGATGCGCCCCGACCCCCGCTAGTCGTCGCCGCCGTGGTGGCCATCGGGCTGGACGGCGTAGTGTCAGCCGGGGCGTCGGTTCTGGTTTCAGTGGCAGCGGGGGCGATCACCGCCATCGCCGCGGAAATGGCGCGCCATGACCGTTGATCCGGTGCAGCCCGATATCTGGCTTGCCTATCTGACCATCGCGATGGCGGCAGGGATTGTCTTCACCATGCGGGCGACCGGCATTCTGGGCGCGCATTTCTTGCGCACCGGGCCGCGGGCCCAGCGGGTGATCAACAGCCTGCCCGGCTGCGCGCTGGCCGCCATCGTTGCGCCCGCCGCCATGCGCGGCACACCGACCGACATCGCCGCCGTCGCCCTCACCTTCGGCCTGTATCTCTGGACCGGACGGACGATCCTGAGCCTCGCCTTCGGAGTCGCGCTCTGCCTGGGTGGTGCCCACTGGCAGGCGGGAACCTTCGGCTAGGACTTATCGCGGCAGGCGTGGCAGATGCCATCGCTACATTCAATCATTTGCCTGCCCGTGCAGGCAGATATCCCCGGCACCGGGTCGCAATCCCGAAAGCCGGTGCCGGTTTTGGGGCTGACGGGATCGGGTGCCTCTGCTACACCGCCTGTCATGAGAACCCAACCGGCACGGGGGCAAAAGCGGGCCGGGGCGTAAGCGCATTATCATGTGAACCCAGGCGAAGGACGGGGGCAAATATGTCCAACACCCAGCAGGCGACGCTTTCAGCGTCGACCGATTCCATTTCCACCCAGGCTGCTTCCACCCAGGCTGCTTCCACCCAAAACGAAATCCCGACCCATATCGATGGCGAGAAAATCGGCATCATGGTCTGCGGACATGGCAGCCGCGATACCGGCGCGGTGACAGAATTCGAGCAGATTGCCAAAACACTGCAGGCGCGCTGGCCGCATCTGCCGGTCGAATACGGTTTCCTTGAATTCGCAACACCGATCATCCGCACCGGCCTCGACAAGCTGAAGGCCCAGGGCGTGACGCGGGTGCTGGCGGTGCCGGGCATGCTGTTTGCGGCAGGCCATGCCAAGAACGACATCCCCTCCGTCCTGAACACCTATCAGGCGCAGAATCCGGACCTCTTGATCACTTATGGGCGCGAACTGGCGGTCGATCTGAAGATGCTGAAGGCAGCAGGCGGGCGGATCGAGGAAGCACTGGCATCCTGTGACGACAGTGTTCCGAGGCATGAAACCCTGCTCTGCGTCATCGGGCGCGGGGCGTCGGACCCGGATGCGAATTCCAATGTCGCCAAGGTCGCCCGGATGCTGTGGGAAGGTCAGGGATTCGGCTGGATGGAAGTCGGCTATTCCGGCGTCACCTTCCCGCTGGTCGAACCGGCGCTCGAGCATTGCGCGCGAATGGGCTACAAGCGGATCGTCGTTTTCCCCTATTTCCTGTTCACCGGCATTCTGGTGCAGCGGATCTATGATTATACAGACAAGGTTGCGGCGAACCATCCAGATATCGAATTCGTCAAGGCGGGCTATCTGAACGACCATCCGATGGTGATGGAAACCTTCGCTGAACGGGTCCGGGAGATCCTGGAAGGTGCCAACAACATGAACTGCCAGATGTGCAAGTACCGACAGCAGGTGCTGGGCTTCGAGGACGAGGTCGGCCTGCCGCAGGAAAGCCATCACCACCATGTCGAAGGTATCGGCACCGGCCCGGCCAACGAGGCGCATGACCATGGGCACGGGCATGACCACGATCACCATCATCCGCATGATCATGGACATGACCATAACTACAGCCACGAACACGGGCACGATCACCACCATGAACACGGACATGACCATGCACATGCCCATGGGCACGATCACGGGCATGCCCATGGGCACGATCACGGGCATGACCACGGCCACGATCATGGACATGACCACCACCATCACCCCTATCCGCAGGCGGATCATCCCCACGGACCGCGCAGCATGGCCGAGGGCGTGAAACTGCCGAAAAGCGGTTGAACAGGGGTTGATCCGGTGTCTGTCCCTGATCCCGTTCCCGCCTTCGGGGCCTATATCCTGGTGGACTGGTCCGCAGCGGCGGTGCCGCGTCTGGGCCGGGATTCGATCTGGGTCACCTACCTGACCCGGGACAGGGAAGGCCGGTTGCGGCGGGATATACTGGAAAACCTGCCGACACGGGACAAGGCGACGGCCTTTCTGGCCGGGCTGATTTCCGACCTGGCCGATGCGGGCCTGCGCGTCCTGGTCGGTTTCGACTTCCCCTTCGGCTATCCGCGTGGCACCGGGGCGGAACTGGGTCATGACGGTCTGGTCTGGCGACGAATCTGGGCGGAGATCGATGCCTTGCTCGACGATGCGCCGGACAATGCCAACAACCGATTCGCCGTCGGCGCAGCCCTGAACCGGCGACTGACCGGGGGGGCCTTTCCCTTCTGGGGTCAGGCGGGTGGGATGGACGATCCCTGTCTGGCGCGCCGGAACCGCCGCCCGCACGGACCCGGTGACCTGCCGGAACGACGGCTTTGTGAGGCGCGGGTGCGACGCACGCAGCCGGTCTGGAAGCTGGCCTATACCGGCTCCGTCGGCAGTCAGGCGCTGACCGGCATTCCCCGCGTCTGGGCGCTGCGCACCGATCCGCGCCTCGCCTTTCGCAGCCAGATCTGGCCCTTCGAGACCGGGCTTGCCGACAATCCGAAGGCCGCCGTGATCCTGGCGGAGGTCTATCCCTCACTGGTCCCGCCCGAAGACCTGCCCGGCCTGCCGAAGGATGCGGGACAGGTCGTCGCGGTGGCTAGGGCACTGGCGCACCGGGACGCGGCGGGCGAATTGCCGGTGCTCTTCGCCGCTGATCCATCACTTTCCGAGACGGAGAAGCGGGCAGTTGAGACTGAGGAGGCCTGGATTCTGGGTGTCACCCACCAACCCGCCCTGCAAGAGGCGCAGCCATGACGCCCCCCTATCGCTATATCAAGAATCCCGCCGACATCTACCGCGAAAGCGCCCGGCTGATCCGCGAGGCATCCGACCTTGGCGCAGTTCCAGAAGAGTTGCAGGATGTCGCCATCCGCCTGATTCATACCGCCGGACGACCGGAGATCATCGACAATCTGACCGCCAGTCCAGGCGCGGTGGAAATCGGGAAATCGGCCTTGAAAGCCGGGGCACCCCTTCTGTGTGACGTCGAGATGGTAGCCAAGGGGATCATCCGTTCCCGCCTGCCACAGCAAAACGACGTGCTCTGCACGCTGGGTCTGGGCGCGGTCGCACCGCTGGCGGCGCGGCTGGGAACCACCCGGTCGGCGGCGGCGGTTGAGTTGTGGGAACCCTGGCTGGACGGTGCCGTGGTTGCCATCGGCAATGCCCCGACCGCCCTGTTCCACCTGCTGGAGCGGATCGCGGAGGGATTTCCGCGACCGGCGCTGATTCTGGGCTTCCCGGTCGGCTTTGTTGGTGCCGCGGAATCGAAGGCGGCGCTGATCGCCTCCGGCCTGCCCCATATCACCCTGACGGGGCGGGAGGGTGGCAGTGCGCTCGCCGCCGCCGCCGTCAATGCGCTCTGCGGAGGGTTGGAATCATGACCGAAGCCTGGTTGAGCATCGTCGGTATCGGAGAGGATGGTCTGGACGGCCTGTCGCCCATCGCCCGGAAACTGGTTGATCAGGCGGAAATCCTGCTGGGCGGTGCGCGGCATCTGGCGATGATCCCCGATGGTCACAGAGCCGAGCGGCTGACCTGGCGGGTGCCGCTGACCGATACCGTCGCCGACCTGAAAGCGCGGGAGGGTAAACCTGTCTGCGTATTGGCAACCGGCGACCCGATGAGCTATGGCATCGGCGTCACGCTGGGCCGCAGCTTCGGACGGGAAGAGATGATTGTGCTGCCCGCGCCGGGGGCCTTCTCGCTCGCCACCGCGCAACTGGGCTGGCCGCTGGAGGAGGTCTCGCGCCTCACCTTGCATGGACGACCGCTCAGCCTGCTTTCGGCCCATCTGGAGCCAGGCGCGCGGCTCCTCATCCTGTCAGAAAATGCGCATACACCAGGCGAGGTTGCAGGCCTGCTGACGGCAGAAGGTTATGGAGCCAGTCAGGTCACTGTACTGGAGCATCTGGGCGGGCAGAAACAGCGAGTTTTCGAAGGTCGGGCGCGTGGCTGGGACCATCCATCCGCTGCCGATCTCAATACCATCGCAGTTATTTGCAAGCCTGAACCGGAGGCACGCATTCTCGCCCGAATTCCAGGCCTGCCGGACGAGGCCTTTCATCACGACGGGCAACTGACCAAGCGCGAAGTGCGCGCTGCCACTCTGGCTAAGCTGATGCCGCGCCGGGATGCGCTGCTCTGGGATGTCGGTGCGGGCTGCGGCTCCATCGCCATCGAATGGATGCGCAGCGGTGGCCGCGCCATCGCCATCGAGCGCGACCGCACCCGCTGCCGTCTGATTGCCCGCAATGCCGCGATCCTGGGCACACCCCATCTGGACCTGATCGAAGGCCCGGCTCCGGAGGCCTATGCGGAAATCGACGGCGCACCGGATGCTGTCTTTCTCGGCGGCGGCGTGCATCGGCCCGAAATGGCGGAAATCGCCTGGGACCGCCTCGCCCCCGGCGGCATGCTGGTCGCCAATGCGGTGACGCTGGAAAGCGAAACCCGCCTCGCCGCCCTGCATGCGCTCTGGGGTGGGGAACTCACCCGGATCGCCGTTTCCCGACTGGAAAAGATCGGCCCCTATCATGGTTGGCGGCCGCTCATGCCGGTAACCCAATACGCGGTGAGGAAGCCATTGTGAGCCCGTTGATTGCGCTTTTTTCGTTTCCCTCTCCTGCCAGTAGGAGAGAACTAAATCCGTCATCTTTCCGCAGGCTGAACCTGTGTGGACAGCAATACCATTCGAGGATTCCCGCATGACCGGCACTCTCTACGGGTTGGGCGTCGGGCCTGGCGATCCGGAACTGATCACCCTGAAGGCGCTGCGCATCCTGCGGGCCGCACCGGTACTGGCCTGGCCTGCGCCGCTGGAGGGCGAGTCACTGGCGCGCAGCATCGCGGCACCGCATCTGGACGGACACCATATCGAGATCGAGATCCGCATGCCGATGGAGGTCGCCCGCTTCCCGGCACAACAGGTCTATGACAGTGCTGCGCAGGAAATCGCCGGTCACCTGCGGGACGGGCGGGATGTGGCGGTTCTGTGCGAGGGCGACCCGTTCTTCTATGGCTCCTTCATGTATCTGTTCGGGCGGCTGGCGGCGGAGTATCCGGTGGAAGTCGTGCCGGGCGTCTCCTCACTGATGGCCACGGCGGCGGCGACCGGGGCGCCCCTGGCGGCACGCAACGACGTGCTGACCGTGCTGCCAGCACCGCTGGAGGAAACCGACCTGATCCGGCGGCTGGCGGATATCGATGCGGCGGCGATTATCAAGATCGGGCGGCATCTGCCCAAGATCAAGCGAGCGCTGGCAGAGTGCGGTCTGATCGACCAGGCCCGTTATATCGGTCATGCCACGATGGGCACACGCCAGACAGTTTGTCCCCTGGCGGACTATCCCAACGAGACCGCCCCCTATTTTTCCATGGTCCTGGTGCATCGCCGCCGGGACGCCTGGAACGAGAATGGAGGAGATTCGGCGCAATGAGTACAGCACCGATGATAGCCCTGGTCGCGCTGACCGATGCGGGCGGCGAAACGGCGCGACGGGCCCAGAAACTGCTGCCCGATTCCGTCCTGTTCGGTCGGGAGGGTCGGGTGTCCGGAGCTGATCGTTGCTTTTCCGATACGATCACTTGCCTGCAAGATCTCTACGCAGAGGGCTGGACGATAATCGGCTTCTGCGCAGCGGGTATCCTGATCCGCGCATTGACACCACAGGCCGGGGCGTCCTGGGGGGACAAATGGTCGGATGCGCCGGTGCTGGCAATCTCCGAGGATGGCGCGGTGATGGTGCCACTGCTCGGTGGACATCGCGGCGCGAATGATCTGGCGCGCCGACTGGCCGAAGGACTGGGCGGGCTGGCGGCAATCACCACGGCGGGCGACCGAGCCTTGGGCTTCGCCCTGGATGAACCACCGCCCGGCTGGATCCTGAAAACGCCGCAGATCGTGAAATCCGTGACGGCAGCGCTTCTGGCCGGGGAAGCCGTGAGCCTGCGTCAGGAATGCGGCGATCCCGACTGGCCGCCGAAAGCGGTCTTCGATATCGTCGGTCCCGGTGACACCCCCCGCATCCTGATCACGGATCGCCAAGTAGATGCGGAATCCGATCAGGTCGTCCTGATACCACCGAGCCTGGCGCTGGGCATCGGTTGCGAGCGGCATGCCCCTGCCGAAGGGCTGATCGACTTCGTGCGGTCGGTACTGGCAGAGACCGGACTGGATCCTTCGGCCATCGGGGCTATCGGCACGGTGGATCTGAAAGGGGATGAGGCGGCTCTGAAGGCGCTCAGCCGTGACCTGTCGCGCCCGATCCGCCTGTTCGCGCCTGCCGAGCTGGAGGCGCTGACGCCGCATCTGCCCAACCCGTCCGAAACCGTCTTCCGGGAAATCGGCTGTCATGGCGTGGCGGAAGCGTCGGCCCTGGCGCTGGCCGGGCGGGATGCACGCTTTGCAGTCGAAAAGCGCCGCCATGGCCCCTATACCTGCGCCATCGCACGAGCGCGGGACAAGGCAATCGACACAGCCGCCGGACGCGCGACGGGGCGGCTTTTCGTCGTCGGAATCGGGCCGGGCGATGCCGCCTATCGCACCGGAGCGGCGGCACGGGCAATCCGGGCTTCGGATGCGGTGGTCGGCTATGGCCTCTATCTCGATCTCGCCGCCGATCTGATCGGCGACAGGCCGAGGCACGAATCCGATCTGGGCGCAGAGGAAGCACGGGCGGCAAAGGCGCTGGCATTGGCCGCCGAGGGGCAGACCGTATCGCTCATCTGTTCCGGCGATCCGGGTATCTATGCGCTGGCAACGCTGGTTTTCGAGCTTCTGGCCGAAAGTGACGACCGCGCGCTTCATGCGGTCGATGTCGAGGTCGTACCCGGCATTTCGGCCTTCCAGCTTGCCGCCGCACGGCTGGGTGCGCCGATGGGACACGATTTCTGCCTGATCAGCCTGTCCGACCTCCTCACCCCCGTCGCCGCGATCCGCCAGCGCCTGCAGGCCGCCGCCGAAGGAGATTTCGTTACGGCCTTCTATAACCCCCAGAGCAAACGACGGCGCACCCTGCTGCCGGAAGCACAGTCCATCTTCCGCGCCCACCGCCCCGCCGACACCCCCGTCGCCCTCTGCCGCCAGCTTGGCCGCCCGGAGGAAAGCGTCACCGTCACCACGCTGGCCGATTTCGACCCGTCGGTGGTGGATATGTTCACCCTGGTCGTCTTCGGCAGCTCCGAAACCCGATCCTTCAATCACGCCGGAACCGCCCGAGCCTTCACGCCGCGCGGCTATGCCGGAAAACGTAAAGGTGAATAGTTTCTCGGCAAATCCCTTGGCGATCTTTGCAGTAAAAACAAAATTACATGAGGGTTTCACATGACAGTGCATTTCATAGGGGCCGGGCCGGGTGCGCCGGATCTGATTACGGTTCGAGGCCTGAAACTGATCCAGTCCTGTCCGATCTGTCTCTATGCCGGGTCGCTGGTCCCAGCGGAGGTGGTGGCGGAGGCACCGGTGGGCGCGCGGGTGGTGGATACAGCGCCGCTCAATCTTGAAGAGATCATCGACGAGATCGCAGCGGCCCACAAACAGGGCCAGGACGTGGCGCGGGTGCATTCCGGCGACCCGTCGATCTATGGCGCGACGGCGGAGCAGATGCGCAGGCTGGACGCGCTGGGGATTCCCTATGACGTGACGCCGGGCGTATCGGCCTACGCCGCCGCCGCCGCCGCCCTGAAATCAGAACTGACGCTGGCGGGCGTGTCCCAGACCGTGATCATCACCCGCACGGCGGTACGCGCATCGGGTATGCCGGAGGGGGAGGATCTGGATACGCTGGGCCGCAGCCATGCGACACTGGCGATCCATCTGTCGATCAACAATCTGGCAAAGGTGGTGCGGGAACTCACCCCCCATTACGGGGCGGATTGCCCGGTCGTCATCGCCTATCGCGTCGGCTGGCCGGATCAGGCCTTTCTGCACGGCACGTTGGGCGATATCCGCCCGAAGGTGAAGCAGGCGGGCTATACCCGAACGGCACTGATCCTGGTCGGCCGGGTACTGAATGCCGAAGGGTTCGAGGACAGCAAACTCTACGATGCCGCCCATCACCACGTCCTGCGCCCGAAGGAGGACTGACACATTCCCAAAGCTGATGAACCTTCGAACTATCCGATTGAGCGCTATCCCGGCACGCCCTTGGTCGTCGAATATTCGAAATGCAGCGCCTCGCCGGGATAGACGAGGCCGTGGATGCAATGGGCGGCGGCGGCGGCGTCGGCGAAGCCTTGCAGGATGAGTTTCAGCTTGCCGGGATACATCGCGACATCGCCGATGGCGAAAATGCCGGGGACCGGTGTTTCACAGGTAGTGCGATCCACCGGGACCGTGTGCCTGTCCACCGGAAATCCCCAGTCGGCAATCGGCCCCAGCTTCGCCGCCAGTCCGAAGAAAGGCAGCAGAACATCCGCTTCCAGCAGGCGCTCATTGCCGTCGAAATCCTTCACGCCCACGGCGGTCAGCCGACCGCCTTCCCCGACCAGACTGCTCAACTGATAGGGCGTGACCAGTTCCAGCTTTCCGGCCTCGACCCAGGCATGCATGCGGTCCACCATATCCGGCGCGGCACGAAACTTGTCACGGCGGTGAACGACATAGACCTTTTGCGCCACTTCCGGCAGCGAGACCGCCCAGTCGACAGCGGAATCGCCACCACCCGCGATGACGATCCGCTTGTCCCGGAAATCCTCCCGCCGCTTGACCATGTAGAAGACCGAGCGTCCCTCGAAGGCTGTAAGCCCCTCCAGCGGCGGACGATTGGGTCCGAAAGCGCCGCCACCCGCTGCGATCACCACCGCTTTGCAGCGGAACCGGGTGCCAAGCGAAGTGACAAGGTCGAAGCCGCCTTCCGGGCGCGGGGTGACGCCGGTGACCTGCTGGTTCAGGTGATAGACCGGGTCGAATGGGGCCGCCTGTGCCTCCAAATTCTCGATCAGCGCCGCGCCCTCGATGCGGGGATGCGCCGGAATGTCAAAAATCGGCTTTTCGGGATAGAGCGCAGTGCATTGCCCACCAACCTCCTCCAGCGAATCCACGACATGAGCGCGGATTTTCAGCATGCCGAGTTCGAAGATCGCGAACAGCCCGACCGGTCCGGCCCCCACGATGACGACATCGGTTTCAATCGGGGCATCGGTCATGGCGTCTGGTCCTGTATCGTGATCGGGTGTGTTGGAATCGGGTGTGTCGGGCGAAAGTATGGTCGGGAGTCTTGGGTTCGTCGCATGCCGGTGATATGAAATGCGTGAAAGCCGGTGCGTCAAGCGCCGAGTCTCCCTATATGCAATTCCAGCCGCCTCCACCCGCCCGAAATCGCCGGATCGGGGCCAAAATCAGAGACCGTTTCATGCCCGCTGACCGCAATACCCAGATTGATAACTTCCTGGACCAGGCCGGTTGGGCCGGTGCCCTGCATGCGACGCTGGCCGATGATGCCTCCTTCAGGCGATATGAACGGGTCCGGCTGGGGGATCGCCGTGCCGTGCTGATGGACGCGCCGCCGGATCGGGAGGATGTGCGCCCCTTCGTCACCGTCGCGCGTCTGCTGACCACATCGGGATTCAGCGCGCCTAAAATCCTGGCCGAGGATGTGGAGAACGGATTCCTGCTGCTGGAGGATCTGGGCGACGATACCTATACCCGCGTTCTGTCAAAGGGCGGGGATGAGGCGTCATTGTACACTCTGGCGCTGGACACGCTGATCGACCTGCAACGGGGCATACCGGCGCAGCAGCCGGTCCCGGATTACAGCCAGGAGAAACTGCTGGCAGAGGCGGAACTGCTGATCGACTGGTTCTGGCCCGCGATCAAGGGCGAACCCTGTCCGGAACCCCAGCGGGCGCTGTTCCAGGGCCTCTGGCGAAATGCGCTGGGCCAGGCCTTTGCGGTTCCATCCGGTCTGGTGCTGCGTGACTATCATGTCGACAATCTGATCCATCTGCCGGACCGGGCGGGGACAGCGGCCTGCGGGCTGCTGGATTTTCAGGACGCCGTGATCGGGCCGGTCACCTATGACGTCGTCTCCCTGCTGGAGGATGCCCGGCGCGACGTGCCGCTGCCGCTGGCAAAAAGCCTGGTGACACGCTATCTGCAATCCTTCCCGACCCTCTCCCCGGAAGCCTTTGCCCTGTCCTATGCGGTGCTGGGGGTGCAGCGGGCGACCAAGATCGTCGGGATTTTCACCCGCCTCGACCGGCGCGATGGCAAGTCTGCCTATCTGCGCCATATTCCGCGCACCTGGCGCTGGCTGGCGGGCGGGTTGACGCATCCGGCCCTGATCGACCTGAAAGCCTGGTTCGATGCGAATTTCCCACCGGATCAGCGCTGTGCGCCGGATGTCCTCACAGAGACCATTACGAGGACCGGAAAATGAGCGGCATGACCATTGATACCGCGATGGTGCTGGCCGCCGGATTCGGCACCCGCATGCGCCCGC
Organism: Alphaproteobacteria bacterium; assembly: GCA_965223125.1. GTDB lineage: Bacteria > Pseudomonadota > Alphaproteobacteria > UBA8366 > Aestuariispiraceae > Pacificispira. The sequence goes on along the minus strand of OZ244984.1, from coordinate 1,684,704 downwards.
TGACCGATACGATGCCAAAGCCGCTGATCCCGCTCTGCGGTACGCCGCTGATCGACTGGACCATGGCCCGGCTGCGCGCCGCAGGTCTCACCCGCTTCGTCGTCAACAGCCACTATCTGGCCGACCAGATCGCGGATCATTTCAGCACCGCACGGGATGTGACGATTTCCCATGAGCCGGACATCCTGGAAACCGGCGGCGGCGTGAAAAAGGCCCTGCCGCTGCTGGGCAAGACCCCGTTCTGTGTCGTCAATACCGACACGGTCTGGCTCGACGGGCCGACCCCGGCGGCGACCCGGATGCTCAGGGCCTTCGATGTGGATCAGATGGACGCGCTGCTGCTGCTCCATCCTGTTTCGACGGCGGGTGGCGACTATTCCGGGATGGGCGACTATACGCTGGACCCGCTGGGTCTTGCCGCCCGGCGCATCGAAAAGGCCGTCGCACCCTATGTCTTCACCGGGTTTTCCATCCTCTCCCCCGCCCTGTTCGGGGATACCCCGGACGGCGCGTTCTCCCTGAACCGGATCTTCGACCGGGCCGAACAGGCCGGGCGGCTGCACGCGCTGGTGCATGACGGCGAATGGTACCATGTCGGCACACCGGACGCCCTGACCGATACCCAGCAGATCATCGCCCAGGGCCACACTGCCGCCAATACGCGGTAATCCTTCTTCCTCTCCACGAGATGCGGCAGTGGTTCCCTTGCCTTTCCGTGCGACGAACGCCATTGTTGCTCAACTTATTCATGAACAAGGATATCTCCCGCCATGGCTGATTCAGAGCCACCCGAACCGAAACCAATCGTGCCGAAACCTTCCGTGACAGTCGGTCTGTTCGTCACCTGTCTGGTGGATTTGTTTCGGCCCCGTATCGGTTTCGCAGCAGTGGCATTGCTGGAGCGGGCGGGCTGTCGCGTGGCGGTGCCGAAGGCGCAGACCTGTTGCGGGCAACCGGCCTATAATTCCGGTGACAATGCCCATGCACGATCAGTGGCACGCGGCCTGATCGAAGCCTTCGAGGCTTTCGACTATGTCGTTGCCCCATCCGGGTCCTGTGCCGGTATGATCCGAGAACACGTGCCGGAGCTTTTCGCCGATGATCCGCATCTGGCGGATAAAGCCGTGGCGCTGGGTCGCAAGACCCATGAACTGACCTCCTTTCTGGTCGATGTCATGGGAATGCCAACCGCCATTGCTGACTATGCCGGGACTGTCACCTATCATGACAGTTGCTCCGGCCTGCGCGAACTGGGTGTGAAGGATCAGCCGCGCCGGTTGCTGAAGGGCGTCGATGGGCTGACCCTGACCGAACTGCCGACATCGGAAGTCTGCTGTGGCTTCGGTGGCACTTTCTGCGTGAAATACCCGGATATCTCCAACAAGATGGTTTCGGAGAAGACTGCCGCAATTGCCGAGACCGGGGCTGATACGCTGCTGGCGGGCGATCTGGGCTGCCTGTTGAACATGGCCGGAAAGATGTCGCGGGAGGGCCGACCGATCCGCGCCTTCCATGTCGCGGAAATCCTGGCCGGAATGGGTGACGGCCCTGCCATTGGCGAGGCGGGGGAAGACCTGACCCGCTTCACCGCACGGGCGGAAGGATAGACCCCGATGGAAATGACGTCCCGCCACTTCAAGGAAAACAGCCGCAAGGCGCTGGCCGACCCGAATTTGCAGCAGGCTTTGGGCAAGATGAAGGTCGGTTTTGTCGAGAAACGGGCGAAGGCCCGCGCCGCACTGCCGGAATTCGATGCCCTGCGCGATCAGGCCCGCGACATCAAGAACCATACACTGGCCCATATCGACTATTACCTCGAAACCTATGAGGCGGCGGTTCAGCGATCCGGCGGCATCGTCCACTGGGCGCGGGACGCAGCAGAGGCGCGCCAGATCGTGCTGGATATCTGCGAAGCGGAAGGCGCGAAATCGGTCACCAAGGGAAAATCCATGGTCTCCGAGGAAATCGCCCTGAACGGCGCGCTGGAAGCGGCTGGCTATGAGGTAGTGGAGACGGATCTGGGCGAATACATCATCCAGATCCGCGGTGAGGCACCGAGCCATATCATCGCGCCTGCCGTGCATGTGCTGAAGGAACAGGTCGCCGACGATTTCCGCCGCACACACACCCATCTAGACCCGAAGCGGTCGCTGACCGAGCGCAAGGAACTGATTTCCGAGGCGCGCGGCATCCTGCGTCAGAAATATCTCGATGCCGATATCGGCATTACCGGGGCGAATTTCCTGATCGCGGAGACCGGGACCAGTGTCATCGTCACCAATGAGGGCAATGGCGACCTGACGCAGACCCTGCCCCGTGTGCATGTCGTCATTGCCAGTCTGGAAAAGATCGTTCCCACGCTGGACGATGCCTCTGCAATCCTGCGCGTCCTCGCCCGCTCGGCGACGGGACAGGAGTTTTCCGCCTATACCACCTTCTCCACCGGCCCGAAAAAGGCGGAGGACCCGGACGGGCCGGAGGCGTATCACGTCATCCTGCTGGATAACGGGCGCACCGCAATGCTGGGGACCGAGTTCGAGGAGATGCTGCGCTGTATCCGCTGCGGGGCCTGTATGAACCATTGCCCGGTCTATGGCTCGGTCGGCGGTCATGCCTATGGCTGGGTCTATCCCGGCCCGATGGGCGCGGTGCTGACCCCCAGTTTCATCGGGATTTCAGAGGGTGGGCATCTGCCCAATGCGTCAACCTTCTGCGGACGCTGCGCCGATGTCTGCCCGATGCGGATTCCGCTGCCGAAACTGATGCGCGCCTATCGCAAGAAGGAATATGAGGAAGGTCTGGCTCCGCCCGCAATGCGCTTCGGCCTCGACCTCTGGGGCTTCGTCGCCAGTCGCCCGGCGCTCTATCGTCTGGCGACGGGAATCGCCATGCGGCTGCTGGGCTGGAGGGGACGCAAGACAGGGCGGTTCACCTCCCTCCCCCTGGCGAAAGGCTGGACCGATCACCGCGACATGGCCGCCCCCGCCGGACGCACCTTCCAGGATCTCTGGGACCAGAAGCGCGGTGCACGTGATGTGGCCGATCTGAAGCGGAAGACCGCATGATGACAAGCGCACGCGACGATATCCTGACCCGCATCCGCCAGTCTCGGGGGCGCAGCGGCCCTGTATCGGCGGATGAACAGGCGCGGCTTGCCGCCCGCATGAAAAGCCGCCCGCGCGGGCTGATCCCCGAACGATCCCGCAGTCAGGGTGCAGCGCTGATTCAGGACTTCAAGACTCGCGCCGCCTCGACCGAGGCGACACTGGCGGAAATCGACCAACTGGCGGACCTGCCCGATGCAGTGGCGGCCTATCTCGCCGCCCATAACCTACCTTCGTCTGTCCGGGCAGCGCCGCATCCGGACCTCTCCGGGGTTGATTGGAGCAAACGACCGACCCTGACCGTCACCCAGGGCCGCAGCCACGGCGACGATCCGGTCAGCCTTACCCGTGCTTTCGCGGGAATCTCGGAGACCGGCACACTGATGCTGCTGGCCGGGCCGGAAGGGCCAACGACGCTCAATTTTCTGCCCGAACACCATATCGTGGTCCTCAAGCGCTCAGAAATCGTCGGTGCCTATGAGGATGCCTGGGACCGGCTGCGCGATCAGCTGGGGCCAGACGGCATCCTGTCGCGGGTGGTCAACCTGATCACCGGACCGTCGCGCACCGGCGATATCGAACAGACGATCGAGCTGGGTGCCCATGGGCCGCTCTGTCTGCATATCGTGATCGTCGCGGATTGAAACGGGAGACTCCTCGCGGATGGGCAAGGCGAAAAAGGCAAAGGAAGCCGCCCTCAAATCCGCCGGACAGGACGATGTCGCCCTGTGGGAGGCGGTGAAGGCGACAGCCAGGCCGGTGCGCCGCGATACGATCTTCCGCGACAGCCGGATCGGTACGGAACCGGACCAGCCCCCAGCCGCAAGGGTGAAGAAATCCCGCAAGCAGGCCGCCTCGCCGCCATCCGATCTGCTGCCCGATCTGCCGACCGCGCTGCCCCGCCCGCAGGGTCGCGCGCTGTCCCATGGCTGCGCGCCCGGCGTGGACCGGCGCACGGCGGAACGCCTGCACAAAGGAAAGATGGCCATTGAAGGTCGACTGGACCTACACGGGATGAGCCGCGATGCCGCGCATCAGGCGGTCCATGGCTTCGTGACCGCCGCAAGACACGCTGGCAAGCGCTGCGTGCTGATCGTCACCGGTAAGGGCAAGGGCATTCTTCAGGCGGACCTGCCCCACTGGCTGAACCTGCCGCCGCTGCGCGCCTCGATCCTCAGCTTCTCCCATGCCCGGCCCCAGGACGGCGGCAGCGGGGCGGTCTATGTGCTCCTCAAGCGGGATCGCACAGCGCCATGAGCACTCCGTTCGGTCTCAGACTGCGGGAATTGCGCCATGCGCGCGGCGTGACACTGAAGGATCTGGCCGAGGCGCTGGGCGTCAGCCAGGCCTATCTCAGCGCGCTGGAAACCGGGCGTCGTCCACGCCCGACCCCCGCGCGGGTTGATCAGATCTGCGCTTTCTTCGGAATCATCTGGGACGAGGCGGAGGCCCTGAAAGACCTCGCCCGCCTGTCGCAACCGCGCATCACTATCGACACGACCGCGCTCTCCCCGGAAGCGACTGAACTCGCCAACCGCCTCAGCCAGCGCATCCGACGTCTGGATGTGGCAACTGTGCGCCGATTGCTTGAAATCCTCGACTGATCCCTCCGCGTGGATATCACGGGGATAGGTTTACCGAAGAGCGGCAGGATCAATCGACGGTGATGGTGAATTCCTGCTGGGCCGGGGCCTCCCCGGCAGTGGCGGCATCCGCTTTCTTGCGGGCCGGACCGCGCGGGCGGCCGCGACCCCGACGGGGGGCTTCCTCCCCCGCATTCACGACAGGCTCGGGTGCGGGTGCAGAGACCGGATCGGGGGTAGACTCCACCGCTGCGGCTCTGGGCTTGCGCATGACGGGTTCAGCCTGGATTTCATCCGGGCGGGATTCGGCACGGTCGGATCGCTCGGACATAATCGGAGCGGCATTGACGGTGTTCTGTGCGTCGGCTCCACGAATGCTGTTGCCATCCGCATCGGCCCCGCGATTGCCATCCCCATTGCCGCCACCATTCTGTCCACCACTCTGTCCACCACTCTGGGGACGCCGGCCGCGACCGCGATTGGGGCCATTGCGGGGACCATTGCGTCCACCCCCATTCTGTCCACCACTTTGATTTCCGCCGCCCTGGTTTCCGGCATTGTTCTGATTGCCATAGCCGGAACCGTTGTTGCCGGAGGCATTCACATTGCCGTTGCCGCCGTTGTTGCCATCCATGTCGTCGCTGTCGTCGCCGTTATCATCGTCCTGCTGATCATCGGAATAGCTCTGGTCATAGGACGGTTCATCCGTCGACAGGCGCGGGCGCTCACCATTGCTGTTCTCATTCAGGATACGGAAATAATGTTCCGCATGCTGCAGCATGTTTTCCGCCATCACCCGATCCCCGGCACTCTGGGAGTCGCGGGCCAGCTGGATATATTTCTCATAAACCTGGGTCGCATTGCCCCGAATGCGCACACCGGGCCCGTTCGAGTCGAAATTCTGACGGGACGGATTGCTGCGACGGGCATTGTTGCGGTGCCGTCCGCGATTTTGCTTTGGATTGTTCACGCTTTACCTCTTGAGGTACGATTGAATCAAGCGAGGGACAAGCTGACCTGTATCGTCGCAGAACCCAGTGGGTAGTGCCCATATCAATTGGGTCGATAAAGTCTTCTCTCGCGGAAGGTCGTCTTCGTTCAGCCCTGCCAGCAGGGATTTTCCCCTCGAAACGCGACCACGGGCAACCTAGCCCGTTGCGGAATCGTTTCCAAGCGTTTTTTTGGCGCAGGTCAGTCGCGCATCATCCGGGCCAGAACCACCCTGTCGCGATTACCGTCATCCCGAACCACCCTGATTTCGTCAAACCCGGCCTGAACCAGCAGGGCCGGAACCGTGCCACCCTGATCCCAACCGACCTCCAGTGCGATCCATCCACCGGGATGCAGCACCCGACCGGCATCGCCGATGATGGCGCGATAGGCATCCAATCCGTCGGGACCGCCATCCAGTGCAAGATAGGGGTCGAATTCACGCACGGCACGGTCAAGCCCCGCTATTTCCACGGTTCCGATATAGGGTGGGTTGGAAATCAGGACATCCACAGACCCGTTCGACAGCGGGTCGAGCCAGCACCCCTGACGGATATCCGCCCTGTCAGACAGGCCGAGCATCGCCGCATTGGCGGTGGCAACCAAGACCGCGCCGGGTGACAGATCAACCCCGATCCCCCGCCATGCAGGCCGCTCCCACAGCAGCGAGAGCAGCAAGCATCCGGTGCCGGTGCCGATATCCGCAAGTCGCTGTTCTGTCCCGTCTGGCAACAGTGTTAGGATTTCCCGGACAAGTACTTCGCTGTCCTGTCGGGGGTCCAGCGTATCGTCAGAGACCTGGAAGCGCAGTCCCCAGAAATCACGATTGCCGGTCAGTCGGCTGAAGGGAACACCTTCGGCCCGGCGGGAGATCCAGTTCTCGTATCGGCCCGGATTCGAAAGCGGGCGGTCCGGCGTAAGGATAATATCAGTAGATGTGATCCCTTCGGATTCGCAGAGCAGGAACCGGGCTTCCCAGAGTGGTGACGGAATATCCGCCTTCTTTAAACGCTGCACCGCCCGGTCGAGCGCGACCCGGATCGTCGCGGATGCGTCGCTCACATATCATCTCCCAGTTCCGCCAGTTGCGCGGATTGATCCTCCAGGATCAGGGCATCCAGAATCTCGTCCAGCGCCTCGCCGACCATCATTCGGTCGAGCTTGTAGAGCGTCAGGTTGATGCGATGGTCGGTGACGCGCCCCTGCGGGAAATTGTATGTGCGGATCCGCTCTGACCGGTCGCCGCTGCCGACCATGGATTTGCGGTTTGCGGCCCGTTCGGAGGCTTGCCGGTCCCGTTCCATATCATAGAGCCGGGCGCGCAGCACCTTCATCGCCTTGGCGCGATTCTTGTGCTGCGACTTTTCGTCCTGACAGGTGACGACGAGGCCGGTCGGGATATGGGTGATGCGGATTGCGCTGTCGGTCGTGTTCACATGCTGGCCGCCCGCCCCCTGGGAGCGATAGGTATCGACCCGCAGATCCCCCTCATTGATCTCGATATCCACCTCCTCGGCTTCTGGTAGAACCGCGACGGTAGCGGCGGAGGTATGGATACGCCCGCCGCTCTCCGTCTCCGGCACGCGCTGCACGCGATGCACGCCTGATTCGAATTTCAGACGGCCATAGGCACCGGCACCGGAGATGCTGACCGTCGCCTGGGCAATGCCGCCGGCATCATTCTCGCTGGCCTCCATAACCTCAAAGGGCCAACCACGCGCCTGGCAATAGCGCTGATACATGCGCAGCAGGTCGCCCGCAAACAGCCCCGCCTCGTCACCCCCGGTCCCGGCACGGATTTCCATGATGCAGGCGCGACGGTCGGCTTCATCCTTCGGCAGCAGCAGCAGCTTCAGATCCTGCTCCAACTCTGGCAGACGTTCTTCCAGTGCCTCCAGTTCGTCGCGGGCCAGTGCGCGCATCTCCCTGTCGCTATCCGAGTCTTCGGCCATCGCGACCAGATCGTCATATTCCGCCCTTGCCTTGCGATAGATCTGCGCAGTTTCCACAATCGGGGAAATATCCGCATATTCCATCGACACCGCCTGGAATTCCTCGGCGGGCAGACTGCCGCTCGACATCCTGTCGGACAGTTCCATATGGCGCCGGATGACGCGGTCAATATTGTCGGTCCAACTCATTCTTCCGGTTTTCTTTCATCCTGAATCTGCAGCGCGAACAGGCGCTCCAGCACGCGGTTGACGGTAATCGTATCGCGCAGGTCCGCCGCCCCGCCATCCCCCGCTATCGCCCGCAACGTCTCGCTGGGCGCGTGCAGGATGCGATTGACCAGCAGGCGCGTTGCCTCCGCCGCATCGGCATTGGGATGGCGCTGCAACACCTCGTCGCGCAGTCGGTCGAACTGCTCGCGCAGCGCCACCAGGCCCGGCACGCCTTCCCGTTCGGCCTGACCGCGCCGCCAATCGATGACGGCGGCATCGACCATCGCGCCCGCCTCCATCGCCTCGGCCCTGCGGTCAAGCTGCCCCTTTTCCGCCAGACGCTCGATATCTTCAAGCGAATAGAGGAACGCATCCTCCAGATCATCCACCGCTGGATCGACATCCAGTGGAATTCCGGCATCGACCAGCAGGATCGGCTTTGAGCGTCGGGCCGAGAGAGCGTGCGCCACCATGTCATGATCGATCAGGTAGCGCCCGCGTCCGGCGGCGGTGATCACGACATCGCTGTGCAATAGTGCCTGTTCGATACGCCCGAAATCCTGGAAGGCCAGACCACGTCGCGCCGCCTCCCGCTCCGTACGCCGGGATGGGCCGGTCAGGTCCAGCACCCCGATCCCTGCGCGTTGAAACTGTTCGGCGATCAGGGCACCGGTTTCGCCCAGGCCGACCAGCAACGCCCGGCAGCGATCAAGCCGACCATGGAGATCCTGCGCCACTTTCACCGCTGCCGCTGCGGCTGAGACCGCTCCTTCGCCGATGCGGGTCGTGCTGCGTACCCTTTTGGCCAGGGCAAAGGCCGCCTGCATCAGCCGATCCAGATCACCCTGTATCATCCCCGCCATCGTCGCGGCCTGCACCGCTTCCTTCAACTGGCCGAGAATCTGGGATTCGCCGATCATCTGGCTGTCCAGTGCACAGGCAATGCGAAAGACATGGCGGACGGCATCGATATCCCGCAGCCGATAGAAGGCCGTCGGTGGGACGCTCGTTCCCTCCAGCCGCGTCCGCATCAGCGCCTCCGCCATGGCGCAGGCCAATTCCGCATCCGCCGCCGACCCGATCAACTCGACCCGATCACAGGTGGACAGCGGCAGGATTTGGGTGAGGCCCATCTCCTTCGCTGCCGTCAGATATCCCGGCAGGGCACCCGGTTCGACATACAGACGATCCCGGATACGGGCATCGGCGGTACGGAAGCTGAGCCCGACCACGAAAGGATGATCCGGAACGCTTCCGGCAGGCGGGCCGTGGGATGCGCTGCCCGCCGTCATCCCTCAGTCCCCGTTCCCCAGCACCACCGCCAGATCATCCAGAGAAACCGCCCGCTGATCCCCGTCGTCCAGTGTCTTGACCTGTGCGATTCCCTCGGCCAGTTCTGCATCCCCCAAAATAACGGCCACACGGGCATTGATCTTGTTGGCGTGTTTCATGCGCTTCTTCATATTGCCGGAGAAAGCGAATTCCGTGCGCAAACCTGCCTGCCGGAGACCCTGGACAATCCCCAGTGCACGGGCTTCCGCCGCCTCCCCCATCGGCACGACGACGATGGGCCGCTCCGCCTGCGGGTTTTCCCCGGACAGCATTGCCAGCCGCTCGATCCCTGCTGCCCAGCCGACGCCCGGCGTTTCCGGCCCGCCCAGCATACCGATCAGCCCGTCATAGCGCCCGCCCGCCATCACCGCACCCTGCGCCCCCAGCGCATCGGTGGTGAATTCAAAGGCGGTGTGGCAGTAATAATCCAGGCCCCGCACCAGACGCGGGTTGAGCGTATAGGCGATGCCCAGCGCATCCAGCCCGGCCTTTACCGCCGCAAAGAAATCGACGCTTTCCGCATTCAGGTAGTCGGTGAAGACTGGCGCATCGACAACGATCCTGCGGTCGCCCTCATCCTTGCTGTCCAGAATGCGCATCGGATTGCGGGTCAGCCGGTCCTGCGATTCCGCCGACAGCGACGTGATATGCCCCTGGAAATAATCGACCAGTGCCGCGCGATAGGCCTGACGGCTGTCGGTATCTCCCAGCGTGTTCAATTCCAGCACTGTCCGGTCCACGACGCCAAGCGCAGTCAAGATGGCGTGGCCGCAAGCAATCGTCTCGACATCGGCCAGCGGTTGCGGTGCGCCAATCAGCTCGATCCCGATCTGGTGGAACTGCCGCAATCGGCCCTTCTGCGGGCGTTCATGGCGAAACATTGGTCCAGAATAGAAATACTTCACCGGCGCATGCTGGGCGAGGCCGTTGGAGATGAAGGCACGACAAACGCCAGCCGTATTTTCCGGACGCAGGGTCAGCATATCGCCGCCCTTGTCCTCGAATGTGTACATCTCCTTCGTCACCACGTCCGACGTATCGCCCAAAGTGCGGGCAAAAACATTGGTGAATTCAAAGATTGGCGTCGCGATCTCGTCAAATCCGTGCAGCGCGGCGGAATTCCGGGCGATATCGCTGACCCGGCGATGGGCGCGCATGTCATCGGGCAGAAGGTCATGGGTGCCGCGTACCGGTTGCAAATCTGCCATAGGTCGGATTCCTTGAATTGGATCTTGATGTCTGAAAAATTGGGAAAGTGTAGCGCTATTCGGCGGCGGCGGCACTCTCGGCTGTCTCTGCCTCGATCTCCGCTGCCTTCTGCTCCACCAGACCGACCAGATGGTCGACGATGGACTCATCCTTCAGGCGATGATGCGGCTGGCCCGCGATATAGACCTGGTGCGTCCCCTTGCCGCCACCGGTGAAACCGATATCGGTCTCCCGCGCCTCTCCGGGACCGTTGACAACACAGCCGATCACGCTGACCGTCATCGGTGTGGTGATATGCGCCAGACGTTCCTCCAGCACCTTCACGGTCTCGATGACATTGAATTGCTGGCGCGCGCAGGACGGGCAGGAAATCACGTTGACCCCGCGATGGCGCAGATTGAGGGCCTTCAGCATGTCGAACCCAACCTTGACCTCCTCCTCCGGTTCCGCCGACAGGCTGACGCGGATCGTATCGCCGATCCCGGCCCAGAGCAGCGATCCCATACCGATGGAGGATTTGATTGTGCCGGAGCGAAGCCCCCCCGCCTCGGTCACGCCGAGATGCAGCGGGTAATCGCAGGCTTCGGCCAGCCCGTGATAGGCGGCGACGGCCAGGAACACGTCGGAGGCCTTCACGCTGATCTTGAAATCAAAGAAATCCGCATCCTCAAGAATGCGGGCATGTTCCAGCGCGCTTTCAACCATCGCTTCGGGGCAGGGCTCGCCGTACTTCTCCAGCAGATGCTTTTCCAGCGATCCCGCATTGACGCCGATCCGCATCGAACAGCCGTGATCCTTCGCCGCTTGAACCACGTCACGCACCCGCTGGGGGGAACCGATATTGCCAGGATTGATGCGCAGGCATGCCGCCCCGGCCTGCGCCGCCTCGATCGCACGCTTATAGTGGAAATGGATGTCGGCAACGACCGGTACCGTCACTTCCGGCACGATTTTCGCCAGCGCCGCCGTCGATTCCTCGTCCGGGCACGAAACCCGGATGATATCGACCCCGGCGATCTCGCAGCGGCGGATCTGGTCAATGGTCGCCTGCACGTCGGTCGTCAGCGTATTGGTCATCGTCTGCACGGTGATCGGTGCATCGCCGCCGACGGGAACGGGGCCGACCATGATCTGACGCGCCTTGCGACGATGGATCTCCCGATAGGGTCTGACGCTCATGCTGAAACCTTCCAAAGGGCGAAAATCGCGCAAAGGGAAAATGCGCGTTCCGGGCGGGAAGATCAAGGGGAGGCAAGGCGGATCCGTGATACGCGGCCTTGAGACGCAGACCCAGATATCAGGGCAGCAGCGACTCCGGTGACAGGGCAATGCCGCGGCGTACGGCCCCCATCTCGCCAATCGGCGGGATCAGGGTTCCGTTGACGATCAGTTTCAGGGCTCCGGCATTGCCGGTATTCAGGACCAGTCCGTCGCGATCCGGCACCCGATAGATCTCTCCCATCACCATCAGCTTTTCAATCACCACACCCCCGGTGGGCGTCACCACCTGAATCCAGGATTCATCAACCGCCTGAATGATGATGCGGTTGTCCGGTGCGGCAGCGGTCGATGTAGCGGGTGGGGGCGTGATGGCAGGGGTGGATGTCGTCGGAGAGGATGCCGTCGGAGCACTGGCCGTGGATGACGGCGTCTCGGCAACACCAGCGCTCTGCGTATTCGCCGCGGGTGCGTCGAGATTTTCCGTGATCAACCCTGCTGAACCGGATTCAGCCGCTACCGGAGGCTCTTCGGGGGCAGACGGCGCGGAAACAACAGGCTCTGGCTGCGGTTCAGGGCTAGGGTTGGGTCGAGGCACGGATGTGTTCGCACCTGTCTGCTCGGATGTTGCCAGTTCGGGTGTTGTGGCCGGAGGTGCTGGGTTTTCTGCTCTCGGCGATATATCGCCAGCAATCTGGGCGGGAGCCGCGGTTTCGGATCTTCCCTCTGAAACGGATGAATCCGGAGTGGGAACAGTATTGGTCGAATCCGGAGCCGGGGTCGTGCCATTCGCCTGAACATCTGAACCGGTTTGTCCCGAACCGGTCTGCCCTGGAACAGTATCAGGAACGGGCGTGGGACTGGAAGCGGGGTCGGAGACCGAGTCAGTCGACATCGCCGTATCGGACGGGGCGGTCTCCGGCGTTTCTCCACTGGAAGCCGGGGCTTCGGGGGATGCCGGATCACCTTCGGCATCATTTACGGTCGTCGTTGGTTCGGACGGATCGGCATCGGTCACACCCGGTTCCGGCGGATTTGATTCCGGCGCAGCGGCCAGATCGGCGGTGGTGTCCGGCATCGGATCAGAAGACGCATCCGGTGCCTGTTCATCCGGTACCTTTGCGTCCGATGCTTGGCTTTCCGAAGCGGGGGGAGTTGTAGTTTCGCCTGATGCGGGCGCAGGAGCGGACTCCACGACCGGTTCCTCCGTCGCGCGTGACACCAGAGCCATGAGCCGCTCCGGCACCGCCTCCACCGCTTCAATAACCGTCATGTTCTGGGAGGAGGTATAGAGCCATCCGCCATAAACCGCCCCTGCCAGAACCAATACGATCAGCAGAAGCGCACCGCCGGGCACCCGGTTTCCTGGCAGGGGTTCCGGAAATTGCAGTTGCGTGCGCTTGGCCATGCCGCGTGCTTCAACCTTGAAACGGTCCACCACTTCGGAGGTATTGAGACCAAGATATTCCGAATAGGCCCGAACAAAGCCAATGCCATAGGTAATGCCGGGAAGTTCCTCTATGGCACCGGATTCGATGGCTTCCAGATAGGGAAGGCGAATGCGCAGCGCAGCCGCGACCTCCCGCAACTCCTCATCACGTGCAAGCCGTGCGCCCCGCAAGATGGCACCGACACCGGCGACCGGCCGATCCGTATGCTCTTCCTGCGCCGGTCCAGATTCTACAGACGGCGTCATTGGTTCCAACCATACTTGCAACCGATCCGTGCGGGCCTAGCCCCTCCAGACCTACTCCGGATCGATAAAGTCACCATTATCTCAATAATATGGCTTGAACAGGAGCGCAATGCAAAGTCTCATAATCCGAAGGGAATTTCGAACCGGAACGACCAGACCCTGAAATATGAATGCTATCTGTAACCTTTCCGTGCATCCCGCACCTGAATCGTGGAACCATAATGAAAACAACCTTAAAACGGCACGACCGGATCATTCAGGATCGTGAATGAAGTATCCGGATTATTTCCCGTGCTTCACCAGCCGCCCCCGGACCAGACGCTCCGCCTTGCCGTCGGACAGGCGCTGGAAGGTGAGGGTCATGCCCTGGTCGCTGACGGTGCGGCTGTATTTCTGGACGCGCCAGGTTCCGTTCTCGCGGATCAGCAACTGATAGGTATGCAGCATGTCGCCCTCGATACGGCTCCACCAGACAGGCTCTGATTTCAGCGGATCACCCATGGAAATGTCACGATAAACGCCCGGAACACCGGTGGCGCGAAAGATCAGACTGGCCTCGCTCTTCTTGACATCAGGATCATCCGGATCGCCGGATTCCCGGGAGATCGTGGTCCAGGACAGTGAAAAGGCAGTCTCGTCCACCGCCCGGATGACGACATCCATATCCCGCACCGTGACCGCGAAATAAATGCTGTCCTCCGTCTCGGAAATCCCCGACCCCTTCCAGTGGCCAATGAATTTCGTGTAATCCTAAGCCTGGGCTGGAAGCGCAAAGATGGAGAACAGAAGCAGCAATGCGGCAACTAACAGGGATCTCATCGGCAAATTCCTTCGCGTCAATTCTTCAGCAGGTCGATCACGACCAGAACCGCCAGCAGGATAGCAGCAATCCGCAGCATGGTGCCAAGTTTCATCTCGCGCCAGGCCGGGATGCTGCGGCGGCGGATCATTTCTTCGCGATACTCGGTATAGCCTTTCCAGGCGGCCTTCGCGACCGGATGCCGGGGCGGGGTTTCCTTATCCTCCGGTGACATCACGTTCCTCCCGCTCCAGATTACCCTGGTACAGGGCGCGCAGATCGACGCTAGACCGGATTCCGACATCGGGCAGTGAGTCCTGCTGCCACCGCGCCGCCGCCTGCCTGCCCATATCGCGCAGATGCTGCAGGAAGGACCATTCGGTATTCATCTTTGAAGACGCACCGAGTTCCTGTATCCCGGCATCGCCGATCAGGTGCACATGGACATTGTTATACTGTTCCGGGTCCAGTCGCCCGTCGGCCAGCAGGCGGGCTACGAAATCGATGGCGCGGAATTCCCGCAGCAGGCTGGCATTGAAGGTGATCTCGTTCATCCGATCGAGGATTTCCCGCGCCGTCTTCGGGATGCCCTTGCGGTGGATCGGGTTGATCTGGACGATCACCACATCCTGCGTCGCACAGGCGTTGAAGAAGGGGAACAGCACCGGATTTCCCATATAACCGCCATCCCAATAGGCTTCGCCATCAATCTCCACCGCCTGGAACAGTAGAGGCAGGCAGGCCGAGGCCAGCACGACATCGGCGCTGATCTGGTCGCGCCGGAAGACCTTGACCCGACCGGTCTCGACATTGGTCGCCGACAGGAAGAGCTGGAAGGCGGTACAGGCGCGGACATCGTCGAAATCCACCTGGGATTCCAGCAGGCTCTTCAATGGGTTGAGGTTCAGCGGGTTCATATCATAGGGCGAGGCGACCCGGCCCAGCAGGTCCGCCATCAGATAGCCCGGCGAATTCTCCAGGCTCCAGTGCCCCATGAAGACATCGATCAGCGTACGCTGGACCGGACTCCAGCGCCCCAGATTGGCAATCGCTTCCCAGAACAAAGCCAGCGATTCACGGGCGCCCTCCGCCCCGCCCCGCCGCCAGCCCTGTGCCAGCACCACGGCATTCATCGCACCCGCCGAGGTTCCGCTGATCGCCTCGATCCGGATCAAATCGTGTTCCAGCAGGTAATCCAGCACCCCCCAGGTAAACGCCCCATGCGCCCCGCCGCCCTGGAGTGCGAGATTAACCGGCTTCGGTGCCGCCGCGTCGGTCATCGACCTGTCTCCTTTGACAGCAATTGCCTGCGCAGGTCATAGAGTGCTTCCAGCGCCTGTTTCGGTGTCAATTCATCGGGATTGATCTCCGCAAGTGCCTGTTCCACTAGGCTTGGCCCCTGTTGCGCGCGGGCGGGCTGGGCGGGTTGGCTGGCGACGCGGAAGAGGGGCAGATCGTCGACCAGGCGCGTCACGGCACCCGACTGCTCGCCTTTTTCCAGCGCTTTCAGAACCTCCTCGGCGCGGGCGACGACGGCGGCGGGCAGGCCTGCCAGCCGGGCGACATGGATGCCATAGGACCGATCCGCCGCGCCGGGGGCGACCTCATGCAGAAAGACGACTTCGCCCTCCCATTCCTTGACCCGCATGCAATGGGGGCTCAGCGCATCCAGCCGCTCGGCGAGGGCGGTCAGTTCGTGATAATGGGTGGCAAAGAGGGCGCGGGCCTTTGCTGCCTCGTGCAGATGCTCGACGCAGGCCCAGGCGATGGACAATCCATCGAATGTCGCGGTGCCGCGCCCGATTTCGTCCAGGATCACCAGTGACCGCTCGCTGGCCTGATTGAGGATGGTTGCGGTCTCGACCATCTCCACCATGAAGGTGGAGCGACCGCGCGCCAGATCATCCGCTGCTCCGACGCGACTGAACAGCCGGTCCACCGCGCCGATCCGCGCCCGGCGCGCCGGGACGAACAGCCCGGTCTGGGCCAGGATTGCGATCAGCGCATTCTGCCGGAGGAAGGTCGATTTCCCCGCCATATTCGGCCCGGTCACCAGCCAGAGTCGCCGGTCGCGCCCCAGGTCGCAGTCATTGGCGACGAAGCTCTGCCCGTCGCCGTCCGCCTGCAGGACCGCCTCCACCACCGGATGCCGCCCGCCCTCTATCGCGAAGGAGAGCGAGCCATCCACCACCGGGCGGCAGTAATCGCGGATCACGGCAAGATCGGCGGCGGCGGAATGCAGGTCCAGCAGCGCGAGCGCTCTGGCCGCTGCGGCAATCTCCCGCGCCCGCTGCCGCGCCTCCTCGACCAGATCCTCGAAAATCTCCAGTTCCACCGCCAGGGCCCGGTCGCGGGCCTCGGAGATATTGCGCGCAAGCTCGTTCAACTCGACCGTCGTATAGCGCACGGCATTCGCCATCGACTGGCGATGGATAAAGGGTTCGCCGATCTTCTCGGCATGTTTCGCCGTTACCTCGACGAACCAGCCAAGCACATTATTGTGCTTGATCCGCAGGCCATCGACTTCGGTCTGCTTGCGATAGCCTGCTTCCAGATTGGCGATCAGGCGGCGGCCTTCCTCACGCAGGGTCACCTGTTCGTCCAGATGCGGCGCATAGCCCGGCGCGATGAAACCGCCGTCGCGCGCGATGGGCGGCAGATCCGGCTTCAGCGCCCGGCGGTAGCGGTCGATCAGCACGTCGTGCTGCCCCAGATCGGTCAGCGCCTGCACCAGTTCCGGCGGCAGGGCTGCGCCTTCCATCAGCGCCTTGATTGTATGGATCAGGGAAAGTCCGTCCCGCAATGCCGCCAGATCCCGCGGGCTGCCACGCCCGACGGTCAGGCGGCCCAGGGCGCGCTCAAGATCCGGCGCGCCTTTCAGGCAGGTACGCAGGTCGCCGCGCAAGGTCTCTTCGTCAACAAAGAACCCGACCGCATCCAGTCGCGCGCCTATAACACCGGAATCGGTCAGCGGTGCCGACAGCCGCTGTGCCAGCAGCCGCGCACCCGGCCCGGTCACGGTGCGGTCGATGGCGGCCAGCAGGCTTCCTCCCCGCTCCCCGGTCAGGGTGCGGGTGATCTCCAGATTGCGCCGGGTCGCCGGGTCGATCTCCATCAGCGCGCCGACGGCAAGCCGCAGCGGCGGTTCCAGACGGGGCAGTTTGCCGACCTGGGTCAGTTCCAGATAATCCACCAATGCGCCGAGTGCCGACAATTCGGCGCGGTCGAAATCCCCGAATGCGTCCAGCGCGGCGACACCGAAGGTCTCCTTCAGCCGCCGCTCCGCATTGGTCGAATCGAAGCGCGATTCCGGCAGCGGCGTCAGCCGGTCGCGCCAGTCCCGGAACATCTCGTAGAAGCGGGATTCCTCGGCCACCAGCTTCTGACCCAGGATCAACTCCCCCGGCGCGACGCGCGACAGGGCCGATGCCAGACCCGTCGCGACCACCGGCTGGCACAGCAACTGACCGGTTGACATGTCACACCAGGCAAGCGCGAATCCCTCCGCCCCGGTGCGGGCCAGCGCCGCCAGATAATTGTGCGACCGTGCGTCCAGCAGCGTGTCCTCGGTCAGTGTTCCGGGGGTGACGACCCGCACGATGGCGCGGTTGACGACCGACTTCCCGCCGCGTTTCTTCGCTTCGGCGGGGTCTTCGGTCTGCTCGCAGACCGCGACGCGATGGCCCTTGCGGATCAGCCGCGACAGATAGGTTTCCGCCGCATGCACCGGGACGCCGCACATCGGGATATCCTCGCCCAGATGCTGCCCGCGCTTGGTCAATGCGATGTCCAGCGCCGCCGCCGCCGTCTTCGCATCGTCGAAGAACATCTCGTAGAAATCGCCCATGCGATAGAACAGCAGGCAATCGGGATGCGATTCCTTGATCCCCAGATACTGGGTCATCATCGGGGTCGCGGTGCTGTGAATATCCGGGGCGTCGTTCATCGGGGCAGACTAGTGCTTTTGGCGGAAAATCTAAAGCACCAGAACCGCCCGGAAATCATTCACATTGGTCAGCGTCGGGCCGGGCACGATCTGATCGCCCAGAAGCTCGAAAAAGGTATGGGCATCATTGTCTGCCAAGGCCTTGCGGGGGTCCAGTCCGGCGGCACCGGCGCGGGCCAGCGTGTCCGGTCCGATCAGTGCACCCGCCACCTCCGCCGCGCCATCGACGCCGTCGGTATCACAGGCAAGCGCATGAATGCCCGCCGCCCCGCCCGCCACCCCACCCAGCGCAATCGCCAGGGCCAGCGCGAATTCCGCATTCGGGCCGCCGCAGCCCTCGCCCTGAATCGTCACCGTCGTCTCCCCGCCTGACAGCAGCAGCGCAGGCGCGGCCACCGGCAGGCCATGGTCCCGGATGGAGCGGGCGATCCCCGCCATTACCGTGGCAAGCTCCCGGCTTTCACCCTCCAGCGCATCGCCCAGGATCAAAGGTTCGATCCCCGCCGCCCGCGCCCGTTCCGCAGCGGCCTGAAGCGAGGCCAGCGGGCGTGCCGCCATGCGGATCTCGGTATTGGTGAAAATTCTGTCTTCCGAGCCGGGTGTCTCCGCTGCCGGATCGTCCAGCCGGGCGCGCACCGCATCGGGAACCTCAATCCGCCGTCGTGCCAGGATTTCTCGTGCATCGGCCAGCGTTGTGGAATCCGGGACCGTCGGGCCGGATGCGATTACCGCCGGATCGTCGCCCGGCACGTCGGAGATCAGGATCGTATGTACCCGCGCGGGCCAGGCCGCCGCCGCCAGCCGTCCGCCCTTAATCGCCGAGAGGTGCTTTCGCACGCAATTCATTTCACCAATCGTTGCGCCCGACCGCAGCAGCGCCCGATTCACCGCCTGCTTGTCCGCCAGCGTCAGCCCCGGCCCCGGCAGGCTCAACAGCGACGACCCGCCGCCCGAAATCGCACAGATCAGCAGGTCATCCGCCCCAAGCCCCTGCGCGATCTCCAGAATCCGCTGCGCCGCCGCCTCTCCCGCCGCATCGGGAACCGGGTGCGACGCCTCGACGATCTCGACTTTCTCGCAAGGGACGGCATGGCCATAGCGCGTGACCACCAGCCCTTCCAGATCATGCGACCAGGCTTTTTCTATCGCCTGTGCCATCAGCGCCGAGGCCTTGCCTGCCCCGACCAGCACCGTGCGCCTGCCCGGCCTGTCCGGCAGATGCGGCGGCACGCAACGCAGCGGATCTGCCGCCGCCAGCGCGGCATCGAACAGCGAAAGAAGAAAGGCGCGGGGGTCAATCGGTGATGTCATCCCATTTCCATATCCTGCCCCCGTCCTGCTGTCGAGCGCTTGCGGGCGGGTCGCGGGCCTGCCAGCATGGGGGTATGAACACGGCCCTTTCCCTCTCTCCGGAAATCAAGGCGGCGCTGGCCGATGGCGCGCCTGTGGTTGCCCTGGAATCCACCGTCATCGCTCATGGTCTGCCACATCCGGACAATCTGGAAGTAGCGGCGGCCATGGAGCAGGCGGTGCGGGAGGCGGGGGCGGTCCCGGCGACTGTCGGGGTGCTGGACGGGCGCATCCGCATCGGGCTGTCCCAGTCGGACAGGGAGCGTCTGGCCGACCGGGATGCGGAGGTCGCGAAACTGAGTCGCCGGGATCTTGCCGCCTGCATCCTGTCCGGCGGGACCGGGGCGACGACCGTCTCGGCAACGCTGATCTGTGCCCATCTGGCCGGGATCAAGGTCTTTGCCACCGGCGGGATAGGCGGTGTGCATCGCGGTGCGGAGGCCACAATGGATGTCTCTGCCGACCTGCTGGAACTGGCGCGGCTGCCGGTGCTGACCGTCTCCTCCGGTGCGAAGGGCATTCTCGACCTGCCCAAGACGCTGGAAATGCTGGAGACACAGGGCGTCCCGGTGATCGGCTATGGCACCGACACACTTCCCGCCTTTCACAGCCGCGACAGCGCCCTGCCGATCGATCATCGCGTCGATACCCCACAGGAGGCCGCTGCTCTGGCTCGGCTGCACTGGAGTCTGGGACTGGCGGGACTGCTGGTCTGCAACCCGGTCCCGGAAGCGGCAGCCCTGGCGCGGCAGGAGGTCGAAGCCTGGATCGACGGAGCGATGGCCCAGGCCGGACAGGCCGGAATCGCGGGCAAGGCGGTGACGCCCTTCCTGCTGGCAAAGATCGCCGAGGCGTCCAGCGGACGCAGCCTGATCGCAAACAAGGCGCTGCTGGCGGACAATGCCAGAGTCGGCGCGGAGATCGCCTGTGCTCTCGTAACCCAGGAGACGATATGACAGACGCTTTCTCCCTGCACCCGCAACTGGCTGCCGATACCTATCCGGTGGCGGAAACCGCCCTGTGTCAGGTACTGCTGTCGAAGGATGCACGGTATCCCTGGCTGATCCTGGTGCCGCATCAGCCCGATCTGCGGGAACTGCACGATCTGGCCCCGTCCGATCAGTCTGTCCTGATGGCGGAAATCACCCATATCGCCGCCGCGATGCAGCGGGAATGGCGCGCGGACAAGACCAATGTCGCGGCACTGGGCAACATGGTCCCGCAACTACACATCCATATCGTGATGCGCTTTGCTACGGATGCCGCCTGGCCCGCCCCGATCTGGGGTGTGGGACAGCCCGAAGCCTATTCGGATACGGCCCTGACCGATGCCCTGACCCGCGTAAGGCGGTGCCTGCCGCAACCTGAATAGGGCAACAGATCCGACCTTTTCTGTGTCTTGGACGGAACCGCTACTGATTCATGCTGTCGAAGAATTCGTCGTTGTTCTTCGAATGCTTCAGCTTGTCGAGCAGGAATTCCATACCATCGACAACGCCCATCGGCATCAGGATGCGGCGCAGAACCCACATCTTCGACATCGTGCCCTTGTCGACCAGCAGTTCTTCCTTGCGGGTGCCTGACTTGGTGATGTCGATGGCCGGGAAGGTGCGCTTGTCGGAAAGCTTGCGATCAAGGATGATTTCGGAGTTACCGGTACCCTTGAACTCCTCGAAGATCACTTCGTCCATGCGGCTGCCGGTATCAATCAGCGCGGTCGAGATGATGGTCAGCGAGCCGCCTTCCTCGATATTGCGGGCAGCCCCGAAGAAGCGCTTGGGACGTTGCAGGGCGTTGGCATCGACACCGCCGGTCAGAACCTTGCCCGACGATGGCACAACGGTGTTGTAGGCACGGGCCAGGCGGGTGATGGAATCCAGCAGGATCACCACATCGCGCTTGTGCTCGACCAGACGCTTGGCCTTTTCGATCACCATTTCGGCGACCTGGACGTGACGCTGGGCGGGCTCATCGAAGGTGGAGGAGACGACCTCGCCCTTCACCGAGCGCTGCATGTCGGTCACTTCCTCCGGTCGCTCGTCGATCAGCAGCACCAGCAGATAGATATCCGGGTGGTTCTGGGCGATGGCATGGGCGACATTCTGCATCAGGACCGTCTTACCGGTACGCGGCGGCGCAACGATCAGCGCCCGCTGGCCCTTGCCGAGCGGCGCGATCAGGTCGATGACGCGGGTTGAGAGTTCTTTCTTCTTCTTGTCATCCTGACCGTCGATTTCCAGATGCAGTTTTTCATCCGGATAGAGCGGTGTCAGATTGTCGAAGTTGATCCGGTGGCGGACCTGATCCGGCTCGTCGAAATTGACCTTGTTGACCTTGAGCAGGGCGAAATAGCGCTCGCCATCCTTTGGTGCGCGGATCTGGCCCTCGACCGTATCACCGGTGCGCAGGCCAAAGCGGCGCACCTGACTGGGCGATACATAGATATCGTCCGGTCCGGCGAGATAATTGGCTTCCGGTGAGCGCAGGAAGCCGAAGCCGTCCTGCAGCACTTCCAGCACACCCTCGCCATAGATCGCGACATCATTCATCGCCAGCTGCTTCAGGCAGGCGAACATCAGTTCCTGCTTGCGCAGGTTCGAGGCATTTTCAATCGCCAGTTCTTCCGCGAAGGCAAGAAGTTCCGGGGGAGTTTTCTTTTTCAGTTCTTTAAGGTGCATGGGGGTCGGTGCTCTTGGGCAAAAAGGATAGGGATAGATTGGAATTCAGGATATGCGAGTCCGGGATGATCCGACTGAATTGGGAATTGGGAACGGCTCTACCTGAACGGTGGCTCACAACCAACAAAGCGCACGTTTCTGGAAAACCGGGTCATCCGGGAGCGATTCTAGGACATGCCGGGCCTCGCGCCCGACAAGCAATGACATAAGGCGCATCGCTTCCGCTGTCAAATGGATGTTTTATGAAGCGAATTCAAGAGGGGGCCGGAAAGCAGGATCGATACCTTTGGAATTGGTACCCGTTCAGAACGGTTTCAGGATCACAAGCACGACGATGAGGATCATCAGCACCGTCGGGACTTCGTTGGCAATGCGATAGAATTTCTCGGATTTCGTATTGCGGTCCCCCTCAAAATCCTTGCGCCATTTCGCCAGTGCCATATGCGCGCCGGTCATCAGAACGACCAGCAACAGCTTGGCATGCAGCCAGGGAGAAGAGAACCACCCCCCCTCCACTGCAATCCAGAGCCCGAAGACCCAGCTTGCAATCATCGCCGGATTCATGATCGCGCGCAGCAGGCGGCGCTCCATGACTTTCAACATTGCGGACCGGTCAGAATCTGCTGGAACCTGGCAATGATAGACGTAAAGCCTTGGCAAATAGAGCAATCCGGCCATCCAGGCGATGATCGAGATTACATGCAGCGCTTTCAGCCAGCCATACAGATCATCCATGATATATCACTCTCCAGATAGTGCTAAATCCAACCAGCCAGTTCACGACGGGTTAAAACTTCCAGTGTATCGATCATCCCGTCCCCGGCATTCAAACAGGGAATATATTCAAACCGCTCGCCGCCATTTTCCTCGAAGGTTTCCTTCAGGCCAATGGCAAGTTCTTCCAGTGTCTCAACACAATCCGCGACGAAACCGGGGGAGATCATGGCGATGCTTTTCACCCCATCCTTCGCCATTTGGGCGACGGTCGGTTCGGCATAGGGCTGCAACCATTCCTTTGGTCCGAAACGGGACTGGAAAACGATGCCGAAACGGCCTTCCGGCCAGTTCAGCGCTTCTTGCAACAAACGCGCGGTTTTCTGACAGAAACAGTGATAGGGATCGCCCTTCTCCAGATTTTCTCGCGGCAGACCGTGGAAACTGCACAGCAGGTGTTCCGGTTCCGGCTTGTCCTTCAAATGGGTGTGCACACTGTCCGCCAAAGCCTGAATGTAGCGCGGTTCATCATGAAAACTCGGCAAAGTGCGGATTGTCGGCTGCCAGCGAAGGGTTTTCAGATAGTCAAACACCTTGTCATGGACCGAGGCAGTGGTTGCGGCGGAATATTGTGGATAGAGCGCCGCAATCAGAATTTTCTGACATCCTGCCTCCCGCATTGCTTCCAGACGTTCGGCAATCGACGGCGTGCCATAACGCATCGCCCAATCAACGATGACACCATCGCTTTGCAGCCGTGGTGCAAGGGCTTCCGTCAGGGCACGGGTATAATGACGCAGCGGGCTTTCCCCGGTCTCCTCCATCCAGATCTTGCGATAGGCTTCACCGGATTTTCGGGGGCGCGTATTCAGGATGATGCCATGCAAGATTGGCCACCAGATCCATTTCGGTGCCTCGATTACCCGTGGATCAGACAGAAATTCCCCCAGATAGCGGCGCATGGATTTGACGTCATAGCCATCGGGTGTACCCAGATTGACCAACAATACACCAATCCGAGGAGATTTAACCGACGGATGCGAGTCCGGCAGAAAATTCGTCACGAAGAACGACCTCTCACGTAATCCACGAGTTGGGTGACATGTTCCGGTGGCGTTTCCTTGATGATTCCATGACCGAGATTGAAGATATGCGGACCACCCCCGAATGCATCCAGAATACGATCCACCGCCGATGTCAGTGCATCACCCCCGGCCAGCAGAACCATCGGGTCGAGATTTCCCTGAACCGTCGTCATGGACTGCAATTCCTTCGCCGCCCAGGCAACCGGTAATCCCTGGTCCAGAGAGACGGCATTCACGCCGGTTTCACGAATATAATCCACATAAAGCGGCCCGGCTCCTCTGGGAAAACCGATGATCGGCACTGTCGGATGACATTCCCTGATTTTCGCGACCAAGGCCTTTGTCGGAGCTATGGACCAGGTATGAAATCCAGCTTCGTCCAGAGCACCGGCCCAACTATCAAATAACTGCAAGGCCTGTGCACCCGCATCGACCTGAGCGATCAGATAATTGGCCGTGCTTTCGACAAGAATATCCATCAGACGCTGAAAACTTGCTGGATTTTTATACGCCCAGAGTTTCGTTCGAGCGAAATCGCGAGAAGATCCGCCCTCGATCATATAGGTCGCAACGGTCCAGGGTGCGCCGGCAAAACCGATCAAAGCGGTTTCCATCGGCAATGTCGCATTCAGCTTTGCGACCGTCTCAAATACCGGCTGCAAATGGCCCAGAACCCCGTCAGGTTTCAGGATCGACAGATCTGAATCCACCTTCAATGGTTCCAGTTTCGGACCTTCCCCTTCGACAAACCAAACCTTCTGCTGCAAGGCATGGGGAATGACCAGAATATCGGAAAACAGGATCGCCGCATCGAAACCATAGCGCCGGATCGGCTGCAACGTCACCTCGCATGCCTTATCCGGACTGTAGCACAAATCCAGAAAACCATTGGCCTGTGCCCGGACTTCTCGATATTCCGGCAGATAGCGACCCGCCTGACGCATCAGCCAGATTGGCGGTACATCCAGAATTTCTCCAGCAAGGGCTCTCAGGAAAGGTTTCGGTGAGATTGGTGCAGTCATGATGTCTCTTTCGATCAGAACGGACCTCTCCTCTTATAAATATTATTAATTATAAGAAAAGGGAGTGGTAGTTGTTGGTCGCCCCATTAACGGGGATTAAATTCTATCCAAGGCCTGTCCACAGGATCGGATCCGGAAAAGGTTTCTTGTGGCTATCCCTTGGGATAATTCTGCAAAACCGGGAGAGAGACTAGGATTGGCGTATCATCGGTCAATGAGGATGCATCAATTGTTGATCCCTGTCATGCACAGGTCTGACCTGTGTCGATCTTATTATCCCGACCTGTATAAGCAATGGGCGATAGCCGGGCCTATCGGGGATGTTTCCGGGATTGCGCCGGGACCCCGGTTTATCCCATAAACAATACACAGGTTACGGACAGGTTTGTCAGGATATCTCATGGCCAGGGACTTGCGGGAAGTACAGCTCTATCTTGTATCGGATTCGACGGGTGAAACGGTGCAGGCCATTGCGCGCGCCTGTATCGTGCAGTTCGAGGAAGTCGAGGGCATTGAGCATCACTGGAATCTGGTGCGCAATACCGCACGGGTGGATCAGATTCTGGCTCGGGTTGCCGATGCACCGGGGATCGTGCTGTTTACGTTCGTCAATCAGGAGCTCCGGCATCATTTGATGGAAGGGTGCCGTCAGTTGCGGGTACCCTGCATTTCGGTGCTCGATCCCTTCATCAATGCGTTTGAGAATTATCTTGGGGCTCCGGCGCGCCAGCAACCGGGACGACAGCATGCCCTGGATGCTGACTATTTCAGCCGTATCGATGCGATGCAATTTGCCCTGACCCATGACGATGGTCAGGGATTATGGAATCTGGGAAGCGCCGATGTGATCCTGACTGGTGTGTCGCGGACATCCAAGACACCGACCTGCATCTATCTGGCCAATCGCGGGATAAAGGCAGCTAATGTACCCTTTGTGCCGGGGATCGGCCTGCCGCAGGAACTGCTCGATCTGACCGGTCCGGATCGACCGCTGGTGATCGGACTGACGAAGGATCCGGCCAGTCTGGTGCAGATCCGAAAGAATCGCCTGCGCATGATCGCGGAAGATGATGAAACCGATTATGTCGATCTCGAAACGGTTCGAAAGGAAGTCATGATGTGCCGCCGTCTCTGTCAGGAGCGCAACTGGCCGATCATCGATGTTTCCCGCCGGTCGATCGAGGAAACGGCGGCAACGATCATCCAGCAGTTTGACCGCCGCCAGGAACTGGCTTCCGGGGGACATAACAGCGGGCATAATGGGGGATGACAGGCATGCTGGATCAGTCGATGCGCATCGTTCTGGCCTCGGGCAGTCGGACGCGGGCGGATCTTTTGCGCGGGGCTGGATTGGATATTGAAATTGACCCGGCCAATATCGATGAAGATGCGGTGAAGGAATCACTGCGGGCAGAAGGGGCGTCGGCGGCCCGCGTTGCCGAGGCCCTGTCCGACCTGAAAGCATTGAAGATCAGCCAGCGTCATCCGGAGGCGCTGGTGATCGGGGCCGATCAGACGCTTGATTGCAATGGGGTCTGGTTCGACAAGCCAGCCGATATGGATCACTTGCGGGGGCACCTTCAGGCGCTCAGTGGGCAAAGCCACAGTCTGTTTGCGGGCGTGTCCGTGATGCGCGATGGACAGCGCCTTTGGGGTCTGGTGGAACCGGCGCATCTGACCATGCGGACCCTTTCTCCCGGATTTGTTGATCGTTATGTCGCGGCAGTGGGCGCGGATGCGCTGGGTTCCGTCGGGGGCTATCGTCTGGAAGGGTTGGGCGCGCAGCTTTTCAGTCGGGTGCAGGGCGATTATTTCACTGTGCTTGGCCTGCCGCTGCTGCCGCTGCTGGGATTCCTGCGGCAACACGGGGCGATTGGCGCATGACCGGAACAGGGAAAAGCGGGGGACGGGAACCCATCGCCGGTGTGGTCGGTATGCCGGTTGCACAATCGCTCTCACCCGTTCTGCATGGCACCTGGCTGAAGCGTTTTGCCCTACCGGGCCGCTATGAACGGCGGGAAGTGCCACCGGAACGGTTTGAAGCAGATATCCGCTCCTTGTTGGAGAATGAGGGCTGGGTCGGAATGAATGTCACCGTCCCGCATAAGGAAGCCGCCTTCCGCTTCTGCGACCGGTTGGACGATGCGGCGCGGCGGCTGGGTGCGGTGAATACCATCGTTACGTTGCCATCAGGAGAGACTGAAGGGCGCAATACCGATCTGTACGGATTCCGCCGCAATCTGGAACTGGCCGAGGGCTGGGCAGCGGTCGGGCGCGGCTCTGCGGTGGTTCTGGGAGCAGGCGGTGCAGCGCGGGCTGTGGTCGCTGCCTTGCAGGATATGGGCTTTTCCAGAATCCTGGTATCCAATCGAAACCGGGACCGGGCCGAGGCTCTGATGGCAGATCTGGCACTGACGGGGAAGGGGAATCTGTCTGTTCTGGATCACGAAGAACGGGTCGACGCCTTGGCGGACTGTGATCTTTTGGTCAATACGACCAGTCTTGGCATGGTTGGCCAGCCACCGTTGGACATTGATCTGAAATCGCTCTCACCAACCGCCTTTGTCACTGACATCGTTTACAAGCCAATGGAAACGGGTCTGCTGGCAGCGGCGCGGGCCAGGGGCAATCCGGTTGTGGACGGACTTGGCATGCTGTTGCATCAGGCAGTGCCGGGCTTTATCGCGTGGTTTGATCCGCCTGAACCGCCAGTGGTGGATGCGGCATTGCGCAGGGTGGTCCTGGATGCGATGGAGCAGACCGCTGGCGATACAGGTGCGCGATGATCGTCATCGGTCTGACCGGATCCATTGGCATGGGGAAAAGCACCGCCTCGGCCATGCTGCGGCGACTGGGCTGTCCGGTGCATGATGCCGATGCGGCTGTGCATCGCTTGACCGGTCCCGGTGGTGCGGCGGTGCAGGCCATTGAGGCCGCCTTTCCGGGAGCCACCAGTAACGGGGCGGTGGATCGCGCCCGGCTGGGGCCTCAGGTCTTTGGCAATCCCGTCGCCCTGAAGAAACTGGAGGCGATCCTGCATCCGCTCGTCGCGGCGGAACGGGACCGGTTTCTGAAATCCTGTGCGATCCGGCGGTGTCAAGTGGCGGTACTGGACGTGCCTCTGCTGTTTGAAACCGGTGGGGATGCGCGCTGTGATCTGACAATCGTCGTCACTGCGCCAGCCCTGATTCAGGCCCAGCGGGTGCTGGCTCGTCCCGGCATGACACCGGAGAAACTGCGCGATATTCGTGCCCGCCAGATGCCGGAGGTCGAGAAGTGGCGGCGTGCGGATGTGCTGATCTGGACCTCGCTGGGCAGGGCCCCGGTCTTGCGCCAGTTGTCGAATACACTCAGACTGGTGCGGGAATCGCCACCGCTGAAACGCCCTGCTGCCCGACGAAGGAAACCCCATGCGTGAGATTTGTTTCGATACGGAAACGACGGGATTCGATCCGGCAACCGGGGATCGGCTGGTGGAAATCGGTTGTGTTGAACTGATCAACCGCGTGCCCAGTGGCGCGGTTTACCATACCTATATCAATCCGGAACGGGACATGCCGCCCGGCGCGTTCGAGGTCCATGGCCTGTCGGAAGCCTTTCTGGCGGACAAGCCGCTGTTTTCCGATATCGTCGAGGATTTCCTGGCATTTGTGGGGGATTCGGTGCTGGTGATCCACAATGCCGCCTTTGACATGAAATTTATCAATGCGGAATTGAAGGCCTGTGGACGCCCGACTATGCCGATGAGCCAGACTGTCGATACGGTCGCAATGGCGCGTGCGAAGTTTCCCGGTTCGCCTGCGGGCCTGGACGCGCTGTGCAAGCGGTTCGAGATCGACAATTCGGCCCGGACCAAGCACGGCGCGCTGCTGGATGCGGAATTGCTGGCGGAAGTCTATATCGAGCTTACCGGGGGTCGGCAGGTGGGCCTGTCCTTTTCCGAAAATGGCGATTCCCGAATGGATGGCGGTAGTTTCGCAACCGCCGGACCGACTTCGGACCGCCCATTCCGTCCGGCCCGCGCCCATGCGGCAAGCCCGGATGAAGAGATCCGCCATGCCGCCTTTCTCTCGAAACTGAGCAATCCGATCTGGGGCGTGTAGCGGTCAGTCACACCTTTCCAGCCAGAGTGCCGATTCATGCGCGCCTTCGGGAAGCGGGATCGCGGAAAGCGCCCCCTGTTTCAATCTGTCGGAATGGCGGCTGGCGATCCAGTGGCTGGACCAGAGTGGCCGCCAGACACCGCCGCTGAGCAGCAGCGAGACCGGAAGCTGTTCATTATAGCCGCGCCATGTCCAGGATTCCGGATAGGGGTCGGGCAGGAAGATGTCGTGGATCTGCACCAGGATTCCGACTGGCAGGCCGGGCAGGACACGGCCCAGCAGCAGATCGACATCGCTGCCCGGCACCGCGATATGACTGGAATCGATCATCACCATATCCCCCGCCTCCAGCGCATTGAACAGGTCGGTGGGGGCGTTCTGGATTGTCGTTTGATGCAGGGTGATGCCCGGCAATGCGGCGATGTCGGCGCGGGGCGCAGGGTCGATGGCGGTCAGTCGGGTGGTCAGTCCCCCATCCCGAATGGCGGCGGCGGCGAAACGGGTGGAATGACCGCTGCCGATCTCCACGATTCGTTTCGGGCGGTGACGGCGGATCATCAGATAGGCGGCCAAGCCGTCCAGACGCGGGAACCAGTTTTGTTGCCAGCGCGGTTCGGGCGGAACCGCCTGATCGAAGCGCCGGGCCAGACCGGCAATCAGCGCCTCGTCCTCCAGCAGATCCAGAAATCGGGATTCCTCTGCTTTGAACAGGGCCTCGATCTTCGGGAAACCCTGTCGAGCCGAACTGGGCGGAATTTCTCCGGCATAGCGATAGGGGATGAAATAGCCCCTGGATGCACTGCCCAGCAGGGTTGAAAGGCCCAGCCGGAGCCGACGCCAGAAAGGGCGGGTGAAGGGCATGGTTTGCGTCATCCGGATCAGGCCCGCAGGATCAGGCCCTCGCGGGCGACCAGGCTGCCGGGGCGTATCGCTTCCACCGCTTCGGCGATGCTGTCCATGAAACGGTCGTCATGAGAGGGTTCGTGGTGGAACAGCACCAGCATTTTCACATTGGCCGCATCAGCGACCCGCACCGCTTCCTGCCAGGTGGAATGGCCGAAACCGATATAGCGGGGATATTCCTCCTCGGTATAGGTCGCGTCATAGATCATGATATCGGCATCCTGAACCAGGTCCAGCACGGCGGTATCTCTGCCTTCGGGATAATGTTCGGTATCGGTGATATAGCAGATCGACCGCCCGTCGAATTCCACGCGATAGCCGACTGCCCCGTTCGGGTGGTTCAGCGGCCCGGTGCGCAGGGCAATGCCGGGACTTGGGACAATCGTTTCGCCGCAGGTGAAGTCATTGAAGGTGACGGAGGCGCGAAACGTCTCCGGCGGGACCGGGAAGAGCGGTGCCTGCATCATGTCGGATAAAGTGCCTTTCAGCGTCCGTTCCGGCAGCAGATGACCGGCCCAGATCCGGGGATGGGTGCCGGGAATATGGAAGGGGACGAAAAACGGCAGGCCGATGATGTGGTCCAGATGGGTATGGGTCAGGAACAGGTCGATATCCTGCGGTCCGTTCTTGGCGATCTCCCCGGCGATTTCCCGACCCAGTTTGCGCAGTCCGGTGCCGCCGTCAAAGATCAGCCGCCTGGTGCCGCACATGACTTCGATACAGGCGGTATTGCCGCCATAGCGCATCGTATCCGGCCCGGCACAGGCGATACTGCCCCGTGTGCCCCAGAACTTGACATAGAATTCGGGACGCCCGTCCATATCGGTCATTGAATGCGCACTTTCTGCATCTTCCAACCCCCTTGCGGCCCCTTGAAACACATCATGGGACAGGCCGCTTTCGGGATGCTATAGCGGGGTCGGGTCTGACGCAATTACAGTGGACCTGATTGGTCCATCTTCCTGACTGTTCTCCAGGAGCATTTCATTTCAATGAGTACACCATCACCGTCTTCATCTCTGTCCTCTGTGACGGGTGCCGTGCGGACCCGCAGTGACTGGGTCGGGATATCATTCGGTCTCTGCATCGCTTTGCTGGCGGCCTATCAGCAGTTCAAGCTGCCGCCGGTGCTGCCGGAAATGCTGGATCGCTATGCCTATGGGCCGGAACTGGCAGGTGGGTTCATGTCGATTTTCGCGGTGATCGGCCTTGTCGGATCATTCCAGTTCGGGCGGCTGATGCAGCGGCAATCGACCGCTGCTTGGCTGATCGGGGCCTGTGGCCTGATCGTCCTGGGCGCGGTTCCGATCCTGTTGCTGCCGGAAAATGCCTGGGCGATGATGGCGGGTCGCGCGCTGGAGGGAACCGCGATGGCGATCCTGGCCATTGCCGGGCCGACCCTGATGACCCGCAATGCGGCGATGCGACATCTTCCCTTCGCGGCCGCCCTGGCCGCGACCTGGGTCCCGCTGGGCGGATTGCTGGCCACCACTGTTGCGCGGATGGCGGAGGTTCTGTGGCCCGATGATGCGATTTGGCCCTCGGTCTGGTGGGCGGGTCTGGTTTTTGCGGGCGGCATGGCGCTCTGGACGGGTTTTCTGGCACGGGGTGACGGATCGCGGATTGCGCTTCCGACTGCGAAAGGTGGCGCGCCCGATCTGACCAGAGCTGACCGGCGGGCGTTGACCCTGTTGGCCGCCTGTTTCGGTCTCTGGGCCTTGCAGAATTTGTCGGTGCTGAGCTGGCTGCCGGAATATCTGGTCTCGGATCGTGGGTTGTCGAATGCGGCGTCGAAGGAATTCTATGGCATGACCGTGATCGCGGTTGCCGCCTCCAACCTGCTGGCGGCGGGAATTCTGCGGGCGGGGGTGCCGATCACCCGGTTGCTGATCGTGGTGTTGATCGGTCAGGGCCTGGTACTGATCCTGGGTCCAATGGCCGGGACCGACTGGACCGGGATTCTGGCCTTGCTGGCCTATGGTTTCTTCGCCGGGATCACGCCGACATGCATTTTCGGTCTGCCGGGCCGCATTCTGGGGTCGAACAGGACTGGACCTGCAGCCTTCGGACTGATGATGACCGGGCGCAATCTGGGGGTTCTGACCGGGCCGGTGCTGATCGGCTGGATCGGCGGCGGGTCGCTGGGCTGGGCTGTAGGTTGGGGAACGGCGGCAGCGGCCACTGCCTGTGCCACGCTGGCAGCTCTTGCAATTCGTCGTCAGATCGCGCGGGCAAATGCCCGGCAGGAAGGTGCTTAAGGCACCAACCTGTATCCGCCCGGCTCCGTGACCAGGATTTCGGCATTGGACGGATCAGCCTCGATCTTCTGACGCAGGCGATAGACATGGGTTTCCAGCGTGTGTGTCGTGACGCCCGCATTGTAGCCCCAGACCTCCCCCAGAAGGATATCGCGGGTGACAGTCTTTGCCCCGGCGCGATAGAGATATTTCAGGATTGAGGTTTCCTTCTCGGTCAGGCGGATCTTGCGGTTCCTGTCTTCCTCCAGCAGCAGTTTCTGCGCCGGGCGGAAGCTGTAGGGACCGATGCCAAAAACTGCATTCTCGCTCTGTTCATGTTGCCGCAACTGCGCGCGCAGCCGGGCCAGCAGCACATTCAGGCGGAACGGCTTTGCGACATAATCATTCGCGCCGGCATCCAGACCCAGGATCGTATCGGAATCGGAATCGTGGGCGGTGAGCATCAGAACCGGGCATTTGACCTGACTGCGGCGCAGGATGCGACAGGCTTCGCGACCGTCCATGTCGGGCAGGCCGACATCCAGCACGATGGCATCGAAATGATCCGCCTTCGCCGCCTGAATCGCCGCCGCCGCCGTGGCAACCTGGGTCGTTTCGAATTCTTCATGCAACTGCAACTGTTCCGCCAGGGACTGGCGCAGCGCGTCATCATCATCGCAAAGCAGGATTTTCTTGCCGCTCATACAGGGTGTCTTTCTCAATCTGTCATGGATCCACGAAATCTGATCGCGCCGCAGCATAACACGATCCGGTCGGTTTTTGGAAACCCACGAAACCGTGATCGTAGGTGAAACCAGGAAACTGGCATGGCACTTGCTAATCAAGGGTTCAGGAGAGTTGCCGAAAGTCGCGGTGGAAGAGGTGGAGAACATGACGGGTTTACAGACCGCACCCTGGTCGCTGATGGCGTCGAATGCGCCTGTCCTGATATCGGTGCAAACCGGCGGGACGCAGGGACAGGCGGGCTCCAATCATGGTCCAGCAGATCGGCGTTTTGCCGATGCGATGGCAGGGAGCCGGGGGACGGTGTTGCCGTCCTCGCCGCGTGCTGATTATACCGATCACCGTCGTTTTACCTCTGCCGATCCGCACTCGGCAATTCGTGCCGATGACTCTGCGGGTCAGGGTGGAAAGCAGGGAGAGGATTTCTTCGGGGAGGATGGATTCGGTCTTGCTGATTTCATCGATATCATCAATCCGTTGCAGCATATTCCTGTTGTTTCCACCGTTTATCGCCACCTGACCGGGGATGAGATCAGCCCCGGCGCGCGCCTGGCCGGAGGGACGCTGTTCGGCGGGCCTGTCGGATTTGCCGGGGCGCTGGCGGATACGATCTATGAGGATGCCACCGGCACGAATATCGGCGACACGGTGATGGCTGCCGTCTTCGGTTCGCCAGACGATCCGTCGGCAGGCTCCGCCCTGGCATCGGCCGATGCGGTGCAGGATGGGGTACCACAAGCGGTTCAATGGCAAGCTGTGGTGCCACCGGAAGCTACGGCCCAGACAAATACCAGCCCGTTGTCAGCAGTGCAGCCATCCGGGGTTCAGACTGCCGCCCTGATGTCGGATGCGGCACCGATGATGCCGATCCGGGCGGCGGGTGACAGCCGGATAAGCCCGCTTTTTGCCGCGCAGCCGGTCGGCTCGCCGCTGGCGTCAGTGCAGCCGATCCTGCCGGGACAACCGGCAGGCACACAGACTTCCCCGGCCCAGGTGGCGGCGCAAGGCGTTCCCAATCTTTCAGCCGGGGCGGCGACTGCATTGATGCGGATGGCGCAGGCAACGGAAGTCGGAGGGCAGTCGGTTTCCCCTTCCCCAGCGATATCTCAGGCCGGTTCGGTGATCACCGGGCCGCCGCAATCGGCGGATCCGATTGCCTTCCGGAACGCGCCGAGTGCCGATGAAGCGCCGGTAGAGACCAATCCGATGCGCCCCGTTCAGTCGCCATCGCAGATCACAGCTCCGCAACCTGCCGCGATCCCGTCCGTGTCATCTTCAGCCGCCGCGCCCAAGCCAGGTGGTATTCAGACCGCCGGTTTCATGGATGATCTGCGGCCCGACGACATGCCGTCCGCGATGATGGAAGCGCTGGCGAAATATGAGAAGATGAAGAATCCGGGCTGATATGACCGATCTGCTGACCGATGGGCATCGATTGATCCTGCCGGACGGGCGGGAGGCCGCCTGTTCGATGGGGCGATCCGGCCTGATTGAAGCGGCTGAGAAGCGGGAGGGCGATGGCGCGACACCGCTCGGCCGCTGGAAACTGCTGGAAGTGCGCTTTCGTCCTGACCGGATCGATCCACCGGTTACACCCCTTTCCCTTCGGGCATTGGCGGAAACGGATGGCTGGTGCGACGCACCGGAGGATCCGGCCTATAACCGCCCGGTCCTGCGCCCCTATCCGGCCTCTCACGAGGCGATGTGGCGCAATGATGGCTTGTATGACATCGTTGTCATCACCGACCATAACACCGACCCGGTCTTGCCCGGCCTGGGCAGCGCAATCTTTCTGCATTGTCGGCACGAGACCGGCAGGCCGACCGCAGGCTGCATTGCCCTCGACAGAAGCCTGCTTCAGGGACTTCTGGCGGAAATTGATTCCGATAGCTGGCTCGATATCCGGCGTACGATCTGAAATCAGACCCTTTGCCCAAAGATCGCGCTGCCGACGCGGATATGGGTCGCGCCAAGTCGAATGGCGGTTTCATAGTCGCTGCTCATCCCCATCGACAGGCAGGCAAGGCCGTTGCGCGCGGCGATCTTGGCCAGCAGGGCGAAATGTGGGGCCGGTTCGGCATCGACCGGCGGGATGCACATCAGCCCCTTCACCGTCAGACCGATCCTGTCGCGGACTTCCCGGATGAAGGCATCGGCCTCCAGCGGCGGAATGCCCGCCTTTTGCGGCTCCTCGCCGGTATTGATCTGGATGAAGGTATCGATCCGTCGGTCCTGCCTGTCACATTCCCGCGCGATGGCTTCGGCGATTTTCAGCCGGTCGATGGTCTGGATCTCGTCGAACAGTGCCACCGCATTGCGCGCCTTGTTGGATTGCAGCGGTCCAATCAGCGACAGGTGGATATCACGATACTGTTCCTTCAGCGGCGGCCATTTCTCCTCCGCCTCCTGCACCCGGTTTTCACCGAAAGTCTTGTGTGACAGGCGCAGCAGCGGCGAAATCCGGTCAGAGGCATAGGTCTTGGATACCGCGACCAGCGTGATCGCATCGGCCCCGCGCCCGGCATCTTCCTTCGCCCGTTTTATCTTTTCCAGAACCTGTTGATAGGCTTCCACGACCTGCATCGCGATCCCTCTTTGATATGGCATGTCGGATTGTCTTCTTGTGGCGGGGATTCTATACAGGACCGGTCCCAGGCGAAAGATTTTTGCGGGTAGAGACCCGAAAGGCCCCCATGCGCGCACCGGATTTCCAGATCAGAGCGGAGCTGCAACGGGCGTTTTCCGAATTCAACCAGGGACAGGCCGCCGCCGCACAGGCACGGGCGACCGCGATTCTCCAGAAGATGCCGCGCGAACCGAATGCGCTGTATCTTGTCGGGATCATTCATCATCAGGCGGGGCGACTCGACGAGGCGGCCCGGTATTTCGAAAAAAGCTACAAGATCGATCCGGACAATCCGGCAGCCCTGAGCGGCATCGGGATCGTGCGGATGGATCAGGGCCGTTTCGGGGAGGCAATCAAGGCCTTTGTCAAACTTGCCCGAACCATGCCGAATGACGCGCAGGTCCAGAACAATCTCGGCATCGCCT
This sequence comes from Alphaproteobacteria bacterium, assembly GCA_965223125.1. Classification (GTDB taxonomy): domain Bacteria; phylum Pseudomonadota; class Alphaproteobacteria; order UBA8366; family Aestuariispiraceae; genus Pacificispira. The sequence goes on along the minus strand of OZ244984.1, from coordinate 1,648,778 downwards.
ATAAGGGGACGATGCGCTACGATCTGGCGATCCAGTGTTTTGAGCGCGCGATCCATCTGAATCCGAATTTTGCCGATCCCTATGTGAATTTCGGATCGCTGCTCAACAGTCTGGGGGAAGCGGTACAGGCGAAAGCGCTTCTCGAAAAGGGATTGAGGGCCAATCCGGATGATCGGTCATTGCATCTGAACCTGTCGGATGCGCTGGTCGGGCTGGGCGACTTCGCGGCGGCGCGGGAGTTGCTGGACCGGTTTTTCGCCGAGGATCCGGTCGATCCGGAGGTTCGCAGCCGGATGGGCTTCCTTTTGACATCCCTGGGGGAGGTCGATGCGGCGCGGGAACTGTTTCAGGAATCGATTCGCCTCGATCCTGAAAATGTGACCGCGCATTTCGATCTGGCGGATCTGGTGGAAACCAAGGGCAATGCGGCAGGACCGGCAATGCAGCACCGTCGCGACGGAATTGCCGCCTTTCGGCGTTGCTATCGCATGCTTTTAGACGCGCCGCCGGTCACGACTCATCGCGCGGCACAGGCGGCGGAAAGTCTGCGCGACCATGATCTGTCGTTTCAGTATTTCAAGGCGGCACAGGAGCAGTTCAGAATGCGTCTGGCGAGTGTCGGCAAGAGCTATGACCGGCGCGCCACGGAATTGCTCTATGATGGATTGATTGCGCATTTCAGGGGTCTTGAACCGGGCGAGATCGGCGTGCCGGATGAGGGGCCGGCGGGCGGAAAGCCGCAGCCGATCTTCATTGTCGGCATGCCGCGATCCGGCACCAGTCTGCTGGAACAGATCCTGGCGTCCCATCCCCGTATTCACGGGGGTGGGGAGTTGATGTCCCTGCCGATACTGATCGATGGAAGGACGCGGGCGGGTGAGACCCTGGTGGATCTGCACCGGCGGCTGACCCGCGAAGACTGGCAGGCGATGCGGGCGGGCTATCTTGATGAGATAGCCGGAATCGCTGGAGGTGCTGCCTTCGTGACCGACAAGCTGCCGTTCAATTTCATCAATGTCGGGGTGATCCGCACCCTGTTCCCGACCGCCCTGATCCTGAATATCGAACGCAATCCGCTGGATGTCTGCTGGTCGATCTTTACCCAGCGCTTTGCCAGTGAAATGCTGTTCGACCATGATCTGCGGGATATCGGCCATTACTATCGCCATTATGACCGACTGATGGGATTCTGGAAGCAGTGGGATGCCAGCATTGTTCCGATCCAGTATGAGGCATTGCTGGAGGATATGGGCCAGTTCATCCTGCCGGTGCTGGACCGGATCGGACTGGACTGGGATCCAAAGATGGAGCGGTTCTTCGAGAACAAGCGGGTGGTTCAGACCGCCAGCCGATTGCAGGTGCGCCGCCCGATCTACAAGAGTTCGGTTGGTCGCTGGTCGCCCTTCGAGTCCCATCTGGGCGGGCTCAAGGCGGAATTGGGTGATCTTGTCGATCCGGTTCCGGACCCGGCCTGATGGCCCGAATGAATGGATGATGCCATGACAGACCCGATGGATGGAAAATCGCCGATATCCCTGGCGGAGATCCTCGCGCCAATGAGCGAGGAGGAATTCTTCCGTGACTATTACGACAAGCGCCCGCTGCATATTCCGAATACGGGACCGAAGAAGGACGGGTTTAAGAACGATGGGTATAAGAAGGACGGGCACAAGTTTCAGGGATTGATGGACTGGTCCGTTCTGAATGACCTGCTGACCAATTCGGGGCAATGGACGTCAAAGACGCTGGCCTTGCAGATCGACAGGCAATCGGTCCCTGCCCCGCTGTATTGTGAATCGCGGGAGGATCGGGCCGGGAACCGGGTGATGCAGCCGGTCGTTGGCAAGGTCATGGATCTGCTGCATCAGGGCGCATCGCTGGTGGCGATCGACATTGACATGATGACCGCGCCCCTGCGCCGCACGGCGGCTGCTTTTGAGGCCGCCTTTGATGCCAAGGCTCAGGCCAATCTGTATTGTTCCTGGAACAGTCGACAGGCGTTTAACAGCCATTTCGACACCCATGATGTATTCGCGCTGCATATCGAGGGGGAGAAGGTCTGGCGGGTCTATCAAACCCGGATGCCGCATCCGATCCGCCATCCGCGTCATGAGAACGGCGCTTATGGTGAGGCGCAGCATCAGGAACAGCGGGGCGATGTCCTGATGGAGGTAACGCTCAGGCCGGGCGATGTGCTTTATCTGCCACGCGGCCAGTATCATGATGCACTCGCCTCCTCCAGCGGCACGGTGCATATCGCCTTCGGGGTTACCGGATTGATCGGGATAGACGCCTTAGGCGCATTGCAGGATTTCGCGGTGGAGGATGAGGCATTCCGGCGCAATCTGCCGCGCGCCGCAGAGGGGCCGGAAGCCATGCGGGCCGTCTTGCAGGACCTGTCGGCGCGGCTGGCCGTGCTGGCAGAGGACCCGGTGGTGCTGGAGTCTCTGTTGGCGTATCAGGCAACCTGGCGCTATGACCGCAGTAACTATGCCTTGCCGATCATGGCGAAAGACCGGCGGTTCCGGGTGGCGGGGCCGCAGTTCAAGCTGGTGCGGGACAAGGGCGCGGTGTTGCTGGCCGGTCCGCGCGGCGCGGTTCCGATTCCGCCCGGCAGCGAGGAAACGCTGCGGTGGATCCTGTCGCGGCAGGATTTCGGACGGGGGGATTTTATGACGGCGCATGGCCGGATACCGGTGACTGCTGTCGACAAGCTGTTGGGTGATCTGAAGGCAATGGGCGTGTTGTCGGAGGTCTGACGCCGGAAATGTTGTATTATTGTCACAGGATTTTGGTTTTCGCGTCGGTCTGATTGAGAAGTCTTTGCGTTCCATAAAGATGCGTGGTCAAAACAGACCGTGGCGAACAACAAAACTGTGTTGGTCGCAAATCGAGTTCAGAGTTCAAGGGGCAGATGCCCAAACGTCCAAAATGGAGAAGACCATGAAAAAAGTTCTCTTAGCATCCTCGGCCCTGCTGGGTGCTTCCCTGTTTGCGGCTGGTTCTGCCCACGCTGAGCCGCCGGTTGTCACCTTCTCTGGTGCGCTGGCTTACGAAGCCGTGTTCGCTGGTGGGGATGTCGCTTCCACCGGTCACGGTACGAGCATCACCGCGAACGAACAGATGTCCGAACTCGTCTGGGATGCCCGTGGCACCACCGATCAGGGCATGACCTACCGTGCCAACGTCCAGTGGCGCTACACCACCAACAATGCCGGCGCGTTCGACGAAACCTGGATTGCCTTCGGTGGCGGCTGGGGTACGATCCAGCTCGGTTCCGAAGATCCTGTTTCTGACTCGGTCGCCGGTTCCGCCGGTCACTCGGTTCAGGCCGGTACCTGGGGTACGGACGGCAACAACGCCCTTCGTAACACCAACTATCTGGGCATCAGCACCGCGACTCACTACTATCAGTCGTCCGCAGGCATGACCAGTGATGCGAACAAGATCTCGTATGTCACCCCGAACTTTGCCGGCTTCCAGGCTGGTGTGTCCTATACCCCGCAGGGCGCTCGTACCGCTCAGCAGGTTCAGGTCAATGATGCTGCCGCGAACAACGTGGTTGATATTGCCGCCGGTTGGGGTGGTGAATTCAGCGGCGTCGGCATCAAGGTCGACGGTTCGTACCAGATGGGCGATGACGACAGCGCGACCCTCGGTGCGGCACAGCGTGAAGACATCCGTTCCTTCATGCTGGGTGGTACGTTGAGCTTTGCTGGCTTCTCGATGGGTGCCGGTTACTTCGACAACCAGGACTCCAACACCACGAAGGGTGTTGCTGCTGCTGATGGCGGCGACGGCTGGAACCTCGGTGTGGCCTACAACTTCGGTCCGGGTTCGATCTCGGCCATGTACCAGCAGTCTGAAGACGATCTGGACGGCAATGGTCGTTCGGACGAGTCGACTGTCTGGCACGTTGGCACGACCTACCGCATCGCGGATGGCCTGAACGCCTATGGTTCGTACTACAACTTCGAACTCGAAAACGAAGGTGGCGTTGGTGCCAACAACTCGAATGACGCCCAGGCTGTCATCGTTGGTACGCGCGTTTCCTTCTAAGGGAATTCGGGTTGCAACAATCGGGGGGATGAGCAATCTTGCTCATCCCCTTGTTTGTTTTGGGGTCTGTTTTGACCTTACAATGTGATGGTGTGGCATGAAGTTCAGATTGATCGACGCCCTGTTTCTCTCCGCCATGCTGCTTGTGGCCGCATGTTCCGGTCTTTCTTCCGGTCCGTCGGTTCTCAATGAAGATGCTGCGGAACGACAACGGAAACAGGATGGATCCGTTTTCGGTGAGGCGATCACCCTCGGTGGCGACAGCGCCTCTGGCGGTGCGGCGGCATCTGGGATTTCCGTAAACGGTTATTTGTGGCGCGCCTCGCTGGATACGATCTCATTCATGCCGCTGTCCCAGGCCGATGCTTTTGGTGGCGTCATTGTTACCGACTGGTCGTCGCTGCCGGATGCACCGAATGAACGTTACAAGATGACTGTCTATATCCTGAGCCGGGAACTGCGCGCCGATGGGGTGCGGGTTTCGATGTTCCGGCAGGAACGCGGATCCAATGGCGAATGGCTGGATGCACCGGTTTCCGAAGGGGTTCCGGCCCGAATCGAGAATGCCATCCTGCTGCGCGCGCGGCAGATGCGGATCGACAGCCGGGCGACGCTTGATTAGGGGCGGCCGCGCTTGACGAGGCATCGTCCAACCCGCTAAGGGAAGCGTGGTGCGGGATTTCCGCTGTGGTGACGCTTTTCGGGACGGGCAGATGATCAGGTATAATCCGGTTGAGATTGAGCAGAAATGGCGCGAGCGCTGGGAAGAGGCGCAATCCTTTCTGACTGATGAATCCGGTACTTCCGAAAAATATTATGTGTTGGAGATGTTTCCCTACCCCTCCGGGCGCATCCATATGGGACATGTCCGGAATTACACGCTGGGCGATGTCGTTGCGCGTTACAAGCGGGCGCGGGGCTATTCGGTCCTGCATCCGATGGGCTGGGATGCGTTTGGCCTGCCCGCAGAGAATGCCGCAATAGAGAACAGGGTGCATCCGGCGAAATGGACACGCGAGAATATCGCGGCCATGCGCGCGCAGTTGAAGACGCTGGGCCTGTCCATTGACTGGGAGCGGGAAATCGCGACCTGTGAGCCGGAATATTACCGTCACGAACAGAAAATGTTCCTGGATTTCCTCAGGGCTGGTTTGGCCTATCGCCGGGAATCCTGGGTCAACTGGGACCCGGTCGATCATACGGTGCTTGCCAATGAGCAGGTGATTGACGGCAAGGGCTGGCGAACCGGTGCCCCGGTCGAAAAGCGTCGTCTTTCGCAATGGTTTCTGAAGATCACTGCTTTTTCCGAGGAATTGCTGGCTGCGCTGGACGGGTTGGAGCGCTGGCCGGAAAAGGTCCGGCTGATGCAGCGCAACTGGATCGGTCGATCCGAAGGGGCGCAGATCCAGTTTGAAATCATCGGTCGGGAGGATCGCCTGGACTGTTTTACCACCCGCCCGGATACCCTCTATGGCATGTCCTTCTGTGCCGTTGCGCCGAACCATCCGATTGCGGAGGAACTGGCGCGGACCAATCCCGATTTGGCGGATTTTATTGCCGAATGCAATCGGATGGGAACCAGTGAGGAGGCTATCGAAACCGCCGAGAAGAAGGGCTTCGATACCGGGCTTGAGGTTCGCCATCCCTTCATGCCGGATCGCTGCTTCAAGGTCTTCGTGGCGAATTTCGTGTTGATGGAATACGGCACCGGCGCAATTTTTGGCTGTCCGGCCCATGACCAGCGCGACATGGATTTTGCCCGGAAATATGGTCTGGATGTCATGCCGGTGGTCCTGCCGAAAGATGCGGATGCGGATTTATTTTCTGTTGCTGCGGAAGCGTTCACCGGTGATGGAACGCTTTTCAATTCTGATTTTCTCAATGGTCTGGATGTTTCTACCGGTATCCGCACCGCCATTAAACGGTTGGAGGAACTGGGTGTCGGCAACGGGCGTGTCACCTTCCGCCTGCGGGATTGGGGCGTGTCGCGCCAGCGGTATTGGGGATGTCCGATTCCGGTGATCCACTGTCCGTCCTGTGGTGTGGTGCCGGTTCCGGATGATCAGTTGCCGGTTGAATTGCCGGAAGATGTGGATTTCGACCAGCCGGGCAATCCGCTTGCCCGTCATCCGACCTGGAAACATGTGTCCTGCCCATCTTGCGGTGCCGCTGCGGAACGGGAAACAGATACATTCGATACGTTTTTTGAGAGCTCCTGGTATTTCGCGCGCTATCCGGATGTCGGGAACAGCGAACGCGGCTTCAGTGCAGAAAGCGCGGCCCGCTGGTTGCCGGTGGATCAGTATATTGGCGGCATCGAGCATGCGATTCTGCATCTGCTCTATTCGCGGTTCTTTACCCGGGCGCTGAAGCAATGCGGATATCTGGATATCGAGGAACCTTTCGACGGGCTCTTTACTCAGGGCATGGTCTGTCACGAGACCTATCGGGATGCATCCGGGGCCTGGCTGTTTCCCACCCAGATCCGTCGGGAGGGAGACAGCGTCTCCCATGTCGATACCGGAGCCGCAGTGACGGTCGGTCGATCCGAGAAAATGTCGAAATCCCGCAAGAATGTCGTTGATCCGGTTGATATTGTCGGCTCCTATGGAGCGGATACGGCCCGGATGTTCATGTTGTCCGACAGCCCGCCGGAGCGGGATCTGGAATGGACGGAGGCCGGGGTTGAGGGAGCTTGGCGTTTTCTCGGTCGGGTCTATCGCGCCGTGGCCGGTGGTGAATATTCTCTTGGACCCGAAGGTGGCGCGCGTCCGCCGGGGATGGATGATGCTGAAGCAGCGCTGGAGCGACTGGTTCACAAGACCATTGAGGGTGTTACCCAGGATCTGGAGAAATTCCATTTCAACCGTGCCATCGCCCGGATACGGGAATTGGCGAATGCGCTTTTTGCCCACAAGCAGGAAGGGCAGGCTTCTGACTGGGTCCGGCGTTTTGGGTTTGAGTGTCTGATTCGAATGATGGCACCGATGACACCGCATCTGGCGGAGGAACTCTGGTCCGTGCTGGGGCATGGGACGATGCTTGTCGATTCGCCCTGGCCGGTTGCCGATCCCGCATTCCTGGTTGAGGATACGGTAACGATCGCGGTACAGGTGAATGGCAAATTGCGGGCGACAATCGAGCTGGTGCGGGACTGTGCTTCCGAGGCGGCACAGGAAGCAGCGCTGTCAGACGAAAATGTCCAGCGAATTCTGGATGGGAAGCTACCCCGAAAGGTTATTGTTGTTCCGAACCGGATCGTGAATATCGTAGCGTAGCGATTTCCAGCGAGAGAGGTGGCCGAAGTGAAGCGGATTGATCGGCGGCATTTATCCCGTCTGATGTTGGGCGGAACACTGTTTGGCCTGGCGGGATGCGGCTTTCGTCCGGTTTATGGAACAGGCGGCTCTGATGGTGGCGCGGATGTCATGGCGGATCTGGCCGCAACCCGGATTGCATCAATCGAAGATCGGGACGGGCAGATTCTGCACAATCTTCTGCTGGATCGGTTCAATCCAAAGGGACGCCCGGCAAATCCGCAGCATGTCCTGACGGTCGAACTGTCTTCATCGCAAGCAGATCGGGGAACACAGATTGATGCCAGCGTCCGGCGGGCTGAATTGTCCGTTTCGGTATCGGCAAGTCTTAGCACGGGGGAAACATCCTTCAGTTTCAGTTCTCGGACGGTTGCCAGCTTCTCTATCTCCGAATCCGATTATGCGGCAGAGGTTGCGCGCCAGGATGCAATGCGCCGCAGTCTCGTGGTGATTGCCGATGATCTGCGTCTGCAGGCGGCGACCTATTTCGAGAAACAGCGTCTGCTCAAGGGCTAGGGTCGATGGTCAAGGTCGCGACCGGATCGATCGATGGTTTCATCCAGAAGCCGCCTTCGGAAATCCGGGCTGTCCTGTGCTACGGACCTGACGCGGGGCTGGCGCGGGAACGGATTCTGGCCTTGGCGCAGGGGGTTGTCGAGGATCTGAACGATCCATTTCGGGTCTGTGAACTGACCAGCGATGCATTGAAATCCGACAGAGCGATTTTGAATGATGAAGCCGCAGCGATTGCAATGGGTGGTGGTCAGCGGGTGATCCTGATTCGGGATGCAACGGATGCGGCGACTGCGGCGCTGGCGGGCTTTTTGGAAGACCCGGTCGGTGATGCATTGGTTCTGGCAGCGGCCGGAGATCTGGCGGCAAGTTCCAAACTGCGAAAGGCCTTCGAATCCGCCAAACTGGGTGCGGCGATTGCTTGCTATCTGGATGACGCGGGTGGGATCGACCGGTTGATTGATGACGGGTTGCGGCCGATGTCAGTTCGGATCGAGCGTGATGCCAGGGATTACCTCGTTGCCAATCTGGGTTCTGACCGGGGTATCAGTCGTTCTGAAATCGAGAAGCTCGCACTTTATGCCGGGCGAGACGGAGTTCTGGATTACGAAACTGTGGTCACGCTGATCGGGGACAGCTCCGCCACTGCTTTGGATGATATTCTACAGGCCATGACCGGGGGTGAATCCGAGGCACTGGATCGTGCGCTTGATCTTGCAGCACAGGAGGCCACCGCGCCGGTTGCATTGCTGCGGATGTCGGCGAATCACGTGCTTCGGCTGCGACGGGTCCAGGACATGGTGGCGTCGGGAGTTCCAATGCAGTCGGCGATGTCTGCATTGCGGCCCATGGTGTTTTTCAAGGCCAAACCCCGGTTCGAAGCCAGTGTGAAGCGCTGGAATCCTTTACTTCTTGCGGAGGCGCTGGGGTTGCTGATGGCTGCGGAGGCTGATTGCAAACGCAGCGGCGCGCCGGACTGGGTTCTATGCCATCGCACGCTGCATCAGATTGGCGCGCTGGCCCGGAAGCAGGGGATCGGCAGTCGTCCGGTCCGGCGTTAGCCACTGTCCTGTAACGGATTGTCTCTACATTTCAACGATGGTGCTTTTTTTCTGGGGAGCACCCCGATTCAGGCGCTCAACCACGTCATCAAGCTGGTCGAAATCATCGAATCCGACAATCAGTCGCCCGGATTCGCCTCCGCCCTTCAGATCGATCTGGACTGTCATGCCCAACAGATCCGTCAGGCTGCGCTCCATCGCCAATGTATTGGGGTCCTTGACGCCGGTGCCGGTATCACCTTCGATCCGACCCTTGATTTTCTTTAGGCCGTTCTGGGTGCGATGGGTATCGGGTTTGGTATCCTGTACCAGTCGTTCCGTCTGTCGGACGTTATACCCTTTTTTCAGCACTTCTTCCGCCAAGGCTCCGGCATTCGGCGCACCGATCAGAGCACGGGCGTGACCGGCTGAGATCAGGCCATCGTCAAGCATGCTTTTCAATTCTTCCGGCAGGGAGAGAAGGCGAAGCATGTTGGCGACATGGGAACGGCTTTTACCAACGGCTTTGGACAGCGCGTCCTGGGTATGGTTGAATTCCTCGATCAGGCGCTGATAGCCTTCTGCCTCTTCCAGCGGAGTCAGATCCTCGCGATGGATATTTTCGATCAGCGCGATTTCCAGCGTTTCGGTATCGGTCAGGTCCTTGATGACCACCGGTACTTCATAAAGCTGGGCACGTTGTGCCGCGCGCCAGCGGCGCTCGCCCGCAACGATCTGATAGGCGTTGGCATCGTCCGGATGGGGGCGGACAAGAAGCGGCTGAAGAATGCCTTGCTGCCGGATCGAATCGACCAGCCCGTCGATGGCCGCCTCGTCAAAGCGTTTGCGGGGCTGACTGGGATTCGGCCGGAGGAATTCGATGGGGACAGATTTTGACGTCCGGGTTGCAGGCTCGCTGTAGCCATCGTTCAGGCGGCCGGTATCCTCGTCCCCGAACAGGGCGGACAGGCCCCGGCCCAGGCCGCGCTTGCGGCTGTCATCAGCTGCCGCATTCATGCCACCATCCTCCGCTCCCGTTTCAGGACTTCCCCGGCCAGATGGATATAGGCCTGGGAGCCTCGACACTCCATGTCATAAAGAATGACAGGTTTTCCATAACTCGGTGCTTCCGAGATCCGCACATTGCGGGGGATCACCGTCTCATAGACCTTGTCACCCAGATGCGCGCGGACATCGGCGGCAACCATGTCCGACAGATTGTTGCGGCGGTCATACATGGTCAGCACGACGCCCTGAATATCCAGCCTGGGATTGAAGGCGCGTTTCACCCGCTCGATTGTTCCCAACAGATGGCTCAGACCTTCGAGTGCATAGAATTCACATTGCAGCGGCACCAGAACGGCATCGGCGGCGCAAAGTGCGTTAAGGGTCAGCAACCCAAGTGCTGGGGGACAGTCGATCAGGATGTAATCATAGTCAGCGATCACGCCACGCAGGGAATCCCGAAGCCGGAATTCGCGGCGGTCCTCTTCGACCAGTTCCAGTTCCGCGCCAGAGAGATGGATCGAAGCCGGGATGATCCGCAGGCGGGGGATCGATGTGTCAACGGCGGCACGCTCCGCCCCTTCCCGTCCGAACAGCAGATCGTAAGAGCTGATCGCCCGGTCGCGGCGGTCGATGCCAAGTCCGGTGGATGCATTGCCCTGGGCATCGATGTCAACGATCAGCACGCGCTTTTCACAAGCGGCCAATGCGGTGGCCAGATTGATCGCAGTGGTCGTCTTGCCGACCCCGCCCTTCTGGTTGGCGATGGCAACGACCCGCGCGGATCCGTCGGTCCGGGGCCGGGTCAGTTTTTCCGGCAGTTTCGCGTACATCGATGTAACTCCTTCTAGGCTCAATGAGCCGTGCGGTTAAAATCCTGCGACGGCGCCCGAGGAGTTTCAAAATCCTATCCGTTCTGCGGATCAGCCTGATCTATTCGACTCAGGTCAGTGATCTTGAGCAGTACGGAATCCGCATCGCTGCGGCTCGGAATCGCGTCATAATTTATATACCATACATAATTTAAGGCGGTCAATTCCTCTTTATACCTTTTACCCTTCAAGAAGAGTCCCAAAGTTCTCGACCCCCAGAATGGCTGAATCAGGGGAAGCAGATCAATCATGGGAGCCAGAGCACGGGCTGTGATGATATCTGCAACATGCAGGACAACGGTTTCAGCCCGCTTCGCATGGACTGTAACTCGGTTGGATATTCCGGTAATTCGGGCGGCTTCGCGCAGAAAGGCAGCCTTGCGTGTATCGGATTCGATCAGATGTGTTTCCAGTCCGGTTAGGATTGCCAGGACCAGACCAGGGAACCCTGCCCCGCTGCCGAGATCGACAAGAACGTTTGCGTCTTCTGGAATATGATCTGCAAGCTGGGCAGAATCCCAGAAATGCCGTGTCCAGAGATCAGGTATTGTTCGAGGCCCGATCAGGTTGATTCTGACCTGCCATTTCAAGAGAAGATCGGCATAGGCTTCCAATCGCGCCATGGTTTCACGTGAAACATTTGTATTTTTCTGGAAGTCAGAAACAGGATCCGACATCGTGGTTCTCCCAGGTAGGAAGTCAATTATGGCAACCTCCGATGGGAAAAGCCGCCCTTATGGTCAGGCCGCTTTCTCTCCCGCCCTACGCACATGCCGCATCAGTGCTACGACGGCAGCGGGGGTAACGCCAGGAAGGCGACCGGCCTGACCCAAAGTGAGCGGTCTGCCCTTGGAAAGGCGCTGGATCATCTCATTGCTGAGTCCTCCAACCTGGGAGAAATCCAGATCGTCGGGGAGGTGCAGTGATTCGTCCCGGCGATAGGCTCGGATGTCTGAGTCCTGGCGGTCGAGATAGGCGGCATAGCGCGCGTCGGTCTCAATCTGTGGCACGATGGAGGACGGGATGCGTCCGGTTTCCGGCCAGAGTGCGGCCAATCGAGAAAGTGGGATATCTGGAAGCGCCAGAATTTCCATGCCAGTCCGGATGCGCCCGTCCTGGCGCACGGAAATGCCATGCCGCGCGAGATCCTGCGGAGTCGCTTTGACCGAAGCCAACACCTGACGGGCCTCGGCCAACGCAGCTTCGCGGATGTTCCAATGATCCTGGCGCAGGGGGGATAGACAGCCAATGGCCCGGCCAAGCGGTGTCAGGCGCTGGTCGGCATTATCTGCCCGAAGCCGCAGACGGTATTCGGCGCGGGATGTGAACATGCGATAAGGCTCATCGGCCCCCCGCGTCGTCAGATCATCGATCATGACGCCGATATAGGCGTCCGCCCGATCCAGAATGAAGGGGGAATCGGAGCCGCCTACAGCCAGGGCGGCATTCAGCCCGGCCATCAGACCCTGTGCCGCCGCTTCCTCATATCCGGTCGTGCCGTTGATCTGACCCGCCAGATAGAGGCCGGGCAACCGGCGGGTTTCCAGTGTCGGGCGCAGCTCTCGCGGATCGACATGATCATATTCGATGGCATAGCCCGGCCGGATGATCCGGGCCGCTTCAAGCCCTGGGATTGTCTTCAGGAAAGCAGCCTGAATCTCCTGCGGTAGCGAGTTGGAGATGCCATTGGGATAAACCGTGTCATCGTCCAGGCCTTCCGGTTCCAGAAAAATCTGATGGCGCGGTTTGTCGGCAAATTTGACCACCTTGTCTTCAATGGAGGGGCAGTAACGCGGGCCGATTCCTTCGATCATTCCGCCATACAGGGCTGAAAACTTCAGATTATCGCGGATGACATCATGGGTTTGCGTGTTCGTGTAGGTGATGTGGCAGGCGATCTGGGGCACCCGGATTCTATCGGTCAGGCTGGAAAAAGGTTCCGGCGTTGCATCGGCTTCCTGGCGTTCCAGTCCCGACCAGTCGATTGTTCTGCCATCCAGGCGCGGCGGTGTTCCGGTCTTGAGCCGTCCAAGAGTGAAACCATGACGCTCCAGAGTTAAGGAAAGTCCGATAGCGGGGCCATCGCCGATGCGCCCGGCAGGCGTCCGTTCATGACCGCAATGGATCAACCCGCGCAGGAAGGTGCCAGTGGTCAGGACGACGGCTCCGCTGCGCAAGACGGTGCCGTCACTCAGGACAATACCAGAGACGTGCCCGTCATCGCCGACATGCAGATCTTCCACCGCTCCGGCGAGTATGGACAGATTTTCCTGATCCTTAAGCACGGCCTGCATGGCCTGTCGATACAGCTTCCTATCGGCTTGGGCGCGGGGTCCCTGAACGGCGGCCCCCTTGCTGCGGTTCAACACACGGAACTGGATACCAGCCTGATCGATGACGCGGCCCATCATACCGTCCAGCGCGTCAATTTCTTTGACCAGATGACCCTTGCCTAATCCGCCGATGGCGGGATTGCAGGACATCTCCCCGATGGTTTCCAGCTTGTGGGTAACCAGCACTGTCTGTGCCCCCAGTCGCGCGGCAGCGGCAGCCGCCTCACAGCCTGCATGACCACCCCCCACAACGATAACGTCCCAAGGCGTAGAGGCTGGATGGGTGTTCGGAAAATTCGGAATGGAAGTCGAATCGTCCATCAATACGTCTTTCTATGCGGCTGTCGTGGCAAGCCCCGGATATACGTGCCGGATATACGCGCTTATCGATAGTGGGTCAAGAGAACCGCAGGAATTCACCAATCACGGATCGTTTCTCGTGTTTTAATTTGACCCTGTATACCAGTTTTATGGAGCTATGTTTCACGTGAAACAATCCTGCCCAAAAAGAATCATAACCAGGAAATTCATGGAGAAGGATTGAGAGAGTGTTTCACGTGAAACATTGATTCACTTACCGATACAGAATTCCGCGAAAACCACATTCAGTACAGACTCCACATCTACCCGTCCGGTAATCCGACCCAACTCCGTTAGAGAAACGCGAACGTCCTCCCCCGAAAGCGCCAGTTCAGGCTGTTCGAGGCTTTGATTCAGTGCGATGACAGCGCGGCCCAGGGCATCGCGATGCCGTGTTCGAACTGCCACCGCCTGAGCAGCCCGCCCGTATCGGTCGGAACAAAGTGTCGAAATGTGGGAAAGAAGCTCATTCAAGCCCTCCCCGGTAAGGGTGGAAACAGTGTGAAAGGATATGTCTGGGTCTGACTTGAAAGTCTCAGGGGATGCGGAATGAGGCCAAAGATCCCGTTTGGTGTGAACTGTAAGAACATCCTCTGCGCGGTCAGAAAGGGATGCTGGAAGGGTTCGAATACTGTCCCTTTTTACCGTATTGATGTCTGGCAATTCCTCCAGCCACAAAATTAGGTCGGCGGTATCGGCGGCCTTGAGTGCGCGCTGCACACCCTCTTCCTCAATGTCGTCCTCGGTTTCCCGCAATCCGGCCGTATCCGACAGAACGACGACGAAGCCACCCAGATCCAGACGGACCTCAATAACATCCCGCGTTGTTCCCGCCCGATGGGAGACGATTGCGGCTTCCCGCCCGGCTAGACGATTGAGCAGGGATGACTTTCCAACGTTGGGAGCACCGAGGATAGTGATCCGGACACCATCCCGAATGCCGTGAGACAATGCCCCCAAATCCATATCTTGCTGAAACTCATCAATCAGACACCGTATCTCGATTTCATTTCGCTCCAGCATACCGTCCGGCAAGTCGTCTTCTGGAAAATCAACGGCCGCTTCGATTACCGCGAGCACCCGGATCAGGCGTTGCGTCCAGTCCTGATATCGGTCCCTACCCGCGCCCGTCGCCAACCGCAGCGCCAGTCGACGCTGTGTTTCAGTTTCGGCCTGGATCAGGTCGGACAGTGCTTCGGCTTCGGTCAGGTCCAGATGGCCATTGGCGAAGGCGCGCCTGGAAAACTCTCCAGGATCGGCCAGCCGGCAGTCGGGTTGCCGTGACAAGCAGGCCAGGATTGCTGCAATGGTGGCCGCCCCACCATGGCAATGCAGTTCTACGACATCTTCTCCGGTGAAGGAGGCCGGTTGGGGAAACCAGATCACGAGCGCCTGATCAAGGACCCTTCCCTCCTCCGCCTCTGCGGTCCGATCCTGCAACAGTCGCAGCACAGCCTGGCGTGGAGACGGCGTCTTGAGGCCACCGCACAGATCGGACAAAACGCTTTCCGCCGCGGGTCCCGAAATCCGGATGACGGCGACACCGGCAGGTGCCGGGCCGCTGCTTAAGGCATAGATCGTATCGCGCATCTGATTTTCTTAGTCAGATTTGTCTTTGGCTCGGTCCTGTGATGAGCCGCCTGATGCCATGCCTTTCGACGCCATTTGCGACCAGAACATCTTCTGGATTTGCTCGATCCCCTGGATCGATGCGGGCAGCCAGGTCTGGAACAGGGCTTCGGGCTCCAGTGCTTTCAGGTTCGCCTCCATGCGCTCCTGTACCTGGCGCATCAGGGTCTCCTGCATCGGCGCAACATCGGGAAGACCCAGGAATTTCCGTGCCTCTTCCGGTGTGCAGTCGATATCCACGGTGATCTTCATTGCATGTCTCCCATTCTGTCGGGCTGCTATTCGCTCCGGCAAATGCCATCTCAGCTCTGACACTGGCCTTGGCGCAAGCGACCAGTTTCCCTAGATTGGATTCCCAAGATTGATTGCGTGCGGGCAGTGTCCCGGAGAGCGGCGATACTGTCCAGTCTGTAATCATCCACACTTTCGGGAGTCTGACATGTCGGCCAATCTTCTGGCACAGGAAACCAGCCCCTATCTGTTGCAGCACAAGGACAATCCGGTGCAGTGGCGGCCCTGGGGTCCGGCAGCGCTGGCCGAGGCCAGGGCACAGGACAAGCCGATTCTGTTGTCCGTGGGCTATGCCGCCTGTCACTGGTGCCACGTCATGGCGCATGAGAGTTTCGAGAATCTGGCCATCGCCGAGCGGATGAATGATCTCTATATCCCGATCAAGGTCGACCGGGAAGAACGCCCGGACATCGACACGATCTATCAGTCGGCGCTGTCGATGCTGGGGGAACAGGGCGGCTGGCCGCTGACGATGTTTCTGACACCCGATGGCGCACCCTTCTGGGGGGGAACCTATTTCCCTCCACAGGGTAAATGGGGTCGTCCCGGCTTCCCGGATGTTCTGACTGCCATCGCCAAGACCTATCGCGAACAGCCGGATCGGATTTCCCAGAATGTCGAGGCGCTGCGGGACGGTCTTGCGCGGCTTGCCAATCCCAAACCGGGTGACGGCATTGCCGTAGAGGCGGCGGATCAGATCGCTCTGCGCCTGCTGGGGGCCATGGACCGGGAACATGGCGGTATTGGCGATGCACCGAAATTTCCCCAGGTCTCGCTGTTGCGGCAGCTCTGGGCGGCGGGGGATCGAACCAGGAATGCGGATTTCAAGGCTGCGGTCCTGCACACGATCCGCAAAATGTGCGAGGGCGGGATCTATGACCATTTGGGTGGCGGGTTCGCGCGCTATACCGTGGACCGGGCCTGGCTGGTGCCGCATTTCGAAAAAATGCTCTATGACAATGCGCAGATTCTGGAGCTTCTGGCATTGGCCTGGCTGGAGACCGGCGACCTGCTGTATCAGCGGCGGGCAATGGAAACCGTTGCCTGGCTGCGCGATGACATGACCACGGCGGAGGGTGCCTTTGCTGCCGCCCGTGATGCCGACAGCGAGGGTGAGGAAGGCCGGTTCTATGTTTGGGATGGGGCGGAGATCGATCAGATCCTGGGATCGGACTCGGCGGAATTCAAAGCCTTCTATGATGTCGCGCCAACCGGTAACTGGGAGGGAAAGACGATTCTTAATCGTCTGCATCTTTTGGAGACTCCGAATCCGGTGGAGGAACGCCGCCTTGCCCCGATGCGGGAAATGCTTCTCGGGCATCGGGCGAACCGGGTGCCGCCGCTCAAGGATGACAAGGTGCTGGCCGATTGGAATGGTCTTGCGATTGCCGCCCTGGCTCATGCCGGATCGGTCTTCGAGCAATTGGACTGGATCGCCTCAGCGGAAACCGCTTTCGCATTTGTCGCGGGACCAATGGCGGACGGGTCTCGCCTGCGCCACAGTTTCCGCGAAGGACGCGCACAACATGCTGCTACGCTGGACGATTATGCGGCGATGATGCGGGCCGCGCTGGCTTTACTGGAGGCGACAGGCCGATCCGTTTATATGGACCACGCCATATCCTGGGCCGACGTACTGGATCGGCATTATCGTGATTCTGTAGGGGGAGCGTACTTTCTGACCCCCGATGATGCCGAAGCCCTGGTGGCTCGCACGAAATCGGCCGGGGACAATGCGACGCCATCGGGTAATGGGGTGTTGGTTTCGGTTCTGACAAAGCTGCACTGGTTGACCGGCAACGCGAAGTACCGGGATCGGGCGGAGGAAATCGTTCGAACTTTCTCAGGTGAGATCGATCAGAACTTCTTTCCCTATTCCAATCTGATCGACGGCGCGGTTCTGTTGCAGCAGGGCGTTCAGATCGTCGTGGTGGGGGATGATGCCCTGCCGGAGGTGCAGGCGCTGATTGCCGCCGCCAGGGCGGCCCCTCTCGCCGACCGGCTGCTGACCATCCAGGCGCCCGATGCGGTTCTGCCGCCAGATCATCCGGCAGCGGGCAAGGGGCTGGTCGGGGACCAACCCGCCGCCTATCTCTGTCGCGGGCCGGTCTGTTCCCTGCCGATCACCGATCCGGCTGGGCTTCTGGAGGCGCTGCGACACGGGTGATCCGTGTGGCGGAATCTGTGATCCTGTCGCCGGTCACTCTTGCCCGGATTGGGAGTTGGCGCGGGGCTGGTCGCGCGCTACCTTTTCCGAAATCGTTCCATCTTTTTCTGGTTTCATCTTTTCAGGGGAGTAAGTCTCAATGGCGAAAGCAGTGCGCGTTCATAATCCCGGTGGCCCGGATGCCATGGTCTATGAAGATGTGACCATCGGTGATCCCGGCCCGGGCGAGGTTCGCCTGAAGCAGGATTTTGTCGGTCTCAACTATATCGACGTCTATCATCGCACCGGTGCCTATCCGATGCCCTCCCCCTTCACCATCGGCCTGGAAGCGGCGGGAACCGTGACCGCGTTGGGCGAGGGTGTGGATGCCTTTGCCGTCGGGGATCGCGTGGCCTATGCCGCGCCGCCGATCGGGGCCTATGCCAGCGAGCGGCTGATTCCCTGGCACCGGCTGGTGAAACTGCCAGACGGCATTCCGAACGAGACGGCGGCGGCGATGATGCTGCAGGGTATGACCGTCGAATATCTGATCCGCCGCACCTATGCTGTGCAAAAGGGCGATACGGTCCTGTTCCAGGCCGCCGCCGGGGGTGTCGGTCTGATCGCCTGCCAATGGCTGAAGCAGATCGGTGCAACAGTAATCGGCACGGTCGGATCCGAAGAAAAGGGCGAATTGGCCAAGGCCCATGGCTGTGACCATGTCATTCTCTACAATCGTGAGGATGTCGCCAAGCGCGTGCGGGAAATCACCGATGGTGCCGGGGTGCCGGTCGTCTATGACAGTGTTGGCAAATCGACGTTGGACGGATCGCTGGACTCGCTGCGCCCGCGCGGCCTCTTCGTGTCTTTCGGTGCCGCTTCTGGACCGATTGAGAATTTCAATGTCGGGGTGCTGGCCGCCAAGGGCTCGCTCTACATGACCCGCCCGACGCTGATGACCTATACCGCCAGCCGGGAGGATCTCGTCGCTTCTGCCTCCGCTCTGTTCGAGGCCCATGCCAAGGGGTTGAAGATCGAGATCAATCAGCGCTACGCTCTGGCCGATGCGGTTCAGGCGCATCGTGACCTGGAAGTCCGCAAGACCACCGGATCGACAATTCTTGTCGTGTGATCCTGCCTTCCTGGTCGTCGGCTTCATGCCAATCGCTCTGGACCCCGGACAGGCACTTCGTGCCTTCCGGGGTGACGGAGATTTAGAGTATTAAACCCATCTAGATTCGTCATTCCCGCGGAGGCTGGAATCCAGAGCGTTAAGCCAGACTGCGTGGTGTGGCTCCGGCTCCCTGGACATTCACAATGTGTTACCCGGAAGGGAGGGATTTCCCACTTTTAAATCCCGAATTATTATGGATCATGCGTAGTTTCAATAGGTGGATTGTAAAAATGGGTGCTGAACCGAATTTTACCCCTAGATATAGGGTGTCGTGCGATGGCTATAGCTACATATGTTGACGGCAGTATCCGTCTCTTCCCTTTCTGGTTCATTTCTGACAGAAATCGGTGTCCAGTATGGGAGGAAATGATTCGATGACCCGGCCGTCCATCCGATTTACCAATCTTGTTGCGAGTCTGCCGGCGGCCGTGCCTTTCGTTGGGCCGGAAACGCTGGAGCGTAATCGTGGAAAGTCTTTCGATGCCCGGATCGGGGCCAATGAAAGCGCGTTCGGCATGTCGCCCAAGGCTCTGGCGGCCCTAGTGGAGGAGGCTCCGCGCAGTGCCTGGTATGGCGATGCACAAAGCTGGGAACTGCGCGCGGCCCTGGCCGACCATCACGGTGTTGCGCCGGATGAAATTCTGGTCGGGGCCGGGATTGATGCGCTTCTAGGGAATGCGGTGCGGATGCTGGCCGGTCCGGGGGACGCGGTGGTGAGTTCCCGTGGGGCGTATCCAACCTTCAATTATCACGTTGCCGGTTTTGGAGCCTCCTTGCAGGCAGTTCCCTATTGCGGCGATGCGGAGGATCCCGATGCCATCCTGGCAAAGATGATTGAGACCCGCGCGCCGCTTGGCTATTTCGCCAATCCCGACAATCCGATGGGGAGCTGGTATGGGGCCGAAACCGTCCAGCGCCTGATTGAAGGTATTCCCGATGGTGCGGTGCTGGTCCTGGACGAGGCCTATATCGAATTTGCACCCGACGGCACCGCCCCGCCGATCAACCCCGCCGATCCCAGGGTGCTGCGGATGCGGACTTTCTCCAAGGCTCATGGGATGGCCGGGCTGCGGATCGGCTACACCATTGCCCACCGTGACCTGATTACCGGTCTGAACAAGGTCCGTAATCACTTCGAGGTGAACCGTCTGGCCCAGAGGGCCGCCCTCGCCTCACTTCAGGATCCGGATTTTGTGCGGGATGTCGTGGCGGAGGTCGCGCGCGGGCGGGTTGAGTATGCGCAATTGGCCGACAAGCTGGGACTGACGGCGCTACCCTCCGCCACCAATTTCGTTGCCATCGACATGGGCGGCGATGGTGACCGGGCGCGGGCGGCTCTGAAGGTGCTGGACGGAGCGGGTGTCTTCGTCCGTATGCCGGGAGTTGCCCCTCTGGATCGCTGCATCCGTGTTACAGTCGGCACGGCACAGGACCGCGCCGTCTTCGCCGAGCGGTTTGAGCGGGTCGTTCAGACCCTATAGAGTGGCAGGCGCAGATTCCGATCCGTTGCATGGCCTTATCCTCCCCCAGTAGTGGAGGAGAACCGTCTTATGCCCCGATCCCCAAAACCGCGTCGGTTCTTTTTCAGTGGGTCAGTTCGCCCAGGGTGAATTCGCCCTTGCGGATGCGATAGGGCAGCGTTTCGATGATGTCCGCAACATCGTCCTCCCCATGATCCTCCACAAGATCCGTCAGTGCCAGATACAGACAGACCTCGGAGAGCAGATCGCTCGGGATCCCCTGTGCGCAGGCTTCATCCCACGCATCAAGGAACAGGCTCATCACCTTGCGTTTCTGCTCTTCGGCAAAATCCACCCGGGTTTCCCCGGACACTTCCATATTGCTTATCATGATTCCTCCACCCGAACCGGTTCGCCAGAAGGCCCGAGCTGTAAAAAGAGGGGTACAGCGATTCGTTCGCGCTTGTCACCATGTCGAATTTAGGTTTTTGCAAAAGCAGTTAAGACCTGTTGCTAATCTGTCATTGCAAGCGGTTAAACCACCATATCATGTGGTTCATCCAGTGCCTGAACCACAATTGCCCGTTCGTCCTGATCATCCGGCGCGCTATATTCCATCCTGTCATGAGCATATCCTCGACCTCTCTACCGGCTAGATTCACCACCTGGTTCGACAATCGGGGCTGGTCCATTCATCCGCATCAGGTGGAGATGCTGGCCGCCGACCGGCGCGGCGAACACAGTCTGCTGATCGCGCCGACCGGCGGAGGTAAGACGCTGGCGGGCTTTCTGCCCAGTCTGATCGATCTTGCGGAAGAGACCCAGGAGGGGCTGCATACGCTTTATATTTCACCGCTGAAGGCACTGGCGGTGGATATCCAGCGCAATCTGACGACCCCAGTCGCGGAAATGGGTCTGGACATCCGGATCGAGACCCGCACCGGCGACACGCCTGCCAACCACCGCAAACGCCAGAAGGATGCGCCGCCTCATATCCTGCTGACGACGCCGGAATCCCTCGCTCTGCTGATCTCCTTGCCCGACAGCTTCACCCTGTTCCGGAGTTTGAAGCGGGTGATCCTGGATGAGGTCCATGCCATGGTCGGGACCAAGCGCGGCGATCAGCTGGCGCTTTGTCTGGCGCGGCTCTCTGCGATCCATCCTGGTTTGCGCCGCATCGGCCTGTCCGCGACAGTGGCCTGGCCGGAGGCATTGAAGGCCTTCATTGCGCCCGATGCCGACCCGGCGTCGGTGACTCAGATCAACGGGATTGGCGCGAAGCGTGCTGATATCCGCATTCTGGATACGCAGGAGCGCCTGCCCTGGTCCGGCCATTACGGCCTGCACGCGATCCCGGAAATCTATCAGGAGATCCGAAAGACCGGCACCGCGATCATTTTCGTCAATACCCGCGCTCAGGCGGAACTGATCTTTCAGGCACTCTGGATCGCCAATGAGGATGCGCTGCCGATTGCGCTGCATCACGGCTCGTTGGATCGGGAGCAGCGCCGAAAGGTGGAGGCGGTGATGGCGGCGGGCAGCCTGCGCGCCGTGGTTGCCACCTCTTCGCTGGATCTCGGCATCGACTGGGCGGCGGTGGATCTTGTGGTTCAGGTCGGGCCGCCCAAGGGCGTGTCGCGCATGATTCAGCGGATTGGCCGCGCCGGGCATCGACTGGATGTGCCCAGCCGGGCCTTGCTGGTCCCCTGCAATCGGTTTGAGGTGCTGGAATGCCGCTGTGTTATTGATGGTGTCGATCAGGGCACGCTGGATGGTGACCCGCCGCGCGATGGCGGGCTGGACGTGCTCTGCCAGCACCTGATGAGTCTTGCCTGCGCCGCGCCGTTCCGACCAGAGGAAGTATATCGCGAAATTACCTGCGCTGCACCGTATCGCACTCTGTCCCGAGAATCCTTCGAGGCCGCCCTGCGCTTTGTTGAGGATGGCGGCTATGCGTTGCAGAGTTACGAGCGCTGGAAGCGCCTGTTCCGGACGGCAGCGGGAACCTGTGAGGTCGCCAATCCGAGGCTTGCCCAGCGGCACCGGATGAATATTGGCACCATCGTCGAGGCGGTAACCCTGAAGGTCCGCCTGAGAGGTGGTCGGGGCGGCAGTTTGGGCGAGATCGAGGAATATTTCGCATCCCTGCTGGAGCCGGGTGATACCTTTGTCTTCGCCGGGCGGTTACTGCGCTTTGAGGGGATCCGGCAGACAGCCGTCGAGGTTTCTCCGGCCAAGGGCGGCGGCGATCCGAAGGTTCCTTCCTATCTCGGCGGGCGGCTTCCCTTTACGACGCATCTGTCGGAGCGGGTGCGGGAAACCCTGTCGGACCCAACGTCCTGGGGAACCCTGCCCGATCAGGTGCAGGAATGGCTCCGCCTGCAGCAATGGCGCTCCCTGCTGCCAGGCCGGGATGGGCTGTTGATCGAGACCTTTCCCAGGGCGGGAAAGGAATACCTTGTCGCCTACAGCTTTGCCGGGCGCAATGCGCACCAGACGCTGGGCATGCTGTTGACCCGGCGGATGGAGCGGATGGGCCTGGCCCCGCTGGGCTTCGTTGCCAGTGACTATGTGATCGCGGTCTGGAGCCTGCATCCGGCATCGAATATGGCGGCCCTGTTCGATGAGGATATGCTTGGCGACGATCTGGAGGCCTGGATGGAGGACAGCAGCCTGATGCGCCGCACCTTTCGCAATGTCGCGGTGATTGCGGGGCTGATCGAGCGGCGCATCCCGGGTCAGGAAAAGACCGGGCGGCAGGTGACCTTCAATTCCGACCTGATCTATGACGTGCTGCGGCGCTATGAACCCGATCACATATTGTTGCAGGCGACTCGCGCCGATGCCCGCAGTGGGTTGATCGATGTCGGACGGCTGGCGGAATTCCTGTCCCGGGCCAAATCCGGCATCCGCCACCGTCGGCTGGACCGCGTCTCCCCCCTCGCCGTGCCGATCCTGCTGGAGATCGGCAAGGAAGCCGTTTTCGGATCTGCCGAGGATCAGCTTCTCGATGATCTGGCCAGTGAGTTGATCGACGATGCCATGCGCGCCAACCCGCAGGGCGGGCTGCCATTGTGATTTGCGGGGGCTTATCGCAGAGCTTTCGGAGGGGGCGCAAAGGACGCGGAGGGGAGTGGGTCAGTTTTGACCGGTTTCTTCCATACTAACTGAATACCCATAGGGTTTCGTCGCCCCGGAAGACGCAAAGCGGCTGTCCGGGGTCCTGAGCAACTGGCAGGATTCGGGCCTGCCGCTCTGGGTACCCGCCTGCGCGGGTACGACGGGTTCCTATTCTACGTCTCCTGTAGAGTAGGGAGAAACAGTTTGAGAATGGCAATATTATCAGCATGCGGAAACGCTTCCGCATCCTTTGCGATAAGCCTTTTTCTGGAAACACGCTCTCCTATTGGGAAACAACACGATTAATGCATATGCATTAAAAGGTATGGTTCAGTATTTTTCGATGGCCATTTACGCAAATTCATCGTCAACGTCCGTGCATCCGTCATAGAATGGTGTAATGGAAAACCCCACCGAATCCAGTCCCTTGCTTTTGAACGGTGCCGCTCTGTTGGCACTTGCCGATGGTGCATTGCTCTGGCCGGAGCGGAAAACCCTGGTGATTGCCGATCTGCATCTGGAAAAGGGGTCCGCCTTCGCCCGCCAGGGGCAGATGCTGCCGCCCTATGACAGTCGCGCCACGCTGGCCGCCCTGTCCGCGGCCCTGGTGCGGCATCGCCCCGGTCGGGTGATCTGCCTGGGGGACAGTTTCCATGACGGGGCTGCGTCGGATCGATTGCCTGAAGAGGATCGGGAGCGGCTGATCGCGATGGTTGGCGCGGTGGACTGGATATGGATTGCAGGCAATCATGATCCGGCCCCGCCACCGGATTTGGGCGGCAGGGTGCTGGCGGAACTGGTCGACGGGCCGCTGGTATTCCGTCATGAGGCGGAGGCCGGACCCCGAAACGGTGAGATATCCGGGCATTTCCATCCGAAAGCCTCGGTCCAGACCCGTGCGCGACGATTGCAGGCGCGGTGTTTCGTTGAGGATGGCAATCGGCTGATCTTGCCTGCCTATGGCAGCTATACCGGCGGGCTCAGTGTCTGGGACCCGGCAATCAGCACTCTGTTTCCGAAAGGGTTTACCGTCCATCTCGCCACCGGTCGGCGGATTGTTCCGGTGCCAAAGGCGCGGTTGCTGCGGGCCGCTTAACCCACCCCCTGCCTAACCGCCTGCCGAATTGGGCAGGGCGGAGAGTGCCGGGGGCACCGCTTCCATGAACTGCTTCCAGAGTTGTGCGGGATAAAGGCCACCATAGACGCCTTTCGTCGCGCCGCCATTGTCATTGCCCATCCAGACAACGGTTGCGAGGCCGGGGACATAGCCTGCAAACCAGGCATCGCGGTAATCCTGTGTCGTTCCGGTCTTGCCCGCAGCATTGCGGCCGGACAGCGCGGCGGCCTTGCTGGTGCCCCAGACCATGGAGGCCCCGAAGACATCGTTTGCCATGGCCACGGTCTCGGGGGACAGCACGCGGGGTCCGCGCAGAGTGTCGCGTTGGTAGATCACCGATCCGTCGGCGGAATCCCGGATGCGGTGAATGACATGGGGCGTGGCGGCATAGCCTCCGCCCGCCAGTGTCGCATAGGCCCCCGCGATTTCCATCACTGTCACTTCATGAACGCCCAAGGCGAGGGCGGGATCAGCGGAAAGCGGCGTGGTGATGCCGAGCCGTCGTGCCATGTCGATGACCTTGTGGCGTCCGACGGTCTCCATCGCCGCAACGGCAACAGTGTTGATCGAACGTGCCACCCCTTCCCGCAACGTGACAATGCCGCGATATCCCGCATCAGAATTGCGCGGGCTCCAGCCCTGAATCGGGGCCAGGCGGTCGTCGATCAGGCTGTCCGGCGTCAGGCCGCCCTCAAAGGCGGCGAGATAGACGAAGAGCTTGAACACTGATCCAGGCTGACGTTTGCCGTGGACAGCGCGGTTGAAGGCGGTTGCGCGGCGGTCGGATCCGCCCAGCAGGGCCGCCACCGCCCCGTCCGGGCGCATCGCGACCACGGCAAGCTCCTCTGCCCCCTGTTCGCGGGCCGCCGGTCCGACGGCCGCTGCTGCTGCTTCGGCGGCGCGTTGCAGTGCCGGTTCCAGTGTTGTTTCGACCAGAATGTCGCGATCAACACCGCCCAGAATATCGGCAGCACGATCAAACGCCCATTCTGCAAGCCAGCGGGTCTGCCCGCCCGCTGCATCAACGGGGATCGTCTCGACTGTTGGGCGCTTGGCCGACGCCGCCGCTTCAGGTGTCAGAACACCGGCGGTGACCATATTGTCCAGGACTTCCCGCGCGCGGGTGGCAGCGCGTTGTGGTGACCGGAATGGATTCAGGGCTGACGGGGCTTTGGGCAGCCCGGCCAGTACGGCAGCCTGCCAGAGATTCAATTCCGAGGCGGGTCTGCCGAAATAGCGTCGCGCCGCCGCATCCACCCCATAAGCCCCGGCCCCCAAATAGACCCGGTTCAGGTAGATTTCCAGAATCCGATCCTTACCATAGCGCGCCTCCAGCCAGAAAGCGAGCAGTGCTTCCTGCACCTTGCGCCGGATCGTGCGATCCGGCGACAGGAAAAGATTCTTGGCAAGCTGCTGGGTCAGGGTGCTGCCCCCTTCCCGCACGCCGCCTGCCCGCAGATTGACAACCAGCGCGCGGATCACGCCAACTGGATCGACACCGGGATGGTCATAGAAGCGCCGATCCTCGGTCGCCAACAGTGCCTGGGGCAGATAGGGCGGCAGGCCCCGCAGTGAAACGCGAGTGCCATACAGATCCCCGACCTTCAGCAAGGGCGTTCCATCCCGTGCGACCAGTGTGATCGCCGGTTGGCGCACATCCCGTGCCAGAACAGCCTCCGGGTCCGGCATATCCCAGGCGAACCAGCCGATTACCCCGGTCGTCAGGATCAGTCCCCAGAGCAGGGTGGCGACCATACCGCGCAGAATGCGCGGCCAGCGCCGTGTTCGCGACGCGGCTTTGCGGCGGCGCAAGGGGGGCGGTGTCACCCCTCCCCGTCCGCCGCTCGCCTTTTTCGCCAGCGCTTTGCGTGTCGATGTCTTGCGGGCTGGTGCCTTCTTACGAATATCGCGAGTCATGGGGTGGATATAGCGTATTCGGGATCGAAAATCGCCATATATTGTGGATAACCGTCCTCAGAATTATGGCCTGGACGGTCCCTGGGATGGGTTTTGGAAATTGGTCTTGTTCCAAAAAGCGACCTAGGATATTGTGATACCACTTGAAATCAAGATTTTGCCCCTGATATCAGCAGCGATGCAACAAGGAGCATGTCGGATGATGAACCGACGGACAGGTCAGACAGATAGTTCTTTCAGCGTGGAAACCGGTGCGGGTGCTTCGAATCAGCGCCCCTTTGCCGACGCGCTTGGACGACTGAAAGAGGTTAATCTACGTCCGACGCGGCAGCGGATGGCGCTTGCCAAGCTGCTTTTCGATGGTGGCGATCAGCATATCACGGCGGAACAACTGCATGTCATGGCGCGGGAGGCGGCGGTTAAAGTGTCGCTGGCGACCGTCTACAATACGCTGCACCAGTTCTGTGAATCCGGTTTGCTGCGGGAGGTCGTTGTTGGGCCGGGCCGGTCTTATTTCGATACTAATACCCGGGAACATCACCATTTCTATATCGAGCCTCAGGGCGAATTGATGGATATTCCGGTTGATTCCGTGGAAGTGTCGCGCCTGCCGAACCCGCCCGCCGGGACGGCGCTGGATCGGGTGGATGTCATAATCCGGGTCAGTCGCGCATAGCGATTAAGAATGATTTTCATAATGATTTCATTCTAATAAATGATTTATTAGAACTATTATAAACTATTGACTCCCGCTCCTGATCCGCTACATTAGAACTGTTCCGATTTTAAACGGAGCGCCATGCGTCGTAATGGCGTCTGGCGGATCAGCAACCCAATGCGCCACGGCCTCCCATTTCGGAGGCCCCGCCCCGATCCGGGGCACGGCGCGGAACGGACAGGAGAGTCACCATGTCCCTCAAAGGCAGCAAGACCGAAGAGAATCTGAAGGAAGCCTTTTCCGGTGAAAGCCAGGCCAACCGCCGCTATCTGTATTTCGCCCAGAAGGCCGATATCGAAGGGTACAATGATGTTGCCGCCGTGTTCCGCTCGACCGCGGAAGGCGAAACCGGCCATGCCCATGGCCATCTTGAGTATCTGGAAGAAGTCGGTGACCCGGCCACCGGTGAGCCGATTGGCGAGACCTCGGACAATCTGAAAGCCGCCATCGTAGGTGAAACCCATGAATACACGGATATGTATCCGGGTATGGCGCGGACCGCCCGCGAAGAAGGCTTCGATGAGATTGCCCAGTGGTTCGAAACACTGGCGAAAGCTGAAAAGTCCCATGCCGGCCGCTTCCAGAAAGCCCTGGATACGATGGCCTAAGACGTCTGTCGGAATGTCTGGCGGTGCGGGATACAGTCCCGCGCCGCCTGTTCCGCAAGAATCTGAGGCTAAAGCCGGGACTCAATCCGGGGCGATGGTTCGCCCGGGCATATTCTGATAAAGAATGATATCGGGAGACGGGGAATGCGTGAGGGCAGCCTGGACGCGCCGGTGCGCCATGTGATCGACTGGAACGATCCGGATTTCTATGACGAGGCCAAGCTGGATGAAGAGTTGCGGCGGGTGTTCGACATCTGTCATGGCTGTCGTCGTTGCTTCAATCTCTGTGACAGCTTCCCGCGCCTGTTCGACCTGATCGACGCATCGCCGTCGGAAGAACTGGACACCGTCGAATCGAAGGATTTCAAGCCGGTCGTCGACGCCTGCACGCTGTGCGACATGTGCTTCATGGTGAAATGCCCTTATGTCCCGCCGCATGAATTCAATCTGGATTTCCCCCATCTGATGCTGCGCTACCGGGCGGTGGAGAACCGCAAGGGCCTGCGCGGCGGGATGGAGGCGCAGCTGACCCGGACGGATCGCAACGGGAAACTGGGTACCAGCCTGTCGGGCCTTGCCAATTGGGCCACCGATTCGAAGAACGGCCTGACCCGCAGCGTGATGCAGTCGGTAGCAGGCGTGCACAAGGATGCAGCGCTGCCGCCCTTCGCCGGGAAAACTCTGGTGGAGCAGGCGAAGGATTTCCCGACATTTGACCCGTCCGGTCCCGCCGTCGGACAGAAGGCGGTAATCTATGCTACCTGTTACGGCAATTACAACACGCCGGAAATCGGCGAGGCGGCGATGAAGATCCTGGCCAAGAACGGAGTCGATTGCGAAGTCGTTTATCCGGAATGCTGCGGCATGCCGCAGATGGAACAGGGCGACCTGTCCACCGTCGCGGGCAAGGCAAAGGCCGTTGCGACTGCACTGAAGCCGTATATCGACAAGGGATATGACGTAATCGCCCTGGTCCCGTCCTGCGCCCTGATGCTGAAATTCGAATGGCCGTTGCTGGTGCCTGATGATGCGGATGTGAAGGCGCTGGCCGAGGCATCGCACGATATTTCCGAATATATTGTCGCTCTGTCGAAGCAGAAAGGGCTGGCCAAGGGGCTGCAACCGCTTGACGGGCCGATTTCGATCCATATCTCCTGTCATGCACGGGCGCAGAATATGGGCCAGAAAGGGGCGGAACTCGCCCGCCTGATCCCCGACACGCGGATTGCCTCGGTTGAGCGATGCTCCGGCCATGGCGGGTCCTGGGGCATCATGAAGGATAATTTCGACACCGGAATGAAGGTTGGAAAAGCGGTCTTCAAACAGATGCAGGCGAAGGGTGCGGCGAAATATATTGCTTCCGAATGTCCTCTGGCCGGATTGCACATCGCTCAGGGGATCGCGCAAAATCCCGAAGCACCGGGTGAAGGGGAAACTTCAACAAATCCGGAACTTGCCGCCCATCCGGTCGTACTGCTCGCCAAATCCTATGGCCTGATGTAAGGCCGGATCGAAATCAGTTCTAGAGAGAGAAGAGATGGAACACATGACCAAGACCGAAATCACCCGCGCGGACATCCTGCCGCTGGCCGATTATGTGAAGGTCCGAAAGGAGCGCCATGCCGCGCTGATCGCGATCAAAAAACAGCGCCGGATCGAGATCGGTCCGGTCGCCACCTGCTATTTCGAGAATTTCGACACGATGCTGCATCAGGTGCAGGAGATGCTCTATATCGAAAAGGGGGGCGAGGAGCAGGTTGCGGATGAGCTGGCGGCCTATAACCCGATGATCCCGAAGGGGAGTGAACTGACCGCGACGGTTATGTTCGAAATCGACGATCCGATCCGCCGCAAGAATTTCCTCGGCCGCCTGGGTGGCGTTGAGGAGACGATGTTCGTGCGCTTCGGCGAGCATGAGGTCAAGGGTGTGCCGGAAGCGGATATTGACCGCACCAGCGCTTCGGGCAAGGCGTCCTCCGTCCAGTTCATCCATTTCCCCTTCACGCCGGACCAGATCGCCGCTTTCAAATCCGCCAAACAGGTGCTCGTCGGATTCACCCATCCGGAATACGGCCATATGGCGGTGCTCAGCGAGGGGTCGAAAGCG
This sequence comes from Alphaproteobacteria bacterium, assembly GCA_965223125.1. Lineage (GTDB taxonomy): Bacteria > Pseudomonadota > Alphaproteobacteria > UBA8366 > Aestuariispiraceae > Pacificispira. The sequence continues at coordinate 1,618,992 of OZ244984.1, read as the reverse complement.
GCATTGGAACAGGATTTCGCGTAAACCGCCTCACGCGGACAGCGACGTTCGGGATTATGGGATGCCACTAGGGCAGCACTTCGCCCGGTTCCACGCCCCAGACGTCGTTGCGGTTCAGCCAGCCGTCATAGCCATTGACGGTGACGAGGCACCAGGTGGCGTCACAGAGTTCGACGCGGGCGATCATCCCCTGGGCCAGGCGTGCGACAGCGGGAGAGGTGTCTGCGGACAGGCGGCGCAGTGTGGTTTCCGGTGCGGTGACGACTACTGTGCGCCTTGGGCTCAGCAATGCGAAATGCACCCAGCCCTCATCACCTTCCCAATCCCGAATCTTGCGCCATTTATCGAATTCCGCGATCACCTGAACCGGCATGTCCATGCGCCTATAGACCCAGCGGATCGGATAATCAACGCCAGGGCCGGTGCGGGCATTGGCCTCCGTCGCCTTGATCGAGACCATGCGCGGTACCGGCTGGCCGCTCGACTGCGCAGTTGCGGAGCCTGAGAAAAGGCTCAGGCCCAATGCGACCAGCAGGGCGGCGAGGGCAGGGCGACGCAGCATCAAATCCTCAAACCAACTGAAGGGGCGATCAGTCAACCGGTTTCCTATAGCCTGATTCTTCTATAAAGAAAGCGCTGCACCCTGCGTCAAGCGGGAAGACGGGGCTTTGACGCTGTCGTGATGATCCGTATTCTGCCAATTTGGGGATGCGAGAGGGGTTCATCGGTGAACCCGGTTTCAGGGATGGAAGCGATATGACCTATAGAAAGCCGAAAGTGATCGTCACGCGCAAGCTGCCGGACATCATCGAAACCCGCATGATGGAACTGTTTGATTGCGAGTTGAACCTCGCCGACGAGGCTTTCACCCGCGATCAGATGCTGGATGCGGTGCAGCGGGCTGAAATCCTGGTCCCCACTGTTACCGACCGGATCGACCGGGACATTATCGATGCGGCGGGCGATGGCCTGAAGATGATCGCCAGCTTCGGCACCGGCGTTGATCACATTGATTTTCCAGCAACCCGCAAACGCGGCATCATCGTCACCAATACCCCGGATGTCCTGACTGAGGATACGGCCGACATGACCATGGCACTGATCCTGGCAGTGCCACGTCGTCTGGTAGAGGGCGAGCAACTGGTGCGGGAAGGGAAATGGACAGGCTGGAGTCCGACCGGCATGCTGGGCCATCGTATCCACGGCAAGCGGCTGGGGATCATCGGCATGGGCCGGATCGGCACGGCCGTTGCTCGTCGTGCACGGGGTTTCGGACTGTCTGTGCATTACCACAATCGCAACCGGGTTGCGGAAGAGGTCGAACAAACGCTTGAGGCGACATATTGGTCCTCGCTGGACCAGATGATCGCGCATATGGACATTCTCTCCATCAACTGCCCGCACACACCCGCGACATATCATCTGCTGAATGGTCGCCGCCTGGATCTGATGAAGAGCCATGCCTATGTCGTCAACACCTCGCGCGGGGAAGTGATCGACGAGGCGGCACTGGTCAAGGCACTGTCCCAGGGTCAGATTTCCGGGGCGGGGCTGGATGTTTACGAGAATGAACCGGCGGTCAATCCGAAGCTCATAAAGCTCTCCAATGTCGTGCTGCTGCCGCATATGGGATCCGCGACGATCGAGGGGCGGATCAATATGGGCGAGCGGGTCATCATTAACGTGAAAACCTGGGTCGATGGTCACAATCCCCCGGACCGGGTGATCGATACAATGTTCTGAGAAAGAAAATCCACAGTATTTGTAGTTATTAAGGATTTCTTCGTATTTCGTGATGCATACTATGCTAAATACCCTGGCTAAATTGTGACTGGATTTCTTTAGCATAGAAAAGGCGGGCGAAATCGGTGCAGGTAGGCTGGGATTTCTGGGCAGGCGTATCAGCGCCGGTAGGGGCCTCCTGGGCAGGGGCATTGGCGCTGGGATATTTGCTCTCGCTGCCCGGTGCACCGGTCGCGGTGCGGTACTGGGCCGGTGGCTTCGTCCTGTTGGGTTTCGGTATTCTATCAAGTTGGATTGATACTGATCCGGCGGGCCTCATGCATGTGTTGGGTCGCACGACATCGACGCTGGCCATTGCCATTCTGGGTCTTGGTCTGATCCGGATGCTGGGGATAGCGGTTTCTCAGCGACTGTTGCTGATGCTCTTATTGCTGGCACTGCTTCCGCTTGGAATTGCCGCAGGGATGCCACAGACTCGACTTCTTGCGACCTATTGGGCACAGGCGACCCTGTCGATGGTTGCGCTCTGGATGGCCATTTACTGCCTTTCTATACGCCGGGATCGCAGTGGGCGCGGGTTACGCTTCATGGGGCTGGCCTTTTTGCTCTCGGCATTTGCACCGATTCTCTATCATACCGTCTTTCCTGGTGGACACGGCCCTGCCTTGGAGCACATCCTTCAGACCGTGGCGATTGTGATGATGGCGCTGGGCCTTGTGATCGTTGCCCTGCGCAGCCAGCAGTTACGCGCCGCCGACAGCGAGCAGCGCCTGCGCTGGACCGAGGATCGCTATGCCCTGGCTCTGAATGGAGCCAGTGACGGTGTCTGGGACTGGGATCTGGACCGTCAAGAAATTCTGCTGACACAGCGTTTGCAGGAAATATGCGGTATTTCTTACAAGCGTGAGATGTTTCGCCCGGACGAGATCGCTCATTACATCCATCCGAATGATCTGGCAGGCTTTCGGCTGGCGATTGCCGATGTCCTGCGCGGTAATGCCGATATGTTCGATGTCGATATACGCCTGAATCCAGAAGTGAGGCAAGGCGGCGAAGAACGCTGGGTCCATGATCGCGGCATGGCGGTGCGGGACGGATCCGGGCGTGTCATTCGCATGGCCGGGACGGTCACGGACATCACCGAACGAAAGCGCGTTGAACAGCAATTGATCAATGCCAAGGAAGAAGCAGAACTGGCCAGTCGGTCAAAATCCGAATTCCTGGCGCATATGAGTCATGAATTACGGACGCCTCTGAATGCGATCATCGGATTTTCCGACATGATGAAGCAGGAAGTTTTCGGTCCGATAGGCAATCCCCGTTATGCCGATTATACCGAGACAGTGAATATGGCGGGTCGGCATCTTCTGCAATTGATCAGTGATATCATTGATGTCGCGAAGATCGAATCCGGCCAGACGCGGATTGACGAAGCGTCCTGCGATTTAGGGGACATTGTCGAGCGTTGTTTCAGGCTGGTCGAGATGCGCGCCCAGAACGAGGGACTGATCCTGGATATGGAGGTTGCGGACGAACTGCCATGGCTGCACGGTGATGCCATCCGGATCAAGCAGATCCTCCTAAATCTCATCACCAATTCGATCAAGTTCACACCGAAAGGGGGGCGGATCCTGGTGCGGGCGGAGCAGAGCGATGAGGGTGGCCTGCGGCTCAGTGTCGCGGATACCGGCATAGGCATCGCCCCGAAGGATATTCCCCTCGCTCTCAGCAGATTCGGGCGGTTGGGTTCTCCCTATATTTACCGGGGCGATGGCATGGGCCTTGGCCTGACGCTGGTGCAGTTGTTCAGTACTCTACATCAGGCCGATCTGGTCCTGGACAGCGAAGTCGGGGTCGGAACGACCGTATCAATCACCTTCCCATCCGACCGCAGTCTGCCTTGTGAAACTCGTCTGTGTGAAGACACCGAATCCGTGCCACTACCTGAAAAGCAGGCGGAAGCTGCGCCAGCCCTTTCCGTGAAGTGATTTCAGGAATTGCTGGCTGATTTTGCGATGGATGCATCCAGGGTCTCGTATTCCTCACAGCCGGTCGGGCACAGCATCCGAAGTTTTTCCAACTGTGCCTTGGCAGAGGGCATATCACCCTGCATCAGGTACCATTCGCCAATATATTCATGCGCGCCACGATGGTTCGGATCAATCGCCAGTGCCCGCTCATAGGCATCCCAGGCATTGTCTGAATCCCCGGAATTGCGATAGCTGAATCCCAGCATGTTCCAGGCATCGGCATTCTTCGGTTCGGCGGAAATCACCTCACGCAGGATTGTGATCGCGTCCTCATAGTCGCCATCCATCGCCTTCTGATAGCCCTTGTCATAGCTCGCCTCCGGTTTGGCGGTGTCATCCCCGCTGCCGAAACCCATCGCGAAGGCTGAGGCAGGCAGGAACAGGGTCAGGCAGGCTATCGTCATCATGCGTCGCATTGTCAGATTCTCCTTATGGCGGATACGATCCGGGGCCGCCCCGTCCCGACCGAAGTCATATCCTATACGCAGTGGCAGGAGAAGACGATCAGCGCGATCGTTCTGCTCACCGATATGTGATTGGCCTGCATGCGGACAACAGGAATGCCGTATCCGGTGACGGGTATCCCGCATCAGTGGTCTTCTTTACTACTCTCTTCCGTATCTTCCTCGATATGCCCGGATTTCAGGGCGGCCAGTCGTCTTGCGATATGCTCGAAGACATCTTCCCAGCGGCCACCGGGCGGACGGCGCAGGCATTCCATCGTCGGATACCAGGGACTGTCGCTGGGATGCCAGCCGAGACGCCAGTCGCCGCCTTCCGGCAGAACGGTCCAGACCGGTCGGGCCAGGGCACCGGCCAGATGGGCGATGGCGGTGTCAGCAGTGACGATCAGCGCGCATTCCTGCATCACGACGGCTGTATCGAGAAAGGCACCCTCGCCCTCATCCATCTCTTCGCTGGGATCGTGGATCGGAAATGGCACGGTATCGACCTCCCGTCGTCCCTCGCCTTTTTGAAGGCTGACCAGATGAACGCCCTCGATCCGGGACAGCGGTTCGAAGGCGGCCAGGGGGATCGACCGGCGGCGGTTCTCAAACAGGGGTTCGCCGCCATGCCAGGCGATTCCGATCTTTGGTCCAGGCACCAGTCGCTGACGCCAGGGCGCGAACAGGCTGGGATCCGGACGCAGATAGGGCACCGTATCAGGGATCGTTTCGATATCGATCCGCATCAATCGGGGCAAGGAGAGAAGCGGTGCCCAGCAATCGGCGCGGGGAAGCCGGTCGCCCTGGGCGATTACATCGGAGACCTGATGACTTGCACGTAGCAGCGGCACCAGCGCCGGGGGGGCCTCCACCACCACCCGCCCGCCGGTGATCAGTCCGGCCAGGCGGAAGAATTGCAGGCATTCGCTCATCCCCTGCTCGCAGCGGACCAGCAGCACCCGCCCGCCCAGCCTGTCCCCGGTCCAGGGCGGCAGTCCGGGATTGAGCCCTGGCAGCAGTCCCGTCTTCCAGCGCCAGTCATATTCCCGGAAACCCTCTGCGATCCGCCCATGGGACAGCAGTGCCAATGCGTGCTGAACATGGGCAGCGGCCTTGTCGGACGGGTCCGTTGCCGATTCTATCGCGCGGGCCAGGGTGAAAAGCGCCAGATCGATCTCTCCAGCCTGCCGCTGTATCCGCCCCAGGGCGATCAGGGCCGGGGCATGGGGACGACCGGCAGAGGCCGCTGCTTCCAGTGCGGCCCGCGCCATCGCGGTTTCCCCCCGCGCCTCTCGCAACCGGGCGATCAGGGTCAATGGCTCCGGTTCGCCGGGCATCAGGCGCGCCGCCGCCTCCGCCGCCTCGATGGAATCGTCGACATGATTCCAGTCGGCCAGCACTTCGGCAAAGGCAAGCAGCAGTTCCGGTGCGTCCGGATGCCGCTCAATCGCTGTGCGCAGCACGGCCTCCGCTTCCGCCACACGGCCCAGGCGATGGAGTGCGATGCCCAGTTGATGGAGGGCCGGACGATAGTCCGGCTGGGCCAGCAGCACCGCGCGCAGGGCGACCACCGTATCTTCCAACCGTCGCCGACCCGATGCGCCGACGGCCTGCCCGGTCGCGGACCCGAACAGTTTCAGCAAAGCCGGATTGGTGAGGGCGGGTTCGGTCATGGCGCGGAACATGTTTCCCCAAATGAACGTGCCGCCCATTGTTAAAGCAGACCGGCGTTAAGGAGAAGGCCCTCAATCGAAATGCAAGAACACTCACCGAACACAGAAAACCCCCGCAGTTGAACTGCGGGGGTTTTCGTCATACCGCGCGGAAGGACAACAAGGGGGAAGTCGTCCGCGCGGTCGGGGCATTCCGATGGGCATTCCGTTTCGGCTTACGCCTTCCAGAAGGGCTTGGCCGCTTCCAGATCTGCGGTGACGCGGTCGAGACCGATATCGGCCAGCATCCGTGCATCCATGTCCCGCAGCTGACGACGCTGCTTGATCCGGCCCTGCACTTTGGCAAGGGAGGTGATCGGGTTGATCGTGACCGTGCGCAGGCCGTCCAGGGCCGCTGCAGTGGCATCGACCATCAGGGAAGCCAGCGGCGCGAAAGGGCTGCCTGCCCCGTCCATGTAATTGGTGCTCGCCATGACTTTCACTCCTTCAAACTCTGTTTCACAAGTCCCGATACCGGATTTCACAAAGCTGTCATTAATCCGAAGGTACCGAACCTGGGAGACGATGTCGCCTCGCAGGGAGAGATTTAAGGGGTTTCCAGAATCTGCACAAAGGATATATTTTCATACATCGAATAAAATTTCCTAATCCGAATAGGAGTGGAATAATGGTCTCCAGATTGCCCCCGCTGAAGCCGCTTCCGGCCTTTGAGGCGGCTGCAAGGTTGCTGTCCTTTACCGAGGCGGCGGAAGAACTTTATGTGACCCAGGCAGCGATCAGTCATCAGATCAAGCAGTTGGAGGATGCGCTGGGGGTGCGCCTGTTCCGGCGGTTGAACCGGGCGCTACTGCTGACCGAGGAGGGGCAGGCCTTTGCCACGGCGGTGCGGCAGTCCCTGGCCCAGATTGCCGCCGCCGCCGACCGGGTGAAGCGGCAGGATGCGACCGGGGCATTGAATGTCAGTTGCCTGCCTTCCTTCGCCTCGGCCTGGCTGGTGCCGAGACTGGCTAAATTCCGGGCGTTGCATCCGGAGATCGATATCCGCCTGGCGGCGGATTACGAACTGACGGATTTTACGGTTGAGGATATCGATCTCGCCATCCGCTGGGGTACCGGCGGCTATGACGATCTGCACGAGATCCGGTTGATGACGGAGGAGGTTTTCCCGGTTTGCAGCCCGCGCCTGTTGCAGGATCCGAACCGACCGCTCGTCTCGCCGTCGGATTTGCAGTATCACACCCTGCTGCACGACGATATCCGTACTGACTGGCGGGTCTGGCTGAAAGCGGCGCAGGTGGAGGGAGTCAATCCCGACAAGGGTCCGCGCTACAATTTCTCGAATCTGGTATTGCAGGCCGCCATTGCCGGTGAAGGCGTTGCGCTTGGCCGCAGCGCGATTGCCCATGACGCGCTGGAGCAGGGATTGCTGGTGAAGCCCTTCGATTTCTCGATCCCCAGCGACTATGCCTACTGGATCGTCTGCCCGAAGGACCGCGCCGACCACCCCAAGATCAGGGCCTTCACTGCCTGGCTGCTGGATGAGGCATCGCTGGATTAGACCGTCCGCTCGGTCGTGAAGAATCGTAAAAGATTTGAATAGCCGCGGGCGTCGTCGATGGCGCGGTGTGTGTGCTCGACGGAGCCCAGCCATTCCTGCGGATAAAACTGGACATCACACTCCCATTGCCCGCGCCCGGTGCTCCCGGCGACCATCGACATGATGCAGAGCGGGGGATGCCGGAACAGGCGATCCGGGACCCACGGCCCTTCCAACAGGGGTCGCTGTGTGAACCGCTTCAGATAATAGTCCAGCCAGAGACCATCGAGGGCAACGGGATGCGACGCAAAGATCGGTTCGGCGTCAAAAGATCGAACCCAGGCAACGAAACGCCGGATCACCTCTCCGGCGGGTTTTGGGTCTGTCGTGGCGGCAGCCCATGCCTCGGGGTGCTGATGCCAGAATGCCATGGTCCGCGCATCCTGTTCGGCTCCTTCAAGTGGCTCAAGAACCGCCTCGAACTCACCGAGAACGGATCCGGATTCCGATAAGGCAACAGATCCGAAAGATATTATCGAGTGAAGACCCGGCACGGGGCCATCGAATTCTCAGTCGGTGACAACATAGAAATGCGGCATTCAGATCCCCGTCAGATTCGGTTGAGAATTTGGAGTTGGTGTCGATTATGCAGAATCATATCAACAAGTAATCTTGGGGAAATTCAATCCCTGGGCAGTAATAGGAATGTCCCCGCTGGCTTTTCCATCACGTCGTCGGTAAAACCCTGTCCAGGCTTGGACAGGTGAAGGAAATTCCCATGACCCGGATGGTAACGCCGCTGCGGCCCCGTGACCGAATTCTGGTAGCGTTGGACACGCCCGATGTGTCGCGCGCGCAGGCGTTGTCGCGGGCGCTGGTGGGGCATGTCGGGGGGATCAAGCTGGGGCTGGAATTCTTCAATGCCAACGGGCCGGACGGGGTGCGCCAGGTTGTGCGCGCAACCCCGGAAGAAACGCCGAGGGGCGCGCCCGCGCTGCAACAGAACCTGTTCCTGGATCTGAAATTCCACGATATCCCGAATACCGTCGCCGGTGCCGTGCGCGGCGCGATGGGCCTTGGGCCGGCGATCCTGAACGTCCATGCCTCGGGCGGGTCGGCGATGATGAAGGCGGCGCTGGATGCGGCGAATTTCGAGGCGGAGCGACTGGGTGTGGTGCGTCCGATGTTGATCGCGGTCACGGTTCTGACCAGCCTGGACGATGCCGATTTGGTCGTTGTCGGGCAGGCCGGTCCGGCGCGCGATCAAGCCCTGCGCCTCGCCGTTCTGACGCAGCGGGCGGGCCTGGACGGGGTTGTGTGCTCGTCGCAGGAAATCGGGGCGATCCGGGCCGAATGCGGGCCGGACTTCAAGCTGATCGTGCCGGGTATCCGCCCGGCTGGTGCGGCTCTGGGCGATCAGAAGCGGGTGATGACCCCGAAACAGGCGATTGAGACCGGGGCCGATTTCCTGGTCATCGGACGCCCGATCACCGGCGCGGACGATCCCGCCGCCGCCGCCGCCGCCATCGCGGCGGAGGTTGACGTCTGATCCAGCACATTATCTGTGCCGAGGTCGCCACGCGCGACAAGTCTATGGCTGCTCTCATTATCGGAGAGTCCGAATGGCCATCCACAAGCTGGCGCCACTGATCCGCGAGGCAAGAGATTTTGGTGCGACGTCCTCTCGGAACCAGGGGCGTACTTCGTTCAAGGTCGTAAATCCAGACTACCCTGCCGGAAGTCGGTAGGTGGTCCCCCAGGCGAGAATCAAGCCTTGGCCAGGGTGATCCTCTTCACATCGATGGTGCCGGATCGGAATCCAGCCTCGCAATAGGCCAGGTAATATTCCCACATCCGCTTGAACCGGTCATCGAAACCGGTCTGGCGAATATCCTCCCAGGCGTTCTGGAAGCGGGTGTTCCACTCCGCCAGGGTGCGGGCATAGGACATGCCGAAGCCTTCGGAGGAAACCTGCGACAGGCCGACCGCTTCCGCGCCTTTCCGCAGCACGCCGGGGGAGGGCAGCATGCCGCCGGGGAAGATGTAGCGCTGAATGAAGTCGGGGCGACTGCGATAATTGTCGAAATGATGGTCGCTGATGGTGATGATCTGCAAGGCCGCCCGCCCGCCTTCCTTCAGTCGGTCCCTCAGGGAGTCGAAGAAGACCGGCCAGTATTTCTCCCCCACCGCCTCGAACATCTCGATGGAGGCGATATGGTCGAACTGACCCTGCAGATCGCGATAATCGATCAGGCGGATATCGACCTTTTCATTCAGTCCTTCGCGCTGCATCCGGCTTTTCGCATAATCATGCTGCTGGCGGGAGATCGTGATGCCGGTGACCTTTGCCCCGCGCTGCTTTGCGACCCGCTCTGCGAATCCGCCCCAGCCGCAGCCAATTTCCAGCACCGAATCCTGCGGGCCAAGACCCAGACGGTCGGCCAGCAGATCGTATTTCCGCGCCTGGGCGCTTTCCAGATCCGGGGCGGTCTCGTCAAATTCGGCAGAAGAATAAGTCATGCTGGGATCCAGCCAGCGCTCATAGAAATCATTCCCGAGATCGTAATGATGGGCGATATTCTTTCGGCTTCCTCGTTTCGAATTCGAATTGAATCCGTGATGGATCAGTCGATTGGCAAGCCGGTAGAGCATGCTGCCATTCAGCGTCGCGTCCAGTGCCTCATAGTTCATTGCGCCGACGGTCAGAAAATCCGCCAGATTAGGGCTGTCCCAATCGCCATCCAGATAGCTTTCTCCCAGCCCGACATTCCCGCCCAAAATCATGCGCGGTACCATGCGGCTGTTGTTCAGGGTGATCGGACCGTTCGGTCCCGGTGCCCTGCCGCCGCAGAGCCGGGTTACGCCCTCGAGCACCGTGACCTCGAAGGTGCCATGATGGATGCGGTTCGCCATCGCGAAATGCAGGCGGCTCAGCAAGGACAGTCTGGGGTCACGACCACTGTTCCGGTCCAGGGTCTCTGTCTGCGATGGGCATTCCGTCTGTGTCATGCGGTTATCACCTCGTTACGATATCGTAATTATGCGCATTCAGCGTGTTACGTGATCCGCCGGGGCCGGGGGTTTGGGATAATATCTCGCTCCTTTCAGCCACAGTCGCAGCGCCTCCCAGTGAATGCCGCCGATCACCTTTGCTGTCATCAGCGGGTGTCGCAGGATCGCGGAGACCAGCGCGGCATCGCTGAACGGTCTTCCCCGCGCGGTATGCTTCGCCATCAAAATCGGGTCACCCGCCCCATCCGATTGGCGGATCAGGACCGACAGTTTATCACCGGGCGGGGTCACGCTGAAGTAATAGCGGCAATCCATCTCCAGGAAGGGGGAGACGTGAAATACCTTCTGCGCTTCCTGATGGATTGTTTCGATATCATCATGATCTGTCTCCACGGGGATTAGATAGCCGTGCGACTCACCGAATGTGTTGGAAACCTCATAAAGCACCGCACGCAGATGTCCTGCCTGATCGTGACAGTAATAGAGGCTGAGCGGATTGAAGGCATAGCCCCAGAGCCGGGGAAAAGTCAGTAACCGGACCGGTCCACCCTGCAAGTTCATGCCTTGTTGTTGCAATACCGAATCGATCCATGCGCGGATCGGGGTACCATCACGGGCACCATAGTCGCGATCCCACAGACTGACCGGTGCCCAACGGTTATGGCCGAACAGGCGCAGGGATCGATCCAGCTGCGGCAGCGCATCAATGTCCAGCAGGACCGAGAAGACGGAATAGGTCAGTTCATGGATGAAGGGTTTCATTCGTTTGTGCATCACCGAGCCGCGATACAGCATGGACCCGGACAGGGGCGAAGCCGATAGGGTCATGCCGCCGCCTCCCCGGACAGATCCGTAAATATCGACGGTACTGCTGATCGCATCGACCCTGTGCCAACCGCCGCCATCGCGTGCACCGGCTGGTGTCCCCAGGGGGCGGCGACCCCCAATGCACGGGCCACCGCGACGGCGGAACCAAGCGCGTCCTCGTGGAATCCATAGCCACAGTAACTGCCGCAATACCAGACCCCGCCCCGCCCCTGGATCGTGGGAAGCTGCGCCTGCGACACCAGGGCCGCCCGATCAAAGACGGGATGGTCATAGTCGAAGCTGCGGTAAATCCGCGCCGGATCGACCTCCCGGATCGGATTCAGCGTCACGAACAGGGGATGGGTGGGGTCGAGGCTTTGCAAATGGTTCATCCAATAGGTGATGGAAACCTGGCCTGCCGCCCGATCCGACGCCGCTTCGCTCAGATAATTCCAACTGGACCAGACCTTGCGGCGGACCGGCATTTGGCGGATGTCGCCATGCAGGATGGCACGGTTCCGCTGATAGGTGAAGCGCGACAGGATCGCCGTCTCTGCCGCTGACCGGTCATGCAGCAGGTCATGGACCTCATCACCATGGCAGGCGAAGACGACATGGTCATAGACCTCGTCTATCCCCTGACTGTCCCGGATGATGGCCCCGACACCGCTGCGCCGAACCGCCACTGCCGAACGTCCGGTCGCCACATCCCGTTCCAGATCATCGCGGATACGTCGCACATAGCGCTGGCAGCCGCCCCTGACGGTCCACCATTGCGGCCTGTCCTCCACCTGCAACAGGCCGTGATTGTCAAAGAAGCGGATGAAGCTCTCCGCCGGAAAATCCGCCATCCGACTGACCGGGCAGGACCAGATCGCCGCCGCCATCGGCAACAGGTGATCGTCGATGAAGGGACGGGAATAACCATCCCGCGCCAGCAGTGCGCCAAGGCTCAATTCCCCACAGGTGCCGCTGACCAGCAGGTCCGGGGCGGCCTTGTAGAACCGCAGGATGTCGCGAATCATCCTCAGAAAGCGAGGCGAGAGCAGGTTGCGCTTCTGCGCGAACAGACTCTTCAGATCCGCGCCGCCATATTCCAGGCTTCCCGCCCGACCGCCCCGGCTGACCGAGACCCCGAAGGACATATCGGCCTTGATCCTGGCCACGCCCAGCGTATCCAGCAGACCGATCAGATTGGGATAAGTGCGCTCATTATAGACGATGAAGCCGGTATCGACGGGAATGCTTTCGCCACCCCCGACCGGAACCTCCACGGTATTGGAATGGCCGCCGACATAGTCGTTCTTCTCATAGACAGTAACATCATGTGCTCGACTCAACAGCCAAGCCGCGCCCAGTCCGGCAATGCCGCTTCCGATAATCGCTATTTTCATGGGTCAGGCGGCTCCCTTGATCTCTTCATAAGCCGCCAGCGCACGGGCGCGCGCCTTGGCATGATCGACAATCGGCTCTGGATAGGTTGATCCCAGTTCGATCCTGGCTTGGCGCAACAGGTCCGCCGGGGCTTCCCAGGGCTTGTTCATATAGGAATCGGGCAGTTTTGCCAGTTCCGGAACCCAGCGCCGGATGTAGCGGCCATCAGGGTCAAATTTCTCACCCTGGCCAATCGGATTGAAGATCCGGAAGTAGGGGGCGGCATCGGCACCACAGCCCGCGACCCACTGCCAGTTGGCGACATTGTTCGCCAGGTCGGCATCGACCAGGGTATCGCGGAACCAGGCCTCCCCCAACCGCCAATCCAGCATCAGATGCTTGATCAGGAAAGAGGCCGCAACCATCCGTACACGGTTATGCATGAAACCGGTCTGCCAGAGTTCCCGCATCCCGGCATCGACAAGCGGATATCCGGTCTGCCCCCGCTGCCAGAGCGCAAGGGCCGCGCCGTCTTCCTGCCAGGGGAAGGCATCGAACCTGGAATTGTGATTCGCCAATGGCAGATCCGGATTGTGGAACAGCAGATTATGGTTGAAGTCACGCCAGCCCAGTTCCCGCAGGAAGGACCAGACACCGCTTTCCAGCCGCCCCCCGTCCGAACGCCGGGTGCGATCCAGCGCGATATGCCAGATTTCGCGCGGGCTGATCTCCCCGAAGGCCAGATGCGGACTGAGGCGCGAGGTTCCTTCGATATCCGGGCGATTTCGCGTCTCGGCATAGGTCTGTGCCGACTCGCTGAGAAAGCCGTCCAGCCGCGCGCGCGCACCCGCTTCGCCCGGCGTCCAGGTCTCCCGCAACCCCGACGCCCAATCCGGCCGGGCTGGCAGCAATGCCCAATCTTCCAGCCTTTCTGATACTACACCGTCCACATATCCCAGACTGTCGGGGGGCGGCAACACAGCACCGGGATCACCCAGAGCGCATTCCGCCTTCCAGAACGGTGTGAAGACACCATAATCGCCACCGGCCTTGGTCTTCACCGTCCAGGGTTCATGCAGCAGCGAGCCATTGAAGCTTTCAACCGTCACCCCATCCTGTTTCAGGGCGGCATTCAGGTCGCTGTCGCGGGCAATGGCCGCCGGCTCATAGCACCGGTTCCAAAACACCGCCTCCGAACTGGTTTCCCGACAGATTTCAGGCAGAATCAAATCGGCGGGCCCCCGACGCAGGATCAGCCGCCCGCCGCTCCGTTCGATATCGAGGGCAAGCGCCGCCAGACTGTGATGCAGCCACCAGGCCGACGCGCCGCCGACCGGCAATGCCCCTTCCACCCTCTCATCTAGGATGAACAGGCATAATATCTCTCCCCCGCGCCGCCGCGCCGCATCCAGGGCGGGATTGTCGGAGAGACGCAGGTCTTTACGGAACCAGACAAGGCTGGGCAATACGGGGCTACAACGGGACATGGGCTTTCCGACAGAACCGCCCGACGCTGCGCCAGGCTACCAATCCATACAGATAGATACGCCCGGGAGACCCGTTTCGGATTAGGGGTTGGAAGAAAAAGTTTTCGGCAGGCGATGTGATCCATCCCCCGACACAGCCCGTATTTCATATACAAGGCAGGGTTTTCCTGTCTCGCCTTAGGTAGACCCTCCCCCCCACCTACCGACGGCAGAACCGGGCCGGAGATTATGTCTCCGGCCCGGTCTATTTTTCATATAAAGGATTCAGGCGCCGACGAGGCCGATTGTCTCGCGCACCTGCTTCAGGATCGGCGCGGACAGGGCGCGGGCACGCTGACCGCCCTGGATCAGAATGCGGTCAATTTCACCCCGGTCCTGCAGCAGGCGGTTCATTTCGGTCGTGATCGGTTCCAGATGGGCGACGGCGGCATCGGCCAGAATCTGCTTGAAGGCGCCGAACTGGCTACCACCGATTTCCGCCAGAGCGGCATCCACCGTCCGGTCGGTCAGGGCGGCATAGATCGTCACCAGATTTTCCGCCTCCGGACGACCGGCAAACCCCTTCCGCTCGCTTGGCAGGGCATCCGGATCGGTCTTCGCCTTGCGGATCTTCTTCGCGATGGTATCTGCATCGTCGGTCAGGTTGATGCGCGACATGTCGGACGGGTCGGATTTCGACATTTTCTTCGTCCCGTCCCGCAGCGACATCACCCGCGTCGCCTCACCCAGGATCAGCGGCTCGATCACCGGGAAGAAATCCGGTGCACTCCAGTCATTGTTGAACTTGATCGCGATGTCGCGGGCCAGTTCCAGATGCTGCTTCTGATCCTCGCCGACCGGAACATGGGTGGCGCGATAGGCCAGAATGTCGGCGGCCATCAGATTGGGATAGACGAACAGCCCGGTCGAGGCATTCTCCCGGTTCGCACCCGCCTTCTCCTTGAACTGGGTCATGCGATTGAGCCAGCCCATTCGCGCCACACAGTTGAAATACCAGGCCAGTTCCGCATGGTCCGGGTTCAGCGACTGGTTGAACAGGATATGCGCCGTCGGGTCGATGCCGCAGGCGATGAGTGCGGCGGTCACCTGACGGGTCGCCTCACGCAGGGTCGCCGGGTCCTGAAACACCGTGATCGCGTGCAGATCGACGACGCAATACAGGCACTCATAGTCCCGCTGCAGCGGCACCCAGTTGCGGATCGCCCCCAGATAATTGCCCAGGGTCAGGTTCCCGGTCGGCTGAATGCCGGAAAAGATGCGCGGCTTGTGGAGGGAGGCAGGCGTGGTCTCGGTCATGGGATGTGGACTCCCCGAACGGTGTTGATGGAAGGCCCGCTTATCGCGGGTTCCAGCAGGACGGTCAAGATGATGTAGCGCCGGTGATTCTGTCAGATCCGGTCGGATCAACCCCGCCGCCGCGCCAGCCGCCGCTTCACTTCGCGCAGATCGATCCCGCCCGATATCTGGGCCAGAGCGAAATAGAGCACCGACCCACCCGTAACGAGGGCAGCAAGGAATCCGATTCGAATCAGCAACGATCCCTCTGTCAGGTCTGGAAATGCCTGGATTCCAGCATAGAGGATCAGCCCCATCACGCCTGCGGACAGGATCAGCCGGGGCATCCGCCGCCGGAAGCGTTGATCGAGCGGCAGATGGCCACGCCGGGCGAGCAGGAAGCCCATCGCCGCCGCCGCCGCCCATCCTGCCATGGACGCCGCCAGCGCGATTCCCGGTGCGGCCAGCACCCGCATCAGCGCGAAGGCCAGCGCAACATTGAGAATCATCGATCCGATGGCGATCAGCATCGGGGTTTTCGTATCCCCCCGCGCGAAAAAGGCCGGGGCCAGGATCTTCGCCAGCACGACCGGTGGCAGGCCGACCGCCGTCGCTGCCAGAACCTGGGCGGTCAGCACCGTATCAGCGGCGGAAAAGGCACCGCGCCGGAACAGCACATCGACGACGGGCAGCGGCATCGCGATCAGTGCGGCGGCGGCGGGCAGGGTGAACAGCATCCCGATCTCCAGCGACCGGTTCAGGCTGTCCCCCGCCCCTGTGGCATCCCCGGCGCTCAACTGGCGCGACAGCAGCGGCAGCAGCGCGACCGAAACCGCGACCCCGATCACACCCAGCGGCAGTTGCGCAATCCGGTCGGCATAATAGAGATGCGCGATGGCCCCTGCAGGCAACAGCGAGGCGAGGATGGTGGAGACCACGACATTGATCTGACTGACTCCCGCACTCAGCACCCCCGGCCCCATCCGCCGCAGGAAGGCGCGGATATCCGGCGACAGACGTGGGCGCGGCAGATGCACCAGAACACCGATCCGATGGCAATCCCAGGCTACCAACCCGAATTGCACCACACCGCCGATAAAAACACCCCAGGCCAGTGCTTCAGCGGGCGGCATCGGCAGCAGGTCGGCAATGCTGAGCCCCATCGCCGCGATCAGCACGACATTCAGCAGAACTGGTGCCGCAGCGGCGACGCCGAACCGCCCGACCGTGTTCAGCATTCCCGACAGCAGAGCCGACAAGGCCATGAAGGTCAGATAGGGGAAGGTGATGGTGCCGAGCGCAACGGCAAGGGTGAATGTCTCCCCCTCTATCGCGAAGCCGGGGGCCAGCGCCAGGATGACAAAGGGCATGAAGGCCATCGCCAGCACGGTGAGCCCCAGCATCGCCAGCACCAGCAGCACCGCCGCTTCCCCGCCGAAGGCGACCGCGCTTTCCTTGCCCTCGCGCTCCAACCGTCTGGCATAGAGCGGCACCAGGGCGGCATTCAGCGCCCCCTCGGCAAACAGCCGCCGGAACAGATTGGGCAATCGAAAGGCCACGACGAAAGCCTCCGCCGCCGGTCCGGCCCCCAACACGCCAGCCATCAGCGCATCGCGGGCAAAGCCCAGCACCCGGCTCCCCATCGTCCAGCCGCCCACTGTCGCAATCGACCGCATCAATCCCATAGATACGCTCCCGCCAATCCAGTCTTTCCTCTAATCAGATTCGAGGGGCATGGCGAGGGCGACAATGCGGCGAATTCCAGTCAGCCCCTACTCAGCCGCTTGCGCCTTTGCGGCTGCCGCGCGTTTTGCTCTGCGTTTGGCGAGGGCCTTGCGGGCCAGTTGCGTGGGAGGCGGAGCGGTTTGGTCCTCGCCCTCGATCAGGGCATAGCGCAGGGCCTGGCGGATCTGGTCGAGGCGTGCCGCATGTTCGATCTTCAGACCAAACGTATCCTTGACATAAAACACATCGACCACCTCCTCGCCATAGGTGGAGACCTTGGCGATGGCGATCTGAAGCCGCTGTTCCGCCAGTGCCGAGGTCAGGCGATAGAGCAGGCCGGGCCGGTCGCGGCCATTCACCTCGATTACCGTATGGGTGGCCGAGGCGCGATTGTCGATCAGCACCCGGGGCGGCACGGTGAAGATGCGGGTTCGCGACGGCAGTGCGGTCTTCGCCCGCTTGGCAAGCTCATCCAGCGGGCGGATTTCACCGGCCAGCGACTGGCGCACCAGCACAGACAGCCGCGCCAGCCGATCCGGGCGGGAGAAAGCCCCGCCCTCCGCGTCCTGAATCAGGAAGGTATCCAGTGCCATTCCGTCCTTCATGGTGGAGATTTTTGCATCCACCACCGTCGCCCCTGCCAGGGCGATGGCCCCGGACAGCCGGGCGAACAGGCCCGGATGATCGGTACAGTAAACCGTCAGTTCGGTCACCGCCTTTTCCGCATCGACACGGGTTTCCATCGTCAGATCGTCGCGCTTGCCCGCCGCCCCGCGCACGATCCGGGCGTGATGGACCAGCGTATCAAGGTCGAGAGCCAGGAAATAACCTTTGCCGCCGCGCGCCAGATGAGAATCGATATCGGCCTGATTCCAGCCATCCTGCTGCAACCGGTCGGCCAGCCGAGCCTTGGCAGCCCCGGCCCGCTTGATCCGCCCTTCGGAGGCCGAAGCCCCGGCCATCACTTCCTCCGCGCGCCAATACAGCTCCCGCAGCAGGGTTGCCTTCCAGTTGTTCCAGACATTCGGCCCCACCGCCTTGATATCCACGACCGTCAGGCAGAGCAGCAGACGCAGCCTTTCGGGTGATTGCACAAGCGAAACGAAATCACTTACGGTCTTGGGATCCTCCAGATCGCGCTTTGTCGCGGTCATCGACATGGCCAGATGGTGCAGCACCAGCCAGGCCACGGTTTCCGTCTCTGCCTCGTTCATGCCCAGACGCGGGCAGAGTTTGCGCGCCACCTTCGCACCCAGTTCGGAATGGTCCCCACCGCGCCCCTTGGCGATATCATGCAAAAGCGTCGCGACATAGAGCACATTGCGTGACTGCACCTGATGGATCACCTTGCTGGCGACCGGGTGCTCGTCGGTCAGCGAATCCCGCTCGATCCGGTTCAGGATGCCGATGGCCCGGATCGTGTGCTCGTCGGTCGTATAGACATGATACATGTCATACTGCATCTGCGCGACGACGCGCCCGAAATCGGGTACGAACTTGCCCAGCAATCCGCATTCGTTCATTTCCCGCAGCGTTTGGTCCGGATTCTCCCGGGCACAAAGGATATCCATGAATATCCTGTTGGCCTGCGGATCGTTGCGATAGGCCTCGTTCACCTTGCCCAGCGACCGGGTAACGGCGGTCAGCGCATCAGGATGCAGGGCCAGACCGCTTTCGTTCGCCACCTGGAATATCCGAAGCATTTCCAGCGGGTTTTCCCGAAAGAATTTCCGCTCGGGCACGCTGATCCGCTGCCCTTCCAGCGGAAATCCCCTGGCATCGCGCTGAAAGAATTTTGTCGGCAGGCGGAAGATGGAGCGGCGTTTCTGTGCGGCCTCGAAGGCGGCGAGAAAGATGCGTGTCAGGTCGCCGACATCCTTGGCCACCAGAAAATAATGCTTCATGAACCGCTCGACACCGCTGCCGCCCGCGCGGTCGGTATAGGCCATGCGTTGGGCCAGTTCAGGCTGCACATCAAAGGTCAGCCGTTCTTCAGGTCGATTGGTTAGATAATGCAGATGACAGCGCACGGACCAGAGGAACTGCTGTGCCCGGGCGAAACGGTCAACCTCGCTCTTGGTCAGCGCTCCCTCGGCAACCATCTCGGCGATATCCTCGACGCCGTACAGGAATTTGGCACTCCAGTAGAGGGCATGCAGATCCCGCAGCCCACCCTTGCCATCCTTGATGTTCGGCTCCAGCACATAGCGGCTGTCGCCCATCCGGGCATGGCGCTCGTCACGCTCAGTCAGTTTGGCCTCCAGGAAATCCATTTCCCGACCGGCAACGGCTGTCTTGCGGAAACGGGTCCGCAATTCCGCGAACAGGGACTTGTCGCCCCAGATATACCGGGTTTCCAGCAGGGCGGTACAGATCGTCCAGTCCGCTTTTGCCTGACGCAGACATTCATCGACCGAGCGCGTCGAATGCCCGACCTTCAATCCAACATCCCATAAAGTATAGAGGATGGTCTCCACCACCTGATCGACCCGTGCGGCGGGCTTGCGGTTATGCAGGAACAGCAGATCGACATCCGATTGCGGGGCCAGTTCCCCCCGGCCATAGCCGCCTACGGCAACAATCGCCAGCCGCTCCGCATCGGTCGGATTCGGCGCGGAATAGAGATGCCGGGAAATACTGTCATACAGCACCCGCACGATCTGATCGATCAGGAAGCAGTTGGCCGCGACGCAGGCGGCACCGTCATGATCTTCGAAAAAACGGCTGCGAATTTCCTCCCGCCCCTTTGCCAGGGCGGTTTTCAGAATCCCGAGCCAGGCTGCGCGCGCCTGGGCCTCGCCCTGCACGTCGGCAACCGCCGCGGACATTTCTTCCTGCACGGCCAGACGGTCGATGATCCGACGCTGTCGCTTTACCTTTGGAGATGTATCAACCATGGGCCTAAACTAGCGTGCCCGAAACGGTTTGACGAGGGGGAGCGATTCCAGGATCGCGCAAAACATGACGAAAACCGTAACCGGACTGGACTATCCTGCTACCTGGCAGGACCTGAGCGCCGCCATCGACCGCGTAGCGGCGAAACGCATGCTGTTCGTGTGCGGGTCGATCAAGTCGGGCACGACATGGACGCAGCTCTGGCTCGACCGGCACCCTGAGATCGCCTGCCGGGGAGAGGGATGCTTCTTCAGTGCCTATGCGGGTGCGCTTCAGTCCCTGTGCCGCAATGCCTCGACCACAGTTGCCCTTCAGAATGCGCACAAGCCTGCCCTCTATCCCGAATTCCCGGCAATCACCCTGCCGCATGTGCAACTGCTGCTGCGCCAGACGGTGCTCGGTTGCCTTGCCGCTTATGGCGATACCCCCGGGATAGCAGTTGTTGCAGAGAAAACCCCGACCACGATCCTGGGGCTGGATGCCGTCTTTACGGTTTTTCCGGGGGCACGGGTGCTGATCCTGCTGCGTGACGGGCGGGATGTCGCCCTTTCCGCCTGGCACGAGAACATGCGCCAGGATGCCCGGCGCTTCACCGAACTGTTCCCGGATTTCGATGCTTTCCTGCCGGAAATCGCCCGGATCTGGACGGACAGCCAGTTGGCTGCGCGCACGGCACTGACCGCACATCCCGATCACGTGAGACAGATCCGTTACGAGGATCTTCTGACCGATCCAGGGGCGGTGCTGACCGGGGTTTTCGACTGGCTGGGCGTATCTTCCAGCCCCGACATTGTCACCGATTGCCTGACTGCAACGGCCTTTTCCACCCTGTCAGGTGGACGCAGACAGGGAGAAGAAGACCCGGCGAATTTCTTCCGCAACGGCACGGCGGGACAATGGCGCATGGCCATGACAGCGACGCAACAGGCCCGTTTCCTGGATATCGCCGGAGACATGCTAAGCGAGCTTGGTTATTTGTAAGTTGCTGAAATCCCTTTGTATCGATGATATATGCAAGTGCATAATTGATACTTTAGGGTCATGGGGCCGATTTTTAATCCTGCGTCTATTGAAGAAAGATCCTATCGCAAAGGGCGCAGAGCGAGCCGCTACTCCGCCGCCTTGGTAGCGGTCAACATTTCCGGTTTGGGCAGGTAATCCTCGATATTCACCGGGTCAATCTGCGACGGGTCGAGGAATTCATCGGCATAGGTCTTCCAGACATTGGTGCGCAGGAAGAGGTCGAACAGATCCGGATCGATATGCTGGTCCTGGCACATGAATTTCATGATCTTCAGCGATTCGCTGATTGTCTTCGCCTTCTTGTAGGGGCGGTCGGCGGCAGTCAGGGCCTCGAAAATATCGGCAATGGCCATGATCCGCGCCGGAATCGACATGTCTTCCTTGTGCAACCCGCGCGGATAGCCGGTGCCGTCCATCTTCTCGTGGTGGCCACCGGCATATTCGGGCACCCGCTTCATCTTCTTCGGGAAGGGAAGCTGTTCCAGCATCTTGATGGTAACGACAATATGGTCGTTGATCTTGTCGCGCTCCTGCGGGGTCAGGGTGCCGCGCCGGATCGACAGATTGGTCAGTTCGCCCAGATTGTAGGTGCCGGTATTGTGTTCCGGCAGATCGCCAAACAGCGGCTCCACCGCGGGCGGGGCGGCTGGCGGATTCTTTGAAGCGCGCATCGCATCCGGGGGACTGAGGCCGATTGCCTTGTCGAAATAGCGGATCCAGGTCTGACCGCCGATCAGCTTCAGGCGGTCGATATCGGCGTCCGCCATGAATTCCCCGCCGACATTGGCATTGGCGACGAATGCGTATTCCTCCTGCAACCGGGTGCAGGTGAACTCGAAATCGCGGTCGCAGGTATCGGGATCCTCCCCCGCCAGCTTGCGCTTCAGGCATTCGATCTCCGCATCCCGGCGCATCACCTCGAAGCGGGTGCGGATTTCGTGGATGCGGTTATAGATCGTCTCCAGCTTCGACGCCTTGTCGACCACATATTCCGGCGTCGTCACCTTGCCGCAATCGTGCAGCCAGGCAGCGATGTGCAATTCGTACCATTCGTCCTCGTTCAGGTCGAATCCGGCAAAGATGCCATCCTCTGACTCGCAGGCCGCCTTGGCCAGCAGCTTGGTGATTTCCGGCACCCGCTGGCAATGACCGCCGGTATAGGGCGACTTGTCATCGATGGAGGCCGCGATCATCTCGATCAGCGAATTCCACAGCGCGCGCTGCTGCTGGATCAGCATCTGGTTTTCCAGCGCGACGGCGGCCTGGCTGGTCAGGGCCTCGATCATTGCCTGCATCGAGACATCGAAAGGAATGGTATCGCCGGAATAGCCGCGCGCATTGATCAATTGCAGCACGCCGATCACCTCGCGCTGCGTATTGATCATCGGCACGGTCAGAAAGGATTTGGAGCGATAGCCCGTGGTCTCGTCGAATTTCTTGGTCCCGGAAAAATCGAAATCCTCGGCCAGATAGGCGTCCGGGATATTGCTGGCCACCGCCATGTGATAGACGGCGGAGGCGACATTGTTCATGTTCTTGGAGGAATCGGGCCGAAACAGCGGCACCGGTGGAAAGGGAATGCGCTTTCCCGTCGTTCCGCCCATGGCGATATTCAGGGTGTCATTGCGCATGATCTGGAAGGACAGGCCGGATTCGTCCTCGGTCACCAGATAGAGCGTGCCGCCATCGGCATTGTAGATGCTCTTGGCCTCCAACAGGATCATTTCCATCAGCCGGTCATGGTCGCGCTCGGAGGACAGCGCGATGCCAAGCTCGACCAGTCGATGGATCATCGTCTCCCCGGCACGCCGACCGAACCGACCCGCCCGCCGCTCGTCATCATCCAGATCGATGTCGTCTTCCCGATCTTCCGCCATTACACCATTCTCTATCCAAAGCATTGTATTCATTCACGAAAAGACGCAGGATCAGATGCATCACAACTGCGCCGACTTTTCCTTAACCACAATCGCAGCATCAGTCTAGCACAGAGGGCAGACTTGTATATCGCAACCTTGAAACAAGCTCTGTCAATTCCTGGGCAGACGATCACTTGCTTGTCGCAACAAAAATGCCATCCCAACCCTGTGGCGGTGGATTGATGCGATATTCAGCGATCCGGGCCCGGTAGAGAGCATAGAATTCGTCCATGTGCCCGTCGAGACCCCCGTTAAGATCGTTCAGCAGCGCTTCCGCACCATCCCAGTCCTTGCTACGATAGGCGGCGAGCATTGCCTGGTGTCGGGTGGCGTGGCCGTGGAATTCCGGGTCATCACACAGATCCTGTCGCCCGATGCAGGTGGCAATTGTCACTGCTTCGGATTTTCCTTTCACCGCGATCCTGTCCAGTTCCAGCGTTGCAAATCGGTCAGCCACCGCCGTCCTTGTATCCGGTCCAATCACGATGCCAACACCATAGCCCTTCGATTGACCTTCCAGCCGGGAGGCAAGATTGACTGCATCGCCCAGTACGGAATAGTCGAACCGCTGGTCGGAGCCCATATTGCCGACGACACAATCACCCGTATTGATACCGATTCCGATATTGAGTGGCAGGAAGGGGATTCCCTCCGCCTCCGCCTCGTGCTGCCGGGTCTGGTTCAGCACCGCCAATGCCTCAAACATCGACAGGGCCGCGTCGCAGGCAAAGACCGGGTGATCCGGCACGTCCAGCGGCGCATTCCAGAAGGCCATGATGCAATCGCCCATATATTTGTCGATTGTGCCGCGTCGGCTGAGGATACAGTCGGTCAGCGGTGTCAGGAAGCGGTTGATCAGCACGGTCAGACCCTGGGGATTTCCCTTGAAACTTTCCGAGATTGAGGTGAATCCACGCACGTCGCAAAACAGGAAGGTCAGCGTCTTGGTCTCACCGCCGAGCTTCAGGCGATCGGGTTCATCGGCCAGCTGCTGCACCAGGGCGGGAGAGAGATAATGGCTGAAGGCCCCGCGAATTTGACGCCGCTGCGATTCCTCCCGCACGAACAGGATGATCGTTCCGCTAAGGTAAATCGCCAATGCTGCGCCGCTGGGATAGACCGGATCAAATAGCTGCAGATCCTGGATGAAACGCAGCCAACTGAACCCGAAAGCCCCAGCAACGCAAATTCCCCCCAATAACGCAGATTTCACCGCACCCAAACGCGGCATTGCGAAGATCAAGACCAGACCCAGGCTCAGGATGAACAGCAACTCATAGAAGAAGGCGCTGCCGGGTCGCTGTAGAAAATGATCGGCAAGAATCTGCTCAGCGATCTCGGCATGAATTTCGACACCGGGATATTGGGAGGCGAGAGGGGTCGCACGTAGATCAAGCAGCCCCGCCGCCGTTGATCCGACAAAGACTATGGCACCCTCCACCCGCTTCGAATCAAAACTGCCCGTCAGGATGGATGCGGCTGATAGATAGCGGTCCTTCTGATGACCGGTCGAATGCAGCCAGAGGCGGCCATAATCGTCAACCGGGATCGTTTTGATGCCGATCTGAATATCAGAAAGCCCGGAAACGGTGCCCTGATCAAGCAGCGAGGCGGTGGTATCGGTGCCGCTGGCCCGCACGATCATGGTCTTTGCGCCCTGGACGGTGCGGAACGCCTCGGCAACCAGCGATGGGTAGAGCAGGGTCTCACCGCCATTCACCGGATCGAGCTGGAAGACGAGCGGCACTCGGCGGACCAGCCCGTCACGTTCGAGACGCATGCTGAAACTGCCATTGCCCGACGCGGCGTCTTCCAGAATTGGCAGATTGGTGACCGCTCCGGTATAGACCGGCTGCAAGAAACGGCGCACATCACCTGCTTCCAGTCCCTTGGTCGCGAAGGTGCCGCGGAATCGCGGGATTCGCGGCAGACGGTCGTCCTGGCTCAGTACGAAGCCGAGAACGACGGGATTGAGTGCGTCCAGATATTGCGCGAAAGCTTGATCAAAGTCGGGCAGGCCCGCGACCTGCTCCAGCAGACCTTCCGCCCCTTCCAGCACGGACCATTCCTTCACCGCATTCGGCGGCGACAACCGGTCCGGTTCCGAAAAGACGATATCGAAGACGACGACCGCCGCCCCCGCCTGACGCAGATTCAGCACCATCTGCGCGACGGTGAGCCGCGACCAGGGCCATTGTCCGAAAGCCGCCAGACTATCCTCGTCGATATCGACAATTCGTACCGGAACCTCCGGTGCCGGATCGTAGATTCTGGGGTGAGCCCGCACGAATTCGTCGAATACCGCAAATTGCAGTCCATCCAGCCAGGGCGGTTGATCGACGCGCACGATCAGCGCACCCAGCAGGATCAACAGCGGAACCCAGTAATGTGCCTTTGCGCGCAGCCGCTTCATATCGGCGATCCAAATCAGTTTCGTCGATCCTACGGACGATAGGTCTTCCTGAGCGGGGACCGTCGCGTCCGATCAGAAACTCACACTGCCGCTGCCAGAGCCGCCAGCATGGTTGAGCGTTGTCGAAAGCGAGTTCGTCCCGGTAAAGGTGACCGACGCGGTGCAACTGCTGCATCCCTGACTAGGAACCTGCTGTCCACTGCCTATCGTCACACCGGTCGCGGAATCCGACAGGGTCGTACTGCCACCGTTGATACCGAATGTACCGTTGCTCAGTCCGCTGCCATCGAGATCGCTGAACTGGATATCGAATGTCCGTGAGGAGAAATTGAAGAATGTTGAAATGTCTCCGGTAATCGCACCGCTTAACGACCCGCTGCCGCTCAACGTCCCGGACCCGCCATTGGCGGCGGCGATGGCACCAAAGGTGGTCGCGGAAGAATTGGCCGCACCGGCATCAGTGGCGATCGTGCTCGCCTGGGACCCGGCCAGAGTATTCGTCGAGACGGTCTGGACCTGATTGAATGCGGTATCGTTGCTGACATTGGAAGATGCGACGGCATCCCCCGACCCGGTGCTGGCACCGCCGCCTGCGCTATCAGACTGCGTCCCGCTCTCGTTTGAAGCGTTCGTATCCGTGCCGTCCGCCCCCGCCGCATCGCCGCTGCCGTCCGGGCGTGCCGTGATCGAATTGTTGATTTGTGTCAACTGATCGGGTGTCGCGATGAAGAATACTGGCGGTTGACCTAGTGTGGCCAGCACGGCCCCACCCGGTCGGTTGAGATCGACCGAGCCGTCCGGACTGGAGAAATTGAACGATCCGCCGGGCACGCCGGTCTGAGTATTGGGTCCGGGACCGGTCAGGGCGGCGAATACCACCGGCTGGCCACCCTGTGCCGCGCCGAGCTGTGATTGCTGTTCTGGAAAGGTCTGCTGCATCTGAGCAGGCGTCAGTACCGCCGCCGTTCCGGTTGTGCCACGAATCCCAATGGTTCCGACCGGCAGTTTGATCGTCATGCTCTGCGGATTGCCCGACGAGATACTGCCGGTTACAAAGCGCATCACGCCCTTGGTCATGCTGGCGGCCAATGTACCTTGGGCACTGGCCGGATCATAGACGAACGTGTCGATTGAAATTTCGCTTTCCGGACCGATGGAAAAGATCGTCTGGTCCAGCAACATGATCTGCATGCCAGAGGCGGTGCCAGAGGTGATCGCATCGTTCAGGAAAATCTCTTCTCCGCTGTTCACGCGAATCCCGACGGTATCTACGCGGGCAAGCTGAACCGTGCCGCGTACTGCGGCCGACACCCCGGCCTGCACCAGATCCTGAGCCAGGGTAATATTGGGTAGAACCATCAGAATCGTCCCTGCGAATATCGTCTGGTGCAGTCCCCGTTTCGAGCCCATCATTGCCACATCCCCAGTCGCTAGAAGTCGAAGCGCCGTGTAAGCAGTACCTGCACACGTTTGGCATCGTATTGGTAATTCGTAATATTGGATCTCTGATACCGCCATTCCCCTGTCATGGTCAGCGTCGTTTCCTTGGCAAGATCCAGGATCGCGCCATTGGAATTAACGGCACTGTCCAGCCAGTCCATCCCGATCACGTCGACCAGGGGCATACCATAGGTGACGCGCGCCTGGACCGGCTGTTCGATGCGATGGATGTCAGGAGAGACCACGGCATCCGGCACTTTGTATTGCCGTGCACCGACCGACAGATCCGACTGCAGGAACCGGCCGGCACCCAGAAGCCAAGTATGGCTGAGTTTGGCACCCCAGTATTTATAGCGGAATGTCCGCAGGTTGCTGTTGCCGGAGTCCGGTGCTGCACCCTTGTACTGATGGTGACCGACAAGCGACACATAGTGTTGTGGATGGACCAGTGCCCCGATCCCGATGCGCGTGTCAAATTTCTTACCAGTGCGCAGCGTCAGGGTCTGGAATTCCGGCGTGTTGCGATACGTCTCGTTCTGGGCCGAGAAGGAGCCCCAGGTATCAAGCAGCGGCATGTTGGGATCGGCTAGCCGGAGCTTATGATCGACCCGAATTTCGCCCCCGGTCGAATGATAAAACTTCGCGCGACCCAGCCGCATATTGGAGAGAAACAGCCGTGGCGTGATAACGAAACCTGGATAGCGAAGACGAAGACCGGTATCGATATTCATCGCCTGTGTCGACAAATGCCCCTGCTCGCGCAATGTATCGGCATAGAGGTCAATACCGCCGATCAGTTCGTGTGGATCGCGCAGGCCGAGATCATGGGCGAGATCATATCCGGCAATGGTCAACAATCCGATATCGTCATTCGGTCGATCTTCCTTTAGCTGGATCGGCCCACGCACACCGGCGGCAACCAGCGATTCCGACTGTGGCGCGGTATTGCGATTGGTATCGTAATACAAACCCATGCTGACAGTCAGAGTCTGCTTCGTCGTTTTCCTGAGCTGGGCAATTTCAGACAAAAAAGCATTAATCTGCAGTCGGACATCGTCCGGCAGATCCCCCTGCATTAAAGTCAGAAACTCACGTTCCGCTTCGTTGATGTTGTCCAGTCGATACAGTGCTATAGCATAGAGATAGCGTACATTTGCGGCATCAGGCGCGATCAGCAGGATGCGCTCCAGTGTTGCCACCGCACCTGTAACGTTACCGTTGTTGATTTGTCCCCGAGCAAAGCAGACATTCAGCGCCGTATCATCCGGTTTAGCCAATACATCGGCATAACTGACGGGTGGGCAATCATCTGCGGACATAGCCTCTATGGCTGCCCGTGTGGCGTGCACAGATGACTCTATTGCTGCCTGGCGGTCCTGAGTCTGTTCGACCTGTTGATCCGGTGTGGACTGGGCCAGTTGCTGAGCCGTCGCCGAACCGATAGATGTCGTCCCGCCCAATACCGCGAATCCGGCTACCAGCATGTATCTGCGTAGTACATTTGCGTGTAGCATATCAATAACCTTTTGATATGAATTAGTAAGTCGGGATTCCTTAACGTGCGACTGAAAAGAGAAACGTACTAATATCCTGTTCTCAGGAAAAAGTATCTTGACGCTCCTGATTGAATGTTATCGGGGATTCCCGTTCCTGTCTCATTACTCCTCCAGGCATTCATCAAAGCGCATTTGATCGTTGCGGAACAGCAACACCTATTCAGATAAAATCGCTGACTCTTCGTGTCTGTGCTGGGTTAGAGCAGGTTGATCCGCATGTTTTCGCGCGCCACAATGGCCCCGGACCAGGTATCCCGCGCCTGCAATTCAAGGGTTTCCATGAAACTGTCGTCATGGGTCGGGTCATGGTGAAAGATCGCCATCATCCGCACATTGGCGGCGCGGCACAGGCGCACCCCCTCCTCCCAGGTGGAATGTCCCCAGCCGACCTTTTCAGGAAATTCCTCCTCGGTATAGGTACAGTCATAGATCACCAAATCCGCGCCCTCAATCAGGGCGAGGACATTCTGGTCCGGTATGCCGGGTACATGTTCTGTATCGGTGATGTAGCACATCGCCTTGCCGCGATGTTCGATGCGATAGCCGGTCGCGCCATTGGGATGGTTCAGCGGCGTCGTCCGGACCCGGACGTTTTCTGACAGGTTGAAGGTATCCCCTGCTGTAAAGTCCGAGAAACCGAGGGCCCCTCGCATCGCTTCCAGCGGAACCGGAAAGAACGGCTGCGCCATCTGCCCCGACAGCACCTTGCGGATGCCTCCCAACTCGGCCTCAACATGCCCGGCCATGATTTCAAAGGATCGGTCAGGCAGGAAGGCAGGGGTGAAAAAGGGAAACCCGTTGATATGATCCCAATGGGTGTGGGACAGCATCAGATGGGCGCGCTTGACGTCCTTCTTGATCATCCACTGGCCCAGATTGCGAATCCCGGTCCCGGCATCGAAGATGATCCTCTCCCCCCCCGCAGAGACCTCGATGCAACTGGTATTGCCCCCAAATCCGATATGGCGCGGCGAAGGGCATGCGATTGACCCTCTGACCCCCCAGAACTTCACCTTGAACGCCATGTCTCCAACCCTTCATTTATTTCTGAAACCTAACCGCACCCACACCTGATATCAGCATAAAACTTGATTTAACTAAAAAACATATAAAATTTAAATAAATCAAATATTGTTACTCGGATTATTCAGGGATGTAGCCGCAGCGATATCCGCTCATTCTGTGCCTGATTTGCTGGAACCGGATTGCGCGCAACATCCAGATTCGGCAGTTTGGGCTTGGTATCGGCATAGCCGGTCGCTGTCAGCCATTCCGGATTGAAGCCAAAGGAAATCAATTCACGCACGACCCGCGCCGCCTGTGAGGCTGACATCTCCCAATTGCTTGGAAAAAAAGACCCCCCCGGCGGCGGTCGGTTTGACGAATGACCTTCGACATCGACCTTGAACACATCATAGGGAGCTTCCTCAAGCTGTTTGCGCACCGCGAGCAGAAGGTCGCTGGCACCCGGTGCCAGTTCCGCCGTGCCCGGATTGAAGAAATACCCGGCGGCAAAATCGATCACCAGCCCTTCATCATCGAAACCAACCTTGATCGCATCAGGCGGGAACGGGCTGATTTCTGAGAAAATCTCATTCATCGCCGCTTCCAGCGTGAAAATCGGCGTCTGGGCGTCCGTCACGCCGCCGATCTTCTCCGCGATACCCGCCTGCACTTCCTCGAACATCGGTAGGTCGATGCGGGAGAAGGAGACAAGCATCACGAAAAAGGCCATCAACAGCGTGATCGCATCAGCATAGGTGACCAGCCAGTCCTCAGCCTCATCAACCGCCTCGCCAGAACCGGATTTGCGTCTGCGTGCCATGCCGTCCGTTTCCCAGTCTAAGTTTATCTGGCTTTATTTCTTCTGCTTGTCGATATCGAAGCGGATATTGGGGTCCAGGAAACTGTTCATCCGATCAGCAATATAACGCGGGGAGCGGCGTTCGGCGAGCATCACGAGCCCTTCTGTGATCAATTCGTGCCGAAAGCGTTGTATCTGCTGGCGTTGGGTCAGTTTAGACGCCGCCGGAATCAGCACCAGCCGTGAGAACAGCACGCCATAGAGTGTGGTGTTGAGCGCGACCGCAAGGCCGATCCCGAGATCCTTCGGGTCCGCGCCAAGGCTGGAAAGCATGATGATCAGCCCGACCAGCGTCCCGATCATGCCGAAGGCCGGCGCCGTCGCCCCCATGCTTTTCAGGATATTGGCCGGAACAAGGTTGCGCTCAAACGTCTTGTCGGCGGCGATTTCCAGGGTCTCGCGCATTTCCTCCCCTGTATAGCCGCTCAACAGGTTCTCGATCCCGAAACTCAGAAAATCGTCCCCCTGGACCTTATTCACTTCGGGTTCCAGGGCGATCAGCCCCTTCTGCTGCGCCAGATAGCCCCACTGGATGATCCGCCCGACATCCTGGTTCAGCACATTCCGACCTGCCCGATAGACCGCGAACATGGAAAAGATCGCCCGCAGCGACAGCATCACATAGCGATATTCCTGACCCAGGAAGGTCGCCGCCAGCGTCCCGCCTACGACCATGACAAAGCTGAACGGATCGACGAAGATAATATAGTTCGACGTTTGCGACATGATCGCAAAGATGAACAGCCCGAAAGCGAGCAGAAAGGCGATGAGCGTGTTCAGCGACATCGGCTAAAACGATCCCCCAGAAAGATACCCACCTCCATCCCGCAGAATCGATGAATCACCGCTGCCCGGGTATCCTGAATTTCCGGGCTGCCCCGCCCGGCTCTATCGTGTATCAGTATGCGCGATTCGGTCCTTGTCATCTGCAATACAGTTAACACTATGCGGGACAGGGCGCGAAATGCCAACAGCACCAGTAATGCTTCAATTTTTAAATTAGAAGCTACATCTTAATCACCACCTTCTGTATGAGTAACGAAAAGCAGAGAAGCCCCCATGCAAAAAACAATGAAACAATGTCCATCTCAATATTGCAAAGCAGCAAACCCGAGGCAGGGGATTGTCACACAAACGCAAGCAAACAATGCCGAACAGCCATCTCTTGCAGGTTCTATCTACTGTACATATTGCGGCTGCGTTTGGGAGTATGATGGTAACAGCCAAAATAAGGTGATTCTCGGATACTTTAATGACACTCTTGGCAGCACCGAATGGGTGCCAAATAAATAGATAACATGCTCCAAACAGTCTCGCTGAACCAAAACTACTGACACTATCTATTTATTTCAAACCAAGACATTAACATACTATTGATGAAAGCAGTCCCGTGAACGCAAAACCCTACCGCAAGCAATCCCGTAGCAAGCCTGTCCGCCGGGTACCGAAGGCCGATCTGATAGAAGTAACGGTGACGGCCATCGGCGCGCGCGGCGATGGTTTGGCCGACAGTTCGTTGGGACCGCTGTTCATCGCAGATACCGCGCCGGGCGACCGGGTCATCGTTCAGCCGGGCGAAAGCCGGGGCGATGGACGGGTGGCGCGATTGGAAACCCTGCTGGATCCCGGCCCCGACCGGGTGGACCCCCTCTGTCGCCATGCGAAAATCTGCGGCGGTTGCAGCCTCCAGCATCTGAGCCTCCCAGCCATCGGGGCGATCAAGCGCGGTCATCTGGTTGATGCGTTGACCCGGCGTGGTTTCGCGGCGGATCTGGTGCAGGAGACGGTATCGATCCCGCCCCAAACGCGACGGCGATTGCGCCTGACGATCCAGCGCCCTGGTGGTCGCGCCCGCATCGGCTTCAACCAGCGCGCCAGCAGCCAGATCGTGGATATCGCGGAATGCCCGGTGACTCGGCCGGAAATCATGGCCCTGATGGACCCGCTGCGGGATCTCGCAACCTCGCTCAATTCCCTCGGCAAGGGCGGCGATCTGCAGATCACCCTGAGCGATACCGGCATCGACATGATGTTCATCCCCCTGCGCAGCGGGGAACCGGACCTGTCCGAACGGCGGCGGCTGGTCGATTTCGCGGAAACCCATGACATCGCCCGCATCGCCTGGGAAAGTGACGGATTCGCCGAGCCGGTGGCGGCCCGGCGCGCGGCCAGGCTGGTCATCGCGGGCGTACCGGTGGACCTGCCCATCGGGGCTTTCCTGCAACCCAGTGCCGAAGGCGAAACGGTGCTGGCGCAACTGGTGCGCGCCGCCCTGCCGCCGGGTGCGAAGACGGTGGCCGACCTCTATTCCGGCTGCGGCAGTCTCTCGCTGCCGCTGGCGGTGAGCGGGATCAACGTGTTGGCAGTGGAAGGCGAGGCCGCCCCGGTCGATGCCCTGCGCCGTGCTGCTGCGGGTC
Organism: Alphaproteobacteria bacterium; assembly: GCA_965223125.1. Classification (GTDB taxonomy): domain Bacteria; phylum Pseudomonadota; class Alphaproteobacteria; order UBA8366; family Aestuariispiraceae; genus Pacificispira. Next base: position 1,586,356 of record OZ244984.1, on the reverse strand, counting down.
TGCGGTTGCAGGCGGAATGCCGCGATCTTGCCAAGCGCCCGCTGACCGAGGCCGAATTGGCGCGCTATGACGCCGTCATCTTTGACCCGCCCCGCGCCGGGGCCGCACAGCAGGTAGAGCGGCTGGCCTGGAGTTCAGTGAAGCGGATCATTGCTGTTTCCTGTAACCCGGCTACCCTCGCCCGTGACCTGAAAGTTCTGGAAGAAGGGGGGTATTCCCTCGATTCCGTGACCCCGGTCGATCAGTTCACCTGGTCCTCCCATCTCGAAGCGGTCGCCGTTCTCAGCCGCTAACCCCCTGATATGGGTCGACCATATTGCGTCCCGTCCGGGGGTGGTTTAGGGACATTCGCGCCAATAGGCGCTATGAGGACCGGATAGTCAGGGATCAAGGACCAGGTCATGGGTGAACTCAGGGCGACGCTGATCGGATCTTCGGCAGTGGTGATGTGGGGCGCATTGGCGCTGTTCACGACCTGGACCGGGGCTATCCCGCCGTTCCAGCTTGTCGCCATGACCTTTGCTATCGCCTTTCTGCTGATGGCCGGAAAGTGGCTGTGGCGGCGCGAGCCAATCGGGGCCTATCTGAAACAGCCGATGCGGGTCTGGATCTTCGGCATTGCCGGATTATTCGGCTATCATTTCTTCTATTTCATGGCGCTGAAGAACGCGCCGGCGGTGGAGGCGAGCCTGATCGCCTATCTCTGGCCGCTGCTGATCGTCGTCTTCTCCGCCCTGCTGCCGGGATCTGAGCGGCTGGGCTGGCACCATCTGGTCGGTGCGGGTCTGGGTCTGGCGGGCTGTGTGCTGCTGGTGACAGACGGCGGTGGAGTCTCCTTCAAGGACCAGTATCTGATCGGCTATCTCGCCGCCGGGGCCTGCGCACTGACCTGGTCCAGCTATTCGGTCGGATCGCGCTATTTCGGTGAAGTGCCGACCGATGCGGTGGGCTGGTTCTGCGGCGCAACCGCCATCGGCGGGGCGATCTGCCATCTGCTGTTCGAAACCTGGGTCCAGCCGACGGGGATCGGCATGTGGACCGCGATCCTGCTGTTAGGGCTGGGACCGGTCGGGGCGGCATTCTTCGCCTGGGATATCGGCATGAAACGCGGCAATATCCGGACGCTGGGCGCACTCAGCTACCTCGCGCCGCTGATTTCCGCGCTGCTGCTGGTGGTCGCCGGTCAGGCACGGGCCGACTGGATCCTGGCCGTTGCTTGCGCCGCCATCGTCGCGGGCGCGCTGCTGGCTGCCAAGGACATGATCCGCCGCCCCCACGGTGGCCGCCCTATGGAAAAGGGGGAGAGAAATCCGGTATGACCGATGTGCCCGAAACAGCCTGCCGTCTTCTGCTCCGCGCCACGGACCGGGCAGTGCTTTCAACCATTCTCACGGAAACAGGGGAACCCTATGCTTCCCTGGTGCTGCTTGCCGTCTGTCCGGCAGGCGCGCCGCTGCTGCTGTTGAGTGACCTGGCGGAGCATACAAAAAACCTGAAGGCCGATCCTCGCGCCTCGCTGCTGATCGACGGCACGGCGGGACTGGACGACCCGTTGACCGGGGCGCGGGCCAGTATTCAGGGCCGGATCGAGGCCATCGATGATCCTCTGCTGCGCACCCGGTACATCCGCCGCCATCCCTCGGCCCGCCGCTATGCGGGCTTTGCCGATTTCAGACTCTACCGGATGACTCCGGACCGCGCCCATCTGGTCGCCGGTTTCGGGCGCATCCACTGGACTGGAGACCCGCACTATACCGGTGAGACCCAGGCGCTGGCCGAGGCCGAGGCGGAAATCCTGGCCCATATGAACAGCGATCATCTGGATGCCATTGCGCTCTATGCCAACCGGCTGCTGGGACTGCCCGGTATCGGCTGGTTCCTGACCGGTATCGACCCCGAAGGCTGTGACCTTCGCCGGGGCGGCGCGATTGCACGGTTGAATTTTGAAACCCCGGTCGCTGATTCCGATGGTCTTCGCACCGCATTGGTGCGGCTCGTAAAACACGCACGATTGTCACAGGATTAGTGCCGGATTCGCGGCATTCCAGACTCGCCAATCGGGATGACGATGGCTATAACCATGCCGCTGGCATTCGAAATGGAAGACTTTCATACAGTCACTCCAGTCGGCAAAGGTGTTGGTACCGCTTTCAGGAAGTCGTGTTCAGGCAACGAGAACGCCGCCGCATAGGCTCGTCACATCCCAGATCCGCCCCCGGATCGCGAGACCCCCGGCGCGATACAGGAGGAAATATTGACATCTGAAAAAATCGTCTCCCGCAGCGCTTACGGGCTTGGCAAACACGGCATCGTCAATGCCGCCGTTCAGCACTGGAATCTCGGCACGGAGGCGCTGTATGAAGCGACGGTGCGCCTGGGATTGGGCACGGTGACCAAAGGTGGCGCGCTGGCCTGCCAGACCGGCAAATATACCGGACGCTCACCGAACGACAAATTCATCCTGCAGGAACCGAACACCACCGATTCGATCTGGTGGGGCAAGGTCAACAAGCCCATCGATCAGGACCGGTTCGACCGGTTGCACGCGATGGTTTCGGTCTATCTCCAGAACCGCGATCTCTATGTCCAGGACCTCTATGCCGGGGCTGATCCGGCCCACCGCATCAAGGTCCGCGTCGTCTCTGAAAGCCCGTGGCATGCGCTGTTCGCCCGCAACATGTTCATCCGCCCGCCTGCGGAAGCGCTGGCTGATTTCGTGCCCGATGCGACGATCCTGCACGCACCCTTCATGAATGCCCTGCCGGAGCGGGACGGGACCAATTCCGAATGCTTCATCCTGGCCGACCTGAATACCAAGCTGGTGCTGATCGGCGGCAGCCAGTATGCCGGGGAAATCAAGAAATCCGTCTTCTCGCTGATGAACTATATCCTGCCGGAAAAGGGCGTCCTGCCGATGCATTGCTCCGCCAATATCGGCGTGAAGGGCGATGTCGCGGTGTTCTTCGGCCTCAGCGGCACCGGCAAGACCACACTGTCCGCCGACGGGTCGCGCACCCTGATCGGCGATGACGAGCATGGCTGGTCCGACAAGGGCGTGTTCAATTTCGAGGGCGGCTGCTACGCCAAGGTGATCAATCTCAGCCAGCAGGCCGAACCGGAAATCTTCGCCACCACCCGTCGTTTCGGCACGATTCTGGAAAATGTCGTCTTCGATCCGATGACCCGCGAGGTCGATCTGTTCGACGGGTCGCTGGCGGAAAATACCCGCGCCTCCTATCCCATCGACTTCATCCCGAATGTGGAGCCGACCGGCATGGGCGGTCTGCCACAGAACATCGTCATGCTGACGGCGGATGCCTTCGGCGTGCTGCCGCCGATCTCGGAGCTGACTCCGGAACAGGCAATGTATCATTTCCTGAGTGGCTACACCGCCCGCGTCGCCGGAACGGAACGGGGCGTGACCGAGCCGCAGGCGACCTTCTCGACCTGCTTCGGCGCACCGTTCATGCCACGCCACCCGACCGTCTATGCCAAGATGCTGGGCGAGAAGATGGCAAAGACCGGCGCGCGCTGCTGGCTGGTCAATACCGGCTGGTCCGGCGGTCAGTACGGCGTCGGCAAGCGGATGTCGATCCAGTACACCCGCGCCATGCTGAGCGCGGCCATCGAAGGCAAGCTCGCCTCCGTCGCCCGGGTGCAGGATCCGAATTTTGGCCTGCTGATCCCGGAAAACTGCCCGAATGTACCAAACGATGTGCTGCAGCCCAAGACTACCTGGAGCGACGGCAAGGCCTATGACTCGACCGCGCAGAACCTGCGTGGCCTGTTCCAGAACAATTTCAAGCAGTTCGAGACTGAGGTCTCCGACGCGGTGAAGGCAGCCGGCATCTACGCCGCCTGATCCGGATATGATAAACAAAAAGCCCGGACTCCAAATGGTGGGGTCCGGGCTTTTTCATTTAAAAATGACTTACCTTGCCGCCTTCACCGCCTCCAGGAAGGCGCGAATTTTGGCAGGGTCCTTGCGGCCCGGCGCGCTTTCGACGCCGGACGAGGCATCGACGCCGGGACAGCGGGTCGTGCGGATCGCGGCCTTCACATTGACCGGCGTCAGGCCGCCTGCCAGCAGCCAGGGCACAGGCCAGGATCGGCCTTCCAGCACGGTCCAGTCGAAGACTTCCGCATTCCCGCCGGGGCGGGTCGCATCCTTGGGCGGCTTGGCATCAAAAAGCAGCAAGTCGCAGACCGCGGCATAGCGATCGGCACTGTCGAGATCTTCCGCCGTGCGGACCTTGATCGCCTTGTAGACCAGTTTTCCGGTTCTCTGCTTCAGATCGGAACAGCACACCACCGGTTCCTCACCATGCAACTGAATCGCATCCAGCGGCACCTGGGCGAGCACCCGGTCGATCTGTGCATCATCGGGATCGACAAACAGCCCGACCCGGATCACGCCCTGCGGCACCATACGCGCCAGCATCGCCGCATCCTCAAGCGGAAGATAGCGCGGGCTGGGCGGAAAGAAGACAAGCCCGATCATCGACGCGCCATGGCGGATGGCGGCGTCCATGGCGACGGGATCGGTAATCCCGCAGATTTTCGCATCGACGGTCATGACGGTTTCTCTCTGTGGAAGGCCCTATATAGAAGACACCGACGTTTGCGACAAGGCAGGGCCTTGGACATACAATTCCCGTGTGATCCTGTTTTCTCGCTCCAAATCCGATCATCGATAATTGGTATAGACATATTTTGGATCACGTCACAAAACTGTATTCGTTCCATCACAAAACGGAAAGCAGACGTCTCTAAACACTGCCTCAACGTCTCCGGGGGCAGAGTATGGTCGAAACGGTCGATCATGGTGCGCCTGGCTGAAGATGGGAGATCATGAGCGGGGGCACATCCTCGCTTGGGCGGATCATTTCTTTTCCGGCCGACCATTCTCAAAAGGCATGCATCCGAAGACGGACATTCCCCTGAAAAATTCCGAATTTCCAAATGGAGCGAAACAATGAACGGACTTAAACTGACGCTTGCGGTTGCTGCCGTAGGGTCCATGGCCTTCGCCGGTGCCGCCCAGGCACGCGACCAGATCCGCATCGTCGGGTCGTCGACGGTGTTCCCCTATACCCAGGCTGTTTCCGAAGAATATGCTTCGAAGACCGGCATGACCGCCCCTGTCGTCGAATCGACCGGTACCGGCGGCGGCATGAAGATTTTCTGCGGTGGCGTTGGCGTCGATCATCCGGATATCACCGGTGCATCCCGTGCGATGAAAGAGTCCGAATACAAGCTCTGCGTCGAAAACGGCGTGACCAACATCACCGAAGCCCTGATCGGCTATGACGGCCTTTCCATTGCGACCTCCCGCAACGGTGCCGACCTCTCCTTCACCCAGCAGGAAATCTTCCTGGCGCTGGCCGCTGAAGTTCCGGTTGACGGCAAGTGGGTCGCCAATCCCTACAAGATGTGGAACGAGATCAACGCCGACTTCCCGGCTGTCGAAATCCAGGTTCTGGGCCCGCCCCCGACCTCCGGCACCCGTGATGCCTTCGTCGAACTAGCGATGGAAGAAGGCTGTCATTCGCTTCCGGAATACAAGGATCTGTCCAAGGATGATGCCAAGCAGAAATGCGCCCGCATGCGTCAGGACGGCCCGTTCATCGAAGCCGGTGAAAACGACAACCTGATCGTTCAGCGTCTTGAATCCGACTCGAACGCGCTCGGCATCTTCGGGTATTCGTTCCTGTACGAAAACCTGGACAAGCTGAAAGGCGTTCAGATCAACGGCGTCAGCCCGGGCTTCGACACCATCGGTGACGGCAGCTATCCGCTGTCCCGCCCGCTGTTCTTCTACGTCAAGAACGACCACCGTGGCGTGATCCCCGGCCTGAACGAATTCCTCGCCGAATATGTCAGCGATGCCGCCATGGGTGCCGATGGCTACCTGAATGAGCGTGGCCTGGTTGCGCTGTCTGATGAAAATCGTGCCAAGCTCGCCAAGAGCGTAGTCGAAGGCATGATGATGAACCGCTACGGTTCGTAAGATCGCCTGAAAGACTCCGCCGTGCCGTACATACCGGTGGCACGGCGGAGTTTTGCCAGAAAAACCGAATTTCATTGTGACCTTTCCGGCCCTTCTGGCCGGGTTTTGTGAGGATTTCTCCATGTTCGGGACATCTGCCCTTGCGATCCTTGTGATAGCGCTTCTCGGCTACATCCTTGCTCGAAGCTTCGCGACGCGGAAGGCCGCCGTCGATGGGGTCAAACTGAACTCCCTGCCCTCCTATTATGGTGCCTATGTCGCGCTCTGGACCGGGGTTCCTGCCTTCCTGCTGATCCTGCTCTGGGTCGCGGTTCAGGACTCGGTGCTGGACAGTCTGGTGATGGCGAGCTTCCCGGAAGCGATGCTCAGCGATCTGACAGAAGGCGCGCGCCAGTTACTGTTGAGCGAGGTTCGTTCAGTTGCAACCGGTCGTATTTTCGGCGAACCTGCACCGGAAACACTGGAGGCCGCCGACCGGCTGATCGCCTGGCAGTCGATGGCGGACTGGTCGATGGTGGTGGTCGGCTGTGCGCTGGCCGTGCTGGCGATGGGTTTCACCCGGTCCCAGCTGTCAACGGAATTCCGTGCCCGCACCAGGGTTGAGGGCTTCATGTCCGTGACCATGATTGTCTGCTCTGTCTTTGCCATTCTGGTGACGCTTGGCATCGTCTTCTCTCTCCTGTTCGAGAGTTTCCGTTTCTTCCAGATGGTTCCCTGGTACGAATTCTTCTTCGGATTGAGCTGGGAGCCGCAGATTGCCATGCGTGAAGATCAGGTCGCCGGAGCCGGTGCATTCGGGGCGGTGCCGGTCTTTGTCGGGACGATCCTGATTTCCGCGCTAGCCATGCTGGTCGCGGTGCCGGTCGGGCTGCTGAGCGCGATCTACATGGCGGAATATGCCTCTCCCAAATTCCGCGACGTGGTCAAGCCGATCCTGGAAATCCTGGCGGGCATTCCGACTGTGGTCTACGGCTTCTTCGCGGTCCTGACCGTGGCGCCCGCGATGCGTCAGTTCGGGGCGATGCTGGGTATGGATATCGCGCCGAACAGTGCGCTGGCCGCCGGTGCGGTGATGGGGATCATGATCATTCCCTTCGTGTCCTCGCTGTCCGACGATGCGCTGCGGGCCGTGCCCCAGAGCATGCGTGAAGGTTCCTACGGGCTGGGCGCGACGAAGGCGGAGACGATCACCGCCGTGCTGATCCCGGCGGCGCTTCCGGGGATCGTCGGCGGCATACTGCTGGCGGTCAGCCGGGCCATCGGCGAGACGATGATCGTGGTGATGGCGGCGGGTCTGATCGCCTCCCTGACGGTCAATCCGTTCTCGGCGGTGACTACCGTGACGGTGCAGATCGTCACCCTGCTGATCGGCGATACCGAATTTGACAGCCCGAAGACGCTTGCCGCCTTCGCGTTGGGCCTTGTGCTGTTCGTCGCGACCCTGTGCCTTAACGTGGCGGCGCTGCGGATCGTTCAGAAATACCGCGAAAAATACGATTGATCAGGAGCGACATGATGTCCGTGACGACCGTCCAAGCCGTGCCTGCGGATCAGGCGAAAAAGAATATCCAGCGGCGCAAGGCAAAGAATATCCGGCTCCAGATCTATGGCCTGTCGGCTATTGGAACCGCCGTGCTGCTGCTCGGGATCCTGTTCACCTCCTTGCTTTATACTGGGGCGTCGGCCTTTACCCAGACGCATCTGACCTTCGATGTCGAGATCGACCCGGAAGTCGTCAAGCAGGACGATATCTTCGGCAGCAATTTCCGGGGTATTGTCCGCCAGGGTCTCTACAGCATCTTCTCGGATGTCACGGACCGACGCGATCAGCGGGCACTGGGTGACATTCCGTCGAACGGGGCGCAATTCGCGCTGCGTGACATGGTGGTTGCGGATCCCGGCCTCATCGGACAGACGGTGACCCTGACGGTTCCGGTTTCCGATGCCTTCGACCAGTTCCACAAGGGGGTCATTCCCCGCGATGTGCCGGAGGACCAGCGCAAGGTTTCGGACAAGCAGATTGTCTGGTGGGATCAGCTTGTCGACAACGGCCAGATCACGAAGCCGATCAACTGGACCCTGTTCTTTTCCGCCGATAGCCGCTTTCCGGAACTGGCCGGTCTGGCCGGTGCCATCGTCGGCTCGTTCTATGCACTGCTGGTCTGCTTCCTGATCAGCTTCCCGGTCGGGATCGCCGCCGCGGTCTATCTGGAGGAATTCGCACCGAAGAACCGCTGGACCGACCTGATCGAGGTGAACATCAACAACCTCGCCGCCGTGCCGTCGGTCGTGTTCGGGTTGCTGGGTCTTGCGGTGTTCCTGCAATTCTTTGGATTGCCGCGATCCGCGCCACTGGTTGGCGGGATGGTTCTGGCGCTGATGACGCTGCCGACAATCATCATCACCACCCGCGCCGCGCTGAAGGCGGTGCCGCCGTCGATCCGGGAGGGCGGGTTCGGAATCGGTGCCTCTCACCAGCAGGTGGTGATGCACCACGTGCTGCCGCTGGCCATGCCCGGTATCCTGACCGGCACGATCATCGGTCTCGCCCAGGCATTGGGGGAAACCGCCCCGCTGCTGCTGATCGGCATGAATGCCTTCATCACCTCGGCCCCTGGCGGGATCATGGAATCCGCGACAGCGCTTCCGACCCAGATCTTCATCTGGGCCGACAGTCCGGAACGGGGCTTCGTCGCCCGCACATCGGCGGCCATTCTGGTCCTGATCGGTTTCCTGATCCTGATGAACCTGATCGCCGTCGTTCTTCGTCAACGCTTCCAACGCAAGTGGTAGGATCCATGTCTTCACAAACTACAGAGCCGACCGCCTTCAAACAGGCCAAGGATTCCAGCAAGGTCACTGTCGCCTCCTCCGCCAATATCGGCACCGGCAAGGCGAAGATGAAGGGCCGCAAGGTCTGTGTCTTCTATGGTGACAAGCAAGCGCTTTTTGATGTCGATATCGACATCATGGAAAATGAGGTGACCGCCCTGATCGGCCCGTCCGGCTGCGGCAAGTCCACCTTTCTTCGGTGCATGAACCGGATGAATGACGTCATCGATATCTGCCGCATTCAGGGTGAGATCATCATGGACGGCAAGGACATCTATGACCGGGACGTCGATGTCGTGCATCTGCGCGCCCGTGTCGGAATGGTGTTTCAGAAGCCGAACCCTTTCCCGAAATCGATCTATGAGAATGTCTCCTATGGTCCGCGCATCCATGGCCTGACCCGCAACAAGGCGGAGATGGACGAGATCGTCGAGACCTCGCTGCAGAAGGCGGGCCTGTGGAACGAGGCGAAGGACCGCCTGAACCAGCCCGGCACCGGCCTGTCCGGCGGCCAGCAGCAGCGCCTCTGCATTGCGCGGGCGATTGCGGTTCAGCCGGAAGTGATCCTGATGGACGAACCCTGCTCGGCCCTTGATCCGATCGCGACCGCGAAGATCGAGGATCTGATCCACGAGTTGCGGGAGAACTATACCATCGCCATCGTCACCCATTCGATGCAGCAGGCGGCCCGAGTCTCGCAAAAGACCGCCTTCTTCCATCTCGGGAATCTGGTAGAATACGGTGAGACCGAGCAGATCTTCACCAACCCGAAGGAAGAGCGCACCCAGGGTTACATCACCGGTCGCTTCGGTTGAGGCGCAAGCCGCTTTCCCCTATCCGATCAGATGCCACAGCCCGATTAGACGCAACAGAAAGTGCAGAACATCATGACCAATGTCTCCGAAGGTCACATCCACGCCGCCTATAACGAGGAAATCAAGAAGCTGACAAAGCTTCTGGCCCGGATGGGCGGTCTGGCGGAAAGCCAGTTGTCGAATGCCCTGACGGCGATCGAGCGACGGGACGATGCGCTCGCCCTCTCGGTCAAGGACGGCGACCGGGAAATCGACGCGCTGGAACGGGAAGTCGAGAATCTGGTCGTGCGCATGCTGGCTTTGCGCCAGCCGATGGCGAACGATCTGCGCTATATCGTCTCCACCCTGCGCACTGCGTCGGATATCGAGCGGATCGGTGATTATGCCAAGAACATCGCCAAGCGGGCGATTGCACTGAACCAGCTTCCGGCGGAACCGCTGCTGCGCGGCGTGATCCGTACAGGACGCCCGGTGCAGGCAATGCTGAAGGACGTGATGGACGCCCATCTGCAGGGCGATACCGCCAAGGCAATCGAGGTCTGGGAAGCGGATGAGGAGGTTGATGCCCTCTATACCAGCCTGTTCCGCGAATTGCTAACCTATATGATGGAAGATCCCCGGCATATCACGTCCTGCACCCATCTGCTCTTCATCGCGAAGAATCTGGAGCGGATCGGCGACCATGCGACGAATATCGCCGAGACGATCCATTATCAGGTCGAAGGCGTGGCGATGGCGGAACGCCGTCCGAAGGCGGATGCCTCCAATTATGCGGTGGTCCAGCCGGATGACGAGGATAACAATGATGCCTGATGCCGTCATAGACCGGGGAGCGGTGAAATCGATGAGCGGAATCAAGCCGAAGATATTGATTGTCGAGGATGAAACGGCGGTCGTCACCTTGCTGCGCTATAATCTGGAACATCAGGGATTCGAAGTCGATGCCGTGTCCGATGGTGAGGAGGCCCTGGTCGCGGTCGAAGAAAACCCGCCCGATCTCGTACTGCTCGACTGGATGCTGCCACAGCTTTCTGGTATCGAGGTCTGCCGCCAGTTGCGTCGTCGCCCGGCGACCAAGAACCTGCCGATCATCCTGCTGACGGCGCGCGGGGAGGAGGCCGATACGGTGCGCGGGCTGGATTCCGGGGCTGATGACTATGTCACCAAACCGTTCTCTCCTGCCGAACTGACCGCACGGGTCCATGCACTGCTGCGGCGGTCGCGCCCGGCTCTGTCTGATGAAGCGCTGAATGCCGCCGATCTGCAAATGGATCTGGCCGCCCATCGAGTCCACCGCAATGGCCGGGAGATCAAGCTGGGCCCGACGGAATACCGCCTGCTGCGGCACTTCATGGAGCATCCGGGACGGGTCTTCAGTCGTGAGCAACTGCTGGATTCGGTCTGGGGCCGCGATGTCTATGTCGAGTTGCGCACCGTCGATGTCCATATCCGCCGCCTGCGCAAGGCCCTGAACGAAGCCGGTGAGGCCGATGTCATCCGCACTGTTCGCTCCGCCGGATACGCGCTGGAACTCAAGAGCGACTGATCTTTTCGGCATGGCATGCGAAACCCGCACGGCATGACGTTCTTTTCTCCCTCGACGGCGCGAATGGGCTATAAAGTTCCTCTCCCTTGCGGCAGAGTGCGCCGCAATGCTGTAGGCCGCTTGTCCGATCTTCGGACACGAACCGAACCGAGGAACCGTCCATGCCTGATACCGCACTGAAAACCGTCACCTTTTCTCTGGATGGCCGGGATGTGACCGCCTTTCCGGGCGAGAGCATCTGGCAGGTGGCGCAGCGCGAAGGCACGGAAATTCCGCATCTCTGCTGGCAGCCGGAGCCGGGCTATCGCGCTGATGGTAACTGCCGTGCCTGCATGGTGGAGATCGAGGGCGAGCGTACTTTGGCCGCGTCCTGCATCCGTCAGCCCGCCGAGGGCATGGTCGTCAAATCTGCCAGTGAGCGCGCCAAGGCGTCGCGCGATATGGTTTTCGAACTGCTGCTCGCCGATCAGCCGGAGCGCGAAGTCGCGCATGAAACCGACAGCAAGTTCTGGACCTGGATCGACCGCATGTCGGTCGAGACCTCCCGCTTCCCGCAGCGCGGCACGCCGCAGACCGATGCCAGCCATCCGGCGATGCGGGTCAATCTGGATGCCTGCATCCATTGCAATCTGTGCGTTCGCGCCTGTCGTGAAGTGCAGGTCAACGATGTCATCGGCATGGCCTATCGCGGCCATGGCGCAAAGATCGTCTTCGATTTCGACGATCCGATGGGCGAATCGACCTGCGTTGCCTGCGGCGAATGCGTCCAGGCCTGTCCGACCGGCGCGCTGATGCCCGCGACCAAGCTGGATGAAGCGCAGGTCTATCTGGGTCCGGCGGAGAAGATCATCGACTCCGTCTGCCCGTTCTGCGGCGTTGGCTGCCAGACCGAAATCCATGTGACCGACAATAAAATCGTCGAGGTCCGGGGCAAGAATGGTCCGGCCAACGAAAAGCGACTCTGCGTCAAGGGTCGTTTCGGGATGGATTATTCCAGCCATCCGGGGCGCCTGACCAAGCCGCTGATCCGCAAGGAAGGGGTCGGCAAGGCGTGGGATATGGAAGTGGATTCGATGAACCCGCTGACCCATTTTCGCGAGGCGAGCTGGGAAGAGGCGCTGGATGTCGCGATTTCCGGACTGCGGCGCATCCGCGACGAGAAGGGCGGCGGCGCACTGGCCGGGTTCGGCTCCGCCAAGGGGTCGAACGAGGAGGCCTATCTGTTCCAGAAACTGGTGCGGACCGGCTTCGAGACCAACAATGTCGATCACTGCACCCGGCTCTGCCACGCCTCCTCCGTTGCGGCGCTGATGGAAGGCGTCAATTCCGGGGCCGTGACAGCGCCTTTCACGGCGGCGAAGGATTCCGACTGCATGATCGTGATCGGTGCCCGCCCGGCCCAGAATCACCCGGTTGCGGCAACCTTCCTGAAACAGGCAGCCAAGCGCGGTGCGAAGCTGATCGTGATGGACCCGCGCGGCCAGCAACTTGCCCGCCATGCCTGGAAGCATCTGCAATTTACACCGGGCCGTGATGTGCCGCTGCTCAATGCGATGATTCACACGATCATCTATGAGGATCTGATCGACGAGCAGTTCGTTCAGGCCCGCGTCGATAATTTCGCGGCGGTGAAGGAGAATGTGAAGCGCTTCTCGCCCGAAGCCATGGCCCCGATCTGTGGTATCGATGCCGAAACGATCCGTGAAGTTGCCCGGACCTATGCCAGGGCGGAGAAGGCGATCATCTTCTGGGGCATGGGCGTTTCCCAGCATGTTCATGGTACTGACAACGCGCGCTGCCTGATCACGCTGGCCGCGATCACCGGGCAGGTCGGGCGACCGGGCACCGGTTTGCATCCGTTACGGGGTCAGAACAATGTTCAGGGCGCGTCCGATGCCGGGCTGATCCCGATGGTTTTCCCCGATTACAAGTCGGTGGAGAATGATGAAATTCGCAAGATGTACGAGGATTACTGGGGGGCCACGCTGGACCCCAATCGCGGACTGACCGTGGTGGAGATCGTGAATGCGATCCTGGAGGGCGAGATCCGGGGCATGTATATCATGGGTGAAAACCCCGCCATGTCCGACCCCGATACCCGTCATGCCCGACAGGCTCTGGCCGAACTCGACCATCTGGTGGTGCAGGATATTTTCCTGACCGAGACCTGCTATCACGCCGACGTCATCTTCCCCGCCTCCGCAAAGGCCGAGAAATGGGGCACCTTCACCAATACCAACCGCCAGGTGCAGCTTGGGCGTCCGGCTCTTGCCCCGCCCGGTGAGGCGCGGCAGGACTGGGAACTGATCCAGGAGATCGCGCGTGGCCTTGGTCTCGATTGGAATTACACCCATCCGAAGGATGTCTTCGCCGAAATGGGTGGCATCATGCAGTCGCTGAATGGCATCACCTGGGACCGGCTGGAAAGCGAAGGGGCGGTGACCTATCCCTGCGACGATGCGACCAGCCCCGGTCACGAGATCATTTTCGCCGAGCAGTTCCCGACCGCGAATGGCCGCGTGAAGCTGGTGCCGACCGACCTGGTTCCGCCATCGGAAATGCCCGATGCCAGCTATCCGATGGTGCTGACTACAGGGCGTCTGTTGGAGCATTGGCATACCGGCGCGATGACCCGGCGCGCGGCTGTTCTGGACATGCTGGAGCCGGAAGCCGTCGCTCATCTACACCCGCGATGGCTGGTCGCGAACGGGGTCAAGCCCGGCGATTACGTCGAGGTCCATACGCGGCGTGGCGCGGTCAAGGTCAAGGCCCGGGCCGACCGGGACGTGACCGAAGACATGGTCTTCATCCCCTTCTGCTTCGCTGAAGGCCCCGCCAATATGCTCACCAACCCGCAGCTTGATCCATTCGGCAAGATCCCCGAATTCAAGTTCTGCGCCGCGAAGGTGACGCCCATCGCCCAACAGGCGGAAGCGGCGGAATAGGGAAGAGTTTACCGCCAAGGGCACGGAGGCATTCGCGTACGCCCCCGTCCTTTGCGGTAAATTTCCATATTTCCCGTCATACCCGCGTAGGCGGGTATCCAGAGCGTCAGGCATGAATCTCCGTCTGCCGCTCTGGACCCCGGACAGCCGCTTCGCGCCTTCCGGGGTGACGATGAGGAGACTGGTCGTTTCGTGGTGTGGAGCGGGAACGCCGAAACAGGTCCGATACCCTCTGCGCTCTTTGCGCCTTCTCCGCGTCCTCTGCGGTAAATCTTTTTCCCGTTCGGTGAAATGCCGTTGGGAAACCCCTACCCCTCGGTCGAGCCGCCGATGCGGGCGATGCGGAGCAGGTTTGTCTTGCCGGGGGTGCTGAAGGGGACGCCGGCGGTGATGACGATGCGGTCGCCATTGCTGCCGAAACCGTCGATCTTCGCCTGATGGGTCGCGGTTTCGGACATGTCGTCCAGGCTGGCGGCGTCGGGAACGCGGGCCGGGTGGACGCCCCAGACCAGGGCGAGACGGCGGGCGGTATCGTCGCGGGGTGTCAGGCCCAGGATCGGGGCCATCGGGCGTTCGCGGGCGATCCGCAGGGTGGTCGAGCCGGAGGTGGTGTAGGTCGCGATCGCATTCACGTTCAGTGTCCGCGCCATCTGGGCGGCGGCTGACGCGACGGCATCGGCAGTGGTTGGCTCCGGCTGAAGCCGCTGTGCCTCCATTCCCTCGCGATAGACCGGGTCGCGCTCCACCCGCTCGATGATCCGGTTCATCATTTCAACCGATTCGACGGGATACTCACCAACGGCGGTTTCCGCCGACAGCATTACTGCATCGGCCCCGGAATAGACGGCGGTGGCGACATCGGAGGCTTCGGCACGGGTCGGGACAGGGCGCTCCACCATGGAATCCAGCATCTGGGTCGCGACCACCACCGGCTTTCCGGCCATGCGGCAGGCCTGGATAATGCGTCGTTGCAATACCGGAACGTCTTCCGGCGGCATTTCCACCCCCAGATCGCCGCGGGCGACCATGATGGCATCAGCGGCGTCGACGATAGCGTCCAGTTCAAGAATGGCCGATGGTTTTTCCAGCTTAGCGAGGATTCCGGCCTGCCCCTTGATCAGGGCGCGGGCTTCCTCGATATCCTCCGCGCGCTGCACGAAGCTGAGGGCGATCCAGTCCACCCCCATGCTCAGCCCATAGTCCAGATCGGCCAGATCCTTTTCGGTCAGCGGCGAGAGCGGCAGGATCACACCCGGCACGTTGACGCCCTTGCGCTCCGACAGCGGTCCACCGACGGCGACCGTGCAATTGGCGAAATCCGCCCCGCAGCTTTCCACCGTCAGACGGATGCGTCCGTCGTCGAGCAGCAGGTCCGCCCCGACCTCAAGTGCCTGGAAAATCTCTGGATGCGGCAGCGTCACCCGTTCCTGATCCCCCGGTACATCTTTCAGATCGAGGCGGAATCGGTCACCGACGGAAAGATCAATCGGACCACCGGCGAAAGTCCCGATGCGCAGTTTCGGTCCCTGCAGGTCCATCATCACCGCAATCGGACGGGCGAATTTGGATTCAAGTGCCCGGATGATATCCAGACGCTTCCTGTGTTCCGCATGGGCACCATGACTGAAATTCAGGCGGAAAACGTCGACACCGGCTTCAAACAGGGCCTGGATGGCGGCGGCATCTCCGGTACCCGGACCCAGTGTGGCGACGATTTTCGTGCGGTGCTGACGGCGCATGGCTGCGCTTCTCCCTTTGATTTCGGTGTGGTTTCAGTCTGGCGGCACTATAGGAGACCCTGTCGATGATTGCTTGCAAAAACCGCAAGGCAGGTCCAAATCAGACGTCAGGATTTTCCGCCCTGTGGAAAATGGAAGATACTCTGGGGCAGGATTCATCTCCAGGTCCGGTTATCGGCCTGACTACTGGCTTATGTGTGAGGAAACACCGGTCATGGCAAAGGATGTTCGGAAATCCCCGGAACCTGCATCCCGTCGGCGCGGGCGACCTCCTTCCGGGGCGGTGCCATCCAAGACTGATCCAATGGCGGTGTCCGGACAGGACAGTGCCGCATCTGGCAATGGCGATGGCGGGGTGCGGTCGCTCAATCGGGCGCTTTCTCTGTTGGAAGATGTCGCGGCCCACCCTCAGGGCGCGACTCTGGGGGATCTGGCCCAGCGTGCCGATCTGGCCCCCTCCACTGCCCATCGTCTGCTGAAAAGCCTGGAGGCCCGCCGTTTCGTCACCCAGGATGCAGAGCGTGGCCTGTGGTTTGCCGGGGTTCAGGCCTTCATCGTCGGCACCGGCTTTCTGCGCAATCGCGATGTTGTCGGGATCGCGCGGCCTCATATGTTCCGGGCGATGGAGGAAAGCGGGGAATCGATCAACCTGGCGATTCTCGACGGGGAGGAAACGATCTATCTGTCCCAGGTTGAAAGCCGGCAGATGATGCGGGCGCTGGCCCCGCCGGGCGGGCGCGCACCGCTGCACGCATCAGGGGTTGGCAAGGCGCTGCTGGCCGGAATGGCGCCGGAACAGGCCGGTCTGCACATCCGCAATCTGAAATTTTCGACCTATAGCGACAAGACCATCCGCAACGGCATCGCCCTGCTGGAGGATATCGCCTGTGCCCGGCATCGCGGTTATGCCATCGATGATGAGGAGCATGCGGTCGGCCTGCGCTGTGTTGCGGCTCCGATCTTCAACGAGTTCGGGGAACCGGTGGCGGCGATTTCCATTTCCGGGCCCCAGGCCCGTATCCAGGATGACCGTCTGGACGATCTCGGCGCGCTTATCCATCGCATTGCGGGACAGGTCACGATGGCCATTGGCGGCAAGGTATCAGCCGGGTTCGGCATCCAGGCAGAGGGAGTCCCCGGATAGGACTTGCGACGCGGTGCGGCGGCTCGCACACTGCCCATCAGGTCTTGGTAGCGACGAAGGGGGCATTTGCCCATGGTGCGGGACGGCACGGCGCGTGTGGCAACGATGCGCACCGCCACGATGCAGGAACGGGTCTATGGCGAATTGCGGGAAGCAATCATGCTGGGCCGGTTCCGTCCCGGCGAGGCGATGACGATCCGCGGTTTGGCGGAAAAGCTTGGAACCAGCATGATGCCCGCCCGCGAGGCGCTGCGCCGCCTGATCGCGGAACGCGCGCTGACCCTGTTGCCGAACCGCCGGGTCGCGGTGCCGCATATGACGCCGGAGAGTTTCCGCGAACTGACCGAGGCGCGGGTGGCACTGGAGGTGCTGGCGGCGCGGCGCGCCTTTCCGGCGACCGATGATGCACTGGCCGACCGTCTCCAGTCGATCAATGCCGAGCAGGACCGCGCCATTGAGGCCGGTGACTGGGCGCTGTATCAGGAGCGTAACCGGGCTTTTCATTTCACTCTCTACGACTGCGCCCCGGGCCGGGTGGTAATGCCGCTGATCGAAAGCCTGTGGCTGCAGATCGGCCCGTTCCTGTATCTGACGCGCGAAAGCCTGGGGACAACCTATCTGGAAGACCGGCACGAAGAAGCCATCGCCGCGATCCGGAACCGGGATGAGGGTGCGTTGGCCCTGGCGATAGAACAGGATATCCGCGATGGGATGGGCGGGCTGCCCGCCCTGCTGGCGCGGCGCATTCAGTTGCAGGGCACCCCGGAGGATATGGAATGACAGGACAGCCGCCGACCCGCGATCTGATCGGCTATGGCCGCACCCCACCTGCCGCGAACTGGCCTGACGGGGCGCGGATCGCGGTCAATTTCGGCCTGAACTACGAGGAAGGAGCGGAACGCCATATCGACCATGGCGACGGCCAGTCCGAGAATATCCTGCACGAGGTCGGCGGCGATCCCCGCATTGATGCGCGCGACCTGAATTCGGAAAGCATGTATGATTATGGTGCACGAGCAGGATTCTGGCGGGTTCTGCGGGTGTTTGAGGAACGGGGGATCGATTTCACAGTCAACGCGGTTGGTCAGGCGCTGACCCTCAACCCCGTCGCGGCAGAGGCGATTGCCAGCAGCCGCGCGGATGTTCATGCTCATGGCTGGCGCTGGTTCGACTATTTCGGCATGCCGGAGGAGGAGGAGCGCGACCATATCCGCCGGACGGTGGAGGCGATCCGCCGCTATACCGGGGAACGCCCGGTCGGCTGGTACACTGGCAGGCCGAGCCTGAACACCCGCCGTCTGGTGGTGGAGGAAGGCGGGTTCCTCTATGATTCCGACTCCTATGCCGATGATGTGCCCTATTGGACCCATGATTACGGGCGACCGCATCTGATCATGCCCTACAGCATCGATTCCAATGATAGCCGCTTCTTCCGGACCAGTGGCTTTTCGACGGCGGAGGATTTCTTTATCTATAACCGCGACTATTTCGATGCGCTGTATGAGGAAGGCGGGCGGATGATGACGATCGGGCTGCACGGTCGGCTGATCGGGCGACCGGGTCGCATTGCGGGGCTGACCCGGTTACTGGACCATATGCAGGCGCGCAGCGGCGTCTGGTTCGCCCGGCGTGACGCCATCGCGCGGCACTGGATCGCAACGAATCCGCCGGAAGGCCAACCGGTAGGATGAGAGGGAGGGAAATCCCATGGACGACCTCGACGATGCGCAGCTTGAACGCTATGCCCGCCATGTGATCCTCGACGAGGTCGGGGAGGAAGGGCAGATCAAGTTATTGCAGGCGAAGGTGCTGGTGGTCGGCGCGGGCGGTCTCGGCGCGCCGGTGCTGATGTATCTCGCTGCTGCCGGTATCGGCACGCTGGGGATCGTCGATCATGACACCGTGGATCTTTCCAACCTGCAGCGCCAGATCATCCATTCGATGGATGATATCGGACGCCCGAAGACCCGCTCCGCCGCCGAGCGCATCGAACTCATCAACCCGGATATCACGGTGATCGAGCACCGCCTGCGCCTTGGCCCCAACAATGCCGCGGAACTGTTTGCCGGATATGATCTGGTTGTCGATGGCAGCGACAATTTCACCGCGCGCTATCTTGCCAACGAGACCTGTTTTGCGCTGAAAAAGCCATTGGTCAGTGCCGCCCTGGTGCGGTTCGAAGGCCAGCTTTCGACCTTCAAGCCGTATGAGGGCGGGCCGTGCTATCGCTGCCTGTTCCCGGAACCGCCGGATGCCGCCCTGGTCCCGCGCTGTGACACGGTCGGTATTTTCGGGGCCGTCGCGGGCGTGATGGGCAGTTTGCAGGCGACGGAGGTGCTGAAGGAAATCCTCGGTCTCGGCACCGGCATGACCGGAAAGCTGCTGCTGTTTGATGCGCTGGACCAGACCTTTCACAAGATCGCGGTACCGAAGAATCCCGACTGCCCGACCTGCGGTTCAGGAGCAATCTAGTCTCCCTCACATACCGATTTATGCGGTGCGTCCCGGTATTCCGCCGATTGCATCTCCATCAGGCGGGAAGCCGCGCGTTCGAATTCAAACGCATGGGTGCCCTCGCGGTAGAGGTCGTTGGGCGCGGCGTCGGCGGCCATGATCAGATTGACGCGATGCTCGTATAGCGAATCGATCAGGGTCATGAACCGCTTCGCCTCGTTGCGGCGGTCCTCGGTCAGGCGCGGGACATGGTCCAGGATCAGTGTGTGATAGCGCCCGGCCAGGGTCAGATAATCCTCCGCCCCCAACGGTTTGCCACAAAGTGCGTCGAACTCAACCATCGCAACGCCGCGCGCCGCTTTTGGAATTGTGATCGTGCGACCCTTGACCGTGATGCTGTCCGAGTCAGGCCGTGCGCCCTCGGTCAGGTCGTCGAAAGCCTGATTCAGCGCCTTTGTCGCGGGCGGTCCCAGCGGTGCATGATAGGTCTTCAGCGATTTCATCCGGATCAGGCGGTAATCGGTTGGCGAATCCAGATGCAGGATATCCAGTTTCTTCTTCAACAAGGCGATGAAGGGCAGGAACTGGCCGCGCTGAAGCCCGTCCTTGTAGAGATCATCCGGTGCCCAGTTGGAGGTCGCGATGACGACGACGCCCCGTTCGAACAAGGATTCGAACAATCGGCCCAGAATCATCGCGTCCGCAATGTCGGTGACATGGAATTCATCGAAACAAAGCAGCCAGGCTTTGTCCGCAATCGCCTCGGCGATTTTCGGCAGCGGGTCGGTTTCCTTCGATTCACGGGTTTTCTGGGCCTGACGCCAGGCATGGATCGCAGAATGGGTCTCGATCATGAATTCGTGAAAATGAACGCGCCGTTTGCGCTCAACCTGGACTTCAGCGAAGAACAGGTCCATCAGCATCGACTTGCCCCGCCCGACCCCGCCATAGAGATAGAGTCCCTGCGGCGGGTCTTCGCGTCGTCTCGCCAGACCGAGGCGTGCCTTCCATCCCGCAACTGCATCCGATGGGTGATAATGAGCCAGAGCGTGGTACAGGCTTTGCAGTTTCTCGACCGCAAGACCCTGAACCGGATCGGATTTCAGCGCATTGTCATGGATAAGCGCGCGATAGACGAACAGGGGACCTTCAGACATGGGGAATTTGGCCTAACCGCCCCAGGACTGGCCTTGATGCGATGCGAAGGCCTGCAGGACGTCAGAAGTTGAACTGGATCGACAGAATCAGATCATGCGTCAGGAAGGGAGCGGCTTCAATACCGTCGCCGTTCTGTATGCAAAACCGCCGCTCTAACGACCGCCGCTGACCGGTATGATCGCTCCGGTCACATAGCGCGACGCATCCGACAGCAGCCACAGGATAGCTTCGACTGTTTCCTCCACCGTGCCACCCCGGCCCATCGGGACGTTGATTTTCAGGCGTTCGACCCGATCCGGTGCCCCGGCGCTGGCATGGATGTCAGTTTCGATCAGGCCCGGCGCGACCGCGTTGACCCGGATGCCTTCCTTTGCAACTTCCCGTGCCAGGCCGATCGTCATCGTGCTGGCCGCCCCCTTGGCGGCGGCATAGTGGACGAATTCGTTGGGGGAGCCGAGCGTCGCCGCGATTGATGAGACGATGACGATGGTACCGCCCCGGCCCCCTGTCGCCGTGGACAGCCGCCGGATCGATTCGCGGGCACAGATCAGGGCACCGACGGCGTTCAGGTCCATCACCGCCTGGATTTCAGCCGCTGTCATATCGACGACGCGCTTGATCCTGCCGGTGGAGCCGGCATTGATCACGACATGGTCCAGCCGCCCGAAACGGGCATCGGCGGCAGTGAATAGATCAAGGATTCCCTCCTCCCTGGACATATCGGCGCGGATCGCCAGGGCCTGTCCGCCCGCTACCTCGACTTCCGCGACAACGCGCGCCGCCGCCTTTTCATCGCTGTGATAGGAAAAGGCGATGTCATGGCCCCGTGCCGCCAGCATCCGGCAGCACCCGGCACCGATCCCGCGCGATCCCCCGGTGACGATGGTGACTGGTCTGCTCATGGTGCGAATCTCCCGATTTGAAGGAAAGAATATTACCAATTTCTGGCATGATCGGCGGGTCAGGAAAAGCTGGAAAGAGCAGTGTTTCGGAGCACCCGGTCAGAGTGGTTCTGCTGCAGGTCAGTCGACCAGACAGATTACCTGCGTGACCGCCCCTTCCTGACGCAGGTGGTTGCCGAGCGTCGGCAGGGAGGTGGTCGATATCGATTCGGACAGGTGAACCCACTGGTCACTGGCGTCGGGGGTAAGATTAGCGGCATTCAGCGCTGGGGGCAGCGAATCCGGGGCGACCGTGTTGAAACGCCCGCGCCGGACCGTAGCCGATACGATTACACCCAGAACCTGACCGTCGGCGGCCAGCAGGGGGCCGCCGCTGATGCCGCTCAACGCGTCATTGCCACCGGGGAACCGGGCAATTTCGCTCCAGACCAGGATCGGCTCGTCCAGCGTCAGTCGCCCGGTACTGCGCGAGACTGCCCGCCCGATCAGCCGCCCGGCGATATCGCCAGGTTCGCCCCTGGGGTAACCGACACCATAGGCAGTTTCTCCAAGAACCGGGCTGCGGTTGGCGAACGTCAGAGCCGGACGACGCAGGGCCTGGGACAGGACGGCCAGATCGGCCTCGGGATGAATCCAGATGTCGTTGACCCGTGTGGCGCGGGATGGTCCGGTCATCAGGCCGACCCGGCTGCACCCATCGACGACATGCCGCGCCGTGAGCCAGATACCGTCGGAATCGAGGGAGAAGGCGGTACCCACGCTGTTGGACATCCGGGTGCCGGTATCGATCATCAGAATGGGGTCACTGCGGCTGGGGGCAGGCAGTGCCGGGCCGGTTGGAATTTCACCGGCAGGAAGCGGCGGTCGGGACTGCTGGAGCACCGAATCCTCTGCACTGTCGTCACCATCGTCAAACAGACCGAAGATCGAGGCCAGAAAGACCCCGAGTAGGACCAGCATCACAAGGCTGTCGACGGGTTTCATCGACCCGCCCCGATCAGCCGGAAACGGCGGCGGCGTTAAAGACCGCGATGGACAGTTTCACGGCGCTTGCGGTCAGGGCGGCGGCGATCTCACCCGCCGCGATCCGGCGTGGCAGGTCGCGCAGCACCAGATCGACGACGCGATAAACGGCGATCTGGATCGCCACGGTCACGCAGCCCCAGATCAGGATATCAAGGACATTCACACTGGACGCCATGGCAAAGCCGAGTGGCAGCGCAAGACCCAGCATCGCCCCGGACAGTGTGATCGCGGCGGCGGGATTGTTCTGGCGGATCAGGTCCATTTCCCGATAGGGCGTCGAGAGGACATAGAGCCAGACGCCGACCAGCCAGATTCCGACGGTTACGGTGAAATGCAGGATCAGAAAGGGAAATCCGCTCAACAGACTTTGCAGGATCGCGTCGAATGCCATCGTTGTCCTTTCTTCGCCCGGCGGGCGGATGTCAGCCCCCAGTCAGTTTCCTGGGTCAGTTTCCTGGGGGTGTCCAGGCCATGATCATCTGCGGCGGTTGGGCGGCCAGATCGTTAACTTCCCAGATATACAGGCTGGGATTGCCCTCCACCACCTGCTGGGCATTGTGATAGGCGACCTTTGCCGAGGTCCAGATACGGATCTTGCCCTGCACCCAATAGCCGTTCGCGGCCAGATCCTCCCGGATTTTCTGCGGTAACCGGTCGCCAAAGATTTCCATGATATGGGGTTCCCGGGCAAAATTCGCTGCGGCCATGGCGGGAAGGGCCGGATGGCCGGTGGCCCGGAACCGTTCCAGATATCCCGGTGTCGTCAATTCCGTCCAGTGGCGCAGGCCAACGATGGTTCCCTTGCGCGACGGGAAACTGAACTGCTTTTCCTCTACCAGGCTGCCCTGTTTCTCATATTTGACCCGGTATTCCGCCTTGCCGAGATAGGTCACTTCCTTGAAGCCGGAATCACGCCGCATGTCGGATTCAAAAATCCCGACATATTCGTCGATGCGGGATCCGGTCAAATCGCCACTGCCGATCCGTTGCAGGAACTGCAATTGGGTCAGTGTTCCGTTGTAAGTCAGCGCATAGCGTCCATCCGGTGCGATCTGCATGGTCAGATCGAACTTGTTCGGCAGGTAACAGCCTGTCAGCGCCAGGATGGCGAATAGGATCGATATCGAGCGGAGAAATCGCAGCATCATATCCATAAGACTAATCCCGACCGGCCCGGTTACCAAACGGAATCCGATAAAATCGCATCCATCGCGCGGCGCGCCTCGCCGGGCAGCAGCCCGCCTTCCCGCGTCGCGCATTCCATCCAGTATCCGTCCAGCGCCGTTGCCAGCCTTAAGGCCATGGCGATGGCGGTTCCTGAATCGCGGACCAGCGGGCGCACGGCCCGTTGCAATGCCGCCAGTTGCCTGGCACGCACGACCCGGTGAATCCGGGCATAATCCTCGACATAGGCGACCCGGGCGGTGAATTGCAGCCAGGCCGCCGCCCGGCGCACGGTCAGGATTTCCGGGTCCAGATGTGCCTCCAGACAGGCCGCCAGTGCCCCCCTCCCGACCCCGTCCCGGATATCTGACGCCGCCAGCCGCACCTGGAAGGCCTGCGCGACGGGTCGGCGGATGGCCCGCATGGCGGCTTGCAGCAGATGCGCCTTGTCCCCGAAATAGTGATGGACGATCCCGGCCGAAATCTCCGCCCGCCCGGCGATCCGCTGTGTCGTTGCGGAATCCAGCCCATCCTCTGCGATCACCGCCAGCGCGGCCTCGATCAGCTCTGTCCTGCGGATATCCTCGATTGATCGTCGCGCCATGCAAGTATCCCGATCTAGCTACCAATACTGGACTTAATGGCGTCTCGACATAGACAGTGGAATTCCGAGCATTCGAAGTGGCCGTCACCCCGGAAGACGCGAAGCGGCTGTCCGGGGTCCAGAGCGAACGACTCGGCGTCTGATTCGCTGCTCTGGACTCCCGCCTTCGCGGGAGTGACGGCGAGACAGCTAGGTCCTTTCCGTTTCCCCGATAGCCGGGAAGCGGAAGACGCAACCGTATTCACAAAACCCGCCACCCCTTCAGCTCCTGCTTCACATCTAATAACTCGGTATTTTCCGAATCTCACTGCTAATATTAAAGAACTAATTTAACTATTCAATAAATTGATTGGTTGTTCAATTATTTTATTGAATGACCAAAATATCAAACCCCGGCAGTCGGATCATCTGGAATGCCAGGGAGAAGTCAACCGCGCGGGGCGTGCTTGTTCAGGATGCGTTGCAGGGTTCGGCGGTGCATCTTCAGGCGGCGCGCGGTTTCTGATACATTGCGTCCGCATTGTTCAAAGACCCGCTGGATATGTTCCCAGCGCACCCGGTCGGCGGACATCGGATCTTCCGGCGGTGGCGGCAGCGGGCGGTCATCCTCCAGCAGGGCCGCGACAATCTGGTCGGCATCGGCGGGCTTGGCCAGATAATCGATGGCACCGCGTTTCACCGCCGTTACGGCGCTGGCAATGTTGCCATATCCAGTCAGCATGACGATGCGGATATCGGACCGTGCGTCGCGCAGGGCCTCGACGACATCCAGACCGTTGCCATCCTCCAGGCGCATATCGACGACGGCATAGGCGGGCGGGCGCTCGGCGGCGGCTTCCAGCCCCTCGGTTACGCCAGATGCCCCGGTCACCTGAAAGCCGCGCTGCTCCATCGCGCGAACTAGCCGGTTGCGCAGTGGCGCGTCGTCATCGACAATCAGAAGGCTGCGGTCGCGGATATGGGAGGGCAGGCTGTCGGACATGGTGCTGGCTCCTTGATACTCGAAATTATAGGGCATCCTGGGCGGCTTCCAACACCCGGCGTGGCCATCGAATCCGGATTTCCGCCCCCTTGCGGTTGCGGAACATGACTTCGGCACCGATCCGCTCCAGCAGGGTGGTGGCGATGAAGACGCCAAGGCCCATATGCCCATCCTTGCCGGATCGTGTCGACATGTAAGGTTCCCCCAATACCGGCAGCACCGCATTGGCAAAGCCCGGCCCGTCGTCATGCACGGTGATCCAGACTTCCCTTTTCGTCCAGTAGAGCCGGATTGTCACCCGATGTCTGGCAAACTGTCCGGCATTGGCGGCGAAATTGCCAAGGCCGTGCAGGAATTCGGGAGTTCGCTGCACCAGCGGTTCCGGCCCGTCGCAGGCTTCGTCAATCTCCACCTCCAGGTCGATCTGGTCCGGAACATGTTCATCCGTGGCGATTTCCACCAGATCAGAGAGCGGCAAAACCTCGAACGGGTCGCCCCCGGCCTCCGCCGGACGGCGCGATAGGCCAACCAGGATATCACGGCAACGATCAGACTGGCTTTTCAGCAGTTCGACATCCTCATAAATCGGGCTGTCCCGGTCGACCATGCCCAGCAGTTCCTTGGAAACCACGGCAATCGTCGCCAGTGGGGAACCAAGCTCATGGGCGGCGGCGGCGGCCAGCGTACCCAGTGCGGACATTTCCCGCTCCCGCGCCAATGCCCCGTCAGAGGCGGAGAGCGCATCGGTCAGGCGTCGGGATTCCTCCGATGCCGTCCAGACATAGGTGGCGATGAAGACCAATGACATGGTCAGCGCGGTCCAGATCCCCAGCCGATAGATCGGCGGCAGGGTGACCCCTTCCGGCGAGGTCCAGGGCAGCGGCAGATGGACGAAAGCAATCACGGTCGCCACCGTCACGGCCAGGGCGGTCAGCGCCAGTGTTGCCCGGCGCGACAGGATCGTTGCCGACACCGTCACCGGGGCCAGCAGCAGCAGGGCGAAGGGATTCTGCAAACCCCCGGTAAACCCGATCAGTGTGGCCAGTTGCAGCAGGTCAAAGCCCAGGATTAATGCCGTGCGTGCCTCGGTCAGGCGGCGCGGGCGTGAGGCAACAAGCGCCAGATTGGAGGCCGCCAGCGCCGCGATGACAAGCAAGCAGGGGACCAGGGAGACAGGAAAATTGAAAGCGAAGACCACGATCATCAGGGTCACGAACTGCCCGGCGACGGCAATCCAGCGCAGTGTGATCAGGGTTGTCGGGCTGAACCCGATGGGGCGACCACCGACCCGACCGGTCCGGGCTGTGAAGCCGCTGCGGCGATTGGGTCTGAATCGTGGCATTTTCATCCGGGCCTGTCCCTCCGGCGATCCTGGAGCGTATTGGCGCCGATCCGTAAACACCGATAGCCTATCGTGCCGATCCGATCCTGTCACTGAAACTCAGTGCGAGTAAGGTGGTATTGGTGGACCGCTCTGGACCCTGGAGATGCAAAAGGATGTGGATGCTCCGCCGGTGTGGATGAGGACGAGTGAACTTACCCCTATCGTTGAAGATAGCGCGTCGGGGTGTCGCCGAGCGTGCGGCGGAACATGGCGATAAAGGCGGAGGGGCTCTCATAGCCTAGATCAAGGGCGACGGTGGTGACGGGGTCACCCTCGGACAATCGTTCCAGCGCGGTCAGCAAGGCGCGCCTGCGCCGCCAGGCTCCGAATGTCATGCCGGTTTCCCGCTGAAACAGACGGGCCAGCGTACGCGAGCTTGCCCCGGTCTCCCGTGCAATATCCTCCAATCCGCGCCGGTCGGCGGGATCGGCCAGCAGCATATCCGTCGCCGCCTTCAGGCGCGAATCGCTGGGTAGCGGCAGGTGCAACTGCGCAGGGGATGCCGCCTGGATGCGGTCCAGCAGGACGGCCATCAGCCGACCCGGTGCGCCCGCCTCATCCCAATCACGAGGCAGGGCCGCCGCCTCCAGAATCAAGTGCCGCAACAGGGGGTCAACAGACAGTACGGTGCATTGGGATGGCAGGCCCCCGATGCGGTCGGCGGCAATGTAGAGGCTGCGGAACTTAGCTGGACTGACGGTCTCTATCCGGTGCTCCAATCCGGGCGGCAGCCAGACTGCCATGGCGGGTGGGGCAAGGAATCGCCCTTCCCCCGTGACGACCGTCAACACCCCTTCGGATGAATAGGTAAACTGTGCCCAGGCGTGGGCATGGGGTGCAAACCGCTCCCCCGCCGCCATGTCAAAGGCACGAATTTCCAGCGGGCGCACAAGCGATTGCGGAATATCAGATCGGGTTGATTGTCTATTTTGCAACATTGATTGTCATAATATCGCAAGTCAGACGCCAAAGCGACGGGTATATCTCAGTCACTGCGAAATTCTCGCATCATCCCGCCCTGGAGAGATTCCCGATGTCGCGTTTCGTCCCCCGCCTTCTGCAAGGCCCTGAAGGCATGCTGATCCTGATGGCACTGGCCATGGCGGTCAGCCTGAACGGCTGGTTCACGCTTCTGAACAATTTCGTGGTTGAGCGCGCAGCATTTACCGGCAAGGAAATCGGTTTCCTTCAGTCGATCCGGGAGATTCCGGGTTTCCTGTCCTTCGCGGCGGTGCTGCTGCTGCCCTTCATCCGGGAACAGAACCTGGCCTTCCTCTCGCTCGCCCTGCTGGGCATCGGGACCGCGATCACCGGATATTTCCCAACTGAATTCGCGCTCTACGCCACGACCTTTCTGATGTCGATGGGGTATCACTATTATGAGACGATGAACCAGTCGCTGACGCTGCAATTGGTCGACAAGCAGCGCGCACCGCTGCATCTCGCCTCCCAGCTCAAGGCGGCTTCCATCGGGACGCTGGGGATCTTCGTCGTCATCATGGTGTGCTTTGATTCCAGGCTGATGCTGGTGGTGCAAGGGTTCTTCGATGTCGCGAACCCCTTCCCCGGCTTCAACCTGGGCTATGAGCCATTATATCTGGGGGCGGGCCTGTTCACGCTGGCGGTTGCCGTCTTCTGCCGCGCCTATTACCCATTCTTCAGGGCACCCGAATTGCAGGTGAAGACGCTGTTCCTGCGTCGGCGGTATTGGCTTTACTACGCGCTCACCTTCATGAGTGGCGCGCGGCGACAGATTTTCATGGTCTTCGCCGCCTTCCTGATGGTGGAGAAATTCGGCTATGACGTGACCGCGATCACGCTGCTCTACATGGCCAATCTGATCGCGAATATCTTCATCGCCCCCTATATCGGCCGGATCATCCGCAGCGTGGGGGAGCGCCGCGCACTAGTCTTCGAGTATATCGGGCTGATCATCGTCTTTACCAGCTATGCCTTCGTCGAGGATCATGTGATGGCGGGTGCGCTCTATATCATCGACCACTTGTTCTTCGCCTTTGCCATCGCGATAAAGACCTATTTCCAGAAGATCGCCGATCCGAAGGACATCGCCTCCACCGCCGGGGTCAGTTTCACCATCAATCATATCGCGGCGGTTGGCATTCCAGCGGCTTTCGGAATCCTGTGGCTGACCGATGCCAGCGTGGTCTTCCTGATGGGGGCCGGGATGGCGGTTGTTTCCCTGCTGCTGGCCCTGCTGGTGCCGCGTGATCCGCAGCCGGGGAACGAAACAACCCTGCGCGGTTCTAGACCGAGTGTTCAGGCAGCGGAGTGACCTGGAATGAAGTCTGAGCCTGGGTCTGGGAGGCCGCCGGATCAAGTCCGACGGCGATAGTTTCACTATCATAAAAGAATGCGTCGTGCCCGGACTCGATCCGGGCACCTCCCAATGTCAGGCACTATGCGGCATAGGGTGTTGTCATCATTCATTGACTCACATCAAGGCGCATCTGATATGATTGGGCTAGGAACAACCCATCACGGATGAAAGGATGACCAAGATGGAAGCATTGAAACCGGTTCTGCTGACGATTGCCGGGGTTCTCGTCATCCTGGGCTTCGGCGCAACGCTGTTCTTCGGGATAGAGGCGGTCTTCTGGGTCGCGATGGTGCTGGTGCCGGTGGTCTTCATCCAGACCTTGCTCTGGGGTCGATAGAAACTCACGGATCTCCTGCTTTTCGGGGCAGTGTAGACTGATGCCGCGTCAGATCATGAAATCGAACTGATTCTGGGACTGGCTTTCAATGCCCGCGCGCTGGGCGGCGATGCAGAGGTCTTCTATTGTGGTCTTTGCGAGGTTCTGCATCGCGTAATCCTCGATTTCCTGCCAGATCGGGCGCAGTACAGTATGTCCCAGATCGCTGCCGGCCGGATCGGTCAGCGGATCGCGCCCGCCTTCCATCTCATGAACCACGGCGACGATATCCGCGACGGTGATCCGGCGGCGTTCTTTCGCCAGACGATATCCGCCGCGTGGACCGCGCACGCCGCGCAGGATTTCGGCATGGACAAGCTGCTGGAGCACCTGTTCCAGATAGCGTCTTGGAATGCCCTGACGGTCGGCGATCTCCTTCGACTGCACCGGCAGGTCCGAGGCATGGTAGGCGATGTCCAGCACCGCCTCGATGGCGAACATCAGTTTCTTCGTCAATCGCATCGTTTCCCAATCCCTTATTGCACTCTTGTCTATCGGATTCCGGTGGAGCCGAAACCGCCGCTGCCCCGCGCAGTCTGCTCCAGATCGTCGGTTTCTCGCCATTCCAGTCGCCATACCGGGGCAAGCACCATCTGGGCAATCCGCATGCCACGCTCCACGGCAAAAGGCGCGTGTCCGTGATTGATCAGGATCACCCCAACCTCACCGCGATAGTCGCTATCCACCGTTCCGGGCGCATTCAGTACGGTCACGCCAAATTTGGCGGCCAGGCCGGAGCGGGGTCGGACCTGTGCCTCATAACCGGGCGGCAGGGCGATTTTCAGACCGGTCGGAATGATTGCACTGTCGCCGGGGGCCAGAACGACCGTCTCGCTAACAGCCGCCAGCAGATCGCATCCCGCCGCTTCCGCGCTGCCATAGGCGGGCAGGGACAGATCCGCTGCATGGGGCAGGCGCTGAACGGACACGGTGACGGATTGCTGCATATTGTGAGACTTTCCTCAGTTCATCTTTCAGTCAGGTGCCTTGGTTGCGGATGCGAAATGCCCGGACATCCTCAGCGCCAGCCTTTCGGCGACGGACTGCTTTGGAAGGCGCGGCCAATTCTCCACCCCCTCCGCTGTGATCAGATGGACGGTATTTTCGTCGCCGCCGAATGTGCCCGTGCCAGGCGTGACATCATTCGCAAGGATCCAGTCGCAGCCCTTGCGCAGGCGCTTGGCATGGGCCTTTTCGATCACCGATCCCGTTTCGGCGGCGAAACCGACCACCAGGGCAGGGCGTCCATTTGATTGGGTTGATACGGTCTTCAGGATATCCGGATTCTCGACCAGTTCGAGGGGTGGCGGAGCTGTACCCTCCTGCTTCTTCAGTTTCGTTTCAGCCTGACCCTTGACCCGCCAGTCGGCGACCGCCGCTGCAAAGACCGCCATATCGACGGGCATCGCGGACAGGCAGGCGGCGAGCATTTCTTCCGCGCTCTCGATCCGAACCACTGTCACGCCTGCCGGGTCGGGCAGTTGCGTCGGGCCACTGACCAGCGTCACCGCCGCGCCGAGGTCGGAGAGCGCGCGCGCGATGGCATGGCCCTGCTTGCCCGATGACCGGTTGGCGATATAGCGCACCGGGTCGATGGGTTCATGGGTTGGACCGGACGTGACCAGCGCGGAACGCCCGGAAAGCGGGCCTCGTTTCGGTATCGAACCGATATTCAGGGCGGTTAGAATAGACTCCAGAATCTGGGATGGCTCCGCCATTCGGCCATAGCCGAACTCGCCACAGGCCATCGGTCCCTCGGTCGGACCCACCACGCTGACGCCGCGCGACCGGAGCAAAGCCAGATTGGCCTGCGTCGCCGGATGGTCCCACATCCGCACATTCATCGTGGGCGCGACCAGGACGGGCTTGTCCGTAGCCAGCAGAACAGTCGTTGCGAGATCGTTCGAAAGCCCGGCAGCCATTCGCGCCAGGATGTCGGCACTGGCTGGTGCGACGACAATCAGGTCGGCTTGGCGGGAGAGTTGGATGTGACCCATTTCGGCTTCGTCGGTCAGTGAGAACAGGTCCTGATAGACAGGTTCCTCGCTCAGTGCTGACAGCGACAGGGGCGTAACGAATTCGGCACCGCCTTTCGTCAGTACACAGCGCACCGAAATGCCGCGCTCTTTCAGGCGGCGGATCAGTTCCAGCGATTTATAGGCCGCGATTCCGCCTGAAACGATCAGGACAATGCGGAGCGGTGCCGACATTGAATGCTTTCCCATGTTCACTAAAAAACAGAATCTCTATGTAGATTAAAGCAAAGCCGACGACAAGTATGGGAAACGTGTTCGTCAATCCTGGATCAGTCCGTTTGCCAGCGAAATGGTTAAGCGAAAGTTAACGCAAAACTGACTGCATTTGTAGATAGGAAAGGAGGGAAACCCCAATATCTGGATCTTAGATTGCCGCTAACCACAATTAGTATGGCATTCAAGTCTGTACAGGAGGGATATAGGGCCTTGGTGAGGGCAGGTATAAGATATTGATATTATTTATTTTATGAAGTTAAAATTGTTTCAGTTCAGATGAACGGTGATCGCCGCCAGTATAGCAATAACGACGACCGGCCCCCAGATGCGTGCAGTTTCCTTCATGCCGCCCGGCTCCCGCAGGCTGCCATCGGGGTTCATGCCGCTCTTTGCCAGCCGGTCGAGGGTTTCCTCTGCCTTCCGTAGGGTACGGGGCAGACGTTCCAGCGTTTCCATCGTATCCCGCAGGCTGTTGGTAAACCGGGCCTCCGGGCCTCGATTGACGATCATCCATTCCTCGATCAGCGGCCGTGCCAGCAACCACATGTTCAGATCGGGGTTCAGTTTCCGACCCACCCCCTCGGCGACCAGCATGGTCTTCTGCAACAGCAGCAGGTCCGGCTGGGTCGGCATGTCGAACCGCTCGGTCGTGCGGAAAAGCTGTTCCAGCAGGCGTCCGACGGAAATCTCGTTCAGGGATTTGTCCAGCACAGGCTCGCCAATCGCCCGCAAGGCCTGTGTGAAAAGCTCCCGTGACTGGTTTGGCGGGACGTAGCCGATCTCGAAATGCGCGTCCGCCACACGGCGATAGTCGCGGCTGAGGAAGCCGACGAGCGTATCGGCCATGAAAATCCGCTGGCGCTTCGTCACCCGGCCCATGATCCCGAAATCCACCGGGCAAAGCCGCCCTTCGCCATCGATGAACATATTGCCCGGATGCATGTCGGCGTGGAAATAGCCGTCGCGGAAGACCTGCAGGAAGAAGATGCGCGATGACCGCGCCAGAATGCCATCGACATCATGACCCGCCGTGCGCAGGGCCTCCACATCATCAATGTTGATGCCCCGGATCCGTTCTGTCGTCAGGACGCGCTGACCGGTGCGTTCCCAATCGACATCGACGACATGAAAATCCTCGTCACCTTCACAGTTCTCCTTCAGTTCCGCCGCTGCAGCGCCTTCCAGCCGCAGGTCAAGCTCGACCCGGATCCATTCCTCGAAGGTATCCACCACGGCGACAGGACGCAGGCGGCGGATTGGCGGATGGATCAGTTCTGCGCATTTCGCCAGGAACCGGAACAGGCCGATATCCCGCTCCAACTGCGCTTCGATGCCGGGGCGCAGCACCTTTACCGCCACGTCGCGCCCATCCGGGGTGACGGCGAAATGCACCTGGGCGATGGAGGCTGCGGCAATCGGATCGCGGTCAAATTGCATGAAGGTCTGGTCGAGCGGAAGGCCCAGCGTTTCCTCAATGGTGCGGATCGCCGCATCGGTCGGGAACGGGTCCAGCCCGTCCTGCAGTTTCTCCAGGTCGCGGGCCACTTCCTCCCCGACCAGATCGGCGCGGACGGAAAGTGCCTGGCCCAGCTTTACATAGCTTGGCCCCAGATCGGCGAAGGCAGCGGCCAGCCGCTCACCCGGACGTCCGGCGCGCCGCCGCCGGAACAGCAGGCGCAACAGCCACACGCACCAGCGCAGCGGCGCTATCCGCGCGCTCACCCGCTCCAGCACCCACAGCGAATCTTGCCGGGCCAGCGTATGCGCAATGCCGAACAGTCGTGTCAGATGGATCAGACCTGTTAGCATAGGCTAAACTCGCCAGCCCTGATGGATCGCGGCGATCCCGCCAGAGAGGTTTCGATAGCTGACACGCTCCAGCCCCGCCGCGCGCATCTTTTCGCACAGCACTTCCTGGCCCGGGAACCGGCGGATCGACTCGGCAAGATAGCGATAGCTGTCCTCGTCCTTCGCCACCCAGCGCCCAAGGCTGGGCAGCACCTTGAAGGAATAGGTGTCGTAGAGCCGGTCGAGCAGCGGAAGGGCGACATGACTGAATTCCAGGCACAGGAATCTGCCACCCGGTCGCAGCACGCGATGCGCCTCCCGCAGGGCGGAATCGATGTCTGTTACGTTGCGCAGGCCGAAGGCAATGGTCTGGGCATCGACACTGCCATCGGCGACCGGCAGGGCCTGGGCATCGCCGACTGTCCAGTCGAGGGAGGCGAGCAATCCCCTGTCCAGCGCGCGATCCCGTCCGACCCGCACCATGCTCTCGGTCAGATCACAGACGGTGACTCGCCCGCCGCCTGCCGCCAGAAAGCGGAAAGCGATGTCGCCGGTACCGCCCGCCACATCCAGCAGATGCTGGTTCGGGCGTGGGCGCAACTGGTCGATCAGCGAGGCCTTCCACAGCCGATGCACACCACCCGACATCAGGTCGTTCATCAGATCATATCGACCGGCAACGGAGGAGAAGACGCCGCGCACGAGGCCCGGTTTCTCCTCCGGCGGGACATCCCTGAAGCCGAAGCTTGCGTTATCGCTGGATTTTGCTGTCATGGTGGGCGAGACAATAGCGCCGTAAGCCCCTTAGTCAAAGCCCAACAGAGATGCCCGAACTGCCTGAGGTAGAGACCGTTTGTCGCGGATTGCGCCCCGCCATGGTCGGATTGTGTTTGGCGCAGGTGGATCAGCGCCGCGCGGACCTGCGCTTTCCTTTCCCTGCGGACTTCGTTTCCCGACTGGAAGGACGGCGTGTGGAAGCGGTCGAGCGGCGCGCGAAATACATCCTGATCCGGCTGGACGGGGGGTGGACATGGCTCGTTCATCTTGGCATGTCCGGGCGATTCACGATCACGCCCGGGGCACAGGTATCCAGCGGTCAAGCGGGTCATAACTCCGGTTGGGCGATGGCGGAAAAGCACGATCACGTGCTGGTCAGGATGGAGGATGGCGGGCGGTTGATCTACAATGATGCCCGCCGCTTCGGGTACATGGACCTGATCGCGCCGGGCGGTGAGGCGATGAGCCCGCATCTGCGCCATCTGGGGCCGGAGCCGCTGTCCGACGGGTTCACGGCGGAAAGTTTCTCTGCGGCAATCATGGTCAAGCGCACGCCGATCAAGGCGGCCCTGCTGGATCAGCGACTGGTCGCGGGGCTGGGCAATATCTATGTCTGTGAGGCGCTCTGGCGGGCGGGGATCAGTCCCCGACGCTCTGCCCACAGCGTTGCCGGGGCACGGGCCGCGCGTCTGGTCCCGGCGGTGAAGGACGTGCTGGCCGCCGCGATTGAAGCCGGGGGCTCTTCGTTGCGTGACTATGTCCAGGCAAGTGGTGAACTTGGATATTTTCAGCATTCCTGGGACGCCTATGATCGCACCGGCGAAGCCTGCCGGAAACCCGGCTGCGGCGGGGTGGTGCAGCGCATCGTCCAGTCGGGCCGATCAAGCTACTTCTGTCCCCGGCATCAGCGATGACCATGGAAAGTCCGGAATCCTGCCGTGAAATCAAGCCGTTCCATATCGGCATTGTGCGCGGCACAAAAACCGGTTAGCAAATCCCCCATGACACGATGCGGAACGATAGGCCGGGCGCTGGCCGTTTTCGGACTGCTGACCCTTTCAGCGGTCGGCTGTACGCCGGTTTCCAGCGCGACCGCACAGACCTTCATCGAAGGGTCGGAAGACCTGCCGCTTGCTCCGACCCTGGTTGCGGTGGAAAGCGATGCGGTGATCTTCGATTCTCCTTCCGGGCGGATCGTTGAGGCGGTTGCCGTTGGCGGGACCAGTCGATCAGAGGTCGTGGCATTCTATCAGCAGACTTTACCGGAACTGGGTTGGGAAATTCTGGATGAGACTCGGTATCGGCGTGAGGGGGAGCGGTTGGTGATCGAATTCTATGGGTCCGATGGCGCGCTTGGCGTGCGTTTCAGGCTGGCTCCGGACGAATCGTGACCGTCCGCATCGTATTATTGAAAATTCTGTAACCAAGGGGAGCCCGATCATGGGTTATGAACATATCCTGACGGAAAAGAAGGACGCGGTCGGCATCATCACACTGAACCGCCCGAAGGCCCTGAACGCGCTCTGCGCCGGGTTGATCGAGGAACTGGGTCGTGCGCTGGATGACATGGAAGCCGATGACGATATCGGGGCCGTCGTTCTGACCGGGTCGGAAAAGGCCTTCGCCGCCGGGGCGGATATCAAGGAAATGGCGGATAAATCCTACATGGATGTCTATCTGCAGGATTTCATCACCAAGGGCTGGGAGCGCGTGACCGTCTGCCGCAAGCCGATTATTGCCGCCGTATCGGGCTATGCCCTGGGCGGGGGCTGCGAAATGGCGATGATGTGCGATTTCATCATAGCCTCGGATTCCGCGAAATTCGGTCAGCCGGAAATCACCATCGGCACCATTCCCGGCGCGGGTGGCACCCAGCGCCTGACCCGGTATGTCGGCAAATCGAAGGCGATGGAAATGTGCCTGACTGGACGCCTGATGGACGCGGCGGAGGCGGAGCGTTCCGGTCTCGTCAGCCGTATCGTGGCGGGTGAGGATCTGCGCGGCGAGGCGATCAAGACAGCCGCAAAGATCGCCGCTCTGTCGCGCCCGATTGTGATGATGGCGAAGGAATCCGTGAACCGCGCCTATGAAACGACCCTGGCCGAGGGCATCCGCTTCGAGCGTCGCGTCTTTCATTCCACCTTTGCGACCGAGGATCAGAAGGAAGGCATGGCCGCTTTTGCCGAAAAGCGGACGCCGAACTGGAAACACCGCTAGTCGCCCCGTGAAATTACGGGAATTCCCTGTGCGGGCTTGACGGAGCCTCTGCGGGTCCGTATAAGCGCCGCCGATCCAACACCGTGCGCCGGACAATCCGGTCGCCGCATGACCAAGAGATGTGAGAACCATGGCGAACCATTCATCCGCGCTGAAGCGCATCCGCCAAACCAAGAAGCGCACTGAGCGGAACATGGCGCGGCGTAACCGCATCCGCACCTATGTGCGCCGGGTTGAGGAAGCGATCGCCAGCGGCGATGCTGCTGCTGCGACGGAAGCGTTCAAGACCGTGATGCCGGAACTGCACCGCAGCGTCACCAAGGGCCTGATCCACAAGAGCACTGTTGCCCGCAAGTTGAGCCGTCTGGCCAAGCGCGTGAACGCTGTTGGAAGTGCCGCTGCCTGATTGTGAAGGGCCGGTCAGTCGGTCCATTCGGTTCAGAGCTACCCTTTCGGGTCAAACCTGTTCATTCCACCCTGGCTTGGGCTGGAAGGCGTAACGAATGATGAAACGCCGCCTGGAAAACCGGGCGGCGTTTTTCTGTTGTGCGATTGCAATGTGGCAATCATGCGGGTGATCCTGGATCGTCCGATGCAAATCGCAAGATTCTGTCTTTTTATGGGAACGGCTAGGCCATCATACGGACTCTTAATCATTTTTCAGAATGCATTCCTTATATGATGGAAAGCGCGGAAATGGGGGACTCGTGATCCACTGGGAGTCAACCGATTTATTTGCAGAATCGCCCTAGTAGATTGCTTGATCGCGTAATTCGTGATGGGTACAGTTACATCACAAGAGGTTGGTCAGCCCCTTTAGGTGCCCACAAAACGGGACATCTTTCAGTAAAATGAAAGATAAAATCCAAGGAACCACGTGAAATTACCTTCTTAGGTCCATTCGGACGCAAAGGTTTATTCCTATGACTCTCGTTTTATTGGACTTTGCTGAGTTTTGGCAGAACTACTACCTGAGTCAGGTAATGTGATTTGTTGAAAACTCTGTGAAGTGTGCCGATAGGAACGCTGCTCGTTTCTTGCTTGGCCGTTTCTGGTCCTGATTCCGGATTATCCGGGATGCCTTCTTTTTTGGGCGGCCTTATTGAGAATGTCATGCTGGCATATGTCCCATCGGGAAATGCGGGGATGACAGGAAGCCGAAGAAGGGGTGACTTGATTGCCCTGGATGGATGGTTTCCGGAAAGGGTTTGGACGGCAAGGGTTTGGAATTGTAACCGAGTGCCAAGGACCGGTGGGGCCGGTCGTTATTGTTTCGTGCTTGAGAGCCCGGCGTGGGGAGGCGTCGTTATCTGGGTAATGCCCAGTATGGATGCAGGGAGTAGGTTCGCGTCACGACGCAACTGTATGGCTTCGATGCCATTGGGTGTCTGATACAATTGTGAATGTGCAATTGTGATTGGTCGCCCGGATCGTCGGGAAGCATGCAGGGGTTAGAGATAGCGGACGAACATGCGCAGGCGGGCACGATTGTTGGCCCTCTGTGTAATCAGTGGGGGTTGGACGTCGGTCGATGGATGGAATGATTACGGAACAATGGGCGCGCGTTCGGGTCGGTCTGCGTACGGAATATGGCGAAAATGCCTATCGCAGCTGGCTTAAACCGCTGACCTTTGAAGGGTTGGAAAAGGGCACTGTCTATCTGTCCGTTCCGACCCGCTTCATGCGGAACTGGATCGAATCCCAATATGGTGAGCGACTGGTCGCCCTCTGGGCGGCGGAAAACCCTGCCGTCAAGGCGGTTGCGGTGC
Organism: Alphaproteobacteria bacterium; assembly: GCA_965223125.1. Taxonomy (GTDB): domain Bacteria; phylum Pseudomonadota; class Alphaproteobacteria; order UBA8366; family Aestuariispiraceae; genus Pacificispira. The sequence continues at coordinate 1,548,134 of OZ244984.1, read as the reverse complement.
GGCAGGCCCGACAGAGGCCGGTTGCCGAGGATCCGGTGGTCCTGTCCGGGGCATCTGGTGAAGTCCCGGTCGGCAGTACCGTCGAAATCGATGCGCTGTCCCCGTCTTCGCTCAGCGCGCCGGTCGATCCCCGATTTACATTTGAGACCTTCATTACCGGAAAGCCGAACGAACTGGCCTTTGCCGCTGCCCGCCGCGTGGCGGAAGCCCCAGCCGTGCCGTTCAATCCGTTGTTCTTGTTCGGCGGCGTCGGATTGGGCAAGACTCATCTGATGCATGCCATTGCGGGCCAGATCCGCGCCAGTGCGCCGCAGAAGCGGGTGCTCTATCTGTCGGCGGAAAAGTTCATGTACCAGTTTGTCCGCGCACTGCGTTACAAGGACACGATGGCCTTCAAGGAACTGTTCCGCTCTGTTGATGTGCTGATGATCGATGATGTCCAGTTCATTGCCGGGAAGGAGAACACCCAAGAGGAGTTCTTCCATACCTTCAACGCGCTGGTCGACCAGAACCGTCAGGTCGTCATCTCCGCCGACAAGTCGCCCGCCGAACTGGACGGGATCGAGGATCGGATGAAGTCCCGTCTGGGCTGGGGTCTGGTCGCGGAAATCCACAGCACCACCTACGAATTGCGACTCGGCATCCTGCAATCGAAGGCGGAGCAGATGCGGGTCGAGGTTCCGATCAAGGTGACGGAATTCCTGGCCCATCGCATTACCTCCAATGTTCGTGAACTGGAGGGCGCGCTGAACCGGCTTGTCGCCTATGCCAATCTGGTGGGACGTCCGATCACGCTGGAGAACGCCCAGGAAGTGCTGCACGACCTGCTGCGCGCCAATGACCGCAAGGCGACGATTGAGGAAATCCAGAAACGGGTCGCGGAGCATTTCAACATCAAGATTTCGGAAATGCATTCCGCCCGCCGCAGTCGTGCCGTCGCCCGGCCACGTCAGGTGGCGATGTATCTGGCCAAGCAGTTGACTGCCCGATCCCTGCCGGAGATCGGCCGGAAATTCGGAGGCCGCGATCACACAACGGTGATGCATGCGGTCAAGAAGGTCGATGAATTGCGCCAGTCCGACCATAGTTTCGCCGAGGATGTGGAACTGCTGCGCCGCATGCTGGAAGGGTGATTCGCGAATCACTGGTGGAATTGCGAATCACGCTGTGATTCCGGCGATCCGCCTCATTGTGTCACCCGCCACAACATCTTGTGGAGTCGTGTAAAAAACAGCGCTCTTTCAAGGGGTTGCGCAATCGGTGGAAATCGCACGGCGGATTCGACCCAGGCGCTTCATTATTCTTAAAAAAAACGGGCTTTATCGGGCACGCATGCTATAGTTCGTGCCCAGTCGGACATATCTGGCGGCAACGCTGATTTCCTCCGTCCGACGGGCAAAATCCGGCAGTGAGACCCAAGGCCCGGATGGCCCGAATCACAGCCTGGATTGGCCTGAAACTGAAGGACGAGATGTGTCGGAATGCGGCCAGTGAGGCCGGACAGGTAAAGATTGGGCAGGTAAGGGCCGGGCAGCCGGGGAGAAGAAGACCTCGCTGGCGGCTCTTGAGAGTTGGCAAACGGGAGCGTGGCCGCAGGGGGCGGATGACTGAGTCGACGTCTGCGGAGCACAATTGGACATCAAACACGGAAACGATTTATCAAAGCCATGAAACTGACCATTGAACGGGCCGCGCTGCTTCGCGCATTGAACCACGTCCAGAGTGTCGTCGAGCGCCGCAATACGATTCCGATCCTCGCCAATGTCCTGGTCGAGGCCAGGGACGGCATGCTGAGTCTGAATGCGACCGACATGGATATCTCCATCGTCGAACGCACGGCGGCGGAAGTCTCTTCCCCCGGGTCGATCACGGCACCAGCCCATACGCTCTATGACATCGTCCGCAAGCTGCCGGATGGCGCGCAGGTTGATCTGGATGCCGGTAGTGAGGGTGACCGCCTGGTGCTTTCTTCCGGTCGGTCGCGCTTCACACTGCAGACTCTGCCAACAGAGGATTTTCCGGTCATGACCGGCGGTGACATGCCGCACAGTTTCGAGCTTGATGCCGGGGCGATGCGCACCCTGATCGACCGCACCCGTTTTGCGATCTCGACCGAGGAAACGCGCTATTACTTGAACGGCATCTATATTCACGGTGTTGAAGAGGGCGAGCCGAAGCTGCGCGCGGTTGCGACTGACGGGCACCGTCTTGCGCGGGTCGAAATCGACCTGCCAGAAGGTGCGGGCAGCATTCCTGGCGTCATCATTCCGCGTAAGACCGTTGCCGAGCTGCGCAAGCTGATTGAAGAGACGGACGGCACCGTCACCGTCTCGCTGTCGGAAACCAAGATCCGCTTCGCCTTTGATGAAGCGGTGCTGATCTCCAAGCTGATCGACGGCACATTCCCGGATTATGAGCGGGTGATCCCGACCGGCAATGACAAGATTTTGCGGGTTGACCGCGAAACCTTTCTGCGTGCGGTCGACCGTGTCTCCACCATCGCAACGGAGAAGCTACGTGCGGTGAAGCTGAGCATTGATGCCGGTCAGTTGACCCTGAGCGCGTCGAGCCAGGAAAACGGCACCGCCGTCGAGGAGCTGGTCGTCGACTATGACAAGGAGTCGATCGAGATCGGTTTCAACGCCCGCTATCTGATGGATATCGCCGATCAGATCGAAAGCAGTCAGGCGGAGTTCCATCTGGCCGATGCCGCATCCCCGACCATCGTGCGGGATGCGGAAGATCCGGGTGCGCTCTATGTCCTGATGCCGATGCGGGTTTGACCGCATCCCATGGCATGATGGCCGCCGCGAAGACCTCGTTCGACGCAGTCCAGGCCGCTCCTGCCCTCAAGATCCGGCGGCTGCGTCTCAGCGCCTTCCGGAACTATGCGGCGGCGGCGATGGACCCGGATGGACGCCCCGTTGTCCTGACCGGGCCCAATGGCGCGGGCAAGACCAATCTGCTGGAGGCACTCTCGCTGTTGACGCCGGGCAAGGGCCTGCGCCGCGCCAGAGTGTCGGAAGTGGATCGCATCACGTCCGGATCCGGTGAAGCTACGGCCTGGGCCGTGGCGGCGACGGTGGAAACCCCAGCCGGGCCGGTCGAGCTTGGCACCGGGCGCGACCCGGAGGGTGAGCGGCGGCTGGTGCGGATCGATGGTGAGGCCGGGCGCAGTCAGACCGCGCTGGGGGACCATCTCTCCGTCGTCTGGCTTACTCCGCAGATGGACCGCCTGTTTCAGGAATCCGCCGGGGAGCGGCGGCGCTTCCTGGACCGGCTGATCTACGGCTTCGATCCGGCCCATGCCGGACGGATCAATGCCTATGACAAGGCGTTGCGTCAGCGCGCCCGCCTGCTGAAGGAGGGGTCGGGGCGCGACGGCGGGGCCGATGCGACCTGGCTGGGGGCGCTGGAGGCGCAACTGGTAGAGCGCGGGATTGCCATCGCGGCGGCGCGGTTGACCATGGCGGACCGGTTGGCACGGGCCTGCGCGCGGGCCGATGGTCCCTTTCCCGGTGCCGCTCTTGCGGTTCGGGGCGATGTCGAGGACTGGCTGTCCGGCGCATCGGCGCTGGATGCTGAGGATCGCTTTGCCACCGCCCTGCACAAGGGCCGGGTGCGAGATGCGGAAAGCGGCGGTGCTTCCGTCGGTCCCCATCGGGCCGATCTGGTGGTGACGCATCTGGAAAAAGGCCTGCCCGCCGGGCAGTGCTCGACCGGGGAGCAGAAGGCGCTGCTGATTGCCATCGTCCTGGCCCATGCGCGGCTGCAGGGAGCGGAGCGCGGGGCCGGACCGGTTCTGCTGCTGGATGAGGTTGCGGCGCATCTGGACGCGGTCCGGCGCGATGCGCTGTTCGAGACGGTTCTGGGACTGGGTCTTCAGGCCTGGATCACCGGAACCGATCAGGGGGTCTTCGGCGCGCTTGGCGACCGGGCCCAGTATTTCGCGGTGGAAGCGGCTCAGATCCGCCCCATCGATGCTTAGAAACAGATGACCAGGAAGAATAGGGCAAGCCCGATATGAGCAAGGATCAGACGGATGTGCAACGCGAGGACGAAGCCTATGGCGCGGACTCGATCAAGGTCCTGAAAGGCCTGGAGGCGGTGCGCAAGCGGCCCGGCATGTATATCGGTGATACCGATGACGGTACCGGCCTGCATCATATGGTCTATGAAGTCGTGGATAATGCGATTGACGAGGCGTTGGCCGGGCATTGCGATATCGTCAAGGTGGCGCTGAACGGCGATGGCTCGGTTACCGTCTTTGACAACGGGCGCGGCATTCCCACCGAACTGCACCCGACCGAGGGCGTTTCGGCGGCGGAGGTCATCATGACCCAGCTGCATGCCGGCGGGAAGTTCGACCAGAATTCCTACAAGGTCTCCGGCGGCCTGCACGGCGTCGGCGTCTCGGTCGTCAACGCGCTTTCCTCCTGGCTGGAACTGGAGATCAAGCGCGGCGGCAATATCTATCGCATGCGGTTTGAGCATGGCGATGCGGTGGCACCGCTGGAAATCGTCGGACCCAGCAAGGGTGAGAAGGGAACGAAGATCACCTTTTCGCCCTCGCCGGAAACCTTCACCATGGTGGAATTCGATTTCGGCACGCTGGAGCACCGGCTGCGGGAACTCGCCTTCCTGAATTCCGGCGTGCATATCGAACTGACCGATGCCCGTTCGGCGGAAAAGAAGGTCGTGAACCTGCATTACGACGGCGGCGTGAAGGCCTTCGTGAAATGGCTCGACCGCTCGAAGCAGAGCCTGCATGGCGACCCGATCTTCATCACCGGCGAGAAGGACGGCCTGACCGTCGAATGCGCGATGCAGTGGAATGACAGCTATCACGAAAACATGCTCTGCTTCACTAACAACATCCCGCAGCGCGATGGTGGCACCCATCTGGCCGGATTCCGCGGTGCGCTGACGCGCCAGATCAACAACTACGCCATGGATACCGGTGTCGCGAAGAAGGAAAAGGTCGCGCTGTCGGGCGATGATGCGCGCGAGGGTCTGACCTGCGTTCTGTCGGTGAAGGTACCGGACCCGAAATTCTCCAGCCAGACCAAGGACAAGCTGGTTTCATCCGAAGTCCGCCCGGTGGTCGAGGCCGTGGTGAACGACAAGCTGGCGGAATGGTTCGGTGAAAACCCGTCCGAGGCCCGTAAGATCGTGCAGAAGGTGGTGGAAGCCGCCGCCGCCCGCGAGGCTGCTCGCAAGGCGCGGGAACTGACACGCCGCAAGGGCGTGCTCGACATCGCATCCCTGCCCGGCAAGCTCGCCGATTGTCAGGAGCGTGACCCCGCCAAATCCGAACTGTTCATTGTCGAGGGTGACAGTGCCGGTGGCTCCGCCAAGCAGGGCCGCCATCGCAAGTTCCAGGCGATCCTGCCGCTGAAGGGGAAGATCCTGAATGTGGAGCGCGCCCGTTTCGACAAGATGCTCTCCAGCCAGGAAATCGGCACCCTGATCACCGCGCTCGGCACCGGGATCGGCAAGGACGACTTCAATTTCGAGAAGGCGCGCTATCACAAGATCATCATCATGACCGATGCCGACGTTGACGGCAGCCATATCCGGACCCTGCTGCTGACCTTCTTCTATCGCCAGATGCGCAGTCTGGTTGATGCCGGTTTCCTCTATATCGCCCAGCCGCCGCTGTTCCTGATCAAGAAGGGCGAGCGCAAGCTGCACTACATCAAGAACGAGAAGGAACTGGAAATCTACCTGACCGGCAACGGCATGACCGATGCGGTGCTGACCGATGCCCAGGGTGCCCAGCGCGCCGGGGTCGATCTGCGCACCATCGTCGACAAGGCGCGGGATGCGAAGCATTTCATCGAGCCGCTGGCCCGCAGTTGCGGCAGCGCCCAGGTGATCGAACAGCTTGCGATCTGTGGCGCGCTGAACCCGTCACTGCAGCAGGATCCCGCCATTGCCGGGGAGGCCGTCGCCTTCGTCGCGAAGGTGCTGAACCGGTTGGCCGACGAACATGCCCGAGGCTGGACCGGGGAGGTGGGCGAGGAATCTGGCTTCACCTTCACCCGGATCAATCGCGGTGTTACGGAGCGAATCGTCGTCGACCCGGAAATGCTGCGCAGCGGCGAGGCCCGCAAGCTGGATCAGATGGCTGCCCATTTGCAGGAAATCTATGGCAGCAACGGGGCCATGTTGCAGATCAAGGATGACAGCCACCGGATAACCGGCCCGATCGACCTGATCGACCGTATCGTCGCCACCGGCCGCAAGGGCCTGTCGATCCAGCGCTACAAGGGGTTGGGGGAGATGAATCCGGATCAGCTCTGGGAAACCACGCTGGACCCGGAGGCCCGCTCCCTGCTGCAGGTCAAGGTCGCCCATGGTGACGATGCCGACACCGTCTTCTCCACCCTGATGGGCGATATCGTCGAACCGCGCCGCGAATTCATCCAGGAAAACGCCCTGAAAGTTGCCAATCTGGACGTGTAGGGCGGTTTCGGTATAGGGCGTGGGGACAGCACCTTTCGTTTGATCAGGTACTCCACCACATTATGGTGATGTGCGATTCATGCGATTTGCCACTGGGCATGCTGGCAAACGGGGGTGTAATGTCTTTAGAGAAAATCTCAAGCAGACGAAATCGGTGGCGACGTCGTATTTGCTGAAATAACAAATGTCTAAAGTATCTTGCATGGGCTCATGCGAGCGTATGATGCTCATCTTTATGCTGCTGATTTATTATATGTATAGCAGAGTGCCAGCTTCCAATTTCGCTTTAAGGCCTGTTGAAAGTGTCACGTTAACATCGATTTCAACGGTTGCGGGCAGGTTATACTGCTTTCGATGGTACGGACTAGAGTTAAAATAATGGAGTGCTCTTTGCACTATTTGAATGATGTTATCCTGCTCCTGCTTAGAGACGAATTTTGCCCTGAGAGTACTTGGACATCCAATATTTACTTTGTCTGAGTTTCTTGGGTCGCCACAGGGCCATTGTTTTCCCATGAACTGGTTTACAGTTACGCTGAAAAGGTGATGCCTGATGTCATTTTCACTGAGATATCTTGCTGGCAGGGATGAACGTATTGTCGTGAATGTAAAAACATACGTGGCGTTTGGGATCGCTATAATGATCTCGAGTCCGTTGTCGTAGTCATGCACGACTTGGAACGCAATATCATTCACCTCATCGAGAAAAACACCCGTATTCGGCTCAAAACAAAACTCAGTGTCAATATGATCGAAGATCGATGCAATGTGAAAGTTAAGGCGCGCGGCCCGGAACTTGATGAAAAATATCGGCAATATCTCGGAAACACTTCTGTCCGTCATCACGTTCGTAACAAGGTCCACTAAGCCTCTTCCTTCTTGGCACTGGGCTATGACTGCGTTCAATACGGTACTACCTTCGGGAGTTTCCGTTTGTTCTGGGTACGGGATTGATTCACCAAAGCAACCAATATTTCGGCGACGGTCCTTGTCCAATTCAGTTTCAATCACGAAGTTGGAGTAGGACATCTTCGACGGATCGCCTTTGTACAATCCAAACGCAAATGCGATGCTGTTTCGTATTTGCGGAAGTTCGACCGTCTCTGTGCTCGCCTCGCACAGTGTCGAACCTTGTGACTCTATTGGCGGGCCGTCCGGTCGAAAAAGCGCTCCAGGTCCCCAAAATTGCGCGAAATCATTAATCCAGGAAATGAAGCGATGTCGTTTCAACTCATGCATGCTCCATCGGACGACAAGACAGTAGCCGGGAGGCAACTTGTCGGCGATGCTTTGAAGTTCATCTTTTGGGACGAGCATCCCACGGTCTGCGATGTCTAGTATGTCCACTACAACGCGTCGAATGCGATGCTTGTGATCCAATTGAATTATGTTCCCGAGCATTAAGAATGCTTTCTGCACAAAATAAATGCGATCTTCAGCAACGATACTTTGATCAACTGTTCCACACCCTTTCAATGAGTCCCTAACGACGAACCTGGCAATCACCGTCAATGCCCAACCCAGTATCACAGAAGGACAAAGCAAGCGACTGCGACGGGTGGTTCCTCAGTCATCGCCGAGAATTCATCCAGGAAAACGCTCTCAGAGTCGCCAGTCTGGATGTGTAGGGTCGTTTTTTACCGGCGGCAGACCAGGAAGGATGCGCCTTCGGGGCCTGCGTTTTCGGTGTGTTCCTCGATGGACAGGACCTCTACCGTGTCGCCTGGCCCGCAGGTCTTCTGCCAGTCCGCTGCGCCGACGGTCAACTGGCCTTCGCGGATATAGAGATACAGGTCCACGTCATGGGTATGGGTGGCATTGAACCGCCCCGGTTCCAGGGATTTCTCGACTGGTTCCGAATATCCCGCGGAGTGGGCCGCTTCGATGAAATCGTGTTCCGTCTTGATTGCCGGTGCTGTTGTCATGATCCGTTCCCGTCGCCCCATTCCATTTGTAAGTAAATCCTGTTACATACAGGATAATGAATGGAAAACTAGGCTGCAATCAGGAGATTATCGGATATGACACGGTCGTCGCAGGAAGCGCAGCAGGAATTGGAACGCCTGCAAACGATGCTGCGCTCGGTTCCCGATCAGCGGGATGCAGCCGCCGTGAAGCTCAGCCGCCGGATCAGGGTAATCGAAAAGGAACTGTCGGGTGACGGCGGCGGAGGCAAGGAATCGGATCGCGGGTCGAACCCGGTTCTGATGACATGCCTTGCTCTCATTATCGGCGGCCTGGCCTTCGGAATCGTTTATTACGCCATTCGGATTGGTGGTCTGTGATAATTCAATGTGGCAGTACGGCGACGCCCGCGATCCAGGGATGGGCGTATAGCAGGATGCCATAGAGCACCAGCCCCAGTGCGACGCGCCACAGGCCAATCCCGGCCCAGTCCACGGATGTTCTGCCCTGAATAGCCGCCTGGAACGGGATCACTGCGGTGGTCAGGGCAATCGGCCCCCAGGCCCCCCCCAGCATATGCCGTCGGCGGTGGTCGATATGCAGCATCCCGCCGACACAGAGGATCAGGATTCCGCCAAACAGAACCACGGATGCCGTGTCACCATTCGCCGGGATATGTGCGATGGCCCAGAGCGCAAACCCGACCAGCATCGGATGGCGGGTGATTGTCATGATCCCGGCGGTCGGTCGCGGCTCCTGTGCCAGGCGCTCCCCGCCGACGGCGGTCGGCAGGCGGGATGTCAGGGAACAGACGACCAGAATGCAGGTGATCGGCAGCAGCAGCACCGGGATCATGGACAGGGCCGGGCTGTGATCCCAGAGGGGTATCGTGTCGTATCGCGCATCGCCAAAGGACAGCAGCATCCAGATCAGGCTGGCAATGGAAACGCCCGAGAACAGAGCCCGATGCCCGGTTTCGCCGATCCTGCCGATGACAAAGGCACGAACCGGCAGGCTGGCCATCACGAAATGGCTGCTGACGAAAAACGTCATCGCGATCACAAGTGTTATGAGGCTCTGTGTCATGGCCCTAATATGGACAAGCTGTGCAGTGCCGTCCATAGTCGATCTGTCGGGGGGTGGGCCTCGATCCCCGTGCGGATATGGGGTTGGGAGCGGGATCCAATGTCGTTTTCCAGGTTTTTGCGGCGGTTTCTATCAACTCGGGGCATGTTGACAACGGAATCGGTGCAGGATCAGATCCTCAGTCATCTGAACGGGCATGGCGCAGTGAATGCCATGCATCTCTACACATACTTGAATTCCGCCACCCAGCGCGATATGGACCACCGCATGATTGACGAGGCGGCGCAGATACTGGTGAACAGGCGCGTCGTCCGGGCGACCCGCAGCGGCCGCCCGGTTGATCCAGTCCATGCCGGGGGTGACTATCGCCTGGCCTTTCCGATTGAAGAGGATAGTTCCCGTTGACTGATGACGAGCAGGATGTGCCTGAAACCGGCGCGTCCAAACCCCCCGCCCCGCTGGACCCGGTTGCCGTGGTCCTTCTCGAGCAACTGGCGGCGCTGCCGCAGGGCAAGAGCGCGGCCCCGGACGATGTCGCGCGGGCCTATGCCGAGTTGCGTCGCCGACCGACCGACGGGCGCGACCTCTACCGCCGCTACCAGCGGGCCGTGAAGGAACAGGCGATTTTTCTGGCCCGGGTCGGACGGATCGAGATCCTGCGAAGGGGAGAAGTTGTCAATCCGGATGACTTCAAGGGCGTTTGGCGCATGCGATTGAAGCGATAGGGCGATATGCGAATCAATTTCAAGGTTTACCTTCTGGGCATCTCTTTCTGCGTGCTGTGGAGTTCTGCCTTCACCGTCGGGAAATTCGCGGTCGGCACCGCCCCGCCGCTCTGGTTCCTGACCATCCGCTTCGGCATTGCCTTTCTGGTGATGTGGGCGGTGCTGGCTTATATGCGCAAGGGGTTCCCCACCAACAGACGGGATAACTGGACCGCGATCTGGCTCGGCATTCTGAACAATGCCGCCTATCTCGGCCTCTGCTTCATCGCCTTCCAGTCGACATCGACCAGCATGGTCGCGCTGATCGCCAGCCTGATGCCGCTGGTCACCGCCGCGCTGGCCTGGCCGATCCTGAGCGAACCACTGACGGTGCGCAAGGTGGCTGGTCTGGCGCTGGGGACGGCGGGGGCCTGGTTCATCCTCTGGCATCGCCTGGATGGCGAGGTTCAGATCGACGACCCGGTCGGGCTCGGGCTCGCGACAATCGGCATGATCTGTCTCGCCTGCGGCACCGTCCTCTACAAGAAGCGTGGAGCCCATGCGGATCCGCTGGCGATGAACGCGGTACAGGCGCTGTCGGCCTCTGTTGTGCTGCTGCCACTGGCCCTGATGACGGAAAACGCCGGAGACATCGTCGTTGGCTGGACCTTCGTGTGGACTCAGGCCTATACCGCGATCATCATGACCTTTGCCGCGCTGATGCTTTGGTTTGCGCTGATCCGGGAGGCGGGAGCCGGGGCAGCCAGCGCTTTCCACTTCCTCAATCCGGGAATCGCGATGCTGATTGCATGGCTGGTCCTGTCGGAACCGATCTCCGTCACCGACATTACCGGACTTATCCCGGTCGCCATCGGAATCCTGTTGGTAAACTGGCCCGCGACAGCGAAGAAATCGGCTAAACCGGCGGCAGCGGTTGAGGAAACAGCGGGATGACCAAGGCGGAGGACCCGCCCTATCGCGTTGAACAGCAGATCGGCCATCTGCTGCGGCGGGCGCATCAGCGGGCCAGTGCGATCTTTCAGGAAACGCTGGAGGACAAGGCACTGACGCCGATGCAGTTCGCCGCCTTGATGCGCCTGCATGATGAGGGGCCGATGTCGCAGAACCATCTGGGACGTCTCGCGGCGATGGACCCGGCCACCGTTCAGGGTGTGATCCGCCGCCTTCAGGAACGCGGTCTAGTCAGCCGCATGCCCGACCGCACCGACCGTCGCCGCACCGTCCTGTCGATCACTGACGAGGGGAAGGCTTTGGCGCAATTCCTGGTTCCAAGTGCAAAGGCCGTCTCCGCCCGGACCCTCGCCCCCCTCGATCCGGAGGAACGCCGACTGCTGCTGGATTTTCTGGAGCGGCTCGGGTAGAGCGACGTCAGGTTCGGTATCCGGGGTTTCAGACCAGGCCTTCGCGACCGATGGCGATATATTTCTCGCGTCGAGCCTTGCGCAGGGCCACCGGTTCCAGCGGGGTGAGCCGGGTCAGGGCCTCGGCGATGGCGTCGCCCGTTGCCTGCATCGTCTGGGTGCGGTTGCGATGCGCCCCGCCCAGCGGCTCCGGAATGATCCCGTCAATGCAGGACAGTTCCTTCAGATCCTCCGCCGTCAGTTTCAAGGCTTCCGCCATGGCGCTGGCCTGATCGGAGGAATCCCAGAGGATCGCGGCGCATCCCTCCGGTGAAATCACCGAATAGACCGAATGTTCCAGCATCAGCACCGCATCCGCTGCCGCAATCGCGATGGCACCGCCGGAACCGCCCTCGCCGATCACCAGAGAGACAATCGGGCTGTCGAGGCGCAGGCAGGTTTCGATGGACCGCGCGATGGCCTCGGCCTGGCCGCGCTCCTCGGCACCGACGCCGGGATAGGCACCGGGCGTATCGACCAGCGTGATCACCGGCAGGCCGAAACGGTCGGCCAGTTCCATCAGGCGGATCGCCTTGCGATAGCCTTCGGGCCGCGCCATGCCAAAATTGTGCTTCACCCGCCCGGTCGTATCCGCGCCCTTCTCATGACCCAGAATGACGACGGCCTGACCGCGAAACCGCCCGATACCGCCCTGGATCGCCTTGTCATCGGCAAAGGCGCGGTCGCCGGCCAGCGGGATATAATCGGTGATCAGCCCGGCGACATAGTCGCAGAAATGCGGGCGGTCTGGATGCCGAGCGACCTGCACCTTCTGCCAGGGGGAGAGTTTCTGATAGGTCTGCCGCAGCAACCGGTCGGCCTTGGCCTGCAGGCGCGTGACCTCATCGGCGATATTGACCTCGCCGTCATCCGCCAGATGGCGGAGTTCCTCGATCTTGCCCTCGAGGTCGGCTATCGGTTGTTCGAAATCCAGATAGTTCCGCATGGTGGGGAAAGACCATCCTTTTCAGTGATGCTGAATGACCCGCTTCCCTAGCATATGAACCCCGGCTTGCAAATCCTTGCGCACCCGACAGACACGGTATGGCGGGTCAGGGAGAGATTGGGTTGTGTCCCCCCTCGTTTCTATCAGTCTCGGTGTTGACACTAAAACAAAACACACAGAAAATTCGATCTATGCGATTTCTTTCTCTTATTCTGCTGCCTTTGGTCAGTATTGCCTTGACGCCCACGACATGGGCGGAGGAGGTCCATTCTGGACCGATGCCGAAAACATTCGATCTGGAACCGCTGGGAGGCTTCGATATTGTCCGTGAGGCGCTCCGGAATGCAATGGATGGCGATTGTACCAAAGCTTTGGAAATGGCCCAGTTTTTAAAGCCGGGTGGACAGAACCCCGAGCGATTGGCATCTGAAATCAACGTCATCCCGACAATCAGCCTGCATATGCAGGATCGGGCATTGTGCGCATCGTTCAATCCCGAATGGGGAACGCGCTATTTCGAATCCTTTATTCGGGACATAGTTCCGAAAGCACGCGAGAATACCGAGCTTGCCTGGCGATACTGGCACGGTTTCGGCGCGGCGCTGGATCGCGAAAAGGCGCGGACATTTTTCGATATCGGTCTGCTGGCAGATTTTTCACGCTACGATCACCCATATTTCGAGACGTTGACGCCGGTATTGGGCTATCCATTGCCGGATTATGCCCGACGGATCGCGGGATGGATCAAGGAACGCCTGGCCGTAAAGGACAGCCGTATCCGCTTTCTGGTCGATCTCGCTAAAGGCGGGGGCAGCACCTTACCACCAGACCGTCCGCCACAGGCGAATTCCTTCGTCAGTTCGATTCTATTGCCGACAACCAAGTCAGCCGAAGCTCAATATCAACACGGCTGCTGATCCGTGATGGGATGATTCCCCGCACGGAGCCGGAGTATTGGTCCATCTATATGATGATGGCGGCAACCTGTCTGCATGTCCCGGCGATCAAGGAAATCATCCATGACTATAAGGTTAAGGACTATGTCGTAAGCGTACTCGAATAGCTCTATGTCTTGGAAGCCATGGGTTATGACGTCGCCCGGGAGATTCAGGAATACGACCGAAAAGCCGGAACAAGTATCCGGACTATAAAGGTAGCGGCTTTAACGAGAGCCTCATCAATGGTGAGTCATGCATGTATGAATCGGACTGAGCGCAGCCAAGGCCGGATAGAACCCCGACTGCGCCCATGCCATGTTATGCGGGTTTCACGTTAGGATCAGATGCTGGTGATGAAAGCAGGTTGGGATGGACGATCTGTCAGCCAGTCTTTGCACAGCGCTACTCAACGCGATGCGGGATATTTTCATGACTGGCTGGATCGAAAATTTCGTCCAGTACCGTATCAATCATCCTGCTTTGTGCTTCCTCTGAAACATCTTTCAGATATGACGCCCCGGCCTGAATCAGTTTCTTTTTGGTGAAGTCGCGGATTTCCTTTTGCTTGCTGGTCGGTAGTTTTCCAATGGCCTTGGTGAGTCCGCTCTGGTTTGTCCCGATAATTTTGTCCACGGCTTTACCCACGGTGATTTTCGCATGACCGGAATAGAAGCCATAGACCAGGACATCACTCGGATTGAAGCCCTTACTTAACCCCCGGTTTATGGCTTCGGTCACGACATCCTTCGGCAGTCCCTGTTTTACGAGATCAATTACCGCCATGCTTGCGACGGTTTTGGGTATTGCCGATCCCAATGCTTTTGCCACCCACTCACCGCCCTTGTTCAGGAATTTTTCGACCTTCTTAATCTTGGCCACACTCATCCCGGTTTTGCCCAGTTCAGCCAGTGCGGCAGCGCCATCACCTTTTTCAAGATGAAGTCCGGCATTGAGCACGCCCTGAAGGACATCTCCCACAGTTCCAATCGGCGACGCAGCCACCAGAAAGGCGCTGATTTCGGCAACGTCTTCGTTTACACCGAGATTCACCAACTCGGTTACAAGACTGTGCTCCCAATCAAAATTCTCCTCGCGCGGATCCCCAACATAGCGTGATCCAGTGCCCATCAGGTCGTCGGGGCTTGGTACGGTTGAATCCGCAGGTATGGCAGGCTGATCAAGATCAGTTTCCTCGCCACCTGTGCCATGACGATTTTCCTGGCGCATTGCGTATTCGATGCCAGTTCCCGCCTCGTGATCCACGTTCGGTGTCTGTCCTGATTTCAAGGCCGGTTCTCGTAGTGACTCGGTCTCATTGATGGCGCGGTCCAGGGCGGTGGTGAGGCGGCGGGATTCGGTGTGGCCGGCAGGGCCGAGGGACTTGGCATGCAGTCGGGCGATTTCCCGGTATTCCGCAGGCGTGCGCGGGTCGCCTTCCGCCAGGATGCGTCGGGCATTGTCCAGATAGTCGTCGTGTCGACCGACCTTGGCCAGGGCATCGGCCTCGCGCTGCAATTCGGCGGCTTCCTCTGCTGTCCAGGCGAGGGTCGCAGGCGGGGATTTGGTCTGTGGCTGCTTCGCTGAGGGCTGTTTGGCAAAGGGTTGCTTGGCAATGGGTTGTTCGGGTGCACCGAAATCGATGACGGTAAGATCAGTATCGTCACTCCGTCGGGCGGAGGAGGGTATCGGGGCGCTGTGTGTCGTTCCCATGAGGGGGTCCTTTCAAAAGAAAAGCCGCCCCGATGCGGATCGGAGCGGCTTGATGGGGTGGGAGTATAATCAGTGCCGAAGATAATCGGCTCTCGGGGCAGGCTTTGTCGGTTTACGGATACGGAACAGGGAATTCAGGCACAGTTGTGGCCCGTTCCCGTTCGAATAGTTTACAATTCAACAGAACATGTCAAGAACTTATCAGGCTGAGATGATTATCGCCGAGCACGGATGGGCTCCAGACGGGTTTCGCGGCGGCGGCCTCGGGGGAGTTGGCTTTCGTCCTCGAACAGATCGGCGAGCTGCTCCATCATCGTGCCGCCCAGTTGCTCGACATCGATGATGGTGACGGCGCGGCGGTAATAGCGGGTGACGTCGTGGCCGATGCCGATGGCGACGATCTGGACCGGGGATTTGGTCTCGATGTAATCGATCACGTCGCGCAGATGCCGTTCCAGGTAATTGCCCGGATTGACCGACAGCGTGGAATCATCGACCGGCGCACCGTCGGAGATCACCATCAGGATCTCGCCAACTCATATTAAATCACCTGGAACACTATATGATTTGTTTACAAGAGATAATAATCATCGAAGTTGGGGCCTATCCCCTTCGCATACGTAACTAGGGCAATCTAATGGAAATAGAGCCGACATCAGAAATGCCTCTTGATGAGGAAATCCGGGATGCTGTTCTTGTGTTGCGCTCTGCTGGTGTTGAGACGTTTGAGTCTTGCGAGGGTGGCGACGGTCACCCGTTTGCAGAACCAACGGTTCGTTTTCACGGTTCCCGCTCAGAGGGATACAAAGCGTTCGCTATTGCTGCGGATGCTGGCCTAAAGGTGCAGTCGCTTCAAAGGGTGTGGCCTATTGTTGAGGGGGAAGTCACCGGCCCTTGGTGGCAACTGGTGTTTCAAAGGCCGGTGAAGCGTCCTTAGCTCAGTCTGGCGCAATGGCTGCAGAGTGGCTTGCCGCCAGTTCCAGACTTTCTGTTTTCGGTTTCGATGTTGTTACCTTCTGTGCACTTCGTGTTGTTGTGGTGGACGGTCTGTTTAATCGAATGCCATGGGGAAACCTTTGTCACGGCGCAACCTCCTGTTTTGAGTTGTAAGAAACACAGGTTATCATACCTTTTGACGTGATGTCATTGACTAAGGAGGCAAAGCGCACCTAACCTCTCTCAAAACGGGAGGGGGAATGTATGAAAAAGTCTGCACATTATCGTCGCGCTGTTTGGTTGCGGCATCGGGGTCACACCATTACCGGAAAACTGGTGGAGTTGCTCCGAGAATTGCCAGGGGGACAAACCCATGAGTTTCAATACCAAGACGGATTGGATGGAGTGGTCAACTGGTCAAATTTGGACGTGGACCCCCTTCACCTTTGGTTTATTACCTATGAGCGGGGTGCCCCGGTACCGATTGTTCCGGAGCCGGGACGTGGCGCAAATCTTACCGTCGATATCGCCGATCCTCCAGATGGATCGGAATACATACAGTCACAATTATTCTGTGTGATGAGCGGGAATGACCTTGTTTGGACTTCGCACAACTCCACCTTGCGAGAGGGACCTATTAACGCCTTGTTCCACCGGCTGTTGTTAAGCTTGAGGGCTGTGGAAGAGGATACAATGTTTGCACTTCAAGCGATACTGGACCGCGATGCTTTCGAAACAGCGTTTGGGCAAGGTATCCAAGGTATAGATTTGGGCGTCGGGGATTTTCGCCCGGTTCTAGAGACCCTGACCGGTCGGGGCTTACCTGCGATGAGGGCGCTTGAATCGTTAGTTTATAGACGTCTAACTGCAGAACAGATTGAGGCAGCGTCTGATGTGTCGGCAAAGCTGATACTCCGCCCCGGGAAGCGATGGAGTAAGCCACAGGTGATGGGTCTTCTTTCTGACCTTGCTGGAAACGTGCTGGAGCAGCATGAGGAAGAGTTTGTAATTGAAACGAAGAGCGGACTTCGCCTTACAAAGAGCAAAATGTCGGTTCACAAAGATATCGATGTGCTTGGCGATAAGCGGTTGCTGAATCATAGTGATGTGAAACGCAAGCTTGCTGGGGTCTTAGCCGACCTAGAACATTCGGGGTTGTTGGATGAGTGAGAAGCGCGAAATAGCGGTAGTGCAAATAACCCTCCTAGCGGTGGCCTCAATCGCGGGCGCTGTGGCGGCGGCGACCTTGGGGGACGTCCTGCGAGAATCTGATAAGCCTGCTGAATACATTGGGGTTACGTTTTCAATTCTCGCTGCATCGCTTTTCGCTGTCGTGTCCATCGTCGGGGACCCAAGTATGCTACTGTCCGGAAACTGGCGTGTTGGTTGGGAAAGCGCGAAACAGACGCAGCGAGACCTTCAGAAATTCAACTACCTATTTCTGTGGTATCTTATTACGCTTGGGCTTCTCGTGTTCTCAGAAATAGTCGAATACGCCGCTTGGTTAGACTTGTATTTTGTTCACAATATTTTGGCGTTTTTCGCGACCTTTGGCTTTGTGGTGTCTTTCGGACTACCCTTTGAATTACAGGCAATTCAAAGGCAGCGGCTTGAGCAAGAAATAAGGCAAAGGAAAGTGCGATAATGAACCTCAAAAAAGCTCTGAAAGACGGCAACCTAGAAGCATTCCTAAAGGAGCATGAGAAAGACGCCCCCGGTGATGCTGATAGGCTGAATGCCGCTCTTAAGAAACCGGCTTCTGAAAAGACGAAAGCAGTTCCGAAAGCATCGTCTCGGCACGGTTCCGACGATTGAAGCGGTATTCAAACTCTTTCGCATACCGCTCAAGGTATTTGGCAGAGACGTGAACGTGAGTGCCGCGAATGCCGTTCTTAAGATGACGCCAGAAGTTTTCCATGGAGTTCACAGAGGCACCGTCAAAGCCGACATACTCGCCTTCTGAATGGTTTACGCGCTTCGGGTAGTAGCCCTTGTTCTCCATACCGTTGTACGATTTGAGTTCATCCGAATGGAGATTGGTTTCTTTCAGCACGTTCGCTTCGATGATGGGTTGGAGCGTGGCGCTACGGACATTCGGGACAACCTTTACCATCACGTCGCCATTGCGCTCGATCATGCCGAAAACAACGGTCTTGTTCGGAGCACCGCGACCACGCTTGCCGCCACGGCTCACACCGCCAACCATCGTTTCGTCAACCTCGACATCCTTGCCACGACCGCCCAAGGGGTTCTCGCCGTCGATTTCAGCCATGTGTTGGCGGATCATCTGACCCATGCGCCATGCGGTCTTGTAGGTCACTCCTAACTGGCGCTGTAACTCTTTGCCAGAGACACCGTGGCGGGTCGTGGTGAACAGGAAGATTGCATAGAACCACAGTTGCAGGGACGTGCGGGACTGCTCAAACAGAGTGCCAACGGTCGGGTGGATATGATGCCCGCACCATTGGCAGGAGAAGGCCCGTTCTGCTTTGATAGGGTACCACTTGGCTTCACGCTCGCACTTAGGGCAGGTGTGGCCTTGTCCGAACCTAACGTCGAACAAGTGCTTAAGGCACGTGTCGTCGTCGGGGAACATTTGAAAGAACTGGCGTATCGTCGTGGGCTTCATTGCTATCTCCTATACCTAAGAGATAGTGAACGCCCTACCGTATGTCAAGGGGATAGACCCCAAATCAAATTGCATTTGAGAATATGATGAATAAATTAGGACCAGAAATTTACCCTGGAGAAGTAATTGATCGAATACGATTAGCGTCAACAATTGCACTTAAGCAGTCAGTGGCAATGGGTTTAGATCTGAGATCAATTAGTTTATTTACCCGTTTCACACAGTTTTTACCAATTTCTAATGGTTGCGGAGAGTTAGTCGAAGATATCAAGCGAGCAACAAGAGACACGAAAAGGGCCTCGAGTGCAGTTGTGTCACTACTTTCTCGGCACGGATATCGAGAAAAGTCGGATAACAAGCATATCAAGCTTGAAGCCGCAGATGGATACGATGGACTTTGTCCAATTACTATTTCAAAAACGCCTAGCGATTACAAGTCTATGCCTAATCTTCGCAAGGAAATCGAGAGGGCAATGGGTCTCCAATCTTTGAGCAGCAAGCGACCAAAGTAAAATATTATAGGTATTTCAATTATTGAGTATGGGATTTTTAGTACCTTGATCTACCGCCGGGCGCGGATCGGTTCCAGCCGCGTCTCGTGGCGACGACCTTGGGGGAGCTGGCTTTCATCCTCGAACAGGTCGGCAAGCTGTTCCATCATCGTGCCGCCCAATTGTTCAACATCGATGATGGTGACGGCGCGGCGGTAATAGCGGGTGACGTCGTGTCCGATGCCGATGGCGACGATCTGGACCGGGGATTTGGTCTCGATGTAATCAATCACGTCGCGCAGATGCCGTTCCAGATAATTGCCCGGATTGACCGACAGGGTGGAATCATCGACCGGCGCGCCGTCGGAGATCACCATCAGGATGCGGCGTTCCTCCTGCCGTCCCAGCAGGCGCTGGTGCGCCCAGAGCAGCGCCTCGCCGTCGATATTCTCCTTCAGCAGCCCTTCACGCAGCATCAGGCCGAGATTGCGCCGTGCCCGACGATAGGGCAGGTCGGCAGGCTTGTAGACAATGTGGCGCAGGTCGTTCAACCGCCCCGGATTGGCGGGTTTCCCCTCCGCCAGCCAGCGTTCGCGCGCCTGCCCGCCCTTCCAGGCCCGGGTGGTGAAGCCCAGAATCTCGACCTGAACGCCACAGCGCTCCAGCGTGCGGGCCAGGATATCGGCGGACATCGCGGCGATGGAGATCGGCCGCCCGCGCATCGAGCCGGAATTGTCGATCAGGATCGACACCACGGTATCGCGGAAATTGGTCTCTTTCTCGCGCTTGAAGGACAGCGGATGGGCCGGATTTGTCACCACCCGGTCGATCCGCGCAGTATCCAGCAGGCCTTCCTCCAGATCGAATTCCCAAGAGCGCTGCTGCTGCGCCATCAGGCGACGCTGCAACCGGTTGGCCAGCTTGCCGATGATTCCCTGCAAATGTGTCAACTGCTGGTCCAGCATGGTGCGCAGCCGGGTCAGTTCCTCCGCATCGCACAGGTCTTCGGCCCCGACCACCTCGTCGAAACTCTCGGTGAAGGCCTTGTAGAACTTTTCCTTCGGCACATTGGACAGATCGTTCTCGGGCCGCCAGCGCTTGCCGGAATCGCCGGGCTGTTCAGCCCCCGGCGCTTCCATCATCTCACCGGCCATATCCTCGTCGGCGAAATCGCCCTGTTCGTCATCCTCACCCTCGCCCATGGCGGAATCGGAGGCGCCTTCGGACTGGGCGCTGTCATCGTCGCCACCCTGTTCCTCATTCTGGCCCTGAACCTGATTGTCGGTCTGCTCCTGATCGTCCTCGCCGGTATCATCATCGGCGGAATCGCCCGGATCCTCGCGTCCCAGATCGACATCCATCGCGCGGATCAGCTTGCGGGCCGCTGCCGCATAGGCCTTCTGGTCGCCGATCAGCGGGGTCAGACTCTCCAGCGACCCGGCGATCTTCGGGGCGATATGCTCGCGCCAGAGTTCCACCACCCGCCGGGCCGAGGGGGGCGGTGCCTCCCCGGTCAGATGCTCGCGGGCCAGCAGGCGCACCACTTCGGGAAGCGTACTTTCGGTGCGATCCTCGATCCGGTGGAAGCCCATGCGGCGGTATTTCTGGTCCAGGGCGGCGGCCAGATTGGCCTGCAATCCGGTCCGGTTCCTGCCGCCGATTGCCTCGACCCGCGCCGTTTCCAGAGCATCGAACAGAACCGGCGCGACCTCACCTGAGGGGCGTTGGGCGGCATGGGATTTCGCATTGTGATGACGCAGGCGACAGGCCAGATGGTCGCCCTCGCCCCGAACCTGGGCAACTTCCTCCGGCGGCAATTGCCGGGCGGGCAGCGGCAGACGGGCACGCTCACCCGTCATATGCGCCGGGTCGGCCCCATAGATGACCTCGATTTCAGGGTGCTTCGCCACCGCCCGGAAACAGGCGGCATTGGCCCGTTTGAAGGCTTCCAGGGGTGCTTCGCGATCATTTCCCGCCATGATGATGCCCGACCTGTCCCGGCCCTAGTGAACCTGGATCGCGACGCTGGAATCGGGGAGTTCCTGCCCGAAGCAGCGCTGATAGTATTCGGCGATGGTCGCCCGCTCCGTCTCGTCGCATTTGTTCAGGAAGGTGACCCGGAAGGCGAAGCCAATATCATCGAAGATCCGGGCATTTTCAGCCCAGGTGATTACCGTGCGCGGGCTCATCACTGTGGAGATGTCGCCGCCTATGAAGCCGGTGCGGGTCATGTCGGCGCAATGTACCATGGCGGCGACCTGATCGCGTTTCTCGTCAGTGTCGAAATCCGGGCATTTCGCCAGGACGATCTTCACTTCCTCCTCATGCGGCAGGTAGTTCAGGGTGGTGACGATGGACCAGCGGTCCATCTGACCCTGGTTGATCTGCTGCGTGCCGTGATACAGGCCCGACGTATCGCCGAGGCCGACCGTATTGGCGGTGGCGAAGAGGCGGAAATAGGGATGTGGGCGGATCACCTTGGATTGGTCCAGCAGAGTCAGCTTGCCTTCGATCTCCAGCACGCGCTGAATCACGAACATCACATCCGGACGACCGGCATCGTATTCGTCGAAGCAGATCGCGACCGGATTCTGCAACGCCCAGGGCAGAATGCCCTCGCGGAATTCCGTCACTTGCATGCCATCACGCAACACAATCGCATCCTTGCCGACCAGATCGATGCGGCTGATATGACTGTCCAGATTGACACGGATGCAGGGCCAGTTCAGGCGCGCCGCGACCTGTTCGATATGGGTCGATTTTCCGGTACCGTGATAGCCCTGGATCATCACCCGCCGGTTATGGGAAAAGCCCGCCAGGATCGCCATCGTCGTATCGCGATCGAAGACATAGGTTGGGTCAATGTCCGGGACGTGTTCGGTACGGGTTGAGAAGGCCGGGACCACCATATCGGTGTCGAGCCCGAAAGTCTGGCGGACGGAAATCGTGATATCAGGCGCGTCCAGGGTATCGGTCGCTTTCACGGCGGCGCTGCTGTTCGACATATCGTTCAAGACTCTTCTACCATTGACGTTGGAGGGGATCGGCGGGGGTCGGCAAATCAGATACGCGCAACTCCTGATGCGGCAGGCCCGGTTGCGGCACTGCTAACCCGGCCTTGTGGTCAATCTGGAGCGCAGCGTCGCATAGGCAAGATTGATTCGCTTCAATCTCTCCTCCGCCTCGGCGTCGCCCCGATTCAGGTCCGGATGGTGCCGCTTCGCCAATTCCTTATAGCGCGCTTTCAGGGCGGTCAAGGTAAGCGGATGGGAAAGCTGCATTGCCCGCATGGCCCAAATCTCGCTGCCGACGGGGGAAGCACCCGCAGGCGGGTCGGTTTCGGTGCGGGAATCGGTTCCTTCCTCGAACAGGCCGGTCGTGTCGTGGATGGTGAAGCCGTTGCCCGTGCGCGCGGTGGATTGCTGCATGCCAAGCGGCCAGGTCGGGCGTCCCCAGACTGTATCGTGCCGGATCATGCCGTCGATTTCCGCCTGACCCAGGCCACGGCAGAAATCCCAAGCGGCATTGTATTCCCGCGCATGCTGCTTGCAGAACCAGTAATAGTCATGCAGCCGATTGCGGGATTTTGGGGCCGGGTGCAGGCCTTCGGCCAGACAATCCGGATGGGCGCAGACCTGCACATCTGCAGCGCGGTCCCTTGGATCCCTGAACGCGGTGCGGCCCATTGCCATCGTCCCTCATTGCAAATACAGGTTCAGGCACCCAATATGCGGTCCCCGAAGCAGCAGGACAAGCATTCACCCGCACCGGAGGCCCCATGCCGACAGAAGTTGAACAGACCATCGAGCAGAAGCTTCGTGCCGCCTTCGCGCCCAGCCAGCTGGTGGTGGAAAACGAGTCCCACCGCCATGCCGGTCATGCCGGGTCGCCCGGCACTGGGAACTCGCATTTCGCGGTGACGATGACCAGCGCGGCCTTCGATGGAGTGAATCGCATTGATCGGCAGCGAAAGGTCCATGCCGTTCTGGCGGAGGAACTGGCGGGGCCGGTCCACGCCCTGGCCCTGACCCTGCGGGGCAGTGCCGATCTGCGGTAATCACGGTTTCCGATTTAACCCTTCGGCAGGTCCCTCGCTTTGTTGCAGGCCGTCGCGTTCCATGCGATGCTGATTCCGTTAACCATGTTTGGGATGGGATTCTGGGCGGATGGCCGAATATCGCGCGGGCGCGCAGCGTCCGGCATTACGGACGCGCAATGTGCGGATCGGTGGTCGACGCACCAGCGTTCGGCTGGAGCCTGCCTTCTGGCAGGCGCTGGAGACTGCCGCGAAACAGGAGCGGATCGGCATCAATGATCTGTGCACGAAAATCGACGAACGGTCCCGGGATCTTGGCCTGACAGCAGCGATTCGGGTCTTTCTGCTGGCCTATATCTGGTCCGGTGCTCTTGAAACAGCGCTGGAGTCAGTCCCTGGCGGCAATCTTCCGGAAAATTTCAAACCTGCGATTCGATAGACCATCATGCAGTCGCATGAATTCTCGCGTGGTTCACCGGCCATTTGCTACTTCGGCAACGTCATCTATCCGGATTTAGCACTGGTGGAGTCCTCAAAAAATTGAGGCCAGACCTCCGCCACCACGGGGCCGTCCGCACGCATGGCGTGGCAGGCATCGATATGGCTGGGCCGTTTGTCCCTGGCCGTCGGTTCCGGGTCGAGCGACAGTCCGAAATCCGTCCGTGCCTTTCTGCGTGATGCATAGGCGGTCTGGTAGCAGACCGTCGCCATCGGATAGAGAAGTTCGGTCAGATGGGTGCAACCCGCCCGTCCACCCAGCCGTTTCTTGACCTCACGGTGAAAGCCCGGACCGATCTTCAGGCCGATCAGCCGGACATAATCCGGCGCGATATCGCCGCAGATATTATAAGGCCCGGCCTCGGTCGCGGCCTCCGCGCCCTGGATAACCAGATCATCGTCCAGGGTGATGCGCAGCCACATATCGTGGATCGGTGCGCCGGGAAGAATCTCTCCGCGATGGGAATTCACGAAGGGATAGGTCTTGGTATCCCGCATGTGGCCTTCGACATCCCATAAACCGTCGGCCCGGAAATAGCCCTGAACCTCGATCGCGCGGGTATGATAATGGCGTCGTTCGACACCCGGATCACTCAGGGGCATGGATGCATCCTTTGCTGATTGATCTCTGTCCCGCCGTTCTAACCATCATCACCGTCTTCAGGGTCCGGCGGGGTGATCCGCAGAGAAGTGATCTGGTTGCGATGGCGGCGCAGCACCTCGAATCGGAAGCCGTGGAACAGGAAGGTCTGGCCCGGATCAGGGATCAGGCGGGCCTCGTGCAGTACGATCCCCGCCACGGTGGCTGCGTTCTCGTCGGGCAGATCCCATTCCAGATCGCGCGACAGGGTGCGCAGGGTGACGGTTCCGTCGACAATATAGCTGCCATCCGGCTGGGGGCGGACGCCAGGGACGGAAATGTCGGTCTCGTCATCGATTTCGCCGACGATCTGCTCCAGAATATCCTCCAGTGTCACGATGCCCATGAAGGCCCCATATTCGTCGACCACGCTGGCGAAATGCTCCCGGCGTTCGCGGAAGGCCTGCAACTGGTCCAGCAGGGTCGTTGAATCGGGAATGAACCAGGGCGGCGCGGCCAGTGCGGCAAGGTCCAGTTCCTTGATGTTGCCGCCCCTGGCATGGATTTCCCGCAACAGCGCTTTGACATGCAGCACGCCGGAAATGTCATCGGAATCGCCCCGATAGACCGGCAGGCGGGTATAGGGGCTGCCCAGAATCTGCTCGACGCACTCCTCGACCGGGTCGTCCAGGTCCAGCATCACCACCTTCTGCCGGTGGGTCATGATATCGGCGACCTCGACATCATCCAGTTCCAGGATGGAGCGCAGCATGGCCCGTTCATGTTTGATATCGGGATCTTCGCCTTCGTGCAGGTCGATGGCACCCCGCAATTCCTCCTCATGCTGTTCGACGCTGATTGATGTCGAAATATCGACCCCGAAGGGTTTCAGCGTTGCGCGCACAATGGCCTGCACCGCCAGCGTGATCGGGGCGAAGACGACCACGATCCAGCGCATGAAGGGGGCGACTTTCAGAGCAACTGCGTCGGCATGGCTGAGGGCATAGGTTTTTGGCAGGACTTCGGCGAAAATCAGCACCAGCGCGGTCATGGCGATGGTCGCATAGACAACCCCGGCCTCGCCAAACAGCCTGACCAGCAGCGTCGTCGCCAGTGCCGAGGCGGAAATATTGACCAGGTTGTTCCCCAGAAGGATTGCACCGATCAGGCGGTCCTTGCGCTCCAGCAGTCGCAGCACGACGCTTGCGCGCAGATCCCCCTGTTTCGATTGCTGATGCATGCGCGAGCGGGAGGTTGCGGTCAGCGCGGTTTCCGATCCTGAAAAGAAGAAAGACAGAATCAGAAGCAGCAGGATCGCCGCGATGATGTAGAAATCACCGTCACTCATGTCGCTATGGCCTCATTCAGAAGAAGTGTCAGATCCTCCACCCGCACATCTTGAGTCAAGAAGGCTTTCCCGATCCCCTGTGTCAGGATGAAGGTCAATCGCCCGTCCTTCACTTTCTTGTCCGTTGCCATCCGGGCGATGAGATCCGGGGTGCTCCAGGCTATGCCGGGAACCGATGCCGGGCCGGTGGGCAGACCAAGCTCACCCAGATGACGGGTGAAGCGGGCAGCCTCCTGCCCGTCGCAATGGCCAAGCTGCGCCGACAGGTCGAAAGCCATCACCATGCCGATGGAAACCGCCTCGCCATGCAGCAGGCGACCGCCATAACCGGTGGCTGATTCCAGGGCATGGCCGAAGGTATGACCCAGATTGAGCAGCGCGCGTCTGTCCATTTCGCGTTCATCCTCGGCGACAATGCGGGCCTTCGCGCGGCAACTTGCCTCAACCGCCCGAACCCGTGCTTCCAGATCCCCGGCCAGGACATCGGCGCCATGGGTTTCCAGCCACTGGAAAAAGGCGAAGTCGTCGATTGCGCCATATTTCACGATCTCGGCATAGCCCGCGCGCAACTCCCGGATCGGCAGCGTGTCCAGCACGCCGGTATCGGCCAGGACCAGGCGTGGCTGATGGAATGCACCAACAAGGTTCTTGCCCGCCGTGACATTGATGCCGGTTTTGCCGCCGACTGAACTGTCGACCTGGGACAGCAGGGTCGTTGGAATCTGGATGAAATCCATGCCACGCAGAGCCACCGCCGCCGCAAACCCGACAAGGTCACCGATCACCCCGCCGCCCAGCGCGACAAGGGTGGAGGCTCGCTCAATCCCGATCTCGAACAACCGGTCCATCAGCCCGGCAAGCTGGCTGAAACTCTTGGTACCCTCTCCCGGTGGCAGGATCACTACATCATGGGCGATCCCGGCGAGATCCAGGGACAGAGTCAGCATTTCCAGATGCAGGCCCGCAACCGTCTCGTCGGTAATCACGATGACTCGACGGCGGCGCAGCAGCGGTTGAATCAGGGCTCCGGCCTCGGCCAGGACGGTGGGGCCGATATGGATATCGTAGGACCGGTCACCCAGGGCGACCGGAACGATTGCGCGGCTCATTCCGTTTCACTGCCTTTCATCTCATGGGTACTCGCCCCACAGCTTTTTGCTTCAGCAGCGTTGATTGGTGCTGCTGCGCCATGGCCTGCTGACATTTCGCAATACGCGGCAATCGCCGCCAGGACACGGCGCACTGTCTGTTCCTTTGGGGCGCGGTCTGACAGGACAGTCAAATCCGCCTCCGCATAGACTGGATAGCGTTCTTCCATCAACCTGCGCAAGGTTCCCTGCGGGTCTTCCGTCTTCAGGAGCGGGCGATGACTGCGCTTGGCGACCCGTTCCCACAGGACATCGAATTCCGCATTAAGCCAGACAGACAGGGTCTGGTGCTTCAGCAGGGTCCGTGTTTCCGGATCAATGAACGCGCCGCCGCCCGTTGCCAGGACGCAGGGTCCCTCATCGACCAGCCGCGCAATCACCCGGCGTTCTCCGGCGCGGAAATAGTCTTCGCCATACTGATTGAAAATCTCGGCAACGGTCAGGTCGGCGGCGCGCTCGATTTCCTCGTCCGCATCAACGAAACGAAGGCCCAGACGCTTGGCCAACTGGCGTCCGACGGCGGATTTCCCGGCCCCCATCATGCCGACAAGCACAATCGTCCGATCAATCGGGATGCCTGAAACCGAACCGGTATCTGTCATGATCCTCATCCGGACCAGACGTGACAACCCGTCACGCGCGGCCGACTTCTCTGTCTCTGGCACTTTCGCACCTTTAAACCTGGTCGCAGAATTGCCATAGTCAGACTATAGGGTAAAGCCCGTGCTTCCGGGAGAGGACAGACATCGTTCTGTTCATTGGCCGGATATCAGTGAATACATTCGTCATTTGAGGAGGAATAGTGGGTAAGGCCGTCCTGTTTCTGATCGCATTCATTTTCGCCACATTGATCGGCGGAACCCTTTATCTGGTGGCATATGATATTCCGGTCCCATCGGTACCGGTGGAACGGGAGATCGACGATGCGCGTTTCGTACGATAGTGCTGGCCGCGACGGCATGGCCACCAGGATTGCAGCCTTATCATTCCTGTATCGAAGATACTGTCTGATGGGGGTCGCAGCCTTTGCGCTGATCACCGCGGGCAGTGTCTCGGTGACCCAGGCGCAGGTGCAACTGTTTCCCGCCCCGTCGCAGACCGAGACCACCCCGTCTCAATCTAATACGTCCCAATCCGGCAAGCTCCGTGCACCTTCCGGCATGGCGGTGGAGACCCTGGATCAGGTCGATGCGGAATCCATTGGTGCCCTGCCGAATGCGGAGCGGCCTCTACCATCGACACTCTGGGATGGATTGACGCGCGAGAGTGTCGCGGCACTGGTCGACAGCATGCCCGGTACCGGTGATTTTCCCGAATCCCGTGATCTTGCAAGACGCCTGCTGCTATCCGCCGCTGTCGTGCCGCCGCCGGAGGGCAGCCAGCCGGTATCCTTGCTGAGCGCCCGGGTGGAGGCTTTGCTGCGTCTGGGCTTTGCCAGGGATGCGCGCAGTCTGGCGGAAGCGGGTGCCGATACGCTGGCCGAGACGGGAGGCCGTCGCGCACTGGCTCAGGCGCAACTGGCTGATGACGATCTGCCCGGTGCCTGCGGGACGGCGGGTACGGCGGTTGCCGTCGCATCGGAAGATGTGTTCTGGCAGAAGCTTCTGGCCTTCTGTCAGGCGGTTGCCGGTCAGACCGACCAGGCCGCACTGGGTGCGCAGACCTTGCAGGATACCGGGGTCAAGGATGATCTGTATTTTGCACTGATGGAGAGTCTGACACTCAACCTTGCGCCTGAACGTCGCCCGATGGCGGCGGCGGGTCCGCTGCATGCCGCGATGCTGAAACTGACGGGTGCACCGGTTCCACCGGATTCGAGTGACCCCTTGATCGCCCTGCTTGCGGTGGGTCAGAGTGATGATCTGGCCGCTGCGGAGCATGCCGCCCGGCGTGGCATATTGCCTTTTGCTTCACTTGCGGAAAAATATCAGGCGGTGGTGTTCAAGGATACCGCTCTGGATGCACCGTTTGAGGCGCTGGACAACCTCGATCCTGCCACTGCCCGCGCTCTGCTCTATCAGGTCGTGCAGCGTTGGGAGATTCCGGCATTGAAGGCGGAGGCGGTTTCGGTTGCCTTGGAACGGGCACGGCAGGATGGAGTCCTGATTGCCGCCGCACCGGTCTTCGCCAGGGCAGCGATGGATATTCCGCCGTCATCGGATCTGCTGTGGTTCGCGGAGGATGCAGCGCGGCTGTTCTATGTCACCGGGCCGGTGGATATGGCGCGGGCCTGGCATGGCCTGTTACGGGCCGCTGCCACCACCGATCCGAATGCCGCCGCGTCGGACTCACGGCTCTGGCATCTCGCCATGCTGTCGGGGGAAACCGGCAGCGATCTGGGACAGTCCCGGCGTGGCTGGGATGATGCCGTGATCGCCGGTTTTCAGGATCAGACGGCAGGCTCGGCCTATCTGGCGCTGCTGAAGGCGCTTGTTCAGGCGGCGACTGGCGGTCAGACGCTGTCGGGTGAATCCGCCCTGCGGCGCGATGCGATGGCCGCCCTGCCGGAAACCGGGATCGGGGCCAGCGCCTTGACACTGCATCTGCTGGATCGCGCGGCGGCGGATGAGCGGGTCGGCGAAGTCGCGGCCCTGGCGGTCGCGGCGCTGGCGGCGGGACCGGCACAGGACCTCAATCCCTCGACATCGGTCGCGGCGATCCGGGCTCTTGCGACGGTCGGGTTGCGGGAGGAATCCCGGCAACTGGCCCTGGAGGTCGCGATCCTCTCCTCCCCGGCCCCTGTGCCGCTCGAACGATAGGGATACCCGATCCGGCCATGTCCCGTTACATCGAGGCGTTCCTGGAAATGCTGATGGCGGAACGGGGGGCGTCGAAGAACACGGTCTCCGCCTATCATCGGGACTTGAAGGATTATGCCGCCCATCTGGCCAGTCAGGGCCTTTCGATGGAATCGGTCGGCCCGGATGATGTTTCGGCCTATCTGGCGGGCCTCGCCCAAGCCGGGGCGAAGCCGACGACGACGGCGCGCAAACTCTCGGCCCTGCGTCAGTTTCATCGGTTCCTCTACGCAGAGGGCATTGCCGGGCGCGATGCGACGGCCACGGTGGACGCCCCGCGCAAGGGCCGCCCGCTGCCGAAATTCCTCAGCGAGGCGGAGGTCGATACCCTGCTTGTCGCCGCGCGGGCGATGAAAGGGCTGGAGGGCGTGCGCCTCTCCTGTCTGCTGGAGGTGCTGTATGCGACCGGATTGCGGGTCAGCGAGCTCGTCACCCTGCCACTCGCCGCCGCGCGCCGGGAGGAGCCGTTCCTGATGGTGCGCGGCAAGGGCGGGAAGGAGCGTCTGGTCCCGCTGTCGCCACCCGCCCGCGACGCGATCCGCGCCTATCGCGAGATCCGCGATGCTTTCCTGCCGGAGGATGGCCGTGAGAGTCCTCATCTCTTTCCCAGCCGGTCGAAGGAAGGTCACCTGACCCGTCAGCGCTTTGGCCAGATGCTGAAGGAAGTGGCGCTGAAAGCCGGTCTCGACCCTGAGAAGGTCAGCCCCCATGTCCTGCGCCACGCCTTTGCCGGCCACCTTGTCGCCCATGGTGCCGATCTGCGCGCGGTGCAGCAGATGCTGGGCCATGCCGATATCTCCACCACCCAGATCTACACCCATGTCCTGAACGAGCGTCTGGCCTCGCTGGTGGCGGAAAAGCATCCGCTGGCCAAGCCTCGCAGGCATTGACCCCATATTGCGGGCGGAGTGCGATTAACTCTTGTCATTTCCGATGTACGGAATTATTTCCACTGCACGGAGTTTTACCATCCAGCCAGGAGATTGATCCATGAGTTTCACCATCGTCGAACAGGCGACCCCGCGCCTCAACCGCAGCGAACTTGCCGTGCCCGGCAGCCGTCCCGAACTGTTCGAGAAGGCCGCCCAGTCTGATGTCGATGTCATCTTCCTGGACTGTGAGGATGCCGTTGCGCCGGACGAGAAGGAAAAGGCACGCAAGAACATCATTCAGGCGTTGAATGACATCGACTGGGGCAAAAAGACCATGTCGGTGCGGATCAACGGTCTGGATACGCATTACATGTATCGCGACGTGGTCGATATACTGGAACAGGGCGGCGAGCGGCTGGATATGATCATGATCCCGAAGGTCGGGACCGCGTCGGATGTCTATGCCGTCGACATGCTGGTCACCCAGGTCGAAGCCGCGATGAAACGCAAGAAGCGGATCGGCTTCGAACTGATCATCGAAACCGCGCTCGGCATGGCGAATGTGGAGGCCTGCGCCGCCGCCTCGCCGCGCAATGAATCGCTGCATTTCGGCGTCGCCGACTATGCTGCCTCGACCAAGGCGCGGACCACGGTCATCGGCGGCCCGCATGAGGATTACGGCGTGCTGACCGACAAGAATGGCGATGCACCGCGCGAATACCATTGGGGCGACATGTGGCATTATGCCATCAGCCGCATGGTCGTCGCCGCCCGCGCCAACGGCTTGCGCCCGGTCGATGGACCGTTCGGCGATTTCTCCGATCCCGATGGCTACAAGGCTCAGGCAAACCGCGCCGGGGTATTGGGTTGTGAGGGCAAATGGGCGATCCATCCCAGCCAGGTCGCACTGGCCAACACCCTGTTCTCACCGTCTGAAGCCGATGTGACCAAGGCCAAACGCATCCTCGAAGCAATGGAACAGGCCCAGAAGGAAGGCAAGGGCGCCGTTTCCCTCGACGGCCGCCTGATCGATATCGCTTCGATCAAACAGGCAGAAAACCTGGTCGCCAAGGCAAAGGTGATCGCGGGGGCGTGAGTCAGTAACAGCGCCTGACGAATAAAAGGGGGCGGAACTTTCATCGGTTCCGCCCCTTTCAGTTTCCTACCTGCCTAGCAGCCGACCGCGCAGGCGCAGGCGGAGGGCGTTCAGTTTGATGAAGCCTTCGGCGTCGCGCTGGTCGTAGACGGTGTCTTCCTCGAAAGTGACGATATCGGCGTCATAGAGGCTCTTGGGCGCGCTGCGGCCGGTGATGATGACATTGCCCTTGTAGAGCTTCGCGGTGACGCGGCCGGTGACGGCGCTGCTGGCATGGTCGATGGCAGCCTGCAGCATTTCCCGCTCCGGTGCGAACCAGAAGCCGTTATAGACCAGTTCGGCATAGCGCGGCATCAGCTCGTCCTTCAGATGCATCGCGCCCCGGTCGAGAGTGAGGCTTTCCATCGCCCGGCGCATCTGGAACAGCACCGTGCCGCCCGGCGTTTCGTAGACGCCACGGGATTTCATGCCGATGAAGCGGTTCTCGACGATATCCAGGCAACCGACGCCGTTGCGTCCGCCCAACTCGTTCAGACGGGTCAGCAGCATTGCCGGGCTCAGCGTCTCGCCATTCAGCGCGACCGGGTCGCCTTCGACGAAATCGATTGCGATCTCCTCCGCCTTGTCCGGCGCGTTCTGCGGCGTGACCATGCGACTGAGGATCAGGTCCAGATCGGCCTCGACTGCCGGGTCTTCCAGAATTTTTCCTTCAGAGGAGATATGCAGCAGGTTGGCGTCCTGGGAGAAGGGTGCTTCGCCGCGCTTGTCCTTGGAAACCGGAATCTGGTGCTGTTCGGCATAGGCGATCAGCTTGGTGCGGGAATTCAGATCCCATTCGCGCCACGGGGCGATAATCTTGATATCGGGCTTGAGCGCGTAATAGCTGAGTTCGAAGCGGACCTGATCGTTGCCCTTGCCGGTGGCCCCATGGGCGACGGCGTCGGCCCCGGTCAGCTTCGCGATCTCGATCTGGCGTTTGGCGATCAGCGGGCGGGCGATGGAGGTGCCGAGCAGATAGGTCCCCTCGTACAGCGCATTGGCGCGGAACATCGGGAAGACATAGTCGCGCACGAATTCCTCACGCAGATCATCGACGAAGATCTCCTTGATCCCCATCATCTCGGCCTTCCTGCGGGCCGGTTCCAGCTCTTCGCCCTGACCGAGATCGGCGGTGAAGGTCACGACCTCGCAGTGATAGGTATCCTGCAGCCAGCGCAGGATTACCGAGGTATCCAGCCCGCCGGAATAGGCCAGCACAACTTTCTTCACCGCTTTCGACATGACATGCCCCTCGCGCATCGGGATTGGAACTGCTGCGCGGTTCTAATTCGGGCGCGCGGTAATGGCAAGCGGCGGCACGAATCCGGGATATCGGCTCCGGATTCCTCAGTTCAGCCGATGCGCCGACGAGGAGCAGGAAGGGCCGCGCAGTTCCGGCAGATCCCAGTCCCGCATCGGCAGGCAGAGCTGTGCCTGTTCCAGTGCCTGGGCCCATATTCCCATCGGGCGGGCGGCGGCACGGGCCGCAGAGGGCGGCAGCAGGCGCTCCAGCACCGGGCGGGCGGCGGGCATAGCACCCTTCTGGTGGCAGG
Source organism: Alphaproteobacteria bacterium (assembly GCA_965223125.1). Classification (GTDB taxonomy): domain Bacteria; phylum Pseudomonadota; class Alphaproteobacteria; order UBA8366; family Aestuariispiraceae; genus Pacificispira. Next base: position 1,514,932 of record OZ244984.1, on the reverse strand, counting down.
CCAGGACATGCAGCAGGCGCATTTCGTCGCAGGTCAGGGTCTGGGCGCAGGGGCAGGACACGTCCAGTCCGCGATGCGCCCCCACCTTCAGAACCCAGAGCGAGGCGTCGATACTGGGCACCGATCCCGGCGCGCCGACCTTGCGATAGGCCTCGTCCAGCAAGGGTCGATGACCGCCATCGGGCGCGATGGTCTTCATCCACAGCCGGAACGTCCAGAGGGCGAATCGCTCCGCGAACATGAGGTCGGGCACGCCATAAGCCCCGACCTGTGCTTCCATGGGGGCCAGTCCAGCCATCCGAATCAGCATGACACCCCCTTCACAGCGGTTTCTGAAGTCAAGGGCAGCAGGCTCATGCGGCGACCGCGCAACAGCATCAGGCGGTCCAGCAGGCTGAGGATCGGATGTTTTCGCGCCACGCTTTGGGCCAGCACTTCGGACAGAAACATGTCTCGCACTCCTGATAAGAGATCGACAAGGCCTCTCTTATGTAGCGCGATTGATAATCATTCTCAATATTATTTTTGGATTTCCCCTATACTCTGATACTGTGACAGAAAGGGGTTTCGAATCAGGAGGTTGGTGGAGGAATCTCGATCACACCGATCAGACTGTCCCGGGTGACCAGCGCGGCAAGTTGCTCTTCGCTGTATCCATCCGTACCGGCAGGGCGCATCGGTAGAATCATATAGCGCATATCCGCAGTGGAATCATGCACCCGCACCTCCCGATCCTCTGCGATTCGCGTCCCGAATTCGGACAGCACGGAACGGGGTTCTCGGACCATGCGGCTGCGATACTCACGGCTCTTGTACCAGTCTGGCGATTTGCCGAGCAGGAAGACCGGATAGCAACTGCACAGCGTGCAGACGATGGCGTTATGGACCTGCGGCGTGTTTTCCATCACCAGCAGCGGGGCGGGTCCGGTATCGATGCCGATTTCAGCCGCTGCCGATTTTGCGTTGCTCAACAAACGCTGCTTGAATTCCGGATCAGTCCAGGCCCGCACGACAATCCGCGCGCCCAGGTCCGGATTGCGGCCCTGCATGTATTCAATCGTGTCGCGCAGGTCACCGCCGGAAAAGATGCCCTTTTCGATCAGCAGCTCCGCCACCGCATCGGCCAGTGCCTGATGATAGGTCGGTGGCAGGTCTTCCAGATCCCTGCGTGGGGGATGGGAATGGTCGTGGTGATCATGTGAATGCGTATGATCCTGCGTCATTGCGGCGGCTCCAGCCAATGTTCGTACAATTCGATTTCCACCGTATCACGTGGAGACCCGGCATAATCCGGCCAAAGGTCCTCCTGGCGGAACCGGACGCGGTAAAGCGTCAGCAGCCCGTCGCCGGTGCGGCCATAGGCCAGTTCCTCCGGATTGTGAAAGCGTCCGCAGATCCGCTCCACCGTGCCCGACAGGCCGCGGCAGTAATAGGGGGTGCGGATATGGCCGGGCGGAACCGCAACTCTCACCCGTACTGGTTCGCCAACGGAAAAGCCCATCGTTCAGGCCTCCGGGGAGGTCGGGGAAACGTGGCGGGCCTTCACCTCTTCCAGTTTCCGGCCCAATTCATCGACACTGATCACGCCCTTTTCGATCAGGACATTGGCGACCGAGGCGATCCAGCGCTCATAATAGGTTAATTCGTCATAGATTCCGGGCCCCATATCCTCGATCCCCCGGCGGAGTTCGTCGATCCGCATCAGCGGCCCGCTCTTCGGATTGGAGAGCAGGCGCACGATGGCATCAGTCTTGTTCTCCCAGGGCTCGAAGGCATGTTCGCTGCGAACCACTGGCCCGGCATCAAGGCCGCCCATATCGTGATGTCTGCGCTCTACTATCATTATTTTTTCACCCGTTCGATTTCGTCAATTCACTGCGCCAGACTGACCGAGTTTCGATACGAAACCCTGGATCGTCTCCACATGGTCCGGGAAGACACAGGTCATGGAACAGCCGATCCGAGCCCCTTCGATTCGGCGCACAGTCAATTTGACCGGCATTTCATACTGTTCTTCCACCTGTTGCAGGACAAGGAAACCGTTGATCTCCTGATCGGTCTCAAACTTTCCCGGTTCCTCGGCGTTGAATCCCAGGCCATTGGCGCTCAGATCATCCAGCGGCAGGGGGCGGTCATCGATTTCTATGAATCCGGCACGAAAAGGGTACCGTGGTTCCGAACGTGCTTCCGTGTGTCGCATTCTTGGTCCGTGCCTTGCTGACTGCGCCTGCATTTTGCGCGTTAACCATGATGGTCGATTGATGATCGGACCACCTTGTCTCACTCCCCGTTGTCTACATAGTATAGGTGCGGTTGCGGTCTTGGGAAAACCCTGATCAGCGTGAATCTTGGGATGGGGTCGCCGAAAGGCGACAGCAGGAAGAGGCATTCAGCGGAATGAATCGCCGTGCTTTGAAGACACTACTTCGATCAGGGCGGTTTTTATGCTTTGATGCGCGGGCAGTCTATATGGATATGAAGGTGGGGCGGGCGGCGGATGATCCACCGCCTGGCAAGATGTTTGACCTCTCCACCCTCAATCTCGGCATCTTTTTCAAGGAAGTGACACTGAACGAACATGAGGATGAGGTCCTCGTCTCCACCCGTGTGTATTTCCCCTATAATGATGCAGAGGTGGATCAGGGCGGCGAATCGACCCTGGCCGATCCTGACCGGATCCTGAAAGTCCTGGCCAAGCGCGGCGCGATCCGACCCGACGGCATGCTCAGTCCGCATGACCAGAAGGTGCTGGACATTCTGACCAAGGTTCCGACCTTCGATCCGTTCCTGCTGCTGTCGCAGCGGCGGGAAATCGAGGTCGAGAGATCCATCTCGGTGAATTATTTCGAAATCACGGAGGCTGACTGGGTGATGATCCGCCGCCCGGTGCTGGAAAAGATCAGCGTGCTGGTCAGCAAGGCGAATTCGACCGGCGGCATGGATGTCTACAAGGAATATGTGAACGGGGGTCAGGCTCCAGACGAAAGTGACGATCAGCGGCTGATGACCGGTGCCGTGGTCGATGCGATCTGGCAGGGGGAGGAGACGGCAGGTTCCAGGAGCCTGATTCGCAGTTTCCGTCTGGATGAGACCCAGACCAAGCAGTTCCTCTTTGCCTGGAAGGGGATCAATTATTATGAATATCAGTATCAGCGCTACAAGTCGCAGTTCTATGATTTCTTCGAATGGCTCGGCTCCAGCGCCTCCTTGCCGCGTGATCGGGAATCGATGACCGATTCGGCAATGGAGCGATTCAAATATCGCCGTGACCGGTCGCGAAGGCTGATCCGACAGACCTATTCGACCGTGGTGCGGATTATCGAGAACTACAACAAGGCCTTCGACGAATTGATCGAAAAGGACGATCCGAAACCGTTCCAGGCCTTCCTGCGGGATGCCCCGAAGAATTTCCTGACCGTCGGCCTCGCCATCGGTGTTCTGGCGCATACCGCCAATGCCTGGGCCGATGTGACCGAGAAAAAGCCGCGCGCTCTGCGGGCCGTCGACCTGGAACCGTTCTACGATTTTATCATCGCGATCAACGGCCAGGACTTTCAATAGGATAGTAAGGTCTCATCCTATCGACGGCTCTGAATGCCAGCCTCATAGGGTGTCAGCCCTAAAGAGTGAAGGAATCAGGTCCGGTGCAGCCACCACCGGCCATCGGTGATGGAGAAGATCGGTTTATAGTGGCGGATCCGGCTGTGTTCGATCACCTGCGGGATCTGGTTGTCCAACACCAGCGCCTCGCCATCGACATAGACGACCAGGATGGCATGCGGCGTGTCCAGGTTCAGGTCCTGCAGCACGACGATGCGCATATCGTCCTTCGACCAGCCGAGATGCAGCAATGAGACATATTTTGAGATTGCATAATCCTCGCAATCACCGGTGCGGTACATGAACTCCTTCGGCGTGGCCCAATAGTCCTTCTTGCCGTAATTGATCGGGTCTAGAATGTAAGCATATTGATTGAGATACTTGTTCACATATTCAAGCTGGTCGCGCGGTGGATGATCCTTCAGCTTGTTTAGGAATATCCGCCACTTTGCGATGTGACAGGCCTCGGACGGGGTGATCTGACACTTGTCCAGTTCGCGCGGGGCTTCCTTGGCATAGCGGTCCAGGGTGCTGGTCCATTTTTCAAACTTTTCCAGCTTGGTCGAACTGAGTTCTTTTGAGCCGAAAAGCTGAACCGCTGATGATGCCGGTTGCGCCATTCCCATGGCGAGACCGGAGACAAGTGTTAGAGAGGCCCAGAAAGAGGTGTTTCCGAAACGGCGCTGTGCCATATGATCCTGCTCCATAGATAATCGGATTGCGGAACCAGCCCCCCGCAATTCAGTAGGAGACTATAGGGTCGGGACTCGGGTTCTGCCAAGAATTGGATGGTAATTTCAACGAATGTCAGTGAAATTCGGTCAAACTTCCGCCGTGACCATTTTTATGCAAAGGTAAGGGTGTACGTTTGCACGGTTTTTCGGCATTATCCGGCGGATAAGGGGACAGGCGGCGGGTCGAATTCCCGCCCAGGAACGTAAGGGGACAGTCGGTGAGCAGCACGGCAAAGGCGGATGACAGGCCCGAAAAGAAGGCGATGTCGCCGAAGTTGAAGATGATCCTGACCGGGGTCGGGGTGGCGATTTTCGTGGTGGTGGGCGTCATCCTGATGATGCAGTTCGCCGCATCTGAACGCGAACGCGAAATGCGACAGTGGCAGAGCCGCATGTCGATCGTCGTCGACAGCCGGTTCACCGATATCAACCGCTGGCTCGATCGTCAGCTTGCCGAGTTGCGCGGCATTTCCGACAACGCCTCGGTGCAGCTCTATCTGACGGTCTTCCACGAGGCCGGAACCGCTGCCGACAGCGAGGATGCTCCGGCAGAACTTGGTTATCTGAGCAATCTGCTGGAAGTCGTTGCCGACCGTGGGGGCTTCAAAGGCGCGGCACAGGGGCCGCAGGTCAATGCCAATGTTCAGCGCGCCGGAACGGCCGGGTTGGCGCTGATCGACATGGACAATTTCATCATTGTTTCCAGTTCCGGTTTCCCGCCTCTGCAGGGACCGGTCCGTGCATTTCTGGAAGAGGCGGAGCGGGGCGTCACTTCCATCTCCGATGTATTCCTGAATGAGCAGGGCAAATCCTCGATGGCTTTCCTGGTGCCGGTCTATGCGGTGCAGGCCGACGAATCCGCCGATTCCCAGCTGGGCTATGTCGTCGGGGTGAAGGAAATCGCGGATGAACTCTATCCGCTGCTGGAACAGCCGGGCGCAACGGAAGAGACCGCCGAAACCCTGATCGTGCGTCAGAATGGCAATCGGATTGATTATTTGACCCCGCGCCGCGACGGCACAGCGCCGCTGCAAAAGAGTCTGGCTGCCGATACACCGAATCTTGCTGCCGCCTGGGCGATCCGCACTGTAGGTGGATTTTCCACTGTTACCGATTATGCTGGAAGCCAGGTTCTGGCGATTTCCCGTGGGTTCACTCAGGTTCCTTGGACCCTGATGTACAAGGTCGATACCGCTGAAGCGCTGCGCGAGTCGGAAGACCGGTTGCAGCTTCTTATGGTCGTCTTCGGTGTCATCATCATTCTGGTGCTGACCGGGATGCTGGCGCTCTGGTATTTCGGGACTTCGCAGCGAGCTACGGAGGCGGCGACGAAATTCGAGGAACTGGCCAAACGCTTCCAGGGCCAGCGCAATTTCATGCACACCGTCACCGACAGCCAGCCCAACGCCATCGTCATTCTGGACGAGGAAGGGCACTATCGCTGGTTCAACAAGACCGCGCTGGAACTCTCGCGCATGGATCGGTCCGACATGTTCGACAAGCATGTCTCGGCGATACTGGGACCGGTCGAGGGCAAGCGCATCGCCGCCTGGGTGAAGGAGGCGCTGCTGAAGAATGAGCGCCTGACTGTTACCCATGAGATGGAACTGGGCAATGACGGGGCAAAGGTCTATCGCACCGACTTCCAGCCGCTGCCCGCCCGCGAGGATTTCCCGCCCGGCGTATTGATGGTCAGTCAGGATATTACTGAAAGCGTGCTGGAACGTGAGAAGCGGGAAACCGTGATGCGTCAGCTTGTCGGCACTCTTGTCTCCGTCGTTGACCGGCGCGATCCGTTCTCGGCCAACCATTCAGTCCGGGTTGGCGAGGTTTCCCGTGCCGTGGCGCAGGAGATGCAGACCGACCGCGTTCTGATGGAAACCGCGGCCATTGCCGGCAGTCTGATGAATCTGGGCAAGATCACGGTGCCGGAGGAGGTTCTGACCAAGCAGGGCGGCCTGACACCGGAAGAGGTGAAGATGATCCAGGAATCGGTGCTGACCAGTGCCGAACTGGTTTCCGGCATCGATTTCGACGGGCCGGTCTACGACACGCTGCGTCATTTGCAGGAACATTTCGATGGTACCGGCACACCGGACGGGCTGGCGGGCAAGAGCATCGTCGTCACCGCCCGTATCGCCGCTGTCGCCAACGCCTTTGTCGGCATGGTCAGCGCACGGGCCTGGCGCGCCGGTATGAGCTTCGACAAGGCGCTCGACATCCTGCTGGCGGACGGGAACAAGAAATATGACCGGGCCGTCGTTGTTGCGCTCGCCAACTATCTCGACAATCGTGGTGGTCGTGACGAGTGGAAGGGCTATGGCGAAGCTCCGGCAGAAGCGGGAGAATAGGGCATTTCCAGTGGTGCACGCCATCGGGTTCCGGCGGGTCTGCGTCTGATCGCGGTCGGTGACATTCATGGCAGGATCGATCTTCTGGACGATCTGCTGCACCGGATCGATGCCAGTCCCCGACCTGATCCGGACATAGAGGATCGCTGGATTTTTCTCGGCGATTATGTGGATCGCGGCCCCGGATCGGCACAGGTGGTGGACCGCCTGATCGCCTGGCGGAAGGCGCATCCGGAATCGGTTTTCCTGAAGGGCAATCATGAGGACATGATGCTCGATTTTCTGGAGGGGGAGATCGGTGCTGCCTTGCTCTGGCTTCCCAATGGCGGTGATGAAACACTGGTGAGCTATGGCATTCATCCACCCGACAATCCGCGAGATCGGGCAGAACTGGCGCAATGCCGGGCATGTCTTGCGGCGGCTTTACCCGACAGTCACAGAAGTTTTCTGCGGGAACTGCCCAGCATTCATCGCATAGGGGATTTCATATTCGTCCATGCCGGGCTCAACCCTGACCGAGATCCCCAGGATCAGCGCGATGAGGATCTGATCTGGATTCGGGATCGGTTTCTGAATGACGGGCGCGATTTTGGCGGCCTTGTCGTGCATGGTCACTCCCCCAGCGAGGATGTGGATATCCGGGCGAACCGGATCGGTCTCGATACCGGTGCGGGCAAGGGCGGGTATTTGACGGCTGGTCTGTTCTGGGGTACCGAAAGACGCTTCCTGCACGCCTATCCGGTGTAAGGGATCAGGCCCCATTTTCGAACGGGAACCCGAGACATCATGGTCGAATCCGATCTGGCAACGCTTCTATCGCGGATGAACGGGGTACAGGTACTCTGTGTCGGCGATGTCATGCTTGACCGTTTCGTCGAGGGCAGGGTGGAACGGATTTCGCCGGAAGCGCCGATCCCGGTCCTGTCGGTGACGCGAGAGCGCAGTGCCCTGGGCGGGGCTGCGAATGTTGCGCGCAATGTTGCGGCCCTGGGCGCGCGATGCAGGCTGATCGGCTCGCTGGGTGCCGATTTCGCGGGGCGGGAGATCGAGGCGCTGCTGCGCGATCTGCCGGGTGTGAGTGCTGATCTGACCATCGTTGTTGATCGTCCCAGTACGGTTAAGACCCGGTTCATTGCCGGGCGCAGCCAGTTGCTTCGTGCCGATCAGGAGCGCCGCGATGTCCTGCCGGAGGAGGCAAGCGCCGCGATCCGCAAGGCCGCCTTGCAGGCATTGGGCACGGCGTCGGCCCTGATTCTTTCAGATTATGGCAAGGGCGTGCTCTCGAACCGGTTGACGGCGGAACTGATCGCCGCCGCCCGGGCACAGGGTTGTCCCGTCATCGTCGATCCGAAGGGCCGTGATTTCTCGAAGTATCGCGGGGCCGATCTGGTCACCCCGAACCGGGCCGAACTGGCGCTTGCCGCCGATCTGCCGACAGAGGGCGATGACGCGATCCTGGCCGCCTGTCGTCTGCTGACGGAAAGCTGTGGTCTGGGCGGTGTGCTGGCGACCCGGTCGGAAGAGGGGATGACCCTGTATCAACGGGCGGAAGACGGGGAGACGATCCACCATCTTCCGGCGCGGGCGCGGGAAGTCTTCGATGTGGCCGGGGCGGGCGATACTGTCGTCGCGGCCCTTGCCGCCGGGCTCGCGGCGGGTCTTGGTGCCCTGAATGCTGCCAGTCTGGCCAACCGTGCCGCCGGGATTGTCGTTGCCAAGACCGGCACCGCCGTTGCCTATCCCGGTGAAATCCTGAACGACAGTCATGAGGAAACCTTCGCGCGCGGTGAAGCAAAGGTGCTGACCCTGACTGAGGCGCTGGACCGGGTTGCGGGCTGGCGGCGGGCGGGGAAAAGGATCGGCTTCACAAACGGCTGCTTCGACCTGCTGCATCCGGGCCATATATCTCTGATCGGTCAGGCGCGCGCCACCTGTGACCGGCTGGTGCTCGGCCTCAACAGCGATGCCTCGGTGCGGCGGTTGAAGGGGCCGGGCCGTCCGGTCCAGCCGGAAACCGCCCGCGCCACGGTTCTGGCCGCCCTTGCCGATGTCGATCTGGTTGTGATTTTCGGCGAGGATACGCCGCTTGACCTGATCCGGTCACTGGAACCGGACGTGCTGATCAAGGGCGCGGATTACACAAAGGATTCCGTCATCGGCGCGGCGGACGTCGAATCCCGCGGCGGCCGCGTCGTCCTCGCCACCCTGGTCGAAGGCCAGTCCACCACCGGAACCCTCGCCCGGTTGGGGGGTGAATAGGCTGGTTTTCCAGATGGAAGGCTCTGTCGCATTCAGTCGAAACATGTGAGAGCAGATGGCATTTTTGGACACCGCATCAATTCGGGTGTTATAGGTACGTATTGTTCATTACCTGCAGATGATGTCGGGTTTGGAAGGGATGCTGGAGCACATGGAGCGGCCGAATGGGATTGATTTATTTGCTGGGACGGGTGGCCTAAGCCTTGGTTTTGAACAGGCCGGGTTTGATATTGTCGCGGCGGTAGAAATCGATCCCATCCATGCCTGTGCACATAAGTTCAATTTTCCTGATTGTGCAGTGCTTCCAAGATCGGTGACCGGTATTGGAGGATCTGATTTGAGATCTGCTGCCCGGATAGGGGATCGGACTGTTGATGTTGTCTTTGGCGGTGCGCCTTGCCAGGGATTTTCGTTGATCGGCCAACGAGCGCTCGATGATCCCCGAAATGGTTTAGTGAAAGATTTTGTTAGAATCGTATCTGAATTAGATGCAAATTATTTTGTATTTGAGAATGTCAAAGGATTGACGGTCGGACGACATAAAGATTTTCTAGACGAGATTATTTTGGCATTCGATGCTGCTGGATATCATGCTCGGTTGCCATGGAAGGTTCTTAATGCGGCTTCATTTGGTGTGCCACAAGATCGAGAACGATTGATATTGATGGGTGCCAAAAAAGGGCTGCGTCTTCCGAAATATCCAATGCCATTGTTCGTTGCTGCTGGTCGAATGAAGGATGGGTTGCCATCTGGCCCGACCTGTTATGATGCTTTGGCCGATCTTCCAGAGGCTGAAGCTTTTCTGGAGTTGTGTGAATCTGATGAAGTTCGGACGGATGGATGGGGTGAACCGAGCCGATATGCCCGTAAACTGAGATGCCTGGACAATGATTCATGGGCATTTGGATATCCAAGAAAATGGCTTCCAGATTTGCTTACCTCCAGTATGCGGACAAATCATACGGAGATATCAAGGCGGCGTTTTGCGGAAACGGCAGGAGGGCGCGTCGAGCCGATTTCCCGATTTTTCAAGCTTCCGGTTTATGGGGTGTCCAATACTCTTCGGGCCGGAACTGACGCGGCAAGAGGTGCATTTACAAGTCCGCGACCCATTCATTATTCGACCCCTCGCTGTATTACGGTTCGGGAAATGGCGCGACTTCATGGTTTTCCGGATTGGTTCCGATTTCACGCAACGAAATGGCATGGTGCCCGGCAAATTGGAAATGCCGTTCCTCCGCCTTTGGCCAAGGCAGTAGCGGGAGCTGTGATGGAAGCACTTGGCGTTCAGCCGACATGCCCGGAAAAGGTCCTTGAATTGGGCAGTTCAGAATTACTTCGCATGGATATGTCAATGGCTTCTGCCTATTGGGGTATTGAAAAGCCGATCAGCAAGCGAGACCGTAAAAGTGGGGCTCGTAAAAGAAACCAGCACGAAATCGAGGCAGAACGCGAACGTTTGGAGCGTGTACAGCATGGGTAGCGCCGCAGAAGGTCAAAATCGGTACAAGGCCTTGATCGAGAAAATTTTTCTGGATCGATACTTGCCAGGTGCAACCGAGATACAATTTGCTCGAACCGATCTCGAAAGTGCCGCAGAAGAGATTGGCATACGTCTCCCGAAAAACCTCGGCGATGTGATTTATTCAGTGCGTTATCGGGTTGCCATGCCGGATTCGATACTGGCGACCCAGCCAAGAAATATGGAATGGGTAATTGAGGGAAAAGGTCGGGCACTTTACGAATTCAGACTGGTGCCCATCAACAGGATCGTTCCGAATAATGATCTTGTTACGATAAAAATACCCGATTCGACTCCGGAAATAATAGCTGCCTATGCTTTGTCAGATGAACAGGCACTGCTGGCAAAAGTGCGTTACAATCGTTTGGTCGATATTTTCTTGGGGGGCTGTCCCAGATAACCCGGTTTGGGGGTTATCATGGGGTCCATGCGCAAGAGCCGTCTGAGTCACTACAAGCAGGATCGTTTGATCGAGCATTTTGTCGCCGGGACGACGGCTCGTACGGCAGCTTGTCTTTGTGGCGTGAACCGCAAGACAGCGGCGTTCTATTATCATCGGTTGCGCGAGGTCATCGCCTATGAGCTTGAGGCCGAAAGCGAGGCGATGTTCGGTGGCGAGATCGAGGTGGACGAAAGCTATTTCGGCGGCAAGAGAAAGGGCAAGAGAGGTCGTGGTGCGCCGGGGAAAGTCCCGGTTTTCGGGCTTCTCAAGCGTGGCGGGAAGGTTTATACGAAGATCATTCCCGATGCTTCCGGCGCTACTCTGTTGCCGATTATTGAGGGCAAGGTCATCCCCGACAGCATCGTCTATTCCGACTGCTGGAAGGGCTACAACGCGCTCGACGTCTCCGACTTCAAACACTTTCGGATCAATCACTCGGAGCTGTTCGCCGACAAGCGGAACCACATTAACGGGATCGAGAATTTCTGGAACCAGGCCAAGCGTCACATGCGTAAATTCAACGGTGTCCCGAAGGCCCATTTCGGTCTATTTTTGAAGGAGTGCGAGTGGCGGTTCAACAACAGCGATCCGTCAGATCAATTAGCTCAACTCAGACAATGGGTTAAGCGTCAGCTCAGGTAGTTATCTGGGACAGCCCCTTTCTTGGGTATCTCTTGCTACTCTTTACAAAACCACCTCCGCACTACCGTTCAGAATGTAGGTCAGATTGAAGTTGATGAGATTTATGTAGGTGTGGATCGGAACGGTCGGCAGTATGTAATTCCAGTTCAGGCAAAGGGTGGTAACGATCAGCTTGCTGTTGTTCAGACAAAACAGGATATGAGGCTCTGTGCAGAGAAGTTTCCCAACCTAATCTGTCGCGCGATATCTACTCAATTTATGGCGGATGATCTGATCGCCATGTTCGAACTGACCGTGGAGGATGATTACGTCAAGCTTGTTGAAGAACGGCATTATCGTCTGGTTCAGTCAGATGCGATCTCTGCTGAGGATTTATCAACATATAGTCGTCGAACGTAGCCTTGAGAATAGCTTTATTGGATATTGATAGCTCAAATCAGCCACAAAAGCCCGGCACAGAGCAGGGCGAACCAGATCAGCAGGTTGGCGACGATGTAGAGGGCGCGGGAGCGGTCTATGTCGCGGGGTTCCAGGCGGGCGCGACCATCGCCGATCCACACGCCCACAACCTCACCGCCGGGATAGGTGCGCGGGCCACCCAATGCGATGTTCAGTGCGCCCGCGAATGCCGCTTCGGGCCAGCCGCCATTCGGTGATTTGTGCTTTCCCGCATCGCGTAGCATGACGCGCGCGGCACCGACCGGATAGGCGGTCGGGGTAAAGCAGGCGGCTAGGCAGACGACTCCGCCGCTGGTTCTCGCTGGCAGCCAGTTGGCTAGGTCGTCCAGTTTCGCCGCTGCAAAGCCGAAGGACTTATACTTGGCGGTTTTGTAGGCGATCATGCTGTCCAGCGTATTGATCGCCTTGTAGGCCAGCAGGCCCGGCAGCCCGAAAATCAGATAGAAGAGGATTGGCGCGACGACCCCGTCACTGAAATTCTCCGACAGGGATTCGATGGCGGATCGGGCAACGCTGTGCCGGTCGAGGCTGCGCGGATCGCGGCTGACAATATGGGCGATTTCCCGTCGACCGCCCTCCAATCCGTCCTGACGCAGGCCTTTCGCGACACGTCGGACATGGTCGTGCAGGCTGCGCCCGGCCAGCAGGATTCCGACCAGGACAGCCTCCGCCATCCAGCCCCAGACCGGGGCCTGGAACAGGCGCGACAGGCCATAACCCACAGCAGTTGCCAACCCGACGATGATCATGACCGTCATCGCGCCCCGGACCAGCAGGGCGCGCTCACCCCGCTCCGCCCGGTTCAGACGGCTGTCCAGGAAGCTAATCGGCTTCCCGATCAGAACTACTGGATGCGGAATCACGCGATAGATCGCGCGCGGATCACCGATCAGGGCATCGAAGAGCATGCCGATCACCAAAATCAGCGCGGTCGGCAGGCTGTCCGGCAGAAAGGCGGGAAGGGCATCGATCACGGAAATGCGCTCCTGGCGCTATCTCCGCACGGCGCGGGGCGGCGGCGGGTTTCTCGCCTTGGACATCTGTTGCAGGACGGCATCGAGATGGCGACCCTGGAACATGGTGATCCCCATCGCCTGACCGGTGCGGATCATCGCCTCGTTGTCGCAGCGCGACAGGATCACACGCCCCTTGCCAATCCGCTCCACCTGTTCGGCGATGGTCGCACGGGCCGTTGCGCTGCCCCCGGCATCGAATACGGAATCGGAGGACAGCTTGACCAGATCGATCTCCATATATTGCCGGTCGATGAAATGCACCAGATCGCCGGTTATCCCGTCCAGACAGATCCGGTACCCCTTCTCGCGCACGAAATCACGCGCGAAGATGAAGGCGGAATAATCCGAAAGAATGTCAAGCAGTTGCAGTTCGACGACCAGCGTGCCGCGGCTTCCCATGCGCAGGCTGGAATCGAATTCCAGGAATTCGGGGGCCAGCAGCGTCCCGACATTCACATTGATCGAAAAGGACGAATGCAGCGAGCGGTCGTCGGCCCGCGCCAGCATCTTGAGCACCCGCCGGTCCAGCGTTTGGGTCAGGTGCTGGAACAGCCAGCGGTTGGCCGCCAGATTGACCTCCGGCAGGACGGTCTTCGCCAGATCGTAGATCGAGATGAACAACTCGTTGAAAATCGGTTTCGGCGGATTGTCCTTATGAACCACACTGACCGCCTGACGCCGGAAGACGCTGGATAGGTCGGCCCGTTCCAGAAATTCCTCCAGCCGTCCCAGTTGCTCAGGTTTCAGGGGGCGGCGCGCATCCTCGAAATTCTCGCCGGTCTGTTCCGCCATCTGTTGCAGGCGCTTCTGGCGCGCGCGCTCTTCTTCGAAGACGCGCTCGCAGAGTTCCATGAATTTTGGATACTGGCCTTCGATATTGTACAGCGTTGCGAAACGGCCATGGCCTTCGTCATTATCGGAATCGGCCTGGGTCAGCGGATCTTCGCTGAACAGATAGCGCAGCCGCATCACGGCATCGTCCATCTGTTGCAGATTTGCGCCCTTGACCACGAAAATCAGATCGCTATTGCCCAGCAGGAAGGTCTGGCCCTCAAAGGTTGTGACGAAATCATCCAGTGTATTCAGGGCAATGCGGATATGATGTTCCCGCCGGTTCTGCGGCTTCAGGCGTGACAGATGTACATGCACGCCGCGACGACCGTCCCGGTGACGGTCCAGTCTCTGTGCGTAGTCCAGCAGCAGATATTCCTGGCTGGCCATGGAAGGCTGTTGTGCCATGTCTACCGTTCGCCTTTGGTTTCAATGCCGTACACGGCGTTATTCCAGGGCGGCCATAATGCCATGCTTCGGGGCTTCACGCCGCAATTCTTTTATGGCGGTACGATATGATGCTTGGCTGGTCAAGAAAAGCGGTTATGGATGCGCTGTCATAATCCTTACCATATGCTAGTCCTATAGTCTGGCAACAATATGACCGACGACGGCGGCCCTCGCTGATCGCGGCAGCGAGGAAAAGATGGCCGATAGTAAGATTACCGAAGAAGAAGCCTTGCAGTTTCATGCGCAGGGTCGCCCCGGAAAGATCGAACTGACAGCAACCAAGCCGCTGACCACGCAGCGCGACCTGTCGCTGGCCTATTCGCCGGGTGTTGCTGTTCCGTGCCTGCGGATCGCGGCGGATCCCGCCACGGCCTATGACTATACGGCCAAGGGCAATCTGGTCGCCGTGATTTCCAATGGGACGGCGGTGCTGGGGCTCGGTAACATCGGTGCGCTTGCTTCCAAGCCGGTGATGGAGGGCAAGGCGGTGCTGTTCAAGCGCTTCGCCGATGTCGATTCCATCGACCTGGAAGTCTCGACCGAGGATGTCGACGAATTCGTCAACTGCGTACGCTTTCTGGGCCCGACCTTCGGCGGCATCAATCTGGAGGACATCAAGGCACCGGAATGCTTCATCATCGAACAGCGCCTGCGCGAGTTGATGGATATCCCGGTCTTCCATGACGATCAGCATGGCACCGCCATAATTGCAGCGGCGGGTCTGATCAATGCGTTGCACCTGACCGGGCGCGATATCCGGGATGTGAAACTGGTGGTCAATGGTGCGGGGGCGGCCTCCATCGCCTGTACGGAACTGGTCAAGGCGATGGGTGTTCCCGCCAATAACGTGATCCTGTGTGATTCCAAGGGTGTGATCTATCAGGGCCGTCAGGAGGGCATGAACCAGTGGAAATCGGCCCATGCCGCCGTCACCGACTCCCGCACGCTGGCCGAGGCGATGGTCGGGGCTGATGCCTTCTTCGGACTGTCGGTCAAGGGCGCGGTGACACCGGAAATGGTCGCCACCATGGCCGATCAGCCGATCCTGTTCGCGATGGCCAACCCCGACCCGGAAATCACGCCCGATGAGGTGAAATCCGTGCGGTCGGATGCGATCATCGCGACCGGACGCTCGGATTATCCGAACCAGGTCAACAATGTGCTGGGTTTTCCCTATATCTTCAGGGGCGCGCTGGATGTCCGGGCTTCCACCATCAATGACGACATGAAGATCGCCGCCGCCCGCGCGATTGCCGAACTGGCGCGGGAGGATGTACCGGACGAGGTCGCCAATGCCTATGGCGGACAGTCGATGCAGTATGGCCGGGACTACATCATACCGGTGCCGTTCGATCCGCGCCTGATCGTTGCGGTTCCGGTCGCGGTAGCGGAAGCGGCGATGACCTCCGGTGTCGCCCGCCGCCCGATCATGGATATGGAAGGCTATCGCCAGCAGTTGAAGGCGCGGCTCGACCCGACTGCCAATATGCTGCATTTCATATTCGAACGGGTGCGCCAGAACCCGCGCCGCGTCTGCTTTGCAGAGGGGGAAGACCCCCGCGTCATCCGTGCCGCCGCCCTGTTCCGCAACGCGGGTTATGGCATTCCGGTTCTGGTCGGACGGGAGGACCGGATCCGCGAAACCGCGAAGGAGGTCGGGCTGGATGCCGGGATCGAGTTTGAAATTCACAATGCCAAGATCAGTGAGGATAATGATCGCTTCACCGAGATTCTTTACGAACGGGTTCAACGCAAGGGCTATCTGCTGCGCGACTGCCAGCGGCTGGTGAATCAGGACCGCAATGTGTTTGCAGCCTGCATGCTGGCCCATGGCACGGTGGATGCGGTGGTGACCGGGGTGACGCGCGCCCATAATGTCGCCTATGACGGAATCCGCCAGGTGATCGATCTGGCCGAAGGCAGCATCGCCATGGGCCTGACAGTGATGATTGCCCGTGGCCGGACGATCTTCATCGCCGACACCTCGGTCAACGAATTGCCCGATGGTCCGATTCTGGCCGAAATCGCCAAGGAAGCGGCAGCCTATGCCAGACGGCTGGGGCATGAACCGCGGGTGGCGATGCTTTATGCCTCCAATTTCGGCAATCCCGACCGGCCCGGTGGTCGACGGGTGCGCGATGCGGTCAAGGTACTGGACGGCATGCAGGTCGATTTTGAATATGAGGGCGAGATGTCGCCTCATGTGGCGATGGATTTCAGCCTGATGAAGCGGCTTTATCCGTTCAGCCGCCTGACGGGACCGGCGAATGTCCTGGTCATGCCCGGCATCAATTCCGCCCATGTGGCGACCCGGATGCTGCAAAGTCTGGGTGGCGGGACGATGATCGGGCCGCTGCTGATCGGCCTCGCCCATCCGGTGCAGATCGCCCAGATGGGGGCCAGCGTCAGCGACATCGTCTCGCTGGCGGCACTTGCCGCCCATGACGCGATCGTGTGAGGGCGGATGTCGGGATCCTGGACCAGGGCCAGCCTGCTGGCCGCCGCCCCGGCATTCGTCATCCTGGCGGTGCTGTTCCATCAGGGGGTGCTGAACTGGTTCCATGTTGGGCTGCTGGGACTGGCGGTCCTGCTGGGGGTTTCGCTGGCGGTTCGCCGTCGGGTCGCGGCGGAAGAGATCGTGATGCGCCGCCTGAACCGGCTGACCGCCGAGGCGCAGGCGCAGTTGGATGCGCTCAGCTACAAGGCGGCGGTCGCGGACCGGATCATCGCGTCGCTGCCGCATCCGATCTTCTTTCTGGATTCCGACCGCCGGGTGGTGCGCGCCAATGCCGTCGCCCGTGCTCTGTCCGACCGGGACCTGACCGGGCGCGACATCGCCGAGGGCCTGCGCGATCCGGGCCTGCTGTCGGCCATCGACCGGGTGGTGGAGGGGCAGGGTTCCCAGAGTGTGGAGATGCATCTGCCGGTTCCGGTGGAGATGGACTTCATCGCCCGGATCGAACCGGTCGATTCGCCGCCCGGCACGCCGCCAGGGCGGGATGCGCCGGTCGTGCTGATTGACATGCAGGACATCACCGCCTTGCGCCGGTCGGAAAAGATGCGCGTCGATTTCGTCGCCAATGTCAGTCATGAACTGCGCACCCCCCTGACCAGCCTGATCGGCTTCATCGAGACGTTGCGCGGCCCGGCCCGGGATGATGTGGAGGCGCGTGACCGTTTTCTGGGAATCATGCAGGATCAATCCGAGCGGATGTTCCGCCTGATTTCCGATCTGTTGAGCCTGTCGCGCATCGAACTGGATGAACACAGCCGCCCCCAGGGCCGGGTTGCGATCTCGGACCTGCTGCGGCGGCTGGTCGAACTGCTCTCACAGAAAGCGGACAAGGTGTCGGTCAAGATCGTCACCGACTGGCCGGACGATCTGCCGATGGTGCAGGGCGATGGGGATCAACTGTTCCAGGTCTTCCAGAATCTGCTGGACAATGCCCTGAAATACGGTGCGAAGGGGGATGCGGTGACGATCATCGCCCGCCGGAAGGACCCGCGCCGTCTGGTGGTGGAGATCATTGATCAGGGGCCGGGAATCGCGCCGGACCATATCCCGCGCCTGACAGAGCGGTTCTATCGCGTCGATGCGGCGCGGTCACGCGAACTGGGCGGAACCGGCCTCGGCCTCGCCATCGTCAAGCATATCCTGAACCGCCATCGCGGACGGTTGATCGTGACCAGCGAACTTGGCAAGGGAACCACTTTTGGAGTCGTCCTGCCCATCGCCGCCCCGGATGGGGGCTCCTAGAGCCATTTACGCCAGGCGCTCCAGTCAGCAATAATGTCGGCCAGCCGACGGTGGCCCGCATCGGTCGGATGCACGCCATCACCCGCCGCCAGCACCGCGTCCCAGTCGGGATCGTCAGCCAGAGCGGCATGGAGATCAAGATAGGGAATGTCGAGATCTCCCGCCATGTTGAGATAGGCCCGGTTCAGGGCTTCGGTGCGCGCCCTATCGAAGGTGTAGCAAACACCGGGGCCGGGTTCGATCCGGGGCGGATCGAGCCGCACGGGGGTCATGCCGATCCAGAGAACGGGCCGATCCGTCTTCGCTGCTGCCAGCATCGCCCGCGCGGTCGTGATGGACGCCTCCAGCGGGATGCGCGTTCCGGTCCCGTTGAAATCCGCGCAATCGTTCAGTCCGAACATGAAAACCAGCCGACCGGAGACATGACCGGGCAGGCGCGGGGCGCTCTCCATCTGCCAGCGTCGGGCAATATCCTGGGACGTTTCGGCGCGGATGCCGAGATTGTAGCAGGTCAGGTCATGGCCCCGCCGCACCGTCTCCGCCTCGCAGAGATAGGAGGGCCAGCCGCGACAGGCATCATCGCCGGTTCCGATGGTCACGCTGTCCCCGAAAAAACAGATCCGATGCACGGTCATGCGGTCACTCACCCTCCCCTTTCAGTGCCGCCAGCAGGGTGGCACGGTCTGCTGTGAAGTCGCTGTCGATCCAGACGGCTTCGGCTCGGCGCAGGCGCGCGCCAAGATCCGGGCCGGGGGCAATCCCGGCCTCTATCGCATCGGCCCCGGTCAAGGGGAAGACGGGTGGTTGCCAGTGGGCGCTCTGGGTCAGCAGGATCGACCAGTCTTCCCCGTCACGGGCAAGGCCGATGCGCGCTCGATCCGTCCCGGCGGAGAGGCCGATCGCATGGAGATATCGCCGTGCCGTCTTGGCATCGGTCGGGGCCGGGATCGGGTCGTTCATTGCCATCAGGCGGGACCGGTCATGGTTCGAGAGTTTCAGGCGCGCGGCCAGGGCACTGGCCTGATCCGGTGAGATCGGGCAGAGCGCGGCCAGCCGCAGGATCGCGTCCCGGCTGTCGAACCGCTGGATCAACCGGGCAAGACTGTCACGGTCGCGCGCTTCGGGCAGCCAGGGGTCAAGGATGCCGACATGGTCCATTGCCTCCAGCACCGGAACCGGATCGTCGGCCTGCAAAAGCTTGAACAGCTCCTTTGTCACCCGTTCCGCCGATAATAGGGGAAGCAGGGCGCGCTGGCGCGTGCAGGCGGCAAGGCCTTGTGGATCGATGTGCGGGAAACCCAACTGCGCGTGAAAGCGGAAAAACCGCAGGATGCGCAGCACATCCTCTCGAATCCGCTGATCGGGATCGCCAACGAAACGGATCCGCCTCGCCTCCAGATCGGCCTGTCCGTCATGGAAATCCCAGATTTTGCCTTCCCGATCGCAATAGAGGGCATTCATGGTGAAGTCACGGCGTTCGGAATCGGCGTGCCAGTCGGTGGTATAGGCGACGACGGCGCGGCGGCCATCGGTTTCAACGTCCCGACGCAGGCTGGTGATCTCGACGGTTCGCTCCGCCAGCAATGCGGTCACGGTACCGAAGGCAATTCCGGTAGGAACAGTACGGATATCGCTCGATGCAAGTGCATCCATCACCGCCAGGGGCTCAATATCCACCGCGACATCGATGTCGCCGACCTGTCGGCCCAGCAGGGCATCGCGCACGCAGCCGCCAACGAAACGCGGCACTGCCCCAGCGCGGATCAGGGCATTGAACAGTGCCCCCACCTGCTGGTCCTGCATCCAGTTCTGTACCGGAAGCCGGTCCATGGTCGATCAGAACTCTGGCTTGGGTTCGACGGGGACGTAGTGGCCGGGTACGACGGTGCCATCGACGACGGTCGGCGGAACCCAGCGGACCTCCCCTTCCTGTGGCGGGTCGCCGAGCAGGAAAAGCCAGATCAGGACGATGATTGCCAGCACGCTGCCAACCGAAAACAGGATCGCCCAGGGCCAATCCTGCCACCAATCCAGTTGCTTGCCTTCCTCCAGCGTCTCTTTGCGCCGGGTCATGAACCAGGCCCAGATCGCATAGAGGACAAAGGGTGCGACGAAAGGCAGCAGGACACTGATGACGGTTTTGGTCATGGGCTGAATTGGCCTCCTTCAGGCTATTGCTTTAGTGTTGGCCGCTTCATTGTCAGCTGTTGCCAGGATATCGACAAGATTGACGATCATGCCGGCGGTTGCGCCCCAGATGTAATGCTCCCCGAAGGGCATCGCATAGAAACTGCGGTTTATCCCGGCGAGTTCACGGCTGTGGCGCTGGTGGTTGGCGCGGTCCAGAAGAAAGCTCAGCGGGACTTCAAAGATCGCCTCTACTTCCCGTGGCTCCGGGCGTGGATCAATTGGCGGGCTGACCGCGCCGACAATGGGAGTCACGGCATAGCCGGTGCGGGTGACATAGGGGGCAAGATTCCCCAAAATTCGGATTTGACGGCGGGGGATGCTCACCTCCTCCTCGGTCTCCCGTAGAGCGGTTGCGATGAGGTCCTCATCGCCCGGATCGCGTCTGCCGCCGGGAAAGGCGATCTGTCCGCCATGGTCGCGCATCGCCGCCGCACGTCGGGTCAGCAGCACCGACAGGCCGTCCTCCCGCAGCACCAGCGGGATCAGCACAGCCGCCGCGATCAGATCGTCGCGCATCGGGCGCATGCCGGGGTTGAGATCGGAATCCCCGCGCATCGGCGCGGTTGCCCGCGCGGCGATCCGAAGCTGCTCCTCTATGCGCAGAATATCCATTCAATCCTCAACAACGACCCAGCGAGAATCGCGCCCCGGCGCTTTCCAGCATCAATTCGACCCCGTCCGGTCCCGGCACTTCCTGTGCCTGCTCGACAAGGTCATAGAAAACCGGGCGCAGGATCAGGGCGGGCAAACTGTCCCTGACTTCGATATAGGGCGCGGGCTCGCCAGTTTCAGGGTTTTCGCGCACCGTAATCGGATGGTCTGCATCCGCGGTTACCCAATAGTCCAGATTCGTGCGGAATGACAGGGTCTTGCGGCCTTGCTCGTCGACCGTTCCGACGCATTCGACCGCCGTGAAGGGGGCATCCTCGACCGTGATCCGCCCGCGCTCCCCCGGTGTTACCAGCCAATAGACGCCGTCAGCGTCGCGCTGCAGCACCGTGGCGAAGAGCTGGCAGAGCTTCTTTCGGCGGATCGGATCGCCCTGATAGGTCCAGGTACCGTCCCGCCGGATGGCGATGTCGAAATCGGAATAGTGTTCTGGCCAGGCAAATCCTGCCAGTCCTTCACCGGCTTGCATCAACTCCTTGAGACTTTTACGGCCAGGGGCTTGTTTCGGCATGGTCACGACCTCATCCTTCATTATGGTAGTATGCGGTGAAAGCGATCCATGTGAAAACCATGCAGCGCCATTCGGTACGGAAAGATTTCAAGGATAAGGAGTGAGCCCGTGTCCCAGAATCCAGAGCAGAGCAGTCAGGCAGCCAAACGGGCCGCCGCCGAATCCGGTGCCCAGGTGCTGATCGAGGATATGGAGCGGATCGGCGAGAAGCTGACCGCCGTGCGCCGACAGATTCAGGTCGTCTTCTTCGGTCAGGATCAGGTCGTGGATCAGGTTCTTACCACCGTGCTGGCGGGCGGGCACGGATTGCTGGTCGGAGTTCCGGGTCTGGGCAAGACGCTGCTGGTGGAAACCCTGAGCAAGGTTCTGGGCCTCGATTCCCGCCGGGTGCAGTTCACGCCGGACCTGATGCCCGCCGATATTCTGGGGAGCGAGGTGCTGGAGGAAGATGAGAACGGCAAGCGCGGCTTCCGGTTCGTGCGCGGGCCGGTTTTCACGCAACTGCTGATGGCTGACGAGATCAACCGGGCAAGCCCGCGCACCCAGTCGGCGTTGTTGCAGGCGATGCAGGAATATACCGTCACCATAGCCGGACACCCCCATACCCTGCCGCGCCCGTTCCATGTTCTGGCGACGCAGAACCCGATTGAGCAGGAAGGCACCTATCCTCTGCCGGAGGCGCAGCTTGACCGGTTCCTGTGCCAGATTAACATCGACTATCCGGACCTTCAGGCGGAGCGGGAGATCGTGCTGCGCACGACCGGAATCACGATGGGCAGTGTCGGGGCGGAGTTGAACGACCATGAACTGGCCCATGCCCAGCACCTGACCCGGCAGGTCCCAGTAGGGGAAGCGGTGGTGGAGGCAATCTTGCGTCTGGTGCGGTCAGGCCGCCCGGAATCGACCGACCTGGAACTGGTGCGCGACCGGGTATCCTGGGGGCCTGGACCGCGTGCCAGTCAGGCACTGATGCTGGCCTGTCGCGCCCGTGCGCTGTTGCAGGGTCGACTGGCCCCGTCCGGCGGCGATGTTGTCGCGCTGGCGAAACCGGTGCTGCGTCACCGCATGGCGCTCAGCTTTGCCGCACGGGCGGAGGGTCATGATATCGACAGCACCATTGATGCGCTGGTGGCGGCGAGCGTCTGACCCGATGGCGCACGGCCCGATATCCATCCCCCCTTATCCGAATGACGGCCCGAATAGTGGCGCGCCGGAACGTGTGGCGCGGGCGGAGGCCATCGGCGAAGGCTTGCCGCCGCTGCTGATCGCGGCGGAGCGGGTCGCAAACACTGTTGCCCAGGGCGTGCATGGCCGCAGGCGGGTCGGGACAGGGGAGACCTTCTGGCAGTATCGTCCCCACAGCGCCCATGATTCCGCACATCGGGTGGATTGGCGACGCTCGGCCCGGTCGGACGATCTGTTCGTGCGGGAAAGCGAATGGGAGGCCTCGCAAAGTGTCTGGGTCTGGGCGGATCGCAGCCCATCGATGCTCTATTCCTCCAGCGTCAATCGCGCCACCAAGGCGGATCGTGCCGCCCTGCTGCTGCTGGCCGCCACGGCGGCGATGCTGCGCGGGGGGGAGCGTGTCGGGCTGCTGGGTCTCGACCGCAGGGCCAGCACCGGGCGCACCGGATTGAAGCGGATTGCCGAACGGTTCATGGGCCAGCAGACCGCTGATGCCAGCTTTCCGGCTTCGGTCGATCTGCCAAAACACAGTCACGCCCTGCTGTTCAGCGATTTTCTGGCACCCATCGAAACCTGGGAGCATCGCTTTGCCGAATTTGCCGAGCAGCGGGTTGCGGGTCTGGCGGTGCAGGTGCTGGATCCGGCGGAAGAATCGCTGCCGTTCTCCGGACGCGCCCGGTTTCTGGGACTGGAAGCTGAAGGTGAATTCATCGCCGAGAAGGTGGAAGCCCTGCGCCCCGGCTACCGCAATCGCCTGCTTGCCCATCGGGAGGCCTTGCGCCGGGCCGCGCGGGCGGCGGGCTGGAACCTGCTGGTCCATCACACCGACACCAGTCCCGAACAGGCAATGATGGCGATCCATGGGGCGCTGTCCCATGCTGCGGCACCCCGTGCCACCACCCGGGCGGGGAGGTAGCACAGGGCCATGCTGAGCTTCGGACCCCTCGCCTTCACCGCGCCCTGGCTGTTGCTGGGTCTGGTCATACTGCCGGTTCTCTGGTGGTTGTTGCGCCTGATGCCACCCACCCCGCGCCGGGTACCGTTCCCGGCAATCCGACTGCTGTTCGGTCTGGAGGGAGAGGAGACGACACCGCGTGCAGCCCCCTGGTGGATTATTCTGCTGCGGCTGTCGATTGCCGCCCTGGTGGTCGTGACAGCGGCGCGTCCCGTCCTGAATCCTGACTGGACGCTGCGGGGCGACGGGCCGGTGATCCTGGCCATTGATGATGGCTGGAGCGCGGCCCCGGAATGGCCCCAGCGTCTGGAACGGGCAGCGGCTCTGCTGGATACGGCGGAACGGGCCGGGCGGCCCGTGCATCTGATCCTGGGCGCGGCCCCGGATGACGGCAATCCGCTGGAAGCCTTGCGCCTTGTCACCGCTCAGGATGCAAGGGAAATCGTGGCGGCGCTGGAGCCGAAGCCCTGGCCAGTTGACCGCGCGGCAATGGTCGATGCTGTCGGACAACTGGCGCAGACCGGCGTGACGGGGGATGTATTCTGGTTGTCCGACGGGCTGGAGTCGGCGGCGGCGCGGAGATTTGCCGAGCAGCTATCCGAACTGGGACCGCTGTCGGTGCTGATGCCCGACCTGTCTTTCGGCCCCATCGTATTGTCGCCGCCGGAACGGGGTCAGTCGTCGCTGACCGTTACCGCCCGGCGGGCCATGTCGGCTGATGCATTGCCGGTCGGGATCGTGGCCTATGCCGATGATGGACGTCCGGTGTTTCGGCGCGATGCGCAGTTTGAAGAGGGTGCCACCGACGTTTCCGTCACGCTGGATCTGCCGATGGAGCTGCGCAATTCGGTCGCGCGCCTGACCGTCGCCGAACGGCCCGGCGCCGCGGCAACGGTGTTGCTGGACGAACGTTGGAGCCGCCGTCCGTTGGGGATCATTGCCGATATCGGTAACCGCGAGGCGCTACCGCTGTTGTCGGAAATCTACTTCCTGGACCGGGCGCTCAGCCCGCTTGGCACGGTGGATCGCGGGCCGGTCGATATTCTCCTGCGCATCCCGCAATCGGTGTTGCTGCTGCCGGATGAAACGGTGCTGGCGGATACAGACTACGACGCGCTGGGGGAGTGGGTCGCGGCGGGTGGCATGCTGATCCGCTTTGCCGGGCCACGGCTGGCAGGGGAAATCGACGATCCGCTGGTGCCGGTGCCGCTGCGCGGTGGCGGGCGGCAGTTGTCGGGCACGATGGCATGGTCCGAACCGGCGAAGATCGGTCGTGTCTCCCCCGATGGGCCTTTCGCTGATCTGGAGATTCCGGAAGATATCGCGGTGTCCCGGCAGGTGCTGGCGGAGCCGTCGCTGGATCTGGATCGCCGGACCTGGATGCGGCTAGCCGATGATACACCCCTGGTGACTGCGGACAGTCGGGGCGAGGGCTGGCTGGTGCTGATCCACACCACCGCCAATGCGGAATGGTCGAATATGGCACTGTCCGGTCTGTTTGTGGATATGCTGGAACGGTTGAGCAGCCTGGGACGGGGCGTGCGTGATGCGGCCAGCGAAGAGGGCACCGCCCCGCCCTATCGCAGCCTGGACGGTTTCGGGCGTCTGGAGGCCCCGCCGAATTCCGCCCGGCCTTTGGATGTGGCGACGCTGGATACGCTCACCGTCTCGCCACAACATCCGCCCGGATTTTACGGGACGCAGTCGGTCCGGATCGCGGTCAATCTCGGCGGATCGCAGGAAGATCTTGCGCCGCTGTCCGATATCCCGGATGGCGCGGAGGTCACCGGTTTCGCACAGGATGCGGAACGCGCGCTGGCCCCGCATCTGCTGCTGGCGGCGCTGCTGCTGCTGGTCATTGATACCATTCTGACGGTCATATTGCGGGGATTCCGACTGATCGGCGGGCGCGCAGCATCGCAGGTCGGGGGCGCGCTCCTCGTCGGCCTGATGCTGTGGGGAAGCCTTCCCGGTCCTGCCGCCGCACAGGAAACAGGTGCGATTCCCGGCGGTGCCCAGGCGACAACACTGGCCTATGTCATCACCGGCGATCCGCAGATCGACCAGATCAGCGAGGCCGGGCTGAACGGGTTGAGCGAAATCCTGCGCCAGCGCACTGCTATCGAGGCCGGAAATGCTGTCGGGGTTGATATCGACAGTGACGAGCTTGCCTTCTATCCGCTGCTCTATTGGCCGATCACCGATGGACAGGGTCGGATTTCCGGCAGCGCCGCCGACAGTATCAACAAATTCATGGCAGGCGGCGGGATGATCCTGTTCGACACGCGCGACGGGCAGATGACGGGGGGTGGCGTGTCGCCCCGGTCCGATGTGCTGCAAATCCTGGCGCGGCAGTTGAACATTCCGCCCATTGCGCCGGTCTCGCCGGATCACGTGCTGACCCGCAGTTTTTACCTGATGCAGGATTTCCCCGGTCGCTGGGCGGGCAGTTCGGTCTGGGTGGAAACCGGGGCCGGGACCGGCAATGACGGCGTTTCGCCCATCGTTGTCGGCGATGCCGACTGGGCGGCGGCCTGGGCCGTGGATGCGCGTGGCAATCCGATGTTCAGCGTCGGTGATGACAGGGACCGGCGGCGCGAGATGGCCTATCGCTTCGGCGTCAATCTGGTGATGTACACGCTGACCGGCAACTACAAGGCTGATCAGGTGCATATTCCGTCGATCCTTGAGCGGCTGGGGCAATAGCGATGACCGGCTATTCCATCGCCTTCGCCCCCTATCTGCCGCTCTGGAGCTTGTTGGTCCTGATCGGGGTCACCTTTGCGCTGTTTGGCTGGCTGATGCTGCGCGGTATTCCTGGCACCGTGTTTCGGGCCGCGCTGGCCGCTCTGCTGATCTTGGGACTTGCCAATCCGTCCCTGCTGGAGGAACGCCGCGAGACCAATCCGGATGTTGCCCTGCTGATCGTTGACGAAACCCCGTCGCAGCAGGCGGTCGGACGGTTGGAGCGGACGCTGGCGGCGGCGGCGGAGATCGAGGATCGGCTTTCCCGCTATGCGCCGGGGCTTGAGGTGCGGCGGGTGCCGCTGCGTCATGACAGTCTTCGGGACGGGGTGGAGGGGACGCGGGTGATGCGGGCCGCTCGGGAGGCTCTGGCCGATATTCCCGCACGGCGCTATGCTGGTGCGATCCTGATTACCGACGGCCAGATCCATGATCCCGCCGCGCTGGGGGAATTGCCGCCCGGCCCGCTGCATGCGCTGATCGCCGGGGACCGCAACACGCCCGACCGGCGTCTTGTCATTGTCGAAGCCCCGAGTTTCGGGGTGGTGGATGAGCCGCTGCAACTGACGCTGCGGATCGAGGACCCGACTGTCGAACCGGGCGAGACGATCCGCCCGCAACTACTGATCGACGGAACCGGACGGCGGATCGACCGGGTGCCTTTCAACCAGGATGTGACCGTCACGCTGTCACTTGATCATCGCGGCTCCTCCATCGTCGAACTCACGGTTCCGGAATTGCCGGGGGAACTGTCGCTGGTCAACAACCGTGCTGTTCTGTCGATCAACGGAGTGCGCGACCGGCTGCGGGTGCTGCTGGTCAGCGGAGAGCCGCATCCGGGGGAACGCACCTGGCGCAATCTGCTGAAATCCGATCCCTCGGTCGATCTGGTGCATTTCACCATTCTGCGCCCGCCTGAAAAGCAGGACGGAACGCCCATCGATGAATTGTCGCTGATCGCCTTTCCAACGCGGGAACTGTTCGAGGTGAAGCTGAACGATTTCGATCTGATCGTCTTCGACAGCTATCGTAGACGCGGCGTGCTGCCGTCGATCTATTTCGACAATATCGTCGATTATGTGGAAAATGGCGGCGCGCTGCTGGATGCGGCGGGTCCGGGATTCGCCGGGCCGTTCAGCCTGTTCCGCTCACCGCTGGGCGATATTCTGCCGCTCGAACCGACGGGCGATATTTCCGAACAGCCCTTCAAGCCGGAACTGGCGGAAAGCGGGCGGCGGCATCCCGTCACAGCGGGACTGCCTGATGGACCGGATCGTCTGCCCGGCGCTTCCGGGCCGGTCTGGGGCGAGTGGCTGCGGCAGATTGATGTCGTCCCGCGCTCTGGTGAGACGGTGATGACCGGGATCGGCGGACAGCCTCTGCTGACCCTGGACCGGGTCGGTGAAGGGCGTGTTGCGCAGTTCAGTAGCGATCACATCTGGCTCTGGGCGCGGGGGTATGATGGTGGCGGGCCGCATGCGGAACTGCTGCGGCGTCTGGCCCATTGGCTGATGAAAGAGCCGGAACTGGAGGAGGAGGACCTGAAGGCGGTCGCCGATGATGATCGGCTGGAGGTTCGCCTGCGCACGCTGGAAGACCGTGCGGAACCCCCTGTCGCCCGTGTTACCCAACCCGATGGCACGGTGGTGGATTTGATGCTGGAGCGATTGTCTGATGGGCTGTTTGCGGGCGACATGCCCTTGACGCAAAGTGGCCTGTTCGAAATTGCCGAGGGGGGCCGCATCGTGCGCACGGCGGCAGGAGTCCTGAATTCGCTGGAATTCTCCGATCTGGTGGCCAGCGATGCGCTGCTGCGCGACCCCGTTGCGGCGAGCGGCGGTCGGATCGCCTGGCTTGCCGATGGCGATCTGCCCGCAATCCGCCGGGTGGAGTCGGGTCGTCCGACCGGCGGATCGGGATGGATCGGCCTGACCCGGAATGGTGATTATTCAGTAGTCGGACTCGACGCCGCACCGTTATTGCCGGGCTGGCTGCTGCTCCTTGCCGCCGCCGCTTTGCTTTCCCTTGGCTGGCATCGGGAGGCCCGGTAGGCGACCCTGTTTGAACTATCCCGCGTTTACGCCTTGACGGGATGGCAAAGCAAGATGACACTTTTTGTCGCCTTTCAACGACGGAAAGATGAAATCTCTGTTGACCACCGATCCGACTGCATCGCCGGAGATTCGAAAGAACAGCCGGACAGACTCTGTTAGTATTTCCGGCTCGTCAGGGTCCGATCCCGTGAAACCATTGGGCATTGCCGCCCGCTCTGATTTCATGCTGGAGGATGGCCTTGCCTATCTCAATCATGGGGCGTTCGGAGCGACGTCGCGTCCGGTCATGGCCGCTGCACAGGCCTGGCGGGAGCATATCGAGGCACAGCCCTCCCGCTTCATGACGACGGAACTCTCGCCGCTGCTGCGCAAGACTGCAGGCCGGTTGGGGGCCTATATCGGCGCGCAGGGTGAGGATATCGTCTTTCTGGACAATGCGACGACGGCGATCAACGCGGTGCTGCGCTCGCTGGTGTTGTTCCCCGGCGACGAGGTGCTGACCACCAGCCTGACCTATGGCGCGGTGATGCGGACCCTGGAATTTGTCTGCGACCGGGCCGAGGCGCGCCTGATTCCGGTCCATGTCGATTATCCCATGATCGACCCCGACAGTGTGGTGGAGACGATCACCGCCGCGATCAGCCCGCGCACCCGTCTGCTGGTGATCGACCATGTCACCTCAAAAACCGCGACAATCCTGCCGGTGGAGGAGATTGCGGCGGAATGTCGCGACCGGGGCATTCTGGTCCTGGTCGATGGGGCGCATGGACCGGGGATGCTGGATCTGGATATCGAGGCGCTGGGCGTCACCTGGTACACCGGCAACTGCCACAAATGGCTGGGCGCGCCGCGTGGATCGGCCTTTCTGTGGACCGTGGCGGAACGTCAGGCCTATCTGCGCCCGACGACGATCAGCCATTTCGTCGCCGATGGCTATGTTCCGGCCTTCGACTGGCCCGGCACCAAGGATTTCACACCCTATCTGACGGTTCCGGCGGCGCTGGACTATCGCGCGGAATATGACGATGCGCGGATTCGCGCCTATTGCGGTGCTCTGGCGCTGGAGGGCGGTGCGCATCTGGCCCGCCAGTTGGGGACTCAGACCGGGGTGCCAGTGGATATGTGTGCTGCCATGGTAACGGTGGCGGTGCCGGACGGGTATGGCAGGCCAATTCAGGAAACCGCGAACACACTGCGAAAGACGCTCCGTGAGGATCATCATGTGGAGGTCGATATCCAGGCCTTCGAGCGTCGCCTTTGGCTGCGGCTATCCTTCTATGTCTACAGCGACATGGAGGATGTGGATCGGCTGGCCCATGCGCTGAAGGCGGTTCTATAGGACAAATTCCGCCTACCAGCGGAAGGCCGTGCTGTACCAGGTTGGAACCGCACCATACTGCCTGCCCAGTTCGGTGACCCCCTCGGCGGTCGGTGGCTCGGGCAGGTCGGTTCGGTGGATCCCGCCGGTGATGAACAAACTGTCCATGCCTGCCCCCTTGGCCCCGGCAATGTCATGGGCCAGTGAATCGCCGATGCCCAGTGCCGTGCCGGTAACGCCGGTCGCCTCCCGGATCGCATCATAGACATCGGCATTGGGCTTGCCGTGCCAGCGCACCCGCCCACCCATCGCCTCATAGCGTTCGGCAATCGCGCCGGGGCAGATTTTCAGGCTGCCATCGGGTTGCACACTGACGCGGTCCGGATTGGCACAGGTCAGCGGCAGATCCCGGTCCAGCGCCCGCGCCAGGATCGGATCATAGTCAGGCAGTGCCCGACCGTCGGTTCCGGCACAGAGGATGAAATCGGCGTCCTCTATATCGGCGACTTCCTCGAATCCGGTATCCTCGACGATTCCGCGATCCGCGTCCCAGGTGAACATCAGGAAGCGCGGACCCAGGGCGGCATAGAAGGGGTCGGCTCGTTCCTTCAGCCCCTGATACACCTGCTCGCCCGATGTAATGACGAGATCATAGGTCTCCCGCGAGAAACCCATCGTCGCCAGACGCTTGTGGCTCTCCGCCACGCGCTTGCCGGAATTCGACAGCAGGGCGACCGCCGCGTCCGTCTGCTTCAGGCGGGTCAATGCCTCGACCGCGCCCGGATGGGCCTGGTGTCCGTCATGCAGCACGCCCCACTGATCGACAACGAACAGCGCATAGCGGTCGGCAATGGCCCCAAGGCCTGAAACAGGGTCCGATATCATGGCTGGGCTATGCCCGCTGAGCCCAGAAGCGTCAAGGGTGGCGTCAATAGGCCTGTATGGAAAAACGCCTGTTCGATCAGGGCCGGAACGAAGCGTTTTCAAGACCCTGTCACCTGCTCTAACATAATCGCAAAACAGCAGGGGTTGACCGACGCCAATGACAGACACTTCCCGAAAGCCCGACCGGGCGGCACAAGGCATGGCGGTTCGCCGCGCCGTTCTGGGCGATGCCCATGTGGACCGTGCCGAGGCTGCCAAGACCGAATTCGATGCGCCGTTCCAGCAGTTCATCACCGAAGGGGCCTGGGGCACGGTCTGGTCGGGGGATCACTTCTCCCGGCGGGAGCGCAGCATCGTCACCATGGCGATCCTGGCTGCGCTGGGCCATTATGAGGAACTGGCGATGCATGTCCGCGCCAGCCGCAATACCGGCGCGACACCCGAGGATATCCGCGAGGCGCTGATGCATGTCGCGGTCTATGCCGGGGTGCCCGCCGCCAATAATGCGATCAAGACCGTCAAGCAGGAACTCGCCAAACTGGTGGCGGCGGAAGAGGAACCGAAATGACCGACCGACTGAACCTCCGCGACTGGCAGAGCCAGCCCGCCTTCATCGATGCGGGCTACAAATCGACCGGCCTGCGCGGCCCGACGCAACCGCTGATCCCGCTGCCGGGCGGTATCGGTGAAATCGCCGGCCCGCGCTTCGGGGCGGAGCATCTGGGACCGCTGGATGCGGACCTGACCCGCAACGGGTGCGTCAACGGCGAACCGCAGGGGGAGCGGATCATTGTCACCGGACGGGTGCTGGACGAGGACGGGCGACCGGTCCCGAATACCGTGGTCGAAATCTGGCAGGCCAATGCCGCCGGACGCTATGTGCACAGCCGCGACCAGCACAATGCGCCGCTGGATCCCAATTTCTTCGGGGCCGGGCGCTGCATCAGCGATGATCAGGGCCACTATCGCTTCCTGTCGATCAAGCCGGGGGCCTATCCCTGGCCGAACCACTACAATGCCTGGCGTCCGAACCACATCCATCTGTCGCTGTTCGGACCGAGCTTCGGTACCCGGCTGGTGACGCAGATGTATTTCCCCGGCGATCCGCTGCTGCCGCTGGACCCGATCTTCCTGGCGACGCCGGAAGGCGCGCGGGACCGCCTCGTCGCCGATTTCGCAATTGACGTGACAGAGGAAGCCTTCGCGCTCGGCTATCGCTTCGACATTGTTCTGCGCGGGCGCAACGCCACGCCGATGGAGGATTGAGGACCATGACGAAACGCGGCCAGACCCCGTCCCAGACCGTCGGACCCTATTTCGCCTATGGCCTGACGCCGACCCAATATGGCTATCCGCTGAAAAGCCTCGCCGGGCCGGAGGTCCAGGGCCTGAATCAGGCGGGTGGGCCACGCATCCGCCTCGAAGGCCGGGTGCTGGATGGCAAAGGGGTCGCCATCGACGATGCGATGATCGAAATCTGGCAGGCCGATGCCCAGGGCCGCTATCCGGGCGTGGAGAACGGTGCCAATGCCGATTTCACCGGATTCGCGCGCTGCGGCACCGGCACTGATCCCGATAATGCGTTCCAATTCGAGACGGTGAAGCCCGGTGCAGCCGATCCGGGTCAGGCGCCGCATATCAACCTGATCGTCTTCTCCCGCGGTCTGCTCTCGCACGCCTATACGCGGGTCTATTTCAGCGACGAGGCCGGGGCCAACGCCGCCGACCTGGTGCTGAATTCCGTTCCCGAAGCCCGCCGCCCGACCCTGATCGCCCAGCGCCACGACACCGACCGGGGCGTGGTCTACCGCTTTGATATCCACATGCAGGGCGAGACGGAAACGGTCTTCTTCGATGTCTGACAATCACACGCGCCGCCCGACGATATCGACATCTGTTGTCAGATCGTGTTTCTAGATCGAAAGCCGCGTCGCCGAGCAGGCCGTTGTGAGCCCCAGCCCCCGCTTGATTGCCGGATAGGTACGCACCATCGCCGCAGCGAGCGCTAACTCGACCCGAACGGTGCGGCCGAAGCGTCTTTCAATCTCCTCGCCATGAATATCAGCCTCAATCGACTGGCGCGCAATCGCTTCTCCAAAGCGGAAGGCGAGTGCGTTGTCCTCGTCGAGCTCCGCGCCACCGGCCAGCGCCGCGTTGATCTGCTCGTGGTCGGCCCCGTCGGCAAGCGCCCCCTGCGCCGAGGTCAGCGCGCATGGTCCGCAATCCTCGACGAGCACGGATCCGATCTGTGCGGCACTCAGGAGATTCACAGGCGCTGCATGGCGATGTGTGCTTGCCGGAATGAAGTGCATGAACTTTTCGAGCGCGTGACCGGGCGCCATCGCGATCTCATGGACATAGGCGCTCTCCCCCGGAGTCATTCTGTCGACGAGTTTGAGGACCACCGATCTGGGCAGGCCCGCCGGCGCGATCCGCTGGCGCGCAACAAGGCTCATCACCGCGAAAAGCACGAGCAGCGGGATGCCTATCGTAACCGGGAAATCTGTCCAGAAGCGACCGGACGATGCGACCCCGGTGAGCCTTTCAAGGACGTGCAGCATGCCATGCGCCGTCAGCCAGAATCCTCCGGCGAGCGCCGCGAGCCAGCGCATGCGCAGGTTGCGGGCGGCATAAAGGAGGATCACCGCGCAGCCGAGATAAGCGAGGCCGATATCGGCTATGAAATGCGTGTTCGCCGGGCCTGTCGCGCGCACCGTCGGCAGTGCCTCGTACCAGCCCATGGGGAGGAACAGCATGAATGCGCCCTTGGCGGCGCTGAACAAGGCGGCGAACCAGACGAGACCCGCTGCGGCCTTGTCGAGAGAATCGGACGGACCGGTCATAGTGATATCTTCCTGCGTAGTTTTATTCGGATAATTTATATCCGAATATAGAGAATGAATGTCAATATGGAAATCACGCGCCAACCGGATATATTCGGACATTCACTGTCCTATTGAAGCAGGAGCGAACCGCCAATGCAGATTTCCAAGGGCGTCGAATGGGCCGCGCATGCCGCCAGCCTGCTGGCCGTACTCCCTGCAGAAAAAGGGCTCAGGGCCGAGGCGCTTGCACGCTATCACGGCCTCCCGGGCCCCTATATGGCAAAGCAGATGCAGGCCCTGAGCAAGGCGGGCATCGTCCAGACATTGCGCGGCAGGCAGGGCGGCTATCGTCTGGCCAGGCCGCCCGAGGACGTCACACTCCTGGATGTCATGATCGCGATAGAGGGGGAGAACCCGGCTTTCACCTGCACCGAGATCCGCCAGAACGGCCCCTGTGGAGCGAAACCTGCCGAATGCAGGAAAATGTGCGGGATCGCCGCCGCTTTTCGCGCGGCAGAGGCCGCGTTCCGCGATGTGCTGAAGGCGACAACCCTGGCCGATCTGCTGGCGGACGTCGTCTCGGAAACGTCCCCCGCGCAATTACAGAAAACGGCCGCATGGCTCGACGGCGAAACCGTCACATTCGCCTAGCCGCATTTCGAAGTGTGGTGAGATGGCTATGATACCGTCCCCATAATTCCATCGATATGTGTTTTCTTCGACGTCTGACGAACACACATCGCAGACGAGTCAGTCGAATAGGCACGGCAAATCACGCGATCCGTGCAGGACCCCGACAATTCGCACCTCTTCCCCTGCTTCAAGGAAGAAAATCAGGTAGCGTCCATGCCGGGCTGACCGCAGCCCTTCATACACGTCGTCCCGCGCGGAAAGCTTTCCGGATGCTCGGCGGCCTGTACCATCTTCGCCTCGATCTCGGTCACAAACGATGCCGCACGCTCAGGATTGTCCAGCGCGATGAAGTCGCCAATCTCCGTGAGATCCACCCGCGCGGCGGGCAGAATGACCAGGCGTGGCACGGTCAGGTCTTGGCGGCGTAGCGCGCGCGCAACTCGGCAAACACCTGATCGGCCGGGATGCCTGGCCCACTGTCCAGCCCCGCCTTGATCGCCGCGCGCAGGGTTTCGAGATCCTGGCGCTCCCCATCGCGGCGGCGCGTCCAGTCGCGCAAGGCTTCCCGAACGACCTCGCTGGTCGACGCGTATTCTCCACCCGCCACCGTCTGGCGCAATGTTTCAGCCATCTCTGCGGGCATTGTAATGGTCATCCGTTCAACTGCGGGCATAATGGCGCTCCCATCAAAAACATACTTTAGCATACTTATGATGTTTCTGCCATCAGTCCTGCATATTGAATAGGAAGGGCTGGGCGAGACGGAAACGGTCTTCTTCGACGTCGGTCGATCACACGCGCCTGATTGACGATTTCATCACTGTCTTTGATTTCGGCTGGCGAATAGACACAGTTGCTAACCAATGGGGGATGGATGGAGAATCAGTGCACTGTCATCGGAATTCACCGGTGATACTTTTCGCCATCTCCGCCCTCCTAAATCACAAAAACTCTCCTGGTCCTGAACGACCTCAGCCACTTGGCGCGATCCTCCACACGCTCAAGAATAATGGATTTAATAATAGCAAAAGAGCATTCTAAAGAATAAGTAAAATCATTGCTAATGTTCTTTTTCTTGATAAAATCTCTAACTAAAGACATTTGAATTAAAGAAAATTTATATTTAACAATATTATTTTTTATATATTCATCTTTTAATCCAATAGAATTTGTTCCATAAACATCTGTTAAGCAAAATATTTCATTTACTAAATTCACATAATCATCAGATTTTTTGCAAAATTCTACGAAATCAAACGCGATATCTACAGGAAGCCTCTTGAATCCATCTTTTTCATGATACTCAAAAACGTCCATTTCATCGACAGTGATAGCATCGTCAAAAATATCAATGAACTTTTTCGTTTTTGCGTTATTCACGCAATAGTACTGAATCAAGCCAAGGGTGGCAATCGTGTCATTTACTACAACTTTTTCTTCTAAAATCATATCCAACGATTTGTAAATCGCTTCACCAAAAGATATTTTATACCCTGTATTAAGGTTTTTCTGCTCAAGAAAGTCACTAACATAAACCAGAATATCGTAGATTTTTTCTTCACAGGCTTCACCTGAATCAAGTATCAAAAGGTCAATATACTCGTTGATCGATTTAAAAATTTCATTTTCTTTCTTTTCATAGGCGATGAATTCAACAAACAGGGAAACAGGTATTTTGGTTTTTTTTGGTTTGAAGTTAAAAGTCAATTTCGTCATATCGTGAGTACCCGAACAACCACCCGCTTCCCATCCGGCCCAACCCGGTGATACTTGAAGCTCTGCCCTTTGAACGCTGTTGCCTTCAACGCATCGACAATCTGCTGACTGCCGGTGCCGGATGGCAGCAGTTTTGCTGGTGCTTCCTGCCAGCCTGTATCTCATGCCCCATCGCGATATGCGCGAAAAATCGTAAAGTCGATTACCGAGTGTGGTCAACTCCATTCTCGCCCCGATTGTGTGAATGTTCCGGTTCTGAAGCAGCGATCCACCATTCAGGGACAGAATCGCAAAGGCGACCGAAACGTGCTCCAAGAAGTTCATGGCCTAAAACGACAGATCCATCCCCATCTGCCAGAAGGCGATTTCCAGGCGGGTGGCGGCGCGGAAGGTCTGGCGCAGATCGGCCCGGCGCGCTGTTGACAGGTCGGACCCGGCCAGCGCGTCGAGATAGGCCAACTCGTCGCGGCAGGCCGCCTGATACTCCGTTCCGGCATACATCGCGATCCAGGGTGCATAGGGATTATTTCCCCCGCTTTGTGCCGCGGCGAGCGTCCGGCCGATCTCGCCATAGCCCAGCATGCAGGGGGCGAGTGCGACATGAAGGTCCAGCAGGTCGCCTGCCATACCCCGTTCCAGCACATAGCTGGTATAGGCAAGCGTTGCCGCCGCCGCAGGCTCCGCCAGCAGGTCCGCTTCACTCAGTCCCCAGTCCCGGCAATAGGCGATATGCAGGCTCAGCTCGATATCCAGGATCGCGCCCATCCCGGCCTTGGCGCGGTGCAGGTCGTCGAGGGTCCGGGCCTTGTATCCGGCCAGCGCGAAGGCGCGGGCGAACTGGATCAGGAACAGATAGTCCTGCTTCAGGTAGTGGCGGAACGACGCGTCCGGCAGGCTGCCATCGCTAAGGCCGCACACGAAGGCATGGTCGGTATAGGCCCGCCAGTCCTCCGGGCAGCCCGCTTTCAGATCGTCGAACAGGCTCATGGCAAGGCAAGCTCCGTCGCATATAGGTCGAGATCCGGCGTGGTCTCGGTCAGGCCGGACCGCTGCATGAAGGCGGCAAAGGCTTCGTAGCGGTCACGGTCCAGCGCAACCGGATCGGCGGCCAGCAGGGGAATCGTGTCGCGCCAGGCGTGGCGGTTCAACTCATCCTCCAGAGCGGGATCGGCGGCGATGAATATCTTCCAGGCCGCGTCCGATTCCGTTTGGACGAATCGCGTCGCCTCGGTCAGGGCGGCGAGGAAACGCGGCAGGCGCGGATCGCTCTGTGCCGTATCGCGATGCGCCAGCAGGATCAGCTCGTCATAGGCCGGAACGCCGTGATCCTCCGGGAAGAAGGCCCGGCCCGGATGGCCTTCGATATCCATCTGGTTCAGTTCGAAATTCCGGAAGGCACCAATCACCGCATCGGTCTGTCCGGCGATCAGCGAGGGAGAGAGCGACCAGTTCACGTTGATCAGTTCGACATCGGAAAGGTCGAGCCCGGCCTCCCGCAGCATTGCGCCCAGCAGCGCGTCCTCGAATCCGCCGACGGAAAAACCGACGCGGCGGTCCTTCAGATCGGCAAGGGTCTGGATTGGGCCGTCTGCCAGTACGACGAGGCTGTTGAGCGGCTGGTCCACCAGCGTCCCGATCCGCATCAGCGGCAGGCCCTGATCGGCGATCAGATGCAGTTGCGGCTGATAGGAGACGGCGATATCCGCCTGTCCCGCCGCGACCAGTTTCGGCGGATCGTTCGGATCGGCGGGGGCGATCAGCTCGACCTCCAGCCCCTGTGCGGCAAAGAAGCCGTGATCCCTGGCGACGATCAGGGCGGCATGGTCGGGATTGACGAACCAGTCCAGCAGCACGGTCATGCGGTCCTGCGCCTGGGCGGGAGTCAGGATTGCAAGCCAGAAGCACAGGGCAGTGATCAGAATTCTCATCGGGACAGTCTCCTTTATCACATCGAACAGGCATCACATCAATCGGGGGTCAGGCATAACCGTTTTCCGGCTGCCAGTCGGTCAGGCGGCGCAGGCCCCGGTCGACCAGCGCATAGAGGCCAAGCGCCATCACCGCGAGAACCAGCAGCGCGGCGAACATCAGGTCGGTCTGCATCCGCCCATTGGCATGAAGCATCAGATAGCCGAGACCCCGCGAGGCCCCGACCCATTCTCCCACCACCGCGCCGATGGGCGCGACGGCGGTGGCGACCCGCAGGCCGGAGCCGAAGGCGGGCAGCGCGGCAGGCAGGCGCAGATGGCGCAGGGTCGCCAGTTTCGTTGCTCCCATTACCTGGGCCATGTCGAGCCATCCCGGATCAATCCGCCGCAGCCCGTCATAGAAAGCGGCAGTCACCGGGAAATAGATGATCAGCACCGCCATCGCGACCTTGGAGGCGAGGCCATAGCCGAACCAGAGCACCAGCAGCGGCGCCAGCGCGAAGACCGGCAGCGCCTGACTGGCGACCAGAACCGGCATCAGCCAGCGGCGCACCGGTGCCGCAACGACCAGCAGCAGGGCCGAAGCCCCACCCAGCAATGTACCAAGCGCAAGGCCCAGAACGATCTCCAATCCGGTGATCCCGGCATGAGGCAGGATACGCCCGAACTGCGCGACGAGGGTCTGCGCCACCCGCAGCGGATCGGGCAGGATGAAACTCGGCACCCCGGTCAGCCAGACCACGGCCTGCCAGATCGCGATCAGGCCGAGTGCGGTGATCAGGGGGCGCGCCAGATTCATGCCGCCCTCCGGTCCTGCTCCACCAGGGAGCGCAGGAGGGTGGCGGCCCGTGCCGCCATGCCCGGCGCATCGGGTTCGCGCGGCACCGGGGCATCGGGCAAGGTTCCCGCATCGCGCAGCACGGCTGGATCGCCCGCCAGGATCGCCACATGGTCGGCCATGCGCAGCGCCTCTGCCGGATCGTGGGTCACCAGCAGGACAGTGCGCCCCCGCAGCAGCCGCGCCGCCACCGCCTGCAAGCGGAACCGGGTCAGCGCATCAAGGGCGGAGAAGGGTTCATCCATCAGGACGACGGGCCGGTCCTCCATCAGCGTGCGGGCCAGCGCGACCCGCTGGCGCATGCCGCCGGACAGGGCGGCGGGGCGGTCCTGCGCCCGGTCGGCGAGCCCGACCTGATCCAGCAGGGTCATTGCCCGGTCGTGATCCGCCGCCAACACCGCCTGCCGCCGCAGCCGGAATCCGGTCAGCACATTCTCCAGAACAGTCGCCCAGGGCAGCAGCAGGTCGCGCTGCGCCATATAGGCGATGCGCCCGGCCAGAGGGTTATCGTCCGACGCGGCCACGATACCGGTGGTTTCCCCCCCCGAAGCAGGCAGTCCGGCGATCAGCCGCAACAGGCTCGACTTGCCCACGCCGCTCGGCCCCAGCAAGGCGGTCCAGGACCCGGCATTCAGGTCCAGCGACAGGTCCTGGAAGATCCTGCGTCCGTCAAAGGACAGTCCTGCCCCGGAAACCCTGACGCCCGGCGGTGCCGTCATTTCCCGGCCTCGGCCCAATACGCATGGAAATGATGCACCGGACCATGGCCAGAACCGACCTGAAGCCGATCCGCCGCTGCGATGGCATTGCCGATATAGGCCTTGGCCGATTTCACCGCGCGTTCCAGATCCTCCCCCTTGGCGAGGCCCGCCGCGATGGCGCTGGACAGTGTGCAGCCGGTGCCGTGGGTGTTCTTCGTCTCGATCCGCCGCCCTGGCAGCCATGTCGCACCCGCATCGCTGAGCAGCAGGTCCGGCGATTCCTGGCCTGGCAGATGCCCGCCCTTCAGCAGCACCGCCTTCGGCCCCAGTGCCCTCAACCGCGTTGCCGCCGCGACCATGGCATCCGGATCGGCAATCGGATCGGTCTCTTCCAGCAGGGCCAGCGCCTCCGGCAGGTTGGGGGTGATGACATCGGCCAGCGGCACCAGGTCCGCCCGCAAGGCCGATACGGCCTCCGCCGCCAGCAGGGGATCGCCGCTTTTCGCCACCATAACCGGGTCAAGCACGACCCATCTCGGCCTATGTGCGGTCAGCCCGTCCCGCACCGCGCGAATCAGGGCCGCATCGCCCAGCATGCCGATCTTGACCGCATCGACCGCCAGATCATCGAACACGGCGTCGATCTGGGCGCGCACGAAATCCGGTGGTATCGGGTGGATCGCTGTCACCGCACGGGTATTCTGAGCCGTCAGGGCGGCGATCACTGAACAGCCATAAACACCGAGCGCGGAGAAGGTCTTCAGATCGGCCTGGATTCCGGCCCCGCCGCCGCTGTCGGATCCTGCGATGGTCAGCGCAATGGGTATTGTCATGCGAAAGCCCTTTCCTGCCGTCGTTTCGCGCGCTCGACAAGGGAGTGAAGGTGCCGGGCGGCGGCTTCGGGGTCGCCGGAGCCGGTCAGCGCACTCACGACACAGATTCCATCCACTCCGGCGGCGATGACAGGTTCTGCCTGCTCCGCGCCGATTCCGGCAATGGCACAGCGCGGCAGGCCGGGTGCGCCCGCCTCCAGGATCGCGACCAGATCGCGCAGCCCGTCGAGTCCGATTGGCGGGTCCGGGTTCCGTTTGCTGTCGGTCTTAAACACCCCGCCAATGGAGGTATAGTCCAGGATAGCAGGATCGACGGCGCGGGTTTCTGCCGGATTTTTCACAGTCACGCCCAGCAGCGGATGCGGACCCAGCAGACGGCGGGCGTCCTGAACCCCGATATCGTCGCGCCCGACATGAACGCCGTCCGCTCCGGCCGCCAGGGCGACATCGACGCGGTCGTTGACGATCAGCGGCACGCCGGTCCCGGTCAGCGCCTGCCGGATCGCGCGTACCTGATCTATCATCGCACCGGTGGTCGAGGTTTTGTCGCGCCATTGCACCAGGGTGACCCCGCCCGCCACCGCCGCCCGGATGAAGGGCACCGGGTCGCCCGGTAGATGCGAAGGGCCGAGGATCATATAGAGGGAGAGATCAAGGACCGGGCGCATCCGTCTCCTCCACTTCATAGATGTCCAGCTTTTCGATATGCAGGGCAATGGTGCCGGTGGAAAGCGCGGGCAGGGCATCGATCAGGGCGACCGCAAAGCTGCCGGGTCCCTTCGAGCGTTCCGCCGCCTCGCTGCCCGCCGCGCCGAAACAGGCCAGCGCCGCCAGGGACGCCAGGAAAGGATCCTCTCGATGGACGCCGATGAAGGCGGCGACCAGGGCCGACAGGGCACAGCCGGTTGCGGTCACGCGGGACAGCATCGGATGTCCGCTGACCAGGACCGCACGTTGATCCCGATACCGGATGCGGTCGCTTGGTCCGGTCCCGATCAGAACCCCGTCATAGCCGTTGAGTTCCGGCGCAAGGGTCGATGCCTCCCCGGAATTGCAGCGTATTGCGGTCGGGTGCTCTGCGATCAGCCGGACTGCTTCAGCGCGTCTGGCATCGGACCGCTCAGCCATGACGGGGTCCAGCACCCAGGGGATATTCATCCGTACCGCCGCCGTGGCCGCCATCCGCCGGGCGATCAGTGACTCCGTTCCCGGCGTGCCGAGATTGATCATCAGGGCATCGGCACCGCGCAGGAAATCGGGGATCTCGTCAGGCTCGGAGGTCAGGCTGGGCAGCGCGCCGACCGACAGCAGGATATTGGCCGTAATCGGTTCCGCCACCGAGTTCGTCAGGCAGTGGACCTTGGGATGCTGTGCGGCAACCCGCGCCAGCAGTTCCGAAGCCAGTTCCGCCAATTCCATTGCAGTCGTCACCACAGGCGCATCCCTTGCAGGTCGATAGGGTGCGAAAACGACGTAACCGGGACGGGGAGAGGGCGTGGCTTTTGAAGGCCGGTGCCTCGGTCGGTGATCTCCCTTCCCTACGCCGGTCCGAACCGGGTCAGGTTCCACGGGTCGGCGGTTGCCCGCCTCTCAGCCGACGCGGTAAACAACCCACGTCCAAGGCACCCCGAGGAGATATCAGACCCTGACCCTACGCGAACCGCCCGTCCGGTCAAGTCTCCTTTCCGTCATGGCCGGGTGACTGGCGATGGGATAGGCTCCCCTCATTGTCTGAGAAAGAGGAACATATGTCCGATCCCGATCTGATTGCCCTGGTGCATCGCTATATGCTGGATACCGAAAGCGCCTGGAGTATCGCGGTCTTTGGGGCGATAGCAGAATTCCATGCCGATGACGGGTCGGTGCCGGACATCACCCTGACCGATACCGGGGGCACGGTGCTCACTCCTACTGGCGGGATGCGCATTGCCTTGCTGCCGCAGGTGCGGTTCGTCCCCTATGAAATCCTCACCAAACGTCGGGACTACTGGATGCAGGGGGCGAATTTCTGCCTGCCTGCCGCCGTGGCGGCGGGACCTGCCCGGATGGGGATAACGGCATTGGGGGCGGATCAGGAAGCCCTGCGGGTGCAGGATCGGGCATCACGCCTGTTCGATCTCGGACTCGGTCTGATCAGCATGGAGGCGCTGGTGCGCAGCGACGATCCGGCGCTGATCGAATTCATGGAATCGATGGCGGGGCTGGATCTGCTGTCCGGGGTGCCACAGGCGCAACAGGCCTTCGCCCGCATCG
This sequence comes from Alphaproteobacteria bacterium, assembly GCA_965223125.1. Classification (GTDB taxonomy): domain Bacteria; phylum Pseudomonadota; class Alphaproteobacteria; order UBA8366; family Aestuariispiraceae; genus Pacificispira. Next base: position 1,472,630 of record OZ244984.1, on the reverse strand, counting down.
CCGCCGCCAGTCCGCACCGCATCTTCTGCAGCCGTCTGGGTCGGGTCGAGGTCTTCAGCCCGATTCCACCACCCGACGGCGTGACCAGCCCCGGCCCGCATACCCATATCCTGCCCCATCTGCTGGCCGCCCAGCAGACCCAGTCAGCCAATGTGCCGGTTCCGGACGGATATATCCCCTGTCTGCAGCTTTTCCCGCCGAATCCGATCCTCTGTGATAATGGCGATGCCCGCCCCGCTCTCGACCGGGCAGGTTTCGATGATTTCCAGGCGCTGATCGAGCGCTTTGCCCTGCCGGAACTCCGTCAGGCCAAGCAGCGTGCCCGCAAGGCCCTGGCCGACGGCACGCCACCGCCCGAACCGATCACGCTGACCCGGCACGAACGCACCGCCATCCGCGTCGCCCTGCGCCAGTATGCGGCTCTTGGCGAAGAATCGCCTGTTCTGGCGTTATGGCATGAAGCGTTCGAACCGATGGGGGTGGATTTGGATGATACTGGGAGTTGATCTCGAATCGTCACCCCGGAAACTACGCCAGTGGTTGTCCGGGGTCCAGAGACACAGGCCTGGTGCTGGTCTGCCGCTCTGGATACCGGTCTGCGCTGAAACGGCCCGTCAGAAATTATGTTCCGCCACCTTGCGCAGCAGGAAGTCGCGGAAGACGGTGATGCGTTTGGAGTGGCGGAGTTCTTCGGGATAGACGAAATAGGCCTGGGTAACCGGGCTGTCGGTATCAGGCAGGACCGGCTCCAGCTTCAGCTGTTCGGGCTGCATGAATTCCGGCAACGCGGCGAGGCCGAGGCCGGAGCGGACGGCGCGATAGATGCCGTAGACATTGTTGACCCGCAGGATCGGGCGACGCGGGGCCTCCGGACGGGCACCGAGTTCCAGCAGCCAGTTGATCGATTTCGACGGCTGCGGCGCTTCCTCTCCGAAGACGATCAGGTCGTGATGGTCCAGATCCGTCGGGCTGGCCGGTCGACCCTTGCGCTCGAAATAATCCGGGCTGCCATAGATCAGGTGCTTCACGCTCATCAGCGGGCGCTGGATCAGGTCGGGCTGGCGCGGCGGCGACATGCGGATCGCCACATCGGCCTGACGCATGCCGAGATCAAGCTCCTCGTCGGAAAGCAGCAGGGTCACCTCGACTTCCGGGAACAGGTCGATGAATTCCTTGATATGCGGGGTCAGCCAGGTCGAGCCGAAGGCCATGGTGGTGGTGATCTTCAACGGGCCGGAGGGTCGGTCCTTCGTCTCCCCCAGCCGCGCCTCGGCCATGCTAAGCTTGTGGAAGACGTCCTTCACCGTGCGATAGAGCATTTCCCCCTGCTCGGTCAGCAGCAGGCCGCGGGCATGGCGGTGGAACAGCGGCACACGCACACTGTCTTCCAGCGCCGAAATCTGGCGGGAAATCGCGGACTGGCTGAGGTTCAGTTTCTCCCCGGCATGGGTAAAACTCCCCGCCTCTGACACGGCGTGGAATATCCGAAGTCTGTCCCAATCCATCGGCATGATCTGATCCCGGCCTTCGTGACGCGGCAACGCGGCCCGCTCCATCCCCCTTCTATGTAGGAGAGTCGCAGCAGAAAATCGACGGAAAACGACCAAAGGGTTGGAGGCCGCGTCAATCGGGGTCCAAGTCGCCTTCCAGATCATCCGCCATGGCCGCATCCAGCATGGTCTGGACACGGGCCGCAACGCGGGTGGTATCGTCGAGCGGACGAACCGGCCAGTCGACAAGCGCACCTTCATAGGGTCGGGTGGCATCGGCCTGTTCCATCGCCAGATGGAAGCGGTCAAACTTCGCCGTGCGCCCCCCGGCAGGCAGATGGATCACCTGTACAGGTTTTCCTGTAGCGGTGGCCTCGGATACCATATTGACGGAATCGCCGGTGACCAGAACCCGGTCGGCGAGGCCAAGATAGCCCCGGTAGGGATTATCCCCGGTCCCGTCCCAGAAGACGGTATTGGGACAGTCGGCCAGCGCCTGCCGGAATGCCGCATCGGCCTCTGCCCCTGTACGGCGCGATGTGGTGACCATCAGGCTGCCTCCGGTCTGTGCCGCAAGATCCGCCAGGCTTGCACCGATCCGCGCGGCAATGTCTGCGTCGAGGCGATAGGCACTGTTGCCACCGCCGATCAGGACCGCAATCCGGGGTGACGGCAGCGCGCTCAGTCGGTCGTGCCCCAGTCGGTCACGCCATTGATCCGCCGCTTTGTCCAGCACAGCGCGGGACAAACCATGGACGGACCCGGTCGTGACTTCGACATTCGGGCCGGATAGCCGGTCATGGGCCGGGGCGACGACAAGGTCGAAATGGGCGGGGTTCATCCTTGGATCCTGGATATGCACGGCCAGGGTTTCAACGCCATTGGTCCGGCCTGTCCGCCGGAACAGCAGCGCCGCACCGATACCGCGCCAGCCGCAGGAAATCACCAGATGAGGCCAGGGTGCCGATACCGGATCGGATTTCCGGGGATCGACCCCGGCATGTTTCGCCGCCCAGAGCCGGGGTGGCAGCCATGTCCAGGGCGATGACAGCGTCACTGTTTTCAGAACTGGGCGCAGGCCCAGAGCCTCGGCAAGACCACGGGCAGGCGCAACATTCCCCGCCAAACCGTCCGTGACGATCCAGCAGATGGTGTGTGGCTGTAGTTCCGGCTCTTGTTGTCGTTTTCGTCGCATGGATCGGTTATGCCCGCTCTCTCCAGCGGTCGCAAGTATCTCTCGATGGCAAACTATGCGGATAATAATATTGCGCAAAAGGCCCTAAAAGGGTAATTACCATCCAATTCCCATTCACGAGTTCAAGACAGGACGTAACGACCATGCGACGGGCAAGACTGGACAAGATCGACAAGAAGATCCTGCGCGACCTGCAGGAGGATGGCCGGATTACCAATGTCGATCTGGCGAAGCGCGCCGGGATTTCAGCCCCTCCCTGCCTGCGCCGCGTCCGGGCACTGGAGGAGGCCGGATTCATCCGGGGCTATCATGCCGATCTGGATGGCGAAATGCTGGGCTTCGACGTCACCGTCTTCGCCTTCGTCGGGCTGGTCAGCCAGGCGGAGGCGGACCTGCGACGGTTCGAGGAAATGGCGAAGGACTGGCCACTGGTGCGGGAATGCCACATGCTGCAGGGTGATACCGATTTCCTGTTGAAGGTCGTGGCCCGGGATCTGGACAGCTATAACCGTTTCCTGACCAGCCAGCTTACCGCCGCGCCCAATGTTGCCAATGTCCGCTCAGCCATCGGCATTCGAACCTCGAAGCGGGAATATGGCGTCCCGGTCGATCCCGATCTGGATATCGAAGATCTGGCCTGATCAGCGGGACAGCACAATCCGGCCCCGCACGGTTGCCAGCGCGATTTCGCCCGAATAACCCTGTAGCGCCTGTCCGTCGCGGGTGCGGAATCCCAGAATGTCAGCATCCGCCCCGACACGGAGTTCCCCCTTGATCCCTGAAAGCCCTGCCGCGCGCGCAGGATTGGTGGATACCAGATCCCAGGCCCGCTCCAGCGGCAGGATGCCCAGTTCCGCCAGCAGGAAGGGCGCGCGCAGCAGGGCCGGATAGAAGTAATCGCTGACCAGCACACTGACCCGCCCGGCAATGATCTCGTCCCGCGTGCTGGTGCCGCCGATATGGCTGCCGCCGCGCACCAGATTGGGCGCGCCCATCACGACATCCGCGCCACGGTCCAGCGCCGCGCGCGCGCAATCGGCAATCAGAGGAAATTCACAGATACGAACGCCAAGTCGCGCCGCATGCGCTGCTTCATCGGCATTGCGCTCGTCATGGGAGGCAAGCGCCAGATCGGCGGCATGGGCGGCGACCGCCAGTTCCTCTATCTGCTCCGTCCCCAGCGCGCGCTTGGACTGACGATCCTCGATATAGGTGATCATATCCGGCTCGCTCATCTTCACTCTGCGCAGCGCACCATCGATATAGCGGCGGATCTTGAACGCATCGCCCGGTGGCGGCAGGTGGTCGTTGAGCGACAGAAGGTCGATCCGGCGGTCGGAAATCCAGCCCAGCAGTTCCGCATGATCCTCCACTGCCGCCGCTTCGTGGCGGATATGGATGCGGTTGTCACAGTGCAGATGGGGGCGTTTCGCCTCGATTGCCGCCATCAGTCCGCGCACGGTCTCCCGGCTGCGCACGCCGGGCTCAAACCCGTCGGTGATCGAATAGAAGAAAGTGGTGATCCCGTTCGCGATCAGGGTCGCGTCATTCGCCTCGACCGCCAAATCCAGCGGAAAGGCAACACCGGGCCTGGGTGCGATCTCCCGCTCGAAGGCGTCGCCATGCAGGTCGATGATACCGGGCAGCAACAGCAACTGCGCGCCATCGACGACGCTATCCCCGGTCAGGCCCGTTTCTCCGATCTCGACGATCCGGCCATCGGCGATGGCAATCGATACCCGGTCCCGAAAACCGTCCTGCAGCAGGGCGCGGGCGTTCTGGATCACCGTTGTACTGGTACGGGAAAAACTGTCTGGCATGATATCGACCTTAATTTTGTCTGGTTGATGGATTAGAGCTTGGGGACCGCGCCGTCCAGCAGCTTGCCCCGTGCCCAGGCGCTGAACCGTTCCACACCCAGAACCAGGACGAAGATCATCAGGACGATGGTGGCGGCCTGATCGTAGCGGAACATCTCCATGGAGACGGCCAGTTCCGCCCCGATTCCTCCGGCTCCGACGAGGCCCAGAACGACAGAGGACCGCACTGCCTTTTCCAGTGAGAACAACCCGGCATTGGTCAGGCCGGGCGTCGCGGCAGGCACCACGGCACAGGCGATGATGTCACCCCGTGTCGCCCCCATGGCGGCCAGTGCTTCGCCGGGTCCAGGATCGACCTCCTCCATGCTTTCGGCGAAGAACCGCCCACAGAAGCCGATGGTATCCATGATCAGCGCCAGGGTTCCGGCAAAGGGGCCAAGCCCGACCGACGCAACGAAGAACAGCGCCCAGGCCAGATCCGGCACGGTGCGCAGGAAGCTGACAAAGGCGCGGGTCGCGGAATAGACCAGCGGATGCGGCGAGAGATTCTTCGCCGCCAGTATCGCAATCGGAAAACTGAGCACGATACCGATCCCGGCCCCGACCAGCGCCATCTGGAACGTGACCAGCACTGAATTCATCATCGGCATCAGGCGGTCTGTGGCAGGCGGGACCATTTCGGACGCAATGGTTCCCATCGCCGGTATGCCGGAGATCAGATCGGGGATCGAGATCCCGGCCCGGCTCAGCGACCAGGCGAAAAAGGCGATGAAGGCGCAGAACATCAGGGCAGGAATCGCCCCCGGAGCCTGCCATCTGGCGGGAAGAGAGCGGATAGGGCCGGATTGCAGGCTCATATGCCGTCCTCCTCATACAGCCAGGCGAGATCTTCCCGGTTCAGGCCTTCGGTTGCGTGATCCAGCACGACACGTCCGGCTTGAAGACCGATCACCCGGTCGGCATGGCAAAGCGCCTGTTCGAGATTGTGGGAGACGATGACAAGGGTGAGCCCGGTGCGGCGGCAGAGATCGGCAAATAGTGCCATCACATCCTCCCCCGCCTTCGGGTCGAGGCTGGCGGCGGGTTCGTCGGCGAAAATCATCGTCGGCCCCTGCATCAGGGCGCGGGCGATGGCGACCCGCTGGGACTGTCCGCCGGACAGCCGGTCGGCGCGACGCCCGGCCAGATCGGCAAGCCCGACCTGATCCAGACAATCGAGCGCCCGTTCCCGTTCGGCACGCGATGCGATGGAATGGGTCCAGGCACGAAACCCGATTCCGCGCGCCAGACCACCATGCAGAACGTTGCTCAGAACCGTCAGCCGGGTCGAGAGATTGTGTTTCTGGAAGACGAACCCGACGCGGCTGCGCGCCCGGCGCAGAGTCTTGCCATGAAGTTCGGTCAGCGACTGCCCGTTCAGCAGAGAATCGCCCGCCGTCGGTTCGATCAACCGCAGGGCACATCGGAGCGCGGTGCTCTTACCCGACCCGTTCGCGCCGACCAGTGCGACCGCCTGCCCGGACGGGATGGCGAAACTGACATCCGTCAGCACCATCGCGCACCCGGTTGCGGAGAGATAGGATTTGGATAGACCCCGCACCGCCAGCGCCGTTGCGGAATTCACGGAGAGCGAATCAAGCTTCGGGTTGTGAACCAGCCGGTACGGGGAAGAGGCGTGTTGCCCCTCCCCCGCATCCTGCTCCTTCGATCCCGATACTTCCGGTTCCGGGATCAGCCGGATCCGATCAGTTACCGATGAAGTCGGCATATTCGGGATATCCGGCGGTGGCATACATGCTGCGGACGTAGTTGTAGTCGCTGTCCTTGATCGTGGTGATGAAGCGCATGCCATCATACTTCTTGTTGTCCTCACCCTTCAGGATTGCGGCGATCAGGTCGTCTGAACGCTCCACGAAGGCGGTGCGGAGGGCATCCACGATTGCGGGATTGACATGTGCCCCGGCCATCAGCAGATCGTTCGGCAGGTCCGGACCGCGACCGACGATGCGGAAGGCACCGGGGGGCAGTCCGCCATCGGCCCATTCCTTGTCTCGCAGCGACAGGAAGTTCAGGTGGTTCATGCCGATGGCGGCGACATCACCGCGTTTCAGGGCTTCCCAGGCGACCGGGATCTTGGTGTTGACGGTCTCGACATCCGTTGCCGGATTGAGACCGTAATCGGCCAGAACCTGCACCGGACCTAGATGCTTGGAGGTCGATCCGAAGGCCCCGAAAGCGACTTTCTTGCCTTTCAGATCGGAAGGCAGGGTATAGCCGCTCTCTGCCAGGGTTATGAGCACCGCGAAATAATCCGGACGCGACAGGCCGACAACGACATCGGCATTGGTCCGTTTCTTCATGACGACATATTCCGCCGGGCCGGTCAGGACAAAATCGACCTTGCCGAAACGCAGGGCCTCTGCGGCGGCGGTGCGATTGGTGACGGGCAGGAATTCGATTTCCTGACCGGTCGCGTCCTCCAGGACGTCGACAAAGGCCCCGAATTCGCGCTGCAATTCTTCCAGCCCAACCAGATCGGTCACGGCCAGCTTGATGCTTTCTGCCTGTGCCGCAGCGCTGGACAGCGCAATGGCAAGGCCAAGGGTAAGGGCAGAAATGAGTTTCTTCATGATCGGCGGCTCCTCCGATAGGTCGGACGGGGTTTCGGAATAGTGAGCCTTCATCATGAGATACGGACGTGACGGCACCATGGCTGGGCGGTGAACCCGGCATGAAGCTTCGATGCCGCTCTGTCAGGATTTGTCGCGGGAATGAAACAATTCCGCCATATAGAGTTTCTTGCATGAATTCATGCAGGAAACTCTAAAGGCGCATCAGGGCTGATTCGGTCGCTCCAGCCGTTCCGCGAAGACCAGGATCTGGGAGACCGTTTCTCCATCTTCGGAAAATGGCAGGAAAAGGACATATTCGTCGATCATCAGGTGATGCGCATTGAGATAGGTGATTGGCTTGTAGAGCGGTGCAGCACTGCGCCGCACGGTCTCATAGTTGGAGATCGCCCGTTTCTTCGATCCCTGGAACGTGCCGTCCTCGACCCGCTTGCCCATTGGATTGAAACCCCGTGCCGTGATTTCCAGATCCCCGGCAACGCGATAGCGGAATTGGCCAATACCTTCTTCGTCAGTGCCTTCTACATCGACCAGTAGGATTCCGGGCAAGTGACCGGGTATGTCCATCGGATCGAAATCGGGCCGCCGGGGCATCGTGCGGGCACCTCGGATGTCGCACCAATAGCGGTAAAAGCTTTGAATGGCTGCTGAGGATTGCTCCAGGACGGCTGGATCAAACGGTGTGATGGAATTCATGCGAAGCAACATCCCCGGATGGGTTCGGAACAGAACTTCCGAATGGCGCTTTGTGGGAACCGATTTCCATCGGAACCGTAGCAAAGTACCGACGCCTTGTCGTGATGATTTCGATCTGGAAACCCGACCTCGTCAGGGTTGTTCGCGCTCATCCGAATACACCAGTATCTGTGATACCGTCTCTCCATCTTCCGACAGTGGAACCATGAAAGTGTACTCATGGACGCGAAGGCCGCTTTCGCGGGTATAGATCGTCGGCAGGCAGATCGGCTCACCGTTCACGCGCACGGATTCGTAAACCGCTATCACCTCTTCCACCGAGCCCGCTAGAAAGGCGTCCTCGACGCGCATGCCGGTCGGATTGAAGCCCCTGGCGGCAATCTCCAGATCCCCCGCCACGCGATATCGGAATCGCCCCTTGCCATCCGCCCGGAGCCCTTCGACATCGACCAGAAGGATTCCCGGCAGGTGCCTGGGCACCGCCATAGGATCGAAATCGGCCCGTCGCGGCATGCGGCGGTCACCGCGAATTTCGTTCCAGTAATCGTAAAACTGCCGAATGGCTTTCGGCGCCTCGTCGAGGCTCGCGGGGTTAAAGGCGGAGGCACGTGTCATGGTCGATCCGAATTGGCGATGATCAGGATTTTGAGCGCGTTCTAAGGGGTTCGCACGGATCGGGTCGATCTATGCCGGGTGTGGTCCAGACGATATCAAATTCCGGCAGGGCTGTCCCGTCCCATGCCGTGGCCTCGACGAAGCCGATAGCCAGGATATCCGTCTCCGGCAGGGCACGGCGCAGCAATGCGCCCGTACCATGATCCAGGCGGATATGACCGGCTCCGGCGATCAGGACGACGGGAGCAGCCGGTTCGTCCTCGCGGGACTGCATCACCGCCTCGGCCAGGGCCGCGTCGCGGGCGCGCTGAACCGTTACCATCCCGGCCATGCGCGGGCGCGGGATCAATCCGCAATGGGCATGAAACTGGATATCTGCCATATCGTCCCGCCAGTTCCCTTCCAGTGGTTCCAGGAGGTCGTAAACCCGTCGAATGTCCGGGGGAAGGAAATTCGGGCCCAGATCATACAACCCGCGCAAGACCGATTTCCGCAAGTCCCCCGCAACTAGTCGCGCCTCCGCTGCAAAGGCCGCATTGAATATTGGCATATATAGTGCTGAATCCGGCCAGCCACGCGCCGCCCAGCCCATCGCTTCCCCGAAATTCTCCGCATCTCCCGTATAGACATCCAGTTCACTCTGCTGTCCGCGATCCAGCATTTCAAAGACCACGACTGGTCGCGGCGCGTCCGGCATTACGGTTGAGAACAGCCAGTCCATGGCCTGAGCCTGGCCTGCATGGTGATGCGGATTGTCGTGAACCTCGCCCAGCAAAAGAATGTCCGCCGCTTCGATCCGGCGCTTCACGGCGTCGGGTGATAGCAGCGATGCTGTGGCACCATCGTGAAAGTTCCGGGGGCTGACTGTTCCGGTGGCCTGGGCTGGTCCTGCATTTACCCCGCTCGTCATTAGGATCATTGCGAGGAACGCAGGAACAGATCTATTCATCCGGTGGTGCCCGGCGCGGATCGCGATAATCCTGCACCGACGCATCATGGCCGGAGCGATGTGACAGGCGAACTAGATACAGCAGACCGGCATACAGTCCGAAAACCCCGATCATGGCCAGCAGGATCGAGATATAACCGTGAATTGACAGTTGATAGCCGAAAAGCGCATTCAGCCAATCCGTTACGGGGGCGAAGAACTCGGTCATGATTCAGTATCCAGATTATAGTTCAGGCCCACTGAAATTCAGGCCCGCCAAATCGCGGGTCACTGAAAGCGGATGCTGACCACTTCATAGTCGCGGGTGCCGCCCGGGCTGTTTACTTCGAAGACATCGCCTTCGGTCTTGCCGATCATGGCGCGAGCCATCGGGCTGGTGACGGAAATCAGCTTCTTGGCGATGTCCGCCTCGAATTCCCCGACGATCTGATAGGTCGATTCCTCGTCGCTTTCGCAGTCGGCAATGGTCACGATGGCACCGAACTTCACGGTGTCGCCACTCAGTTTGGTGGGATCGATGACTTCGGCGCGGCTGCTCTGGTCTTCCAGTTCGGCGATGCGGCCTTCGATGAAGCTCTGACGCTCGCGGGCGGCGTGGTATTCGGCATTTTCCGAAAGATCGCCATGCTCGCGCGCTTCCGCAATCGCCTGGATGATTGCCGGACGCTCGGTTCCTTTGAGGGTTTTCAGTTCCGTCATCATGGTTTCGTAACCAGTCAACGTAATCGGCACCTTCTGCATTGCTTCACTTCCATCATCTTTAACCGGCTTGGAGCCCTTCGCTCCGAAGCACGGCATGTCGTGTCATGTCGGTCTGAAAACGCGGATACGCGCTGCCTCAGACCGAACCATCCGTCAGGACATCGTGAGACCGCCCCGCCGCCTGCGGGAATAAACCCCCTCAGGCCGAAAGGTGAAAGTACGATTGAAGCGGCGCAACTTCAAGAGTTCCTTGCTTCAGCGTCTGGATTGCCAGTGCCGCCGCCCGGACTCCGGCCACGGTCGTATAATACGGCACCCCCATGGTCAGTGCGGCCTGACGCAGGGAAGAACTGTCTTCCAGCGCCTTGCGGCCTTCCGTCGTGTTGAAGATCACCTGCACCTCGCCATTGATGATGGCATCGACGATATGCGGCTGGCCTTCCAGTACCTTATTGATATGCCGCACCGGAATGTCGTTTTCCTGAAGATGCCGCGCAGTGCCGCCGGTTGCGATGATCGACAACCCGCTTTCCACCATCATCCGGGCCGGTTCCAGGATTGCGGGCTTGTCGCTGTCCTTCACCGAAACGAAGACCGTTCCGGTAACCGGCAGGTCGGCCCCGCAGGCAAGCTGCGCCTTGGCGAAGGCATGTGCGAAATCAACGTCCAGACCCATCACCTCGCCGGTCGATTTCATCTCCGGCCCCAGAATCACATCGACTCCGGGGAAGCGGTTGAACGGAAAGACGGCTTCCTTGACCGCGATATGATTACCCAGGGCATGGGATTTCAGATCGAACTGCGCCAGTTTCTCCCCCGCCATCAACCGGGCGGCGATCTTCGCGATGGGAATGCCGGTCGCCTTGGCGACGAAGGGAACGGTGCGGCTGGCACGCGGGTTTACTTCCAGGATATAGACCGTCGTCCCCTGCACCGCATATTGCACATTCATCAGTCCGACGACATTCAGCGCCTTGGCCAGCGCCCTGGTCTGCTGTTCCATATCGGCGACGACGGCGGCGGGCAGGGAATAGGGCGGCAGCGAACAGGCGCTGTCACCGGAATGGATGCCCGCCTCCTCGATATGCTCCATGACGCCCGCGACATGCACAGCCTCGCCGTCGCACAGCGCATCGACATCGACCTCGATCGCATCGCGCAGGTAATAGTCGATCAGCACCGGGCTTTTCCCCGATACCTTCACCGCCGAGGTGATGTAGCGCGTCAGTTCGGCCTCATCATGGACGATCTCCATCGCCCGCCCGCCCAGCACATAGGATGGCCGGATGACGACCGGATAGCCGATCCGCGCAGCAATCGCCACGGCCTGATCCGGCGTCGTGGCGATGCCATTCGGCGGCTGGCGCAAATCAAGATCCTGCAACAACCGCTGGAACCGTTCCCGATCTTCAGCCAGATCGATGGCATCCGGCGACGTGCCCAGGATCGGAATCCCGGCCTGTTCCAGCGCGCCCGCCAGCTTCAGCGGTGTCTGGCCGCCGAACTGGACGATGACGCCCAGGACTTCGCCCTTCGTCTGTTCCTTGCGCACCAGTTCGATCACGTCCTCGCCGGTCAACGGCTCGAAATACAGCCGGTCGGAGGTATCGTAATCGGTCGAGACGGTTTCCGGATTGCAGTTGACCATGATCGTCTCATATCCCGCCTCTGCCAGCGCGTAGGAGGCATGGACGCAGCAATAGTCGAATTCGATCCCCTGCCCGATCCGGTTCGGGCCACCGCCCAGGATCACGACCTTCCGACGGTTGGTGACTTCCGCCTCGCATTCCGGCTCACTCAGCCCGTCACCCTCGTAGCAGGAATACATATAGGGCGTGGCGCTGGGGAATTCCCCGGCACAGGTATCGATCCGCTTGTAGACCGGGCGGACATTCAGGGCGTGGCGGGCGTCGAAGACGGCGCTTTCCTCCTGCCCCGTCAGTTCCGCCAGCCGTGCGTCGGAGAATCCAAGCTTCTTCAGCCGCAGCATGCCGAGCCGATCCTGCGGCAGACCCGCCTCGCGCACCACATTCTCCGCCCGCACAATGTCTTCGATCTGGGTCAGGAACCAGGGGTCGATCTTGTTGGCGGCATGGATTTCGGCCACGGTCATGCCATGACGGAAGGCCTGGGCGACCTTCAGGATCCGGTCCGGCAGCGGCTTTGAAATCGCCGCGCGCCAGGCATCCTTGTCCTCGCCGATATCGATCTCGTTCAACCCCGTCAGGCCGGTTTCCATGGAACGCAGCGCCTTTTGCAGGCTTTCGGCAAAGGTGCGCCCGATGGACATCGCCTCGCCCACCGATTTCATCGAGGTGGTCAGCGTCGGATCGGCCCCGGCGAATTTCTCGAAAGTGAAGCGCGGCATCTTGGTAACGACATAGTCGATGCTTGGCTCGAAACTGGCGGGTGTCACCTGGGTGATGTCGTTGTCCAGCTCGTCCAGCGTATAGCCGACCGCCAGTTTGGCCGCGACCTTGGCAATCGGGAAGCCGGTCGCCTTGGAGGCCAGCGCTGAGGAGCGCGAGACGCGCGGATTCATCTCGATCACCACCAGCCGCCCGTCGGCCGGATTCACCGCGAACTGGACGTTGGAGCCGCCGGTATCAACCCCGATCTCTCGCAGGCAGTTGATCGATGCATTGCGCATGATCTGGTATTCCTTGTCGGTCAGCGTCAGCGCAGGCGCGACGGTGATCGAATCGCCGGTATGAACCCCCATCGGATCGAAATTCTCGATGGAGCAGATGATGATGCAGTTGTCGTCCTTGTCGCGGACGACCTCCATCTCGAATTCCTTCCAGCCCAGCACCGATTCCTCGACCAGCACCGTCTTGACCGGCGAGGCGGCAAGGCCACCCTTCACCAGCTTCTGGAATTCGTCCCGGTTATAGGCGATGCCGCCGCCGGTACCGCCCATGGTGAAGGACGGGCGGATGATCGCAGGCAGCTTGACGAAGTCGAGCGCGACCATCGCCTCTTCCATGCTGCCGACCTGTTGGCTGCGCGGGCTTTCCAGCCCGATCTTGTCCATCGCATCGCGGAAGCGCAGGCGGTCCTCGGCCTTGTCGATGACATCGGCATTGGCTCCGATCATCTCCACGTCCAGCAGGTCCAGCACGCCCCGGCGCTCCAGTTCCAGCGCCGTGTTCAGCGCCGTCTGCCCGCCCATCGTTGGCAGCAGCACCAGCTTGTCCCCTGGCCGCTCGGCCCGTTCCCGCTTCAGGATCTTCGCGACCATGTCCGGCGTGATCGGCTCGATATAGGTCGCATCCGCCGTCTGCGGGTCGGTCATGATCGTCGCCGGATTGGAATTCACCAGCACGACGCGATAGCCTTCCTGCTTCAGCGCCTTGCAGGCCTGGGTCCCGGAATAATCGAATTCGCAGGCCTGTCCGATCACAATCGGCCCCGCGCCGATGATCATGACGGTGTCGATATCTTCACGTTTGGGCATGGGCGGACGCGCCTCCGGTTGATCGAAGCGTTGCGATGGTTCAGTGACCTTTCGGGCTAGGCGCGTTGCTTACACGATGCGGGCAGGCATTGAAAGCACCGGATTGGCCGAAACGAGGCGGGGGAATGTCCGGTCATTCACAGAGTAATGCTTTGGCCGAGATTTCGTACTTTGGCGGATCATCTTTGTCTAGGGAGGGGGCGGTAGGCTAGTGCTATTATGTATCAGAGAAACGTCTACAGCATTGTCTAGATAAGCTCGAGTTTCGATGGGACCCTCAAAAGGAAGTGCACGAGAAGCGGACGTGTGAAGTGATTAAGAATGTAGGAGGTAAGCAGCTAAGGTATCACGCACCTTCTGCCGACTAACCTCACGAATGTCATATACCCTTTTAGCGTCGACTTTTTCTTGCGCATCATAATCACCCTTAGCATCACTACGATGTTTAAAAGCATTTTCCTTTGGGGCTGTCCCAGATAACTACCTGAGCTGACGCTTAACCCATTGTCTGAGTTGAGCTAATTGATCTGACGGATCGCTGTTGTTGAACCGCCACTCGCACTCCTTCAAAAATAGACCGAAATGGGCCTTCGGGACACCGTTGAATTTACGCATGTGACGCTTGGCCTGGTTCCAGAAATTCTCGATCCCGTTAATGTGGTTCCGCTTGTCGGCGAACAGCTCCGAGTGATTGATCCGAAAGTGTTTGAAGTCGGAGACGTCGAGCGCGTTGTAGCCCTTCCAGCAGTCGGAATAGACGATGCTGTCGGGGATGACCTTGCCCTCAATAATCGGCAACAGAGTAGCGCCGGAAGCATCGGGAATGATCTTCGTATAAACCTTCCCGCCACGCTTGAGAAGCCCGAAAACCGGGACTTTCCCCGGCGCACCACGACCTCTCTTGCCCTTTCTCTTGCCGCCGAAATAGCTTTCGTCCACCTCGATCTCGCCACCGAACATCGCCTCGCTTTCGGCCTCAAGCTCATAGGCGATGACCTCGCGCAACCGATGATAATAGAACGCCGCTGTCTTGCGGTTCACGCCACAAAGACAAGCTGCCGTACGAGCCGTCGTCCCGGCGACAAAATGCTCGATCAAACGATCCTGCTTGTAGTGACTCAGACGGCTCTTGCGCATGGACCCCATGATAACCCCCAAACCGGGTTATCTGGGACAGCCCCTTAATTTAATCCGTGGCTTTACAGTCAGCAAACTCTTCAGGGAGTTCTCAAATTTGGGTGGGCAAAGACTGACAAGTATTTCTACTGCGCTTTGAACCTCAGGCTGAAAATTCTCTACATATTGAGTAGTTTTGTTCACTTTATTGACCACCATGCTATCCCTTGGGTATTACACATTATCTTGTGGTCGGTCAGCAAGCCTAACGCTAAAAACACTTGAAATGACTCGGAATCTGAGTCATCGTCGCTACAAGGCTTCGGAACAGGAGCAGAAACGGGAGGATTCGCTTAAATGGGAGACTTGTTCTCCTTTTTAGGTGGCTCCTCCTTATTTTTTCGGACTCAATGTTTCGCAGTCGCAAGCTTTTGGATGTCACCCCGGCGGGGAAGGCCAAATTAGCCCTCCCCAACCGAGGTAAGGCGGGAGTGTGGTGAAACGGTAAACACAGTGGTTTAGGATACCACCGGGCCGAGACCTAGACAATCTCACGCGGCCCTTGCGGGTTCGATCCCCGTCACTCCCACCAACACCAAATACGTAGCTTACGTATTTAGGGTACACTACTTATGATTCTAACCTTACGCTACTCATATGTGCGTATTTGGCGCATAGTATCTGATTATACATTTGTCACAATCATCACGTTGGCATTCAAGCAGGGTCAACCTTTATAGCCCAATTCGGTCGGGTTGTTTAAATTGACCTTTTCACTTCGCCGCGGGTTGCTATGCGGCTTCCATGAAGCGGATGCGGTTGTTGAACGGGTCGGTGACCTGCATCTCCCGGCCCCAGTCCTGTTCCGATATCGCCGGTTTGAGATAGCGGTAATTCCTGTCCGCAAGCTCCCGGTGGAAGGCGTCGAGGCCGCGCATGGGGACGACCATGTTGCCGCCCGGTGTCGCATCGCCGGAATGTTCGGACAGATGCAGCCGCAATCCGTTCCGTGAAATCTGGCAGTAGAGCGGGAAATCGTCGCCGAACCGGTGTTCCCAATCGACCGAGAAGCCGAGAAAGTCGAGATAGAATTCATGCGCCTTGGCAGTGTCAAATATCCGCACGATCGGCACCGCCTGCTCGAAAGCGATCCGGTCCGCTTTCGGTGTTGCGATGCCCGCTGATCCGTCCGCGGCATCGATCCGGGCGGAGAGGAAACCGGAAAAGACGGTCGTCGGAGGTATTCGCCATACCCGTTCGGGCGCGGACTGCGGGGCACCTCCCGATGCCAGGCAGTATCCGGCATATGTAATAATCCTAAACCCTGAGCCCTACAGAATCTCCAGCACGCTTTCCGGCGGGCGGCCGAGGCGGGCTTGGTCGTTGGCGAGGACGATGGGGCGCTCGATGAGAATCGGATGCTCGGCCATGGCGCGGATCAGCGCGGTCTCGTCGGTGACGGATTTCAGGTCCAGATCCTTGTAGACCGCCTCCCCCCGGCGCATCAGGTCGCGGGCGCTGGCGAGGCCGAGCTTTGCGATGATCCCGGCCAGCAGAGCCGTATCGGGCGGTGTTTCCAGATACAGCACCACCACCGGCGCAATGCCCTTTTCCTCCAGCAGCGCCAGGGTCTGACGGGATTTCGAGCAGCGGGGGTTGTGATAGATCGTGACGGACATGGCGGACCTCTCTAGAAATGGCGCGGTCGAAAATCAAGTCGGGCCGCAGTGTCGCGGGACCGGCGCGTGGGATCAAGCGGGGAGTGTGTTCTGTGTCAGGTGAAACGGATCTGGATCTGGTGATTGTCGGGGCAGGAGCGGCGGGGATCGGCGCGGGGCTAGTCGCGCAGGCGGCGGGCTTGCGCTTTCGCATTCTGGAGGCGGCAGACAGGATCGGCGGGCGCGCCCATACGGTGGTGCGTCGCGGCACGCCCTATGATCTGGGCTGCCATTATTTGCACAATGCCTCGCGCAATCCGTTCGCCGTCACCGCCCTGGCGCGGCGTCAGACACTCTCCCTCCATCTCACCCATGCCGACCTGCCGGAGGAGTTGTATCGCAGCGGCGTGCGGCAGGATGCGGCGGCGCGCGCCGCCTGCTCCGCCTATTACCAGGCCAGCGATTCGGCCTTCGAGGCCGCGGCAGGGGACGTTGCGGGCAGTTCAGTGATCGACACCGATTCGCCCTTCTATGATGTCTATACCGGCTGGTGTGCGGCAATGAACGGCGTGCCGCCGGAGCGGCTCTCCACCGAAGACATCCAGCGCTACAAGGCGATGCCGGAGGATTGGCCGGTGAAGGATGGCTATGGCGCGCTGATCGCCGGTTTCGCCGAGGGCTTGCCGATCACGCTGTCCTGTCCGGTCACGGCCATTGACCGCAGCGGTGCCCGTGTCGTGGTGGA
Source organism: Alphaproteobacteria bacterium (assembly GCA_965223125.1). Lineage (GTDB taxonomy): Bacteria > Pseudomonadota > Alphaproteobacteria > UBA8366 > Aestuariispiraceae > Pacificispira. The sequence continues at coordinate 1,455,557 of OZ244984.1, read as the reverse complement.
CTGCGCCGAGGGTCGCCTGCGGGCGCAGGCTGTGGTCGTCACCGTCTCGCCCCCGGTGCTGAAATCCGGATCAATCCGCTTCACGCCGGACCTGCCCGCCGCTATCGGGACGGCGCTGGAGGATATCCCGCTGGGCTTTGCCGAGCGCATCGCGCTTTACATCGACCCCCGCATCCTGCCACCGGGTGAAAGCCTCTCCGCGCATGTCGTCCCGAGTGGAGGCCGGGCGCTGTTGCTGAAAGCGCACAGTTTCGACAAACCCATCGTCGAAGGTTATATCGCGGGGGATCTGGCGCTGGATCTGGCCCGAAACGGGGGCAGAGCGGCGCTGATCGACTATACCGAGGCGGCGGCGGTAGAGATATTCGGCTCTGACCTGCGTGGGCGCATCTTGGAGCGGGTATCGAGCTGCTGGTCAACCGATCCGCTGATCCTGGGCGGGTATTCCGCCGCCCTGCCCGGTCGGGCCGCGTCGCGCGACACGCTCATCGACCGGTTCGACGCCCGTCTGATCCTGGCAGGCGAGGCCTGTTCGCCCGACCAGCAGACCACGGCCCATGGTGCCTATTCATCTGGTGCCCGCGCCGTTTCGCACCTGATTCAGGATGGTCTGCGGGCGGCATAATCGCATTACGGCTGCGCTTTATACGGCCCGCTTTCCGCCAGGGCTGCGCGTAGCTGCGCCTCATAGGCCTGCTCCCTTTCCAGAAATCGGGCGACGGCCTTGCGGAAGCCTTCGTCGGGCAGCAGATGGGCGGAATAGGTCGTGACCGGCAGGTAGCCGCGCTGGATCTTGTGCTCACCCTGGGTTCCGGCTTCCACCCGCTTCAGGCCATGGGCGATGGCATAGTCGATGGCACGGTAATAGCACAGTTCGAAATGCAGGAATTTGTAATCCTCCAGACAGCCCCAGTTGCGTCCGAAGATCGCGTCTGTCCCGATGAAGTTGAGTGCGCCGGCAATCGGCTTTTCCCCGGTATCGAAGGCGAGCATCAGCACGACCCGGTCCCGCATCCGCTCGTGCAGCAGATCAAAGAAGCGGCGGGTCAGATAGGCCCCACCCCATTTCCGGTCATAGGTATCGGTATAGAAAGCATAGAACGCGTCCCACAGGTCGGGCGTGATTGCATCGCCGGTCAGCGTACGGGCGGTCAGGCCCGCCTCCGCCAGCGCGCGCCGTTCCTTGCGCACCGCCTTGCGCTTGCGCGAGGAGAAGGCATCGAGGAAATCGTCGAAATCGCGATACCCCTTGTTCTCCCAATGGAACTGGTGGCCATGGCGGATCAGGAATCCTGCCTGTTCCAGTGCCTGCGCTTGATCCCGGTCAAGGAAGTTGACATGCAGGCTGGAAACACTGTGCCGCTCCACCAGTTGCGCCAGTGCACTGATCAGCGCCTGCTGTGCCAGGGCCGGATCCGGGGCGGCCTGCAGCAGGAAGCGCGGGCCTGGAACCGGCGTGAAGGGCACGGCAGAGAGCAATTTGGGATAATACTGCCCGCCTGCTGATTCGAAGGCATGGGCCCAGTTATGGTCGAAAATATACTCGCCCTGGGAATGGCCCTTCAGATAGAGAGGCATCGCCGCCAGCAGCGCCCCGTCGGCCCCGCGCAACAGCAGATGCTGCGGCAGCCAGCCGGTCTCCGCCCGTACCGATTCGCTTTCCTCCAGGCTGGCCAGGAAATCATAGCTGACAAACGGATTTTCCGGCCCGGCACAGGCATCCCAGGCGGACTTTTCCACCGCCGCCAGGGACTGGCAGACCTCTACCGTGAATGCGTATTCGCCATCGGGCATGGAAGATCCTCGACAAGATCGAAAGGGCACAGACAAGGGAGCTTGGCGCGCGCCCGTCCGCTTTCAAGACGTGATTCGCTCGACGGGGGCGATGCGAAAGTTCTATAACGCCCTCACCTAACCCACATGCCCAATGATATTCAGGATACCGCCATGACGACAGAGACCACAGATGCCATCGTGATCGGGGCAGGCCATAACGGGCTTGCCTGTGCCGGTTATCTGGCGCGTGGCGGGTTGAAGGTAACCGTGGTGGAGCGCTGCGACGTGATCGGCGGGGCGGCACTGACCGAAGAATTTCATCCCGGTTTCCGCAATTCCGTCTTCTCCTATCTGGTCAGTCTGCTGGACCGTCAGGTGATCCGCGATCTCGATCTCCATGCCCATGGCCTGACCCTGCTGGAACGGCCGGGTGGCAGTGTGTCGATCTTGGAAGGCGATCACCTCTATCTGCCCCGCGATCCGGTCGCGGCGCAGCAGGCGCTGGCGCGGTTCTCAAAGGCCGATGCGGCGGCCTATCCCGCCTTTGAGGACGTGCTGGAGCAGGTCGGAGATTCGATCCGAACCATCGCGTCGGAAGTGCCGCCCAATCTCGGCGGCGGGCTCGGCGATCTGTGGAAGGTGCTGGGCCAGGCGAATGTATTGCGCAAACTGTCATCGGAGCGGCAGGCCGATCTGGCGGAACTGATGACCATGTCCATCGGCGACTATCTGGACCGCTGGTTCGAAAGCGATGTCATCAAGGGCATTTATGGGTTCGAGGGCATCATTGGCAATTTTGTCGATCCCTATGCCCAGGGTTCGGCCTATGTCCTGTTGCATCATGTCTTTGGTCAGGTTGACGGGCGTACCGGGGCCTGGGCCTATGCCAAGGGCGGCATGGGCGCGATCACGCAATCCATGGCGTCCTTCTGTCGCAGCCGGGGCGTCGATATCCGCACCGGGTCCGGGGTTCGCGAAGTGATCCTGGAGAAAGGCATTGCGCGGGGCGTTGTGCTGGAGGACGGCACCAGCCTGCGCGCGCCGGTGGTGGCCGCGAACTGCCACCCGCAGATCCTGTTCGGACAGTTGATCGATCCCGCTTTGACGCCGGAGCGATTTGCCAGACGGATTGATGGCTGGCGTAGCGAAAGCGCGACCTTCCGCATGAATGTCGCCTTGAGCGAATTGCCGAAATTCGACACGCTGGACCATGACGAAGCCGGGTTGCTGGCGATGCGCAATACGATCGATATCGCCCCATCGCTCCCCTATCTTTCCGCCGCCCATGACGACGCGAAACGCAAGGGCTGGTCTGGCAAGCCGGTCGTCTCCATGTGCATCCCCAGCCTGATGGACGACAGCCTGGCCCCGAAAGGGGGGCATGTGATGAGCCTGTTCTGCCAGCATTTCCGTCGCCACCTGCCGGACGGGCGGTCCTGGGACGATGTCCGGGAGGAGGTCGCGGATCATATCATCGATACGGTCGCGGGCTACAGCCCGAATTTCCGTCAGGCCATTGTCGGGCGTCAGACCAACAGCCCGCTGGATATCGAGCGCAAGCTGAACATGGTCGGCGGTGACATCTTCCATGGGGCGCTGCATCTGGATCAGATTTTCTCGCTGCGCCCGGCACCGGGTCATGCCGATCACCGTATGCCGGTTCCCGGCGTCTATCTTTGCGGCTCCGGTGCGCATCCCGGCGGCGGGGTCAGCGGTATTCCGGGGCGCAACGCTGCCCGCGAGATCCTGAAGGATATCAAGCGCAGGCGCGTGGCATGACGGTCTGGCGGAACGGGCGGGTTCAATCCCTGCCGGAATTCGTTGCGCTGATCGCGGTGCTGGTCTCGATGGTGGCGCTCACCATCGATGCGATGCTGCCCGCGCTTCCGGCCATCGGGGCGGAATTGGGCGTTGCCAAGGCGAATGACACGCAACTGGTCATCTCGCTGTTCTTTCTGGGTTTCGCCATTGGTCAGTTCTTCTATGGTCCGCTGTCGGATTCGCTGGGTCGCAAGGCGATGATCCTTGTCGGGATCGGGATTTTCGGGATCGGATGTATCCTATCGCTGGTGTCCTGGGATTATGAGACCATGCTGCTGGGCCGGATTCTGCAAGGGCTGGGGGCAGCGGGACCGCGCACGGTGACGTTGGCCATAGTCCGCGACCGTTATGCGGGGCGGGAAATGGCACGGATCATGTCCTTTGTGATGATGGTTTTCATCATCGTTCCTGCCCTTGCACCTGCGCTGGGTCAGGCGATCCTCCTGATTGCCGACTGGCGGGCGATCTTCTTCAGTCTGATGGCACTGGGCATCGTCGCGGCGCTGTGGATGACATTGCGCCTGCCCGAAACGCTGGACCCCGCAACTCGGCACCCGGTATCGCTGTCGCGAATCTGGATCGCGGTTTTGGAGACACTGAACAGCCGCCATTCCTTTGGATACACGGTTTCGGCCGGGCTGATCTTTGGGGCATTCGTAGGCTATCTGAATTCCTCGCAGCAGGTCTTCCAGGATGTGTACGGGACCGGTGAGCTGTTCCCGTTCTATTTCGCCATCCTGACATTCTCCATCGGTGCCTCCTCCATCGTGAATGCGAAACTGGTGATACGCCATGGCATGCGGTTTCTGTCCTTTCTTGCGGTCTTTGCCCTGACCGGCGTTTCGACCGTCTTTCTGGTCCTGGCGCTGATGATGGATGGCATCCTGCCGCTCTGGCTGTTCATGCTCTGGGGCCTTTCCGGGTTTTTCTGCATCGGCATCCTGTTCGGCAATCTGAATGCGCTGGCGATGGAGCCGATGGGGCATATCGCGGGCACGGCCTCCGCCGTGATCGGGGCGTTGACGACGCTGATGTCGCTGGTATCCGGCATCCTGATCGGCCAGGCCTTCAACGGGACCGTGGTGCCGCTGATCGGCGGCTTTGCCGGTCTCGGGGCGGCCTCCGCCGTGACGATGCTCATCACCAATCGCGGCTGGCACGGGCGCGGCAAAACCCTATAGTCTTCCCAATGACAAGAACTTTGGGAGGAATGAACCATGAAACCGACCGTATTGGTGGGACGCAAACTGCCGGACCTGATCGAGGCACGGCTGTCTGAAGGCTATGCGGCGATCCTTAACCCGACCGACCGACTTTATACGTCCGAAGAATTGGTCGCGGCCTCAGCCAAAGCTGATTACATCCTGGCCTGCCACTCCGAACGCTTCGATGCGGCGACCCTGGCGAAACTGTCGGATCGGGTGAAGGCAATCGTGAATTTCTCCGTCGGCTATGACCATGTCGACACCGCTGCCGCCAAGGCGCGGGGGATAATCGTCACCAATACGCCGGACGTGCTGAATGATGCGACAGCGGAAACGGCGATGCTGCTGCTGCTCGGCGCGGCCCGTCGTGCCGGGGAAGGGTATGATCTGGTCCGCAGCGGCAAATGGCAGGACTGGAGCCCTGCCTTCATGGTGGGAACCCAGGTGACGGGCAAACGGCTTGGGATTGTTGGTATGGGCCGCGTCGGGCAGGCCCTGGCAAAGCGCGCGCGCGGCTTCGAAATGGAAGTTCACTACTATAATCGCAGCCGTCTGGATCCCGATCTGGAAGCGGGCGCGATCCATCATGAAAGTCTGGATAACCTGCTGCCCGTCAGTCAGTTCCTCTCGCTCCATTGTCCTGCGACGCCGGAGACAAAGTTACTGCTGAATGCAGCGCGAATCGCACAGTTGCCGGATGGCGCGATTGTCGTGAACACTGCGCGCGGGGCTATCGTGTCCGATGCGGACCTGATCGCCGCCCTGGAATCAGGCAAGCTGGCGGCGGCGGGTCTGGATGTCTTCAACGGGGAACCCGCCGGTATAGACCCCGCCTATCGCCGTCTGCCCAATGTCTTCGTCCTACCGCATATCGGTAGTGCGACACTGGAAACGCGCCATGCCATGGGGTTCCGGGCGCTGGAGAATCTGGACGCGATTGCCGCGGGAAAGCCGCCCCGGGATCGCGTTGCATGACTCGCGACGGGTCGGGTCATTGGACGGGATCAGGTCGCGACGCACCTTTCCGTAAAATGGAAAGTATTCCATTGTCTGGTTGACGCGGTTGTTGCATTGGTCCTACCATTCACCATGAATGGAAGGAGTGGGACGTTCCGAAGCCAGAATAATGCAATCATCGATAGATCGCGTCATGGCATCGTCCATGAAGAACTGAAATTCCTGAAGCGGAGGAGAGTGTAAGAGTCCCATTCCAGCGGTCTATCAACGGGTTCAAGATTAACAAAAAACAAAACGAAAACAACGAATAACACTGCATCCTTAAGGGAGGATACCCAATGACTGAGACTTCCAAGAACGCCGTTTCGACGGGCGTGAAATCCCGTCGTTCATTCCTGAAAGGGGCCGGTCTTGCCGCAGGCGGCGTTGCCGTTGCGGGGCTTGCCGCCCCCAGCATCGCGCGGGCGGAAACCCGCGTCATCAAGATGCAGTCGGCCTGGACCGGTATTTTCCATGAAAATGCCATGTCCTATGCCAAGCGCGTCAATGATATGGCGGGCAGCGGCCTGAAGATCGACATGCTGCCGGTCGATGCGGTCGTGAAGACGGGCCAGATGCAGGATGCCGTGCATCGCGGCGTACTGGATGCCGCCCATTACGTTCCGGCTTACTGGTATTCCAAATCCAAGACCGCATCGCTGTTCGGTACCGGCCCGTGCTTCGGCTGGTCCAGCCAGGAAGTGCTGGGCTGGGTCTATTATGGGGGCGGCCAGCAACTGTTCGAAGAACTGATGGGGAATCTCGGCCTCAACATCGTCAGCTTCTTCAACAGCCCGATGCCCGCCCAGCCGCTGGGCTGGTTCAAGGAGGAGATCAAGGACGTCTCCCAGATGAATGGGCTGAAATACCGCACCGTCGGCCTTGCTGCCGACGTTCTGCTGGAAATGGGCATGTCGGTTCTGCAGTTGCCGGGTGGCGAAATTCAGCCGGCGATGAAGTCTGGTCTGCTGGATGCGGCGGAATTCAACAATCCGACCTCTGATCGTGACTTCGGCATGCAGGACGTCTCGAAGCATTACCATCTGGCGAGCTATCACCAGTCACAGGAATTCTTCGAGGTTACGTTCAACAAGGATGTCTTCAATTCGCTGTCGACCGAGCAGCAGGCGATCCTGAAATACGCCTCTGAAGCGGAAAACTCGAATTTCTACTGGCACAACACCAAGCGTTACTCAGAGGATCTGGAAAAGCTGAAGGCCCAGGGCGTGCAGGTGTTCCGGACACCGGACAGCATCATGGCTGCGCAGTTGAGTGCATGGGATGTCGTCGTTGACCGGATTTCGGCGGAAGATCCGTTCTTCGCCAAGGTGATCGAGTCGCAGAAAACCTATGCGAAAGAAGTCATGGGCTATCTGAACATCAATCAACCGGACTACAAGCTGGCCTACAATCACTATTTCGGTTGATCGAAATAGCGTAAGCTGACGGGATCCGGGGGCCATCTCAGGATGGTCCCCGGTGATCCGTGCGTCAAAGTACGGTCATGCTGTATTTTGACAGGGTTTCCTATGACTGGGCTGTTTATGACGGGGGACTGCCGTGACATCCATCATCCATGCGATTGAAAGTCTGAGCATCTGGATCGGCCGTGCCTTCGGCTGGTGCATCCTGATCCTCACATTCTCCGTCACCTATGAAGTGTTCATGCGCTATGTGCTGAACGCTCCCACCGTCTGGGCCTTCGACATGATGATCCAGATGTATGGGGCATTGCTGCTGATGGCCGGACCCTATGCGCTGGCGCAGGATGCGCATGTGCGCGGGGATGTGATCTACCGGCTGCTGCCGGTGCGCTGGCAGGCACGGCTGGATTTCATTCTCTATCTGCTGTTCTTCTTCCCCGGCATGATCGCGCTATTCTGGTATGGCGCGGAAATCGCCAAGGATTCATGGCGCTATCAGGAGGTAAGCTGGAACAGTCCGGCGCGCATCCAGGTCTATTTCTTCAAGACGCTGATCCCGGTTGCCGGATTCCTGTTGTTCCTTCAGGGCATTGCGGAATCCCTGCGCTGCTTCAAGGCGATGCGGGAGGGGGTCTGGCTCGACCGCCTGGAGGATGTGAAGGAAACCGAAGACCTGCTGATCGATCAGCCGCCGGTGAAGTAGCCCGTCAAAGCACGTTACAGTCGACGGGATGCGTGGCCGCGTTCTGTCCCCTCGGAGATGATGAAAAATGACCAATCCCGAAGTCGCGATTTTCATGCTGTCGCTGTTCATTGTCCTGGTGCTGCTGGGATTCCCGATAGCTTTCACCCTGATCGCGATGGGCGTCGGGTTCGGTTATTATGCCTATTTCAATGCGGGATCAGTCGATACCTTCTCAGATATCTTCAATAACAAGATTTTCTATCTACTGAACCAGAACACCTATTCGGTGATGGAGAACGACACCCTCGTTGCCATCCCCCTGTTCTTGTTTATGGGCTATGTCGTGGAACGGGCGAATATCGTCAACCGGCTGTTCTATTCGCTGCAATTGGCGGCCCGGCACCTGCCCGGGTCCATGGCCATCGCCGCGCTGCTGACCTGCGTCGTCTTCTCCACCGCCAGCGGCATCGTCGGGGCGGTGGTTACCCTGATGGGTCTGCTTGCCTTTCCGGCGATGGCCGGGGCCAATTATAACAAATCCTTCGCATCCGGGGTGATCTGTGCCGGTGGAACGCTGGGCATCCTGATCCCGCCGTCGATCATGCTGATCGTCTATGCTGCAATCGCAGAGCTTTCACCCTTGCGGCTTTACGCCGCCGCCGTGTTTCCCGGATTGATGCTGGCCGGGTGCTACATCCTTTATGTGCTGGTCCGAGTCGGCTTCAATCCGTCGATCGCGCCCAAGCCGCGCCAGGAAGACGTGCCCTCCAACGCCATCATCATGGTTCAGCTTCTGACATCCTTCGTGCCGTTAACGGTACTGATCATGCTGGTGCTGGGTTCCATTCTGGGCGGACTTGCCACCCCGGCGGAGGCCGCCGCGATGGGGGCGTTCGGCGGTCTTGTCCTTGCGGCGGCTTATCGCTCGCTGACCTGGGAGAAGGTGAAGCAGTCCGTCTTCCTGACCGCCAAGGCGACGGCGATGGTCTGCTGGATGTTCGTTGGGTCCTGGACCTTCGCTTCTGTCTTCTCCTATCTCGGCGGACATGAGGTGATCGAGCATTGGGTGCTGGCGATGGAACTGGAGCCATGGCAGTTCCTGGTCATGGTACAACTGATCATCTTCCTGCTGGGCTGGCCGCTGGAATGGTCGGAAATCCTGATCATCTTCGTGCCGATCTTCCTCCCCATGCTGGTGATCTTCGACGTCAATCCGTATTTCTTCGCGATGCTGGTGGCGCTGAACCTGCAAACCTCCTTCCTGACTCCGCCCATGGCGATGTCGGCCTATTACCTGAAGGGCGTGTTGAAGAACGAGATCGAACTGATGCAGATATTCCGCGGCATCATGCCTTATCTTGGCATTGTAATCGCCTGCATGGTTCTGATGTATATCTTCCCGGAAATTGCCCTGTGGCTGCCAGAGCGTCTGTTCGGGGAGTATGTTCCATAATGACATTGGCCGCATTGACAGCGGCGGATGCTCTGGAGGGAGTCCGCTGCGGGCGTATCACGTCCCGTGATCTGGTGGCGGCATGCCTGAAACGGATCGAAGAGACCGAGGGCCAGGTGAAGGCCTGGGCCTATCTCAACCCCGAACTGGCTCTGGCCCAGGCGGAGGAGATGGATGCGATTCGGCGGCGCGGACTGGCGCTGGGCGCGCTGCACGGCATTCCCGTCGGGATCAAGGATATCTTTGATACCGCCGACATGCCGACCCAGCGCGGTACGCCGATTCATGCCGGGCGACAGCCGGATCGGGACTGTGCCGTCGTCAGCCGGTTGCGGGAGGCGGGTGCGGTCATCATGGGCAAGACCGCAACAACCGAATTCGCCTTCATGCATCCGTCGGAGACGACCAATCCCCACAATCCGGCCCATGGTCCCGGCGGTTCTTCCAGCGGATCGGCGGCGGCAGTGGCGGCCGGTCATGTCCCGCTGGCAATCGGCAGTCAGACGAACGGCTCCACCATCCGCCCGGCCTCCTTCTGCGGCGTCTACGGTTTCAAGCCGACCCACGGGATGATTTCCCGCCACGGCGTGATGCAGCAGTCGGAAACCCTGGATCAGGTCGGCGTCTTCGCCCGAAGCCTTGAGGATGCGGCGATGGTCAGCGATGCGCTGACCGGTTTCGACCCCGCCGATCCGAAATGCTATGCCCGGCCAAAGCCGGTCATCCGGCAGGGTCTGGAAGCCGACCCGCCGGTGGAACCGCTCTTCGCATGGATGGATTTGCCATATCACGACCGGCTGAGCGCCGATGCGCGGGCCGGGTTTGAGGAACTGATCGACAGTCTGGGCGACCGCGTCGAGCGGATTCCGGTGCCTGCGATCCTGCCCGCCCTGATCAAGCATCACCAGACGGTGCAGTGCTACGAGACCGCCCGAAGTCTCGCCCCTCAGGCGGAGGCGGACTGGGACAGGATGAGTGCCCCCCTGCAGGCCCTGATCGAGACCGGTCGCGGCATCAGCGATGCCGCCTATGCCGATGCCAGGGCGATGATCGCACCGGGCCAGGTCTGCCTGCATGCGCTGTTCGAAGAATTCGATGCCATCCTGTCCCCCGCCGCCGCCGGGGAAGCCCCAAAAATGGGGGAGGGGACAGGCGACCCAATTTTCTGTACGATCTGGACATTCTGTGGTCTGCCCAGTCTGGGCATGCCGATCCTGCAGGGCGCTACCGGCCTGCCCATCGGGGCACAACTGGTCGGAGCGCTGGAGACGGATGCGCGGCTGTTCCGTTCGGCACGCTGGCTGGAACACCGTCTGGCCGTAAATGCTGCTGAATCCGATTGAATTGAGCTTGAACAGAAGGAGAGATGGAATGTCGGCACATATGGTGAAAGTGATCTGCGCCCTGCTTGGCTTCGGCCTGGTCTCGGCCTTCGTGCTGGGTCTTGCGCATTCGATCTCGACCGGTTTTGCCGGGTTCAAGGGCGGGCTGCCGGTCTGGATCATCGCGCTGTTCGTGCTGGGTCTGGCCGGGTACGACATTTTCGACAGCTGCTTCAAGCGCAAGAAATAGAGGCATCCGGTGGCCTGGAAAAACGCCGATTGGCTGGCCCTCGGGTTTGAGGAGGCGCTGGAGCCGGATCTCGAAATCTGCGACCCGCATCATCACCTCTGGCTGAACCAGCCGCATCGCATCGCCCCGCGTTATGGATTCGATGAAATCCTGACCGATATCGGTGCGGGTCATTTCATAAGCAAGACCGTCTTCATCGATGCTGCGGCGCTGTATCGCGCCGATGGACCAGAGGAGATGCGACCGGTCGGTGAAACCGAATTCGTCAACGGCATCGCCGCCATCAGCGCGTCCGGCGACTATGGCCCCTGTCGTATCGCTGCCGGGATTGTCGGCTTTGCGGATCTGACCCTGGCGGAGGAAGTCGGGCCGGTGCTGGATGCGCACGTCGCCACTGCCGGGGGGCGGTTCAAGGGAATCCGGCATGGCGTTTCATATGATCCTGCCCTGCCGGAGATCCGCACCCGGCCTGGCCCGCATTTGCTGGCCGATACGCGCTATCGGGCGGGTGCGGCGGAACTGGTCCGGCGTGGCCTCAGCCTCGACATCTGGTGCTATCATCCGCAGATTCCCGACGTGACGGCCTTTGCGCGGGCGCTGCCGGACCTTTCCCTGATCGTGAACCATCTGGGCATTCCGCTTGGCGTCGGACCCTATGCCGGACGACGGGAAGAGGTTTTCACGACCTGGCGGGACAGCATCACGGACCTGGCGAGTTGTCCCAATGTGCATATGAAACTGGGTGGGTTGCAGATGGTGGAAAACGGCTTCGGCTGGCATGAACAGCCCCGCCCGCCGGACAGCACGATCCTGATGCAGGCAACCCGGCGCTATTACGAGACCGCGATATCCCTGTTCGGGGTGGAACGCTGCATGTTCGAATCGAATTTTCCGGTGGATGGTATTTCCTGCGGCTACGGTACGATCTGGAACAGCTTCAAGCGCTTGACCGAAGGTTGGAGCAAGGCCGAGCGCCGCGCCCTGTTCCACGATACCGCCGCGCGGATCTATCGGCTTTAGCGTATCGCACTGCGTCATTTCCCTTGCCGGGACAGGGCGGGGCGCGTACATCGCGCGGCATGGCACGACAGCTTCTCACATTGGACGATATTCATCTGACCTTCGGCGGCCACGCGCTGCTCCAGGGGGCCAGCCTTTCCATCGGGCCGGGCGAACGCCTGTGTCTGGTCGGGCGCAACGGGTCCGGCAAATCGACGCTGCTGAAAATCGCAGCGGCGCAGATCGAACCGGATTCCGGCAAGCGCTGGGTACATCCCGGCACGACGATCCGCTATCTGCCGCAGGAACCGGATCTGAGCGGTTACAAGACGGTGCAGGATTATGCCCAGGACGGGCTCGACCTCGATACCGAAGGTTATCGCGTGACCTATCTGCTGGAGCGGCTGGGTCTGACCGGGGCGGAAGACCCGGCGACCCTGTCGGGCGGCGAGGCGCGGCGGGCGGCGCTGGCGCGGGTGCTGGCGGCGGAGCCGGATATCCTGCTGCTGGACGAGCCGACGAACCATCTCGACCTGAATGCCATCGAATGGCTGGAAGAAGAGATCCAGAGCCTGAAATCGGCCCTGATCTTGATCAGTCACGACCGGCGCTTCCTCACCACGCTCTCCAGGGCGACGCTCTGGCTTGACCGTGGTACGGCCCGGCGTATGGATCGCGGATTCGGTGAATTCGAGGCCTGGCGCGATCAGGTTCTGGAGGAGGAAGAGCGCGACCGCCACAAGCTGGACCGCAAGATCGCGATGGAGGAAGATTGGCTGCGCTATGGCGTCACCGCCCGGCGCAAGCGCAACCAGAAGCGTCTGGGCAACCTTGTAACGATGCGCCAGAACCGGCGCGAGCTGCGACGGGTGCAGGGCGCGGTCAACATGGTCGCGGGCGATGCCGGAACCTCGGGCAAGCGCGTGATGGAGGCCGAGGCGGTCTCGAAATCCTTCGGCGACCGAGCCATCGTGAAGGATCTGTCGCTGCGGGTGCTGCGCGGCGACCGGTTGGGCATCATCGGGCCGAACGGTGCGGGCAAGACGACACTACTGAAGCTGCTGACCGGCGAGCTTGCACCAGATTCCGGCACCGTGATCCAGGGCACCGGCCTCGACATCGCCACGCTGGACCAGCGCCGCGCCGATCTGGAACCCGACGTGACATTGCAGGACGCCCTGACCGGCGGCGATACCGACAAGGTCATCGTCAACGGTCAGTCGCGTCACGTCATCGGCTATATGAAGGACTTCCTGTTCACCCCGGAACAGGCGCGCCAGCCCATCGGTCGCCTGTCCGGTGGGGAGCGCGGACGCCTGATGCTGGCCCGCGCCCTGACGCGCCCGTCGAACCTGCTGATCCTGGACGAGCCAACCAACGATTTGGACCTGGAAACACTGGACCTGCTGCAGGAAATGCTGACCGACTATCCCGGCACGGTGCTGCTGGTCAGCCATGATCGTGATTTCCTGGACCGGGTTGCAACCTCGATCCTGATGGCCGAAGGCAGGGGGCACTGGCAGGAATATGCGGGCGGCTATTCCGACATGCTGGTGCAGCGCGGCACCGGCATCACCGAAATCAAGAATGAGACCGCCGCACCGAAATCGACCAAATCCTCAGCCAAACCAACGCTGATGACGACCACCAGCAGTGCATCGAAGCGAAAGTTCAGCATCAAGGAGCGGGAGGCGCTGAAGACCCTGCCGGGCCAGATCGAGACCTTGCGTAAGCAGAAGGACAGCCTGGAGGCGGTGCTGGCCGACCCGAAGGTTTTCACCGAAAAGCGCGATCTGGCGGAAAAATCCGCCAAGGCCCTGGAAATCACCCTCTCCGCCCTGGCGCTGGCCGAGGAGAAATGGCTGGAACTGGAAATCCTGCGTGAGGAACTGGAAGGGTAAGGACCGCTTTCGTCTTGGCGGGCAGGATCACGATCGCATCTGCATGCGGCGGTAACTCAAGGCCTCCGCGATGTGGAGGCGGCGGATCGTGGGCTGGTCTTCCAGATCGGCCAGCGTGCGGGCGACGCGCAGGACGCGGTGGTAGCCTCTGGCGGAGAGTTTCACGCGGTCGGCAGCCTCGGTCAGCAGGCGGCGGCCCTCCGGATCGGGGCTGGCGATTTCCTCCAGCAACTGTCCGTCGGCCATGGCATTGGTGCGCGGGCGGCCTTCCTCCGGCAGATGGGCGAAGCGGGCGGTCTGGCGGGCGCGGGCGGCGGCAACGCGCGCCGCGATCTCCGCAGACCCCTCCGCCGGTGGCGGGCGGGACAGGTCGGAGGCCCGCACTGCCGGGACATCTATCGACAGATCAATGCGGTCGAACAACGGCCCCGATATCCGCGACTGATAGTCCAGCGCACAGCGCGGCGCGCGGCTGCAGGCCCGTTCTGGATCGTCCAGATGACCGCAGCGGCAGGGATTCATCGCCGCCACAAGCTGCACCCGCGCCGGATAGGCGACATGGGCGTTGACCCGGGCGACGACGGCCCGCCCGGTTTCAAGTGGTTGTCGAAGGGATTCCAAAGCACCACGCTGGAATTCAGGGAGTTCATCCAAAAACAGAACACCGTTATGCGCCAAAGACACTTCGCCGGGCCGTGCCCGCTGTCCGCCGCCGACCAGCGAGGGGGTGGAGCAGGAATGATGCGGGTCGCGGAACGGTCTGGCATGGGACAGGCCATTGTCGATCATCAGTCCGGCAACGGAATGAATCATGGAGACTTCCAGCGCTTCTGTCGCGGACATCGGCGGGAGGATTCCCGGAAGCCGTGCCGCAAGCATGCTCTTGCCCGCGCCCGGAGGACCGACGAGCAAAAGATTGTGGCCGCCCGCCGCCGCGATCTCCAGCGCGCGCTTTGCAGTTTCCTGTCCCTTGATATCCTTCAGATCCGGCAGTTCGCCCTGCGGTGCAGCCAGTTTCGGCACCGGCACCGCCATTGCCTGACTGCCATTCAGATGGTTGATCAGCGCGATCAGGTCCGGCGCGGCGGCGATTTCCATATCGCCCGCCCAGGCAGCCTCTCCGCCCTGCGCGACCGGACAGATCAGCGCCCGGTCCATGCCGATGGCGGCCATCGCGGCGGGCAGGACGCCTGCAACCGGCGCGATCCGCCCGTCCAGCCCCAATTCGCCCAGCGCCAGATAGCCGTCCAGCGCATCGCTGGGAATCGCCTCCATCGCGACCAGCATGCTAAGCGCGATGGGCAGGTCGAAATGGCTGCCTTCCTTCTGCATGTCGGCGGGGGACAGGTTGACCGTGATCCGCTTCGGCGGCAAAGCCAGGCCGATGGCCGCCAGCGCGCCGCGCACCCGCTCCCGACTTTCCGCCACCGCCTTGTCCGGCAGGCCGACCACGGAAAAGCTGGGCATGCCCGAGGTCAACTGGACCTGGACATCGATTGGCATCGTATCGATACCATGAAATGCGACCGTCATCACATGTGCAACCATGGGCGGCTTTATGCAGCAACTGGAAAGGGCTGTCAGCGGGAAACTGCATTCGGGGAGCCGAATTCCCGGTCGATATACTGCATAGCGGGATAGACCGATGCTCCGACTTGATCGATACTGCCCGGAATGAAACCGCTGAACGGGAGCACCCCCGCCTGATGCGCCTTGGACTGACAGTGGCGAGGCCAAACGGCTGATGGATGAATGGGAGGGTCTTTCCCGGTTTTTCGCCATAGGGCTGGACCGGACGACGGCATTACCGGCCAGCTACGATCCGGTTCTGGTTCTCATTTCAATACTGATCGCCGCGCTGGCGGGTTTTGCCTTCATCCGGCTTTCCCGCCGGATTGTCGATCACGGTCAGTCAGTGCAGCGTCACGGCTGGATCATCGGCGGCGCACTGGTCATGGGGGCCGGTGTCTGGGCAATGCATTTCATCGGCATGCTGGCCTATCGGATTCCCATCCCGATCCAGTATGATCCCCTGGTTACCTTCATCTCCGCCCTGCCCGCCATCGGTGCCAGCGCCTGGAGCCTGCATCTGATCTCGCAAGTCGATGTCAGCATCAGGCGACTGATTCTGGGCGGGGTCGTTCTGGGGGGCGGCATCGGGCTGATGCATTATCTCGGGATGGCGGCGATGGAGTTGAGTGCCTTCATCCGTTATGATCCGGTGCGGTTTGTCGCCTCGATTCTGATCGCGGTCGTGCTGGCGGTGTCGGCCCTGGCGATTTCCAGGCCTGTGCTGGTACGCCCGCTTTACGGTGAGGTCTGCGCGGCCCTGCTGATCGGCCTCGCTGTATCGGGGATGCATTACACGGCGATGGCCTCGACCCTGTGTTTTGCCGATCCCGAGCATATCGGCACCGGACTGATCGTTGATACCGATATTGTCGCCGCCGTGACAACGGTTGTGGCGGCGATCATCCTGCTGTTCGGGATCGCCGTGATCCTGTTCGATCAGCGCCTGTCGCGCGAGATCCGGCTGGGTGAGGCGGCAAAGCGCCGTGTGCAGGAAGTGGATCGTCGCCTGACAGAGGCGGTGGAGAGCATGCCGGGATGCCTCGCCCTGTTCGATCATGCGGGCCGGATGCAGGTCTGCAACGCGCTGTTCCGTGAAACATATGATCTTGCATCGAATCAATCCGTGACCTTCGATGATGTACTGCGTCATCATGTGATGGAACGCGAGCGGCACGGTACCGGCCAGGATGCGGAGGAGGACATCGCGCATCTGATGCGCGACGGGTATGAGGCCGAGACGCCGGTGACGCTGAAGGCACCGGACGGGGCCTGGTCGATGATCCGCCAGACCCGGACGGCGACCGGCGATACGGTGTTCCTGCGCACGGACATCACCGAGAGCAAGCGGATCGAAATCGAACTGTCGCGTCAGCAGCAGCGCCTGAACCGGATCATGGACAATGTCGCCGACGCGCTGGTGACGGTGGACGGATCGGGTGCCATCACATCCTTCAATCGCGCGGCGGAACGGATATTCGGTCCTTCACGTGACCGCGCCATTGGACAGGACGTCTCCCGTCTGCTGAACCGCAGTCCTGATATTCCGGAAGAGGCCTTTCCCGAATTCCTGCGCAGACAGGCACGGCGGGGGGAGATGTTCGAAATCGCCGGTCGTCACAGCGATGGCCATGAGATTTATCTGGAGGCCGTGTTTTCCGAAGTTCTGGAGGACGAAAAACCGATCCTGATCGCGGCGATCCGCGATGTCACCGACCGGCGTCTGACCGCCATTGCCCTGGAACGGGCCAGGATCGCGGCGGAACGGGCCAGTAATGCGAAAACCGAATTCATCTCGCATATGAGTCACGAGCTCCGCACGCCGCTGAATGCCATCATCGGCATGACGGAGGCACTTCTGATGATCGACCAGATTCGTACTGATCCGCAGCGCCTGCACGATTATCTGACCGATATCCATGCCAGCGGCACGCATCAACTGGCACTGGTCAACAACATCCTGGACCTGTCGACCGTCGAAAGCGGTGGCCGGAAGGTGCATATCGAGACATTCGATCTGTTCGAGGAAGCGCGGAGCGCCATCGGGCCGATCCGCAGTTCGCTGGTGGGGCATGTCGAGCCAGTCCCTTTGCACGTGTCGGGTGAACCCGCGTTGATCCGGGCTGATAGGCAATCGGTAAACCAGGTGATTCTGAATCTGGTCAGCAATGCAATCCTGCATGGCGGTGATGGCATTACAGTTGAAATAAGGGTTCATGCTGTGTCTGGCGGGACCGCTGGTGGGAGTCCTGCTGACAATATGGTCTGTCTGGAGGTTTCGGATACCGGTTGCGGCATTCCGGAAGACCTGTTGCACCATATCGGGCAGCCTTTTCCGCAGATCAATTCCGCCTATACAAGGGCGCGCGGAGAAACCGATCGGCCCAGCACCGGCCTTGGACTGTCAATCGTGGACCGGTTGATGGGCATGAATGGCGGGCGCTACCGGATCGACAGTCGGGTCGGGGTCGGAACGACCGTATCCACCTTCTGGCCCAAGGCCACGACGGGTGAGGAGCAAGGTGATTCGGTTTGACCAGGTGCGTTCTATGTCTCACAACGGAGAGCTGCTTACCGTCAGGGGTGTATGTCCATGGACGATGCGAAACGCGATGAAGCAAAACGTTTGGCGACCCTGGAGGCCCTGTCCATCCTGGATACGCCTGCCAGCGTGGAAATGGATCGGATCACCAATCTGGCATCAGCGATTTTCGGCACGCCGATTTCCCTACTGACGCTTGTCGATGCGAAACGCCAATGGTTCAAATCGCGCCAGGGTCTGGATGTTGCGGAAACGCCACGCGAACATGCTTTCTGTCATCATGCCATCCAGTCCGATGACATCATGGAAGTCACTGATGCGGTGCTCGACCCCCGGTTCCGTGACAATCCTCTGGTGACGGCATCACCGGAAATCCGATATTATTGCGGCATGCCGCTGGTTGCCCGGAATGGGGCTCGTCTGGGCACGCTCTGTGTAATCGATACGCGCCCGCGGGAAGCGATGTCGCTGGGAAAGCGGTTGCTTCTGAAAGAGCTTGCGGCGCAGGCGATCCGGGAAATCGAACTGCACCGGCTTGGTGTCGATACGGGGGCTGTCCGGGACCTGCTGCCCTGAGGATCAGGGCGGGGTCACGCGGCGCAGTGTCAGGTTGATACGACCGGGCACATCCAGCAGCGTGGATGTTCCAGGAAGGATACGGTCTATGCCGTGACGTGCATCCCGCGCCGCCCCGTCCAGCAGCAGGACATCGCCCGATGCCAGCCGCAGGCTGCGGGTGGGACTGCCCTTTGCCGCGTCACCGATGCGGAACAGCGCGGTATCGCCCAGCGATATTGACAGGACCGGCGCATCCCGTGCGTCTTCGTCCCGATCCTGGTGCAGACCCATCCGTGCATCGGGTCCGTACCAGTTGATCAGGCATGCCTCCGGTGGGACGGGATAGCCGGACAGAGCTTCCCAGATCGCCAGGACGCGCGCCGGAATGGCGGGCCAGGGTGCACCGGTTACCGGATGGTGCGGCTGATAGCGATAGCCTCCGGACTGATCCGAAACCCAGCCGAGCGTCCCGGCATTACTCATACGGGTGCTGAATGCCTTGCCCGTTCGCGGCAGGCGTGGTGTGAAAAGCGGGGCCTGCACCAGGCAGGCGCGGATATCCGCCACCAGCTCTTCCTGTAGCTGCCGGTCTAGAAATTGGGGATGGAGTTTGAACCCTGTCGGCATCTTGCTACATTAGCTCTGGATAACCTCATAACCGTCAAGGATGCAGTCACAGATATGTTGAACAGGATCAAGGCCTTCTTTTCCGCCGAAGCGGATGCGCCGCGCACCGGTGCCCATGACAAGCGCGAGATGCACATCGCCGCCGCCGCCATGCTGATCGAGGCGGCCATGACCGACGGACAGGTCGATGATGTGGAGCGTAAACGGATCGGTGTCCTGATCGAGCGCCATTTCGGTGTTTCTCATGACGATGTCGACCAGATATTGCAGGAAAGCGAAGCCAAGGCAGAAGCGGCGGTCGATATCTATTCCTTCCTGCGGGTCGTGAACGAGCATTTCGATCATCAGGAGCGGATCATGCTGGTGGAGATGCTGTGGGACGTCGTCTATGCCGATGGCGAATTGCACGACCATGAGGCAAACCTGATCCGCCGGGTTTCCGGCATGCTGGGCCTGACCGATGTAGAGAGCGGAGCGGCCCGCAAGCGCGTTCTGCAACGGCGTGAAAACGGTGTCGATGATCAGGATGCGGTGCATCCGATGGATTGATGGGGGAAAACGTGCGGCGTGGAATGGCACAGAATTTGACGATGGATGTGTTCACGTCGCTTCCTGCGTTGAGGGGGAAAACAGGCTTGTCATTTACTAGCGGGGTCAGGCGATGATCCGCCGCCTTCGCCTGACCACCGGGCTGGTGCTGTTCTTCTATGTTGCGACCCATCTGATTCCGCTGATCCTGGGCAATCACTCCCTGGCGGTGATGGAATATCTTCGCCCGTCCCTGCATCTGGCCTGGGAAAGCTGGCTTGGTCAGGCGCTTCTCTATGGATCGATGTCGGTCCATATGGGGCTTGGCTTCTATGCGGTCTATCAGCGGCGGCGCTGGAAGGACATCCGGGTGATGGAGTTCGTCCAGCTTGCCTCCGGCATCGCTGTTCCACTGCTGCTCTGCCTGCATGTCGTCAGCACCCGCATTGCCGCGCTGCGCTTTGGCATCGATCCCAGTTATCCCTGGATCATGGCGATTTATTTGAAATACGATACCGGTGCCGGTTGGCGGCAGGCTGCGGTGCTGATCGTAGCCTGGCTGCATGGCTGCATAGGCCTGTATTACTGGCTGCGGTTGAAGCCGTTCTGGTCGCAGGTCCGCTTCGGTCTGTTCGGTCTGGCCATCGTCTGGCCGGTGCTGGCGCTGACCGGCTTCTACAAGGCTGGGACCGAGGCCGCCAGACTGACCGATAATCCGGCCTGGGTCCGCATGGTGCAGCAGGAGGTTGGTCGCCTATCTGATGACGATCGGACCTGGCTCTATCAGCTTCAGGATATATTGCTTCTGGTGGTTTTGGGGCTGCTGCTGGTCAGTCTTCTGGCCCGTGCACTGCGCATTCAGATTCAGAAACGGGGTGCGACCGTGGTGCTGCATTATGAGGATGGACGCGCGCATAGTTTCCCTCAGGGATTGAGCCTGCTGGAGGCGAGCCGCGATTGCCGCTATCCCCATGCCAGTGTCTGCGGCGGGCGCGGGCGCTGTTCGACCTGCCGGGTGCTGATCCGCAAGGGCCATGATCTGTTGCCAGAACCCAGCGAAGATGAGCGACGGGTGCTGAAACGGGTGCGCGCAGGATCGGATGTCCGGCTGGCCTGCCAGACCATCCCGGCGGCGGGGGAAGTGCACCTAACCCCGTTGTTGCCCGCCAATGCCGAAATCCGCCACGGCTACCCGACCAGCGATGTGGCGCAGGGGAAGGAAATCACGATTGCGGTTCTGTTCTGCGACCTGCGGGGGTTCACGCGGGTCAGCGAGGTTCGCCTGCCCTATGACACTGTCTTCCTGCTGAACCGGTATTTCGATGCGATGGGCAAGGCGATAGAGGAATCCGGCGGGCATCTGGACAAGTTCATCGGCGACGGTGTGATGGCGCTTTTCGGCATTCATTCGACCCCGGAGGAAGGATGCCGTCAGGCCCTGCAGGCGGCGAAGCGGATGGCAGAGCGGCTGGAGGCGCTGAACCTGGCATTGGCGCAGGATCTGGATGAGCCTTTGCGGATCGGCATCGGCATTCATGTCGGCAGCGTCATCGTCGGCGAAATGGGCTATGGCCGGGCGACGCAACTGACCGCCATCGGCGATGCGGTGAACACGTCCAGCCGCCTGGAGACCAAGACAAAGGACTATGCTGTTCAACTGGTTGTGTCGCGGGCGGTGTTCCGCACGGCGGCGATCCGGGTCGAGGATCAGCCATGCGACGTGCATGTCGCTGAAATCCGCGGACGCACAAAGCCGATCCGGCTGGTCGCCGTGCGGGATGCGGCATCGCTTGTCCTGTAGGGATGTTCCGAAATAAGCCCTGAGTCAGTCGAATGTCTATTGTGCGCCCGCATTGCGCAGCATCTGTTCGATGCCGGGGGTACGGGATTCCAGCGACCATTCCAGGGGCGTGCGGCCGGTATAATCGGTCATTCCCAGATCCGCGCCGCTGTCGATAAGCAGTTCGACCAGATCGATATGTCCGGCCCGTGCGGCGGCCATGATCGGCGTCAGGCCGCGCCGGTTGCGGGCATTCACATCCGCCCCTTTCTGGATCAGGAAATCGGACATGTCATAGTCGCCATTTTCCGTCGTCCAGAACAGCGCAGTATTGCCGATATTGTCCGGATGGTTGATCGGCGTGTTGACCTGCAGCAGATATTCGATCATCGCGAAATCGCCGTTGCGGGCGGCAATCGTGATTCCGTTCAACCCGTCATTGTCGGAAGTTGAGGGATTTTCCCCCCGGATGACCAGGGATTTGACCTTCGGCAGGTCGCCTGCACGGATCGCCTGGACGATTTCCGGTTCGCCCCCGAGGATCGTCTGGGCGCGGGAATCCTGCGGTGCAGGGCCGATCAGAATGAGGGCAAGGCCCAAGGTAAGGCCGAATTTCACCAGTCCTGCATATGTCACGCGCATCACCTTTTCATCATCCTGCTATTTTGCCCGGTCCTGCGGATCGACGCAACCAGACGATGGCCTCTTCGACCGTTCCGACCCGTTCCACCGCCATGCGCTCCGGTCGGGCCAGCATCGCGACGGGCAGACCCAGATGCCGGGCGGCCTCAATCTTGGCCCCGGTCGCGTTGCCACCCGCATTGCGCGACACGAGAATGTCGATCCCGAGGCGGGAGAGTAAAGCGACCTCCCCCCCGAAGTCAAACGGTCCCCGTGCCTGAAGGAGGGTGCAATCCGGGTGATCTGGCATCACCGGCGGCGGGTCGATTGTCCGCAGCGTCAGGCGCATCCCCTGGGCAAGTGAAAGCGTGGCGAGATCCGCCCCGCCCAGCGTGACCAGCGCATGCCGACCGAGCATGGGCAGACCCCGCGCCAGACTTTCCAGATCGGGAAATTCCAGCCAGTGGTCCCCTTCTTTCCGCTGCCAGGCCGGTCGGTCGAGGCGCAGCAGCGGAATTCCCTGTGCGGCGGCGGCAAGGATCGCATTGCGGCCCATCCGCGCGGCATAGGGGTGGGTCGCATCGATGATATGTGTCGGTTGTTCCGCCCTCAGATAAGCGATAAGACCTTCGACACCTCCGAAGCCGCCGATCCGGGTGCGTCCCGGCAGGGCGGCTGGATCGCCGGTCCGCCCGGCAAGCGAGCTTGTCACCGGGCAGAGCGGTGCCAGCGCTTCTGCCAGATGCCGCGCCTCCCGCGTTCCGCCCAGGATCAGCACGTCGGCGGCCAGCATCATGCTCCGCTCCCTGATGCAGCCAGAATCTCACCCTTGCGTCCGATGACCAGTACGTCGATAGGTGTTGCCCCGGCCCCGGCCAGTGCGGTTTCCCGCGCCTGTTTCGCAATGGCCTCGGCAATCGGAATTCCGGCCCCGGTGCAGAGCGTCAATGCCTCCGCCCCGGTATTTGCCGCCGCGATCCGTGCTTCCAGGGCGGCATCGGCACCCAGGGTTCTGGCGAGTGCCCCTAGCCGCGTCAGGTCCAACTCACTGCGCGAGGAATGCAGATCGAGATGACCCTGCGCCAGCTTTGCCAGCTTCGCAAAACCACCGGCGATGGTGACGCGGGGCAGGGGGTGGCGGCGCAGATATTTCAGCATCCCGCCAACGAAATCACCCATGTCGAGAGTCGCTTCCAGCGGCAGGTCATGGAGCAGCCGCACAGCCTCTTCCGACGTCTTGCCGGTTGCTGCGGCGACATGGGGCAGGCCGGTCGCCCGCGCGACATCGATGCCGCGATGGATCGAATGAATCCAGGCACTGCAGGAATAGGGGATCACCACCCCGGTCGTGCCCAGTACCGACAGGCCGCCGACAATGCCGAGCCGGGCATTCCAGGTCTTCAGCGCTATTTCCTGCCCGCCGGGGATCGCGATCTCAACCTCCAGATCCAGTGCCGCATCCAGGTCCGGCAAAAGGCTGCGAAGGTTGGTTTCGATGATCTCCCGGGGCTTTGGATTGATCGCCGGTTCACCGGGTGGAATCGGCAGACCGGGCTTCGTTACCATGCCGACGCCCTCGCCCGCCCGGAAGCGCAGGCCGGACCCCGCCGCGCCCCGGCGCACGGTGGCGCGGATCGTTGCGCCATGGGTCACATCCGGATCATCGCCCGCATCCTTCACCACGGCGGCCCAGGCCGTCCCTTCTGCCATGCCCCAATCCGTCAGGACGAAGTCTGGCTCTCGGCCTCTGGGCAGGATGATCGATACAGGATTTGCAAATCCGTCCCCCTGCAGCGCGCCAAAAGCGGCTTTCGCCGCCGCTGCTGCACAGGCACCGGTGGTCCAACCAGTGCGCAATCTGATATCGTCGGGCTTGCCTGTCATGGTATCCGGACTTTATAGGGTTGTTCCGGGTCTTGTCATTTCCGTCATGCATTCATGTCGCATGGGGAACAGGCAAGGGAAAGCCGATGGATTTATGGTAAGGTGATGAAACGCGATCTTCTGGACGATCTTCCCCGATTCGAGCCCGGCTGGGTCTGGCTCGTCGGGGCCGGGCCCGGCGATCCGGGCCTGCTGACCCTGCACGGCGTCAATGCGCTGCGCCAGGCGGATGTCGTCGTCTATGATGCCCTGGTTGACCAGAGAATACTGGATCACGCGCCGGAAACAGCGGAGATGATCTTTGCGGGCAAACGCGGCGGTCGCCCCAGCCCGACCCAGCGCTCGATCTCGCTGCGGCTGATTGAACTGGCAAAGGCGGGCAAGCGCGTGCTGCGCCTGAAAGGCGGCGATCCCTTCGTTTTCGGGCGCGGCGGTGAGGAAGCGCTGACCCTGACCCGTGCCGGAATCCCGTTCCGCATCGTTCCCGGCGTGACAGCGGGGATCGGCGGTCTGGCCTATGCCGGAATTCCGGCCACCCATCGCGACACCAATTCCTCGGTCACCTTCATCACCGGCCATTCCGTGACCGGGGAAGTTCCCGATACGCTGAACTGGCAGGCGCTGGCGACCGGCGCGCCGGTGATCGTGCTCTATATGGCGGTCAAGCATATGGGCCGGATCGCCCGGAACCTGATCGAGGGCGGGCGCGATCCGCTCGACGCCGTTGCCTTCGTCTCCAAGGCCGCGACGGAGGACATGACGGTCACCGAATGCACCCTGGCCGAGGCGGGTGAGGTTGCCAAATCCGTTGAACCCCCGGCGGTGATCGCCATCGGCCCGGTGGTTAAGTTGCGCAGCGCGCTCGACTGGGTCGGGCATATCAAGGATGGGCGGGTCCTCAACCCCGACCCTTTTGACCTCGGCCCCGGTTACGGGGGAGAAACCGACCTGGACGAGGCGGTGTGAGCGCAGTTGGCCTATCTTCCGGATCATCCCCGCCGGGCCTGATCATCGCGGCCCCCTCCTCGGGCAGTGGCAAGACCACCGTCTCCCTCGCATTGATGCGGGCTTTCCACCGCACCGGTCTGCGCGTTGCCCCGGCGAAGATCGGTCCTGACTATATCGATCCCGGCTTCCATCGCGCCGCTTGTGATCGTGCCTCACTCAATCTCGACCCCTGGGCGATGCGGTCGGAGACCCGCGCTGCGCTGATCGGCAATCTGGCGGCGGACTCCGACCTGATCCTGGCGGAAGGCGCGATGGGCCTGTTTGACGGAGCCGCCGACGGCACCGGTGCCACCGCCGATCTGGCAGCGGAAACCGGCTGGCCGGTGCTCCTCGTCGTCGATGTGACCGGGCAGGCGGCCTCGGCAGCGGCAGTCGTGCGCGGCTTCGCCCGTCACCGGGCGGATGTCCGGATCGCCGGTATCCTCTTCAATCGTGTCGGGACCGGACGGCACGGTGCGATGCTGACCCGCGCGATGACGCAGAGCGACCTTGGAGTCCCGGTGCTGGGCCTGCTGCCCCGCGCTGAGGGACTGGCGCTCGACTCCCGCCATCTGGGGTTGGTTCAGGCACAGGAACGCGACGATCTGGCGGCGCTGCTGAACCGCGCGGCGGACTGGATCACTGACCATGCCGACCTGGATGGCATCCGGGCAGTGGCGGCGGCAGGCCGGAAAATGGCGGGTGCAGGGGGATATCAAGGCCTCGACCCCATCGGCCAGTGCATCGCCGTGGCACGGGATGCGGCCTTCGATTTCGCTTATCCGCATCTCCTCGAGTCCTGGCACCGGGCGGGCGCGGAGATTCTGCCCTTCAGCCCCTTGGCTGACGAAGCCCCGGCAGCGCGGGCCGATGCGGTCTTTCTGCCCGGCGGCTATCCGGAACTGCATGCCGGGCGGCTGGCCGGAAACGCGCACTTTCTGGACTGTGTGCGGCAAGCGGCGGCACGCGGCGCCCAGCTCTACGGCGAATGCGGCGGCTTCATGGTGCTGGGCGACAGCCTGACCGACGCAGCGGGGCAGACCCATCAGATGGCAGGCTTGTTACCCCTGACGACCAACTTCGCCACCCGCCGCCTGCATCTCGGCTATCGCCGCATCACAGTCCTCGCCGACACCGCCCCCTGGCCAAAGGGAACCCGCCTGACAGGCCACGAATTCCACTACACGACCATCCTCACCCAGGGCACTGCCCCGCCGCTGTTCCAGGCCGAAGACGCACTGGGCGAGGGGGCTGGGCCGGTCGGCCTCGTCTCGGGCAGGGTCTGCGGCTCCTTCCTGCACCTGATCGACAGGGCCTCCTGAAGTCTGGCCGGGTGCGGCGGGAACAGGGAAGATTTATCGCAGAGGGCGCAGAGGAGGCGCAAAGGACGCGGAGGCATTTGTGCACGCTAATGCTTTCTTCTAACACTCCCGCTGTTTTACACTCTCCACCTTGAGGGTGAAGAAAAACAGGAACCCGTCTTACCCGCGCAGGCGGGTAACCAGAGCGGCGGGTTCGAATTTCTGCCGGTGGCTCTGGACCCCGGACAGTCGCTGTCGCGCCTTCCGGGGGACGAAGGAGGGAAAATCCTGCGACAAATCCAAATGCCTCCGCGTCCTTTGCGCTCTCTGCGATAAAACCTCTCCTTTTCCATCCTCACGAAGTGGCACATCAGGAAAGATGTGCGGTGCCTTTCGGCTTCTGATAGACAGGGCGCATGAACCCGACCGACCGCCCGTTCTGGAAGACCAAGACCCTCGCGCAGATGACGCGGATCGAGTGGGAGAGTCTGTGCGATGGCTGCGGGCAGTGCTGTCTGCACAAGCTGCAGGACATGGATAACGGGGATTACTACATCACCGACCTGGCCTGTACCCTGCTGGACTGCCGCACGGCGCGGTGTGGCGATTATGGCAACCGGTTTTCGATTGTCCCGGACTGCGTGCAATTGACGCCGAAGAAGGTCTATGAGACCGACTGGCTGCCGGAGACCTGTGCCTATCGGCTGGTTGCGGAAGGTCAGGATCTGGCCTGGTGGCATCCGCTCGTCTCCGGCTCGCCCGAGACGGTGCATGAGGCGGGGATCTCCGTGCGCGATGCGGCGGAGCCTGGCGATCCGACGCCGGAGGAGATGGCTCAGCATATCCAGCATACCATGGCCGCCCGCCGCCCCAGAAAGCGACGGTAATCCGAAGCAGGACCTGATCCGTATCTGATACAGGGTCAACCTGAAGGTTCAGCTCGCCATGATCACGTTCAGCCGTCGTTCAATCCTTGCCGGAGCCACAGGGATCGCCGCTTTGCTGCCTGTCGCCTCGTCGGGCTGGGCCGGTCTGGCTGTTTCCGAGCAACTGGATTTCGACGTGTTCCGCAACGGGTCGGATATCGGGCATCACAGGATCGACATCCGCCATGAGGGCAATCGCACGATTGCGGAAATCGATATCCTGCTGGAGGTCGGGCTGGGGCCGCTGGTGCTCTACCGCTATCGTCACCGGAATACGGAAATCTGGCAGGATGGGGACTTCCTGTCGTTTTCCTCGACCACCGATGACGACGGGACACCCTATGCAGTGCGCGCAACGCGAACCGGCAGGACGATCCGGGTCGAGCGTGACCATGATGCGGATTACGAGATCAACGATCCGTCGATCCTGCCCACCACCTATTGGAATGAGGCGATGGTCCGGGGTTCGAAAATGCTCGATACCCAGAAAGGCCGGATCATGGAGGTCGATGTGGCCGCAGCGGACTGGGTGATGATTTCGACCGCCTCCGGGCCGGTGGAGGCGCGGCGGTTCGACGTCACGGGCGATCTGACGCTGAGCCTGTGGTATGACCGGCAGGGACGCTGGGCCGGGCTGACCTTCCCGCTGAAGGGGGCGGAATTCGAGTATCAGCGTGTCTGACATGATATTCCGACAAACGACTTCGTCCCGTACGGATCTTCGGAGACTTTGGTATGAATGAGGGCGAGAAGGCAGACAGAAGCGGCGGGCTGATCTGGATCACCGGTGCCAGTATGGGGATCGGGGCGCATCTGGCGCGCCATGCGGCGGAACAGGGCTGGACGGTGGCGATCAGTGCCCGGTCGGTGGACAAGCTCGACGCCCTGGCCGCAGAGGGGGCAGGCACGTCGACAGGCACGGCGGTGGGCCGTATCCATGCCTATCCGCTGGACGTGCTGGATCTCGATGCGACGCGGGCGGTGGTGGAGCGAATCGAGGCCGATCTGGGGCCGATCACCATCGCGGTGCTGAATGCCGGAACCCATGCCGATATGCCCGCCGATGCCTTCGATGCGCGGGCGGTGGCGCAGATCTTCGATTTGAACCTGACCGGCACTGCGAACAGTCTTGAGCCCTTGCTGCAACGCTTTCTGCCCCGGAAGTCCGGTCACGTCGCCCTGACAGCCAGTGTCGCCGGGTATCGCGGCCTGCCCAGGGCGGCGGCCTATTGCGCCAGCAAGGCGGGGACCATCGCTCTGGCCGAGTCGCTGGCCGCCGAAATTGGCCATAAAGGGGTGAAGATACAGGTCATCTGTCCCGGTTTCGTGCGCACGCCCCTGACCGATAAAAACCCCTTCCACATGCCCTTCCTGATGGAACCGGAGGAAGCGGCGAGGCGGATCTGGAACGGACTGATGGGATCGGCCTTTGAGATCGCCTTTCCCCGGCGCTTTGTCTGGCAGTTGAAGCTGCTGGCCCTGCTGCCTGCGAAGCTCTATTTCGCGCTGATCCGAAAGGCGACCGGGCTGTGAGCGGGACCGAGGAGATATTGGCCGCGACGCGGCGTTGGGCGGAGGCTTTCGCGGCCCCGATGCCGGGTGGGCGGGCGGCTTTGCTCGCCCTCGCGGCGGAGGATATCCACTTCACAGACCCGTTCAACGATCTGCGCGGAAAGGCTGGACTGGTCGCGGTGCTGGAGGATATGGCGGAGCGCTGCGACGATCCTCGTTTCACCATTCTGGATGTGGCAGCGTCGGAAAAGGCGGGCTATATCCGCTGGGAGTTCCGGTTCACGCCCAAGGGCGGTCGAGAGGTCTGGAATCTGACGGGGATGAGCGAGATTCGGGTCGGTGCGGACGGGTTGATCCTGGCGCATCACGATCACTGGGACAGTGGGGCGCAACTGTTCTCCCGCCTGCCCGTTCTTGGCTGGCTGGTCCGCCGGGTTCAGGCGATGCTGCGGGTGAAAGGCACCTGAACGCCTTACTCTGCGGCGTGTCGATGTGCCGCCATTTCGGCGTTTTCCGCGTTCCCGACGGGATGAAAGGAGATGATCGCGGTGCCGAGCTCGATCCCCCATTTGGAGACCGTGGCGCGGTTCAGGACGACGCCATTGGGCTGAAGGAACATCCAGTCATCAAAATCGACGCGCACGGTGCGGTCCTTCATTTTCAGATCAAAGGTGTATTTCCACTGGAAGGCATTTCCGGCGATTCTGCCCTTTGCGATGCCGACGACGCCGGGCGCAGTGCCTTCATAGGTCGATGGTCCGGTGCGGGTCAGGGTCCAGATCCGCTGTTCCGTTTCGCCATCGTCATAGACGAAATCCTCGACCAGGGTCAGGCGGTCACCGTCCACCGTTCCCTGGATGGATACGACGAACTGACGCCGGATGTCGCCGAAACGGTCATGGAAGATACCGGACGCCTCAGTCCGCCCCTGGAAGAATTCCTCCAGCACCAGCTTCGGTTCGGTTCCTTCGAAATCGGATATCTTCATCGCACTGCATCCCGTCAGAAACGCCAGCAGGAGAAGTATTGCACTGTTTTTCAGTCCGTTCATGTCACCCTGCACCTTCTATACGCGCCCGAAGCGCCAACTGATCACTTGCGGTAAGGGGAAACCGCCACATGACGGCAATCGCCGCCAGTTTGAAGGCGATGGGCACCATCCCGTAGAGCAGGACCAGTGCTGCATTGCCGGTTCCATCCACCCCGCCGGGTTCGAATCCCGCCCAATCGAGCACCGGAAAGGCGATCCCGACCGCCAGGGCCAGCGACAGCTTCGTCGCCATGCCCCAGAGCGCGAAATAGAGGCCCGTCCGTGCAACGCCTTCCGTTACCCCGGTCTCAGTCTCCAGTCTGGCGGTATCGACATCGACCACATCGGCCTGCATCGACGGCGGCAGCGCCAGATCCGCACCCAGCGCAAACCCGGTCCCGATGCAGAGCGCCAGATAAAGTGCGTCATCACCGGTGCCGATCAATGGCGCCAGCGCGAACCAGCCGCAGGCCCAGAGCATCGCAAGGCACCATGTCCGGTGCTTCCCGAACCGCCGGGCCAGGATCAGCCAGATCGGCATCCCGGCAACTGCCACAAGGAAATACGTCAGCAGATAGAGACCGGATCGCCCGGCATCGCCCAGAACCGAGCCGACGAAGAGCAGAAACAGGGTCGCAGGCAACCCGTTGGCGACCCCGTTCAGGATCCAGGCCAGCAGCAGGCGTCGGAAGGGCCGGTTCGCCGCGATCAGTCGTGCCCCTTCGCGCCAGGGAATTCCATCGCCGCGCCGGATGATCCGGGGGTCCGGTACTTTCCACAACAGGGGCACCGCCGCCAATGGCAGGCCGATGGCCAGCAGCAGACCGACCAGTCCCATCGCTGCGGCCCGGTCCTCCGGTGAGGCGGCAAGTGCGACGATACCGCCGGCGACCAGTGTTCCGGCAATGACGAAAATCTCCCGTGCGGCGGCGATGCGGTTGCGGATGTGGTAGTCGCCGCTCATCTCCGCCCCCCAGGCCTGATAGGGCAGCATCACCATCGTCCAGCCCAGATGCAGTACCAGCCCGGCCCCCAGCAGATAGGCGATGTCGGCTCCCGCAGGCGGGCGGAATATCAGCCAGCCGCCCAGCATCGCAACCGGCACACCCAGCGCAACCCAGAGCCGTCGCCGCCCGAATCGTCCCCCGACCCGGTCGGATAGGATGCCGATCAGCGGGTCGGTGGCCACATCCCAGATCCGCATCGCGAACATCGCGCCGCCGACCACCGCCAGACCCAGTCCGAGATCCACCGCATAATAGTTGGGAACATGGACATAGAGCGGCAGCATCGCCGCCGCGAGCGGCAGGCCGAGCAGCCCATAGGCGATCAGCAGCGGCAGGGGTACTCGTTCCGTCGATGGCACCGGCGGCATCCTTTCCGTCTTATCGAGGAGAGGAGGTAAAGGACGCGGCGGCTATCGCAAGGGAAGCGGGAAAATAAAATGGGGAGCGTGTGCATGGCGGCAGCCCCGGTATGCCCCTGTACCGGCGCTATACATATGCAATGCAATGCAATGTTCATTGCGGCACTGCGAAAGCGGCGCTATATGCGAAGGGTCATGATGCTCCTTTACCATCTTTGGCTTTCGCCCCATTGCCGCAAGGTGCGCCTGATGCTGGGTGAGAAGCAGTTGCCGTTCGAAACCCGGATTCAGAAAACCTGGGACCGGGATGAGGCTTTTCTTGCCGTCAACCCGACCGGTGATGTGCCCGTCCTGGTTGATGAGGACGGCAACCGCGTCTGCGGCTCGCAACCGATCTGCGAATATCTGGACGAGATGTATGGCGACCAGCCGCTGATCGGGACCGGGGCGGTAATGCGTGCCGAAGTGCGTCGCCTGATCGACTGGTTCGACGTGAAATTCCATCAGGAAGTCGGCGTCAATCTGGTCGAAGAGAAGATCATGAAGCGGTTCCTCGGCATGGGGGAACCCAGTTCCTCCGCCGTGCGGGCCGGGGGGCGGAACATCCACACCCATCTTGGCTATATCGACTGGCTGGTTGAGCGACGGACTTGGCTGGCCGGGGAGGAACTGACGCTGGCCGATCTGACGGCGGCGGCGCATCTGTCCTGTGTCGATTATGTCGGTGACGTGCCCTGGTCCGAGCATCCGGAGGCCAAGGACTGGTACGCGCGGATCAAGTCGCGCCCGACCTTCCGCCCGATTCTGGGGGACCGGATTCCGGGTGCCCCGCCGCCGAAACATTATGCCGATCTGGATTTCTGACCGGAAAAGGACGTCTCGACATGAAGATCGAAGGCCTGCCCGCAATTGTCACCGGTGCCGCTTCCGGCCTCGGCGAAGGGACTGCCCGCGCCCTGGCAGGGAAGGGTGCGAAAGTCGTCCTGCTGGACCGTGATGCGGCGGGTCTTGCCCGCGTCGCGGCGGATATCGGCGGCATTGCGATTCCCTGTGACGTGACCGATGCGGAAAGCGCCGCAGAAGCTTTTGCCCAGGCCCGCTCCGCCCATGGCCCCTGTGCTATCGCCGTCAGTTGTGCCGGAATCGCCCCGGCGGGGCGGATCGTCGGTCGGGACGGGCCGATGGATCTGGACGTCTTCCGCCGTGTGGTTGAGGTCAATCTGATCGGCACCTTCAACATCCTGCGTCTTGCCGCCGCCGAAATGGCGGGGCGCGAGGCGAATGCGGATGGTGAGCGCGGAGTGATCGTCAACACCGCCTCCATCGCTGCCTATGAGGGTCAGATCGGCCAGGCCGCCTATGCCGCATCAAAGGCGGGCGTCGTCGGCCTGACCCTGCCCGCTGCACGGGAATTCGCCAAGACCGGCGTGCGGGTGAATGCGATTGCACCGGGCCTGTTCGGGACGCCTATGCTGCTCGGCATGCCCCAGGATGTTCAGGACAGCCTGGCAGCCACCCTGCCCTTTCCGCCGCGCTTCGGTCGCCCGGATGAATATGCCGCGCTGGTGATTCACATGATCGAGAATCCGATCATGAATGGCGAATGCGTGCGCCTGGACAACGCACTTCGCATGCAGCCGCGTTAGAGCGCCCGTCGCTATAGCCGAATCATATATCCTTCACGCTGTCATCCTCATCGGCCTGGTCCTGCGGGGTACGGGGTTCAGTGCCCGGCGGGATGTGGCGGATGATGATGTCGCCATTCGGAAGGATTTCCGGCGCTTCATACATCGGCAGCGTATCGATGAACAGTTCCATCGCCCGGATGACATTCTGAATGCCTTCCAGCGCCAGTGTCTCTGGCGCTTTCTGTTCCTGTGCCAGGGCTGGCGCTGTGACAACCAGACTGACGAGCGACAGCGCGGCCAGAGTTCGGACGGCAGGGGTTTGAAACAGGCGGAGGGGCATCGGGTTCTCCCTGATTGCATCGATCAATGGGTTCGTGTCTATCCTGTATGTGGGGCGCAAATATGGCGAAGTCAAAGTGATTGGGCACCCGAACCGACCCTGTTGACTTGCCCCGGCGTAGAGTTTGGGGCACTGTCCGGTCGGATTGAAAGACACTCTCACCTTTGGGGTTTGGACGATGACGGATAGCTATGATGTCGTGGTGATCGGCGGCGGACCGGGCGGATATGTGGCGGCAATCCGCGCTGCGCAGCTGGGCCTGAAGACTGCCTGTGTGGAAATGCGTGGCGCGCTGGGCGGGACCTGCCTGAATGTCGGCTGCATCCCCTCCAAGGCACTGCTGCAATCCTCGGAACTGTATCACGAGGCGCAGCATTCCTTTGCCAATCACGGCATCGTTGTCTCCCCCAAGCTGGACCTGAAGGCAATGCAGGCGCGGAAGTCGAAGATCGTTGCCGACCTGACCAAGGGGATCGAGTTCCTGTTCAAGAAAAACAAGATCGACTACCTGATCGGGCGCGGCCACATTGATGCGCCGGGCACGGTTTCGGTGACCGAAGGGAAGGACAAGGGAAAGACCCTGACCGCGAAGAACATCATCATCGCCACGGGCTCCGAATCAACGCCACTGCCGGGGATTGAGGTCGACGAGAAATTCATCGTCACTTCCACTGGCGCGCTGGAATTCGATGCCGTGCCGAAGCATCTGGCCGTGATCGGCGGTGGGGTGATCGGCCTCGAACTGGGATCGGTCTGGAGCAGGCTCGGCTCAGACGTGACGGTGATTGAGTTCCTCGACCGGATCACACCGACCATGGATGGTGAGATATCGAAGAATTTCCAGCGCATCCTCAAGAAGCAGGGCCTCAATTTCAAGCTGAAGACCAAGGTGACCGGCGCGAAGAAGGTGAAATCCGGCGTCGAACTGACGATGGAACCGGCAGAGGGCGGTGATGCGCAGACCCTGCAGGTGGACCGGGTGCTGCTTTGCATCGGGCGGCGTCCCTATACCGAGGGACTGGGCCTGGACGAGATCGGGGTTGAGCGCGACAAGCGCGGCGTGATCCAGGTCGATTCCCATTACAAGACCAATGTCGACGGGATCTATGCCATCGGCGATTGCATCCCCGGCCCGATGCTGGCCCATAAGGCAGAGGATGAGGGCGTCGTCCTGGCGGAAATCCTGGCCGGACAGAAGCCGCATATCAATTACGATGCCATTCCGGGCGTGATCTATACCTGGCCGGAAGTCGCCGATGTCGGCGCGTCGGAGGAACGCCTGAAACAGGAAGGCCGGGCCTATAAGGTCGGCAAGTTCCCGTTCTCCGCCAATTCGCGCGGCAAGGCGAATGATGCGACCGAAGGCTTCGTCAAGATCCTGGCGGATGCGGAGACCGACAAGGTTCTGGGTGCCCATATCATCGGCCCGGCGGCAGGTGACATTATTCAGGAAGTCGTGTCGGTAATCGAATTCGGCGGTTCGGCGGAGGATATTGCGCGGACCTGTCACGCGCATCCGACCTTCTCCGAGGCAGTGAAGGAAGCTGCCTTCGCTGTCGCCGGTCGCGCGATCCATATGTAGGATGAAATTGGGTAAGGTGCGTTTGGGCAGGGTGGGTTCATGATGCCGGTGCCGCCTCCGCGGCTTTCCGTCGCTTTTCTGGCGGCGGGGATCGGGTTTCTGATTCTACCCTTTGCCGATGCAATGGGAAAAATTCTCGGGCTTGAGGGAGTATCGCCGATCCAGATCGGATGGGGGCGATGGGTCGCCCATGCCGCAATCATGACGCCTTTGGTGCTCATTCTCTATGGTCGGGCGTCGTTGCGGCCCAGCCGTCCCTGGGGGCAGTTGCTGCGGGCATTGTTCCTGATCGCGGCGACCTTGTTCTTCTTCACCGGACTGACCATGCTGCCGCTCCCGACAATGACGGCAACCCTGTTTGTCGCACCGCTGATCGTGACGGTCCTGTCTGGACTGGTGTTGCGGGAACGGGTCGGGCCCTGGCGCTGGTTTGGTGTCGTCGTCGGTTTCTCCGGCATGCTGCTGATCGTCAAACCGGGTGTCGATGCATTTCAGGTCGGCTCGCTTTTCGCATTGGCGACGGCGGCCTGTTTTGCGGGATATCTGCTGGTCACCCGCAGGATCGCGGGCCAGAACCCGCCGATGGTGACGATGATGTGGATGGGTCTGATCGGGGTGGCGGTGATGTCGCTGTTCGTCGGTCCGGTCTATCAACCGTTCACGGGGATGCAATGGGCGATGATCGGGCTGATGGGCGCGATCCTGACCCTGGGGCACGGCCTGATTGTCTGGGCCGCCGACCGGCTGGAGGCCTCGGCCATGGCACCGATGCCCTATCTGGAAATGGTGACTTCGACCTTGCTTGGTCTGTATTTCTTTGATGAATTCCCGGAGGTAACGACCTGGCTTGGCTGTGGCCTCGTCGTAGGCGCGGGCATCCTGATTGCCTGGCGTGAAAGCCGCCTTGTCCGGCAGACCCCGGTAAAGCTGCGCTGAGACGACCCCAAGTGCGATGGGTCCTACAAACCGATTGCCCGGATCGTAATGTCGGGACATGCTGGCACGCGGCAACCCACTGAATGGAGGCAGCGATGCAGCATGTGACCTGGACGCGGATGGAGGATGGGACCAAGGAGGACTGGGACTTGCTCTGCGAGCTGGAGGAGCGGTTCAATGCTGATCTGGTGGACCGGATTCTCGACCAGTTGAAGATGCTGGATGTTGACTGGGGTGGCTATCGTGTCACGCGGTATGTCCATTCACTGCAATCAGCGACGCTGGCATATCGTGACGGGGCGGAGGAGGAATTGGTGGTCGCGGCGCTGCTGCATGATATCGGGGATATTCTCAGCCCGCACAATCATTCGGAACTGGCGGCGTCGGTGCTGAAACCCTTCGTGTCAGAAAAGACCTACTGGATCGTGAAGCATCACGGGTTGTTTCAGGCCTATTACTATGATCATTTTCTTGGTGGTGATCGCCATGCACGGGACCAGTTCAGAGACCACCCGCATTATCAGGCCTGCGTCGATTTCTGTGCGAAATACGATCAGAACGCCTTTGATCCCGATTATGACACTCTGCCGCTGGATTTCTTCGAGCCGATGGTGCGTCGGGTTATGGCTCAGTCGAAATACGCCAATCAGGATTTGCAGAAATCTGCCACCGCTGCGGAATGAGTTCTATTCCGTCGGCACATAATATTGCATT
This sequence comes from Alphaproteobacteria bacterium, assembly GCA_965223125.1. Classification (GTDB taxonomy): domain Bacteria; phylum Pseudomonadota; class Alphaproteobacteria; order UBA8366; family Aestuariispiraceae; genus Pacificispira. The sequence goes on along the minus strand of OZ244984.1, from coordinate 1,419,294 downwards.
CCGAACCAGCGCCAGCGCCCCGACGGGCCCTGCATGGTGCAGTTTATCCGGGTCCGCCCTGCGGCGAAAGGACCGTCAAACCGGACCTCGAACCGGCTGCCCAAGCGCTCGAAGACGGAAATCTGGCTTGCATCCGAATGATAGCATTGCAGGTTGTCGAGGGATCCGATCCCCGGTCTCACCGTGAAACCGAAGGCGGGGGGATTGCCGGTGCCCTCTCGCGGTAGCAGCGGTTCTGCAGGTGTCAGCCCCTCGACCGGCAGGGGCAGGGCATTGATCAGCCGCGTGAACCGATCAATCCCGCCATAGGCCACGTTGATCGGGAAGCGCGGCAGATAGAATGGGTCGCTGGTCACATTCGCCACACCGGAATGCTGTCCAAAGGCGGCATCATAGCCGGTATTCCGGACCAGTTCCATAATCTCCCTGCTGGCTTCGCCATAGGGATAGGCGAACAGAGTCGGTCGCGTGCCCAGCTTCTCTGTCAGGATCGTTGCCGATTGGGTCAACTCATCGCGGTTGCGTGCAGTGCTGCGGATCGGCATATGCGGATGGGTGACGGTCTGGCTGCCGATCTCGACGCCCGCCGCGTGCAGTTCCGCGATCTGCTGCCATGTCATGTAACCGGATGTGCCCCTGTCCACCGGTTCCGTCGCGACAAAAAGGGAGAAGGGAATCCCTTCCCGTCTGAAAATCGGCCAGGCCTTCTCGTAGACGGAACTGTAGGCATCGTCGATGGTGATCGCGACCGCCAGATCTGGAAGTTCCGCACCTGTCTGCAATGCGGCCACGATCTGCGACAGCGGCAGGATAGTATAGGGACCGGATGTCAATTCGGCGATATGCGATTCGAACTGTTCCATCGTCACGCTGGTGCTGGGATAGGCATCCTCTCCAAAGCGATGGTACATTAGAACGACGGCGGCAGTGTTAGGGGTGACAGAGTTAGGGGCGGCCGTATCCGGGGATTGCGCGGTTGTCTGAGTCTGGGTTTGCGTTTGGGCCTGGACAGGCAGGATTGTCAGCATGATCAGCCCCGTCGCCAGAAATGCACGGGTCGCATAGATCATCCATTGATGCCAAATCGCCATCTGCACGCTCCCACTTGCTTCAAACCGATTCGGCCCAGGATATGCGTGGACCGGTTCCCGCTGCGCGCTCTTCGTCGGTTGGAAGAGTAACCTTGTGCGGGACGGGGCCACAATCTCAAATATTGTATTGATCGGTGTGAAGATATTGAGAGGTCAGAAAGGTTGGCGAGAAGAGGACGGGAATGTGCATCAACGCCCTGTTCGTTCTTGCCAGATGGTGCCCTGCGGGACACTTTCGAGAAACAACACGATGCTGCGGGAGAGCGAGATGCCGCCGCCTTCATCCGATTCAGGGTCCCATGTGACAGGAAAGCCGGACCTGTCGCTGATAGTAGAGCGGGTCGGCCCGGAAGGCTTTCGAATTGTCGCCGCGCTCTATGCGCTTGCCTTCGATGACCCCTGGCCGGAACCGTCCGTGCGGGAACTTCTATCGACGCCTGGAACCATGGCCCTGATTGCCAGTCGCCGATGGGAAGGGGGAACTATACCTTCAGGTTTTCTGGTGCTGCGCTGTATTTTGGATGAGTCGGAAGTTCTGGCGGTCGGTGTGTCTCCGTCAGATCGGCGCGGTGGAATTGGACGGGCGCTGATGCTGGCAGGACTAGCACGAGCGGAACAGGCCGGTGTGGCCGAGGTCTTTCTGGAGGTCGGGAAAGACAATCCCGCCGCCCTGGCACTTTATCATGCACTTGGTTTTACTCAGGTTGGTTCAAGGAAGAATTATTACAGACGGAAAGATCGAAGCCTGATCGACGCTTTGATCATGAAAAAGAAAATAGCTGATTGACCTGCGACTTTCTCCATTTTTATGAATCATGCCTAAACTTTAAACAAAGTCAGGTCTTTTGATTCTTTACTTGCACTATTCATTATTTTTTTGCTAAGTCTCGGGTAACAGTCAGAGTCGATGGATGATGTATTCACGTACCTGACACGTGTCCGCGCCAAGATCACAGGAAAAGCGCGGTGCTTTATTGGGTTGCGGATAAGTTTTTCCATCGCACCCTCACACAGGAAAGGTTGAATTATGGCCGATTCACTTGAGGCGGACATTGGTTCGTCGGAATTGCTGCAATTGACGTCGGAAATCGTTGCTGCGCATGTGTCGAACAATTCGGTTCCTTCATCGGAACTGTCCGGGTTGATCGAACAGGTCTACCGCACTCTGGAGCAGGTCGGTAAAGGGCCGGAACCGGAAGCGGACAAGCCGATTCCGGCAGTCTCGGTCAAGAAATCGATCCAGCCGGATTATCTGATCTGTCTGGAAGATGGCAAGAAGCTGAAAATGCTCAAGCGTCACCTGAAGACCGCCTATGATATGTCACCGGAAGAATACCGGGAGCGCTGGGGTCTGCCCGCCGATTATCCGATGGTTGCCCCGAATTATGCCAAGCAACGCTCGACGCTGGCCAAAGAAATCGGTCTCGGCCGCCGGACTCGCAAGGCCAAATAGGCCATCGCGCCGGAATCATATGGACCCGCAGCCATGCCGACCCGGCGGCTGCGGGTTTCGTTTGCCCGAAACTTACTGCTGTATGCCTTTGCTATCGGCAATAGATTTGATCGAAACGCATCGCCGGGTTAGTCTGCTTCAGACAAGAACGCACGACAGGGATGGATCTTTGGGAGGGCAGATTATGGCAGACGGGGGCGACCCGCTTCGTATCGAGAAGCTCTGTGCGGAAAAAGGTTTGAAGATGACCGAACAGCGCCGGGTGATTGCCGGTGTTCTGTCGGAAAGCGACGATCATCCGGATGTCGAGCAGTTGCACCAGCGGGCCACGGCGGTGGATCCCCGCATCAGCATCGCCACGGTCTATCGGACCGTCCGGCTTCTGGAGGAGGCGAATATCCTGACCCGGCATGATTTCGGCGATGGGCGCGCCCGCTATGAGGAAGTGCCGGACGAGCATCATGACCATCTGATTGATATCGAAACCGGGACAGTGATCGAATTCCATAACGAGGCGATCGAGCGGTTGCAGGAAACCGTTGCGAAGGAACTGGGCTATCGTCTGGTCGATCATCGCCTGGAACTGTTTGGTGTAAGGCTGGATCGCCCGAACAAGCAGAAGTAAGTAGTCCACATTCCAAGACAAAGGTTCCATCGTGACCGACACGAACCAGCTTGATGCGTCCCTGGCGCAACTCACCAGTAATAATCTGGGGATTCGCCTGGCCAAGGGAGACCCGGCCTTCGTCGATGCCTCCCAGGCGCTGCGGTATCGGGTGTTTTATGAGGAGATGACTGCAAGACCTGATGCGGAAACCGCCCGGTCGAAGCGCGACGTGGATGCCTTTGATGCGGTTGCCGATCATCTGCTGGTGGTGGATCGCAATCTGGGCGACGGGCCGGATTCCGTCGTTGGCACCTATCGTCTGGTGCGGCGGGAGGCAGCGGCGCGGCATGGCCAATTCTACAGCGTTGACGAATATGACATCAGCAGGATCCTGGCCCTTCCGGGCGAGATACTGGAACTGGGCCGGTCCTGCGTCGATATCGACTATCGCACCCGCCATGTAATGGAACTTCTGTGGCGCGGCATCGCGGCCTATGTGTTTCATTATGACATCACACTGATGTTCGGCTGTGCCAGCTTTCCCGGTACTGATCCGGATGCTATCGCGCTGCCGCTCAGCTATCTCTACCACAATCACCTGACGCCGCCGGACAAGCGCCCGGTTGCCCTGCCTGAACGCTATATCGACATGAATCGGATTCCGGCGGCGGAGATTGACCCCCGCCGAGGTCTGGCCGCCGTGCCACCGCTGATCAAGGGCTACCTGCGTCTTGGCGGGACCATCGGGGACGGCGCGGTGGTCGATCCCCAGTTCGATACGGTGGATGTTTGTATCGTGGTTGAAACGCAGTTGGTGACGGATCGTTATTACAAGCATTATGCCCGGAAAACCGGGGAAGGCGGCGGTGATGAACGCAGTGCGCGCGATGCCTGATCCGGTTTCGGTACCGGGAGATATTCGCCGTCCCCGCGAACCCGCTGTGCCGGGGGCCCTGCGCGGGTCGCGCTGGCTTGCCTGGGCGCGCGCTTTCGGAATTGTTGCCTGGACGCTCTGGCTCGCCCTTCTCAATCTGCGCACGGTTCTGTCCAACAGAGGTGTTTCGCCAGCCGTCACGATGAAATGGCATCGCGGAGTTGGAAAGATCGCGGGCATCGATATCCGGGTGACGGGCACACCGATTGTGGATCGCCCAGTGCTTTTCGTGGCCAACCACGCCTCTTATATCGATATCGTCGTACTGGGGGCGCTGCTGCCCTGTTCCTTTGTTTCAAAGGCTGAGGTGCGCGACTGGCCCGGATTCGGCTGGCTGGCGGTGCAGCAGCGCACGGTTTTCATCCGGCGAGATCCCCGTCAGGCAGCGGCGCATCTGGATGAGATGAAGCAGCGCATCGCTGAAGGTGGCTGTCTGGTGCTGTTCCCTGAAGGAACCAGTTCCGATGGCGGTCGGGTGCTGCCCTTCAAGAGTTCTCTGTTTCAAGCCGCGGTGATGGAATTCCCCGAAACGGGCCAGATCGAGGTTCAGACAGTCTCCATCGGGTATTCCAAGCTCGATGGTATGGTGATCGGACGGGCGTTGCGCCCGCTTTATACCTGGTTCGGGGATATGGAGCTTGCACCGCATCTGTTCGGTTGGCTGGGGCTGGGATCGCTTGGTGTCGATGTCGTGTTTCATGCTCCGATTCGGCTCAATGATGTCGGCGGGCGCAAGCAACTTGCCGCCGTGACAGAGACCGTCTGCGCGGTAGGCCTGCAATCCGCCCTGCGAAATACCCCGCAGTCAGCGGACCCGAATGTGGTGCTCCTTGAAGTCGATCGGGATTCGCGCTAGGCTGATTTTTGTAGGAGTGATCCCGGAAACAGTAGGATTACGGCAAGACCATCGCGGTATGACAGGCATTGATCCCCGGTTTCTTGCGGCTTTTCGCCCGAACGCGCGGCAGGTTCCGGCGTGGGACGCGGTCGTATGACCGGTGGTCTCCCACAGCATGAAATTATCCCGATCCGCTGCAATATGTCGTCCCTGGCCTGGAAATCCGCGCCGATTCGCGCATTGACGCGCAGGGGTTGCCTGTCCTATCAGGCGCGCAGTCTGTCCGTGAACCCGCATTCCGCGAATCGAGAGTATTGATGTCTGATCCGTTGCAGTCCGGTGCCAGTGTCGCCGCCGCCCCGTCTCTGGACCCGTCCAGGGTGCCGCGCAAGGTCCATATCAAGACCTATGGCTGCCAGATGAATGTCTATGATTCAGAACGGATGCTGGAAATTCTGGCCCCGCTCGGATTCAGCCCCACCTCGGAGATGGAGGGGGCTGATCTGGTGATCCTGAACACCTGCCATATTCGTGAAAAGGCGTCGGAGAAGGTCTATTCCGAACTGGGCCGTCTGCGCGAGGCCCAGACCCGCAAGGCGGAAACGGGCGGGCGCATGATGCTGGCCGTCGCGGGCTGTGTCGCCCAGGCAGAAGGGGCGGAAATTTTGCGCCGCGCGCCCCAGGTTGATATGGTTTTCGGACCGCAGACATATCACCGCCTACCCGGTCTACTGGCCCAGGCTGAACGCGGCACCGGCATCGGCCAGGTCGATACCGATTTTCCGGTCGAAGATAAGTATGACATCCTGCCGGAAGAACGTATGGCGGGCGGCATCACAGCTTTCCTGACGATTCAGGAAGGCTGCGACAAGTTCTGCACCTTCTGTGTTGTTCCTTATACGCGCGGCGCGGAGCAGTCGCGCCCGGTTGCGGCCATTCTGCGCGAGGCTCGTCAACTGGTGGCGAAGGGTGTGCGCGAGATCACGCTGCTGGGTCAGAATGTGAATGCCTATCACGGTGAAGGGCCGGACGGCCGGGACTGGGGCCTCGCGCGGCTGATCCGCGACCTGGCGGAAATCGACGGGCTGGCACGGATTCGCTACACGACCAGCCATCCCCGCGATATGGACGACGACCTGATTGCCGCCCATGGCGATGTTCCGGCGCTGATGCCCTTTCTGCATCTGCCGGTACAGAGCGGGTCCGACCGGATTTTAAGCGCGATGAACCGCAGGCATACGGCGGACGATTTCCGCCGGATCGTGGAACGGCTGAAATCCGCCAACCCGGATCTGGCGCTCAGTTCCGATTTCATCGTTGGGTTTCCGGGTGAAAGCGATGCCGATTTCGCAGCGACCCTGAAGCTGGTGACCGATATCGGGTTCGCCGCCAATTTCTCGTTCAAGTATTCGCCACGTCCCGGCACCCCTGCGGCGGATATGGGCGCATCGGCGGTGCCGGATTCGGTGATGACGGAGCGGTTGACCGCCTTGCAGCAGTTGCTGGATGCGCAGCAGGAGGCCTTCAATCGCGGCTGTATCGGGCGTCAGTTGCCGGTGCTGATGGAAAAACCGGGTCGCGATCCGGGACAGCTCGTCGGGCGATCCCCCTATTTGCAACCGATCCATATCACGGGGGATGTGTCACTGATCGGTCATATCGTTCCCTGCGACATCTACGATCTCAAGGCCTATAGTCTGTTTGGTACACCTGTCGTTTCTGATCCGGTGACGGCGCATCCCGCGTCGATCCCTCCAAAGGAAAGGACCTGCGCTTGAACTCCATCCTGACTGAAGATGCGGGCATCCAGACCCAAGTCATAGAGTTCGAAGACAATCGCCTGCTGCCGGAACTGTTCGGCGAACATGACAGAAACCTGGTCCGGATCGAGGCGCAGCTCGGCATATCCCTGATCAACCGCGGCAATCAGGTGGCGATGACCGGCCCCAGGGAGGGCGTGGATCTCGCCAGGGAAGGACTGACCCGGCTCTACAATCGGCTGCGCAGCGGCGAATCTCTAGAGGATGCGGATATCGACGCGGCCTTGCGCATGGTCGGCCAGCCGACCGATCTGTTCGGTCAGCAGGACCCGATCATCCGCACCCGACGCCGCCAGATCGCGCCGCGTACTCCGCTACAGGCCGAATATGTCGATCTGATCCGCCGTCACGATCTGGTTTTCGGGATCGGGCCTGCCGGGACGGGAAAGACCTATCTGGCGGTCTGCATGGCGGTTTCCATGATGCTGTCGGGACAGGTGGAAAAGATGATCCTGTCGCGTCCCGCCGTCGAGGCGGGGGAGCGGTTGGGCTTCCTGCCCGGCGATATGAAAGAAAAGGTCGATCCCTATCTGCGCCCGATCTATGACGCGCTCTACGACACGCTTCCTGCCGACCAGGTTTCCCGGAAGCTGGAGAATGGTGAGATCGAGGTGGCACCGCTGGCCTTCATGCGCGGACGGACCTTGAAGAATGCCTTCGTGCTTCTGGACGAGGCGCAGAATACAACGGCGATGCAGATGAAGATGTTCCTGACCCGTCTGGGCGAGAATAGCCGCATGGTTGTGACTGGCGATCTGTCACAGATCGACCTGCCACCGGGTCAGATATCGGGTCTGGCGGAGGCCGTGCAGACGCTGGGCGGCATTACAGGGATCGGCATGACGCGGTTCACATCGGCGGATGTCGTGCGGCACCCGCTGGTGGCGAAGATCGTTCAGGCCTATGATGCCCGCGATGCAGCCAGGATCGGGAGCAAGACGTCATGAGTCGGGTTGCGGCGAAGACTTCTTCCGGGGCGGAGGCCTGGGATATTCAGTTCAGCATTCTCGCGGGGGATTGGACTGAGGCGGATGAAGCGGTCGCACGAATTGCGGCTCAGGCGGCGCTGGCCTGCGCAGAGACGGATCGGGCGCTGGAGCTTTCCATCGCCTTTGCCGACGACGCGACGGTGCGGAATCTCAATCGCGACTATCGCGGCCAGGACAAGCCGACCAATGTGCTGTCCTTCGAGAGCGGCGGCGAGGCGGATATTCCGGGTGAACCGCTGATGCTGGGCGATGTCGTGCTGGCGCGGGAAACCTGCGAACGGGAAGCGGCGGAGGCGGAGAAGACATTCGCTGATCACCTGACGCATCTGGTGATCCATGGCGTGCTGCATCTGCTCGGCTACGACCATGAGGTCGAGGCGGAGGCGGAGGAGATGGAAGCACTGGAGATTGCGATTCTGGCTGACATGGGGATCGACAATCCCTATCTGGAAGCGGTTGAAACACGGCAGACATGAATTCCGTTTATAATTCCTGAAAGAGGAGACGATGGTAGACCATTCTTCATCCGGGGCTTCGGGCTCCGGCGACCAGGCCCAGGGCGAACCCAGTTCTAGGAAGCCGAGTGGTCTGCGCGGGTTTCTGCGCACGCTGCTCGGCCGAAATGGGGAATCCCAGCTGAGGGACAGTTTCGAGGAACTGCTGGAGCAGCATGACGACCGCGCGACGCCGATTGATTCCGACGAGCGCACGCTGATCGACAATATCCTCAATGTCGGCGAGGAAACCGCCTATGACGTGATGGTGCCGCGCGCGGATATCGTTTCCGTCCCCATCGATACGTCACTGAATGAACTGGTCTCGATCATGACCCGCCAGCCCCATTCGCGCTATCCCGTGCATCTTGATAGCCTCGATGACGTGCAGGGCATGGTCCACATCAAGGACGTGCTGGCCGCGACCACGGAGCCGAAGGAGAATTTCTCGATCCGCAAGGTGATGCGGAAGGTGCTGTTCGTTGCGCCTTCGATGCGGGTGCTGGACCTGCTGCTTCAGATGCGCATGAACCGGTTGCATATGGCACTGGTGGTGGATGAATATGGCGGCATCGACGGGCTGGTGACGATTGAGGATCTGGTTGAGGAAATCGTCGGCGAGATCGAGGATGAGCATGATATCGACCGTGGCCCGAAGATCGAACACAAGCCGGATGGAACCTGGATCGCGGATGCCAGACTGGATATCGAGGATCTGGAAAAGCGGCTGGGTCCGATCCTGACCGATGACGAGCGGGAAGAGGATATCGACACGGTGGGCGGTCTTGTCTTCACGCTGGCCGGTCGCGTCCCGATCCGGGGAGAATTGATCCCGCATGAGGAATCCGGTCTGGAATTCGAGGTGCTGGACGCCGATCCGCGCCGGATCAAGCGGGTCAGGCTGCGCTATCGCCCCGGCACCGTAACCCAGGAAAAGGCCCGCCGTGATGCATCCGCCGCCTATGCCAAGGCGGCGGAATAGGGATCGTTCCGGTCGGGAAAGTCAGGTCAGCACATGGGCGACCGGCACCAGTTTCTCCGGGGCCGGTTCGTCCAGTGCTTCGGCAATGGATATCTCCACGGTGCGGCACATCGCATCCAGCGGAATGCCGTTCAGGGAGTTCAGGAACGGGTGCTCCAACTCGTCCATCACGGCGGCGAGTCCGAAAAAGACATAGGCTATGACACCGGCAAAGGCCGGTGCCAACCAACCCGCGCTGTCGATCAGTCCGAAGGGCACGAACAGACAGTAGAGCAGAATGGTCCGATAGATCAGCAACTGATAGACGAAGGGCAGGGGCGTTCCGGCAATCCGCTCGCACCCGGCCTGGGCCTGTGACAGGTTGGCTAGACGCTCGCTCAGCACCCGCAGGCCCATATCGCTCAATACCCCACGGGCATGCAGGTCGTGCAGATGGTCCGCGATCCTGGTCAGGGGCGCGCAGGCGGGATTCCGGGTGGCGTGAAAGGTGTTTGCATCGGCTTCCTCCGTCCAGAGGTGCAGGTCCGGCCGGACATCGACCCGGCGCAATGTGCCCCGATGCAGGTGCATGAAGACAACGCAGAGCCGCAACAGTATCCTGCGGTCCGGCGACCGACCGAGAAAAATCAGCGTCTCCCGCCCGAAACTGCGGCAATCCGCGATCAACTGCCCCCAGAGCCGACGCGCCTCCCACCATCGGTCATAGGCGGCATTGTTGCGGAATCCGAGAAACAGCGACAATGCGATACCGAAAATGCCGAGCGGCTGCAGGTCGATATGGAGGATGCCGATACCGTTCAAATCGGCAATCAGGACGGCGACCGTCAGCCCGATGACGAGCAGAACCTTGGGCGCGATCCGGGGCAAGATGGAGCCCTTCATGATAAAGAAAAGTTTCAGCAGGGTTGGTCTGTCGCGAACGATCATGGTTGGGAATCTCTTGAAGGAAAGGTGTCACGAAAAAAGCATGGCCTTGGTGTCCAAAGTTTGCCATGTACGACATATACCGGCGATTCAAGGCGCAACTGTCATGTCGAATGCGTCAGGATCGGATTATCTTACTTCGGATGGGAACGCGCATGATGTGGGACGCTGTGGCGCGACTGCCGGATCGAATCGCCGGATTCGGCCCCTGGCGGCGGCGGGGCATTCTGTTCCTGCTGGGCGGATTGACGACTCTGGGTCTGCCGCCGCTTGATTTCTGGCCCATAGCCTTTCTCACGCTGCCGCCTCTGATCTGGTTTCTGGAAAGCGTCCGCAGCCGACGGTCGGCCTTTGGCACGGGTTGGTGGTTTGCCTTCGGCTATTTCGCAATTGGCTGGTACTGGATTTCGAATGCACTTCTGGTTTTTTCCGCCAGTTTTTGGTGGATGATTCCCTTCGCGCTGATCGGACTGCCGGGGGCGATGGCGATCTATTACGGTCTCGCCGCGCTTGTTCCGGATTATCTGGTCGGGCGGGGTGCACAGCGCCGACTGGCGAGGATTCTCCTGCTCGCCCTCGCTTTCGCTGGGGCGGACTGGCTGCGCGGCGTTCTGATGACTGGGTTTCCGTGGAATACGTTCGGTTATCTGTGGTCCGGTACGGAGGCGCTCAGCCAGAGTGTGGCGCTGGTCGGTGTCTATGGTATTGGCCTGCTGGTCCTGGTCAACGGCCTGTTGCCCGCCTTGGTGGTGGCAGGGGCGGGGACGCGACCCCTGTTGCGGGCGGGGCTGGCCGCCGCTGTCGCGTTCCCTCTGGTGGCTTATATCGGGGGCAGCGTCCGCCTGTTCCTCGCACCGGATTTCACGGCGCAGCAGACCGATGAATCGCGACCGGGCCTGCGTATGGTCCAGGGGAATATTCCCCAGCGTGAAAAATGGGCGCGGGATTTCCGTCTGCGCAATTTTCAGACCTTCCTGTCCGAAAGCGCGGTGGATCGTCCGGACTGGGTGACGGCGGTGTTGTGGCCCGAAACGGCGGCGGCCTTCATGATCGCCGAACAGCCGGACATGCTGACGGCGGCGGGCGGATTCGCAGCCCCGCGCGACGGATATCTGATCACTGGTGCGCCGCGCAGGGAGGACGATCCCTACCGACTTTACAATGCGATGCTGGCATTGGATTCGGATGGTGCGATCCGTGCCGCCTATGACAAGGCGCATCTTGTTCCCTTCGGGGAATATGTGCCGCTGGGGGCCTATATGCCCTTCGGCAAGGTCACGGTTGGGGCCGTCGACTTCTCACCTGGCCCCGGTCCGCGCACGATCCGGCTGCCCGGACTGCCCGGCTTTTCCCCTCTGATCTGCTATGAGGTGATCTTTCCAGGCGCGGTGACCGACCCGGCGGATCGTCCCGACTGGATACTGAATGCGACCAATGATGCCTGGTATGGCAGCACGGCGGGGCCCTATCAGCATCTTCAGCATGCACGCCTGCGCGCGGTGGAGGAAGGCCTGCCCCTGGTGCGTCCGGCGAGCACTGGCGTTTCCATCGCTTTCGACGGCTACGGGCGCGAGATCGCGCGGATTCCCCTGAACGAGAGGGGGGTCGTCGATTTCCGGTTACCGGAACCTTTGCCCGCGACTGTTTATGCCCAATACGGCAATCTGCCTTTTGCCCTGATGCTGCTGCTTCTTTCCGGAATCGCGCTGATGATCCTCCGACGTTGAGTGTGGACTGGATTCCAGCGACGGAATGGTGCTGGAATCTTGACTGCATAATGACGTATGTCTATAGCGGAATTGTACTTGTAAAAATCTGGAATGATGCGGTTGCGATGGCGATATCGGGCCACGTGGAGGCCTGGTTTCAAACCGCTGACTGCCAGATGGTGTGATCTGGTTATGTGGGACGGGAAGCGGTTGAATGGCAAAGACTCCTGTCAAGACAATGCCAAGGGGCATGCTTCCTGCCGGGCGTCCCGGCGTGCCCAATCCGATCGATATCCATGTTGGTGGCCGTGTGCGGCTGCGCCGCATGATTCTGGGCATGAGTCAGGAGCGGTTGGGAGAGTTGATTGGCCTCACCTTCCAGCAGGTCCAGAAATATGAGCGGGGTGCCAACCGGATCGGGGCCAGCAGGCTTTACGATCTGTCCCGTGTCCTGAACGTCCCGATCCAGTTTTTCTATGACGACATGTCAACGGAGACGGCGGAACAGTCGCCTCGGCTGCGTGCCGGACTGCGGGAGGAACCAGCGGAACCCAACATCGATGCCGATCCGATGAAGCGTCGGGAAACACTGGAACTGATCCGCGCCTATTACAGGATTCGGGATCCTGAAATTCGCCAGAAGATATTCGATCTGTGTTGGGTGGTGTCGCATGCTGCTGGAGAATCCTGACGCAAACTGATGGCGGTTCCGACCGCATCAGGAATCGTGATTGAGACTGACTATTGACGTTGCCGGAAAACCCCCGTAACAAACCGCGCGCTTTCGCGTGGGAGGTAACGTATTTCCTGTCTCAGCAGTCGTAGGTCCAAATCTCGTTGGGACCGCATCGGTAATCGGTGTGTCCGTCCCGCTTTCGGGCACCGTCAAAGGGAGTGTCAGCATGGCCAATTCTTTTCTGTTCACCAGCGAATCGGTATCCGAAGGTCATCCGGATAAGGTCTGTGACCGGATTTCCGATGAGGTCGTGGATCTCTTTCTGGCGGCGGATCCGAATGCCCGCGTGGCATGCGAAACCCTGACGACGACGAACCGGATCGTCATTGCCGGGGAAGTGCGCGGACCTGAATCGGTGGTTCATGCGAATGGCGACGTGATCAAGGAAAAGATCGAGGCTGTCGCTCGTGCGGCGGTGAAGGATATCGGCTATGAACAGGATGGTTTCCACCACGCCACTGCCGACGTGCAGATTTACCTGCACGGCCAGTCGAAGGATATCGCCGTTGGTGTTGATGCCGCCGGGAACAAGGATGAGGGTGCCGGCGACCAGGGTCTGATGTTCGGTCATGCCCGTCGCGAAACCGATGTCCTCATGCCCGCCGCCATCCAGTATTCCCATGACATCCTGAAAAGCCTGGCCGCCTTCCGGCACAGTGATCCGAAAAGCGGTCTTGGTCCGGATTCGAAAAGCCAGGTCACGCTGAAATATGAAGACGGCAAGCCGGTTGGCGTTACCTCCGTGGTCGTTTCCACCCAGCATGCGGCCGACATGACCCAGGAACAGATCCGCGAGATCGTCCGTCATCATGTCGCCCAGGTTCTGCCCAATGGCTGGTTTCCGCCGGAAGATGAATTCTATGTCAATCCGACCGGTATTTTCGTCATCGGCGGCCCCGATGGCGATGCCGGTCTGACCGGACGCAAGATCATTGTCGATACCTATGGCGGTGCTGCCCCGCATGGCGGTGGTGCGTTCTCCGGCAAGGATCCGACGAAGGTTGATCGGTCCGCAGCCTATGCCGCGCGCTATGTCGCGAAGAACATTGTTGCCGCCGATCTGGCCGACAAATGCACGATCCAGGTCGCCTATGCCATTGGCGTGTCCAAGCCGCTGTCGCTCCTGGTTGATACCCATGGCACGGGGCGAGTCAGCGAAGAGAAGCTGGTCGGTGCCATTGGCGAGGTCATGGACCTCTCTCCACGCGGTATCCGGACTCATCTGAACCTGTCCCGCGCGATCTATGCACCCAGTTCCGCCTATGGTCATTTTGGTCGTCAACCGACCGAGGCCGGACATTTCAGTTGGGAGCGCACCGATCTGGTCGAGCCACTGAAAGCCGCTCTCACCTGATCCCGCCTGCCGGAAGGGCCAGATGGTACAGGATTCCGAACGGCCCAAATTTTTCGGTCGCCGCAAGGGCCGGGCGCTGAAACCGTCGGCCCAGGCGATTCTGGAACAGCGTCTGCCGGTCATGACATTGGATCCGGGGGCGCTGCCCGTTGATCCATGCACCCTGTTCGATCCCCCGGTGGCCGAACTGTGGATGGAGATTGGCTTCGGGTCCGGCGAACATCTGGTTGCCCAGGCGAAGGTACATCCTGATATCGGTTTCATCGGTTGCGAGCCGTTCATAAACGGGGTGGTGAAGCTGGTCCGCGATCTGGATGCGGCGGGAATCCAGACCGTGCGTGTTTATCCCGATGATGCCCGCCATGTCCTGGATGCGCTGCCCGATGGCTGCCTGTCCCGAGTTTTTGTGCTGTTTCCCGACCCTTGGCCCAAGACCCGCCACCGTCTGCGCCGTTTCATCGGACCGGAGAACCTGCCACGTCTGGCCCGCGTTCTTGCACCGGGCGGGCTGCTGCGCTGTGCCACGGATCATCCGGATTACCTGGAATGGATGCTGGTTCATGCCGGGCGGCATCCGGATTTCACCTGGACAGCGGATCGTCCCGCCGATTGGCTGGAGCGCCCGGAAGATCAACCACCGACCCGCTATGAAAGCAAGGCACTGGCCGGTCGGCCCCATTACCTGACCTTCCGGCGGGTCTGATCCGGCTTCCGTGCCTGTTTTGCCACGGAAGGCTTGAAAGACGGGTGGCTTTGGCGTATTACCCTGCTACTGAACTTTCATATATCGCCTTGTACATGCAAGAGTGATGGATGGGGGTGGGCTGCGGCCCGCCCTTTTTTGTTGGCAAAATGGCTTTGAGTCCTTTTTGCCGCTGGTTTGAGACTGGGTATTAGGCTGGGAAAGACTGGCACCGCAGATGGTGATCGAAGAGCGTATCGCAGCGATGATAGAGCCCGCCCTTGCCGATATGGGATACGGGTTGGTGCGGGTGCGTTTGCTGGGTACAAAGCAGATCACGCTGCAGATCATGGCCGACAGGCTGGACGAGGTCGCGATCACGGTCGATGACTGTGCCGATATCAGTCGTGCCGTTTCGGCCCTGCTGGATGTGGATGATCCGATCGACCGCGCCTACAGTCTGGAAGTAAGTTCCCCCGGAATCGACCGACCGCTGACGCGTTTGAAGGATTTCGTGCGATATGCCGGGTTTGAGGCGAAAATCGAACTCGACACTTTGCTGAATGGCCGCAGGCGATTTCGTGGTATCCTGGGAGGCGTCGAGGGAGAGTTGGTGAAGATCGAGACCGACACGGGGCCCTTCGATATCCCGTTTGCGGAAATCCGCGAGTCGAAGTTGATCCTGACCGACGCCCTGATTGAAGCGAGCCGCGCGTCGGCCGCCGGAAGCACTGCCGCGGCGGAAGGGTCGGACCTTTAGACCAAGGTCTCCCCGACGTCAATTTAACCGATGTTTGACCGACAGCTTATGAGGATCGAATACGATGGAAGGCATCACGATCACCCGCACCGACATGCTGGCCGTGGCCGATGCGGTCGCCCGTGAAAAGGGCATTGAGCGCGAACTGGTTCTGGAGGCCATGGAACAGGCGATCCAGAAGGCCGGTCGGTCGAAATACGGCATGGAGCACGATATCCGCGCCCATATTGACCGCAAGACCGGGGAAATCGTGCTGGCCCGCTATATCGAGGTTGTCGCGCCTGACGCCATCGAGGACGAGGTGAAGCAGACCACGGTTGACCGCGCCCGCCGCAAGAAGCCCGATGCCGTCGTCGGGGATTTCATCGTCGACCGTCTGCCCCCCATCGATTTCGGGCGCATCGCCGCCCAGACCGCCAAGCAGGTCATTGTGCAGAAAGTGCGTGAGGCGGAGCGGGACCGGCAGTATGAGGAATACAAGGATCGCAAGGGCGAAATCGTCAACGGTCTGGTCAAACGGGTCGAATACGGCAATGTCACCATCGATCTGGGTCGCGCCGAAGGTGTGCTGCGCCGCGACGAGATCATACCGCGCGAGCATTTCAAACGGGGCGACCGGGTCCGGGCCTATATCTTTGACGTACGCAAGGAACAGAAGGGACCGCAGATCTTCCTGTCCCGCACGCGGCCGGAATTCATGGCCATGCTGTTTGCCCAGGAAGTGCCGGAAATCTATGACGGCGTGATCGAGATCCGCAAGGTCGCCCGTGATCCGGGCAGTCGCGCCAAGATCGCGGTGATCTCCAATGACCATTCCATCGATCCGGTCGGCGCCTGCGTCGGGATGCGCGGCAGCCGCGTGCAGGCCGTCGTCGCCGAATTGCAGGGCGAGAAGATCGATATCATTCCGTGGAATGATGAGGATGCGACCTTCGTTGTGAACGCACTGGCACCGGCGGAAGTGACCAAGGTCGTCATGGACCCCGATACCAACACGATTGAAGTCGTCGTGCCGGATGAGCAACTGTCGCTCGCCATCGGTCGCCGGGGGCAGAATGTGCGACTCGCCTCCATGCTGACCGGCTGGAATATCGACATCATGACCGAAGAACAGGAATCCGAGAAGCGGCAGAAGGAATTCATCGAACGCTCCGAACTGTTTATGGAAGCCCTGGACGTGGATGACATGATCGCTCAGCTTCTGGTCACGGAAGGCTTCACCTCTGTCGAGGAAGTGGCCTATGTGCCGGTTGACGAGATGGCGACCATCGAAGGTTTTGATGAGGATGTTGCCGAGGCCCTGTCCGAACGCGCGAATGTTTATCTGGAGGAGCAGAACCGGCTGCTTGAGGAAAAGCGCAAAAACCTCGGCGTGAAGGATGAATTGGTGGCTTTCACCGGTTTCTCCAACAAGCTGCTGATCAAGCTTGGCGAGGAGAAGATCTGCACGGTCGAGGATTTCGCCGGTCTTGCCGCCGATGAGTTGACCGATCCTGCGGATGGGCTGCTGCGCGGCGAGGGGCTGTCAGAACAGGACGCCAATGTTATGGTGATGAATGCCCGCGTGAAGGTCGGCTGGCTGACCCAGGATGAACTGGATCAGATACTGGCGGATCAGGCGGCGCTGGACGCCCGGGATGATGTTGAGGGCGATCTGGAGGACGGGGCGTAAGGATCTGTCGGAAAGGTCGGCGCAATGGGGCAGGACGACATTTCCGAGGAACCGTTTCCCGAACTCTCCACCGATGATGGATCGGCGCGGGCGGCAAAGGAATCCGTCCGCCGCTGTCTTGTGTCAGGTGAACGCCGTCCCCGGGAGGAATTGATCCGTTTCGTCCTCGGGCCAGGGGATCAGGTGACCCCTGATTTGGCGGCAAAGCTGCCGGGACGCGGATTGTGGTTGAGCGCGGATGCGCGAAGCATTAAGACTGCGCTGGATCGGAAGCTGTTTGCCCGTGCCGCCCGTCGGGCGGTTCAGGTCTCCCCCGACCTGCCGGAACAGGTGTCGATGCTTCTGGTGCGGCGCTGTATCGAGTTGCTCTCCCTGGCGCGGCGCGCGGGAGAGGCGGTCTGCGGGTTTGAGAAGACCCGCGCGGCGCTGACAGGCGGGTCCTGTGCGGTGCTGCTGCAGGCCCGCGACGGTGCGGCGGATGGCCGTGCCAAACTGGCCGGTCTGGCGCGGGCGTTGGACAACCGCGCTGCGGTGCCGGTTCTGGCGGTTCTTGATGCCGCCGAGATGGGAGAAGCCTTCGGGCGCGACGCGGCAGTCCATGCGGCGCTGTCCCAGGGCGGACTGAGCCGACGCTTCCTGTGGGAGGCGCGGCGGTTGACAGGTTTCAGAGAAACGACACCCGACACGGGTCGGTTTGTCGGAAAGGATGATGAATGAGCGACGGGACTTCAAAGGGCGGTGGCAAGCTTTCTCTCGGTAAACCGGGAAAGCTGAGCCTGTCAAAGACGGTTGAAAGTGGCCAGGTGCGCCAGAGCTTCAGCCATGGCCGCTCCAAGACCGTGATTGTTGAGACGAAGAGCCGCCGGTCCTTCGAGCGCAACGATGCGGGCGATATGAAGGTTGCCGCCAAAGGGGCCGCTCCGCAGCGTGCGCCGCAGGAAAAGAACAAGCTGGTATCGGAAAATCCGCTGGACGGGTTGAGCGAGGTCGAGCGTCAGGCCCGCATCCGCGCCCTGGAAGGGGCCGCGCGAGATGAGGAACGCCGCAAGCACGAAGCCGAGGAACTGGAGCGTCGCGCCCAGGAGGCCCGCCGCCTGCGTGAAGAGGAAGAGGCCCGGCGGAAAGCCGAGGCCGCAGGGGCCGGGGCCGAGGATGCCGTTGCCAAATCCGCTGACACGGATGCCGCCGGAGACGATGCGGCGGCCGATGGCGAGGATGTCACCGCTGTTTCCCCCGATTCCATTCCGGTTCCCCCGTCGGAGAAGCCGGATGCGGCGGCCCGTGCGCGCGCCAAGCTTGAATCCGTGGCTCCCCCGGTTGACGACAAGGACAAGAAGAAGGGCACGATGCGCCTGCGGGCGGGCGAACAGCGCCGCCGCAGCGGCAAGCTGACGATTTCCCAGGCACTGGTGGAAGAGGACGGCGAGAGCCGGCACCGGTCCCTGGCCGCCCTGCGCCGCGCCCGTGAGCGCGAAAAACAACAAAACCGCGAGCGCCTGTCGCGGGGAGAAAAAGTCGTGCGTGAAGTGACGATTCCCGAGGCGATCTCGGTCGGCGATCTTGCCAACCGGATGGCCGAACGGGCCCCGGATGTGATCAAGACCCTGATGAAGATGGGGGTGATGGCGGCGGTTAATCAGATGATCGATGCCGATACGGCGGAACTGGTCGTTGCTGAATTCGGGCATCGGGCCAAGCGCGTGTCGGAATCCGATGTCGAGGATATTCTGATCAAACCGAAACAGGCCGATGGCAAGGGGCTTCCCCGTGCCCCGGTCGTCACCATCATGGGTCATGTCGATCACGGCAAGACCTCGCTTCTGGATGCGCTGCGGGCCACCGATGTCGCCGCCGGAGAAGCGGGCGGCATCACCCAGCATATCGGGGCCTATCAAGTAACGATGTCGAATGGCGGCTCCATCACGTTCCTGGATACACCGGGTCACGCGGCGTTCACGTCCATGCGTCAGCGTGGTGCGCAGGTGACCGATATCGTCGTGCTGGTAATTGCCGCCGATGACGGCATCCGTCCCCAGACGATCGAGGCGATCAACCATGCCAAGGCCGCGAATGTGCCGATCATCGTTGCAATCAACAAGATCGACAAGGAAGGTGCCAATCCGGAAAAGGCCAAGGCCCAGTTGCTGGAACACAGCCTGGTGCCGGAAGACATGGGCGGCGATGTGATCTGCGTTGAGGTCTCCGCGCTCAAGCGCCTGAACCTGGACGTGCTGGAAGAAACCATCCTCCTGCAGGCGGAAATCCTGGAGCTGACGGCTGATTCCAATGCTGAGGCGCGGGGCGCGGTGGTCGAGGCGAAACTGGAAGTGGGTCGTGGTTCGGTTGCGACCGTGCTGGTGCAGAACGGAACCCTGCGGGTCGGGGACATCTTTGTCGCCGGCCAGGAATGGGGCCGGGTGCGCGCTCTGCTGGATGACAAGGGCCGTCAGTTGACTGAAGCCGGACCCTCGGTTCCGGTCGAGGTGCTGGGTCTGCAGGGAACACCGCAGGCGGGGGACGAGTTCATCGTGCTGGGCGATGAGTCCAAGGCGCGTGAGATCGCCGATTATCGCCAGCGCAAGGCACGGGAGGCGCAGTTCACGATTTCCGGTCGCGGTACGCTGGAACAGATGTTCGAGCGCGTTAAGGCGGGTGAGGCGGAACAGCTTCCCATCATCGTGAAGACCGATGTGCAGGGGTCGCTGGAGGCACTGGTCTCTGCCCTGAACGGTCTGGCGACGGATGAGGTGAAGGTTCGTGTGCTGCATGGTGCAGTTGGCGGCGTTACCGAATCCGACGTTACGCTGGCGGCTTCCACCGGTGGCGTGATCCTGGGATTCAACGTGCGTGCCAATCCGCAGGCGCGGGATCTGGCAAAGCGGGATGGTGTCGATATCCGATACTATTCGATCATCTATGACGTCGTTGACGACATCAAGGCGTTGCTGTCCGGCATGCTGTCGCCGGAGGAACGTGAGGAACTGCTGGGTTACGCCCAGATCCGCGAAGTCTTCAATATCACCAAGGCCGGGAAGATCGCGGGCTGCATGATTACCGAAGGCGAGGTGCGTCGTGGAGCGAAGGTCCGCATCCTGCGTGAGGATACGGTGATCTATGAAGGATCGCTGAAGCAGCTCAAACGCTTCAAGGATGATGTCCGTGAGGTTAAGCATGGCTACGAATGCGGCATGGCCTTCGAGAATTTCGAGGATATCCGCGCCGGAGACATTGTCGAATGCTTCAATATCCAGTCAGTGCAGCGCGCACTGTAACCTCGTGACAACCACCCCGGTTTGACGGCGGAAGGTCTGCAAATGAGTGACCGAGAGCCCTCACAGCGTCAGTTGCGTGTCGGAGAACAGATCCGCCACGCCCTGTCGCGTATCCTGGCCAGGGGTGAGTTGCGGGATCCGGTTCTAAGCACCACGCCGATCACGGTGTCCGAAGTGCGCTGTGCGGCGGATCTGAAGCTCGCAACCGTCTATGTCATGCCGCTGGGCGGGCAGAATACGGATGACGTGATTGCAGCGCTGAAACGGGCCGGGGCCTTCTTGCGCGGTCAGGTCGCACGTGAGGTGCGTCTGAAGTATACGCCGGGCCTGCGGTTCATGGCCGATGAGACTTTCGAGGAGGCAAGTCGGATCAATTCCCTGCTGCGCCGCCCGGAAGTCATGCGCGATCTGAAGCAGGTCGACGATCCCGCCAATGATGGCGACGAGAATGACAGGACCCCCTCGGCAGGACGTTCCGGACAAGAGGACTGATCAGACCAGTCCCGAACAGCGATTATCTGATTGATGATCAGCGCAGATTGCGGTCAGCCTGGGCCAGGGCATCCATCGGATCCTGGTAGGATCCCAGTCTTGCCAGCCCGATCCGGATTTGCGCGGGGCGCAGACTCCGGGCTTCGGCGTCAACGGCGATAGCCTGAATCAAGGCTTCGGCCAGAGTGTCGGCCCGGCTGGACGCCGCATCGCCGGAGAGACCGGTCAGAAGGACCAAGAAATCCCCATCACCGACGCGCCCTGCCGGTTCCGCTGAGTCCAGCGCCTGTTTCAGCGCCATTCCCAATGCGATCATCAATCGTTCCGCCGCGGCGCGCCCGGATGTTTTGCGGAAGGCGGCGAAGCCGTTCAGATGCAGCAATGCAATCTCGCTTGCCACCCCTTCCTGACGGTCCAGCGTTTCCAGATGCCGGATTTCCGCAAACAGCGCATCCCGCCGCAACAACCCGGTTTCCGGTTCGTGGCGGCGCTCATGTTCGGCCCATTCCAGCCGTGCCTCCGCCGCTTCCAGTGCCTCATGAAGCTGCAGTACATCTTCGGAAAAGGCGGCCAGGACTGCTCGGGTCGGTTCGTCCGCCGCCTCAGGATCAAGCCCGTGGATCACCACCGGATCTTCGGGGGGCGTCCCCCGTTCCCGCCGCTGTCGCCAGGCATCCAGCGCATCCTGGCTGCGCTCTGCATCGGATTTGGCATGAGTTGCAGCCGCATAGTTCAGCGGTGCGGCGGAGCGCTGCTGTGTCACGGTCGTCGGATTGCGCACCAGATTGGTCTCATCTGTCTTCATATCGTCAATTATACACCTCTTGCACGGTGGCACCACGTCCCTATACTCCCCGGCTTTCCGGCCCGGACAGTCATGAAATCAGGGCCATGGCAGGATGCGAGGATCGATGATGAGCGACAGACCCCTGATCGGGATCATCATGGGCAGTCAGTCCGACTGGCCGACCATGAAACATGCCGCGGACATACTGGACCATCTGGGCGTTCCCCATGAGGTGAAGATCGTTTCCGCCCATCGCACGCCGCACCGGATGGTTGCCTATGCCGAAACCGCACGGGAGCGGGGGCTGAAGGCGATCATCGCGGGAGCAGGCGGGGCCGCACATCTGCCGGGCATGACCGCCGCACTGACGCCGCTGCCGGTCTTTGGCGTCCCCATCGAGTCAAAAATCCTGAAGGGGGAGGACAGTCTGCTCTCCATCGTTCAGATGCCCGCCGGGATTCCGGTCGGGACCCTGGCCATCGGGCGCGCCGGTGCGGTGAATGCGGGTCTGCTGGCGGGCGCGGTGATCGCCCTGATGGACCCGGCGGTGGCTGATGCTCTGGATGCCTATCGTGCACGCCAGACAGAGGCAATCGCGGAGGAGCCGGTGGACGATGCCTGATCCACACATTCTGCCACCGGGCAGCACGATCGGCATTCTGGGCGGGGGACAGTTGGGCCGCATGCTGGCGCTGGCTGCCGCGCGGCTTGGCTATCATTGTCATGTCTTTGAACCGCAGGTGAATTGCCCGGCCAGCCATGTCGCCCGGCATATGGCGGCGGATTATACCGATGCCGCCGCCCTGGACGCTTTTGCCGCCACGGTCGATGTCGTGACGCTGGAATTTGAAAATGTGCCGATCCGCGCGGTCGAACATCTGGCCCGTACCGTGCCGGTGCGCCCCGGTGCGGCGGCTCTTGCCATCGCCCAGGACCGGGTGGCAGAGAAGAGCTTCCTCAATGGGGCCGGAATCGAGACTGCCCCCTGGACCGCCATCGGCGATCAGGCGGAACTGGATGCCGCCATTGTTGCGATGGGCGCACCCGCCGTTCTGAAAACCGCGCGGCTTGGCTATGACGGCAAGGGTCAGGCGACGATCCGTGACGCCGGTGATGCGGGTGGGCTGTTCGACAAATTGGGCAGCGTCCCGTGCATTCTGGAAGGATTTGTCGATTTCACGCTGGAAATCTCCGTCCTTGCGGCGCGGGGACTGGATGGTGGGATCGCCTGTTTCGAGCCGGTGGAAAACATCCATCGCGACCATATCCTGCACCGTACCCTGGTTCCGGCCCGGATCGACGCTGCCACCGCAGATCGCGCCACAGACATCTCCCGCCGCACCATAGCGGCGCTGGACTATACCGGCCTGCTGGCGGTGGAGATGTTTGTCTGTTCGGGCGGACGGGTGCTGGTGAACGAGATCGCGCCGCGCCCGCACAATTCCGGCCACTGGACGATGGACGGGGCGCTGACATGCCAGTTCGAACAGGTCGTGCGCGCGATCTGCGGCCTGCCCCTGGGTGCGACCGACCGCATCGCCGATTGCGAGATGCGCAACCTGATCGGCACGGAGGCCGATGACTGGCAGGCGATCCTCGCAGAGCCAGGCGCGCAGCTTCATCTCTATGGCAAGACCGAGAGCCGACCCGGACGCAAGATGGGGCATGTCACGACCCTGCTGTCGCGGCGGTAGTTCCGCCCGTCAATCTTCCATGGGTACACAAGGGCGCAATGCGTCCTATCTCTCCTTCCAGACCGTGGCACGGGACTTGGGCATCTTGCGTGAGCCGCTGGTAGAAGTGACAGAGAGGGATTCGCATGCTGACCCGACGGAAATTTTCCACGGCCCTGCTGGTCGGGCTGGGTGCTCCCAGCCTCGCAGGAGCCTCGGGCACGTCGCTTGATGAAATTCGTCAGGCTATAGGGAGCATGGGGCAACTGCTTTCGCTTCAGATCCAGCGCGGGGATGAGGTGATTGTCGCGGAAGCACCCCGCGGTCCCGGATTGGACCGACCGGCCAATATCAAATCCTGCTCCAAAAGCCTGTTGGCGCTGCTTCTCGGCACCGCTATCGACAGAGGGGAGATCGCGGGGATCGACGCGCGCTTGGGCGATGTCGCTCCAGCCATCATTCCGGGCGGAGCCACCGATGGCGTGGCCGGGATCACGATGGAAGATCTGGTCACTTTGCGGGCCGGGCTTGAGAGCACGTCTGGGCCGAATTACGGCGCCTGGGTCGGTTCGGATGACTGGGTCGCGCATGCGCTCCGTCGCCCGATGATCGCGGATCCCGGCGGTCGGATGATCTATTCGACGGGGTCCAGCCATGTGCTTGGCGCTGCCCTGACCGAGGCGACGGGGAAAAGCCTGCTGGTTCTGGCCCGCGAAAGACTCGGTTCGCCGCTCGGATTCGAGGTTCCCGCCTGGACACAGGATCCGCAGGGTTACTATCTCGGTGGCAATGAGATGGCGCTGACACCCCGCGCCCTGCTGCGTATCGCGCAGATGGTCCGGGACGGCGGGCGGTTTGATGGCGGTCAGATCATTCGCCGCGACTGGCTCCGGGCCTCGATGACATCCCGCACCCGGTCCCCCTATTCAGGACTGGGCTATGGCTATGGATGGTTCCTCAGCGCCTCCGGCTACGCCATCGCACGCGGCTATGGCGGGCAGATCATCGCGGCCAACCCAGAACGCGGGATGGCTGTCACCATCACCTCCGACCCCACACGCCCAGCCTATTCAGCCGGCTATTTCGGTGACCTGATGCGGCTTCTGGACGGCCCGATTCTTGGTCTTGGATAGGGCACAGGAAATGTGAACGAATGATTTTCGCAAGACCTGTACAGTGTGAGATGAAGTTAAAATCTAAGGGGCTGTCCCAGATAACCCGGTTTGGGGGTTATCATGGGGTCCATGCGCAAGAGCCGTCTGAGTCACTACAAGCAGGATCGTTTGATCGAGCATTTTGTCGCCGGGACGACGGCTCGTACGGCAGCTTGTCTTTGTGGCGTGAACCGCAAGACAGCGGCGTTCTATTATCATCGGTTGCGCGAGGTCATCGCCTATGAGCTTGAGGCCGAAAGCGAGGCGATGTTCGGTGGCGAGATCGAGGTGGACGAAAGCTATTTCGGCGGCAAGAGAAAGGGCAAGAGAGGTCGTGGTGCGCCGGGGAAAGTCCCGGTTTTCGGGCTTCTCAAGCGTGGCGGGAAGGTTTATACGAAGATCATTCCCGATGCTTCCGGCGCTACTCTGTTGCCGATTATTGAGGGCAAGGTCATCCCCGACAGCATCGTCTATTCCGACTGCTGGAAGGGCTACAACGCGCTCGACGTCTCCGACTTCAAACACTTTCGGATCAATCACTCGGAGCTGTTCGCCGACAAGCGGAACCACATTAACGGGATCGAGAATTTCTGGAACCAGGCCAAGCGTCACATGCGTAAATTCAACGGTGTCCCGAAGGCCCATTTCGGTCTATTTTTGAAGGAGTGCGAGTGGCGGTTCAACAACAGCGATCCGTCAGATCAATTAGCTCAACTCAGACAATGGGTTAAGCGTCAGCTCAGGTAGTTATCTGGGACAGCCCCAAATCTAATATTACTAACTGGATGAAGAGAAATCAAAGAATTGGTGCCGGATGCAGGAGTCGAACCCGCGACCTTCGGTTTACAAAACCGCTGCTCTACCAGCTGAGCTAATCCGGCGTCGTTCCGGGGCCGGGATGTGGCTGACCGGAGGTGACTGGCGGAGTGTCTAGCGGGGTGTGCGCAGAAAATCAATCCTCAATGCATCCGACTTCATTGCATCGTGTCCGTCGCAAGGGTGGCGGCATAGAGGGCGACGGCGGCGGCATTGGAGACGTTGAGGGAGCCGACCGGATTGGGGGCCATGGCAATTCTGACGATGCGGTCGCAGGCTTCCTGGGTCAGGCGGCGCATGCCGTCGCCTTCGGCCCCCAGGACGAGGGCGATCGGGCGGTCGGCGGGCAGGCTTGCCAGCGTATCGGTAGCGTCGCCCGACAGGCCGATGGTCCAGTACCCGGCCTGTTTGACCTCCTCCATCGCGCGGGCCAGATTGCCGACGCGCACCAGCGGGACGGTCTCCAGCGCACCGGATGCGGCCTTGGCCAGAGCGGCGGTTTCCGGCGGTGCATGGCGGTCCTGAACCATCACGGCAACGGCCCCGAAAACGGCTGCGGTGCGCAGGATCGCGCCGACATTGCGCGGGTCGGTCACCTGATCGAGGATCAGCAGGGGATGGCGGGCATGGGGATCGGGCAGATCGCCCAAAGCCTGCGGTTCCAGCGGCAGGACTTCCAGCGCCAGGCCCTGATGGACCTCATCGGGACCGGTCAGTCGCTCGATCTCTGCGCGCTCGACGATCTCGACGGTGACTTCCGCCCGATGCGCCGCATCGCCCAACTGCTCCACACCGCCCGCCGTCGCCAGCAGACGCCCGAGGCGGCGCTCCGGATTTGCCAGCGCGGCCAGGACCGGATGTGTGCCGGTCAGCCAATAGCGATTGCCGCCGGGATTGCGGGATCCCCTGTCCCGCGCCGCGCCACTGCGGGGTGCGCGGGGCTTTGCAGGGTGTTGCGATGCGGGGGCGGATCGTTCCGGTGCCGCGCCTTTGCCTGTTGCGCCCTCTGCCGGGGCCTGAGCGGAAAAGGGGCGCTTCCCGGACGGTTTTCCAGGACCGGGGCGAGGTGTCGAACGGGGCGGCCGGGGGCCTTTTGGCGGTTTGGATCTGTTCATGCCCCCGCTCATACGCCGAACGCCGCCATCGGGCAAGAGGGCCGGGAAAAGCGGCGGCTGAAAAGAAGCGGAGCGAAAACAGGCGATTGTCCGCCGATTGTCCGTTGACAAGCGCGGGAGGGAACACTAAACCCCGTTCCGCCGTGCGATGCGGCCCGTCGGTATCGTGGAGGGATGCCCGAGTGGTTAAAGGGGACGGACTGTAAATCCGTTGGCTCAGCCTACGTTGGTTCAAATCCAACTCCCTCCACCATCGACGATCAGCGGGATCAGGTGCCCGGACCATGGGTCTGCGGATGCCGATGTCGCGATCACGGATCGCCGCGAAGCAGGGGTTGGATTTGCGGGTGTAGCTTAATGGTAAAGCTCCAGCCTTCCAAGCTGGCTATGAGGGTTCGATTCCCTTCACCCGCTCCAGTTTGTTCGTTTCCCGAATGTGGGAACGGGGGAATGGCGTCGCTCCGCATCCATGCGGCGGGGCCTTACGGTTAGGATACGGGTGCCCTTGGACCAACCGGGTCCGGGCGAGGTGATGTCAACCAGCGATGAGACGAGATCGCTAACGGTAGGGAAGCGCACACGATGGGTAAGGAAAAGTTCCAGCGTACGAAGCCGCATTGCAACATTGGTACGATTGGTCACGTTGACCACGGCAAGACGACGCTGACGGCTGCGATCACGAAGGTTCTTGCGGAATCCGGTGGGGCGACCTTCATGGATTACGCGAATATCGACAAGGCGCCGGAAGAGAAGGCGCGCGGGATCACGATCAACACGGCGCATGTTGAATACATGACCGATGCGCGTCACTACGCGCATGTGGATTGCCCCGGCCACGCGGATTATGTGAAGAACATGATCACGGGTGCGGCGCAGATGGATGGTGCGATCCTGGTTGTGAACGCGGCGGACGGCCCGATGCCGCAGACGCGCGAACACATCCTGCTGGCGCGTCAGGTCGGTGTGCCCGCGATTGTCGTGTTCCTGAACAAGGTTGACCAGGTTGACGATGCGGAGCTGCTGGAGCTGGTCGAGCTTGAAGTGCGCGAACTGCTGTCGTCCTATGACTTCCCGGGCGACGACATTCCGATCATCGCCGGTTCGGCGCTGGCGGCACTGGAAGGCCGGAATGACGAGATCGGCAAGACGAAGATCCTGGAGCTGATGGCGGCTGTTGACAGCTACATTCCGCAGCCGGAGCGTCCGAAGGATCGCCCGTTCCTGATGCCGATTGAAGATGTGTTCTCGATCTCGGGCCGGGGCACGGTTGTGACCGGTCGTATCGAGCAGGGCATCGTGAAGGTCGGTGAGGAAATCGAGATTGTCGGGATCAAGGACACGAAGAAGACGGTCGTGACCGGGGTTGAGATGTTCCGCAAGCTGCTGGACAGCGGCGAGGCCGGGGACAATATCGGTGCGCTGCTGCGCGGCATTGGCCGTGACGATGTGGAGCGGGGTCAGGTTCTGGCGAAGCCGGGTTCGATCACGCCGCACACGAAGTTCATTGGCGAGGCCTATATCCTGACGAAGGAAGAAGGCGGTCGTCATACGCCGTTCTTCACCAACTACCGTCCGCAGTTCTATTTCCGCACGACCGATGTGACGGGGATGGTGGCGCTGCCGGAAGGCACGGAGATGGTGATGCCGGGCGACAACGTGTCGATGGAAGTCGAACTGATCGCGCCGATCGCGATGGATGAAGGCCTGCGTTTCGCCATCCGCGAAGGCGGGCGCACCGTCGGCGCCGGCGTCGTCGCCTCGATCTTGAAGTAAGTATTTCGGATCCGGTCAGGTTGACCTGACAGGGTTGCCTGCCCAGATTCCGGAGTGAAGGGGTATAGCTCAGTTGGTAGAGCGACGGTCTCCAAAACCGTAGGTCCAGGGTTCAAATCCTTGTGCCCCTGCCAGATTTGCCACTTAGATCAACAGGTTGGCTTGAGTGGTTGGAGAGTAGGAGTTGGGAATTCCGCGCCGCGCCCACCGGTTTGAACCGGGGGCGCGCGCGACTTTTTTATGGTTGGATGCGGTTTTTTGTGTTTCGGGTGTTGTGCTTGCCGCTCTAAGGGCTTAAACCACGCCGGTTTCAATCGGCATCAGTCCGCACGATGCATCATCCCCGAACCGGGAGGATCGCATGGTGCGGGTCGGTATGCCGTAACCTCTTTGCCGGACTGTCTTGATCCTGTTGATCGAGTGCGGGCCGGTCAAAAAGGGTGATCGCACTGACAGATGGCCCACTGTTCGATGGGCCGACAGAGTGACAGTGACGTGGTTCGGGCGCGTTGTCCAGAACCCCGGACATGGGTCGGGTCTCTGAATACCGGGCCAGACACGGGATACGATAACAAGGGTTTCAGCATACCGGACCGGTATGCGGATAGGTGGATCGAAGAGCAATGGCGAAGACAAATCCCGCGCAGTTCGTTCGTCAGGTTCGTCAGGAGGCCAGCAAGGTCACCTGGCCGACCCGCAAGGAGACCACGGTGGCGACCATCATGGTCTTTGTCATGGTCACTATCATGGCGGTGTTCTTCCTGGCAATCGACGGCATCATCGCCTGGATCATCCAGCTTATTCTGGGTCGCTGATCGGGTTTTTGGAATTCTGGAACCGGCGCGGCGGTCGCGAGGGTTCTTTTGTTGGAACGAGAGGTTGGACGTGGCGAAACGCTGGTACGTAGTGCACGTATTCTCTGGCTCGGAGAAGAAGGTCGCCGAGTCGATCATGGAGCAGGTGCACACCCAAGGACTGCAGGACATGTTCGAGAAGGTGGAGGTTCCGACCGAAACCGTTGTCGAGATGCGTCGTGGCAAGAAGGTCAATGCGGAGCGCAAGTTCTTCCCCGGCTATGTCCTGGTCTATTGCGAGATGAACGATCTCACCTGGCATCTGGTCAGCAACACGGCCAAGGTCACAGGTTTCCTGGGTACGGAAAAGCGCCCCTCCCCGATTTCGGAGAAAGAGGCGCAGCGCATTCTGGATCAGGTCAAGGAAGGCGTTGATCGGCCCAAGCCGTCGATCAGCTTTGATATCGGCGAGCAGGTCCGCGTCAGCGATGGGCCGTTCACCTCCTTCAACGGCACCGTCGAGGATGTCGATGAGGAGAAGGCCCGCCTCAAGGTTCTGGTGTCGATCTTCGGTCGCGCGACACCGGTCGATCTCGAATATTCTCAGGTTGAAAAGCTCTGAGACGGGACGGGTCGATTTAGACAGCGAACGAAAATCGTCGCGGCAGGCCAACCCCGGATCAAGTCCAGCGGGGGGCCGTTATCACCGCGGCGCGACCTACCGCCGAACCGGCCCTGGATTTAGGGGTTTGGGACCGGCGGCAACTGTGGAAAGAAGGTTGAAATGGCAAGAAAGAAAATCGCGGGCTATATCAAGCTCGAAATTAAGGCGGGTCAGGCGAACCCGTCCCCGCCCGTCGGCCCGGCACTGGGTCAGCGCGGCATCAATATCATGGAATTCTGCAAGGCCTTCAATGCGGCAACGCAATCGATGGAGCCGGGCACGCCGACTCCGGTCGTGATCACCGCCTATGAGGACCGCAGCTTCACCTTCGTGACGAAGACCCCGCCCGCCGCCTACTTCCTGAAGAAGGCCGCGAAGATTCCGAAGGGCTCCGGCACGCCGAACAAGACCAAGGTCGGCACCGTCACGCTCGCCCAGGTTCGCGAGATTGCGGAAACGAAGCTGAAGGACATGAATGCTGTCTCCGTGGAAGCGGCGATGGAGTCGATCAAAGGCTCCGCGCGCTCCATGGGCATTACGGTGGAAGGATAAGGGTCATGGCAAAGGTAGGAAAGCGCCTGAAGGCGGCCTATGAAGGCCTTGATCGGACCCGGCAGTACGGTGTCGAAGAGGCCGTGAAGATTCTGGTCGATGCGAAAAAGACGAAATTCGATGAATCCATCGAAATCTCGCTCAATCTCGGCATTGATCCCCGTCATGCGGATCAGCAGGTACGGGGTGCCTGCGCCTTGCCGCATGGGACAGGCAAGACGGTGCGTGTCGCTGTTTTCGCTCGGGGCGACAAGGCGGAAGACGCTAAGGCTGCGGGTGCCGATTTCGTCGGTGCAGAGGATCTGATGGAACAGGTCCAGGGCGGCATGATGGATTTCGACCGCGTCATCGCGTCTCCGGACATGATGGCCATCGTTGGGCGTCTGGGTAAGGTTTTGGGTCCGCGCGGCCTGATGCCGAACCCGAAGCTCGGCACGGTCACGCCGAACGTCGCCGATGCGGTGCGGGCGGCCAAAGCCGGTGAAGTGCAGTTCCGTGCCGAGAAGGCCGGGATCGTGCATGCCGGTATCGGCAAGCTCAGTTTCGCCCCGGCTCAGCTGGCAGAGAATGTGCGCGCCTTTGTAAGTGCCATCCAGTCGGCCAAGCCGTCGGGTGCGAAGGGCACGTATATCAAGCGCGTTTCATTGTCGTCGACCATGGGTCCGGGCCTCAAGCTCGACCTCGCATCGGCGCAGCCGCAGGCCTAAAGGCCTCGGCATAACGGGTTTCCGGGGTGGCCTTGTGTCGCCCCGGAGAAACTGCAGGCCGGAAACGGATCCTGCGGATATCTGTCCGAGATTGACGGTGGTTCGGGACCGGTTCGGCCGACCGAACTTTAAGCGGGAAACCGGCCGTCATGAGATAGGTAGGACTGGACACAGGGTGATGGAGGGATTTCCGGCAACGGGTTCTCTCAGTCATTTCCATCCTCCCGGGCAGGAAGGCGGATTTTGCCGCAAGGCAGGTCCGATTTGTGCAAAACCGGTTCCAATCGACCCCGAAAGGGTCAGGCGGAACCCAACAGCGGAGACGATCAGTGGACCGTACAAAGAAGGAAGCCCTGGTCGCCGAGCTGCACGAAACATTCGAGGCGTCGAGCCTGGTGGTTGTTACCAGCCAGTCAGGTTTGACCGTCGCGGAAGTTTCGGATCTTCGGCAGAAGATGCGCGACGTGGGTGCTGGTTACAAGGTGACCAAGAACACGCTCGTCCGTTTGGCGCTGAAGGGAACGAAGTTCGAGTATCTGAACGACGTGTTCACGGGTCCGACGGCGATTGCCTTCTCCAAGGATCCGGTTGCGGCCGCCAAAGTGGTGACCGATTACCGGAAAACCAATGAGAAGATTTCAATCGTTGCCGGGGGGCTTGATCGCGCCGGGCTCAGTGCCGCACAGGTTGAAGCGTTGGCAAAACTGCCCTCGCTCGACGAATTGCGGGGCAAGCTCGTGGGTCTGATCCAGGCTCCCGCCACCAAGGTCGCAGGGGTGCTTCAGGCACCAGCCGGCCAGTTGGCGCGCGTGTTCGCAGCGTATGGAAACTCGAATTGAGGTGCGGCTCGGGACAATCACGAGTCAAAACAACTGCCTTAGGAGTGAATTGAAATGGCTGATCTTGAGAAACTGGCCGACGAGCTCTCCAATCTGACCGTCATCGAGGCGGCTGAGCTCTCGAAAATGCTTGAAGAGAAATGGGGCGTCTCTGCTGCGGCACCGGTTGCCGTCGCGGCGGCTGCCGGTGGTGGCGAAGCTGCTCCGGTTGTCGAAGAAAAAGACTCCTTCGACGTTATTCTGGCCGTTGCCGGCGAGAAGAAAATCAACGTCATCAAGGAAGTTCGCGCCATTACGGGCCTTGGCCT
The DNA here is from genome assembly GCA_965223125.1 of Alphaproteobacteria bacterium. Classification (GTDB taxonomy): domain Bacteria; phylum Pseudomonadota; class Alphaproteobacteria; order UBA8366; family Aestuariispiraceae; genus Pacificispira. The sequence continues at coordinate 1,387,303 of OZ244984.1, read as the reverse complement.
GAAGGAAGCGAAAGACCTCGTCGAAGCCGCGCCGAAAGCCGTAAAGGAAGGCGTTGCGAAGGACGAAGCCGAGAAGCTGAAGAAGCAACTCGAAGAAGCCGGCGCCACCGTCGAGCTGAAGTAATCGGGTATCGTCGCGGGCGGGATGGGTGGACCTTCGGGATCATCGGTTCCGCCCCGGCGGCGTATTCAAGGGGGGCGAGGCCAATCGGCGTCGTCCCTCGACGCGCCTCAAATGCCCGCCCGCATCGCAAAACGCGATTGCCGGGTTGGATCTGGGGGGTGGACCCGGTCCGGTCGCAGTGCCGTTCGGCGCGCGGTTCGGGGCGGATTGACAAGGCATGGACCACCCATCCCCGTGCAAGGCGGTCAGGTGCGGTGCGTTCGGTGCAAACAGATGAAGGATGAGGAACGAGATGGCGATGTCGTTCACCGGTCGGAAACGTATCCGTAGAAGTTTTGGGCGTCTTGGCGAAGTTGCGCAGATGCCCAACCTGATCGAAGTTCAGAAGACCTCCTATGACGCCTTCCTGCAAAGCGGTGTGCCGCTGGACCAGCGCCAGAATGTCGGCTTGCAGGAAGTGTTCAACGGCGTCTTCCCGATCAAGGATTTTTCTGATCGCAGCCGTCTGGAATTCGTGCGCTACGAGTTGGAGCGCCCGAAATATGACGTCGAGGAATGCCGCCAGCGTGGCCTTACCTATACCGCGCAGCTGAAAGTCTCGCTGCGTCTCGTCGTCTGGGATGTGGACGAGGAAACCGGTGCCCGCTCGCTCCGCGACATCAAAGAGCAGGAAGTCTATATGGGCGATATCCCGCTCATGACCGACAACGGCACGTTCATTGTCAACGGGACGGAGCGCGTGATCGTCTCCCAGATGCACCGCTCGCCGGGTGTGTTCTTCGATCACGACAAGGGCAAGACCCATTCGTCGGGCAAGTATCTCTTTGCCGCTCGCGTCATTCCCTATCGCGGCTCCTGGCTCGACTTCGAATTCGATGCCAAGGATCTGGCCTATGTGCGTATCGACCGTCGCCGCAAGCTGCCGGCGACGACGCTGCTGCTGGCGCTGGACAATGCAGAGACCGCCGCCAAGCGCGCGGAACTTGCAAAGGAAGGCGAACAGCTTGATCCGGGTCTGGCCCAGGGCATGTCGAAGGAAGACATCCTGAATGCCTTCTATGACACGGTCACCTATACGCTGACCAAGAGCGGCTGGAAGACGGCCTTTGATGCCGAGCGCCTGCGCGGGCAGAAGCTGACCCATGACCTGATCGACGCAAAGTCCGGCGAGGTCATTGTCGAAGCCAATACCAAGATCACGCCACGGCTGATCAAGAAGCTCTCGGAAGAGGGCGTGAAGGAAGTACTGATCCGTCAGGACACCCTGATCGGGCGCTATGCGGCAGAAGACCTGATCGACGAGAAGACCGGGCTGGTTATCGTCGAGGCTGGGGATGACCTGACCGAGGATTCGCTGCAACAGCTTGTGGATACCGGGATCACCGACCTGCCGACACTGCATATCGATCTGGTCACGGTTGGCCCCTGGATTCGCAACACCCTGGCGGCGGACAAGAATGCCAGCCGCGAGGATGCGCTGGTCGATATCTATCGCGTCATGCGTCCGGGCGAACCGCCAACGCTTGAAACTGCCGAAGCCCTGTTCCGCAGCCTGTTCTTTGATTCGGAGCGCTATGATCTCTCCGCTGTCGGTCGCGTGAAGATGAATTCGCGCCTCGGTTTCGACCTGGAGGATGTTCCCGATCATATGCGCACCCTGCGCCGGGAAGACATTCTGCACATCCTGAAGGTTTTGGTGGAACTGAAGGATGGTCGCGGTGAAATCGACGATATCGATCACCTTGGCAACCGGCGTGTGCGGTCGGTCGGCGAGTTGATGGAAAATCAGTATCGCATCGGCCTGCTGCGTATGGAACGCGCGATCCGTGAGCGGATGAGCTCCGTCGATATCGACAGTGTGATGCCGCATGATCTGATCAATGCGAAGCCTGCGGCTGCGGCGGTGCGCGAATTCTTCGGCTCTTCGCAGCTCTCGCAGTTCATGGATCAGACAAATCCGCTCTCTGAAGTCACCCACAAGCGTCGTCTCTCGGCGCTGGGCCCGGGCGGTCTGACCCGCGAGCGTGCCGGGTTCGAGGTGCGCGACGTGCACCCGACCCATTATGGACGTATCTGCCCGATTGAAACGCCGGAAGGTCCGAATATCGGGCTGATCAACTCGCTGGCCACCTATGCCCGCGTCAACAAGTACGGCTTTATCGAAACCCCCTATCGCCGGGTCGTGGACAGCATCGTCACGGACGAAGTCATCTACATGTCGGCGATGGAGGAAACCCGCTATACCGTGGCGCAGGCGAACTCGACGGTCGATGAGAGCGGTCGCCTGATCGAGGATCTGGTCCAGTGCCGCGCGCGGGGCGACTATATGGTTGCCCGCCCGCAGGATGTGGATCTGATGGACGTCTCGCCGCGCCAGTTGGTGTCGGTCGCCGCCGCCCTGATCCCGTTCCTGGAAAACGATGACGCGAACCGCGCCCTGATGGGTTCGAACATGCAGCGTCAGGCTGTTCCGCTGTTGCAATCCGTTGCCCCGCTGGTCGGGACCGGGATGGAATCGCGGGTCGCCAAGGATTCGGGCGTGTCCATCGTCGCCCGGCATGACGGGATCATCGATCAGGTCGATGCCACCCGCATCGTTGTGCGCCGGACCGATCCGGATGCGGCGCGGGAAAGCTCGGTCGATATCTACAACCTGCTGAAATTCCAGCGCTCCAACCAGTCGACCTGCATCACGCAGCGCCCACTGGTCCGCGTTGGGGATCATATTTCGGCAGGCGATATCATCGGGGACGGGCCGTCCACCGATCTTGGAGAACTGGCACTGGGCCGCAACGTGCTCGTCGCGTTCATGCCCTGGAATGGCTACAACTTCGAGGATTCGATCCTGATTTCCGAACGGATCGTGCGCGATGACGTTTTTACCTCGATCCATATCGAGGAATACGAAGTCATGGCCCGCGATACCAAACTGGGTCAGGAAGAAATCACCCGCGACATTCCTAATGTCGGCGAAGAGGCCCTGAAGAATCTCGACGAGGCCGGGATCGTCTATATCGGTGCGGAAGTCGAGGCAGCGGATATCCTGGTCGGAAAGGTGACGCCGAAGGGCGAATCCCCGATGACCCCGGAAGAAAAGCTGCTGCGGGCGATCTTTGGCGAAAAGGCATCGGACGTGCGCGATACCTCACTGCGGATGCCTCCGGGCACCAAGGGGACGGTCGTCGAGGTCCGGGTCTTCTCCCGTCGCGGAGTGGACAAGGACGAGCGTGCCCTGGCCATTGAACGCGCCGAGATCGAAAAACTGGCGATGGACCGGGATGACGAGCGGGGCATTCTCGAACGCTCCTTCCGCGGTCGTTTCCTCGAACTGATCATGGGCAAGAAGGTCACGGCGGGTCCGAAGAACTTCAAGACCGGTGGTATCGCCCAGCCAGGCGACTTCGATGAATTGACCAACGGTCAGCTTCGCCAGGTCGCGGTGGATGATGCGGGAACCAATGACAATCTCGACCTGTTGCGCAAGCAGTTCGACGAGAGCGTTGCCCGCGTTCAGGCCCGGTTCGACGACAAGGTGGAAAAGGTCCAGGCCGGGGATGAATTGCCGCCGGGCGTGATGAAGATGATCAAGGTCTTCGTTGCGGTGAAGCGCAAGCTGCAGCCGGGCGACAAGATGGCCGGGCGTCACGGTAACAAGGGGGTCATTTCCAAGATCATGCCGATCGAGGACATGCCTTATCTTGAAGACGGAACCCATGTCGATATCGTCCTCAATCCGCTGGGCGTGCCGAGTCGCATGAATGTCGGGCAGATTCTGGAGACGCATCTGGGTTGGGCCTGTGCAAGCCTGGGGAACCAGGTGGCCAGGGCGCTGGAATCCTACAAGGAAGGCGGTCAGGTCTCTGATCTGCGCCAGACACTTGAAGGCGTCTATGAAACCGCCGAGATCGCCGGGGAGATCAAGACCCTCGACGATGACGGGGTTCTGGAACTGGCAGGCAACCTCACCGGGGGCATTCCCATCGCAACGCCGGTCTTCGACGGGGCGCGGGAAGACGACATCAACCACATGCTGACAAAGGCGGGTTTGCAGAAATCCGGTCAGGTCTGGTTGACTGACGGGCGTACCGGGGAAGTCTTCGACCGTCCGGTCACGGTGGGCATTATCTATATGCTGAAGCTCCATCACCTGGTCGACGACAAGATCCATGCGCGTTCCATCGGTCCCTACTCGCTGGTTACCCAGCAGCCGTTGGGCGGGAAGGCGCAGTTCGGCGGTCAGCGTTTCGGGGAAATGGAGGTCTGGGCTCTGGAAGCCTATGGCGCATCCTACACCCTGCAGGAAATGCTGACGGTGAAATCGGACGATGTCTCCGGGCGGACCAAGACCTACGAAGCGATTGTGCGCGGCGACGACAATTTCGAAGCCGGCATTCCGGAAAGCTTCAACGTGTTGGTCAAGGAACTGCGTTCGCTGGGCCTGAATGTGGAGTTGATCCAGGAGGAATTGTGAGAAACGGGGCCATGGTGCCCCGCTTCCGCCTTTCCCTCCAAGCTTGACAGCGCCGCTGAGCTAAACTGGCGCAAAGGAGAGCATAATGAATGAATTGATGCAGCTTTTTGGTCAACCGCAGGGTCTCCAGAGCTTCGACAGTATCCGTATCTCCCTGGCCTCGCCGGAGCGTATCCGGTCCTGGTCGTTCGGTGAGATCAAGAAGCCGGAAACGATCAACTACCGCACCTTCAAGCCGGAGCGGGATGGTCTGTTCTGCGCGCGCATCTTCGGTCCGATCAAGGATTACGAATGCCTGTGCGGCAAGTACAAGCGCATGAAGTACAAGGGCATCGTCTGCGAGAAATGCGGCGTTGAAGTCACGCTCTCCAAGGTGCGCCGCGAGCGGATGGGCCATATCGAGCTTGCCTCGCCGGTCGCGCATATCTGGTTCCTGAAGTCGCTGCCCAGCCGCATCGGCCTGCTGATGGACATGACGCTGAAGGATCTGGAGCGGGTCCTGTATTTCGAGAACTATGTCGTGACCGAACCGGGCCTGACGGATCTCAAGATCCAGTCGCTGATGTCCGAAGAGGAATATCTCGACGCGCAGGACAAGTATGGTGAGGATGCCTTCACGGCGGAAATCGGTGCGGAAGCGCTGAAATCCATGCTCTCGCAGATCGATCCTGACGAGGCGATCGAGAAGACCCGCGAGGAAATCGCCGAGACCGGTTCCGAAGCCAAGCGCAAGAAGCTGGTCAAGCGTCTCAAGCTGCTGGAGGCTTTCCAGGCTTCCGGTGCACGTCCGGAATGGATGATCCTGGACATCGTCCCGGTGATCCCGCCCGAACTGCGCCCGCTGGTGCCGCTGGATGGCGGTCGGTTCGCGACCTCGGATCTGAACGATCTGTACCGTCGCGTGATCAACCGGAACAACCGTCTGCGTCGCCTGATGGAATTGCGCGCGCCGGATATCATCGTGCGTAACGAAAAGCGCATGCTGCAGGAATCCGTCGATGCGCTGTTCGACAATGGCCGTCGAGGCCGCGTCATCACCGGCGCCAACAAGCGCCCGCTGAAGTCGCTGAGCGACATGCTGAAAGGCAAGCAGGGCCGTTTCCGGCAGAACCTGCTGGGCAAGCGCGTCGATTATTCCGGCCGTTCGGTCATCGTTGTCGGGCCGGAACTGATGCTGCATCAATGCGGGCTGCCGAAGAAGATGGCGCTGGAACTGTTCAAGCCGTTCATCTATTCGAAGCTTGAGACCTATGGCATGGCCTCGACGATCAAGGCCGCCAAGCGGCTGGTCGAGAAGGAGCGCCCGGAGGTCTGGGATATCCTGGAAGAGGTCATCCGCGAGCACCCGGTCCTGCTGAACCGTGCGCCGACACTGCACCGCCTTGGCATCCAGGCTTTCGAGCCCAAGTTGATCGAAGGCAAGGCGATCCAGCTTCACCCGCTGGTCTGCACCGCCTTCAACGCGGATTTCGACGGTGACCAGATGGCGGTCCATGTGCCGTTGTCGCTGGAAGCCCAGCTTGAAGCCCGCGTGCTGATGATGTCGACCAACAACATCCTTTCGCCCGCGAACGGCAAGCCGATCATCGTGCCGTCGCAGGATATCATTCTGGGTCTCTATTACATCACCCATGAACGGTCGGACGCACCGAGCCCGATCGTGCATGTCGATGGGATCGAGGCACTGACGGCGGCAATGGAGCGCGACGATGTCGTGCTGCGCGATGCGGCGGATGCCAGCAACCTGATCAGCGAAACCGATCCGGCGAAGGCCTACAAGCTGATCACCGACGGCAAGGCGAATGTCCACCGCGTTCCAGCCTATGCGACCCTGGCGGAAATCGAACACGCCATGGAGACCAAGGCGATCAGCCTGCACACCCGGATCAAGTCGATCTACGAGACCGTGGATGCGGAGGGCAACACTGTACGCCAGCGCGTCATCACGACGCCGGGCCGCATGCTGCTTGCCCAGATCCTGCCGCGCGATCCGCATCTTCCCTTCAGCCTGATCAACCGGCTGCTGACGAAGAAGGACATCTCCAATCTGATCGATATCGTCTATCGCCATACCGGTCAGAAGGAGACGGTGATCTTCTGTGACCGCCTGATGGGTCTCGGTTTCGGCTGGGCCTGCCGGTCTGGCATTTCCTTTGGCAAGGATGACCTGGTCATTCCGCAGGCCAAGGTGAAGCTGATCGAGGAAGCCCAGGCGCAGGTCAAGGAATACGAACAGCAGTATCTGGACGGCCTGATCACCCAGCTTGAGAAATACAACAAAGTGGTCGATCTGTGGTCCGGCACGACTGACAAGGTCGCCGACGAAATGATGAAGATCATTCAGGGCGGCGACAAGAAGAGCCTGAACTCGGTCTACATGATGGCGCATTCCGGGGCGCGTGGGTCGCCCGCGCAGATCAAGCAGCTTGCCGGGATGCGGGGCCTGATGGCCAAGCCGTCGGGCGAGATCATCGAAACGCCGATCATCTCCAACTTCAAGGAGGGGCTGACGGTTCTGGAATACTTCAACTCGACCCACGGGGCGCGTAAAGGCCTTGCGGATACGGCGTTGAAGACCGCCAACTCCGGCTATCTCACCCGGCGTCTCGTCGATGTCGCACAGGACGCGATTGTCGTGGAGCGCGATTGCGGCACCTCGCAGGGTCTGACCATGCGCGCCGTGATCGAAGGCGGCGATCTGATCGAAGGTCTGGCCGAACGTGTTCTGGGCCGCTGTGCCGCCGAGGATGTGATCGACCCGCTGTCTGGTGACATCATCATCAAGGCGGGCGAGCTGATCACCGAACCGGAAGCGGATGCCATCGAAACCGCCGGGATCGACTCGGTCAAGATCCGCTCGGTCCTGACCTGCGAGACCAAGGTTGGCGTCTGCGGCACTTGCTACGGGCGCGATCTGGCCCGTGGGACGGTGGTAAATATTGGTGAGGCCATTGGCGTCATCGCGGCACAGTCCATCGGTGAGCCGGGAACCCAGTTAACGATGCGGACTTTCCACATCGGCGGGGCGGCCCAGCGTGGTGCGGAGCAGAACTCGGTCGAAAGCTCGATTGACGGCGTGCTGCGCATCAACAACAAGAACGTCGTGATCGACTCCGAAGGCCGTCAGGTCATCATGGGCCGGAACTGCGAACTTGTGCTGCTGGATGAACTGGGCCGCGAACGGGCCAAGCACCGGGTTCCCTACGGGGCGCGCCTGCGCCTTGACGACGGGGCGGAGGTCGTGCGCGGCCAGACGCTGGCCGAATGGGATCCCTACACCATTCCGATCATCACCGAGACCGAGGGTGTCGCCCATTACGTCGACCTGGTCGAGGGCGTGTCGGTTCGTGATGTCGTGGACGAGGCGACGGGGATTTCCTCGAAGGTCGTCATCGACTGGAAGCAGCAGGCAAGCGGCAACGATCTGCGTCCGCGCGTCACGCTGCGGGACAAGAAGGGCGAGGTCGTGACCCTGCCGAACGGCATGGAAGCCCGTTACTTCATGTCCACCGACGCCATTCTCTCGGTCCATAACGAGACCGAAGTGAAGGCCGGGGACGTGCTGGCCCGCATTCCGCGGGAAAGCTCGAAGACGCGCGACATTACCGGGGGTCTGCCACGGGTGGCCGAATTGTTCGAGGCCCGCAAGCCGAAAGACTTCGCGATCATCGCCGATCAGGACGGCTACATCGAATTCGGAAAGGATTACAAGGCCAAGCGCCGCATCGTTATCCGCCCGAACGATGAAGAGAAGGATTCGTCGGAATTCCTGATCCCGAAGGGCAAGCATATCACCGTTCAGGAAGGCGATTTCATCCAGAAGGGTGAGATGCTGATGGACGGGAACCCGGTGCCGCATGACATTCTGGAAGTCCTCGGCGTCGAGGCCCTCGCGGATTACCTCTGCAAGGAAGTGCAGGACGTCTACCGGCTGCAGGGCGTGAAGATCAACGACAAGCATATTGAAGTGATCGTCCGTCAGATGCTGCAAAAGGTTGAAGTCCAGCATCCGGGCGACAGCTATATGCTGGTTGGGGAAATCCTTGACCGCTACGAAGTGCAGACCATGAACGAGAATCTGGAGAAGGCGGGCAAGGCACCCATCGTTGCCAAGCCGGTACTTCAGGGGATCACCAAGGCCAGCCTGCAGACCAACTCCTTCATCTCTGCGGCCTCCTTCCAGGAGACCACCCGCGTGCTGACCGAAGCCGCCGTCAATGGCAAGGTCGATACGCTGGAAGGGCTGAAGGAAAACGTCATTGTCGGGCGTCTGATCCCGGCGGGAACGGGGTCGGTTATGAAGCGTCTGCGCGGCGTCGCCGTCAGCCGCGACAAGGTCATCCAGGCCGAACGCGCCGCCGCCCAGGCCGCGCTGGAAGCCGAACAGGCTGCTGCCAATTCTGATGCCGCGAATTCGGATGCCGCCGAGTAAGCGACGTTCTGAGTTGATTGCGATAGAGGCCCCGGTGCGAACCGGGGCCTCTTTGCTTTTAGTTTCTATTGTCCCAATACCGCTCGCAGATAGCTGTTCACGGTGAAATCGTACTGCGTCAGGGCCGGGTTGGTGACACGGCTGAAGCGGCGGAAATCGATGCGGTCCCAGGCATCGGAGATCATCACCCGCCCGACGGAGGCGATGTTGTTCCGGTGCAGGATTGCCAGCTCCATCGTGTAGTTCAGTCCCTGGTCGGCGAAATCCCGGCCCCGGGCGTGGTCGTGGGCCAGGATCAATGCCGCCGCTCCCTGAACGAAACCGCCACCCGCGACATATTGCACCTGATTCTGGACCAGGGCGGTCAGCATCGGCTGGGTCCAGTTGAAGGCACCCAACAGGGTATCGCTGCCCAGTTTGCGATGGGTATTGCGCAATACGTTGATGACGCCAAGGCCGATATTGTCATCCGCTGCCCACCAGACCGGAACCTTGGCGGCATAGCGGAAGGCTTTGTAGGCCTCGCGGTCGGCGGATTTGACATCCCAGTTCGACGGAAAGGCGTGCAGGATGCGGGCATTCTTGAACGCCTGCACCCCGCGTTTCAGCCCGAACAGACGAACCTGGGAGCCGATATCCGAATCCGGGCCGGTCATCGCGACGATGTCGATAAGCCCCTTGAAGCCGCGCCGGTCAATGTCCTGGATCAGCACCTTGCCCAGCGATTCGGAGGCCGTGAGGAAGTTCGGCACGACCTGACCCAGCCAGGTCGGCACCTTCTGTCTGGGACCGCCCAGCAGCTTCAACTCCGCTTCTTCCAATGGGGCGTCGATGGTGAGGGTGTGGATCCCCGCCGCCTGGGTCAGCTTGAAGACCTCTATTGCGATCCTGTCCACGTTGCGGAAGATGATATAATGCGGCTTGCGCGCTGCCTCCGCTGCCAGGGCGGCATATTTCAGGGTGTACTGACCGCTGTGGAAGGCGTGCTGCACGTCCAGTTCGACACCGAGATCCGCCGCCGCCGCCCGCATCATGCTGGTGACGATGGACCAGTGCAGGTCTTCGGGCGGGGCCGGGTTGATGAACAGGATGCGAATAGGTTCCTGATTGCTGGATTGTGCATAGGCGGATGCGCCTGGCACGCACAGGGTCATATAGACGCTGAGAATCAGCGCCACCGCCCATCGCACCCCGCCACGCCTCATGCTACCGACCCCTCCCGAGCAGTCTCGACATCCGATGCGTTATGCCATGTCGCACCGAACCCGTCACGGCTTGCGAGTCAGGGTCATTCTGATTACGGATCGTTGTTACCGCATCGCGCCCAGAAAGGTCAGAGCGTCGAATGAATATCCGGTCCAGGTCGGGTTCAGGATGCGGCTGTATTGCTGGAAATCGATGCTGCGATAATCGTTCCGGACGACGCGCTGGTATACGGCGGTCACATTTTCCTTGGTTACCAGACTGTACCGGGTTGTGTGCGATGTTCCCTTGTCAACAAAGTCCCGGCCTCGAGAATGATCGAAGAGCAGCACCATGGCGGCACCGACTTCGGTGAACTTCCCACCCAAGACGAATTCGATCTGGTTGTCGGCGACGGCCTTCAGGGCCCAGGGCGACCAGTTGAAGCAGCCGATCAGCGTATCAGTTCCCGGCACCCGCCGCGTGCGCTCGAACGTATCCAGCACACCAAGCGCCATCAGATCGTTGGCAACCCAGTAGAGCGGGGTGGTCGGTTGCTTCTCGTAAGCGCGCGCGGTGACTCCACGGGCCTTGATCCGGGACCAGTCAGCAATGGCCCGTATGATGATCTCGCCGCGATACAGTTCCTTTGCCGCTAGATGTGCCCCGTCCTGTCGGCTGATCGCGGCCTCATCCCCGGCACTGCCATTCAGCAGGACCATGGTATAGCGCCCGGAGGCACTGGTAAGCCCCCGCTTGAAGGCGGCCCGGAACAGCAGTTGCGCCAGTTCGAACCCGCCGCCGACTTCATCGGTTCTGAATTCCCCGAGCCAGCGCTTGAAGTTGACGCGTGGTCCCTTGATGTCCTGGCGCACGGCCTCGGACAGACCCGAGCCCAGCATGAAGCCGTACAGTCCGTTGCGCTCAATCTCGTTCAGGATATAGGGCGCGGCCCCCTCGTAGTTGTGGAAGATGACGTAATCGGGTTTCTCAGCTGGTCGGGATGTGACCGTTTTGGCAATTTCAATCAGCCGGCGCGCATCGTTGAAGGCATAGTGGACCTCCAATGTGAAGCCCAGATCCTCTGCCGCGGCGATGGCGAATGCATGGGCACTCTGCCAACCCGGTTCCTTGTCGCTGCCGGGGATCAGATAGGCCAGCCGAAGCGGTTGCTGTGCCTGCGCATCAGATTCCATGACTGGTAGGGAATTCCAAAGCGAAAAACATCCCAAAAGCATGGCGACCTTGCTGAATATCCTTCGCACTGATGCATACCCCCCTATTCGTTGAAAGGCTATCAAAGCACAGGTCACATTCATAATATAGAGAGGACTGAGGAGCATGCCGTTGCGGGTCCCATTTTCTGTCACCAAAACACATGAAACTCATGATTCCACGCAATATAATTACCAAAAATTGCTGAAATCATGAAACAATCCAGACAGACAAGAATCGGGAATTCCGGTCAGAATCGCGCTTGACGTGGCGGGGGTGCGTGAATAGTATCCGCGCGCCTTGATAGAGAGCTGGCGGTAGGCCCGATCTGGTGCGTTTCCTGGGAAATGTCATCGGACGCTTCGACTGAATTGAAAAAGATCGCAATCGGTCATTTTCGTGTGAAAACGGAAGCGGTATGAGCCTAAACGCAGTTCAGGCAAACCGAAGCGTTGACTCACCGCCTCCTCTGTGATGGATGGGGCCGGTTCGACTTGGAAGTTTTCACGCGTGGCGGGGTCGCAAGGGATCACCTTCGGCCGACGTCACGGTTCGTATCTTGCTGGACATGATTTGTCCGGTCTGATGCGATTTGGATAGACAGCGGGTGGCCGTGAAGGCTGCCTAAGAGATAGAAACGGCGACGGGAAGATCTTATGCCGACGATCAACCAGCTGATCCGCAAGGCGCGGAAAGACAAACCGGTTCGGGAAAAAGTCCCGGCTCTGGAAGCGTGCCCGCAGAAACGCGGCGTTTGCACGCGCGTTTACACGACCACACCGAAGAAGCCGAACTCGGCGCTTCGAAAGGTTGCGCGCGTCCGTTTGACCAACGGATACGAAGTGACCAGCTACATTCCGGGCGAGGGTCACAATCTTCAGGAACACTCGGTCGTTCTGATCCGCGGCGGACGCGTGAAGGATCTTCCGGGCGTTCGTTACCATACAATCCGCGGGACGCTGGATACTCAGGGCGTCAAGAACCGCAAGCAGCGCCGTTCGAAATACGGCGTGAAGCGGCCGAAGTGATCGGGAGCAATTAAGTATGTCGCGACGTCATAGCGCAGAGAAACGGCAGATCAATCCGGATGCGAAATTCGGGGATGTCGTGCTGTCCAAATTCATCAACTCAGTGATGAAAGACGGCAAGAAGTCGACCGCAGAGCGGATCGTCTACGGTGCCTTCGACCGGCTTGCCAGCAAGGGCGGGACAGATCCGATGAAGGTCTTCCATGAGGCGCTCGAAAACGTGAAGCCGCATCTGGAAGTGCGCTCCCGCCGCGTCGGCGGTGCGACCTATCAGGTTCCGGTCGAGGTTCGCCCGACCCGCGCCCAGGCGCTGGCCTTCCGCTGGTTGATCGACATGGCGCGCAAGCGCTCGGAAAACACCATGGTGGAGCGCCTCTCCGGCGAGTTGATGGATGCTTCCAACAACCGTGGCGCTGCGATCAAGAAGCGCGAAGACACTCACAAGATGGCGGAGGCGAACCGCGCCTTCTCCCATTATCGCTGGTAAGGAGCGTCTCCCATGGCACGCCAGACCCCGATCGATCGCTACCGCAATATTGGCATCATGGCCCATATTGACGCAGGCAAGACGACGACGACCGAGCGGATTCTGTATTATACGGGTCGCTCGCACAAAATTGGTGAAGTCCATGATGGCAATGCCACGATGGACTGGATGGAGCAGGAGCAGGAGCGCGGGATCACGATCACTTCCGCCGCAACCACCTGTTTCTGGCGCGAACACCGCATCAACATCATCGACACCCCCGGTCACGTCGACTTCACCATTGAGGTGGAGCGCAGTCTGCGTGTTCTCGACGGTGCGGTTGCGGTTTTCGATGCCGTCGCCGGTGTCGAGCCGCAGTCCGAAACCGTCTGGCGTCAGGCTGACAAATACGGTGTGCCACGCATGTGTTTCATCAACAAGATGGATCGCATGGGTGCCGACTTCTACCGTTGCGTTGACATGATCGTGGATCGTCTGGGTGCGGTGCCGCTGGTGGTCAATCTGCCGGTCGGTTCCGAAGCCGAATATGACGGGCTGATCGATCTGGTGAAGATGAAGCACGTCGTCTGGAAGGGCGAGGATTTGGGTGCGGCGTTCGAATATGTCGCTATCCCCGCCAATCTTGCCGACAAGGCCGCCGAATACCGCCTGAAGCTGGTTGAACTGGCCGTTGAGCATGATGATGCCGCGATGGAAGCCTATCTGGAGGGCACCGAGCCTGATGAAGCAACGCTGCTGGCCTGTATCCGCAAGGGTACGCTGGCAGGTGCCTTCGTGCCGGTCCTGAACGGGACGGCCTTCAAGAACAAGGGCGTGCAGACGCTGCTAGATGCGGTCGTCGACTTCCTGCCGTCGCCCAAAGACGTCGATAACGTCCAGGGCGTGTCGGTCAAGGATCTGGAAACCAAGCTGGAGCGCAAGACTTCTGACGAGGCCCCGTTCTCTGCTCTGGCCTTCAAGATCATGTCCGATCCGTTCGTCGGCTCGCTGACCTTCTGCCGTGTCTATTCCGGTACGCTGGAAGCCGGTTCCTACGTGCTGAACTCCGTCAAGGAGAACAAGGAGCGCGTCGGTCGCATGCTGTTGATGCATGCGAACAGCCGGGAAGACATCAAGGAAGCCATGGCGGGTGACATCGTTGCCATCGCGGGTCTGAAGAATACGACCACCGGCGATACGCTGTGTGATCCGGCCAATCCGATTATTCTTGAGCGGATGGAATTTCCGGATCCCGTCATCGAGATCGCAGTGGAGCCGAAGACCAAGTCGGACCAGGAAAAGATGTCCCAGGCGCTGCAGCGTCTGGCCTCTGAAGACCCCTCGTTCCGCGTCAAGACGGACGAAGAGTCGGGCCAGACCATCATCGCGGGCATGGGCGAGTTGCATCTCGACATTCTGGTTGACCGCATGAAGCGTGAATTCAAGGTGGATGCCAATATCGGTGCCCCCCAGGTCGCGTATCGTGAAACCATCACAAAGCCGGTCACCATCGAATATACCCACAAGAAGCAGACCGGTGGGTCGGGTCAGTTCGCCAAGATTACGCTGGAATTCGTTCCGCGTGAGCCAGGTGAAGGCTTTAGCTTCGAAAGCAAGGTTGTCGGTGGCTCGGTGCCGAAGGAATACGTCCCCGGCGTTCAGAAAGGGATCATTTCCCAGATGGGCAGCGGGATCATGGCTGGTTTCCCAGTCATCGACTTCGGTGTGACCCTGGTGGACGGTGCCTATCACGACGTTGACTCCTCGGTTCTCGCCTTTGAAATCGCCGCGCGGGCTGCGTTCCGCGAAGCTATGGAAAAAGCGGGTGCGCGTCTGCTGGAGCCGATCATGAAGGTCGAGGTGGTGACGCCGGACGATTACATGGGCGACATCATCGGCGATCTGAACAGCCGCCGGGGTCAGGTGAGCAGCATGGACCAGCGCGGTATCGCCCGCGTCGTCAATGCCAGCGTCCCTCTGGCCAATATGTTCGGCTACGTGAATACGTTGCGCTCGTTGAGCCAGGGTCGTGCCCAGTACACGATGCAGTTCGATCACTATGAGCCGGTGCCACAGGCGGTTGCCGACGAAGTTAAAGCGAAGATGGCCTGATCCGGACGGATTTTGCCCGAAACGGAATTGAGACAGTCGGCGATCCGCCGGCCCGGAATGGAGAAGAGAAATGGGTAAGGAAAAGTTCCAGCGTACGAAGCCGCATTGCAACATTGGTACGATTGGTCACGTTGACCACGGCAAGACGACGCTGACGGCTGCGATCACGAAGGTTCTTGCGGAATCCGGTGGGGCGACCTTCATGGATTACGCGAATATCGACAAGGCGCCGGAAGAGAAGGCGCGCGGGATCACGATCAACACGGCGCATGTTGAATACATGACCGATGCGCGTCACTACGCGCATGTGGATTGCCCCGGCCACGCGGATTATGTGAAGAACATGATCACGGGCGCGGCGCAGATGGATGGTGCGATCCTGGTTGTGAACGCGGCGGACGGCCCGATGCCGCAGACGCGCGAACACATCCTGCTGGCGCGTCAGGTCGGTGTGCCCGCGATTGTCGTGTTCCTGAACAAGGTTGATCAGGTTGACGATGCGGAGCTGCTGGAGCTGGTCGAGCTTGAAGTGCGCGAACTGCTGTCGTCCTATGACTTCCCGGGCGACGACATTCCGATCATCGCGGGTTCGGCGCTGGCGGCACTGGAAGGCCGGAATGACGAGATCGGCAAGACGAAGATCCTGGAACTGATGGCGGCTGTTGACAGCTACATCCCGCAGCCGGAGCGTCCGAAGGATCGCCCGTTCCTGATGCCGATTGAAGATGTGTTCTCGATCTCGGGCCGGGGCACGGTTGTGACCGGTCGTATCGAGCAGGGCATCGTGAAGGTCGGTGAGGAAATCGAGATTGTCGGGATCAAGGACACGAAGAAGACGGTCGTGACCGGGGTTGAGATGTTCCGCAAGCTGCTGGACAGCGGCGAGGCCGGGGACAATATCGGTGCGCTGCTGCGCGGCATTGGCCGTGACGATGTGGAGCGGGGTCAGGTTCTGGCGAAGCCGGGTTCGATCACGCCGCACACGAAGTTCATTGGCGAGGCCTATATCCTGACGAAGGAAGAAGGCGGTCGTCATACGCCGTTCTTCACCAACTACCGTCCGCAGTTCTATTTCCGCACGACTGATGTGACGGGGATGGTTGCGCTGCCGGAAGGCACGGAGATGGTGATGCCGGGCGATAACGTGTCGATGGAAGTCGAACTGATCGCGCCGATCGCGATGGATGAGGGCCTGCGCTTCGCCATCCGCGAAGGCGGTCGCACCGTCGGCGCCGGCGTCGTCGCCTCGATCTTGAAGTAAGTTTGGCAAACAGGGCGGCGGCACCCGACATCGGGGCCGCCGCAAGCCTTCCCCAAAACGGCCCATTTCGGGTGCGGGCGGGGATGACAGAGGGTGAACGGCATGGAAAGCCAGAACATTCGCATTCGCCTCAAGGCGTTCGATCACCGGGTCCTGGATCAGTCGACCAAGGAGATCTGCAACACCGCGAAGCGGACAGGCGCGGAAGTCCGGGGACCGATCCCCCTTCCGACACGAATCGAGAAGTTTACGGTGCTGCGCTCGCCGCACATCGACAAGAAGAGCCGTGAACAGTTTGAAGTCCGTACGCACAAGCGCGTGCTGGACATCGTTGACCCGACTCCGCAGACCGTGGACGCGCTGATGAAGCTCGACCTGGCTGCTGGTGTCGACGTCGAAATCAAGCTCTGACGCGGGGGACGAATCAATGAGAACCGGCGTTATCGCAAAGAAACTGGGCATGACCCGCATCTGGACGGAAGACGGGGTGCATGTCCCGGTCACCGTGCTGCAGATGGACGGGCTGCAGGTCACTGCCGTGCGCACTCAGGAAACCGATGGCTACACGGCTGTGCAGCTGGGTCTGGGTCGACGCAAGGTGAAACATACGACGAAGGCCATGCGCGGACATTTCGCGAAGGCCAGCGTGGAACCGAAGCGCAAGCTGGCGGAATTCCGGGTCGATCCGGAAAACCTGCTGAATCCTGGTGATGAGCTTCAGGCCGACCATTTCGTGGTCGGTCAGTGGGTCGATGCCACCGGGATCAGCATCGGTAAAGGCTTCGCCGGGGCGATGAAGCGGCACAATTTCGGCGGTCTGCGGGCCAGCCATGGTGTTTCGGTTTCGCATCGCTCCCATGGTTCCACCGGTCAGTGTCAGGATCCGGGTAAGGTCTTCAAGGGCAAGAAGATGGCCGGCCATATGGGTGCCAGCCAGATCACGAAGCAGAATCTGCAGGTCGTGACCACCGATGTCGCCCGCGGCCTGATCCTGGTGAAGGGAGCCGTTCCCGGTTCCAAAAATGCCTGGATCCTGCTGAAGGATGCCGTCAAGAAAGCATTGCCGGAGGGCGTTCCGTCCCCGGCGTCGCTGAAGCCGGCCGATGCGCCTGTCGAAGACGAGGCCCCGATTGCGGTGGTCGCGGATGCGACAGAAGCGCCCACGGTCGAATCTGAAACCGACGGCAAGTCCGGCGCGTAAGGGGTAAGGGACTATGAAAACCAAAATCCTCACGCTCGAGAATACGGCCGCTGGTGACATCGACCTGAGCGATGACATCTTCGGGCTCGAGCCCCGTAAGGATATCCTCGCCCGCATGGTCAACTATCAGTTGGCGAAGCGTCGGGCCGGGACACACAAGGTCAAGAACCGGGCGGAAATCGCCGGGAACAGCCAGAAGATCTATCGCCAGAAGGGCACCGGTCGTGCCCGTCAGGGGAACGGCAAGGCACCGCATTTTCGGGGTGGTGGGCGCGCTTTCGGGCCGACACCGCGCGATCATGCGCATGATCTGCCGAAGAAGGTCCGGCGTCTGGCGATGATGCATGCGCTGTCCTCGAAAGTGGCGGCGGGCAAGCTGATCATCCTCGACGACGTGATGGCGAGCGAGCCGAAGACCAAGCTGTTGAAGGCAAAGCTGACCGCACTCGGTCTGGCCAATGCCCTGATCGTTGGCGGCGCGGAACTGGATCGCAACTTCGCGCTGGCGGCGCAGAACATTCCGAATATCGATGTTCTGCCGACCCAGGGCGCCAATGTTTACGACATCCTGCGCCGTGACACGCTGGTCCTGACCAAAGCGGCCGTCGAAAGCCTGGAGGCACGGTTGAAATGAGCTGGAAATTTCTGAACAAGTCGACCCCGAGCATGGAGCGCATGTATCGTGTCATCCTTGCCCCGGTGATCACGGAAAAGGCAACCCTGGCCGGCGAGCACGGTCAGGTGGTCTTCAAGGTGGCGACCGATGCCACCAAGCCGGAGATCAAGTCGGCGGTCGAAAAGATTTTCGACGTCAAGGTGAAGGCCGTCAACACGATGGTCGTCAAAGGCAAGACCAAGCGCTTCCGTGGCCGTATGGGCATGCGCAGCGACTGGAAAAAAGCCGTGGTGAGTTTGGAAGAAGGGCATTCGATCGACGTCGGCGCGGGCATCTGAGCCTGACTGCCGGGACGGATTTGGATCGATAGAGGAGTTGAGCAATGGCGCTTAAGAGCTACAAGCCGATCACACCGGGCCAACGCGGTCTCGTGCTGGTCGACCGCTCGGACCTTCACAAGGGCGAGCCGGTCAAGGCTCTGACCGAAGGTCTGACCAAAAAGGGCGGACGCAACAATACCGGACGCATCACCCAGCGCCGTCGTGGCGGCGGGGCGAAGCGTCGCTACCGTGTGGTCGACTTCAAGCGCCTGAAGCATGATGTTTCGGCGACCGTGGAACGGCTGGAATACGATCCGAACCGGACCGCTTTCATCGCGCTCGTCAAGTATGACGATGGTGAACTCAGCTATGTGCTGGCACCGCAGCGCCTGAAAGCCGGTGACAAGATCATCTCCGGGACCAAGGTCGATGTGAAGCCGGGCAATGCAATGCCGATGGCCAACATGCCGATCGGCACCATCATCCACAATGTGGAGATGAAGCCGGGCAAGGGGGGGCAGATCGCTCGCTCCGCCGGGACCTATGCCCAGCTGGTCGGTCGCGATCAGGGCTATGCCCAGCTGAAGCTTTCGTCGGGTGAATTGCGCGTCGTGCGGGCCGAATGCATGGCGACCGTCGGTGCGGTATCGAACCCCGACCAGCAGAACATCAACCTGGGTAAGGCCGGTCGCAACCGCCACCTGGGTCGCCGTCCGTCGGTGCGCGGCGTGGTCATGAACCCGGTCGATCACCCGCATGGTGGTGGTGAAGGCCGGACCTCGGGCGGTCGCCATCCGGTGACTCCGTGGGGCAAGCCGACCAAAGGCAAGCGCACCCGTTCCAACAAGTCGACGGATAAGTACATCATCCGCCGTCGTCACGCGAAGAAGTAAGGGTAAGAGACCATGGCACGCTCTGTATGGAAGGGGCCCTTCGTTGAGTTGAGCCTTCTCAAGAAGGCGGAAAAGACTCGCGACTCCGGCCGCAAGGAGGTGATCAAGACCTGGTCCCGCCGCTCCACCATTCTGCCGCAATTCGTCGGATTGACGTTCGGCGTTCACAACGGTCAGAAGTTCATTCCCGTGATGGTGAATGAACAGATGATCGGCCACAAATTCGGTGAATTCGCGCCAACGCGGACCTATTACGGTCACGCGGCCGACAAGAAGGCGAAGAGGAAGTAACGATGGGTAAGCAGGCAAGAGAACGCAGCCTGGCCGACACGGAAGCCCGCTCGGTCCTCAACTCGATCCGGGTCAGCCCTCAGAAGCTGAACCTGGTCGCGTCGATGATCCGCGGCAAGGATGTCGGCTCGGCGCTGAACGACCTGACCTTCACCCACCGCCGCATTGCGGATACGGTGAAGAAGGCTCTGGAATCGGCAGTGGCGAATGCGGAAAACAACCATCAGCTCGACGTTGATCGGCTGTATGTGAAGGAAGCTTTCGTTGGAAAGGCCTTCGTCATGAAGCGCATGCGTCCCCGGGCGCGCGGTCGGGCGAGCAAGATCCAGAAGCCGTTTTCCAACCTCACCATAGTCGTGCGCGAACGCGAGGAGACCGTATAATGGGTCAGAAGATCAATCCAGTCGGCCTGCGCGTCGGGATCAACCGCACCTGGGACTCCCGTTGGTATGCTGACAAGAACTATGCGACCTTGCTGCACAAGGACGTCGCGATGCGCGCCTATCTGCAGGACAAGCTGCAGGCGGCCGGTATTTCCCGCGTCATCATCGAGCGTCCCGCAGGTCGTGCCCGCGTTACCATCCACACGGCCCGTCCGGGCGTCGTGATCGGTCGCAAGGGTCAGGATATCGAAAAGTTGCGTCGTGATCTGTCCACCCGGTTCGGCGGCGACATCGCGCTGAACATCATCGAGATCCGCAAGCCGGAACTGGATGCCAAGCTGGTGGCCGAAAACATCGCCCAGCAGCTTGAGCGTCGCGTTGCTTTCCGTCGCGCGATGAAGCGTGCGGTACAGAATGCGATGCGTATGGGTGCCGAAGGCATCCGCATCAACTGTGGTGGTCGTCTGGGCGGCGCGGAAATCGCGCGGACCGAATGGTATCGCGAAGGTCGGGTGCCGCTGCACACGCTGCGCGCCGATATCGACTATGGCACGGCGGAAGCGGCGACCACTTATGGTATCTGCGGCGTGAAAGTCTGGATTTTCAAGGGCGAGATCATGGCCCACGACCCCTATGCCCAGGATAAGCGCCTGGCGGAACAGGGCGGCACGTCGTCGTCCAGTGGGGGCGGTGGCAACCGCTGATCGGCGGCTGTCCGGCGCGGATGCGTCGGGGAGCGGGTTAACAAGGAACATGATGATCAGCCTTAGGGGTTGCTCATCTCAGGAAATGGGTTCAAGACGATGTTGTCACCGAAGCGCACGAAATTCCGCAAGCAGCACAAGGGCCGTATCCATGGCAATGCCAAGGGCGGCACGGCGTTGAACTTCGGATCGATGGGTCTGAAGGCGATGGAGCCGGGACGTGTGACCGCGCGTCAGATCGAAGCGGCCCGCCGCGCCCTGGTGCGTCACATTCGCCGTCAGGGTAAGGTCTGGATCCGGATTTTCCCGGATGTGCCGGTCTCGCAGAAGCCTGCGGAAGTCCGGATGGGTAAAGGTAAGGGTACGCCCGAATTCTGGGCCTGCCGGGTGAAGCCGGGCCGCATGATGTTTGAAATGGATGGTGTGGCACCGGAACTGGCAACCGTGGCATTTGAACTGGCAGCTGCGAAGATGCCGATCAAATGCAAGATCGTCAGCCGCATCGGTGCGTAAGGAAACGAAGTCATGACCAAGATCACGGATCTGCGTCCGAAGACGGACGACGAATTGAAGGGTCAGCTCCTGGAGCTGCAGAAGGAACAATTCAACCTGCGTTTCCAGGGGGCCTCGGGCCAGTTGGAAGATACCGCGCGGGTACGGGCGGTGCGCCGCGACATCGCGCGCATCAAGACACTGATGAACGATCGCCAGCGCACGGCGCAGGCGGCCCAGGCCTGACGGGCCAAGGGTCTATACGGAGGTTCGGATCAATGCCGAAACGCATTCTCTCGGGGACAGTAGTCTCCAATGCGACCGACAAGACCATCGTGGTCAAGGTCGAACGCCGGGTCAAACACCCGGTCTTTGGAAAATTCGTGCGCCTGTCGAAGAAATTCATGGCGCATGACGAAAATAACACGGCGCAAGTGGGCGACGTGGTGCGCATCCGCGAGTGCCGTCCGATTTCCAAGCGTAAGTCCTGGGAATTGTTCGTCGGCGCGGACGCTTAACGTCGATACCTGATCGGGAGTAGGTGCAATGATTCAGATGCAAACCACCCTCGATGTAGCGGACAATTCCGGTGCCCGGAAGGTTCAGTGCATCAAGGTTCTCGGTGGTTCCAAACGCCGCACAGCGTCGGTTGGCGACATCATCGTCGTGTCGGTGAAGGAAGCCATTCCGCGCGGTCGCGTGAAGAAGGGTGCGGTTCACCGCGCCGTTATCGTGCGGACCGCCAAGGAAATCGCCCGTCCGGATGGGTCGACCATCAAGTTCGACAGCAACGCGGCGGTGCTTATCAACAAACAGAAAGAGCCGATCGGCACCCGTATTTTCGGCCCGGTCGTGCGTGAGCTGCGCGCCAGACAGTTCATGAAAATCGTCTCGCTGGCGCCGGAGGTGATCTGATATGGCTGCGAAGATCAAGAAGGGCGATACCGTCATTGTCCTGTCCGGACGCGACAAGGGCAGGGAAGGCGAAGTTCTGTCTGTTCTGCCGAAGGAAGGCCGGGCCAAGGTCCAGGGCGTGAATATGGTCAAGCGCCATACCCGCGCGACCCAGACCGACCAGGGCGGCATCATTTCGAAGGAAGCCATGATCGACCTGTCCAATCTGGCGATCAAGGATCCGAAGACCGGGGAACCGACCCGGGTTGGTTTTAAAATTCTCGAGGACGGGCGCAAGGTTCGGTTTGCCAAGCGGTCCGGCGAAAACATCGACGCCTGAGAGGCGACGGTTTTAGGAAGGTAAGGGATACGAGCGATGGCTGAAGATCGTTACGTCCCGCGGCTGAAACAGCTTTACGACCAAAAGGTCAAAGCTGAAATGTTGCAGGAATTCGGATACAAGAATGCCCTGCAGGTGCCGCGGCTGGACAAGATCGTCATCAATATGGGTGTCGGCGAAGCGTCGGCAGACCGTAAGAAATTGACAAATGCAGTTGCCGAAATGGCTTTGATCACGGGCCAAAAGCCGATCACGACCAAGGCGAAGAAATCGGTTGCGAGCTTCAAGATTCGCGATGGCATGGCGATTGGCTGCAAGGTCACGCTGCGCCGCGAGCGGATGTGGGAATTCCTGGACCGTCTGATCAACATTGCGTTGCCGCGGGTTCGCGACTTCCGCGGTGTGAGCCACAAGAGCTTTGACGGCTATGGCAACTATGCCATGGGCCTGAAAGAACAGATCGTCTTCCCGGAAATCGAATACGACAAGATCGAAGACGTGCGCGGGATGGATATCGTCATCTGCACGACGGCAGGAACCAACGAGGAGGCCAAGAGCCTGCTCGCCAAGTTCAACATGCCCTTCGAAAAAGCGTAAGGCGGGAGAGGACGAAATGGCTAAGAAAAGCTCCATTGAAAAGAACAACCGCCGCCAGGTGCTGTCCAAGCGCTTTGCGAAGAAGCGGGCGGCGCTGAAGGCGCTGATCCATGATCGGGACCTGCCGCCGGAAGACCGGTTCGCAGCCGTGATCAAACTCGATGGCCTGCCGAAGAATGCGAGCCCGATCCGTGTGCGCAATCGCTGCGAAATCACCGGTCGCCCGCGCGCCTTCTACCGCAAGTTCCGTATTTCACGTATCGCGCTGCGCGACATGGCCTCTCTCGGCCTTGTCCCTGGCGTGGTCAAGTCAAGCTGGTAAGGAGGATCAAATCATGTCGATGAGTGATCCGCTTGGCGATATGCTCACCCGCATTCGTAACGGCCAACATGCCAAGAAGGCTGTTGTTCCGGTTCCGGCGTCGGCCATGCGCATGCGCGTTCTGGACGTGCTGAAGCGCGAAGGGTTCATCCGGGGCTATTCCGAGACGGAACTCCGTCCGGGCGTCCGGGAGCTGTCGGTCGAACTGAAGTATCAGGATGGCGAACCCGCCATCCGCGAAGTGTCGCGCGTCTCGAAGCCGGGCCGTCGCGTCTATTCGAAAATCAAGGATTTGCCCCGTTTCTACAACGGCCTCGGCATTCAGATCCTCTCCACCCCGCGTGGCGTGATGTCTGACTCCGAAGCCCGCGAAGCGAATGTCGGTGGCGAGATCCTCTGCCGCGTCTATTGATCGGGAGGAGAGAAAGATGTCACGTATTGGTATCAATCCCGTCACGATCCCCAGCGGCGTTGAAGTCTCGCTGAATGACGGTGTCGTCACCGCCAAGGGCAGCAATGGCGTTCAGGTCGTGAAGGTTCTCGAAAACATTGATGTCACCATCAATGACGGGAAGATCACGATTGCACCGCTGACCAAGACGAAGCGCGCGCGCCAGGCCTGGGGAACAACCCGGGCGCTGATCGCGAATGCGATCCAGGGGGCCAGCACCGGCTTCACCCGTCGGCTGGAAGTCAACGGCGTTGGCTATCGTGCGGCAATTCAGGGATCGACCCTGAAACTGTCGCTCGGTTTCAGCCACGACGTGAACTATCCAATCCCGGAGGATCTGAAGATCGTGGTGGAAGGTGACAAGAACAACGTCATTGCCATCTCCGGTGCCTCGAAACAGCGGGTCGGCCAGATCGCCAGTGAAATCCGCGCCTATCGCCCGCCGGAGCCCTATAAGGGCAAAGGCGTGAAGTATTCGGACGAGATCATCCTTCGCAAAGAAGGCAAGAAGAAGTAAGGAACCGGAAAAATGCTCAAGACGAAAGAATTATTCGAGCGTCGCAAAGAGCGGACCCGGTTCAAGGTCCGCAAACTGGCGAATGGGCGTCCGCGTCTGTCGGTCTTCCGCTCTTCCAAGCAGATCTATGCTCAGATCATCGACGATCAGGCCGGGCGTACCCTGGCTGCCGCGTCCTCGATCGACAAGGATCTCAAGGGGAAGCTGAAAACCGGCGCGACGGTCGATGCTGCGGCGGAAGTCGGCAAACTGCTGGCTGCGCGTGCAAAAGAAGCTGGTGTAGAAGTCGTGGTCTTCGATCGCGGCGGGTACAAATTCCATGGTCGGGTGAAGGCGCTGGCGGAAGCCGCGCGCGAATCCGGCCTTACGTTCTAAGAGTCGGGAGCCGCTGATATGGCACGAGGACCGAGAGAAGATGGTGGTGGCCGGGGTCGCGGTCGTGATCGCGAACGCGACAACAACCGCGACAGCAACGAACCGGATCTGACCGAAAAGCTGGTCGCGATCAACCGCGTCGCGAAGGTCGTGAAAGGCGGACGCCGTTTCGGTTTCGCCGCTCTGGTGATTGTTGGTGACGGCCGGGGGCGCGTTGGCTTCGGATCGGGCAAGGCACGGGAAGTGCCGGAAGCGATCCGCAAGGCGACCGAACAGGCCCGCAAGACGATGATCCGGGTGCCGCTGCGCGAAGGCCGCACGCTGCATCATGACATCAAGGGGCATTTCGGTGCCGGTCGCGTGATGATGCGTGCCGCCCCTCCGGGGACGGGGATCATCGCCGGGGGTCCGACCCGTGCCGTGTTCGAGGCGTTGGGTGTGCAGGATATTGTCGCGAAGTCGATTGGTACCTCCAACCCCTACAACATGATCAAGGCCGCTTTCGACGGGCTGAAGAACAGCCAGTCACCGCGTATGGTGGCGGCACGTCGGGGGCTCAAGGTTGCGGATCTCGTCGGTCGTCGCGATGACGGCGTCGATAACAGCGCCCAGGAGGCGATGAGCAATGTCTGACAAGAAAACCCTGACGGTGCGTCAGACCGGAAGCCCGATCCGGCGTCCGGAAGATCAGCGCGCCACCCTGATCGGGCTGGGCCTGAACAAGATGGGCCGCACGCGGGTTCTGGAAGACACGCCATCGGTGCGTGGCATGATCCGCAAGGTCCGTCACATGGTTGAAATCGTCGAGGAGTCGAAGTAACGCCGGAATTCTCCGACCGTTACCGGCCGCTCGCAAGCGTTCGAGGATGCGTATCATGAAACTCAACGAACTCGTCGACAATGACGGTGCCCACAAGGACCGCATGCGTGTCGGTCGCGGTGCCGGTTCCGGCAAGGGCAAGACCGCCGGTCGCGGCGTGAAGGGTCAGAAATCCCGTACCGGTGTGTCAATCGCCGGTTTCGAGGGTGGACAGATGCCGCTGTATCGCCGGCTGCCGAAACGCGGCTTCAACAACCCGACCCGCAAGGATTTCGTGACCGTCAATATCGGTCGCGTCCAGGCCTTCATTGATGCCGGAAAGCTGGATGCCAGCAAGCCGGTGGATGCGGTCGCGCTGATCGGATCGGGCCTGCTGACCCGTGCCCGCGACGGCGTGCGTCTGCTGGGCCAGGGCACGTTGACCGCCAAGGTCGATTTCGTGCTGGCCGGAGCATCGGCGACAGCGGTTGCAGCGGTCGAGAAGGCTGGCGGTTCCGTCACCCTGCCGACCCCGGTCGTGAAGAAGGAAGGCAAGCGCGTGGCGCGTCGCAAAGAAGCGGCGAAGAAGCGCGAAGCCCGCCTGGTGCCTGCGGAGTAAGGTTTCGAGTATCCCGACCTGCCTACCAGGTCGGTCAGTCATGGCGCGGGCAGGGGTGACAAGGCGACGAAAAGCCCTGGTCGCCTCTCCCGCGCGTTTCCTATATCAGGCCTTCCTTTCCGGAGGGCAAGCCGCCCAAGGGCGGTCGGGACGATGAGGACGGGACAGACCCATGGCATCAGCCGCGGAACAACTGGCAGCGAATTTCAACTTCAGTTCCATCGCCAAGGCAACGGAACTCAAGCAGCGTCTCTGGTTCACCCTGGGGGCGCTGGTGGTGTATCGCATCGGTACCTATATCCCGCTTCCCGGCATCGATCCGACGATCCTGAACGACATTTTCGAGCAGCAGCGCGGTGGCATGCTCGACATGGTCAATGCCTTTGCGGGCGGTGCCATCGGGCGCATGGCGATCTTTGCGCTGGGCATCATGCCCTATATCTCCGCCTCCATCATCATGCAGTTGCTGACAGCGGTCTTCCCGACGCTGGAGCAGTTGAAGAAGGAAGGCGAGACCGGTCGCAAGAAGATCAACCAGTACACCCGCTATCTGACCGTCGTGCTGGCTATCGTCCAGGGCTACGGGATCGCCGTGGGGCTGGAAGGATTGCAGACATCGGCAGGGTCCAGTGCGGTGATCGAGCCCGGACTCTATTTCCGCGCCTCTGCCGTGATAACCCTGGTCGGGGGTACCATATTCCTGATGTGGCTGGGTGAACAGATCACCCAGCGCGGGGTTGGTAACGGCATTTCGCTGATCATCTTTGCCGGAATCGTGGCGGAGTTCCCGGGTGCGCTGGCTGCGACATTCGAAATGGGGCGCAGCGGCCAACTGGCGACACCGATGCTGCTTGGCATTCTACTGCTGGCAATTGCGGTCATCGTCTTCATTGTCTTCGTGGAACGCGCGCAGCGTCGGATTCTGGTGCAGTATCCAAAGCGCCAGGTCGGCAACAAGATGTTCGGCGGCGACAGCTCGCATCTGCCGCTGAAACTGAATACCGCCGGTGTCATCCCGCCGATTTTCGCAAGCTCGATCCTGCTGATGCCGCTGACTGTCGCCAATCTGTCTGGCCCCAGCGGTGCGGATGGCGGGTTCATGGCGCAGATCTCGGCCTATCTGGGCCATGGGCAGCCGCTCTATCTGGCGCTTTATGTCGGGATGATCGTCTTCTTCGCCTTTTTCTATACCGCCGTCGTCTTTAATCCGCAGGACACTGCAGACAATCTGAAGCGCAATGGCGGCTTCGTCCCCGGCATTCGTCCCGGCAAGAATACGGCTGACTATCTGGACTATGTTCTGACCCGGCTCACCGTTGTCGGTGCGGCCTATCTGGCCCTCGTTTGCATGGTTCCGGAGATCCTGATCAGCCAGCTATCCGTGCCGTTTTATCTGGGTGGCACGTCCCTGTTGATCGTGGTAACCGTGACGATGGATACGGTGACGCAGATACAAAGTCATCTGATCGCGCATCAATATGAAGGACTGATCAAGAAGTCCAAGTTGCGGGGGAAAAAGCGATGAACATCATTCTTCTGGGCCCGCCCGGCGCCGGAAAGGGAACGCAGGCGAAGCGGCTGGAAGAATCGCGGGGTATGATTCAGCTTTCCACCGGTGACATGCTGCGCGCGGAAGTGCAGAGCAACAGCCCTCTCGGCCAGGAAGCAAAGGCCGTGATGGATGCCGGAAAACTGGTCTCCGATGCGCTGGTGATCGGAATCATCGCCAGCCGCATCGATCAGCCCGATTGCGCGAACGGATTCATCCTGGATGGTTTTCCCCGCACTGTCGCCCAGGCCGAGGCACTGGATGCGATGCTGGCAGAAAAGGGCATGACACTGGACTGTGTGGTGGAGATGGCGGTTGATGACGCCGCCCTGTCGGAGCGCATCACCGGTCGTTATACCTGCGCGAAATGCGGCCAGGGCTATCACGATACATTCCAGGTTCCCGCCGTGGTCGGGGTCTGTGACAAATGCGGCGGCACGGAGTTCAAGCGCCGGGCTGACGACAATGCCGAAACCGTCAATTCCCGTCTGGCGGCTTATCATGCCCAGACGGCACCGATCCTGCCCTATTATCGGGACCGGGGGATGTTGAAATCGGTTGATGGCATGGCGGAGATTGATGAAGTGACGCGCCAGATTCAGGCTGTGCTCGGCTGAGCCGGGTCCGCCAGGATTGGACGTCAAGAAAAAGCGGGAAACCCGGAGAATCCGGTGCCTGCCGCGTTGACAAGCGGATGCTTTTCCCTATACTCCGCGCGCTTTGCAGGGTGGTAGAGGCGGAAGCGCTTGAAATATAAGCGAGTTCGTGCTCTCGGGTTGCCTGCGAAATCGAATTCTGGACCGAACGGGTTGTATCCGGGCTCCTGACAGGGGCCTCGCCACCCGAAAATCGGTTGGAGTGTCTGAAAGTTGATGGATGGGGACGTCCCTGACGTCTCCTAAACACGTTTGAAGGAGTACGCGACGTGGCACGTATCGCCGGCGTTAACATTCCGACCAACAAGCGAGTGCTGGTCGCGCTGACTTACATCACCGGCATTGGCCGGACCAAGTCCGAGGAGATCCTGGGCAAGTGCGGGGTCAACCCTGTCACCCGGGTCAACGAACTGGGCGAGGATGAACTGGCCCGTATCCGGGAGGTCATCGACCGGGACTATACGGTCGAAGGCGATCTTCGTCGCGAAGTCGCGATGAACATCAAGCGCCTGATGGATCTGGGCTGCTATCGTGGCTTGCGGCATCGCAAGGGCTTGCCGGTCCGCGGTCAGCGCACGCATACAAATGCGCGTACCCGCAAGGGACCTGCCCGCGCCATCGCCGGCAAGAAGAAGTAATTCGATACGCCTGTCGGTGCATTGGTGTGGGCGCGTTCCGCTTCCCGCGTATGAGATGCCCGCGTATGAAATGAAGGACGAAAGAGACTATGGCTAAGGCTCCGGTTCGTAAGCGTAAAGAGCGGAAGAATATCGCAGCGGGAATCGCGCATGTGAATTCGACGTTCAACAATACGATGATCACCATCACGGATGTGCAGGGGAATGCGATCTCCTGGTCCTCCGCAGGGTCCAAGGGTTTCAAGGGCAGCCGTAAATCGACACCCTTCGCGGCCCAGATGGCGGCGGAAGATGCCGGTGCGAAAGCCCAGGATCATGGTGTGAAGACACTTGAGGTCAATGTGAAGGGTCCGGGGTCAGGACGTGAATCGGCGCTGCGCGCGTTGCAATCCGTCGGTTTTCAGATCACCGCGATCCGCGATGTGACACCGATCCCCCATAACGGCTGTCGCCCGCGCAAGCGCCGCCGGGTCTAAGGCTTTCGGCCCGCGACCGCGTGTTGAACATGCGGTCGCGCCAAGGTCCAGGCATCGGCCCGGTTGCGGGCGTTTTCATTTGAAGCCTGGATATTTATTACATTAGCTGAGAGGCGAGAACCGAAATGAGTGATGTAGCCGCGAACGCCCAGAAGAACTGGCAATCCCTGATCAAGCCGAAGAAGCTGGAAGTTGTCTCGGGCTTTGACGCCCGCCGGATCGCGACTGTCGTCGCCGAGCCGCTGGAGCGGGGCTTCGGCCTGACGCTCGGCAATGCGCTGCGTCGCGTGCTGCTCAGCTCGCTTCAGGGTGCCGCCGTCACCTCGATCCAGATCGATGGGGTTCTGCATGAATTCTCCTCGATCCAGGGTGTGCGCGAAGACGTCACCGACATCGTTTTGAATGTGAAGGCGCTGGCGCTGCGCATGCATGGCGAAGGCCCGAAGAAGATGCGCCTGTCCTGTGAAGGACCGTGCGAAGCGACGGCGGGCATGATCGAGACAGGTCACGATATCGAAGTCATGAACCCGGATCTTCCGCTCTGCACGCTGGATAGCGGTGCGAAGCTGAATATTGAATTCACGGTTGAAAACGGGATGGGCTATGTGCCCGCGACCCAGAACCGCCCGGAAGATGCGCCCATCGGCCTGATTCCAGTCGACTCGGTCTTCAGCCCGGTCCGCAAAGTGTCCTACAAGGTCGAGAATACCCGCGTCGGTCAGGTCACCGATTACGACAAGCTGTCGATGTCGCTGGAAACCAATGGCGCGGTCACCCCGGATGATGCCGTGGCGCTCGCCGCCCGCGTGTTGCAGGACCAGCTTCAGATTTTCATCAATTTCGAAGAGCCGGAAATCCGCACCGAGGAAGACCGCCCATCGGAACTGCCGTTCAACAAGAATATGCTGCGCAAGGTCGACGAGCTGGAACTGTCGGTCCGTTCGGCCAACTGCCTGAAGAACGACAATATCGTCTATATCGGCGATCTGGTGCAGAAGACGGAATCGGAAATGCTCCGGACCCCGAACTTTGGCCGCAAGTCGCTGAACGAGATCAAGGAAGTGCTGGGCCAGATGGGCCTGTCGCTCGGTATGGAAATTTCCAACTGGCCGCCGGAAAACATTGAAGACTTGGCCAAGAAACTGGAAGAGCCCTTCTGAGGAAGGCGGTCTTCCCGCATTGAAATGCCTAAGCGTTGAAGTCCCCCGTCGGCAGTAGCCTGGAGCGACCGGCGGAGACGCACCCGAAACCACTTGTTACTGTTAAAGGACGAAAGCCATGCGGCACCTGAAAGACGGACGGAAACTCAATCGCACAGCCGAACACCGCAAGGCGATGTTCGCGAACATGTCGAACGCGTTGCTGAAGCACGAGCAGATCGTGACCACGCTGCCGAAGGCAAAAGAGCTGAAGCGCGTCGCGGAAAAGCTGATCACCCTCGGCAAGAAGGGCGGTCTGCATCGCCGCCGCCAGGCCTATTCGCAACTGCGCGATGATGCCATGGTCAAGAAGCTGTTCGAAGTACTCGGCCCGCGCTACGAAGCGCGTCCGGGCGGCTATACCCGCGTCCTCAAAGCCGGTTACCGTTATGGCGATAATGCCCCGATGGCCGTGATCGAACTGGTCGAGCGCGACGAAAGCGCCAAGGGTCAGGACAGCGGGCCGGTCGAAGACAAGACGGCTGCGGAAGAATAAGTTCAGCCTGAACGGATGATACCGTACCGGTCCGGACCATCGGACGGAACGAATAAAAGGCGGCGGCCCGGATCGGGTGCCGCCTTTTCCGTGACTGGGCTGGATTGGTCCGGTCGCACCTTCCCAAAGCCGGGTGGAGTGCCTAAATTGGGGCGATGATGATGTTCTGCAACCGATCTCGCCATTTCTTATTTCTGTGTGCTGTCCTGTTTGGTCTGGCAACACCTACCGCTGCCCAGACCGTCGCGGTTCCACAATCCGCGGATCAGATTCGCCTCAGCTTCGCGCCGCTGGTGGAGGCGGTCGCGCCTGCCGTGGTGAATATCTATACCCGCAAGACGGTGGAGACGCGGGGGTTCCAGAGTCCGCTGTTCAGCGATCCGTTTTTCCAGCGATTCTTCGGCAACAGTTTCCCCGGCGCACCGCAGCGCCGCTCCGAAAACTCGCTCGGTTCCGGCGTGATCGTCTCGGATAGCGGGATCGTGGTGACGAACCATCATGTCATCAACGATGCAGAGGATATCCAGGTCATCCTGCGCGACCGGCGGGAGTTCAAGGCGACTGTGCTGCTGTCCGATGAGCGTACGGATCTGACCGTGCTGCAATTGGATGGAGTCAGTGATCCCCTGCCGGTGGTTCGCCTGGGTGATTCCGATTCCGTCCTGGTCGGTGATCTGGTACTGGCGATCGGCAATCCTTTCGGGGTTGGCCAGACGGTGACTAGCGGGATCGTGTCCGGCCTTGCCCGGACCTCGGTCGATATCTCCGATTACCAGTCCTTCATCCAGACCGATGCAGCGATCAATCCCGGCAATTCCGGGGGGGCGCTGGTGTCGATGGACGGGTCGCTGATCGGGATCAACACCGCCATCTTCTCCAAAAGCGGCGGGTCTCAAGGGATCGGTTTCGCGATCCCGTCTGCGATGGTGCAGGCGGTGCTGCGCAGTGCCGAATCCGGTGCGCCCCTGCTGCGTCCCTGGCTTGGCTTTGACAGCCGCTCGGTCGATTGGGATATCGCGACTGCGCTCGGCATGGCGACACCGCATGGCGTGATCGTCGAGTCGGTGCGCGCCAACGGTCCCGCAGATCGTGCCGGTATCAAACCCGGTGACATTATTGTCAGTGTCGATGGGCGACAGGTGGAGGATGCCCAGAACCTGCGCTTCCGCGCCGCGATCAAGGGAGTGGGAGATTCCATCCGCCTTGGATATCTGCGCAATGAAACTCGGATGGAAACCGACTTCGCACTGATCGCCCCGCCGGAGGACCCGCCCCGTGATCCTCTGCCAGTCCGCAGCAATGCGCCCTTCGCAGGTGCTGTTTTCGTCAATCTGTCGCCCGCCCTGGTGGAAGAGCTGAACCTGCGGCAGGATCGCAAAGGCGTCATGGTGATGGAGATCGCCCGGGGCTCACCCGCCGCCCGGCTGGGCCTGCGTCCGGGGGATATCCTGCGCTCCATCAATGATTACGATATCAGGCTGACCGATGATCTGCGCCGGGTGATGGACAATCCGCCCCGTGCCTGGAAGATGGTGATCGACAGGAATGGTGAAAAACTGTCGGTCGAGGTCCGCTGAAGCCATGGTCGGATCGACTCCCGGTCTGTTTGAAGCGGATGCCCCCCGTCCGCTGGCGGATCGATTGCGGCCAACGACACTGGAGGAGGTGGTTGGTCAGGATCACCTGATCGGGCCGGAGGGCAATCTGCGCCGGATGCTCGCCAATGGACGGCTGACCTCAATGATCCTTTGGGGCGGGCCGGGCTGCGGCAAGACCACGCTGGCGCGACTGATTGCGGAGGGAAGCGGTCTTGTCTTTGAACCGCTATCCGCTGTCTTTTCCGGCGTTGCCGATCTGCGCAAGGTCTTCGACCGGGCACAGTCCCGGCGTCAGGGCGGGCAGGGAACGCTGCTCTTTGTCGATGAAATCCATCGGTTCAACCGCGCGCAACAGGACGGATTCCTGCCGGTGGTCGAGGATGGCACCATAGTGCTGATCGGCGCGACGACGGAAAACCCCAGCTTCGAACTGAATGCTGCCCTGCTGTCCCGCTGCCAGGTCTTCGTCCTGAACCGACTGGACGAGGCTGCCCTGAACGCGATGCTGGTACGGGCGGAGACGGTGGAAGGGCGCAGCCTGCCGGTCGATCCCGATGCCCGTCAGGCATTGGTCGCCATGGCCGACGGGGATGGGCGCTATCTGCTGAATATGGCTGAGGCGCTGTTCGCTCTCGGCACGACGGAGAAGATGACGCCGAAATCGCTGGCCGCCGTGGTACAGCGCCGCCTGCCGGTCTATGACAAGTCCCAGGATAGTCATTTCAACCTGATCAGCGCCCTGCACAAATCGCTACGCGGTTCGGACTGCGATGCGGCACTTTACTGGTTCTCGCGGATACTGGAGGGGGGCGAGGATCCGCTGTATGTCGCGCGCCGTCTTGTGCGTTTTGCCTATGAGGATATCGGCCTAGCCGAGCCGAATGCGGCGCATCAGGCATTGATGGCCTGGGACACTTATGAGCGTCTGGGTAGTCCCGAAGGGGAACTGGCGCTGGCCCAGGCGGTGATCTATCTGGCGACGGCACCGAAGTCGAATGCCGCCTATACCGCCTATAAGGCGGCGCGACGAACGGCGAAGGAAACCGGATCGCTGATGCCGCCGAAGCATATTCTGAACGCCCCGACATCGATGATGAAGGATCAGGGTTACGGCAAAGGCTATGCCTATGATCACGACGCACCGGACGGTTTTTCCGGTCAGAACTATTTTCCCGAGGCGATGGCGCGGGTGGCTCTGTATGAGCCGGTCGAGCGCGGCTTTGAACGTGAAATCAGAAAACGCCTGGACTATTGGGATGGGTTGCGTCGAAAGCGGCGCGACGAAGAGTCCGGCAGCTAGAGTATCATGCGTTCGCATGTGCTTACGTATGATGCTCTAGCCGATTGTTTTTTTGCAAATACGTCGTCGCAGACGAGTCCGTCTGCTCGGGATTTGCTATAGGAGATGAGACGATGGATGGTATCGTGATGCTGCTGGCGAGTCCCGAGGCATGGCTCGCCCTTGTGACGTTGATCGTTATGGAAGTGGTGCTGGGGATCGACAATCTTGTCTTCATTTCGATCCTGACCAACAAATTGCCACCCGACCAGCGGGCCCGGGCTCGGCGCATCGGTCTGATCGGTGCCCTGGTGCTGCGGCTCGTGCTTTTGAGTCTGCTTTTCGTACTGGTTGGGCTGACGGACCCGGTATTCACGGTTCTGGACAATGCCTTTTCCTGGCGCGACTTGATCCTGATCGCGGGCGGGCTGTTTCTGGTCTGGAAGGCGACAACTGAAATCCATCATTCCGTCGACCCGACCGACAGCCGGGAGTCGGCCTCATCGACCGGGGCCATGACCCGTGGTTTCGGGTTCGTGATTCTGCAGATACTGGCGCTTGATCTTGTTTTCTCGGTGGACAGCATCCTGACCGCTGTTGGCATGACGACACATCTGCCGATCATGGTCTGCGCCGTGGTTGTCACGGTCGGGCTGATGCTTGTGGCAAGCGGTCCGCTGGCGCGGTTCATCGAGGTGAATCCGACGATCGTGATGCTGGCTCTCGGTTTTCTGCTGATGATCGGCACCGTGCTGATTGCCGATGGCTTCGGCGTGCATGTGCCGAAAGGTTATGTCTATGCCGCCATGGCGTTTTCGGGACTGGTCGAGGTTCTGAACATGGCCGCACGTCGGGCGCGAGCGCGAAAGCTACAGAAAGCTGATATATCTTGAGCCGACTATCGCGGTGCAGTGCGGGCGGCGCAGATGCTTGCATCCCGTCGTCCCGCATCGCATAAGGGGCGTCATGAACATGGTCTTTGCCATCGCTGCCGGTGGCGCCCTGGGCGCATTGGGGCGGCATTACTTTGCCCAACAGGTGATGCGCTGGACCGGGGATGGATTCCCCTGGGGAATTTTCGCAACCAATGTGCTGGGTTCCTGCCTGATGGGAATTCTGGTGCAGGCGCTGCTGCATCTGCCGGAGCCGATGCCGGGTCTGCGGGCGTTTCTGGCGGTAGGCGTGCTGGGGGCGTTTACGACGTTCTCGACCTTCTCGCTGGATGTCGTCCTGCTGATTGAGCGGGGGGCGTTCGGAGCGGCAGCGGGCTATGCACTGGGATCCGTCATCCTGTCGGTGCTGGGTCTGTTTGCGGGGATGTCGGTGGTGAAATTCATCGTCGGCTGAGCCGTCGTTTCGGGTGAAAGGGAGCAGGGCTGTGGCGCAGGGTGTGCAGATTCTGGAAGTAACCCAGCATGAGGATGGCATGCGCCTGGACCGATGGATCCGGTCGCGCTTCCCGGACATGCCGCATAGTCGGGTGCAGAAGGCGATGCGTAAGGGCGAGGTTCGTCTGGACGGGGCGCGGGTGAAGACCGATGCCCGTGTCTCGTTCGGACAGACCGTGCGGGTTCCGCCCTACGAACCCGCTTCCCCACCGGACAAACGTCCGGCGAAGCCGCCCGATCCGAAGGACGAGGCCTTTGCCCGCTCGCTCGTGATCTTTCGCAATCAGGGCGTCCTCGCGATCAACAAGCCCTCCGGGCTGGCGGTTCAGGGCGGCACGAAGACCGAGCGTCATCTGGATGCGATGCTGGATTTCCTGTGTTTCGAGGCCTATGACCGGCCCCGGCTGGTGCATCGGCTGGACAAGGATACCAGCGGTGTGATGCTGCTTGCCCGTGATCGCGGCAATGCCCATGCGCTCGGCAAGGCCTTGAAGGAGCGGGAGGTCCGGAAGATCTATTGGGCGATCACCGTTGGCGTACCGGACCCCTCCGCAGGCACGATCAAGCTGCCGCTCTCGAAACTCGGGGGTGCCGGGGGGGAAAAGGTCATGCCGGACGAGGAGAACGGGCAATTCGCCGTCACCGAATTCACGGTGATCGACCGGGCGTCGGATAAGGCGGCACTGGTCGCGCTCTGGCCTCGCACCGGGCGCACGCACCAGATCCGAGTCCATCTGGCGGCAATCGGAACGCCAGTGCTGGGGGATGGGAAATATGGCGGCAGTACGGCCTTTCTGCCCGGGGACGAATTGCCCAAGGGGCTGCATCTCCATGCCCGATCCATAGTCCTGCCGCCGGGCGTGCCGGGGGCGGGAACAACGGTCAAGGCAGCGCCATCGGATCATTTCCAGCGCACATTGGCACTGTTTGAGTTCGATACGACGGGGCCGGATATCGAAGACCCTTTCGCGGATCTTGATACGTGACCGCACCGGACGACCCCCGGTTGATCGTCTTTGACTGCGATGGCACCCTGGTCGACAGTGCGCATATCATCGTCGCCACACTGTCGGCCTCCTGGCATGCCGAGGGGCTGGAGCCGCCTTCACCGGTCGCCATTCGCCACCAGATCGGCCTGCCGCTGGCGCAGGTGATAGAGAATCTCCATCCGGAGGGGGATAGGGCAAGTTGGGCACGGCTGGTCCAGGGCTATAAGGATGTCTTTGTTTCCGGTCGGGATATCGGCAGCCACGAGGAACCGCTCTATGAGGGTTGCGCCCGGATTCTGGAACGGCTCTCTGCGTATCCGAACCATTTTCTGGGTGTCGCGACGGGCAAGGGGCGTCGGGGTCTCGACCACACCCTGCAGCGGCATGGTATTGGCCGTCATTTCTCGGTGCTGAAGACCGCCGATGACGGGCCGGGCAAACCCAATCCGGATATTTTGCTGGATGCGATGTCGGAGATGGGCGTTTCACCATGGCAAACCGTTGTAATAGGCGATACGATATTTGATGTCGGGATGGCAGTGCGGGCAGGGGCCCGGGCAATCGGGGTTGCCTGGGGCTATCACCCGCCGGATCGTCTGCGGCAGGCAGGTGCGGCCGCGATTGCGGATCGATATGACGACTTACCCGACTTGATCGGAAACCTTTGGAGTGTGGGCAGATGCGGCGATTCTTGAAGATTGTGGGTGGCGTTCTCGGTGTGGTGGTGATCGTTCTGATCGGTGGAATCGTCTATATTCTGAACATAGACCTGAACGACTGGAAGCCCGAAATCGAGGAGGCCGCACGGGATGCGACCGGTCGGGATCTGACCATCGGAGGGCCGATTGAATTCAATCTCGGCACCGATACCAGCCTGAAGCTGACGGATATTGTGCTCAGCAATGCCGATTGGGGATCGCGCCCGAACATGGTCGAGGTCGACTCGGTCGATATAGAGTTCAAACTCTTCTCGCTGCTTGGCTCCAGCCCGGACATCACCCGCATCCATGTGGATGGAGTTCGCGCGATTGTGGAGAAAAACCCGGCGGGCGTCAGCAATACCGATTTCGGGGGTGAGCCCGCGCCGAAGGAAACCAGCGGTGGCGGCGATCTTATCCTGCCGATCATCCGTGATCTGCGCATCGCCGGTGTTGAGGTGGTGATCAGTGATCCGGCTGCCGGACCTGACAAGGTCTTCACGCTGACCGAACTTTCGCTGGCCAGTCAGTCCGAAAGCGACCCCCTGATGCTGACACTGGATGCCGCTTTCGATGATCTTGCCCTGGTGATGGGCGGTTCGATGGGGTCGCTTCAGACGATGACCGATTCCAGCAGCCCGACACCGGTGGATTTCACCGGCAATCTTGCGGGGATCGATGTGGCGGTTAAAGGCCAGATTCAGGACATGGCCGGTCAGGACGGCATTGACGTCACGATCAGCGCCTTTGGTGAAGAACTGGCGGAAGCCGCGAAGATTGCCGGAATCGACGTGCCCAGCCTCGGCGGGTTCAAGGTCGATGCGACCCTCAAGGGCAGCGGCAGCGCCCTGTCCGTCGATCCGCTGCTTGTGGATATCGGCAGCAGCGACATCATTCACGCCGCCGTCAGCGGCAGGATCGACAATGCGATCAGCCAGGAAGGCATAGACCTGTCGGTCCTCGTGGAAAGCAGCCAGATCGGTAACCTGTCACCGATCAGCCAGTCCCTTGCCGGTCAGGATGTTCCGGCACTGGGTCCGCTGACCCTCAATCTTGCTGTCCGGGGTGGTATGGACAGCGGGATTGCTGCGGAAAACCTGGCTCTTTCGTTGGGCTCTCCAGAGATGCTGGCCTTGTCGGTGACCGGCGGGATCGCCGATCTGATGCGGCAGGAAGGCATTGAACTGGCGATCAGCGGAAATTCGCCGGAACTTGGCACGCTCTCACCGGTGACGGAAAAGCTGTCTGGTCAGAAAATGCCCGATATCGGGCCTCTCGCCCTATCTGCAAAGGTTTCGGGCGATGCGCAGGGTGTTCTCGGCATTTCCGATATTCTGGTGGATATCGGGCGTCCGGAGATGATCAAGGTGCTTCTGGATGGTGGTCTGGCCGATCTCAAGGCCATGTCCGGCGCAAATCTGAATTTCAAGGTGACGTCGCCCGATCTGTCGGTGCTCTCGGCCCTGGCCGGTTCCCCGGTGCCGCCGATTGGTCCTCTCGATCTGTCGGGCAGCATTCAGGGGGATCAGGGCAAGCCGATTTCCCTGGATCCTTTCACCGCGACGATCGGGGGCAGCGATGTCTCCGGGACGGCGACCATCGATGCAACCGGGTCCGTGCCTGATATCAAGGCGAAACTCTCGTCAACCCGGTTTGATCTGAAGGATGTCACTCCGGAATCGAAAGCGGGTTCGGGTTCCTCAACTGCCTCTTCCGGCTCCGGATCTTCGGGTGGGACTGCCAGTGACGGACGTCTGATCCCGAACGATCCCCTGCCGCTGGATGTGATGAAGTCGTTGAATGCGGATATCAGCTACACGGCTGGCACATTCGTTGCGACCGTGGCCGAAATGACCGATCTGGAGATCAAGATCGCACTCAACAATGGTGCCCTGACGATCAGCCCGTTCAAGGCCGGTATCGGTGAGGGCAGCTTTAATGGCACGATCTCGCTGGACGGCAGTCAGACCAATGCGCCGCTGTCGGTGCTGATCGAAGGCAAGCAGATGGGGCTCGATTCGCTGTTGGCCGGAGCGGGTATGCGGGACAAGATCATCGGTCCCGTGGATGTCGCCATTGACCTGAAAGGCGTGGGGGCAACCCCTCGTGCGCTGGCCGGATCCCTGAATGGCAGTACACAGGTCAGCATGTATGACAGCCGGATACAGAAGAAGGCTTTCGAGGAGGCGATGGGCGAGACGCTGGCCAGTCTCCTGGCCTCCGAAGGGGGATGGATCGTAGTCGATTGTGCTGTCTTTGATTACGACATCGCTGACGGGTTGATGAACACCAAGGCGGGCTATACCGCATCGGGCCCGATCACGGTTGCGACCGAAGGTACGATCAGCCTGAAGACCGAGCAACTGGACCTAAAGGCAAAACCTGCAGGTGGTGGCCTCGCCAGCGTTCCGATGCTGGTCACCGGCACGTTTGCAAATCCCTCGGTTGTTCCCGACCCTGTGTCGATTGGCCTTGGCGTTGTGACAGGCTTACTAACCGGCGGTATGGGCAATGCGCTGCTGGCGATAGTCGCCGATCTTCCGGAGGGTCATCCGTGCAAGAAGGAAGTCGCCGAAAGCAAGGAGCAGGCTGAGAGCAGCCCGTCCTCCAGCGGTGGCGTCGGTGGCGCTGTCGAGGATGCCGGGAAGGCGGTAGAAGAAGGTGTCGGAGGCGCACTCAAGGGTCTGTTCGGGAACTGATCAGTGGCTCAGGGCCTCAATCGAGGCTAGGACATCCGCCAGTGCCGAGTCAGCTTCAGCGGAAAGCGGTGCTTTATCGACTGACTCGGCGGCTGCGGCTTGGTTGGGAGGGGTTCCACCCTTCACACCGGTCTGGCGGGCGATGGCGGCAGAGATATCCTCGATCTGGACGGGTTTGGCGGCGTAATCCGACATGCCTGCGGACAGATACCGTTCCCGTTGGCCGTCCAGGGCATTGGCGGTCAGGGCGATGATGGGTATATCCGCCCAATCCTCTCCGGATTCCCGAATCCATTGTGTCGCGGAAGGACCGTCCATTTCCGGCATCTGGACATCCATGAAGACAAGGTCGTAGGGGATGGTCCGCAGGTTCTGAATCGCCTCTACCCCGTTCGAAACGGTTTCGACATGATGACCCAGCTTTTCCAGCATCGTGCGAATGACGATCTGGTTCACATGATTGTCGTCGGCCAGCAGGATTCTCAGGGATTGGGATGGTTGATCGATTTCGGATGGTTCGGCTTCTGGCCCGGCAGGCACGGCTTCGCCTACTTCGCAGGGGATTTCGAACCAGAATGTTGATCCATGCCCCTCTGTGCTCTCGAAACCGATCCGGCCACCCATCAGTTCAACCAGTTGTTTGCAGATGGCAAGACCCAGCCCGGTTCCGCCATATTGTCGGCTGGTGGAACTGTCCGCCTGGGTAAAGCTGGAAAACAGCTTTTCCTGTGCTTCCTTCCGAATGCCGACCCCGCTGTCCTCGACGGCAATGCGCAGTTGGATATGCTCCTCCACCGGTCGTGTCTCGATATGCAGGGTGACATGGCCCTGCGGTGTGAACTTGATCGCATTGCCAACCAGATTGAACAGAATCTGACGGATTCGGGTGGCATCCCCCTTCAGTGTCTGAACAAGTTCACCCTGGGGCGCGACCTTGATTTCGACGGATTTAATTTCCGCCTGTGGTTTCAGCAATAGCATCACGCTGTTTAGAACGCCGTCGAGTTGGAAAGTCTCATGCTCGATCTCGACCTTCTTTGCCTCCAGTTTCGAGAAATCCAGTATGTCGTTGATTATTGTCAGCAGGTCGGATGCCGATTGGCGGGCAATTTCCGCAAATTTGCGCTGTTCCTCGTCAAGGTCGGTATGAAGAAGCAGACCGGTCATGCCCAGAACGCCATTCATCGGGGTGCGTATTTCATGGCTCATGGACGCCAGGAAGTCGGATTTGGTCCGGGTCGCCTGTTCGGCGATGTCACGCGCTATGGCGATGTCTTCAGCCATGGCGACGAGTTCCTGGCTCTGAAATTCCAGTCGCTCCTGGGATGCCTGTTGCTCGGAAACGATCCGTTGCAGGGCCAGTTCCGCCTGTTTGCGATCCGTGATGTCCTGTATTGTGCCATCGAAACCGGTGCAGTTCCCGGTGCTGTCGAAAACCGGGCGACCGTGTTCCTGGAGACTGCATATCTCACCGTCTGGACGCACAACCTCATACTCTACTGAATAAGCCTTCGGTTCTTGTTGCATCGCCTCCACACGATCCAGCAGGGCAGTGGAATCTTTTGAATGCCGGAAAGCAGGGGCAAGATGCGTGGGATTAATCGTCTCTTGGTCGGATTCCAGATTGAACAGGGTGCGTGCCTGATCTGACATATAGGTAAATTCTTGGTCGGCGAAACTGTAGGAGAAATTGCCGAGCCGGGCCAGTTCCTGAGCCTCTCGAACCCGGTTATAGGCTTCGGACAGGCGGGCTTCACGTTCGATCAGGTCGGTGATTTCGATTCGCAGGCCCACCGTACCGCCATCGCCCAGCTGTCGCTCTTCGATGCGGATGAAGCGGCCGTCAGCGGTTTCCTGGATATAGCTGTCGATGCCATGTTGGTGAGCCTGACGAGCATGTTCCAGGAATGCCGCCACAGCCGCCGGATCGCTTCGGTCCAATTTGAACATGCCGAGATCAACCGCAGCCTCCAGAATCGTATCGAAGGGTGTCCCCGGAACCATACAATCTGAGATGAGGGGATAGATCGCCTTGTATCGGGCATTGCATGTGACCAGACAGTCTTCCCGATCATAAAGGATAAATCCTTCAGGAATGGCTTCGATGGCGGTTTTCAGGACGTCTTCTGCCAAGGCCTGTGCGGTCAGCGCCTTCTGGAGTTGTTCTTCATGTTCAATCAGGTCCGTAACATCAATTTGGAATCCGACCACGCCGCCGTCGGGCGTCGCTCGTTCCTCGATCCGCATCCACCGCTGGTTGCCGAGCTTTTGCAGAATCGGATTGCCAGGATTTCGATGCTTCGCCAGGCGTTCCTGAACGAAAGCCTCAACTGCTTCCGGGTCAGAAGGATTGATGTTGTACTGGCCGCTTTGGGCTCCGTGGCGAATAAACTCTTCGAAAGTGACGCCAACCCGCATGAGATTCCGGCTCTGGGTATTGTATTCCGCATAGCGGGCATTGTAGATTTGCAGTCTGTCCTGAGCGTCATAGAGAGCGAAAGCCTGGGGCAGGTTTTCGAGGGCGATTGTCAATTGCGATTCCGCCTGACGGCGTGCCTTAAGGGATGCCTTCGCCTCATTCAGGGCCAATTCGGCGACGGTCTGCCGCTCCAGCGCCAGGCGCGACAGGCTGTTCATCCGATGCAGGAGAAGGGTCCCGATAAGCCCCATCAGCAGCAGGATCACCGGCAGCAGGGCATCCAGTCCGATCGGTCCGGTGCGGGAAACTGTGATCGACCAACCGGTATTCAACTGGCTTAGATTGGTCTTTACCTCGAAATCCATGGTTGCCGCAGATGAATTTCCGATCTGGAACTCCCGACCGCGATTGTCGATAATGGCAACCTTGTGATTGCGCAGATCAACGATTTCACCCTGTGTCGAGAACAGATCCGGCAATTCCAGCACGGCAAAGGTGAAGCCGTAAAACAAATCATCGGATTGACTGGGCATCACCATCACGAAGCCAGGGTTTCCGGTCAGCAGGTCGAGGAATTGGGAATAAATAACAATGCTCGACCGTTGCGCATCCTGGAACAAGTCCTTCAGGTTTGGAAATTGAAATACGGACTTCCCTATCACCGCCGCGTTGCCTCGGACCGGTTCAATCCATTTCACCAGTCCTTCGGCGGTTGTTTGCTCTATTGACAACATGCCGGGATAATCGCGAACCAGTTCCCGGGCATCCCGTCGCCAGAAGGCTTCAATCAGATTTGGATTGTTCCGCCATTGACCGGCCAGACGGTCAACCCCGTTTGCCCGTCGGATAATCAGCCCTTCGATGGATTGCGCGATGGAATCGGCTTTCAGCGTCAGTTCACGAAGAGTGGAAGCCTTGTATTCCGCCGTTGTCAGGGACCAGGTCATCAGGCTGACGATCAGCCCGGGAATGATGGCAATACCGATGACTCGCGGCTTTTCCGCCGGAGATCCCTTATACAGGATAGACAGGCACCAGAAGGACAGTCCGATCAGCAGAAGAGGAATGGCCGTCGGCAGTTCAACGAAACCAAGCGGTCCGATCAGGGTCATCCTGTCCATCGACAGAAGCCAGGCAATCAGGCTACTCAAGCCGAGGCTGGTAGCGAATACTGTCCCTATTGCAAGAATGAAGATGCGGTATTGCGGCAGTAATCTGGAGAGTACGATAATTGTCCCGACCAGTGATAGAGAGAGCGCGGCGCTGGTCAGGTCTGGCGAGAACAGAAATGTCAGGGCTGCGACAAGGCCCGATGTAACGGCAATTCTGGAGATGGTTTTCTCTCGCCGTGGCGATATCCGTGAGTGGTCGCTCCACGATTCAGCAAGCAGGCAGATCAGGGCTAATGATACCAGTATCGTTGTTCCAGCCAGTAACATAGCCGACGGACCAAGCCGGATTGACTGGTTTTCCAAGGCATGCCAGCCATTCCACGATTCTGACAGATACCAGATCGTGCAAAACAGGCCCGCCGTCACAGCGAAGCCAACGGCTGTTATCAGGACTATCCATCGCAGCCTGTGCATGAGGCCGAAGCCCCCAATTCCCGCACTCGTTGACATCTTTTCTTTTCACTTTCTCAAAGGCACACTAGCATATATGCGGGTCAGTGAAAAAAACCTTAATCAGCACAGGTTTATTTACGGTCATCCAGCCCGATGGACTCATAGTGAATTCGAAATGACGCGCGAACCGACCGCAAACCTGATCGGGGAAACCGGGTGAATGATGAACTGGCGGCGTGACGGGGGATGGGGGTTGGTTTCGCGTATCATCCGGTTTACCGACCGCTTTCCGGGACTGTTGTTTGGTTCGATCCTTCTGTTGTCCGTCGGTTTGTCCTCCCATGGTCGGGCGGATGATATCGCCAATGGCGTATCGACGCTGAACCGGACTGTCGTTGATGCATCGCAATATCCCTGGAGCGCGGTCGGGCGGGTCAATATCAGCGGCGTCGGCAGCCGGTCGCACTGTACCGGCTCGCTGATTGGCGAGCGGATCGTGCTTACCGCCGCGCATTGCCTCTATTTCCGCCCGACGAACCGGTATGTCTCACCCGATCTGGTGCATTTCGTGGCGGGTTACCAACGCGGTGAATTCGTCGCCCATTCCACAGCCAATCAGATCATCCCCGCCCCGGGCTTCGACGGCATGCTTTGGGCCGCCCCGACGAATATGGAGCATGACTGGGCGCTGATCATTCTGAAGGATCCGATTGGCTTGAAGACCGGATTCCTGGGGTTTCAGGCACTGGATGCGGCGACGCTGGATCAGGTGACACGCAGCAGGCGGTTTTTCTCACTTGCCGGGTATCCGCGGGATCGATCACATGCAATTTCCGTGGACAGTTCCTGTAATATCAATGGTTTTCTTGGAAATGGTGAATTGCTGAGCCATAGCTGCGAAATCGTCGGCGGTGATTCCGGTGCGCCAATCGCGATCCGAACCGAAACCGGCTTGCAGGTGATCGGCC
Organism: Alphaproteobacteria bacterium; assembly: GCA_965223125.1. Lineage (GTDB taxonomy): Bacteria > Pseudomonadota > Alphaproteobacteria > UBA8366 > Aestuariispiraceae > Pacificispira. The sequence continues at coordinate 1,342,581 of OZ244984.1, read as the reverse complement.
TCAACAGCGCCACGAATGTCGGCCTGTCGGACGGTAGCGTCACCAATACCGCCGTGCCGATCCACACGATCCTGGATCTCGTCGAGCGGGCAATCCGACATACTGAAGTCGATCCGGGTCTGGTCGCGGGGCCTCAGCGTATCGGCAAACCGCCGGTTTCCGGTTCCTAGCGGTCAGAATGTGCGCCCGCCGCTCTAGGCAATCACCGCCCAGGCCATGCGGCAGGCAGTGATGAACAGGAACAGGGCGAAGGCCCGGCGCAGCAGTTTCGGCGAAATCGTATGGGCAAGCTTCGCCCCCAGCGGCGCGAAGGCGATGGTGGCCGGGACGATGACCGCAAAGGCCAGAAGATTCGCATAGCCCAGACTGAACGGCGGCAGGTTCGGATGCTCGAACCCGCCAACGATAAAGCCCAGCACACCCGGCAGCGCGATCACAGGGCCCAGTGCCGCCGCCGTGCCTACGGCGCGGCGGATCGGCACATTGAACAGGCTCAGCGTTGGGACGCCCAGAGTACCACCGCCAATTCCCATCACCACGCTGAATCCGCCGATCCAGCCACCAATCACCGCACGACCGGGCCAGGACGGCAGCTTGCTTGCCAGCGTCCAGCCTTCCCGTCCGAATCCCATATGCAATGCGACCAGCAGCGCGACCGAGGCGAAGACGATCTTCAGCGTCTCGCCCCCGGCGCGGGTGCCGATGACGATCCCGATTGCAACGCCCAGCACGACCCAGGGTCCGAGTTGCTTGAGCAGGTCGATGTCGACGCCGCCGCGTTTCCAGTGCGATTGCGCCGAGACGAGACCGGTCGGAACGATGGTCGCCAGTGAGGTTCCGACGGCAAGATGCATCCGAATCTCTTCCGGTACCCCGAAAAAGGGCAGGATCAAATAGAGAATCGGCACGATCACGATCCCGCCGCCGACACCGAGAAGCCCGGCCAGCGTTCCGGCAACCGCCCCCGTCGCCAGCAGGGCCAGCGCGAAGGGCAGCAGGAAGGCGAAATCGATTTCTATCGGCATGACTGGAAACTCCCCAGATGGCTGTCGTGTTGGCTGATCAGGCAGACTGGCTATTCCGGATGGCGGCGGGCCAGAGCGACGGCTGCCAGATAACAGATGAAACCGATCACCGCCAGTGCGATCAGGACGTGGATTACCGCATCATACCCACCCCAGCCCCGGATCATGCTGCCGACACTGGGACCGATGGCTGTTGCGGCAACGAATGGTAGGGCTACGGCCCCGGAGATCGTCCCGAACCCGGTCCGACCGAGCAGCAGGGCGGTGACCACCGGACGGGTGATGCTGATGATTCCGTTCCCAGCCCCCTGCAGCATCACAAAGACATAGATCAGCATCGGTACGGCGACAGTCAGCGCCAGAATGCCTCCGCCCGCAACGAACATGATGAAAATTGCCCCGCAGATCACAATCATGCTGACGCTGCGCTCACTGGCCAGCATCGCCAGACGGCCAACGACCTGCATCGGTCCCAGCAGGGAAATTGCCACGATGGCGGTCGCGCTCGGCACCCCGCGCTCATCCAGCAGCGGCAGGAAATGGGTGACGACAATTCCATGATTGAGCGCCAGAAAAGCAAAACTGGCGGCCAGAAACCAGAAGACGGGGTTTCTCAGAGTGGCGCGAAGGGCGCTTTTCTGATCCGCCTCCGATCCTCCAAGGGTCAGCGGAACGGGGGCATCCTTCGCACTGGGCCCCGCCCCGAACCAGAACAGAGGTACGGCGACCAGCAGGATCAATCCGGCGAAGGCGCCCACTGCCAGCCGCCATCCCCCCACATCGGCCAGGATATGCGACAGCGGAAAGGAGATGGTGCCAGCGAAACCCGCGACAAGGGTGATCAGCGTGATCGCCTGTTTTGCAGACAGACCGCGCCGATGGGTCAGATGCGCGAAACAGGGCTCATAGAGAGATCCGCCCATGGCAATACCTAGTCCGATCCACACCGCGAAGAATTGCGGCAGTGTCTCAACCTGCGTCAGCAGCAACAGCAGAATCCCGCCCAGTGTGGCGCTGCCGGTCAGCAGCCAGCGCCCCCGGTCGCGATCAATCCAGCCGCCGATACGGGGCGCGATCACGGCAGAAACCAGAAGCGCCACCGTCATCGCCAGGGTCAGTTCGGAATTTGACCAGCCGAAATCGCCCTCCCAATACAACAGCAAGGCCGGGAACAGATAATAAAATCCGGCCCAGACCAAGGCCTCGGCGACTGCCAGGCACCAGACCTGACCATCGGACAGAAGGGATCGGATCATTGGGGCACTAAGGAACAGGGGTCATGGGGAAAATACCGGACCATGCTCTAGCACGGGTCCGGCATGTCTTCATCCCCGCGATCCGGAAAAACTTCTGATCCGTTTCCGCACTTTAACCCAGCGTCACCGCCGTTCCGTTGGCGACAACCATCAGCATGCCGTTATCCTTGCCCAGAACCTCATAGTCCAGGTCGCTGCCGACAATGGCATCCGCGCCCAGCCGCTGGGCCTGTTCGGTCATGTCGTTGATGGCGGCCTCCTTGGCATCGCGCAGCACTTTTTCGTAGGAGCCGGATCGACCCCCGACGATATCGCGGATTCCGGCGAACAGGTCGCGGAAGATATTGGCGCCAATTATGGCCTCGCCGCTGACAATGCCCTTGTAACCGGTGATCTGGCGTCCTTCGATGGAATCCGTGGTCGTGACGATCATTCTGGGATGCTCCTGATTGCTGTGATAGACCTCAGGTCAGGACATTACAGGCTGGGCGACAAAAAATGAACCAAAAGACGGACAGGAAGGCGATTTGGGGCTGGTGTCTGTATGACTGGGCCAATTCCGCCTTTCCGACGCTGATCTCGACCTTCGTCTTCGCGACCTATTTCACACAGGGCATCGCTGAAACGCCGGAGCGCGGCACGTCGCAATGGGGCTATGCGACCTCCATCGCCGCGATCCTGATTGCCTTTACCGCACCGGTCCTGGGGGCGATCTCCGACAAGGCCGGGCGGCGCAAGCCCTGGCTAGTTATCCTCACCCTGATCGGGGGGGCATCGACGGCGGCCCTCTGGTTTGCGACACCGGACCCGTCTTCGGTTCTCTTTGCGCTCTGTTTCATGATGCTGGCGACGATGTGCTTTGAGCTTGGCATGGTGTTCTACAATGCAATGCTGCCGGAAATCGCGCCTAAGGGCATGACCGGCCGTATATCCGGCTGGGGCTGGGGCCTGGGCTATGTCGGCGGACTGGCGGCGCTGGTGATCAGTCTTGTCGTCTTCATTCAGCCGGACCCGGCCCTGTTTGGCCTGGACAAGGAAACCAGCGAGCATGTGCGCGCGATACCGGTTCTGGCGGGCGTCTGGATGGTGGTTTTCGCCCTGCCGCTTTTCTTATGGGTTCCGGACCAGCCGGGTCGGAAGATTGCCTCCGGCGCGGCGATCCGGGAGGGGCTGGCAACCCTCTGGGCGACGCTGAGGCATCTGGGGCGGTATCGCGACATCCTGCGCTTTTTGATCGCGCGGATGTTCTATATCGACGGGTTGAATACGCTCTTCGCGTTTGGTGGAATCTTCGCGGCGGTGAGTTTCGGCATGTCGGGGGAGGAGGTGCTGCTCTTCGGAATCACGCTCAACGTCACCGCCGGGATCGGTGCGGCGGGCTTTGCCTTCCTGGATGACCGCTGGGGTCCGAAACCGGTAATCTTCATTTCGGTCGGGGCAATCGCGCTGATCGGGATTTCCATGCTGCTGATCGAGGATCGGACGACATTCTGGATTCTGGGGCTCGGGCTCGGGCTGTTTCTGGGGCCGTCCCAGGCGGCCAGCCGGTCCCTGATGGCACGGCTGGCACCGCCGGACCTGCGCACGGAATTCTTCGGCCTCTATGCCTTCAGCGGTAAGGCGACCGCGTTTCTTGGCCCCGCTTTGCTGGCCGTGATGATCGACGCGACGGGCAGTCAGCGCTGGGGCATGGCGACGATCATTCCGTTCCTCGTCATTGGCCAAGTGATCCTGATCGGGGTGAAACAGGGGAAATCCGATGTCTGACACGGATGTGCGATTGAGCCGCGAGGACCGGATCGCATTGAAATCCCTCTGCACACCGTCCGACCGTCAGGGGTTGGCACGGCTTGCAGGGCATTTCACCCTGATCGCGCTTGCCGGGATCGGCGTCTGGCAGGCGCAGCGGCTCGGCGGTTGGGGGGCCGCTCTGCCGATGCAGCTACTGTTGGGGATCGCGCTGACCTTCCTCTTTGCACCTGCGCATGAGACCGTGCACCGCACCGCCTTCCGCACCCGCTGGCTGAACGATGCCGTCGCGGGTCTGGCGGGCGTGGTACTGATCCTGCCGCCGCAGTATTTTCGCGCCTTCCATCTGGAGCATCACCGCCATACCCAGATCCCCGGCAGGGATCCGGAATTGGCAGGCAAGGCGATTTCCGGTTGGGGCGATTACGCCTGGCATCTGACCGGCCTGCCCTATTGGCGTGCGGCGATTTCCGGACTGTTCCTCCGGGCTGTGGGGCGTAGTGGTGAGGGCTTCCTGACCGGTCGGATTCACGCGACAGTGCAGCGGGAGGCACAACTGTTCCTGCTGTTCTATGCCGGGCTGATCGGTCTGTCCGTCGCCACCGGCAGCATCGTAATCCTGACCTATTGGGTCATTCCGATGCTGCTGGGCCAGCCGTTTCTGCGCCTCTATCTGCTGGCGGAGCACGGACTCTGCCCCATGGTCGCGGATATGTTCCGCAATACCCGAACCACGCTGACCAACCGGGTCGTGCGCTGGCTCGCCTGGAACATGCCCTATCATGCGGAACACCATGCCTTCATGGCCGTGCCGTTCCATCGCCTGCCGGAGGTTCATGCGCGGTTCCGGGACCGGATCGAGGTTCAGACACCGGGTTATCTCGCCTTTCATCGGCACCTCATTCAGGATTTGCGAAGCCGCCGGGCTTTGGGTTAATCTCCCTTCCATACGTTCTCGGGGCGGGGTGGAACTCCCCACCGGCGGTGATGCGGAGAGGCCTGCAAAGCAGGATGATCCGACAAGCCCGCGAGCGCTTCCCATCCGATATCCGGCAGGTCGGATTTCGGCAGGCCAATTTCTGGTGGGAAGGTCAGCAGATCCGGTGTGATTCCGGAGCCGACGGTCACAGTCCGGATGGTAGAGAGCGGATGCGATGCTCAAGGATGCGCCCGTGCGGATACGCATTGGCCATTACTGCGTGTCGTATGCGGCGCCCCGACCCGACAGTTTCAAGACGGAGAGGAAAACCGCATGACACGCCCGACCCCAACCGCCAACAATCCCATTCGCCTGGCCGTGATCCGCGCCCGGTGGCATGCCGATATCGTCGACCGCGCGCCCCAGGGATTTCGCGCGCATCTGTCGGCAGTCGGCCTGGAGGATGCCCGTATTGAAACCCATGATGTACCCGGTGCCTTCGAAATCCCGCTCTTGTGTCAGCGTCTGGCGCGGGCCGGTGCCGTCGATGCGATTGTCGCCTGCGCATTGGTGGTGGATGGCGGCATCTATCGCCATGATTTCGTCGCCAGGGCGGTCATCGATGGATTGATGCGGGTGCAACTGGATGAAGGCGTACCGATCTTCTCCGTCGTGCTAACGCCGCATCATTTCCACGATCATGCCGACCACCAGACTTTCTTCGCCGACCATTTTGAACGCAAGGGCCGGGAAGCCGCCGAGGCCGTCGCAGCCATCCTTGGCACGAAGAGGATCGCCAGCGCTGCGTGAGTTGATTGGGATGGGGTATCATCAGTCGTCATCAGGGTTCCCCGTCGCGTCCCTTTTTCATTCCCGGAAAGACCCCCTCGAAATATCTGTGTCCGGCAGGTATATACCAAGGGGACGGAAAGGATGGGGTGGACATGCAGGCGGTGAAACGGATCGGGCTGGTGGCGCATGATGCCTGCAAGGCGGATCTGGTCGCTTGGGTCGGGGAGAGGCGCGTCCTGCTGCTGCCGCATGAACTGGTCGCCACCGGAACGACGGGTGCGGCGATCCGGGAAGCGACGGGTCTTGCCGTCGAATGCCTGAAAAGCGGGCCGCTGGGCGGCGATTCGCAACTGGGTGCCCGAATTGCCGAAGGCCGGCTGGATATCCTGATCTTCTTCACCGACGCGCTGTCGGCCATGCCGCATGATGTCGATGTGAAGGCCCTGACCCGACTTGCCGTGCTGTACAATACCGTGCTGGCCTGCAATCGGATGACGGCGGATTTCATCATCGAAAGCCCCCTGCTCTCCCTTGCCCATACCCGCCCGCCGCTGCGGAAGGCTTCGCCATGAAGGTGATCACGGTTGGTTCCGCCACAGTGGACATCATCGCGACCGTCGCCAGCGACGACATCGAACGCATGACGCTGCATAACAGCACCTCCTCCTTCCTGCTGCTGGAGCCGGGACGGAAGGTTGATGCCTCCTCCGTCATCACTCAGACCGGCGGCGGGGCGGTGAATGCCGCCGTCTCTCTGGCGCGTCAGGGTTTCCAGGTCTCAGCCCTGGTCAAGGTTGGAAACGATCACAATGCGGAAAAGGTGATCGCGCGCCTGAAGGAAGAGGGGATCGCAACCGATCTCGTCCGGGTCTGTGCGGGCGAGGCGACGGCGGTTTCGGTGATGATCGCCTCCCACGACCGCAATGCGGCGATCTTCACCCATCGCGGTGCGAACGGGTTTCTGGAGGATGCGGATATTCCCGACGAGGCCTTTGCCGGGGCGGATCTGGTCTATGTCACCAATCTCAGCAACAATTCAGCGGATCGTTTTCCCGATATCGTCGAACGGGCCAAGCGGGCGGGGGCCTTCGTTGCGGTCAATCCGGGAATCCGCCAGCTTTCGCGCAAGACTGGCCCATTCTTTGACAGTCTGCGCCATGTCGACCTGTTCACCTGCAATTACGAGGAGGCGCGCGCGCTGATCCCCGCGCTGGTGGACCGTACTGGATGGGAGCGCCAATCAGCATCGCGAACCGGCGATGGCGAAGCTCGGATGCTGGAAATTGAAGGCTTTCGCCTGAGCCTGCCGGATTATACCCGCCGCCTGCACAGTCTGGGGCCAACCTGGATCGCCGTTACGCAGGGCGCGGAAGGGGCGATGATCTGCGATGGGCAACGGTTGCATCACCAGCCCGCCATCCAGACGGAGGTCATCGGCACGGTCGGTGCGGGTGATGCCTTTGCCTCGACCCTGGCGGCGGGTCTGGTACGAGGCGACGGCATGGAACGTGCGGCCCTGCTGGCAGCGCGCAATGCCGCCGCTGTGGTCGGCCATGTCGATGCCCAGACCGGGCTGCTTCCCCTCGCCCTATTGCGGCAGGAGGGCGCGGCGTGATGGAGTACCGGATAATGGGACGCAGCGGGCGCACCGTCTCCCGCATCGGGCTTGGCCTCGCCGCCCTCGGTCGACCCGGCTATATCAATCTGGGTCGGGAGACCGATTTTCCCGACCGTTCCGAAACGGCGATGCGCGCGCGATGCCGGGAAGTTCTGGATGCGGCGCTGGAGGGAGGGATAACCTATTTCGACGCCGCGCGCTCCTATGGCCTTTCCGAGGATTTCCTCGCCGGGTGGTTGATGGATCGACAGCCAGAGACGGCTGTGATCGGGTCTAAATGGGGCTATCAATACACCGCCGACTGGCGCATCGCCGCTGAGGAACATGAGCAGAAGGAGCACAGCGTCGCGCGCTTGAAACGTCAATGGGGGGAAAGCTGCTCGATCCTCGGTGCTGATCGGATCGATCTCTATCAGGTGCATTCCGCAACATTGGAATCAGGCATTCTGGAGAATGGCGCGGTGTTGTCGGAAATGGAGCGGATCAAGTCGACAGGGACCGCCATCGGCGTCAGCGTCAGCGGCCCGCGTCAGGCGGAGGTGATTGATCGGGTGCTGGAAATCAGGATTGATGGCATCCCGATGTTCGATACGGTGCAGGCGACCTGGAACCTGCTGGAAACATCCGCCGGACCGGCATTGGCCCGCGCCCATTCTGCGGGACTTGGCATCCTGATCAAGGAAGGGGTGGCAAACGGTCGATTGACTGCCAGGAACCCCAATCTGCCGGCACTCACGAAGGCCGCATTTGCTGAAGACACGACGCCGGATGCCCTGGCGCTCGCCGCGATCCTGGCTAATCCCTGGGTCGATGTGGTGTTGAGCGGCGCGGCGACCGTCGCCCAGCTTTCCGACAATCTGCATGCCCTGACCATTGACCGGGACCGGGACTGGGCGGCCCTTGTTCCTGCACTGACTCCCATCCGCTACTGGTCCGAACGCGCCGACCTGCCCTGGTCGTGACCGGCAATCTGCGTTGCGGATATGACAGCACCGACGGAATGCGCTAAACATTCGGTCATGACCACGGATCAGACAGACGAGAGTCAGGAGAACGCGCCGGACACTCATTCCCCGCCCAAGCTGGAGGCGGCGATTGGGGCGGAGATCCGGCGTCAGCGCAAGCGCCAGGACATGACCATGGCGATGCTTGCCGATGCGGCCGGGTTGTCCCAGGGCATGCTCTCGAAGATCGAGACCGGCCAGACCAGCCCGTCACTCGCCACGCTTGCCAGTGTCGCGGATGCCCTGGCGGTGCCGCTGTCCTCCTTCTTCAGCGCGACGGAGCAGAGCCGCGACGTCTCCTATGTTCCGGCAGGCGAGGGGATCGCCATCGACCGACGGGGGACGAGGGCGGGCCATTCCTATCACCTGCTCGGCCATTCCGTGCGCGGCGCGCTGGAGATGGAGCCCTATCTGATCAAGCTGGATGAAGGATCGGAGCCCTATGACGAGTTCCGCCACGAGGGAATGGAATTCATCCACATGCTGTCAGGCCGGGTGAACTACCGGCATGGCGACAGGCTCTATACCCTCAATCCCGGCGATTCATTGTTTTTTGATTCCATGTCACCGCATGGACCATCCGAACTGCTGGAACTGCCCGCCATCTATCTGTCGATCATCGCCGCCCGAAACCGCGCCGACGATTGATTTTTCGCGCTCTGTTACGGCATCCCTTTCCTTCAAGGGGAAGGGAAAAGCGGCCCACCCGTCACTCCCGCGCAGGCGGGAGTCCAGAGCAACAGGTCTAGAGCATTTTGAGTTTAATATGGCTCATATCCGCAGGCCCTGAAGAAGTTTGCACATTCGAGCGGCGTGTAGGTTTCGATAGCTTTGGCTATTTCGTTCCAGAGATTGTCTACGGTGCGGGCTGCGGCTTTGCGCAGGAACGCCTTGAGCTTGGAGAAGGCCATTTCGATGGGGTTGAGGTCGGGGCTGTAGGGCGGCAAGAAGCGTAGTTTGGCCCCAACCGCTTCGATGGCCTCGCGCACGGCGACCGGTTTGTGGGCGGGTAGATTGTCCATGATGACGATATCGCCGGGACGCAGTGTGGGGACGAGAACCTGTTCGATATAGGCAAGGAAGGCGGCCCCGTTCATGGCCCCGTCGAGGACCATCGGCGCGGTCATGCCCGACAGGCGCAACGCCCCGGTAAAGGTGGTGGTTTTCCAGTGCCCGTGCGGAAGCGAAGCCCGGCAGCGTTCCCCTTTGCGTGCCCGCCCACGCAAGCGCGCCATCTTTGTGGACGCCCCGGTCTCGTCGATGAAGATCAGTTTTTCGGGGTCGAGATCGTGCTGGCCGTCGAACCAGGCTTGGCGGGCCGCAGCGACGTCTTCGCGAGCCTGTTCGGCAGCATGGCCTGTCTTTTTTTAAAAGTGATCCCGCGTTTCTTCAACCAATTATGGATCGTGGACGGATCAACCGCCTCGCTACGTTCTGTCCGAAGCCGTTCAGCCATCTCTGCCAGCGTGATGTCCTTGCCCCCCGCTTCGACCAATCCAAGAAGGAAGCTTGCATGGGCGTCCAGGCGCGAGCCACCTGGATTGCCCTTACGTCCCGGCACAATGTCGCCACTTGTGCGCCACAGCCGGTGCCAGCGGCCCGCCGTGCTCTCGCCAATACAAAACCGACGGCCCGCCGCGCGGATCGACAGACCCTCTTCATTAATCGCCCGTACCACCCGCCAACGCAGGTCAACACTCAACGATGCCGCCATCTTCGCCTCCGTGATTTCACGGAACCTAATGAATCAGAGTTCGCAACTCATGGGAATCCCCCGTAGCGAGTCAAATTACGATCAAATCGCTCTAGACTCTCTGCAGGTTGCTCTGGACCCCGGACAGCCGCTTCGCGTCTTCCGGGGAGACGACACCTTGGTACACTCTGTTTTCAACTATCAACACCGTCAAGGAACCATCTTTCTCAGCGTAGAACCCTGGCGCGCAGTGTACCGGGGAGGGTCTTGATTTCGGCAACGATGTCGAGTGCGTCGGTCACGGTCCCCTCGGCATCCAGCACGACATAGCCGATTTCACCTTCGGTCTGGTAGTGCTGGGCGGCGATATTGACGTCGCGGCTGGCGAAGACATCGTTCAGGCGGCGCAATTCGCCGGGCAGATTGCGCTGGACCTGAATGAAGCGGGTGACGTTGCGGCGTCCGGGAAGCTGTACCTGGGGGAAGTTCACCGCACCGACAGTCGAGCCGTTATTGGCGTATTCGGAAAGTTTGCGGGACACTTCCTCACCAATCCGCTCTTGCGCCTCTACGGTGGAGCCGCCGACATGGGGCGTCAGGATCACATTCTCCAGCCCCTGCAGGGGGGAGGTGAACTTCTCCGCATTGGACGAAGGCTCCAGCGGGAAGACATCGACTGCGGCACCCGCCAGATGGCTGCTTTTCAGAACCTCCGCGAGAGCGGTCAGATCGACGACGGTCCCCCGCGCATTGTTGATGAAATAGCTGCCGGGTTTCATCTTCGCGAATTCGGCGGCCCCGATCATGTCTTTCGTCTGCGGCGTTTCCGGCACGTGCAGCGTCACGATATCGGCGCGGGCCAGCAGCGAGGCCAGATCCGGCATCGCAACGGCATTGCCGTGGCTCAGCTTGTCGGTGTGATCGTAATAGATCACCTGCATGCCCATCGCTTCGGCCAGCACGGCAAGCTGCGTACCGATATTGCCATAGCCGACGATGCCCAGCACCTTGCCGCGCAATTCGAGGCTCGCTGTCGCGGATTTGTCCCACCCCCCGGCATGGGCGGCAACGGAGCGCGGAAAGGTCCGGCGCAGCAACATGACACATTCGGCAATCGTCAGTTCGGCAACGCTGCGGGTATTGGAAAAGGGTGCGTTAAAAACCGGAATCCCCCGGCGCTGGGCCGCATCTAGGTCGATCTGGTTGGTACCGACCGAAAAGCAGCCGACAACCCGCAGCTTCTCCGCCCGTGCGAGGATCGCATCATCGACCTGACTGCGCGACCGGATGCCCAGAATGCGCACGTCATCGGCCAGGGCGGCAATCAGGTCATCTCCGGCCAGCGCGGTGGTCAGCCGCTCCACCCGTCGAAAGCCAAGATCACGGAAATGCGCCACAGCCTTTTCCGATATCCCTTCAAGCAGCAGGATTTTCGACTCGGCGATTTCTTCCGGGAGGGATTGCGGCGTCGTCATGGTGGGGAGGCCCTCTATCCGTTCAAGAAATTGAGCATTGGCTTCTAGCGCGTTCGGCAAAACCGGACAAACCCCATCTTGTCGCAGCGCATACCCCGTTCTATAGACGCGGCCTATGGACGTGGCGGAGGATATGTCGTGACAGTCTGCAAACGCGCCACCGGGATCTGCCGGATGACTGGAATCGGGTTTTTGGTCGCTCTCGCCCTTTGGGCTGCGGGCGTTACCCTGCCCGTTCTGCACGTCACTGAATTGTTCGTTTTCGAGAATGAGGTCTCCCTGATCGGGATCGTCGCGGGTCTGTTGCGCGAGGGCGAGACGGTCATCGGCCTTCTGGTGCTGATGTTCACGCTGGTGCTACCGCCCTGCAAGCTGCTGTTCGGTTATGCCTTGTGGCGCTTTGCCGATGTTGAGGGGACTGCCGCCCGACGCGGCATCGCCCTGCTGGACGCCATCGGCAAATGGACGATGCTGGATGTCCTGATCCTGGCCATTATCGTTGTGACGCTGAAATCGAGCTGGGTGGCGGATGTCAGGACGGGACCGGGGCTGTATTTCTTTGCCGGATCGGCACTGCTGGCTCTTGCCGCCGGGGTTGGGTTGCGACGGGCCGCCACTCTCAAAGAGGAAGCCCCTATTGGGTGATGACACCCTGGGTGATCACGCCGGTTGAAGTCCCCTGCTGACCCGCCGTCGCGCGCTCCGCAGTGCGTCCCGCCGGTGCGACGACGACATCGACCTCTACCCCGTCGGCGAGGGGCAGGATCCGCACCGTGGCGAAACGCTCCCCCTTCACATAGGTGATGGAGGTGCGGCGGGAGCGCACGATGGCGGTTTCGACCCAGCCATATTCCGGCATGTTCTTGCGCATGAATTCGACCAGTTGCACTGGCTGGCTGGCATCGCCGATCATCACCACCTGCCCGGTCCAGACCAGATCGTCACCGACGATGACGGTATCGGTCAGCAGCACCTGGGATCCCGGTGGCACCGGCAGGTCAGGGATCGTCAGGACGTTCGGCGGTAATTCCCCAACCGGGGCCATGGCATTCGGATTGGTTGGCGAGACGGCCTGCACCCCGGCGGTCGGGCCACGGTTGTTGCCGCCCATGGGATTGTTCACGCATCCGCCGAGAATTAGCAGACAGGCGCAAGCGGCACCGACCGGGAGCACCCGTGCCGCATGCCATGCAGATGCCGTGGAACCGCCCGAATGTGTCATTGCTCTCCGCCCGTTGCGCCGATCCTCTGTATGCGACCGATCAGGTTATCGATGAACAAGCGCCGATTCGTGGTTGGAGGGCAATCGGTTTCAGCGGAAGAATGCTATTTTTTCCCGAGAATCCGCCTTGCCCGGTCCAGATCCTCCGCCGTGTCGACGCCCAGCGGGACTGTATCAACCAGGGCGACGTCGATCCGCATGCCCGCCTCCAATGCGCGCAACTGTTCCAGCCGTTCGCGGCGCTCCAGGATACCGGGTGGCATGCCGACGAACCGTGTCAGGGCCGCGCGACGGAAGGCATAGAGGCCGATGTGATGATACAGCGGCCCCTCACCCCATGGCGCGGTGGCACGGGTGAAGGCAAGTGCGCGGGCAATCGCGAAATCGCTGTCGCTCGCGACCGGGAACCCGGCCACGACCTTGACGACATTGGGATTGGCGCGCTCCTCTTCGCGACTGATTTCAGCCGCGATGGTAGCGATATCAACTTCCACTGATTGTTGAATGGGGGCAAGAGAGGCGCGGATGGAGACCGGATCCAGGGTCGGCAGATCACCCTGTACATTGATGATCACATCATGGTGGCCCTCCGGGTCAAGACGGCTTACCGCTTCGTGAATTCGGTCGGAACCGGAGGGATGGGCGGGATCGGTCATCACCGCGCGATGTCCCGCCGCCTGCACCGCGTCAGCGATGGCGGCATCCCCGGCGGCGACCACGACCGGACCCAGATCAGCCTCCAATGCGCGCTCGATGCAATGTACGATCATCGGCTTGCCCGCGATATCCGCCAGCGGCTTGTCGGGAAGACGGGTGGAGGCGAGACGGGCGGGAATCAGGATGATCGGATATCGGGGCATCAAGGTATCTCTTGTTCTTACTATAAAAAACCCGGTGCGACGTCCCGCCGCGAACCGGTAGCGTTGATTATCGCGCCGGGACAGGATATATCGCAAGGCAGGTTTGGCAATCGTATGTGGAGCGTCTTACGGGACCACCTCCCGCACCGGCGATTGGGTTCATGAACAGGGCTATGTCGGCGCCCGCCGACAGTTTTCGGGGATCGGCAATGAAACAAGACGCGCTTTTCATCAACAAGGTGGCCGCCGCCATTCTGGTCGCCGGTCTGCTGGCCATGGTCTCCGCTGAACTGGCGGGCATGCTGTTCAAGGTAAAGCTGCCGGAATCAATAGAAGGCCAGGCCTTCGTCATTGCGACACCAGAAACGGGTGACGGCACCGCAACAGCGGATGCCGCTGCGGAAGAGCCCGCCGGTCCCGCAGACATTCTGCCGCTGCTTGCCTCCGCCGATGTCGCATCCGGCGAACAGGCCGCCAAGAAATGCGGTGCGTGTCACAGTTTCGAAGAGGGTGGCCCGACCAAGGTTGGTCCGAATCTGTACAATATCGTGAACATGGAAATCGGGACTCATGAATTTGCCTATTCCGATGCGCTTCAGGGGCTGGAAGGCGAATGGTCCTATGCCGCACTGAACGAATTTCTCTACAGCCCGACCAGCTATGCACCGGGTACGAAGATGAGCTTCCGCGGCATCAGGCGGGATCAGGAACGCGCGGATCTGATCGTCTATCTGCGCTCGCTGAGTGGCAATCCCGCACCGCTGCCCGAATAGGCGCAGGCAACCGGTATGAGTTCAGGCAGGCGGTGGGAGGCAATCTCGCCGCCTGTTTCATTTTGACTCCGCACAATGCTTGCGAATCCGGTGAACTGGACCACATTACATCTCAATGATCAAATAACGGGCCTGACCCAACGGGAGTAACGGGAGACCATGCTGGGATATTTCGGGAATGCGTATAAGGGGCTTGTTCTTGGCCTTGCCGCCGCCGCTTTCGGATTTGCCGCCAGTCCGGCGATAGCGCAGCAAACTATCCGATCCCACGGCTGGGCAATCCATGGCGAAATCAAATATCCCGCCGATTTCCCGCATTTCGATTATGTGAATCCCGACGCACCGAAAGGCGGTGATGTCGTCTTCGGCGTTCCAGACACATTCGATTCACTGAACCCCTTCATTACCAAGGGCAGTCCGGGCGCAGGCAGTTCGGCGATCTATGATACGCTGATGATGTCGAACCGGGATGAACCGAACAGCGAATACGGATTGCTGGCCGAATGGATCGAGGTGGAGACTAATGCGGAAGATATTATCACCGCAATCCGCTTCGGCCTGCGTGAGGCGGCACGGTTTCACGATGGGGAACCGGTGCGCGCCGATGATGTGGTCTGGACCTTCAACACCTTGCGGGACCAGGGCGCGCCTTTCTACCGTTTCTATTATGGCAACATCGCCGAGGTCGCGGCACTGGATGACCTGACGGTGGAATTCAGGCTAACCCCGGCGGATAATCAGGAAATGCCGGTCATTCTGGGGCAGGTGCCGGTGCTGCCGAAGCATTATTGGGCGGACAGGGAGTTCGACCGGACGACGTTGGAGCCGCCACTGGGTTCCGGTGCCTATCGTATCGCTGCAGTGAATGCCGGTCAGTCGGTCACACTGGAACGGGTCGAGGATTACTGGGGCAGCGACCTGCCGGTCAATGTCGGCCACAACAATTTCGATACGATCCGGTATGAGTATTTCCGGGATCGAACCGTCCTGCTGGAGGCCTTCAAGGCGGGAACACTCGATATACGGTCAGAGAATTCGGCGAAGTTCTGGGCTACGGCCTATGATGTGCCTGCCGTCCGCGACGGTCGTATCGTGAAGCGCGAATTCTCTCATGAGCGCGGCACCGGGATGCAGGCCTTCGTGATGAATGCCCGCAAGGACATTTTCGCTGATATCCGTACCCGCGAGGCACTTACCTATCTCTGGGATTTCGAATGGGTCAACAAGACGATCATGTACGAAGCCTATTCCCGTACTGACAGTTTTTTCGAGAATTCCGATCTGGAGGCGATGGGTCTGCCGGGAGCGCTGGAACTTGAGGTACTGGAGCCGCTGCGGGACCAATTGCCTGAACGGGTCTTCACCGAGGATTATGTACCACCCGCCACCGACGGGTCAGGCAACAACCGCACCCAACTGCGCCGGGGACTTGAACTGCTGCAACAGGCGGGATGGGTCGTGAAGGATGGCGCGCTGGTCCATGGTGAGACCGGTGCGCCCTTTGCCTTTGAAGTGCTGCTGGTCCAGGATCTGTTCACCCCCCATACCCAGGCCCTGGTGCGCGGGGTCGAGCGGCTGGGTGGTACGGTCAATATCCGGGTCGTTGATGCCGCGCAGTATCAGTCCCGTCTGGCGAGTTTCGATTACGATATGATCATTGGCGGCTGGGGACAGTCGATGTCACCCGGAAACGAACAGCGCGATTACTGGAGTTCCGAAGCCGCGGAGCGGGAAGGCAGCCGGAATACGGCGGGAATCCGAAACCCGGCCATTGATTCGCTGGTCGAATCCCTGATCGCCGCGCCGAACCGCGAGGTGCTGGTTGCCCGCACGAAGGCGCTGGACCGCGCGCTGCTGTGGAATTTCCACGTCATTCCGATGTATCACAGCAAGGTCGACCGGATTGCCCACTGGAACCGTTTCGGTTATCCGGAAGAGCCCCCGATGATGGGCACGTCCAGCGACTTCTGGTGGATCGATCCCAATCTGGATCAGGTGCTGAAACGTACAGGACGCAAGTAACAGCGTATAGGGGCGGAACAGAATGTATGCGTACATATTCCGTCGCCTGCTGCTGGTAATCCCGACGCTGTTCGTGATCATGCTGCTGAATTTCGCGGTGATCCAGGCCGCGCCCGGCGGCCCGATCGACCAGATCATTGCCCAGATAAAGGGGGAGGCACCCAGCGCCCTGCAGCGCGTTTCCGGTGGGGCGGGGGATTTGGACGCCCCTTCCCAAGCGGCTTCCAGCGGCGACAACCAGAGCCGCGCCGCACGGGGCCTGCCGCCGGAATTCCTGGCGGAATTGGAGCGCCAGTTCGGTTTCGACAAGCCCTGGTACGAACGCTTTTACCAGATGATCCTGAACTATCTGACCTTCGATTTCGGCAGCAGCTATTTCACCGACCGTACCGTCATTGACCTGATCGGGGACAAGTTGCCGGTATCGATCTCGCTGGGGCTCTGGACCACTGTCATCACCTATCTGGTGGCGATCCCGCTGGGTATCCGCAAGGCGATCCGGGAAGGCAGCCCGTTCGATGTCTGGACTTCCGCCGTCCTGTTTGCGGGCTATGCCATTCCGAACTTCCTCTTTGCGGTGCTGCTGATCATCCTGTTTGCGGGCGGGCAGTATGTTGACTGGTTCCCATTGCGCGGTCTGGTATCGGAGAATTTCGACCAACTGACCCTGTGGGGGAAAATCGTCGACTATTTCTGGCATCTGGCCCTGCCGCTGATCTCCATGATCGTCGGGGCCTTCACCACTCTGGCAATGCTGACCAAGAATTCCTTCCTGGACGAGATCAACAAGCAGTATGTCATCACCGCCCGGCAGAAGGGACTGGACGAGCGTCAGATCCTCTATGGCCATGTCTTCCGCAACGCGATGCTGATCGTGATTGCGGGTTTCCCCGCCGCCTTCATCTCGATCCTCTTCACTTCCTCCCTGCTGATCGAGGTGATCTTCTCCCTCGACGGGCTGGGCGCGCTGGGCTTCGAGGCGGCGCTGAACCGCGATTATCCGGTGATGTTCGCGACCCTCTATATCTTCACCCTGCTTGGCCTGGTCATGGGGCTGATTGGCGACCTGATGTATGTCGCGGTCGATCCCCGCATCGATTTTGAAGCGCGGGAGGGCTGAGGCGATGAACAGCAGCACCCTCACCCCTGCCACCCCTTCTGCCGACACCCGACGATCCGCGTTTCATCAGGACCGCCTGTTCGGCATGCGGATCACGCCGATCACCGCCCGGCGCATCGACCGGTTCAGTCAGAACCGGCGAGCATGGTATTCGCTGATCGTCTTTCTGGTTCTGTTTGTGGTGTCTCTGTTCGCCGATGTCATCGCCAACGACAAGCCGGTGCTGGTCTATTACGACGGCAGCCTGTTCTTCCCCATCGTGGAGCAGGTGCCGGAAACCCGCTATGGCGGGTTCTTCGAGACCGAGGCGGTCTATTCAGACCCGGAAGTCCGCGACCTGATCCGGGAAAAGGGCTGGTTCCTGATGCCCCTCATTCCCTATGGCAACAGCAACCCCTCCTACGATCTGACTGGTCCCGCCCCGACGCCCCCGGATGGCACTCACTGGCTTGGTACCGATGACGAGGCTCGGGATGTAATGGCCCGGCTGATCTACGGCTTTCGGATATCGGTCCTGTTCGGTCTGGCTCTGACGCTGGTCAGTTCCGTCATCGGTATCCTGATCGGCCTGGCGCAGGGATATTTCGGCGGTCTCGTTGATCTGCTTGGCCAGCGCGGGATAGAAATCTGGGGCAGTCTGCCGACGCTCTATCTGCTGATCATTCTCGCCTCCATTGTCGAGCCGAATTTCTGGTGGCTGCTGTTGCTGATGATGCTGTTCTCCTGGCCCGCTCTGGTTGGTCTGGTCCGGGCGGAGACGCTGCGGGCGCGGAATTTCGACTATGTCCGGGCCTCCAAGGCGCTGGGCGTCGGGGATGGGAAGATCATGCTGCGCCATATCCTGCCCAATGCCATGGTCGCGACGATCACCTTTCTGCCCTTCATTACCACCGGGTCCGTCACAACGCTGACCGCGCTCGATTTCCTGGGCTTCGGCCTGCCGCCGGGATCGGCCTCGCTGGGGGAACTGATGAAACAGGGCAAGGAAAACCTGCAGGCACCCTGGCTGGCCTTGACCGGCTTCTTCACCATCGGGATCATGCTGACGCTCCTGGTATTCATCGGCGAGGGTGTGCGCGACGCCTTCGATCCGCGCAAGAATGTGACATGAGGGTCCCGACGCCATGACCGAAACACCGCTGCTGCAAGTCGACGATCTGTCGGTCTCCTTCTATACACCGGGCGGCGCGGTGGAAGCGGTGCGGCATGTCGGCTTTTCCATCGCCAGGGGGGAGACGCTGGCACTTGTGGGGGAAAGCGGGTCGGGTAAATCGGTCAGCGCGCTCTCGATTCTACAACTTCTGCCTTATCCGACGGCGGAACACCCCAATGGCAGCATCCGGTTCAAGGGAGTGGAACTGCTGGGCGCGGCGGAACCGGTGCTGCGCAAGGTGCGCGGCAACGATATCGCGATGATCTTCCAGGAACCGATGACCAGCCTCAATCCCCTGCACACGGTTGAAAAGCAGGTTTCCGAGGCACTGATCATCCATAAGGGCATGAGCCGCGCCGAGGCCCGACCACGGGTGCTGGAACTGCTGGCCAAGGTCGGGA
Source organism: Alphaproteobacteria bacterium (assembly GCA_965223125.1). Classification (GTDB taxonomy): domain Bacteria; phylum Pseudomonadota; class Alphaproteobacteria; order UBA8366; family Aestuariispiraceae; genus Pacificispira. The sequence goes on along the minus strand of OZ244984.1, from coordinate 1,323,499 downwards.
TACGGGATGCGGAAAGTCGTCTGAACGCCTATCCGCACGAACTGTCCGGCGGGCAGCGTCAGCGGGTGATGATCGCCATGGCCCTGGCCAACGAGCCGGATCTGCTGATCGCGGATGAACCGACAACCGCGCTGGACGTGACGATTCAGGCACAGATCCTGAAACTGCTGAAGGAGTTGCAGCGGGAAACCGGCATGGCGATGCTGTTCATCACCCATGATCTGGGGATCGTGCAGCGTTTTGCCGATCGTGTCTGTGTAATGCAGAATGGCGAGATTGTCGAAACCGGCGATACTGCCCCGCTTTTCGCCGACCCGCAGCATCCCTATACCCAGACCCTGCTGGCCGCCCAGCCGACAGGCCACAAGCAGCCGGTCGCGGAGGGCGCACCCCTGATCATGCAGGGTGACGGGGTGAAGGTCTGGTTCCCGATCCGCAAAGGCCTGATGCGGCGGACCGTCGCCCATATCAAGGCGGTGGACGGCATCGACGTGACGGTGCGCGAGGGCCAGACGGTCGGTGTCGTCGGCGAAAGCGGCTCCGGCAAGACGACACTGGCCATGGCGCTGCTGCGTCTGATCGGGTCCGAGGGCGGAATATCCTTCGAGGGACAGCCGATCAACGGCATCGACGGGCGCGACCTGAGGGCATTGAGGCGGCGGATGCAGGTCGTCTTTCAGGACCCCTATGGCAGTCTCAGCCCGCGCATGTCAGTCGGTGAGATTGTCGCCGAAGGGCTGGAGGTCCACAAGGTCGGCGCGAATGCCGAGGAACGGGATGGAATGGTCGTTGCCGCCCTGAAAGAGGTCGGTCTGGACCCCGACAGTCGCCATCGTTATCCGCATGAATTCTCCGGCGGCCAGCGCCAGCGCATCGCGATTGCCCGCGCCCTGATCCTGCATCCCCGTTTCATGGTGCTGGACGAGCCGACCTCGGCCCTGGATATGTCCGTCCAGGCGCAGATCGTCGATCTGCTGCGCGATCTTCAGGCGCGGCACAAGCTGGCCTATCTGTTCATCAGCCATGACCTGAAAGTCGTGCGCGCCATGGCCGATACGGTGATCGTCATGCGCGATGGGAAGGTCGTCGAATCCGGCCCTGCCAGCCAGATTTTCGACGCCCCCACCCATCCCTACACCAAGGCTCTGATGGCCGCTGCCTTCGACATGAGGGCGGACGAAACCGGCATCGTGGCGATGTAGACCCCTTATTTCGGTAACGGTACGGGGGTTACCGTACCGGACAGGTCCGACAGGCTGCCGGGCACATACTCGATGCCCATCAAGGCCAGCGGCGCAACCGGCCCTCCCATATCGAGTCCCAGCACCGGATCGACTCGAAAACCGAACGGGGCATAATAGCCGGGATCGCCGATGATCAGGATGGCGGGCGCACCGGACAGGCGCACCGCATCCATGCCCTTGCGCACCAGAGCGCGCCCGATCCCAAGGCCGCGCAGTTCCGGACGGACGGCCAGCGGTCCCAGCAGCGGCACCACCGTGCCGTTCGGCAGCGTCACCGGCCAGAACCGGATCGACGCGACAAGTTCCTTCGCATGTTTTCCAACAAAACCGAATTCATGCAGCGGCGCACGTCCATCGCGAAACCGCACGACATTGCGGCTGTGCCGACCGGGGCCGAAGGCCAGATCCATCAGCGCCTCAATGGCGGGCGCATCGGCGGGGGATTCCTTAATCAGGGAATATTTCATGGTGTCTCTCGCGTCTCTCTGAACTGTCGATCAATTTCGACCGACGGTGCGGGAGGATGCGATCCGGAATCACCGGCCAGGATCACCGGCAGAGCCGGTCCAGCCTGTTCGCCCTCTGCACACCGTCGATACGGGCGTGCGCATTGCCGCTCCGGCCCGGTATCCGGGCGGGTGCGGCGCGGCTTCGTCGCGTATCTCTCAGGGTGGAAAGGCGAACCATCTGCGTCAATGAACCTTGACCTGTTTTTCAAGTGAGGGGACGCTAACACGCTCTTTCGCCGGGCACAATTGCGTGATCACCTCTTTTTGACATGCCTGTCGTCTGGCATCGGCTTCCTGCCTGCACTAGGCTTCCACCCAGAAATCAAAACAACTGACTGAACGGGAGACGACCCGATGCGACTGAACAGATGGTTAGCATCTCTGACACTGGCTTTCGCCTGGGGGGGTGCGGGGCTGCTTTCGTCCACACCGCAGGCCATCGCCGAGTCTGCGGAATGGGCACAGGTGGAGCAGGCTGCCCGTGGACAGACCGTCTACTGGAACGCCTGGGGCGGTGATGAGGGCATCAACAACTATATCGCCTGGGTTGGAGAGCGGCTGATGACGGATCACGGCATCACACTCATCCATGTGAAACTGGCCGACACGGCGGAAGCCGTGCGCCGGGTTGTGGCAGAAAAATCCGCTGGGCGCGACAGTGGTGGTTCGGTCGATCTGATCTGGATTAACGGTGAGAATTTTCAGGCGATGAAGGATCAGGATTTGCTGTTTGGTCCGATCATCGACCGGTTGCCAAATTACGGACTGATCGACGTCACGGCGAATCCGGCGGTCGAACTGGACTTCACGATCCCGACCGATGGACTGGAATCCCCCTGGGGCCAGGCAAAGCTGATCCTGATCCATGACAGTGCCCGAACAACAGCGCCGCCGCCGTCGATTCCGGCCCTGCTGGCCCATGCGGAGGCGAATCCGGGGCGGGTCACCTATCCGGCCCCGCCGCAATTCCTTGGCACCACATTCCTGAAGCAGGTGCTCTACGAACTGGTTGAGGACCCGGATGTCCTGCTGCAACCGGCCGGGGACAACTTCGCCGAAGTCACCGCGCCGATGTGGGATTATCTGGACCGCATTCAGCCGCATCTGTGGCGGGAGGGCCGCGATTATCCGGAGAATGAGGATGCGCTGATCCGGCTCCTGGATGATGGCGCAGTCGATTTCGCCCTGTCCTTCCACCCCGGCAAGGCCTCGGCGGCGATTGCGCAGGGAGTGCTGACCGATACCGCCCGCAGCTTCGTGTTCGACCGTGGAACGATCGGCAATACCCATTATGTCGCCATCCCCTACAATGCCGCGCATAAGGAGGCGGCGATGGTGCTGGCCAATTTCCTGCTGTCGCCAGAGGCACAGGCCCGCAAGCAGCACCCTGATATCTGGGGTGACCAGACCGTGCTGACGATGGATCGACTGGATGCGGAAGGACAGGCTTTGTTTGATGCCTTGCCCCAGGGAATCGCGACCCTGACCCCAGATGCGCTGGGCCCCACCCTGCCGGAACCGCATCCAAGCTGGATGGTGCGGATCGAATCCACCTGGCTGGAGCGGTATGGCAGTTGATTGCGTCCCGTTCTGATCGCGCCCCGTTCCTGCGCTGGGCACCGACCGTTACCCTGATCGTCTTTCTGGGTCCGGTTGCTGCCGGGCTGATTGGGACGTTGCTGCCGGCTTTCGGATATCTCCCGGCACTCGGTTCCGCGACGGTATCACTGGATCCCTGGCGCATGCTGTTTGCCTATCCCGGTCTTTGGGATGCCGCTCTACGGAGTCTGGGGACCGGATTGATGGCGGGGGGCATTTCCTTCGCCATCGTCGTTCTGTTCCTGGCGGTGGCGCATGACAGCCGCTGGTTTATCCGTGTCCGCGCAGTCCTGGCCCCGCTGCTGGCAGTTCCGCATGCAGCCCTGGCGATGGGGCTTGCCTTCCTGATCATGCCCAGCGGCTGGATCATCCGGTTGATCTCGCCCTGGATGACCGGCTTCGACCGGCCACCGGATTTCGCTTTTGCACCCGATCCTCATGGTGCCAGCTTGGTGTTGGCGCTGGTCCTCAAAGAGGTGCCGTTTCTTTTCCTAATGACGCTTGGTGCATTGGGACAGGTTCCGGCGAAGCGGTCGATGTGGATTGCCAGATCGCTCGGCTATGACGGTATGACGGGATGGCTGAAAACCGTCTTGCCGCAGGTTTATGGACAGATACGGCTGCCGCTTTTTGCTGCTCTGGCTTTCTCGGTCTCGGTCGTCGATGTCGCCCTGATCCTGACGGTAACCCCGTCCCCCACTCTGGGCGTATTGATTCTGCGCTGGGCGAATGATCCGGATCTCTCTCTCCAGTTTTTGGCCGCCGCCGGGGCCTGCCTGCAATGCCTGATCGTTCTCTGCACGCTCGGGATCTGGTGGCTGGGCGAAGTTCTGGCACGGCGTCTAGGGCGGTACTGGCTGCGTGCCGGAACACGGCGGGGTCTACCCGGACTTCGGGTTGTGGCGATAACGGGGATGGCTGTGACGATGGTTCTTGGCATGGGAGGGCTGCTCGGCATGATCTTCTGGTCCGTGGCGGAGCGATGGCGGTTCCCCGATGCCCTGCCGCAGTCATGGGGCCTGAAGGGCTGGACCCGGCGGCTGGAGCAGCTTGCGGAACCCCTGGGCACCACGCTTTGGCTCGGGCTTGCGTCGGCGGGAATCGCGCTGATCCTGGTGTTGCTCTGCCTGGAGGCGGAACAGCGGACCGGCAAGCGACCGACGAACCGGGCGCTCTGGCTGCTCTACACTCCCCTGATCGTGCCGCAGATCGCCTTTCTGTTCGGGGCACAGGTGCTGCTGGTCATCGGCCGTGTAGACGGACATTGGGCGGGACTGGTCTGGGCGCATCTGCTCTTCGTTCTGCCCTATGTCTTTCTCTCGCTTTCCGATCCCTACCGGGCGCTGGACCCCCGCTATGGCCGGATCGCCGCCTGTCTGGGGGCCTCCCCCTGGCGGACATTCGGGCGGGTCAAGCTGCCGATGCTGCTGCGGCCCATCCTGATCGCCTTTGCGGTCGGATTCGCTGTTAGCGTCGGGGAGTATCTGCCCACTGTTTTTGCTGGGGCCGGTCGTCTGACGACCCTGACGACGGAGGCGGTTTCGCTGGCGGCGGGAGGTGACCGTCGGACCATCGGGGCACTGGTCGTCCTGCAGGGCACTCTGCCGCTGACGCTCTTCATGCTGGCGGTCCTGCTGCCCGTCCTGATGCGGCGCGCGGCTTTCGCACAAAGTAGAGGACAGGAGGGATCATGACCGTCACCGAGGGTCTTGCCCTGGCGGATGTCACCGTCTCCCTGAACGGGAAGCGACTGTTCGCGCCCCTGTCCCTGACCGTTGAACCGGGTTGCGTCGTGATCATCATGGGACCCAGCGGATCAGGCAAGTCGACGCTGCTATCCGCACTTTGTGGGACGCTGGATCCGGTTTTCAGCTTGCAGGGGACCGCTTTACTGAACGGGCGACCACTGTTCACCCTGTCTGCGGAGCAGCGACGGACGGGTATTCTTTTCCAGGACGATCTTTTGTTTCCGCATATGAGCGTCGCAGATAACCTTGCCTTCGGCATCCCGCGTGGTCTGCGCGGGACTGCGCGGCAGAGGCGGATTGATGATGCGCTGGCGGAGGCGGGGTTAATGGGGTTCGCTGACCGGGATCCTGCCACACTTTCCGGTGGACAACGAGCGCGTATCGCCTGCCTGCGGGCATTGTTGGCCGAACCGGAAGCATTGCTGCTGGATGAACCTTTTTCCAAGCTGGACAGCGGGTTGCGCGACCGTTTCCGCAGTTTTGTCTTCGATCATGCCAGAGCACGGGGGCTTCCCGTTCTGCTGGTTACTCATGATCCGCAGGACGCCCATGCGGGGGATGGCAGAATTGTCACACTGAAGGCGTAAAAACTCCTGCATCACCCGTTATTCGCCGATATGAGCGGAAACGGGGCCGAAAATGAAGGAAATGCGCTGAAAATGTCGTGATCTATGACTGGCTATCCTGTGGGAAACAATATAAGGTGTGTTGTGTTATGGGAATTACCCATGAGCTTTCGGATTTCCGATGGTGTTCATGAATTCCACTGGAGTCCGATAGGGAACTGGGAATGAAACGTTCCAGGTGTCGTGCCGCGTGAAATCGGTGTAATTGCAGGATCCGCGGAGGACCCTACGGAGTATCCGCAAAGGGAGATTAAACAATGCTTAAGCGACTGACCGGCCTTTTCTGTGGTGCCGTTCTTCTTGCCGGTTGTTCTGTTTACGGCAACCTGGAAGAACTTCAGGGGACAACGCCCCAGGGCTCTGACTTCACAAAGAACCTGGCGAAGGAATACCAGACCTTCTCCGAATACGAAATGTACGAAATGTTCGACTATATCGACGCGGACCATTTCGCACGCAAGGGCCTGCGCGCCGCTGCGGGTGAAGTCGTTGCGCCGGAAGAACTGGCGAACTGGAACCTGCCCGCTGATCGCATCAATGTCCTGACCTCTGCCCGTGCGCGGCTGGTAACGGCGCTGAACGATGGTGGCCGTGAGGCACATCCGGTTGAAGCCGCGACTGCCCAGGCAAAGTTTGATTGCTGGGTTGAGCAGCAGGAAGAAAACCATCAGCCGGACCATATTGCCGCCTGCATGAATGATTTCATCGCGGCGATGGAAGTCCTTGAGAAGAAGGCTGAAATGGCTGCGCCGGAACCCGCACCAGAACCGGTCATGGAGCCCGCCAACTTCATTGTCTTCTTCGGCTTTGACGAAGATGGCGTCAATGAAGGTGCGGCACAGGTTCTGAACCTGGTCGGATCCAAGTATGGCGACTTCAAAGATGGCATGATCGAACTGGTTGGCCACACCGATACGGCAGGCTCCCCGGCGTATAACGAGGCACTCTCGCTGCGCCGTGCGAACAATGTTCGCTTCGCCCTGATCGAACTCGGTGTTCCCGCCTCTGCGATCGGTGTCGACGCCCGTGGTGAGAGCGAGCCTCTCGAAGCGACCGCCGATGGCATCCGCAACCCGCAGAACCGTCGTGTCGAAATCACCATCAAGTGATCGGCTGACGGCGTCGTCGCGGCATTCCGCCGACGACAACCGGTAAAATGAAACGGAGCCGGGAGAGGAAACTCTCCCGGCTCTTTTCTTTTGCTCTCGGGGCTGTCAAATCCGCTGGGACGCGATATGTTTGCGGTAGGGAAAATCTTGGAACAACCCCGATACAGGGGCAGGGATATTGCGACATCACCATGCGGTATGAAGCGATCACGCAGGATGTAAAAGTGGTAGTGACGCCAAGCTATCTGGCAAGTCAGTCATCACCCCAGGACGATCATTTCGTCTGGGCCTATACGGTCCAGATCATCAATCTGGGGGCAGGGCCGGTTCAGTTGATCAATCGCCACTGGCGCATCACGGATGCACTGGGGCGTACCGAGGAAGTGCGGGGGCCGGGTGTTGTGGGGGAGCAGCCGCTGCTGCAACCCGGTGAAAGTTTTGAATATACCAGCGGGGCACCCTTGCGCACCCCATCCGGCATCATGACCGGGCAGTATGAAATGGAAAGTGAGTCCGGCGATATGTTCCATGTGGAAATTCCCGCCTTTTCCCTTGATAGTCCCCATCAGGCAATCCAACTGAATTGATGTGACGTATCCATCCAAGAGCGCGCGGTCGTTGGGAACCGCGACCGGCCAACCACTCCGACGCGGATCATTTCCCACCGCCGAGGAATCCGCAGTCAAGGATCCAGACATGAACGCGATCAAACCCGTTTCCGGCACCGCGACCGCCAAAGCTGCGCGCCCGTCCCAGGAAGAGGCGCTGGAAGCCGTCCGGACCCTTCTTCGCTGGGCCGGGGATGATCCCGACCGGGAGGGTCTGCTGGGAACACCGGATCGGGTCATCCGGTCCTATGGCGAGTTCTTTTCCGGCTATGCCGAAGATCCAAGGGAAATGCTCGCCCGCACCTTCGAGGAAACCGAAGGTTATGACGAGATGGTGCTTTTGCGAAACATCCCCTTCGAGAGCCATTGCGAGCATCACATGGTTCCGATCATCGGCACTGCTCATGTTGCTTATTTGCCGAAGGACCGCGTCGTCGGGATATCAAAGCTGGCGCGTGTCGTTGAAATCTATGCCAAGCGCTTGCAGATACAGGAAAAAATGACCGCACAGATCGCCGATGCGATTCAGGAGACCCTGGACCCACGTGGCGTTGCCGTTGTGATCGATGCCCAGCATCAATGCATGACGACCCGGGGCGTTAAGAAGTCCGGCGTGTCGATGATCACCAGCCGCATGTTGGGGGCTTTCCGTGACGACTCCGCGCTCAAGGCCGAATTCATGACGATGATCGGTACCACCGCCTGAATTCGGGGAATACAGGCTACGCCCGCAGTCGGTCGTTCGCGGGATCATAGGCCGGATCGGATAAAACAACAGCCTTGCGCGGTTCACCCAGCAACCAGCATGTCATTTCTGTGCCCGGTGCGGCATGATCCGGTTGGACATAGGCGAAGGCGAGGCTCTTGCCAATGCGGTGACCGTAACCGCCCGAGGTGGTCAGGCCGATGACCTCCCCCCCGTCGAGGGTGATCGCCTCGCCCCCAGTGACTTCATTGTCCCCTGGCTCCAGTTCCAGATAGACGATCCGGCCCTGCGGTCCCGCCTGTTTACGCTGCAGGGTCGCGGCCTTGCCGATGAAATTCTTGTCCAGCTTCACGAAACGCTCGATATCCGCCTCGATAGCGGTGATCTCGTTGGTCAGTTCCGAACCCCAACCGCGATAGGCTTTCTCCATCCGCATCGCGTTGACCGCGTAAGTGCCGAAATGACCGATGTCGTGGGCCTTTCCGGCGGCCATGATCGCGGCATAGACGGCGGGCATGTCATTCATCGGGCAATGCAGTTCCCAGCCCAGTTCACCGATATAGTTGACCCGCAGGGCGCGAACCGTGACGCCCGCAATGTCGATCTGCTGCGCCGTAAGCCAGCGGAATCCCTCATTGGAGAGATCCGCATCCGTCACCTGCGACAGCACTGTACGGGATTTCGGCCCGGCGATGACGAGGTTGCCATACGCAGCCGTCACGTTGCGAAGGGTGACTTTCTCCCCTGGCTGAACATGCCGGGTCAGCCAGTCGAAATCCCGATCCTCGGCGGCGGCGGCGGACAGAATGTAATATCCCGTCTCTGACAGGCGGGTAACGGTCGCCTCACCCTCGATCACACCGTGATCATTCAGCATATGGGCAAGGGCAATTCCACCGACGCGGCGCGGCATGCGGTTGGCGAAGACACGCTCCAGAAAGGCGGGGGCATCCGCGCCCTCAACATCGAATTTGGCGAAGGAGGACAGATCGGCGACCGCAACCCCTTCGGCGACCAGTCGACATTCCGCGCCGACCGCTTCGAAAGCGTTGTTGTGGCGGAAGCCCGGTTCCTCGTCGCGCCCGTCGGGGGAATAGTATTTCACCCGCTCCCAGCCCGATGCGGTGGTGTAGAGTCCCCCCGTTTCCTTTAGGACATCGTGGAGCGAGGACTTGCGCTGACCCCGGCCCGCCGGACGCTCCTCGCCTGGCAGGTGAAGAGCATACATATGTTCGTAATCCTCGATCGAGCGGGCGCGGACATAGTCGGCATCGGCCCAGCGCCCGAAGCGCCTGGGGTCGAGGCCTGCCATGTTGATCTCTGACTCGCCATGCACGATCCACTGGGCAAGGTATTTGCCGCAGCCCGCCCCCTGGGCAATGCCGATGGAGGAACCGCAGCACTGCCAGAAATTCCGCAGCCCCGCCGTCGGCCCAAGCAGCGGATTGGCGTCCGGCGTATGCGGGATGGCACCATGCACGATCCGCTTGATTCCGCTTTCGCCCCAGATCGGCATCCGCTCCAGCACCCGTTCGACCCAGGGGCTGCTGATCCGGTCCAGTTCGTCCGTGAACAGCTCGTTCTCACTCTCCCATTCGGGATGGCCGCCGTGATCCGCCCAGGCCTCCTGTGCGCCTTCGGTCTCGTAGATGCCGATCAGGCCGGATTTCTGCTCCTGCCGGTAATAGGCTGATGGGTAGGGATCGCGCATCACTGGCATTTCGGTGTCGGAGTCCAGGAATTCCCGGATCGGCTCGGTGACGATATAGTGGTGCTTCATATTGGTGATCGGCACGTCAGAGCCGACCCACTGATTGATCAGCCGCGCATAGCAACCCCCGGCATTCACTACATGCTCGCTGGTGACGGTGCCCTTCTCCGTCACCACTTGCCACTCACCGGACGGCAGGGCGACGACATTCAGAACGCGATTGTGGCGCTCGATTTCCGCCCCCATGTCACGCGCGCCCTTGGCCAGCGCGTTGCAGCAGCCAGCGGGATCGACATGGCCGTCATCCAGCGTCCAGGCGGCGGCCAGCACGCCTGTCGTATCGACATGCGGATTGATCGCCTTGATCTCGTCCGGGCCGATCACCTGCATGCGGAACCCGATCAGTTTGGATGTGCCCTCGACCTTCCTGAAATAGTCCATCTCCGCCTGATTGGTGGCAAAGCGCAGCCCGCCACAGCCATGCCAGGAGACATATTGCCCGGTCATCGCCTCCAGCTTCGGATAGAGCGTGTTTCCGTAGTGGTGGATTTTTGCCATGTTGTAATCGGCAATGAAGCTCGGGCATTGCCCCGCCGCATGCCAGGTCGAGCCGGAGGTGAGTTCACCCTTTTCGATCAGCAGGCTGTCAGTCCAGCCTTCCTGCGCCAGATGATACAGCAGGCCGCAGCCCATCATGCCGCCGCCGATAATCACCACCCGTGCATGCTCTCTCATGGTTCCGCATTCCCCGTTCCGGATTATCAATAACTGGAACCCTATGAGGCGTAGAGATTCCTGACAAGAACTAACCTTATTTCATTTAAGTATCTGTAATATTTATAAACACAGCGCTTTTTGATGAAGCATACTCACCCATTGGCAAATGCTGTTCAAACGGCTTGCCGGTTTCTGACGAATTTTGCTGATGGGGCTTGGAAAGCGGGGATAGGCGGCGTTATGGTGCCTCACCCTCATATTTCCGGAGACGTGATCATGGATATCCGACCGACCTGTGGCGAAGCGCTGGTGCGACTGCTGGAGGCCTATGGCGTTGACACCGTCTTCGGGATTCCGGGCGTCCATAACCTGGAACTCTATCGTGGTTTCCGGGGATCGCCGATCCGCCATATTCTGCCCCGGCACGAACAGGGGGCGGGCTTCATGGCCGACGGCTATGCCCGGATCACCGGCAGGCCCGGCGTCTGCTTCCTGATCACCGGGGCTGGAGTGACGAATTGCGCGACACCGATGGGTCAGGCCTTCAGTGACAGTGTCCCGATGCTGGTGCTGAGCAGCGAGAATCCACGCCAGACATTGGGTAAGGGCTATGGCTGCCTGCATGAGATCACCGATCAGGCAGCCGTGACGCGCCCGCTCTGCGCCTTTTCCGAAACACCGACCGATCCGGAAGATGTGCGCGGCCTCGTCGCCCGCGCCTTCGATCAGTTCGCCAGCAAACGGCCCCGACCGGTGCATCTCTCCCTGCCTCTGGACATGCTGGCGGAGCGGACCCGGAAAGACTGGGTACCGCGCCCCATCGCCACCCTGCCGGATGCCGACCCGGAACAGGTCGAGGAAGCGGCGATGCTGTTGTCGCAGGCTGTACGCCCGCTGATCCTGATCGGCGGCGGAGCGCGAGGTGCGGCGAGGGACATTCTGGCGCTGGCGGAGCGGCTGGACAGCCCCATCGTCGCGACCGTGGCAGGCAAGGACATCCTGCCCGCCGACCACCCGCTGTTCCTGGGCGGATTGCTGATGTCGACCATCGGTGACCGGATTCTGGCAGAGGCCGATGTGGTGCTGGCCATCGGCACCGAATTGTCGCCGAACAATTCCTATTCCGACTCGGTCGTCATTCCCGGCCAGATGATCCGCATCGATATCGACCCAGGCGAATTCGACCAGCGCCACAATACCGCCGTCGCGATCCGTGCCGATGCAGGGCTGGCGGTGGAGGCGTTGTTGAATGCGCTAGGCCCGCTTGGGGACGAGCGCGACGGGACCGCCCGCACCGCCGCCTATCGGGCAGAGCCATCGCATGGTTTCCTGCCCGATCTGGAACCCCGGCACCAGCCGATCCTGGACGCGATCCGCAGCAGCCTGCCGGAAGGCGGCATCCTGGTCGGCGACATGACCCAGGTGATCTATACCGCCATCACGCAACTGGATCTGCCGAAGGGCGCACGGTTCCTGTTCCCGTCGGGCTATGGTACGCTGGGCTATGCCCTGCCTGCCGCCATCGGTGCCAAGATCGGAGCACCGGACCGGGCCGTGCTGGCCGTCGCGGGTGACAGCGGGTTTCTCTATACCGCGCCGGAAATGGCGGTAGCAGCAGAGGAAGGGCTAAATGTCGTGGCTCTGGTCTGGAACAACCGTGCGCTGGGCCAGATCCGCGATGACATGGTGAGCCGCAACATCGTCACCGTCGGCGTCACCCCGGAACCGCCCGACTTCGAATATCTGGCCAAGGCCTTCCGCTGGTCCTACACGAAACCGACCCGCGCCGCCGATATCGCCCCCGCCCTCACTGCCGCCTTCGCCGCCAAGGGGCCTGTGATGATCGAGGTACAGGACGGGATCGAGGGGCTGCCGGGGTAATTTCAAGAACTATCGGGAGATGCCCCGATCAAGTCGGGGCAAGACGTCAGTTATACGATACCGTCACCACCGGGCCTGACACGGTGGTCTCCCGACTCCTGATTCAGCGGCCCTGCCATGATCAAAGCGGAATATTTCCGTGCTTCTTCCAGGGGTTTTGGATGTCCTTCGTGCGCAGCATGCTCAGTGCGCGGGCGATGCGGCGGCGGGTGTTGTGGGGCATGATGACATCGTCGATGAAGCCGTGCTTGCCCGCGACGAAGGGGTTGGCGAATTTGCTGCGGTACTCGGCTTCGCGCTCGGCCAGTTTGGCGGGATCGGTGCGGTCGCCGCGGAAGATGATCTCCACCGCACCTTTCGGGCCCATTACCGCGATCTCCGCCGAGGGCCAGGCATAGTTCACGTCGCCGCGCAGATGCTTGGACGCCATCACGTCATAGGCCCCGCCATAGGCCTTGCGGGTGATTACCGTCACCTTCGGCACCGTCGCCTCGGCATAGGCATAGAGCAGTTTCGCACCATGCTTGATGATGCCGCCATATTCCTGGGCCGTGCCGGGCAGGAATCCCGGTACATCGACCAGGGTGACGATGGGGATGTTGAAGGCATCACAGAAGCGCACGAAACGACCGGCCTTGATCGCACTGGCAATGTCCAGACACCCCGCCAGAACCAGCGGCTGGTTGGCGACCACGCCGACCGGGTGTCCCTCGATCCGCGCGAAACCGATCACGATGTTCCCGGCATTGTTCGGCTGCAATTCAAAGAAATCGCCCTCGTCGGCGATTTTATGGATCAGTTCCTTGATGTCATAGGGCTTGTTCGGGTTCGGGGGGACCAGCGTGTCGAGTGACAGGTCGGGACGGTCGGCGGGGTCGTCGGTCGGGCGATGCGGCGGTTTTTCCCTGTTGTTCAGCGGCAGAAAACCCAGGAACCGCCGCAGTTGCAGGATCGCCTCCACATCATTCTCGAAGGCAAGGTCGGCGACGCCTGATTTCGACGTATGGGTGGTTGCGCCCCCCAGTTCCTCGGCGGTCACGCTCTCGTTCGTGACGGTCTTCACCACCTCCGGCCCGGTGACGAACATGTAGGAGGAATCCTTCACCATGAAGATGAAATCGGTCATGGCGGGGGAATAGACCGCTCCCCCCGCGCAGGGCCCCATGATCATGGATATCTGCGGGATCACACCGGAGGACATCACATTGCGCTGAAACACATCGGCATAGCCTGCCAGCGAAGCGACGCCTTCCTGGATGCGCGCACCGCCGGAATCGTTCAGGCCGATGACCGGGACGCCGACCTTCATCGCCTGATCCATGATCTTGCAGATCTTGCGGGCATGGGCGGCAGAAAGGGAACCGCCGAAGACGGTGAAATCCTGTGAGAAGACGAAAACACGGCGCCCGTTGACCAGGCCATGGCCCGTGACGACACCATCGCCCGGCACCCGCTGGGCATCCATGCCGAAATCATTGCAGTCATGCTCGACGAACATGTCCCATTCTTCAAAGGAATCCGGGTCGAGCAGCAGGTCCAGGCGTTCACGGGCTGACAGCTTGCCCTTGGCATGCTGTGCCTCCACACGCGCCGCGCCGCCGCCCTGCCGTGCCGCCTCGCGCATGTCTTCCAGACGCTGTAGGATTTCCTGCATGTCACTCCCCCATTTCAACTCGACAGGTCTTTGTAGCCTGCGATTTTATGCATTGCCAGTCGCAGAATGTGTGGTCAGGCTGCCCTGACCAGGGTGATGAAGCGCTGTGCCGCGACCATTTCGGCCCGAAGGCGCGCATGGCGTTTTAGGGCATCCTCATCTGCACCCCAGAGTTCAGCCTGATACTCCTCGTCGATGCGGGAGGTGGCAAGCGCCGCTTCGGCATCCAGGTGCCCCTCGACAACGGCGAGGGCCAGCAGGAAGGAGCCGAAGCCCGTCGTCATGACATGAACGGCCGTCAGTGTATGAGGATCGAATCCCGCCGCAAGCGCCTGGAACCGGGCGGCATTCCCGGCAGGCTGATCGACCGGCATCAGGCCCCTGGTGACCGTGAAGGTGACATCATAGCGCCGTGCGGCCCAGTCCAGGATCGGATCCCATGCCTCCGCCTGACGCAGTGACAGTTCTACCGGCTGCTCCGCGCGATAGCACAGCAGATCGGACCCGGCATAACCCGCCGCCTCATGCGCGACGGCGGTCGGATCGGGCATCACCCGGTCAATGGCGGTTGCAGCGAAGGTCATCAGGGGCATTGTGTCAGGGATGATCTTTTCCCCCTGCGCAGCCCATTCCGCCGCGATGGCCGCACCCAGAGCCTCCGTCGGCAGCAGCAGCGGGGCCTTTGCCGGGGTTCGCACCGGGCGGCCGTCGAGGCGGATCGACCAGCCTTCCGGCTCCGCCTGAACTGCGGCAATTGTGTAAAAACGCTTCATTTCCGACCCATCCATCTGGTTTTCGGGGCAAGAATCGTTTATGAGCACGCTATTGGCTCTGAATCAAGCAGGTGCCTGATGCAGGTCCGACGATGGGTCGCCGGTTCGTGATGGCAGGATAAGGATTTCGTCAGAATCATGGGCTTTCAATCGATGCGAGCACAACTCCTCGCGGTCGTGGGGCTGGTTTTGTCGATAGCGTTCATCGGCACGACCTTCATGAGCTACCACGTCGCCTATGACGCCCTGAAAAGAAGCGTCGTCGAGACGGAGTTACCCCTGACCGGTGATACGATCTATTCCCAGATTCAGGCGGATCTGGTGCGCCCTATCTTTGTTTCCTCACAGATGGCGAATGATACCTTCCTGCGGGACTGGATTCTGTCCGGTGAAGTCGGGTCGGATCAGGTGGCGCGCTATCTAGCCGCAGTCCGTGAGAAATATGGTTTTTTCACCGCTTTCTATGTCTCCGATCTGACCCGGCGTTACTATCATTTCAGTGGTGATATCAAGGATGTTCGGGAAAGCGATCCACGCGATGCCTGGTTTTTCCGGGTGCGGGAGATGTCGACCAATCACGAGATCAATGTCGACCCAAACCAGCAACAGGGCGATACTACGACGATCTTCATCAATTACCGGATTTTCGATTACGACAATAATTTCATCGGCGCGACCGGCGTTGGCATGGATCTCGATACGATGGCCGGGATCATTGATCGCTACCGCAGCGATTTCAGCCGCACGGTCTATTTCGCATCGCGGGACGGCAGAATCACCCTGCATCCGGATCGCCAGATCAGCTATAATCGCACCCTGTCGGACATGCCCGGCCTTGCTGGTATCACGGACCAGATCGTTGCCAGTGAAGGCGGCAGTTTTGAATACGAACGGGACGGCGACACCATCCTTTTGAATACACGCTATATTCCGGAACTGGACTGGATCCTGATGGTTGAACAGCGGGAATCCAATGCGACGGCAGCGGCATCTCGTGGCATTCTGACCAATATTGTGATCGGGATGGCGGCAATCGTCGTGACGGGACTGATTCTGTTCCTGGCTATCGCGCGCTTTCAGCACCGGCTGGAGGAAATGGCCACAATCGACCCGCTGACTGGCCTCAGTAATCGTCAGGTTTTCGACATTTCCCTGCGTCAGGCGGTGGAGCGGTCACGCCGGACCGGACAGCCGCTTTCCGTCGTGCTGATGGATCTCGACCATTTCAAGGCGATCAATGACCGCTTCGGGCATCTGATCGGGGATACGGTCCTGAAACGTGCAGCGGAGGTTCTGGGTGGTGCCGTGCGGAAATCCGATATCCTGGCCCGGTGGGGTGGGGAGGAATTCACCATCCTGATGGAGAACTGCACTTCTGAGGCTGCCCTGGAAGCAGCGGACCAGTTGCGCCAGAAACTGTCGGCGAGTCTGGTTCTGCAAGATCTGCCGAGCATCACCCTGTCCGCCAGTTTCGGTGTCGCCAGCCTGAAGGCCGATGAGACGCCGGATGCCCTGGTGGATCGTGCCGATACCGCCCTCTATGCGGCCAAACGTGCGGGGCGCAATCAGGTATCGCTTGCCGGGGAGGGTGACGGCAGTGTTCTCCGCACCGCAGCCCGGCAGAAGAAATAATCAATAATCATTAATGTCTCGAATATCTTCCTTTCGCCGCTGGAACAGCGTTCGAACCAGAAAGACTGCTGCGATGGAAAGAACCGCGAAGGCGATCAGGATATCGCGCCAGGTTTCGAGCAGGATCGTGGTGCTGAACCAGAACCGGTTTTCCGCAAACAGGAGAGCAGAAATCAGTGCCGCCGCGATCCCGACCGGCAAAACGAAATAGTCCATCCCGATCACGATATCTGAAATGATCAGTACCAGGGCCAGGATCAGCCAGGCTTCCGGCTGGAACAGCCAATAGGAAAGGGACATTGTCGTTACGCTCCTTTCCGGGCACCGGCCAGGGTTTCCGCCAGGACCTGCAACGAGCCGAGCGCACCGGTCACATCCGTCGGGATGATGATCGTCTTGGTGTTGGAGGAGGAGGCAACGGCACCCAGCGCCTCGACCTGACGTTTCATGATTTCGAAATCGATGGCGGGCTGACCATTTGCGGCAATCGCCTGCGAGACCAGATGGGTCTGTTCGGCATCCGCCTCCGCCGCAACCTTCACGGCATAGGCATTGGCATCCGCCTGCACCCGCACCGCCTCCGCTTCCTTCTGGGCCTCATAGAGGCGGGCATCGGCGGCAAGTTCCACCGCTCGCTTCTCGCCCTCCGCCGTCGCGATGGCGGCGCGGCGCTGGCGCTCGGCATTCAACTGCTGACGCTGGGCGGATTTCGTCTGCTCATCAACAATGACATCGGTGATTTCGGTGCGGGTGATCTCGATCCCCCAAACCACAGCTGCTTCCTGCAGGTTCTTGGCAATTTCCTCGTTCATCGATTCCCGTGAGGATTGCAGGTCATCCAGTTCCAGCTTACCCGCCGCCGACCGCACGATGGAGGTCGCCGCCGTGAAGATCGCCTGATCGATATCCCGGATGCGATAGACCGAGGAGGCGGCATCGGTGAGCCGGTAGAAGACGGTCGCCTGCAACCGTACTTCGACATTGTCCCGGGTGATCACGGAGATGTCGAATTCCGGTAACTGCCGCTCCAGGATCGAAATCCGATGGGCGACCCGGTCCAGGAAGGGAACGATGAAATTCAGACCGGCCTGCAGGGTCTTGGTGTATTTCCCGAAGCGCTCGATCACATAGACCTCGCTCTGGGAAACGACCTGCACCCCCTTTGCGACCAGCAGAAGGGCAAAGACAAGAAGGATCAGCACAACGACGCTGCCAAGTGATTCACTGATCAGAAAGGCAATATCCGGGTTCATGGGGTAGGATCCTTGCAGGTCGAAATTGCTGTTGGGAAAGATATACTGGCCGAACCCGAAATCGGGAAACAAAAAAGCCCCGATCCTGGGGACCGGGGCTTTTTGTCATTCGCTTTGGCTGTTTATCGCGTTTCCGGTGCCGATCCGGTCTCGTTGCGGAAGAAGCGGAAGAAGTCGCTGTCCGGCGGGCCGACATAGGTTGTCGTATCCCCGGCAAGACCCTTCTGCATCGCCTGCATCGAGCGCCAGAAGTCGAAGAAGCCGACATCCTGGCCATAGGCATCGTTATAGAGGCGCTGGGCTTCGGCATCGCCTTCCCCGCGCAGGATTTCCGCATCCCGCTGGGCTTCGGCGATGATGACCCGCTGACGCTTGTCCCCTTCCGCACGGATGCGCTGGGCTTCCTTGTCCCCTTCGGCCCGGACCAGTCGGGCTTCCTGCTGACGCTGCGTTGCCATGCGCTCGAAGATCGCCTCGCTGTTTTCCGGAGGAAGATCGATGCGCTTGATTCGAACGTCAACGACCTCGATCCCGAAGGCTTCCGCCTCGGAGGCGACGATCCGGGTGAAGTCTTCCATCAGACGGGCACGCTCCGGCGTCAGGACGACCGCAAGGCTGACCTCCCCCAGAACCTCGCGCAACGATGAGTTGATCAGCGAATTGAAGCGCTGTTCGATCCCCCGCTCGTCGGTGACCGTCTGGAAGAAGCGCAGGGGATCGGTGATCCGGTAACGGGCAAAGGCGTTGACCACCAGTTGCTTCTGATCGGATGTCGGGATTTCCTGCACATCGGCATCATAGTCCAGTACCCGTTTATCATAGAAGGACGCGACATCGACGAAGGGGACTTTGAAATGCAGCCCCGGCGACGCGATGATGCGCTGCGGCTCCCCGAATCGCAGGACGAGAACCTGTTCGGTCTCCCGGACGATGAAGGCGGAACTGATGCCGGTGACGATCACGGCGACCAGCACGCCAAGGGCGATTATCGCTGTGCGGCTCATTGACTTGCCCCCCTGCCCGGATTGGTCAGTTGGTTGAGGGGCAGGTAGGGTACGACCCCGCTTCCGTCGCCTGAGCCATTGTTCTCAATCAGAACCTTGTTCATACGCTCCATGACTTCTTCCATGGTTTCAAGATAGATACGCCGCTTGGTGATGTCCGGCGCGGTGGTGTATTCGGTCAGGACCGACAGGAAGCGCTGGGTATCCCCCTGGGCCTGATTGACCCGTTCTTCCTTGTAGGCCTCGGCCTCGCGCAGAATCTGCTGCGCCTGACCTTCGGCCCGCTGGGTCACTTCGTTGAACTGACCGGTCGCCTGGTTGATTTTGCTCTCGCGCTCGGCATTCGCCGCCTGCACATCGCGGAAGGCATCGAGAACCTGGCCTGGAGGGTCGAATTTCTGCGGGTTCACCTGGGTGATTTCGATTCCGGCACCATAGTCGTCCAGAATCTGCTGGATACGGGCCTGGGCATCGCGGGCGACGGCATTCCGGCCGCGTGTACGGATATATTCGAAGGCGCTCTTGCCGACGATTTCACGCATGGCCGCTTCCGCCGCGTTCTTGACGCTTTGTTCCGGGTTGCGGACATTGAACAGGAAATCCTGCGCATCGCGGATTTTCCAGAACACCACGAACTGAATGTCGATGATGTTCTCGTCCCCTGTCAGCATAAGGCTTTCGGCCCGCAGTTCCGTGGCCGTGGTCCGTCCGGTCGCGCTGTTGAAACCGATTTCCACGGTGTTGACCGCTGTGACTCGGGGCAGGAAGACTTCGCCGATCGGGGCAGGGACATTGTAGTTCAGGCCCGGACCCGTGATCTGGTTCATCTTGCCGAAAACCAGTTCGACACCCTGCTCATCCGCGCCGACGCGATAGAAGCCGCTGGCCAGCCAGATCAGCACGACGACAAGACCGATGGCGATTCCGCCCTTCATGCCCATCCCGCCGGGGATCATGGATTTCAGCTTCTCCTGACCCTTGCGGACCAGTTCCTCGACATCAGGGGGCTGGCCGCCGGGGCCACGCCCGCCGCCGCCACCGCCGCCGGGTTTGCCCCAAGGGCTGCGGGGTCCACCGCCGCCGCCACCGCCGCCATTGCCGCCGCGATTTCCACCACCCTGGCCGCCCCAAGGGCCGCCGCTGTTATTTTCCCAAGGCATCCTGTTCCGATCCGTCCGCCGTTGTTTCACACGATAGGTATGTCTAATGCCGGTAGCTAAGCCAACCGACCACTGTTCTTTTCTGCATTGCTAATGTCGCGTTGCCATCGCTGCAATCGTAATCCTGCGCCGCATAACACTCGATTTTTCCGGCTCAAACAACCCACGCCTCGACATAACGGCCAAAAGCGGTCTTTGCGCGCCCGGTTCGGTTCATATATGTACGCAGGCAAGGGAAAGCCAATCCTGATGCACCGATTTATCGGA
Source organism: Alphaproteobacteria bacterium (assembly GCA_965223125.1). Classification (GTDB taxonomy): domain Bacteria; phylum Pseudomonadota; class Alphaproteobacteria; order UBA8366; family Aestuariispiraceae; genus Pacificispira. The sequence goes on along the minus strand of OZ244984.1, from coordinate 1,303,298 downwards.
AACTCCGATGAAAACCGGCGCAATTCTGGAATATGGCGTCCCGACATCTATTCTGTCCGTACCGACAAGGAGATTCAAGATCATGGCCGAACTTACCGAAGACGCGGTTCTGAAGGCGCTGGGTGGTATCCGTGCGCCGGGTGGCGGCGACATCGTATCGGCGGGTCTTGTATCGGGTATCGCGATCCGGGACCGGATGGTCCAGATTTCAATCGAAATCGGCGACCCGTCGAAGGCCGCCGACCATGAGCCGATTCGACGGGGTGCGGAACAGGTTGTCGGTGCCATGCCGGGCGTTTTGTCCGCAACCGCCGTCCTGACGGCGGAATCCGGGCCCGGCAAATCGGCCCCGGCCAAATCCGCGCCAACCCTTAAAAAGGGTGCCGCCGATATTCGTCACATTGTCGCCGTGGCCAGTGGCAAGGGCGGGGTCGGCAAATCGACCACCGCCGTCAATATTGCGCTCGCCCTGCGACGGCTGGGACAACGAGTCGGCATGCTGGACGCAGATATCTTCGGCCCGTCACAGCCGCGTATGCTGGGCATTTCCGGCAGCCGCCCGAATTCTCCGGACGGCAAGACACTGGAGCCGCTGGAAAGCTATGGCATCAAGGTGATGTCCATCGGCTTTCTGGTGCCCGAGGATCAGCCGGTCGTCTGGCGCGGGCCGATGGTGATGGGGGCCTTGCAGCAGATGCTGGATGACGTCACCTGGGGGGAACTGGACGTTCTGATCGTCGATATGCCGCCCGGCACCGGCGACGCGCAGTTGACGATGTCCCAGAAAGTGCCGCTGGCGGGGGCGGTGATCGTCTCCACCCCCCAGGATATCGCCTTACTGGATGCGCGCAAGGGCCTGAACATGTTCCGCAAGGTCGATGTGCCGGTGCTTGGCATCATTGAGAACATGTCGATGTATATCTGCCCAAATTGCGGGCACGAGGCGCATATCTTCGGTCATGGCGGTGCGCGGCTGGAGGCCGAGAAGCTGGGTACGCCGTTTCTGGGGGAAATCCCGCTGGAAATCGAAATCCGCGAGACAGCGGATGGCGGCAACCCGATTGTGGTGTCCAAGCCGGACAGCCCCCATGCCAGGGCGTATATGGACATCGCAACGAAGATACTCTCGGCGCTCGACGGTGGATCGGCAGGTCGCGCCGCTCCGAGCTTCGTGACCGAGTAAGGCCGGGTCCGTGCCTGTGCGTCCGTCATCCAGCAGGCTTCGGTTGATTGCGATGCGGCCTTGGACGCTGATGATCGTGCTGGGAATTCTGTCCCTTGTTCCGATCTTTCCGGGATCCACCCTGGCCCAAATGGACGGAACAGAATCCCGGTTGATTGAGGTCATCAATCGGGCTCGGGCTGAGCGCAATCAAGCCCCCCTGAGGTTTGAGCCGCGCCTGACACAGATTGCCCGGGAAATGGCGCAGGCCATCTATCAGGGCCAGAAACTGGACGCACTGAGTGCGGGCCTGGAAACCTTGCTGCAACAGCGGGGCTATCCCTACATGCTCTATGGAGGCCGCTATGCCATCAATGACGAGGCGGTGGATGTCATGGTCGGGAAATGGCTACAGGAGGGTGGACCGAATAGCATTCTGGTCAACCCGACGGCCAAGGAGATCGGGGTCTCCTATCTGAGTTCTGAAGGTTCGCTGGTGCCCGGTATCGCGCCCAGCATCTGGACCGTCGTGATCGCGGATCCTGCCCGGCCGACCAGTCAGGACTGGGCGTTCCGGGTGCTGCAACTGGTCAATCAGTTCCGGGCGGAGAACAATCTGCCTGCCCTGAAGGCCAATGCCTTCCTGAATCGTGCGGCGATGGCGCATGCCCGCAACATGTTGTCGCGTGATTTTTTCAGCCATATCGATCCGGACGGGAACGGGCCGGGGGAGCGGGCAAAGGCGGCGGGATACCGGTTCTCCCGCGTGCTTGAAAACATCGCCGCCGGTCAGCGCACGCCCCGCGATGTCGTCAATGCCTGGATCGCCTCGAAACAGGGCCACCGTGAGGCGATGCTGGACCCATCAGTGACCGAACTTGGCATCGGCTATGTCTTTGCGCCCTTCGATCCGGGTCGGTTCAACAGTATTCATTATTGGGCGATGACACTCGGCACACCGCCGGACCCGTGATACGGTACCGTGCAATGGTATCGGGGGGAGGGAGTCGCATGCGATTGAAAAGTCTTTTCGTGCTGCTGGTGCTGCTGGTCGGTGGACAATCCGGCTGGGCACAGACCCCGTCGCCGGAGGGCGCGCGAGTCTTTTTCCGCAATCTGGCGGATGGCGATGTGGTGAAAAGTCCCTTCCTCGTCCAATTCGGTGCCGAAGGTGTGAAGGTCACGCGGGCCGGGATTTCCCTGCCGGGCACTGGGCATCACCACCTGCTGATCAATGCGGAACTGACCGCCGAAGACAGGGGGTTTGCCATACCCGATGACTCCAAACACCGCCATTTCGCATCCGGCCAGACCGAGGTTGAACTGACCCTGGCTCCCGGCACCTATACGCTGATGCTGGTTTTCGGCGATGGGGATCATGTGCCGCATGACCCGATGTTGACCTCCGACAAGATAACCATAACCGTTGAATAGGGAGAATGCCCGAGATGTCCGCGTTGCAAAGCCTGCGTGAGGGTAAATTCGTTCTCGGCACCATGATCATGGCCGACAGCATGCTCAGTGCGGAAGTCGCCGCCCGGGCGGGTTTCGATTTCCTCTGTCTCGACCGGCAGCACGGCCTGATCGATGATGCGACTCTCTGGTCGCAGATCGCGGCCATCGGACGGATCGGGCGCGCCGATCCCTGGGTTCGCATCCCCTGGAACACACCTGCGGATGCGATGCGCGCCCTGGATGGTGGGGCGGCAGGGATCATCGCCCCGATGATCGGCTCAGCCGCAGAGGCGGCGGCGCTGGTCCGTGCCTGTCGCTATCCGCCGGGGGGAGAGCGCAGTTGGGGGCCGGTGCGCGCCGGGATGGACGACGCGGTTGGTTATACCAAGGCCGCGAATGAAAGCCTGTTCGTCGCCGCGATGATCGAGACGTCGGATGGCTATCGGAATCTGGATGCCATTGCGCAGGTGCAAGGGCTGGATGCGCTTTTCGTCGGGCCGAACGACCTCAGCCTCGCCATCGCAACCTGGCAGCCGGGCATGCCGACGGATGCGGATTTCATTGAAACGTTGAAACACATTGCCGCGACGGCGCGGGCGGCGGGGAAATTCGCCGGGATTCACTGTGCCGATGCCGCCATGGCCCGCGCCTGCCGCGACTGGGGCTATCAGTTCGTTACCATCGCCGCCGACATCGCCTTTTTGGGCCAGGCCGCGCGCGCGACTGTGGAGGCGGCGCGATAGGGCTGGATCGCCTCACCCAATCTAGAGGGATTGGAATCTTGCGGGATTGGAAATCGGCTGGCAGTCTCTCCGCCGAAACCGGAAAAACATTGGGAGTGATACGCCATGAAGACCCGCGCCGCCGTCGCCTTTCAGGCAGGAAAACCGCTCAGCATCGAGGAAGTGGATCTCGATGGCCCGCGCGAGGGCGAGGTTCTGGTTGAGATCAAGGCGACCGGTGTCTGTCATACCGATGAATTCACCCGCAGCGGTGCCGACCCGGAAGGAGCCTTCCCGGCGATCCTGGGCCATGAAGGCGCGGGCGTGGTCGTCGATGTCGGTCCCGGTGTCCGTAGTCTGAAGAAGGGCGATCACGTCATTCCGCTCTACACCCCGGAATGTCGCGAATGTGAATACTGCCTGAACCCCAAGACCAATCTGTGCCAGGCGATACGCACCACCCAGGGGCAGGGGCTGATGCCGGACGGAACCTCCCGCTTTTCGATCAATGGTGAGAAGATCCTGCACTATATGGGCACATCGACCTTTGCCAATCACACCGTCCTGCCGGAAATCGCGCTGGCGAAGGTGCGGGAAGACGCGCCCTTCGACAAGATCTGCTATATCGGTTGCGGCGTCACCACCGGGATCGGTGCGGTGATCAATACGGCGAAGGTGGAGATTGGCTCCAACGTTGTTGTTTTCGGTCTCGGCGGCATCGGCCTGAACGTGATTCAGGGTGCGCGACTGGCCGGGGCCAATATGATCGTCGGTGTCGACCTGAACCCGGCGAAAAAGGAAATCGGCGAGCGCTTCGGCATGACCCATTTCGTCAATCCGAAGGAAGTCGGCGGCGACCTCGTCCCCTATCTCGTGGACCTGACCAAGGGCGGGGCCGATTACAGTTTCGAATGCATCGGGCGCGTTGATACGATGCGCCAGGCGCTGGAATGCTGTCACAAGGGCTGGGGTGAGAGCATCATCATCGGCGTCGCCGGTGCAGGTCAGGAAATCTCCACCCGCCCGTTCCAGTTGGTGACCGGACGCTCCTGGCGCGGCACCGCCTTTGGCGGCGCCCGGGGCCGCACCGATGTCCCGAAGATCGTCGACTGGTACATGGAGGGCAAGATCGAGATCGATTCGATGATCACCCACACCATGCCACTGAACGACATCAACAAGGCCTTCGACCTGATGCATAGCGGCGAGTCGATCCGGTCGGTGGTGGTGTATTGATTGATCCGATGACACTCGAAACCCTCAATAAATGGCAGTGCTTCGGCGGGACTCAGACGGTCTATGCCCATGACAGCAAGGTGACCGGGACCCGGATGGAATTTTCCGTCTTCGATCCGCCCTCGACCGGGGATACGCCCCGGCCCGTTCTCTACTGGCTGTCGGGTCTGACCTGCACCTGGGAGAATTTCGTCACCAAGGCGGGTGCACAACGCTATGCGGCGGAGCATGGGATCGTGCTGGTCTGTCCCGATACCAGCCCGCGCGGTGAGGACGTGCCCGACGCAGCTGACGAGTATGATTTCGGCAAGGGGGCCGGGTTCTATGTCAATGCGGTGCAGCAGCCCTGGGCGAAGCACTATCAGATGTATGATTATGTCACTGAGGAACTACCGGGCCTGATCGAACCCACCCTGAGGATTGCAGAGGATGCACGTGGCATTTCCGGGCATTCCATGGGCGGGCACGGGGCACTGACGCTGGCGCTGCGCAATCCCGACCGTTATCGCAGCGTATCGGCGTTTTCCCCCATCGTCGCACCGTGTCAGGTGCCCTGGGGCGAGAAGGCGCTGGGGCGCTATCTGGGTGACGACCGGGCGGCATGGCGGGAACACGATGCCTGCGCCTTGATCGGGAGCCGGGGCTGGTCCCGCGACATCCTGATCGATCAGGGTGACGCCGATAATTTCCTGGAAAACCAGCTTCGCCCGGATCTGTTTGAGGTTGCCTGCAAGTCAGCAGGAGTTTCCCTGAAACTCCGCCTGCAACCGGGCTATGATCACAGCTATTATTTCGTTGCCAGTTTCATCGGCAATCACATCGCCTGGCATGCAGCGCGGCTGAAATCCTAACCTGAATCCTGAACGGGAGGGCGTGACCATGACAGTCGAAATCCTGGAACGGGCCGGAACCGGGGATCACCCGATCACCGTCCGCAAAGCCGCAGGCCGTGTCACATTGCAGGCAGGCGGTACGGTTCTGGTGGATACGACCGAGGCGCTGATCCTGGAGGAAGGCCACTATCCGCCGGTCTTCTATATTCCGAAATCCGCCGTGCCGGACGGATTGCTGCAACCGGCAGAGAAGGTCACCCATTGCCCGTATAAGGGGGATGCGACCCATTGGCAGGCCCGGCTGGCCGATGGGCGTCTGATCGACCCGATTGTCTGGAGCTACGAAGCCCCGATTGCCGGGATGCAATCGATCAAGGGCTATCTCGGTTTCTATACCCGGACCCTCGATGCGGATTTCGGGATGACAGAGGTCTGACGGACACATCCGCCCGACATGACGGGGCATGATCGGCAAGCGTGCTATGCTTCCAGGAACTTCCGCCCCGCCTCGATGATCCGCAGGGTCTCATCCCAGAGGCCATAATCCGGCAAATCTTCCAGCGGAACCCAGCGCGCATCGGTGGCGTCGCTGGCTGCGGCGAGGCTTCCGCTGGTCGCACGTGCAGCGAAATCAATCAGCGTATAGTGATGCGAGAGTTCGTCGGAGCCCGGTATAGGAGTTAGGGAATCGACAATATCGATCAGTCCCAGCAATTCGATGGTCAGACCGGTTTCTTCCTGCGCCTCCCGGATTGCAGCGGCGCGGATGGTCTCACCCCAGTCCTGACGTCCGCCCGGCAGGCTCCACTCACCGATCCGGGGTGCGGTGCCACGGCGGATCAGAACGACCTCGATCCCGGATTCATTGTCCCCGCGATAGATGACGGTTCCGACCCCGATGACGGGTCTGCGCTCTGTCGGGACCATGTTACGGACGTTATCGCAGGAAGGGACCGTAGAACTTGTTCATGCCGGCCTCCAACTGGCGGTCCAGGTCGGCAGCCATTTCCTCGGTCATCCTGTACCAGATGCCCTCCCGCTCATTCAGCGTCACATCCTCTGCGACGGTGCGGTTGCGCTCCACCGTCGTCGAGGAAGCGGCGGTACGCCCGGTGGACGGGTTCTGCGCATTCATCTCCACGATCAGCCGCGCGTCATAGCGTTCCGCCTGATCCACAGTGACCAGCCCTGTCAGACCGGTTTCCTTTTTCAATGGCACTTCGATCACGCTGGCTTCCTTGATCGTGAAAACCAGTTCACCATCGGTTCCGACGGGGTTCAGCCGATCCCGCGCCCAGTTTGTCGCCATATGCATGGGCGTCACGGGAAACTCGCCTTCGACATGGGGCAGGCCGCCAGGGCTGCGATAGGCCTCAACAACGGTGATCTTTGCAACATCGACTGCGATTTTCGGGCGATGCGCGAAGGTGATATCCGCATAGCGCGGCACCGATACCGGCGTTTCACAGGCAACCAGAAGACCCAGAACCAGAACGATCAAGCCATGCCGCAACATCTCAGTTTCCTCATTGATAATGAAACCCTTGGACGGCCCAAGCCTGCCCGTCTTTGACCTACCCGTCTTTTCGCGGCGATTCAATCCTGCGATTGCGGCGATTATGGGGCATCGGTCTGGCGACCTAGATCGGTATCGCTGAAAACCTCGGTTCGGGAACAGAATTCGCAGGTGACTTCGAAGGTTCCATTCTCCATCCGCAGATCATCCAGCGAGTCCGGTTCCAGCGCGGTCAGGACGCCTTCGATCTTCTCCCGCGAGCAGCGGCATTCCTCGGTGATCGGCCGTGCCGGAAAGACGCGCACGCCATCCTCATGAAACAAGCGATAGAGCAGGTCATTCGGTATCAGATCGGGGTCCAGCATCTCCTCGGCCTTTGCCGATTTCAGCAAGACGACCGCCCGCTGCCAGTCATCCTGGTCTGCATGACCAATATCCTGGTTGCCGCCTTCATCCGGCAGACGCTGCACCAGCAAGGCCGCAGCCCCCATCGTGCCGTCAGGACGGCGTCCGGCAGCCAGATTGACGGCAGAGGCGAACTGGTCCGACTGGTCGAAATAGCGCTGTACACATTCCTCGACCGTCGCCCCTTCCAGCGACACGATCCCCTGATAGCGCTCCATATGCTCACCTTGATCGACGGTGAAGGCGAGATACCCTTCGCCGAGCAGCTTCGGGATCGGTGCGGCTATCACCTCATGCAGCGGCGGGATCTCACCCTTGATCTGGGCATAGCCGCGCATCTTCCCGTCACTGGTTACATCGGCAACCAGCATCGGCACCGGCCCGTCGCCCTTGGTCTGCAATGTGAAAACGCCCTCGAACTTCAGGGCCGCCGCCAGCCCGGCACAGAGGGCCAGCATCTCGGCCAGCAGATACTGCACCGCATCCGGATAGCCGTGCCGCGACAGAATCGCCTGAATCGACGGTCCCAGTTTGACCATGCGGCCATGCAGCCCCGTCTCGTCGATCATATAGGGCTGGATGCAGTCGTCAGTGGGATCAGTCATGCGGGTCTGCCTTGTCGTTACAGGTAAGAGTAGTTTGGACCATATGCCGACATATAGTGCCGCACTCCCCGAATGGGGAGGCGGTTTCTATTGCTGACGCTCAATCTGGAATCAGATCTTGTCCAGACACCACAGAAGGATGCCCTTCTGCGCATGCATGCGGTTTTCCGCCTCGTCCCAGATCACCGATTGCGGGCCGTCGATCACCGCCTCCGTAGCTTCCTCGCCGCGATGGGCGGGTAGGCAGTGCATGAAGATCGCATCCGGTGCGGCCTTCGCCATCAGGGCCTCATCGACCTGAAAGGGCTTCAACTGATTGTGGCGCACCGGGGCATCGGTGTCGCCCATCGAGACCCAGACATCGGTGACGACACAATCGGCACCCGCCACTGCATGATCCGCATTGTGCAGGATTTGCAGATCGCAGCCCTGTGCGACCGCCCAATCCACAACATCGCGGGGCGGCTGGAGTTCCTCCGGGCAGGCGATCTTCAATTTGAAGCGGAAGCGGGTCGCGGCATGGATCCAGCTTGTCGCCATGTTGTTGCCGTCCCCGGCCCAGGCAACGGTCTTGCCGGTGATCGGGCCACGATGCTGCTCAAAAGTCATCACATCGGCCATCAACTGACAGGGATGGGTGCGGTCGGTCAGGCCGTTGATGACCGGCACCGTCGCATGTTCCGCCAGTTCCAGCAGCTTTTCTTCCGTCGTCGTGCGGATCATGATCGCATCAACATAGCGCGACAGGACGCGGGCGGTGTCGGCAATCGTCTCACCCCGCCCAAGCTGGGTTTCCGCCGGGGTCATGACAACGACATCGCCGCCCAACTGCTTCATGCCGACATCAAAGCTGATGCGGGTACGGGTTGAGGGTTTCTCGAAGATGCAGGCCAGAACCTTGCCCGCCAGCGGCTTCGGTGCCGCAGGGGCGGGATCACGCGCCGCATTGCCGCTGTTCAGCATGGCCCGCAGCGTCGCCTCATCGAAGTGATCTAGGTCAAGGAAATGTTTAGGCGGCATCGGACGCCCTCCATCCCTTGGCCATCGTATCAAGGATGGCGATGGCCTCGTCGATCTGCGGCTCTTCCACGATCAGCGGCGGCAGCAGGCGGATGACATTCTCTCCCGCCCCAACGGTCAGCAGGCCCGCATCGCGCAGAGCATCGATGACCTTCAGATTGGGAACCTCGGGCTGACAGACCAGACCCAGCATCAGTCCCGCGCCACGTGCCGAGGCGAAGACCTTGGGATGATGCGCGGCCAGCGCTTCCAGCTGCTGCCAGAAATAGGTGCCAACACGCTCCACCCGCGCCAGGAATCCGGGTTCCAGAATGACATCCATAACCGCATTACCGACCGCCATGGCCAGCGGATTACCGCCAAAAGTGGTGCCGTGGCTGCCGGGGGTGAGGCCCTTGGCCGCGTTTTCCGTCGCCAGGATCGCACCCATCGGGAAGCCGCCACCGATGCCCTTGGCCGTGGCGATGGCGTCCGGGACAATACCGGCCCATTCATGCGCCCACATCTTGCCGGTCCGCCCATTGCCGCTCTGAACCTCGTCCAGGATCAGCAGGATGCCGTATTCATCCGCTGCGGCACGCAACTGGCGCAGATATTCCAGTGTCGCCGGACGGATGCCGCCCTCACCCTGCACCGGCTCCACCAGGATCGCCGCCGTTTCCGGGCCGATGGCATCGCGCAGCGCATTCATGTTGCCGAAGGGGACATTGTCGAATCCCTCGACCTTCGGGCCGAACCCGTCGAGGTATTTCTTGTTGTTCGCCGCCGCGATGGTTGCCAGCGACCGACCATGGAATGCGCCTTCAACGGTGATCACCCGAAAGCGTTCCGGATGGCCGTCCACGGCATGATAGCGCCGGGCCAGCTTGATCAATCCCTCCAGGGCCTCAACGCCGGAATTGGTGAAGAAGACACGGTCGGCAAAGGAATCCTCCGTCAGGCGCTTTGCCAGCCGCTCACCTTCAGGGATCGTATAGAGATTGCTGGTATGCCACAGTTTTTCGGCCTGCGCCTTCAGCGCCTCGACCAGATGCGGATGGGCATGGCCCAGGCTGTTCACGGCAATCCCGGCATAGAAATCGAGATATCGTCGCCCGTTGGTATCCCACAGATAGACGCCTTCCCCACGCGCCATCGCAATCGGCGACCGGGCGTAGGTATTCATCACTGCGGATTGGGCGGCTTCAGTCATTTCCTCAATCTCTCTTTCAAAATAAAATCCGGCGCATCAAGGGGCCGCATGCCCCTTCGATCTCCACGCCGGAAAGCCGCGAAAGTGCCGGTATGCAGCACGAAAGTCAATGATTTGTGCGGTGAACCGACCCTAAAGCTGCTTCTCGAACCAGTGATGGGCGTAAGGCTCGTCGTTGAAGGCAGGAACTTCCTGATAGCCACAGGTGCGATAGAGCGATTGTGCCTCGGTCAGGGATTTGTTGGTTTCCAGATGCAATGTGGTCAGGCCCAGGTTTCGGGCGGCCTCTTCAACCGCCCTCAGTAATCGGCGGCCGAGACCAAGACCCCGCGCGGTCTCTGCGACCCACATGCGTTTCACCTCGCCAAGCGCGCCAGACCTTAGCTTTAGCGCCACACACCCGATTGGCTGCCCTGCGAGACGGGCGACAAAGAACACACCATTGGGCGGGGTCAGTTCCGACGCGACGGCTGATATACTCTGCATCGGATCAAACCCCGTATCGAAGCGCCGCGACAGTTCAGCTATATATTGTGCCATACACCATTGCGCCGCGTCCGAGGCTGCTGGCTCGGCAGCAATCGTGACGGCACTGGCCTGCATCAACCGCTCCACTTCCGCCATTGCGCTGACCAGTCGCGTCTGTTGATGGTCGGTCAATGGTAACAGAAGCCCTGCCGCAAAATCATCTGACAGGCGCTCCAGTTCATGCCATTCCGCAAGCCCAGTATCGGTCAGTGCTGCCACACGGCTGCGCCGGTCCTGATCGCGCGGAGATACTGTTATCAACCTTTGCTTTTCCAGCGACCGCAGCAATCGGCTGAGATAGCCGGAATCCAGCGACAGCCGATCCCGCAGAACCCGGATATCCTCTCCATCCGGACCAATCTCGAACAGCACCCGGCATTCCCCGAGCGGTCGTCCACGGTCCAGAAATGAATCGTCCAGCGCACCCACCCGTAGGGTAACGGTACGGTTGAAAGACCGGACATGTGCAATGTAATTATCCTGCATTACCTGACTTTAGTCAGATAAATTGAGAGTTACAATATTCACATTGAAAAAACACTACCGCTCTCCGGCCCGGCCACATCAGACAGTCTCTCCACGACCGATGCACAGCAATCGGCGGATGCCAGGATGGGTCGCCAGTCATCGGCGGTTTTCGCGGCGATCCTTTGCGCCAGTTCCGCGCCGGTCGTCGGGATATTGCGCAAGGGTATCGGCAGTCCCACCACATCACAGAGCGCATTCCAGAATTTATCTTCCAGCGCCCCTACCGCAATTGCGCGGCCATCCTTGCTGGGATAGATGCCATAACGGGGCGATCCGCCATTCAGGATCCAGTCGCCGGGTTCTGGAATCCGGCCGGTCGCCTGGCCGATGGCCTGCGCCCACCAGGCGAAGGGGCGCAGATTATCGGTCATCGAAATATCGAGCCACGCCCCCTCGCCCGTGCGTTCCCGCCGGAACAGAGCGAGCGCGATCCGCATCACGGCGGGATAGGTGCCGCCTGCGATATCAGCAGTCAGGACCGGCGGCAGGATCGGCAGACCATCCGCGCCTGTCGTCAGCCCCAGAATCCCACTTTCCGCCATATAGGTCAGGTCATGCCCGGCCTTTTGTGCCTTCGGCCCTGCTTGCCCGTAGCCGGTGATGGAACAATAGAGGATGCGGGGATTGATCGCCCGGACCGTTTCGTAATCCAGGCCCAGCCGCGCCATGACGCCGGGCCGGAACTGCTCGATCAGGATATCCGTATCCCGTAACAGCGGTGTCAGGATTGCCTGCGCATCCGGTGCTTTCAGGTCGATCTCCCGTATCTGCTTGCCCTGATTGAGCAGGTGATAGCACGCCCCTGTTCCATCCGGCAGGAAGGGCGGGAAACGGCGCATATCCTCGCCGCCCGGCGGTTCGATCTTGGTCACGGATGCCCCAGCCTCCGCCAGATACAGGCTCGCCAGCGGGCCGGGCAGAAGGGTTGAGAAGTCGAGAACCTTTATCCCGGTCAGGCTGTCCTTCATGCTGGTGTCTCCAAACAGTCTGAAATTCGGGCGCGAAGCACCGGCAGAACCTCCGCGTCGAACCAGGGATTCCGGCGCTGCCAGGCATTGGTGCGCCAGGACGGATGCGGCAAAGGGAGAAAACCCTGATCCAGATGCCGCCGGAAATCCTGAACCGCCTCGGTCATCGACTGACCGCCGTCCAGATAGTGCTTCTGCGCATAGCTGCCGACCAGCAGAGTCAACCGGATCGCAGGCAGATGCTCCCTTAACCGATCATGCCAGGTAGGAGCGCATTCCGGACGTGGGGGATTATCGCCCCCCTTCGGATTGCGGCCCGGATAGCAGAACCCCATCGGCATGATCGCAATCTTCTGCGGATCATAGAAGGTTTCGCGGTCGAGTCCTGTCCAGTCGCGCAGCCGGTCACCCGACGCATCATTCCAGGGTATCCCGGTTTCATGCACCTTCGTTCCCGGTGCCTGCCCGATGATCAGCAGGCGGGCATGGCCGGTCATCTGAACAACGGGCCGTGGCCCGAGCGGTAGGGAGGATTCGCAGATCCGGCAGGCGCGGACATCGTGCAGCAGCGATGTCAGCATCAGGCGGGATAGCGCAGGATCTGGTCCACCACCTGCGGCACCATTTCCGTCGCCGGGCCATAGACGCCATCCTGGAACAGGCTCGCGCCCTCGCTTGGCTCCAGATTGATCTCCACCGTCTGTGCCCGCCCGGCCTGCTGTACCGCCTGAACGAATCCGGCGGCGGGGTAGACATTGCCTGACGTGCCGATGGACAGGAACAGGCCGCAGCCGTCCAGCGCTTCGTATATCGCCTCCATCATGAAGGGCATCTCGCCAAACCAGACGACATGGGGACGCATGCCGCCTTTTCGCCCGCAGGCAGGGCAGGCGGTGCGGGTCCCCATGTCGATGCTCCAGGGCGTCACCACCTTGCAGGACGTGCAGCGGGCTTTCAGCAATTCTCCATGCATGTGAATCAGGTTTCGGCTGCCCGCCCGCTCATGCAGATCATCGATATTCTGGGTGACCAGCAGGACCATGCCCGGCCATTCCCGCTCCAGCCGCGCCAGGGCATCATGGGCGGCATTGGGGCGGATCGAGGGATCGGCAAGCCCCCGGCGGCGTTCGTTGTAGAAGGCATGCACCCGATCCGGGTCGCGCGCGAAGGCCTCCGGCGTCGCCACATCCTCGATATTCACCGTGGCCCAGATTCCATCTTCATCGCGAAAGGTGGACAGGCCGGATTCCTTCGAAATCCCGGCACCGGTCAAGATCACGATGGGAAAGATGCTGCTGTCACTTTCTGTCATGGTTCGAACATGCTATCGGGAGTCGGGTTTCGATTCGAGAGGCTATTCCATGGCGGATGATAAAACTTTTCGTGTACTGATGGTCTGTACTGGCAACATCTGCCGTTCCCCCAGCGCCGAGGGCGTCCTGCGCCATATGCTGGACGAGGCGGGGCTGAGTGACTGGATAGAGGTCGACAGTGCCGGGACAATGGACTGGCATGTGGGCGATTCACCAAGCCACCTGGCCGTCGTCGCTGCCGAAAAACGAGGCTACGATTTCACCGGGATCGTGGCACGGGCGCTTCGGGCCTCCGACTATCAGGATTTCGATCTGATCCTGGCGATGGATGAGGGACATCGGAACTTCCTGACCAACAACAGCCCGGCATCGGCGAAAGTCAGCATCGCAATGTTCCTTGATGCCGCGCCGGAGATCGGTCGGATTGATGTGCCGGACCCGTATTATGGCGGTGAAGCGGAATATGAATATTCCCTGGACCTGATCGAGGCGGGATGTCGTGGCTGGGTGGCGCGTCTGACCGAGAGCGCGTGACTCCGGACCTGCGCCGACGGGTTGAGGCCGCCCTTGGCCATGCCCTGGCGCAGAGCCGCCCGCTGGCGGGTGGTAATATCGCCGATGTCAGCCGCGTCACGACGCGGGACGGAAAGGATTTCGTCGTCAAATATATGCGCCCCAGGGCTCAGCCGACGCATCCGACCGCCGGGCATCTGCCGAAAGCGACACTGCGCGACGAGGCCTTCATGCTGGAGCGGCTGCGGTCCACCGGAACGGTCCCGGTCCCGGAGGTTTTGCATGCGGATCGGGATCTGCTGATCCTGGATTTTATTGATACCGATGGCGGCACACTGTCTGATTCCAGTCAGCAATCGCTGGCCGATGTGGTGGCCGTGCTGCACGATCAATCCTGGCCACGCTTCGGCTTCGACCGGCCAACGCCAATCGGGCCGTTGCAGCGACCGAACCCCTGGACAACACACTGGCCATCCTTCCTGCGCGATCATCGCTTGATGTTCCTGGGGCATCTGGCGCAGGCCTCAGGGCGATTGCCGGATGGCTGTTTCGCACGGCTGGAAAAACTTTGCGACCGGCTGGATCGCTGGATACCGGCCACTGCTACACCCTCTCTGATCCATGGTGATCTGTGGATCGGTAATATCCTGTTCCGGAACCAGCGGCTTGCCGCCGTGATCGACCCCGCCTGCTATTATGCCGATGCCGAAATTGAACTCGCCTTCCTGACCCTGTTTGGCGGTGTGGGGGTGGCGTTCTTCTCCCGCTATCGTGAACACCGGGCCATTGATCCCCTGTTTTTCACCGAGCGCCAGACGTTGTATCATATCGAACCGCTGCTGGCCCATGCCTGGTTTTTCGGAGGCGGATACGGCGCGCGGGCGGATGCGATATTGAGGCACCATGTCGGATGACCGGTTGGATTAAGCGGAAAACAGGCTGGCTACTGGCCGTATCGTTCGTGCTGGCGGGACTGGTGCTGGTCGTCCTGACCGAACCCTATCCGACTGTCCCGCCGATTGGTCACGGCAGCCGTTTCATGGTGCAGGCACCGCCCGGCCCCACGTCCAAGCGCCCGTTCGATTTCGATGACCCGGACCGATATGCGCTGATCCTCTATCTGAATGGATCGACCCAGGAGGGGGAGCCGGATTCCTGCAACACCAGTCGCCCCGGCATCAATATTCCGAAGACTGCGACCGATCTGGTCGGCAGGCGGATCGCGGGTTTCGAGATTCTGCTCTATGCCTTCTGCACCCCGACCCGGATCGGCGGTTTCAACCAGCCGCAGGGGGACGGAATTCCCAAGGTCGTGCGTCGGGCGGAGGAGTTGCGCCGCCTGCTGCTGCATCTGGCGGAAACCGGGTTTCCACCGCAGCGCATATTCGTCATGGGCCAATCCGCAGGGGCCTGGGCAGGGCTGCTGGTTCAGCGCCATGGCGAGACACCGATAGCCGGACTGGTCGGCTTCGCACCCGCCTTTGCCGGATTCCACCAATCCCGCAGACCGGTCTGGCAGGCAGAGCGGGACCGGCAGGTCGCCTATATCGCCAAGGCCCCGCGTCTGGACGCCCTGATCTATGGCTTTGAGCAGGACCGGTTCGAGCCACCGGAGGCCATGGACTGGCTGCAGGCAATTCCAGGTGTCACCTATGTTGCGCTGTCAGGTCACACGGTCTTCGGGATCGATTGCGACAATCGCCACCCGCATTCAACCGTGTTCAAGGATTGCTTCCGGTACTTTCAGCGCCGCCGGATCCTGGAATTTCTGGAGTCGCGCCTGTCTGCACCGTCAAGCTGACTTCCCGTGCCGGGCAGGCGATCAGCAGCAGGGACAGCGGTTCCTTGGCGCGGATCGTCGCGATCCGGATAGGGGTCAACCCGGCCGCTGCCACTGCAGCAATCCAGGAGGATGTGCTATGGCAGTACCAGCGCATCGGGCTCCAAGTACCGGTTCCGAACCCGGTGAAATCCTCAACTCGCCAGCCCTCCCCGCCTTGTTGTCTATCCTTCGACAGGATTTCCAGCGACAGGGTCTGGATGATCAGCGCCCCGCCAGAGGCAAGCCGGGATGCCGCTGCTCTCAGGATCGGCACAGGTTCTTCGGCAAAAAGTGAGAAATTGAACACGACGACATCGAATCCCGCCGTCGGACAAGATTCCGGCCACGCATCCGCGATCAGGGTATCATAATCCACCTGGACATAGAGCCCCGCCGGGTCGGCGGCTGCGGCGGCAGCCAGCAGTTCGGGCGACCCGTCCAACCCGACGGTGTGACACTCGACGTTCTGGCGCAGATGACGGATCAGCCATCCCTCGCCGCATCCGATATCCAGCACCGTCTTTGGCTGGCGCTGGGCAATAGCATCCAGAACCGCCGCGTCCTTCCCGGAACTCCGACCGGTATTGCGGCATCGCGGATTGCGGAAAGCCAGCGCGGCGCATTGCGATGCCAACTGGCCAGAATGTCCGAATCCGCGGATGTCATGGCCAGGTCGCGACCGGGGGCAGGGACATCAGCACCGCCTCCGGGTTGCCGCCGGTCATCAGCCCGAACCGGGTGCCGCGATCATAGACCAGATTGAATTCCGCATAGAGCCCGCGCTTGACCAACTGCCAGTCCCGATCCGCTTCGGTCCAGGTTTCCCCCAGATGGCGTCGGACCAGGGCCGGATAGATATCCAGGAAACACTGGCCGACGCCGCGCACATAGGCGAAATCGCCGTCCCAATCCCCGGATTCCAGATAGTCGAAGAAGATGCCGCCGACGCCGCGCGCCTGATTGCGGTGCTTGATGAAGAAATACTCGTCGCACCACTCCTTGTAACGCGGATAGTCGGCGCAGGGATGGGCGTCGCAAACCGCCTTCAGCGCGGCATGGAAATCCGCCGTATCCTGTGGCACTTCCACCATCGGATTGAGGTCCGTGCCGCCGCCGAACCAGGTCTTTGACGTGACGATCATCCGCGTATTCATATGGATGGCAGGGATTTTGGGGGAGCGCATATGTGCCACCAGCGAGATTCCGGCAGCCCAGAAAGTCCCGTCGCTTTCCAGTGCGCCGGGGATTTCCTTGCGGAACTGATCCGAGAAGGTGCCGTGCACTTCGGAGATATTGACCCCGACTTTTTCAAAGACCCGGCCTTCCCGCATCACCGCCATGACGCCGCCTCCGCCCTGATCCTTGGATTCATCCGGGCGCTGCCAGGCCGTTTGCGTGAATGTGCCGGGGGGCAGGTCCGCATGGGGCATGGTATCGGCCAGCTCGGTTTCGATGGTTTCGAATTCCGCGCAGATCCGGTCCCTCAGGCTGCGATACCAGTCGGTTGCCTGCCGTTTGCGGTCTTCGAGTATCTCTGTCATGCGAAATCCTTCCCGGTCTCTGATCTTGATGCTGTGGTCGGTGCGACCCCGGTTCCTACAGGCTGTTCCCGATTTCGGGAAGCCCGTGTGTTGCGCGCAGAGCCTCGGCCAGGATCATCCCCGCCGACATCGCGACATTGAGCGACCGCGCGCCGGGATGCATCGGAATGCGCAATCTGGCCGACGCCGCTGCATGAACCTGCGGCGGCGCGCCCGCCCCTTCCGATCCGAACAGCAGGATGTCATCCGGTTGATAGGTAAAACCATAAACCGACCGGGTCGCCTGCGTTGTTGCCAGGACCAATCGCTCCGGGCGGGCCTGACGAAACGCCTCCCAGGACGCATGACGGGTCAGGTGAACACCGGCGATGTAATCCATACCGGCCCGGCGCAGCTTCGCATCGCTCCAGACGAATCCGCAGGGCTCGATCACCTCCATCGGCACACCAAAGCAGGCGCATAAACGCAGGATCGCACCGGCATTCTGTGGGATATCGGGCTGGTAAAGGGCAACGCGCAGGGTCATCCCTCCGATTATCCACAAAGGCCGTCCCGCAGCAAGGCAGACCCATCCCATAACACCCTGACCGGTTTCGATATCGCCATCCGCCGACAAGGATTGCAAGCGGGGGGCGGTGGCCCTATTTTGCGCTGCAATCAGGGGGCCGGAGCGGCTGCCGCAGACTAGGCGACATCACGACATCATGACCGACCAGAGCCGCATTCGTAACTTTTCCATCATCGCGCATATCGACCATGGTAAATCGACCCTGGCGGATCGACTGATCCAGCTTTGCGGTGGCCTGACCGAGCGGGAGATGAAGGAACAGGTGCTCGATTCCATGGATATCGAGCGCGAGCGCGGGATCACCATCAAGGCCCAGGCCGTGCGCCTGCTCTACAAGGCCAAGGATGGGATCGAGTATACACTGAACCTGATGGACACACCCGGCCATGTCGATTTCTCCTACGAGGTCAGCCGGTCACTGGCGGCCTGCGAAGGGTCGCTGTTGATCGTCGATGCCAGCCAGGGGGTCGAGGCGCAGACGCTGGCCAATGTCTATCTGGCGCTGGACAACGACCACGAGATCCTGCCGGTCCTGAACAAGATCGACCTGCCCGCCGCCGAACCGGACCGCATCAAGCAGCAGATCGAGGACGTGATCGGGCTTGATTGCAGTGAGGCGCTGGAGATTTCCGCCAAGAGCGGGCTTGGCGTCAACAATCTGCTGGAAGCCATCGTCACCCGTCTGCCTGCTCCGCCGCCGACCGATGCGAAAGCACCGTTGCGCGCGCTGCTGGTCGATTCCTGGTATGACGCCTATCTGGGCGTCGTCACCCTGATCCGCGTCGTCGATGGCACGATCAAGAAAGGCCAGAAGATCCGCATGCTCTCCACCGGTGCCGCTCATGATGTCGAGCGGGTCGGGGTCTTCACGCCCAAGGGTCTGATCGTCGACAGTCTGGGTCCGGGCGAGATGGGCTTCATCACGGCGGGGATCAAAGCCGTCGCCGACTGTAAGATCGGTGATACGATTACCGAGGAACGCCGACCGACCGACCAGCCGCTGCCGGGCTTCCAGCCCACCGTGCCGGTCGTGTTCTGCGGCCTGTTCCCGGTCGATGCGTCGGATTTCGAGGCGTTGCGTGACGCGATGGGCAAGCTGGCGCTGAACGATTCCAGCTTCCATGCGGAAATGGAGACCTCCGCCGCGCTCGGCTTCGGCTTCCGCTGCGGCTTTCTGGGACTGCTGCATCTGGAAATCGTGCAGGAGCGGCTGTCGCGGGAATACGACCTAGACCTGATCTCCACAGCACCCTCGGTCGTCTACAAGATCCGCCTCAACAGCGGTCAGGAGATCACGCTTCACAACCCCGCCGACTATCCCGACCCGACCCATATCGATACGATTGAGGAACCCTGGATCAAGGCGACGATCATGGTCCCCGACGACTATCTGGGTGCGGTGCTGACCCTGTGCACGGAAAAGCGCGGCGAGCAGAAGGACCTGACCTATGTCGGCAATCGGGCGATGGTGGTCTATGAATTGCCACTGAACGAAGTCGTGTTCGACTTCTACGACCGGCTGAAATCGGTCAGTCGCGGCTATGCTTCCTTCGATTACGAGATGATCGACTATCGCGAGGGCGATCTGGTCAAGGTCTCTATCCTGATCAACAGTGATCCGGTGGATGCACTGGCGATGATCGTCCATCGCAGCCAGGCCGATTATCGGGGACGGCATATCTGCGGACGGCTGAAGGATCTGATTCCGCGCCAGCTGTTCAAGGTGGCGTTGCAGGCGGCCATCGGGGGCAAGGTGATTGCGCGCGAGACGCTGGGCGCGCTGCGCAAGGACGTGACCGCGAAATGTTATGGCGGCGACATTACTCGCAAGCGCAAGCTGCTGGAGAAGCAGAAGGAAGGCAAGAAACGGATGCGCCAGTTCGGCAAGGTCGAAATCCCACAATCGGCCTTCCTGGAAGCGCTGAAGATGGGCGACAGCTAAGCCGCCTCTGCGGCGACTCTATTGTTGAAAGCCGCCTCTTCGGCGGCGGCGGCGACCCAGATAGACCAGCAGCCCGCCCAGAACCATGAACAGGATCACCGGCCAGAGCAGGGCTTCCCAGGCGTCGAGCTGCAGATAGGGCACGGCCTGATCCCGCCAGAATTCCGGAGCTTCCAGATAGCGTGCGACAAAGACTTCCGTATTGCTGAGGCTGGTGAGATGAAGCTCGAACCAGACTCGTCCGGCTGGTTCTGTCGCATGGCCTCCCAGCCAGACGAAGATCAGCAACGCCATGCAAACGAAGGCCAGCAGCACGAAAAGCCGCCCAAGAAAACGCAGGATGGCCATGCCGCTCCCCCTCTCGCTGTCGCGTCCAATTTCGCGAGACACTAACATAGACTGACACCGTAACCAAAGACCTGCATCGCACCCGGATACAAGGCAAATTTTCACGATGGGAACGCTTGCCGTCCCGGAGCCTCTCGGTTATGGTCCGCCGCCTTCAAGAATGAGGGTGCGGCAGGCCGTGATCGAATCGGCAGCAGCGCAGGAGAGATGGCCGAGTGGTTTAAGGCGCACGACTGGAAATCGTGTTGGGGTGAAAGCCCCTCGGGGGTTCGAATCCCCCTCTCTCCGCCAGGCCTTTCTCAAGGCCTTGATTCGAAAAAATTTGTCATTTCCCATTTAAAATGACAATTACCACTTAAGAATGGCAGAGATTTGGAAAACATCCAATGTTTTCAATATATTAGTTTTTCTACCCTTTTCTTCAAAAAGAATGATCACATTGCAAGAAAATTAGCAAATCCGGCCTATATTACCGTTTAAAAATGACAATAGTTGGTTGTTCATAATTTACCCCACTTTATATTTTACCGATAAATCTCGGATTTCCTGCCCTCTCCGCATGCTCAGAAATGACGTTTTGATGGGCGGCAGCAGATCGGTAACTTTCTGCACGAGACCTTGGAGGATTTGCCGATCACTCTTTAGGTCAGCAGTACCGTCCCGTTAGGGCGAGACGTTACGGTATTCTGATACTCATTTATTTATAGCCACAGGCCACTATCTGGCGTATTCTAATCGCCTCGAAAAATTTCGAGATAATGCGATGCATAATATTGGCCCCTGGCCACGACGCCCCGCGCCATTGCCAGGCGAATCTTTTTTATCTTGGTTCACGCGCGTTTCACAGGCGAACTGCGTAACGCTAGAAGAACTGTACCGTGCTGCCCTGCCTGGCGGCCATATGTACTTTGCAGATCTCGACAGGCATTGGTCACCTCATCTGCTTTCCGGTCTTCAGGAAGGAACTCTAGTTCCGATCGAAAAGCTGGAAGCAATGACGTTTCACAGCTGGCATGGCACATTAATCGGAGAAGATGACGGCCGCATGCTATTGCCGTGGTTGCCTGCGATAGGAAACCGGCAAAGGATTCAATCCTTCGGACAGCAAGCATGCCCGGTTTGTTTGGCCGAAGATGAAACTCCATATTTGAGATCAATATGGAGAGTATCGTGCCTCCCGACCTGTACGGAACACGAATGCTTGTTGATTGATCGCTGTCCAAACTGCGCGAGCGTGATTTATCCGGGCAATCTCACCGGGTCTGGAAAGCCAATTTCTGCATGCTGGAATTGCACCTTCGATTTGCGCAAGACACCCCCAACTCCCAATGATCTCAAGGATCGAAACTCTCTGGAGCCGCAAATATTAGCCGCTTTGGCAGGCGGCTGGATTGTCATGGGACATTTCGGCAGGATTCATCCGTTGCTGTTCTTTCTAGTGATGTGGCGTATTTTCAGAATTCTGACAGCGGGTATGCACGCATATCCCCTTCGGGATTATGTTTGCAATACTTACTCCCTGAACCTGCAGGGTCGCGCGATACCTGCGCTTAGGGAAGTGGATAAACTAAACCCACGCAGCCGATTTGCGCTCCTACAAATGGCATCCACTCTCATCGAGGAATGGCCCACTCGTTTCGTTACCGCGTGTGAGGCCCTTGGTATTCGAAGCCGACATCTCTTCAAAGATCGACGCAACGAGCCGTTCGCCTTGGTCGATCCGATAGATAACCTGCCATACGGCAATCCGCCCAAATCCAACAAACTTCACCTGGAAGAAGTGAAACATCACCTCGCCAAGCGAGGGATCGTTCCTACGCAACGCCAGATCAGAATCCTTTCCGGACGCAGGCCTCGATCTCTCTCAAAGATCGCTGAGCCGGCGCACGAACATATTCCTTACGGTCAGAGCCGATACTGGAAGCTGGACGGTATATCTCCATCAGCGAGGGCACTAGCGAAACAGGCTGCTAAACGGGAAGGGGAGAAGGTTTCTGCATGGGTCGAAAAAGCAATCATCGAAACTCTTTCTCGTGACACAGAGCGAATCGATACATCTAGTGCGAGAAGATTGTTCAAAAAAGCGGACTGAACGATGCCAGTCAGGAAAATCCCTCCCAAACAGAAAAGCCTCTCTGGCATACATGCTGGCTCGGGCGGACAAGGGGTTGCCTTCGAGTCTTCTTTGGAGCGCGATTTCATATCATTGATGATGTTCGACGCCGATTTCATATCCATCGAAGAGCAACCGGTTGAAGTACCTGTTCCAGGGAAACGAGGTCGAGCAGGTTACTATATCCCGGACTTCCTAGTGCATCGACGCGAACGGCCTACAATGCTGGTTGAAGTCAAACCCGCAGATATACTTAAGTCTGATGCAGATCACTATGAAGAGCGATTTGAGGCGGCGCGCCGATTTGCTAACGACCGCGACTGGGAGTTTTCGATTTGGACCGAAGATGAAATTCGCGGACCACGTCTTGAGAACGCAAAATTCCTGCTGCCGTTCAGAACCCAATCACTCGATTCCTCTATAGCAACAGCCTTACGGAGAAAGCTTACCGAAGTCCGATGCGGGATTTCTGTCGAGCGGTTGGCCGAGTGTAATGGATCGGCACTCGCATTGAAAGGTGCAACGCTTCATACAATTTGGTGCCTATTGGCAACTGGCATCCTCACTGCTGATTTCGACAAGGAGCTTACGATGGAGTCCGTCATAGAACTATCGGGCTTTGTGACATGAGCGCGCTGAAATCATTCACGCCTGGAACGAAGGCGACCTATTGCGGTCAGCGGTGCGAGCTCCTGCGCGTGGCTGGCGTTGCTGAGGTGATGGTCCAACTCAAAGATACGGGTGAAACCAAGATAGTGCGCGTGTCGGATCTTGAGGAACCGAAAGCAGAATCCAGACGATCACTACCCCATCCCGATGCACTTTCACCAAAGAAAATCGCTGCAATGGAGCAGCGGTTTGAAATCATTAGATCGCTAACCAACAGAACACTACCCCGAGGGGAAATACAGAAAATTGCCAAACAGTCTGGCAAATCTGTAAGAACGATCTATCGTTGGCTCGAACGTTATAATACTTTCGAGAGCCGTGCCGCTCTCGCCCCTCAACATGGTCAAACGAGAGCCCGACGCCTTTCGGATGATGTTGAGGCAATCATCCGCACCGCCATTGAGGTCGAGTATCTCCATACACAGAAAAAATCCCCGAAGAAGGTTATCGAAGCAGTCGAAATAAGATGCCGGGCTGCCGGACTCAATGCACCTGACCATAAAACGGTTCGGCGCAGGATAGCCAAAATCTCCCCGAAGGAAGCAACTCAAGCCCGCCGTGGCAAAAAGGCCGCACGCGACCGCTTCGATCCGGCGGCGGGAGATTTCCCCGGCGCCTCTCATCCGTTGTCCGTTGTTCAGATCGATCACCATTATCTCGATCTGATTCTTGTAGATGACATTTCTCGCAAGCCTATCGGACGTCCCTGGTTAACGCTCGCAATCGATGTCTTTAGCCGGATGGTGGTCGGTTACTATTTGTCACTCGAAGCACCTAGTGCCCAATCGGTCGGCATGTGCGTTCAGAACGCTATCCTGCCGAAGGATCAGGCACTGGCTGACTTGAATGTAGCCAATCACTGGGATGTTTGGGGAAGGATGGCAACGCTTCATGCGGACAATGGTAAGGATTTTCGATGCAAATCTGTGTCGGAAGCATGTATCGAACATGGGATATCGATTGAATGGAGGCCGGTAAAAACACCAAACTGGGGAGGCCGAATTGAACGGCTGTTCGGAACAATAGCCAAGGAGTTCCACGCGCTCCCAGGAACGACCTTCTCGAACACCCGCGATCGGGATGGCTACGACTCCGACAAAAATTCAGCGATGACCTTTAAAGAGGCACAGCGCTGGCTGTTGCTCTGGATAACCGGCGTCTACCATGAGCGCATCCATTCTCAGCTAAATATGTCTCCCCGGGCAATGTGGGAACGAGGCCTCCTTGGTGATGGCAAGAATCTCAAAGGCATCGGCATCCCCCCGAAACACCAAGACCCTGAAAGACTTCGCATCGACTTTCTTCCCTTCAAAGAATGCACCGTTCAACGCCAGGGCATCACCATGAATCATGTCCGATACTATAGCGACGAAATCCGTTGCTGGATCGGGTACAAAGTCAACGGCCTGACGCCGAAATTCAAAGTGCGGCGGGATCCTCTCGACATCAGCACGATCTATTTCCTGGATCCCCAAAAGCAGGATTACATCCCCGTTCCCTTTCTCGACATAGGTCATCCAACGATCACAGTTTGGGAACTCAAGGAAGCGATCAAGGAATTGAAACGTCAGGGTGCGGAAAAAGTAAACGAAGCCCTTATTTTCAGGACGATCGAAGAAATGGGAGCGGTTGTGAAAAGCGCAAAGACCGAAACCAAAAAGGCTCGGAGGACTAACCAGCGTCGGAAGCAAGCCAAACTCCATCGAGAAAACACAAGCACACGCGCAGGCCACAGTACTTTGCGCAGTGAACAGAAAGTCGACGACAAACCGCCGCTAAATTTACAGATAGTGGTTGATAACGATGCTCCTCATTCCGATCAACAGAATGAGGAGGAGTATTATGAGTTTTCTGAAGAAGATCTGAACGCAGGGTGGCACGATTGATCAAAGTAGAAGAAGTTGCATCGGAGGGCGTTAATAAGAACCGTCCCTCGATAATCTCAGCAGAGCAACGAGATGCAATCCGTAGGGATCGGTGGATCGAATATGCGGCCGCATCGAAAATATTGGCATTGCTAGAGAACATATTCGACCAGCCCAAGTCGATCCGCCCTCCATGCGCAATGATCGTTGGTGAGACCAACACAGGGAAAACGTCAATCGCGCGGGAATTTCAACACCGACACACACCTCAGCGAAGCGCAGATGAGACTGATACGAAGCATCCCGTCGTGTTTGTTGAAACACCGCCAGGGCCGTTCCTGGGAGAGTTCTACGGAGGATTGTTGCGTGCCGTGAATGCGGCTGTACCAGAGACTTTAAGCCGACAGAGAGCGGAAACGCAGATACTGAATCTGTTTCCAGCGATTGGGGTGCGCATGATCTTCGTCGACGAAATTCATAACATTCTTCCTGGTAGCCGCGACCAACGAACGATCTTTCTGAATGGCCTAAAATTCCTCACGAACTCACTCCAAATCCCGATTGTCGTGATCGGAACGCGGCAGGCAGAATCAGCCTTCCAAACTGACCAACAATTCGGGAGCCGGTTTGAACCGGTTCGGGTACCGATTTGGCAACCCGGGGAGCATTATGGGAAATTTATACAAACTTATGTAACTTCATCTGGTTTCGATATGGACAAGAGCTTCAAAACGAAACGAATCACGGAAAGTATCCAATCCAGGACCAAGGGACGAACAGGCGATACGCTAAAATTACTGAGATACGCCATGTACAGATCTTTGGGGAATGGCACAAACTGCCTGCACGCTTCAATCCTAGACGAGATGGAATTCGTTTCTGTTCATGCACGCCGC
Source organism: Alphaproteobacteria bacterium (assembly GCA_965223125.1). Lineage (GTDB taxonomy): Bacteria > Pseudomonadota > Alphaproteobacteria > UBA8366 > Aestuariispiraceae > Pacificispira. The sequence continues at coordinate 1,277,538 of OZ244984.1, read as the reverse complement.
GCTAAAGCCAATGAAACTTTATAACGACCTAAAATGGTAAATTGTAAACGTCAACGGCATCAGATTTGACAGATGTCCACCTACCCCGCGTCTAGCCTGACCCAAAAATTCGACGTCAGGAACTTAATATCCGTCGGCAATAAGATCGCGATAGGTTTCGACGTTAGCGTCCGGCCTGACCCACCTTACAATTGGTGCTCTGACCTGCGACTCTGCATCGACTAAGCGGGCAACAGGTGTCCGCTTAACTTAAGCGGACGCTAAACGATGGCAGAGAGACGTAAACGGCGTAAATGGAGCGATGAGGAGAAGATCAGGATTGTTGCCCAGACCAGGGTGCCGGGTGTATCGGTTCCCGAGGTTGCGCATCGCTATGATTTAAATACCAACATGGTCTTCAAATGGATAAGAGACCCCCGGTATAATTCTGGCGGTGACGATGAACCGAAGGTAATGAGCTTCCTGCCTGTTGAGGTCGTAACCCGTTTGCCAACGACTGAACCGGCTCAGGAACACACGGCCGAACCGGGTTTGATAAAGATAGTTTTGGCAAACGGCCACCACCTGGAGATCAGTGGTGCCTTTGATACAGATACTGTTGTCCGTTTAGCCCGTGGTCTTTCTGAATGATCCCCGTCCCGTCACAAACGAAGGTCTGGTTGTGTGCGGGCGTAACCGACATGCGCAAGGGCTTCGCAGGTTTGTCGTCTCTGGCAGAGAAGGCTTTGGGGCAAGATCCGTATTCAGGGCGAGGTCCAGCGTGTCGGTCACATCGCTCGACTTCATGGTCGTGCACAACTTCCAGGCAATGATATAGCGCGAGTAATCATCGAGGATCGTCGATAAGTACATCCAGCCCCAGCCGATAACCTTCAGATAAGTGAAGTCAGTTTGCCACAGTTGATTGATGGCGGTTGTCTTCTCCCTGAACTCATCTGCTGCCTTGATGACGATAAAAGCGGGACTGGTAATCAGATCCAGCGATTTAAGCAGGCGATAGACGGAAGCCTCTGAGACAAAGTAGCTTTCTGTGTCCATATAACGCACGGCCAGTTCACGAGGTGACAGTTCTGGCACATCCAGGGCCAGATCAACAATGCGCTGGCGAACGTCATCAGGGATACGATTCCAGACCTGTGACGGCCTTGGTGATTGATCTTCCAATGCTAAAGGCCCGCCGGTCTGATAGCGGTCGTACCACCGATAAAATGTGGTGCGGGGGATGCCCAGCTTATCCAGCGTCTGTTTGATTGGCAGATGGGATTGCTCAACAAGCCGGATGATCTCAAGTTTTTCAGATGCGGGATATCTCATTCGTCGTCTCCCCCATCCGCGATCATGCTTTTTTTGAGCAACCGCAATTCCAATGTCTGCTCTGCAACAACTTCTTTCAGATCACGCGCTTCCCGGCGAAGGGCCGTCACCTCACCCGTGGAGGCTGCACGCGCTGTATCACCAGCAAGTCGGCGCTTGCCAGCTTCAAGAAACTCCTTCGACCATTTGTAATAAATGCTCTCGGCGATGCCTTCGCGCCGACACAGCTCGGCTATAGATTCTTCGCCACGCAAGCCGTCCAGAACGATACGGATCTTTTCTTCAGCAGAATATTGCTTCCGGGTCGCCCGGCGAATGTCCTTAATAGCTTTGTCGCCACCTGTCTGTCGTGTCTGCGATTTCTGTCTCATCTTCATTCCCCTTCGGGTCATTACGATGAACCAGAAATCATCTCCTATGCAATTCCACTAATCTGTCCCATAGGCGATGACGTTAGACAGTCATTTGAACGGCTCCTGCTCGCATCGCGGGTGCTGCCTGGTGCGCTGACGACCGACAGGTCGCCACCGGAGCATGCTGGTTAGCACTCTAACTTTTCTTGCCGGGTGGAGCAATCAACCAACGCCGAAGGCATTGTCTTCAAAGACCCCCTCAACCTTCCATCGTTCCGCGATACTTCCCAGTGCCTCCAGAACGCTGTGCAGGTCGTTGCCGCGCGGCGTCAGGCCATAGGTCACCGCAGGCGGAATAGTCTCCGCCTGTTCCCGCCAGATGACCCCGGCGCCTTGCAGCATGCGCAGGCGTTCGGTCAGCATGCGGGTCGATATCCCCGGCACGGCACGTTTCAGTGCCCCGAACCTTTGCGGACCCTGATCGCTCAGCACCCAGATGATATAACTCGTCCACGGACCCATCAACAGGCGCAGAATGGAGTCCATGGGACACGCGGGCGGTGTTTTCTGTTTCATTTTGAGGTTTTCCAAAGGTGGTTACTTTTCTGTGCCTACTTTTCCTTTTGAACTAAGACGCCTAAAGATACTAGAGTGAAAGGCAAAACCTGGCAAGGGTGAGCCATACGGAAGAGTGCTCGGGTAATTTGAACAAAATAGAGGACGTCTAGATGAGCGACAAATCTGCGAAAATTACGTACTGGGCTGCAACCGGGCTGGTTGCATTGGTCTATCTGGGCGGAGCGGCATTTTACATCACCGCGCATGACATGGTTGCGGGAATGTATGAGGGCCTGTTGAAATACCCAACCTACATAATATGGCCGTTGGCCATGCTGAAGATCGTGGCGGCCGTAGTCATCCTTTGGCGCCCGTCGACGTTTCTGTCCGATTTCGCCTATGCGGCGATGTTCTGGCACCTGTTGCTGGCCGCCTCGGCGCATATGGCTGCCGGCGATCCGGGCTGGCCGCCGGCGATTGTTGCCTGGATTGCGCTGCTTGTGTCGTTCCTGACGCAAAACCGGGTGCGCGAAAAGAAATCACCCTACGGTGATTTGCTGAAGCGCGCCGCGTAACCGGATTTTCCGACGGCCACATGCCGGCTGGCCATCACGCTCTGCCAGTAAAACAAGCGAAAGAACGCAGTACATGACTCGGATGCCGACGATGTTCATTCCACACGGTGGAGGCCCATGTTTCTTCATGGACTGGACCCCGCCAGAAACCTGGAACCGGCAGCGCGAGTTCCTTGCGGATTTACCGGTATCACTGCCGGAAACCCCCAAGGCATTGCTGGTGATTTCGGGCCATTGGGAAGAGCCGCAGTTCACCGTGCAGAGAAACCCGGGCCCACCGCTGTTGTTCGATTATAACGGGTTTCCACCCCACACCTACGAACTGACCTGGCCCGCGCCCGGCGCTCCGGCGCTATCCGACAGGGTGCAGGCGCTGCTCGAGGCGGCCGGGTTTCCCTGCCCCGTTGATGAGGCGCGCGGTTACGATCACGGCGTGTTCATTCCGCTTAAGGTGGCCTTTCCGCAGGCCGACATTCCCTGTGTACAGCTGAGCCTGCGAAGTGATCTTGACCCGGCTGCGCATATTGCGGTCGGGCGGGCATTGGCACCGTTGCGAGATGAAGGTGTTCTGATCATCGGTTCGGGCAACACCTATCATAACATGCAAAAAATGATGCGCGCGATGCGGGGTGGCGCCGCCGATTTCGTGAACGGGCAGGAATTTGACCGCTGGCTGAGCGATGCGGCCACCCGCACCGATCCGGTAGAGCGTGATCGAATGCTGGCACAATGGGCCGCCGCTCCCGGTGCTCGCGATGCAAACCCGCGCGAGGAACATCTGATTCCGCTGCATGTGGTCGCGGGGGCAGCCCTTGCCGACAAAGGCATGAAAACGCTGGAGGATCACGTGCTAGGCGCAGTCGAAAGCGCGTTTACTTTCGGCTGAATCCATTGAGACGCTTGAACATCCAAATCCAACCCGGAAAATCTAGGAAAAACCAATGACAAACATTCAAAACGGCCCTTTCATCGTCACCGGCGCATCCGGCCAACTTGGCCGACAGGTCATCGATAATCTGATTGCGGCCGGTGCCGGTCCGATCGTCGCCGTTTCGCGTTCGCCGGAAAAGCTGGCCGATCTGGCTGACAAGGGAGTCGAGGCCCGCAAGGGTGATTTCAATGACCCCGCATCGCTGAGCGCGGCTTTTGCCGGTGGCAATCGCCTGCTGATCATTTCGATCGACGATCTGGAACCAGGAAAGCGACTGGAAGCGCATAAACACGCCATCGCAGCCGCGATGAAGGAAGGGATCACACATATCGTCTATACCTCGCTGACGAACCCGGTTGAGGAAAGCCCGATCACGTTCTCCAAAGATCACTGCGACACCGAAGCGCTGGTTAAAGAAACCGGTGCCAGCTATACCATCCTGCGCAACAACCTTTACACCGATCTGGTGCTGATGGGTGGTGGCCAAAGCATTGGTATGGGGCAACATTTCGCCGCTGCTGCTGTGGGGAAAACTGGCTATGTCACCCGCGCCGATTGCGCCCGCGCCGCCGCAGCGGCCCTGATGCAGGAAACCGGTTCAAGTGTTCTGGACATCACCGGCCCTGCGGCGCTTTCCCAAGGCGACATCGCGGTCATCCTTTCGGAAATCTCGGGCAAGGATATCCCCTATATCCCAATCTCAACCGACGATCTGGTTCAGGCCATGATCGGCGCTGGCTTGCCAGAGTTCATGGCAAAGGTTTTTGCGTCCTTCGACGAGGCGATGGCCAAGGACTATCTGAATGTTGCAACGGGTGATCTGGAAAAACTGACCGGACAGGCCGGCCAGTCGGCGCGTGACTTTTTGATTGCCAACAAGGCGGCTCTGTTGACCCCACCGGCGCATTGAGGAAGCCATGATGAAGCTTTACAACGCCAATTTCTCGCCCAACGCCCTTCGGGTGCGGGCGGTTGCCCTGGAACTGGGGATCGACCTTGAGATCATCGAGGTCAACCTACGTGGCGGCGAAAACCGCAGCATTGAATTCCTGGCAATGAACCCCAACGCCAAGGTCCCAGTGCTGGTGGACGGCGATTTCGTGGTCTGGGAATCGCGCGCCATCAATTCGTATCTGGCAAGCAAGAAACCCGAGCGCGGTCTTTATCCCGACGACCCAAAGGCCCGCGCAACGGTGGATCAATGGCTTTACTGGCAGACGATACACCTTGGCCCGGCGATGCAGAAGCTGTCGTTCGAGCGGTTCCTGAAGGGGAAGTTCGGCATGGGAGAGCCGGATCAAAGCGTTGTCGACAGTGAGTTGAAAAACGTCGATCAGTTTCTGGCCGTGCTGGAAATCGGCCTCGAGGGCAAGGACTGGATCGCGGGCGATCTGAGCGTCGCGGATTTCGCGCTGGCCTCGACATTCATGTATCGTGTGCAGTCTGATATCTCGCTTGACGATCTGCCGAATGTCGCGGCCTGGATCGAACGACTTGAGGCGCGCGCCTCGTGGAAGGATGCGTTTGCACCGGTTCTGGCCCTGTTTGGCGGCTAGAATTCACAAACATATCTGTGGGGGCGAGCCATTCGCCCCCGCCCTAAAGCCCGCCCTAAAGAAGGCCACTTCGTGCAAATTGGAATATACACATTCGCTGAATCGGGCGCTGAATCGGGCGCCGAATCGGACACTGGCCGGGACGGCAGCATCAGCCCTTCGCAAAGACTGCGCAATCTGGTTGAGGAAATCGTGCTGGCCGATCAGGTCGGGTTGGATTGGTTCGGCGTTGGCGAACATCACCGCCCCGATTATGCGGTTTCAAATCCCGCGATGTCGCTGGCAGCGGCGGCTATGCAAACCAAGAATATCCGCCTTTCCAGCGCCGTTACAGTGCTGAGTTCCGATGATCCGATCCGCGTCTTTCAACAGTTTTCGATGCTGGACAACCTGACCCAGGGGCGCGCCGAGATCATGGTCGGGCGCGGTGCCTTTATTGAATCCTTTCCGCTGTTTGGTCATGCGTTGGATGATTACGACGGCCTTTTTGCCGAAAAACTCCAGCTATTGATGGCGGTGAACGATGCCGAACACATAAGTTGGCCCCGCACGAAGCATTTGCCTGCGGTCAATCATCAGGGCGTCTATCCACGTCCCTATCGGGGCAAGCTGCCGATCTGGCTGGGCGTAGGCGGCACCCCGCAATCTGCGGTGCGGGCCGGAAAACTTGGCCTGCCCCTTGCGCTTGGCATAATTGGTGGGGAACCAGTGCGGTTTGCGCCTTTGTTCGATCTTTACCGCGCTGCCGCGAGCAAGGCGGGGCACGACCCGGCCAGCCTTGAAACCTCACTGAATGTGCATGGGTTTGTGGCTGAAACCAGTCAAGCTGCCCGCGATATTTACAGTGACCCCCATAACGAGGTCATGACGCGCCTTGGCGCAGAACGCGGATGGCCCCCCGCAACCCGTGAACAGTTTGATACCATGAGCGGCCCCAGCGGCGCGTTGTTCGTGGGCGGACCCGCAGAGCTGACCGACAAGATCCTCGCCCATCATGAAATTTTCGGCTTTACCCGGATTACCATTCAGATGGCAATTGGGCGGCTCGATCACAAATCCTTGATGAACGCGATCGAGATTCTGGGAACTCGCGTCGCTCCGGATGTCCGCAAGGCGCTGGGGTCCTAACCATATAAGCCAGAAAGGCTGAAAATGTTTGAACTGACACCCCGCATCGGCCCGCGACCAGACGCCACCGACGGCGCGCCTCACGAGCAGGTAAGCCAAAACCCCGACGCCAGTACTTATCTAAAGCTCAAAGAGCGCGCATTTGATTTTCCCTTTGTCGAGCGTCGCCCCAGCATTATCCGTCACGGCGGCTGCGATGCTGATCCTGCTAACGGAGATTGGAACGCTGGAACGCAAACAGGTTGCCAGTCTTGCGGGCCTAGCCCCCATCACCCGTCAATCTAGCCAATGGCAGGGCAAGGCATTCATTGGAGGTGGGCGCAAGCCATTGCGAGATGCCCTCTACATGCCGGCGCTGGTCGCCATGCGCCACAATCCCGACCTCAAGGCAAAGTATGAAAACCTCCGCGCCGCAGGAAAAACCAGCAAAAGTCGCTATTGCCGCCGTCATGCGCAAGCTTAATCGAAACGGCAAACGCACTCGTCAAAGCTGATCGAGCTTGGACCCAAAAAATCGCTTGATCAGGACGGATACTCCGAGCGGGATTCGAACCAAGAGCCGAATGTAAAGAAATCCATAACTTGCGATGCAGAGAAGGTTCGACGGGGGTCGCGCTCCCCGTGTCAGGGTCCAGCATCTTACGCAACACCGTGTTAAGTTCTTGATAGGCTTGCGCCTTCTGGGACCTGGTCGTCGCCCGACAGGGCACGGCGCTGTTGTCCGGGCCAGTGACATTCTTAATGGGTAGCATGCGGTACTGGCGGATGCGCGGCGTTTCCTCGAGAACGAGGATTTTTATCTCCGCCGTGGGTTACCCTGGCGGCGCGGCTATCTCCTGCACGGCCCGCCCGGTACCGGCAAGACAAGCCTCATCCGCGGAATAGCGAGTGAACTGGGTCTCGAACTCGCCATCGTCCATTTGACGAACAGGCATCTGGATGACGCAGGGCTCGTAGCGCTGCTGGGCAACGCACCGGAACATGCGGTGCTGGTTCTGGAGGACATCGATGCCTTGTTCATCGAACGAGAAAGCACCGGGGCGTCCTCGAGCATCTCCTTCTCCGGTCTGCTCAACGCAATCGACGGCCCGGCCAGCCAGGAGGGTCGGATGCTATTCATGACAACCAACCATCCGGATCGGCTCGACCCGGCGCTGATCCGTCCCGGCCGCGTGGATATGCAGGCCGAACTCGGTCTTTGCGGTCCAGAGGAACTGCGTCGGCTGTATCTCAATATATTCCCCGGCGACGAGGACGGTGCCAACCGTTTCGAGAAGAGCTACTCCGCTGCAGGTCTGACTCCGGCCGACGCACAGCGGATACTGATTGGACTGTCGAATACATCGGGCGGTGAGAATAGCCTTTGTCCTTTGTCTTCCCGCGAGTGCAAGGCAGTATTGTGAAGACTGGGCGTGTGATCGATGTTCATATAGCAACAATCGCTGTCAGATATACTTAAGAATGTCGTTTTATAGCTAAGTTTGTCGCTGGCGACATCGTTAAGTATAATTTTAAAACAAATTTATTCTACAAAAACAATACGGTAATCCGAATACCCAACTTCCATGTGATCGTAACAATTTCTTGCTAAAGTTCGGCAGTTTTCTCTGCTGGAGGATGGCGCGTTGCTGTCGAACGGTTTGTGGCCATACCGTCCACGCATGGAACCGGGGGAATCTTTCTCGTCATGGTTCTCGCGGTTGGCTCTGAGCAATGGCCTGACTCCTCGCGAGTTGTACCGGATCGCTTTGCCAGGTGCCCGGATGTATCGCTGCGACCTGGATCGCGCCGCCCCCGAGGTGCTGCTCGCCAATCTCGCCGAGCGGACCGGTATGAATATGACGAGCCTTGAGCATTCCACGTTCCGCCGATGGCACGGCTCTTTGATCGGCGGAACCGTTGAAGACGCGAAACATCCATGGCTGCCTGCTGCGTCCTGTTATGCGAGAACCCAATCGCATGGCCAACAGTATTGTCCGGAATGCTTGGCCGGTGACGACATCCCATTTCTCCGATTGGAGTGGCGTCTGGCATTCACGACGACATGCAGAGAGCATAAAACCTTGTTCCGAGATCGTTGCCCGAAATGCGCGGCATCGATCGCAGCCGCTTATGCCTCTCTCGGGACCCAAACCATGGCGGAATGCTGGAAATGCGGTTTTGATTTACGTTTCACGACTTCCGACACCGATATCTTTCGACAGGTCATTCCTGATGAGCATGAACGACGGTATATGAGGGCTCTTAAAGAAGGATGGGGTCTTCTTGGGCGCAGTGGCCCCCCGATCCACGCCTTCCTCTTCTTTTCAGTTCTCTGGCAACTGTACCGAATGGTGGCGGCGGGGCGTTTCTCGCGGCCGTTGCGAATTGCCGTATGCGAGCAAAATCCTGAACTAGCGGCAGCCATTCCAACGCCGGCAATCAAACAAGTCGAACGTCATCCGCCAGCGGCACGACGACTGTTGCTCGCCGTCACAGACGAACTTCTGAACGAGTGGCCGAAGCAGCTTGTTCTAGCAGCTGAGAAAGCTGGAATAACAAGTGGTGATATCCTGAAAGATCGGCGAAATCAGCCCTTCGCTCTGGTCTCGGCCATCGAGAAGCACCTTTCGAAGCCGTTACGAATCTATTCTGTGCAAGAGAGCGATGTGGTCGTATCCTTACTCGCTCGCAATGGGATATCACCAACCGTCAAGGCATTGCGGGAGTTGACGGGCCGCAAGATAGGAAGGTTGGAAAATGCCGCGCAACCATCGTCTCTACGACTGGCTTACGGCAAACACCGGTATTGGAAGCTCGATGGAATAAGTCCGTCTATCCGGGCAAAAGCAAAGCTAGCTGCAACACGTGATGGCGATAATATAGGACCTTGGGTTGAAAAGGCGATAATCGCAATTCTTGCACAGCGCTCCGACTCAGACATCTTATAGGTGTTATCTGGTCGTTACCTAAAAGAGAGGATGCGCATGCCGGTCAGGAAAATACCTCCAAAACATCTCGGTTTGACAGGGGTGCTGAGGGGGAGAAACGGAGATCGTATTGCCTTTGAATCGTCTCTTGAAAGAGATTTTATTCAGTTAATGCTCTTCGATCCAAAGGTTATGTCTGTCGAAGAACAACCGGTTTGTATCTCTGTACCGAATGGCATCGGTTTCGGAAAAACCTACGTTCCCGACTTTCTGGTCAGCTACGAGAAAGAATCGCCGCGACTTATCGAAGTTAAACCTTCTGATGAATTGCACGTAAATAAAGATCGGTTTGCAGATCGCTTTAGGGCGGCAGAGGACTACGCTGGCAGCCGCGGGTGGTCGTTTGAAGTTTGGACGGAGCAGGAAATCAGAGTGCCGCGACTGAGTTGTGCCCAGTTCTTGCTACCTTTTCGAGAGCAAACGTCCGATCCAGCAATCTCTGCTCAGTTATGTGCGCTTCTTTCTGACGCGCGTCGCCCGATGCCCGTCTCTCGAACCCTGGAATCGTATAGAGAAGATCCGGCGCAATACGGGGCTGCTTTAAGGGCCGTCTGGTGCCTTTTGGCCGATGGTACATTTAGGGCTGAATTTGATGGTCCAATCGGCTTGGAAACCAATATTTGGTTCCAACGAAGAGCGCTTTGAATATGGGGCTGCTCCAAACCTTCGCTCCCGATACCGAAGCAATTTATCGCGGGCGACCGTGTCGGATTGTGCGTGCGATCAGTGCCTCATCAGTCTCTGTCATATTCACTGACAGCGGTCAAATGAAGGTTGTTCAAGTATCGCAACTCCATGAGCCTGTATCCGAGCCGTGTCGTCTGCCGAAACATCCAGACGCGGTTTCACCCCAAGACATGGAGATCGCTGAGAAGCGCTTCCAGATCATCAAACCGTTTCTGGTAGGAAAATGGAAATATGAAGTACTAAATCCTGTTGCAGAAGATGCTGGCGTCTCGATTCGAACCATCCAACGTTGGATCAAGAAATACAAGGAAACTGGTTTGGTCAGTGCTTTAGCGCCGGCGCGACCAAAGAAAAGAACGAAACGGCTTTCAAAGGAGGTGGAAGCGATTGTCGCTGATGTGATCGAACGCGAGTATCTCGCTCGCCAAAAGAAAAATGTTAAGAAGGTGATCGACAAGATTAATCAGGTGTGCCGTGCGGCTGGTTTGACCGCCCCAGCCGCGTTGACGATTCGGCGACGAGTTAATGACCTGAATCTTGAGGAAGCAACCAAAAGCCGTGAAGGAAAGAAGAAGGCCAGAGATAAATTTCAGCCCGTGACAGCTTCTTTCCCAGGTGCTGATTTCCCGCTGGCTGTCGTCCAGATTGATCATACCCCAATGGATATAATCGTGGTCGATGACGTACATAGGGAACCCATTGGCCGTCCGTGGCTGACGCTCGCGATCGATGTGTTCAGCCGGATGGTAACCGGATACTACCTCTCTTTAGATCACCCAAGCGCATTTTCAGTCGGCATGTGCTTGCGCCATTCTATTCTTGAAAAGAACCTTGAATTGGCCGAACTCGGCATTGATGGCAGTTGGGATCTATGGGGGAAGATGAGCAGCGTCCATGCGGACAACGGAAAGGATTTTAGAAGCGAACTCATCAAGTCGGCATGCCTTGAGCATGGCATTTCTCTCCAATGGCGTCCGGTCAAAACGCCTCATTGGGGCGGTCACATCGAGCGCATGCTCGGTTCTGTCTTGAAAGAAATCCACGCATTGCCTGGCACAACGTTCTCGAACGTTCAGGAGCGTGGGAGCTACGACTCTGAAAAAACTGCCATAATGACTTTACAGGAACTCCGTCAATGGCTCTTGCAGTGGATCGTTGGCGTTTATCACCAGCGCATACACAGTGGCCTGGATATGTCCCCGTTGGCAAAGTGGGAACTTGGCATTCTCGGGGATGGGGAAAAGCGAGCAGGGAGCGGTATTCCTGATGTTCACCCATATCCAGAGCGTCTACGTCTTGATTTTCTTCCCTATACCGAACGTACGGTCCAGCGTGGTGGAATTGTATGGGATCATATTGCCTATTATTCCGAGGAAATCCGGCATTGGATTGGGGCGAAGAAGAATGGGGCGTCGCGAAACTTCAAGATACGCAGAGATCCGCGTGATATTAGCGAGCTCTTTTTTCTGGATCCAGACAGGAATGACTACATCACGGTTCCATACCTCGACAAATCGCACCCGTCTGTATCGTTGTGGGAATGGAATGCTGCCAAGAAGCATGCACAGGAAACCGGTCAGAGCAAACTGAACGAGGAGGCGATTTTCGCCGCCTGGGAGCGAATGGGCGAAATCGCAGAGAATGCGGCCAAAGAAACCAAACGCACCCGTCGTGAGGCTCAGAAAAAGCGTGAGCGGCGAAAATCGCTCGACAAAGAGCGCACCCGAGAAACTGCGCCGACCGGGACGTCGCCGCGAAAAGGTCTTCGAGTAGTTGTCGATAATGAAGCACCGTTGGCCCAGGTGGAACGGTATGAGATCGACGAAGATGAAATCAACAAAGGATGGGAAGATCCACCATGGTAGAACAATCGGCTTCAACTGCCCAAAAGGAAAAAATTCGAGTCGACCTGTTCGGCTCGAGGGACCTTTCGATCGAACGCGATGTATGGATTGACTATGCCGTAGCGACCGAAACTCTTATGCATCTCCAATGGCTCATCGATCATCCTGAGAGTCACAGACCACCTTGCTGTCTGATTGTTGGTGACACAAACAATGGAAAAACCTCTATCGCACGGTATTTTGCTGGCAAGCATATCAAACGTGTTGCACCCGAACCGCAGGAGCCGGAACACCCTGTCGTCTACATTCAGGCACCGCCAGGACCCAACCTCAGTATTCTGTATTCCAATCTCCTGCGCGCGGTTAACGCACCGACACAAAGAAGCTGGGCATGGTCGCGTTCGCAGCAACAGATCGTCGATCTATTTCCCCGACTGAAGGTGCGCATGATTATCGTTGATGAGGTTCACAACCTCCTCCAAGGGACTCGTGATCAGCAATCTCTCTTCCTGAACGGCCTGAAGTATCTGACCAATGAATTGCAGATCCCAGTCGTCGTCATCGGCACCAAAAGTGCGGAATCGGTTTTCCAAACGGACCAACAGCTGGGAAACCGATTTAAGCCCCACCGGCTCCCATTATGGGAGGCAGGCAAAGACTACACGACCTTTATTATCAGGCTCATTAAAAGCAAAGGATATGAACCGACAGATGGCTGGTTTGAGACGCGGATCATCAATAAAGTTCACGTTATGACCGGTGGTCTGACAGGAGAAACGACGGCATTAATCAGCAGGGTTGTGAGGGCGGCTGTCGAAGCCGGAAAGCTGGAAATAGATACCACGTTCCTGGAAAAGGTTGATTGGGTTAAGCCTGGTAGTCGAAGGAGTAATGCGCGAGGTTCAACATGATCTGAGATTTAAGTATCCTTTATTCAGAGGATTATTTCTTGGGTCATCTGTCGGATTTCACTAATTTTTACGCTGAATCTCACTAAAGCTTTCATTCAAGAACATAACATGACCTCAACAATCATGACTCCAAGGGTCTTAGAATAGGCAAACCCCGAAGAACGGATTCTTGTACATATTTCACAATTCCGATGTATGGCCTTTACTCCATATTGCTTTCAGGCCGTGTTCCAGGATCGCTGAACGCAGCCTTCCAAAGCCTTTATGCAGTCAATACAGTCCAAACTTGCAGACTCTTGGCACGAAAATGTAAATTCTCATCAGGGGAAAGTCATTTTGTAACTATGGGGATTTTATGCCCCCGATAGTCAACTCAGAAAAGCATTCAATGATCTTTTCGACCGTAAATGGACCGCCTTGATCATACCAACGGGCCATCCAGTTACACATGCCGAGAATGCCAAATGCGAGTAGTTTAGGGTCGCCGATCTCGCGGAAACTGCCCTCATGCTGACCTGCTTTAATTAGGTCGCACCACATGGCTTCGTAATGTTTCCAGAACAACATCATCTTTTTACGCACGTCGGAATCCACATCAACCAGACCGTCGCGCAGGCAGACTGTCATTTCCAAGCAGTAGCGGTCGAACCGGGCGAGGTGATTGCGCACCGCGCCGCGCAGTTTCTCCTCATAGCTCAATGCATCATCCTCTACAATTTCCTTAAGTCCGAACAGCAGCGATGCACTTTGAGGTTCAATGATTTCGTAGAGAATTTCAGAGCGGTTCTTGAAATAATAGTAGACGCCCTCGCGCGTAAAGCCGACGTCCTTTGCGATGTCGTCAAGGGAAGTGGATGAATATCCGCGCTGATCGAACAGGACAATCGCGGATTGTAAAATCTGATTTCGGCGCACCATGGATTTGCGAGTTGTTTTCTTGGGCGCATTCGGTGCCATATGCGTGCCAAATTCTTTCAAATATAGGGTATCTGCGACTGTTTGGGCGCGAGTATATCTAGCGAAAGATCAAAATCAACCCGCTCTCCCTAGACTCCGAGATATCGTGATTGGACTGCCAAGTCGGATTGTAGCGCCTCGGTGGTACCGTCAAAGACAACGCGCCCATTCTCCAAGATATAATTGTAGGAAGCAATAGCCATTAGGTCGGACAAGTGTTTGTCGACAACCAGGGCGGAAATTCCTCTGCTGCAGATCGACTTGATGCCCTTCCAGACTTCTTGACGGATGATCGGCGCTAGACCCTCGGTTGCTTCGTCGAGAATCAAGAGGCTGGGGTTCAGCATCATGGCGCGCGCGATCGCCAGCATCTGCTGTTCCCCGCCCGACAGATGGTCGCCCCAATTGTTTCGCCTCTCTCTCAGGCGGGGGAAAAGTCGGTAGCAATCCTCCAACTTCCAGACTTTACTCGGTGAGGCATCGGGTAGGCTGCGCTGGGCGAGCAACAGATTCTCCTCAACCGTTAGTGTCGGGAAAATGAGTCGACCTTCCGGCACTAGGCCGATACCTAACCGCGCGATGCTGTAAGGCGTCTTGCCGGTAAGCGCTGTACCCCGGAAGGTGATTTCCCCTTGCGCGGTCGTGGTCAAACCCATGATCGAGCGGATCGTCGTCGTCTTGCCCATACCATTGCGGCCGAGCAGGGTTACGATCTGGCCTTCTCCGATCTTCAGGGACACGCCATGCAGGACTTTGACATGCCCGTAAGAGGTATGGATGTTATCGACGTGGAGCGTCACCGGCTATTCTCCCAAATAGGCTTCTTGAACCGCCTTGTCGGCCCGGACCTCTTCGACCGAGCCGCAAGCGGCGACCGTCCCGTTGACAAGTACGGTTAGTCGATCTGCCAGCGAGAAGACGGCGCTGAGATCGTGTTCGATAAGGATGATGGAATGATCGTGCTTCAGGCCGGCAATCAATTCGGTGACGCGGCGTGTCTCGTCATAGCCGATACCCGACATCGGTTCGTCGAGCAGCACGATAGATGGACGGGTGGCAAGGACCATAGCGATCTCCAGCATGCGCTGTTCGCCGTAACTCAGTGCGCGTGCCTGAACGTGACAACGTTCCTGTAGTCCGACCAGGGATAGGGCGCGTTCGGCTTCTTCCTCCAATCGACGGTAGGCGGCGAAGGGCTTCACGAAACGGAAGGCATGGTCGAGATGCACGAGAGCGGCGGTCTTCACATTCTCTTGTGCAGTCATGGAATCGAAGATGTTGGTGCGCTGGAAGGACCGACCGACGCCGTGCCGGGCGAAGACATGAGCGGGTCTCCCCTCTAGCCGTTTGCCCACGACCTCGATTGTTCCGCCGTCAGGTCGAGTAACGCCGGACAGGAGGTTGAGGAAGGTTGTTTTACCTGCCCCATTTGGCCCGATGACCGCGTGGATCTCCCCCTGCTCGAGCGTCCAGCAGACCGAATTTATTGCGGTCAACCCGCCGTAGCGACGGGTCAGCCGATCGGCGACGAGAACTGCGCTCATGGCCGCGCCTCCCCGTCACGTCGTTTCAAGTTCTCTGCCCTTGCAGCTATCCATGGCCAAGCGCCGCCACGCACCCTAAGGACAAAGAGGACAAGCATAATACCAAGGAAGAACTTCCAATTAGATGTGTAAGTGCCGAGATACTCTTCCAGCAGCGTGATGAGCACAGCGCCGAGAACTGGGCCGACGAGAGTACCGCTGCCGCCGAGCACCAACATGATGAGGATCTGCCCCGACATGTGCCAGGACAGGAGCGTCGGATCCGCGAACATCTGATGCAAGGCGAATAGATATCCAGCAAGACCGGCGCCACCGCCCGCGATAACGAAAGCTGTCAGCGCATAGGTCTTACTGTCGAAGCCTACAGATTCCAGCCGGGGCGCGTTCAAGCCGATCCCCTTGACAATCTGTCCAAAGGGAGAGCGGATCAGGACATAGAGAAAGGCTATGAACGCGGCGATGAGTGCCAGCACGAAAAAGTAGAACTGCCGCTCGTTGTCCAGGTTCAGAATTGCGATGCCGAAGAGATCGTAGCTGCCACGCTCCATCAGCACGACCCCGTCTGAGCCGCCTGTGAAAGTGCTATCATGGACCAAATAGTAAAAAGCCTGCGAGAAGGCGAGAGTGATCAGCACGAAATAGATGCCCCATGTTCGCACCGCCAGAAAGCCGACCAATGCAGCGGCGACCATCGCACCGAGAACGGATAACGGCACGGCGAAGAGTGGCGCGATGCCACCCTTATCGACGAGAAGCGCCATGGTATAGGCGCCGATGCCGAAGAAGGCTGCGTGGCCCAGGCTAATCATCTTGGCATGGCCGACAAGTAAATCTAGGCTGAGCGCCAGCAGTGCCAAGATCAGAATACGGATCGCCAAGTCCATGTGAAATGGCGAGACAAGAAACGGCAGGACGATCAGGACGGTGAGCGCCCCGCCTGGGATGAGATATCGAGGGGAGTTCATTTGCTGATCCTCGCGCCGAAGAGGCCTTCGGGCCGCAAATACAGGATTGCGGCCACAACCAGATAGATCACGACATTGCTGAGTTCGGGCAGAGTTACTCGACCAATTGTTTCCACCATGCCGACGAGGATGCTGGCAACAAAGGCACCCTTTAGCGAGCCGAGCCCGCCCAGGATGACGACCATGATCGCCGGGATCAGGATAGTCTCGCCCATGCCGGGATACAATGACAGGATCGGCGCTGCGACGATGCCCGCGAAGGCCGCCAGCACGATGCCGAAACCGAAGACAAGCAGGGAGACGAGGTTGACGTCGACGCCCAGCGCCGAGGTCATCTCGCGGTCGAAGACGCCAGCGCGGACCTGGATACCGATTCGGGTAAAGGACAGCAGCAGCCAAACGCTGATTCCGACAACGATCCCCACAACGGAGACAAGTAGCCGGTAGAGCGGATATTCGCGGTCGAAGCCGATTGAGACGCTGCCGGACAGGGCGTCGGGGATGTCGATAGAACGGATGGTCGGGCCCCAGACCATGGTGATCACTTCGTTGGCGATCAGGATTAGACCATAGGTCAGTAGCACTTGGTCCAGATGGCTGCGGTCGCGCAGAGAACGGAAGATCGTTTTCTCGGATGCTGTCGACAGCGCGACGATGGCGGCTAATGCGGCCAGCACGCTTAGGATTGGTGGGATGCCGGCCTGCAGGCCCGCATAGAAGAGATA
The DNA here is from genome assembly GCA_965223125.1 of Alphaproteobacteria bacterium. Classification (GTDB taxonomy): domain Bacteria; phylum Pseudomonadota; class Alphaproteobacteria; order UBA8366; family Aestuariispiraceae; genus Pacificispira. The sequence goes on along the minus strand of OZ244984.1, from coordinate 1,260,521 downwards.
GGCGCCCAGCATATAGAAGCTGCCGTGCGCCAGATTAACGACACCCATAACGCCCAGGATCAGGGACAGTCCAATCGCGAACATGAAATAGAGAAAGCCGAGCTGAAATCCGTTCAAGACCTGGACACAGGCCGAAACGAGAAACTCATCCATCTGGAAAACCCCTCACCGGAATTGAAGACATTCGGCCGCTCTCCCCCTCCTAACACAGTGGGAGAGCGGCCGGTTTCCGCCTGTATCAGAGCGTGCAGTCGGTGGTCGGGGTTGTCAGGCTCTTGGCGGCCGTGTCGATCACAACATTCTGGCCGTTCTGCACCTCCAGGACGTAAATGTCCTGCACCGGATCGTGGTTCCGGCTGAAGGCCATTCGGCCACGCGGGCTATCCAGTGCGATACCGTCCAGAGCACGGGACAGAGCTTCTTTGTCCTCGGTGTTGCCGTCGGTGGTCTTAAGCGCCTCGACGATCGCCCGGCCACTGTCGTAGCCTTGAACCGCATAAAGCGACGGTGCCGAGCCGTAACGGTCCTGAAAAGCCTGCCGAAAGGCGGTGTTCTGCGGATTGTCCAGGGTTTCCGCATAGTGAAGGGTAGTTCGAATGCCCTCGGAGGCCTCGCCTTGAGCCGGGCGGACGTCACTGGTCGTCAGGAAACCGCATCCGTAAAGCGGGATATTACCGTGAAGGCCGAACTGGCTGTACTGCTTGACAAATTCCACCGCAGCGTTGCCGGCAAAGAAGCAGAACACTGCCTCGGCACCGGAATTGCGGATCTGCTCCAGGAATGGCGCATATTGGATCTCCTTGAGGTCCGGCAGAACCTCGCCAGCGATCTCGCCGCCCGCCTCCTGGAAACTCTCGGAGAAATGCTTCAGCATAAGTGTGCCGCCGGCATAATTCGACGCCGCCAGCATCACACGGCGGATGCCTTGCTTGTACATCCAGGTGCCCATCGGCGCGCTAACCTGCCAGTTGGAGAAGGAGGTTCGGTAAATGAAGGGCGAGCACAGGCCCTGCGACAGCCCGTCATGGCCAGCATTGGCGACGATCAGATGCGTACGTCCGTTATGCGCGACATTGCGAATGGCTGCCGCGACGGCGCTGGAAACCGGACCGACGAGAAAGTCGACGGCTTCCTGCTTCACCAAACGATTGGCACCCTGAATCGCCGTCTTCGGATTGACTTCGGTGTCATGTTTGATCACTTCTATGGAGCGACCGGCAACCGTGCCTCCTTCCTCGGCCAAGGCGAGTTCTAGACCTTGGGCGATCTCTTCACCCAGTTTCGCATAGACGGACGAAAAGGGTAAAATCAGGCCTAGCTTGAGCGGCGTCGCCGCCCAGGCCGGATACACATTCGGAATGATACTCCCAGCGGCGGCCACGGAGCCCGCCGCGAGAAAACCGCGTCTTGAGATTGTGAACATTTCTTCCTCCCTTGGGTTTTTAGTCAGCACTCTTCCATCGTCGACCCGCTTGGGTCATCCGTCGGACACCACTTCCGGCTCATTCTTGTGAGACGGTATTCGTCAATCTGCGCTATTACGCGGCCCCGATTTTTGAACTCAGTTCCCGCAGTCGGAAGCGCTGGATCTTGCCTGTTGCCGTCTTCGGCAGGTCAGGTACGAATTCGAACCGGGCTGGGCATTTGAAGCGGGGTAGCTTGCTCTTGACGTAATCCTTGATCTCTTCCGCGAGGGCCGCGGAGGCGCACACCCCTTCCCCGGTCTTGCGCAGCACGACGTAGGCGGCGGGACGAACGAGACCGTCGGCGTTCGGTGCGCCGACGATCGCACATTCCTGTACGACGCTATGCTCGGTGATAATGTTTTCGATTTCCGTAGGCGAGACCCAGATCGCTCCGATCCGCAGCATGTCGTCGCCGCGCCCGACGTAGAACAGATTTCCTTCGGTATCCTGGTAATATTTGTCGCCGGTGAAGACGCCGCCGTCGCGCATTGTCTCCGCCGTCTTCTCCGGCTTGTTCCAGTACTCCAGCGCCGCGGTCGGGCCTTTGGCGAACAGGCTGCCAATCTCGCCTTGCGAAACGGGTTTGCCGTCCTCGCCCAGCAGCACGGCCTCAAACCCGGGTACGGGCTTGCCGCAGGAACCGGGGACGACCGCACCGGGCCGGTTGACGATGAACATATGCGTCATCTCGGTCGTGCCGACGCCGTCCAGGATGTCTAGGCCGGTCAGTGTCCGCCAGCGGTTGAGCAGGGTCGGCGGAAGGACTTCGCCACCGCTGACGCAAAACCGCGTTCGGGAACATGCCTCGGCGATCTCGGCCGCGCTCAGATGCTCCTCGGCATAGGCAATCATGCCAGAGAATAGGGTTGGGACACCCATGAAGACGGTCGGGCGATGCGTGATCCATTCCCGCCAAACACTTTCTGGTTTGATCGGTGCGCTAGTACAGACCGTTGTCGCCTTAGCCTTCAGCGGGAAATAGACCTGATTGCCTAAGCCATAGGCGAAGAACATCTTCGGCGGACACAGGATGACATCGCCTTGGCAAATGCCCTGCATCGGAAGCCCGAAGAGTTCGCAAGCCGAGAACATATGCTGATGGGTGTGCACGACCCCCTTCGGGCTGCCGGTGCTACCGGAACTGTAGAGCCAAAAAGCGGTGTCATCAGGTGCGCAATTGAAGGTACCGCGAGGCTCTGTAGGATCGGCCCGCCGGTCGTCGAGACAGGAATACCCGTCGATCCGGCCCCGGACGGTCATGATGGCCGGGTTGTTCCGCAACTCGCCGATGGCGGGGAGCATTGCCTCGAAGATATCCGCTTCGACTAGCAGCACCCGTGAGCCGCTGTCGTTCAAGTAATAGATGTAATCCTTCGTCGTGAGATAGGTATTGAGCGGGACTGGGATGATGCCCTCTTTGATCGCGCCGAAGAAGAAGGCCGGGAAATCCAGCCCGTCGCGCATACACAGCATAATCCGGTCGCCTGGATGGGCGCCGAGGCTGCGGAGAATATCCCCGGCGCGGTCGATATGCTCCAGAAGGTCGCCATAGCTGTGCGCGCGCCCATCCGCAATTAGACAGGGCTTGGCAAGGACCTCGTCGTCCAGGCCATCGAAAATATAGTCGACAACATTGCCTTTGAGTGTGGCGGGCATAATCAGAACTCCTCCCTATTCCCATCACCTTATTCTAATTTTTTTACGCTTAAATAAACTTACATATAAGTAAAAAACTTTGTCAAGAGGGTTGTTCTACGATCTATCTGTGATACGAATTTCTTACACCTTCTGTTCAATAATTCCTGATTATAATATATATTACAATATGATAAGCGAAAAAAACTATCGATAAGTGACTGAGCTCTGTAGTGCGTGTCCTTTATGAGGTAGGTGAAGATCAATAAATTTAAGAATTTTACATTGACAAAATTTACGCTATAGTAAATTAATTAGATCTCACTTTAGGAGACCCTAATGAATATCGAAAAACAGGGGATGGTGTTCCCACCCTATACGGTCGCGCCGGACCGGCGCCTAGCGGAGCTGTTCGCGCGGGGTATCGGCGTTGAGGGGGTGCCGGAAAGCGTGCCGCCCACCTACATGATCTTTCTGCGTGGCGAGTCCATCGGCGCGAATCTGTTCGAGGAACTGGATATTCCCCGGCAGAAGGCACTGCATGGCGGCCAGCGTTACGACTGGGTGCGCCCGGTTAAATGGGACGAAACCCTGCAAGTAACCGCCCGCGTGAAAAGTATCATTGAAAAACAGGGCAAGTCGGGACGGGTTTGGTTCGCCGATATCGAGTTTGCCTATGACGACATCCGCGGCCAGCGGGTTCTGACCGAAATCACGCGGCTGATAGAGAGGGAATGAGATGGAACGCTTTTCGACCGGCGCCATAGTTCTGGATACTGTCGTTCAAGGTGCGACCCGCGACCGGATCGCGTTGTTTTCGCAAGGTACGGAAGACCCAAACCCCATTCACACCGACAAGGCTTTTGCGGAATCGGCGGGATTTCCAGATGTACTGCAACAGGGACCTATGACCACCGCGCATTTCGCGCGCCTCCTGACGAGGCGGGCAGGTCCCCTGAATAGCCTGGACATTACGTTCAAGGCTCCAGTTTTCCCGGAGGAGGATCTTCATCTGACTGCTAAAGTGGATTCCGTTGCATCGGACGGTCTGGTGACATGCACCCTCGCGGCAGTAAAGGACGACGGCACAGTAACGGCAGTCGGTACCGCGACATGGAAATGAGCGAAACAACGACCAGTATCGACAGAAATGCGTTCGCAACAGCTTCGGCGGTCGTGCCCGTCATGGTGGCGGGGGGGTGTGTCGGTCCTTTCGGACGGAAGTCGACGCAGTCCCTCGGCATGATCGCCAGGCCTGTGGTTCGTGATGCGATCGCCTCTAGCGGGTACGACTTTGACGACATTCAGGCCGTCTTTGTCGGCAACGCCTTCGGTGGTGCATTGACAGGTCAAGAGTCGATACTGGGCCAAGTTCTTATGCGCGATCTTCCGCTGAACGGCGTCCCGGTGCACACGGTTAAGAACGCCTGTTCCAGTGGATCGGATGCGGTGCATTTGGCCTGGAGCGCCATAGCCCACGGTCAGTACGATTGCGTACTCGTGCTTGGGGCGGAGAAGCTGATACACGAGGATCGGCGCCTGCCCTTCACGACCCTAGCGACGGCAACCGATCATAAGCCTGGATCGGAGGGACGGTCAGTCTTTATCGACGTCAATGTGAAGCGGGCGCAGGACTATATGGAAACTTTCGGTGCGACGCCGCGTCACTTCGCGCTCTGCGCATCTAAAAACCGGTTCCATGCTTCGCTCAACGAAAAGGCCGCGGTGCGCGAGCCGATGTCTTGGGAAGTTATCCTGGCCGATCAGGTCGTTCTGGAACCGCTGACGCGGGCGATGTGTGGCGGCTTGGTGGACGGTGCGGCGGCGGTAGTTCTGGTATCGGACCGGTTGTATCGCCGGCGCGGTTATGGCGGTGTGCGAATTTCGGCCTCCGCAGTGACATCGGCCGTGCCGAACCCCGATGCGGTTGGCAGCGCGACGGCGCGGGCCGCCAAGCTCGCGTTCGAGCAAGCCGGCATCAATCCCAAAGATGTGTCTCTCGCCGAAGTACATGACCCGACCGCGCCGCAGGAATTCTTTGATATCGAGGAACTCGGCTTATGCGGTCGAGGCGAGGCGATTGATCTTGTTGAACAGGGTGAAACGACGCTCGGTGGACGTCTACCGGTGAATGTCAGCGGCGGGCTTACCGCACGCGGGCATCCGGTCGGCGCAACCGGGGTTGCGCAGATTGTTGAGATTTCCGAACAGTTGTTGATGCAGGCCGGAAAGCGACAGGTCCATAGGGCGCGGATCGGTTTGGCCCAGATGGCGGGCGGACTGCTTGGACCGGATTCGGCGGTGTCGACGGTTCATTTGTTGGAAAAGATTTAACTTAGGGGTTGGAAATGAAGTTTCCCATTCAAGATACCTATCAATTGTATATTGGTGGCGACTGGCAAACGTCCGCCTCCGGTGAAACGCGCGAGATACTCAGCCCACTTACAGGGGAAAAGATCTGTCGCGTCAGCGAGGCGAACGAATTCGATGTCTCCGCCGCTGTGATGTCCGGAAAGGCGGCCTGGCCAAATTGGTTCATGAGCGGCCCTCGCAAGCGGCAGGCTGCGCTGATGCAGGCTGCTGACCGTATCCTTGAGGAAGCGGAGCGTTTCGCTTGGCTTGAGACGCAGAACACGGGCAAGCCCTGGCGTGAGAGTTTGGCAAATGTGCGAACGGCCGTCGACCGTCTTCGTTACTACGCAGGGGCAATCCGTGTCTTAGAGGGCAATCTGCAGCAGGTTTCCAGCGATGTGTTGAGTATGAACATGCGCGAACCGCTCGGCGTCATCGGCATTATCGGCGCTTGGAATTTTCCGCTCAACATGTTCCTCGGCAAGATCGCGCCGGCCCTCGCGGCGGGAAACGCCGTCGTCTACAAACCCGCCGAACATACGCCGCTGTCCACGCTGGAATTGGCACGATTGCTGGGCGAGGTGTTGCCGGCTGGCCTGGTAAATGTTGTTACCGGGCCGGGAAGAACAACAGGTGACGCGCTTGTTAACCACCCGGACATTCGTAAGATCACGATTACAGGCTCGGTCGAAACCGGCCGCCGGGTGATGGCTGCGGCGGCAGTGTCCACCAAGCAGGTCACGCTTGAACTCGGCGGCAAGAATGCGCAGATCGTCTTCCCCGATGCCGATTTGGACAATGCAGCGCAGGGAGTCCTGCTTGGCGCGTTCCTCAATCAGGGGCAGGTTTGCACCTCCGGGTCGAGAATCTTCGTCCACCGCTCGGTTAAGGACGCTCTGTTGAAGAAAGTATTGGCGCTTGTTCCGATGCTGCGCTGCGGCGATCCATACGAGAAAACCACCAATGTGGGCTGCATCGTGTACCGCGAACATCTGGACCGCATCCTCGCTGCTATTGAAAAGGGGCGTCTTGAAGGGACGGAAGTTTTGACGGGCGGAGCGGTGCAGGACATATCGGGCTATCCGAACGGCCTGTTCGTTCAGCCGACCCTTTTCGGGGAAACTGATAACGCTTCGACCCTCGCCACACGCGAAATCTTCGGTCCGGTTGCCACAACCCATGTGTGGGACGAGGAGGAAGAAATGCTCGGCCTCGTCAATCATCTTGACTACGGCCTCGCGGCCGGTATCTGGACCGAGAATCTCGGAACAGCACACCGGACGGCGCAGGCGGTGGAGGCGGGCCGGGTTTGGGTGAACTGCTACAATCTATTCCCCTCCGGTGCCGCATTTGGCGGGACAAAGGCCAGCGGATTCGGACGCGAGGATTCTTTCGAAACCCTACTCGCCTTTACCCAGGTGAAGAACGTGATCATCGACAACAGTAGGAAGCACCGCACTTTCTATTAACCAAATTGTACTGAAAGAAGGAGACGTATCATGCAAAATCAAGTTTTTGGAGAAGCCGGTATTGGTAATGTGACTCTGGACAAATTTCTATCCCAGGATCAAGAATTTCAGGAATTGCAACTCAACTTGATTGCGATCCATGTGGTCAGCGAGGAAGTCGGCGCGGACAAGTTTGAGGAAAGCATCCTCCGTGCGCCGGATCCAAACAACAAAATGCGCATGGCAAAAACGGTGATGGAGGAATACGGCCATCACATCCGCTATCGCGAACTTCTCGACGAACTAGGTTTGGATTGGCGCGAAGTATGCGCGGAAAAAGCACACCTTACTACCTTCGATACGTCGATCGATACTTGGGCGGATCAGATGGCCTTCTTGGCACTGGTCGACCGGGCTGCCGCGCATCAGTTTCGACACTTCATTAAATCCCCGTATCAGCCATTCCGAGAAGCCAGTCAAAAAACCTTGAATGAGGAATACGGCCATGTCGGTTTCGGTATGGACGGAATAAAGGAGTTTCTGACCAGGGGCGAAGAGGGGGCCAAGATTGTCCGGCACACAGTATGGAAATGGCTGCCGGTTGCTATTGCCTCTTTTGGTTCGGATCAGTCGGCGACCAACGACCGTTTGCGTTACTGGGGTATCAAAACCCAGACAAACCGAGAAATGAAGCAGGCCTATTATGATCAAGTACGGGCTTTTATAACCAAAGACTGGGGCACAGACATCCCGGATTCCTTCGACGCTTTCCTGGAGGCCGCCGATAACCGCCAGGAAACGGCGGCGGCCTAAACAGGGGGTATCAGATTGTGAGCGCATTCTCCGTTTCTTTCATGGGAAGCGATGTCGTCGCTTCCTGCGACGCCAGCACCACTATTCTTGATGCGTGCATCTCAACTGGCGCGCCTGTGCCTTACAACTGCCGCTCAGGTGAATGCGGAGAATGTCGCGCCCGGCTGATGTCGGGTTCAATCGAGGAAATCCCAGGCGCCGATCCGGCCATATTCAACGATGTGGATCGGCAACAGGGCGACATCCTGACCTGCATGTGTTTCCCGCGCTCAAACTTGGAACTCGACGTGCCACTGAAAAGCAATAAGAACGTCACGGCCATCGAAACCATTAATACCTTAGTTGAGGAGATAACTTGGCACGGTCGCGAAATTCTGGAGGTGGCGGTATTGCCGCCGTCTCCAATTTCATTTCAGCCGGGCCAATACTTTGACTGGACGATCCGAACCAATGGAGTGAAGCGGTCTTTTTCGGCAGCTAGCGCGCCAGACAGCGAGATGCTTCGGTTTCATATTCGGCTTCATCCAGATGGCATCGCTAGCAATTTTGTGAGCGATGTTCTTCGGGTTGGCGATTTCTTGGAGATTACCGGTCCATTCGGCCATTTTAAGATAAGCGACAATCCGCACAGACCGGCCATCTTCGTGGCTGGAGGAACTGGTTTCGCGCCAATCCGCTCCATCTTGGATGCCGCAGTCAGTCGAAAAGACACCCGCCCCGTCCGATTGTTCTATGGTGCCCGTACTTCGGATTCGCTTTATTGCACCGACGACGCGGACCGTTGGCGGTCGACACTTCCGTATTTCAAGTTCTTTCCGGCTCTATCGGACGAGCCGATCGAAACTGGTGTTGACGCCTTTCGGGGCAATGTAACGGACCTACTCGACAGCGAACTCGGTAGCGAGGTGTTCGGAGCCGAGGCTTATCTCTGTGGACCTCCGCCGATGATCGACGCCGCGATCGACATTCTACTCACCAAAGGGATAGAAAAAGAAGATATATTTTATGATAAATTCCTGCCCGCAAAACGCTGATCCCCAGGACGACCTTCGCTCGAAAAGCGTTGTACCGCCTTCAGCGGTGCATAAGGCAGTGATGTCTGATGGAGCGGTAATCTGGCTGCGGAGGTACGGCAATCCCGCTGGACCGCGACTTGTAATGTCTCATGGAAACGGCTTGGCGATTGAGGCGTATGCCTTATTCTGGCGCCAGTTCCTAAACAGGTACGATGTTGTGTTGTTCGACATGCGCAATCACGGGCAAAACCCGCTGCACGAAGCAGCTGGTCATCGATGGAATCGTTTTGTGATCGACATGGAGGAGATCCTGGACGCTATCGACGAGCAATTTGGCGGCAAGCCAGTTGTGGGAGTATTTCACTCGCTGTCGGCCGTGACCGCCGTGAAACATGCGGACCATTATCGGGGACGATGGGAAGGCCTGATCCTATTCGACCCGCCGATCTATCCGCGCCACAGTCATCCGCTGCAGCCGGTCGAAGACGCGCATATGCACGATATGGTCCGGCGCGCCAGCCGACGGCCGCCGCGCTATGACAATCCAGCACTTCTGGCCCAACAGTTTAAGCGACGACCGGAATTTCAGGGCTGGATGCCAGGTGTGGCCGAACAGTTGGCCGAGGCAACGCTGCGACAGAACACACAGGCCGGTTCTTGGGAGCTTTGTTGCCCGCGTGAATTCGAAGCCTATATTTACCAGACGAATAATGATCTGTCAGTTTGGACTGCGCTCTGTCGACCACTAGAAGAAACCCCAATAACTATTATCGGTGCCGATCCTAATATGGAAAATCAACTGCCCCCAGCCAGTATCTGCCGGGCCGTGGCTGAAGAAGCATGCTTACCCTATTGTAGTATCCCCGGGACAACACATTTCCTTCAATTTGAAAAACCCACGTTGTGTTACAAAGCCACAATTGAGGCTTTGGCAAAGCAAACTCGATTGAATTGTGGTTAGGATGGCGATGTCACGTTAACCGGTGAGTTGTGGTGCAGAATTGAGATACAAAGGTCAATCTATCGCAGCCACTTTTTCCACCCTTCAGTCATCCAGATGGCCGTTTGGCTGACCAAGTCACAGAAATTATTAGCGACTTTTGCTTCCATCTTAACCGTTCACTCCATCTGTTCCGCCTTCTCAGCCACCTAAACTACAATGTACTAACCCGCAGCGTCCGCCGTCTTGGCCTCACAATACTTCAGTGTATTAGCCCGGTAGGCAGAATGACAGATCATGCCAAGAGGATCGTGCGTAAGCACTAACTGTCCACAACACTGCAACCTACCTGACATACTTAAAAGAATATACTTTACGGGTTACAACGTGATGTGAGGTTAAGAATTTTAGTGCCGATCCTGAAATGAAGTCTTTGCTGTGTAAGAGTGTTCGTAGGATTTGCTGATATTGCGATCATCAAGTGCCAAAGAAAGAGGTTGGCAATGAGCATGCTCGAAAGCCCAATGCATCCAGGAGAGGTCCTGAAGGAACTGTATCTCGAGCCCTTGGGCATCGATGCAACAGCGTTTGCCAAGCACCTGAGTGTTCCTCGAACCCGGATTGACCGAATTTTAAAAGGGACAGCTGGGATTTCGACTGACACAGCCATGCGTCTGGCACGCGCCTGCAACACGACACCGCATTACTGGCTTAACATGCAAACCAACTTTGATATGGCAAAAGCAGCCAAAGAGATCGATGTGTCCAACATCGAACCGATTGTTCAGGGTTAGTAGGGGATACCTCGGCACTAATCAAAAGTTGAAAATGTTGGCTCTTATTGCAGTTCCTAATAGAAAATAGGTAGCATGTTAGAAAGATAGTGCTGGAATCTAGCGACATTGTTAATGTGAAAAATGCAATCCAGCGACATCGTTAATGTTACATTTGGACAGTCTTAGCTATTAATTTCTAACACCCAATGGGCTCCTGGTGACATTCTTAAGTATATCTGACAATCGCTGACACCCAAAGACGCTGATTACCAAAACGATCCCGGATTTTCCGGTGGAGGGTGTGATATGTCGAAAACCGTTATGAAGACGACAATTTTTCAGGATAATGACAGTCAGATGATTCGGATTCCGAAGGAAATGGCTTTCCATCGGATATGACAACTGTCCTTATATCAAGGTATGGAAATGGCCTTCAGATTTCTCGGGAGGGAGAATACTGGAAGGACTTCTTTGACGAACGGGCCAAAGACCCGATTGATTTCCCGGACAGGGACCAGCCTATGATTCAAGAGAGAGAGGATCTGGATATCTGACGGGTCAGAATCTGGACCCACATCTGGACGCGACCGTCGGCAGAATACGCCAAATCCGACTTCAGAGTGCGACGGCGACTGGTGTCGTAAGACACCTAAATTGCGGTGGTCTATTCTTCCGTGAGCCGATTGCACTCCATATTCACGGATATAACAATTCATGCTGTTGCCTGTATTTTTACTCCCGAAAATCACGCTGCGGCTTGATAATCTGGATCGAATTATCAGTCCTTTTTCTTCATATTTGCATCATGGATCGGACGGTTATCAAGGCTGACAACGGATCGACGTCTGAGTTTAACATCGTTCGTGTTTTCATCATGTGCCAAGCTGACGTAAAATCTAACCAATTGAATTAATTTACTTTTCTATGAATATTGTGCCAAGTTTAAGTGGCATAATGCACTACTATGACAAATTGAAACGGCATAAAATGACAAAATTAAGCGGTATTTCCGATTCCATCGGCCGCTTCTGTGCCATTATTAATGGGATATGACAAAATTGTTTATTATCAGCCTTATAACAAATTGACTTTGGTACAAAATAGTGGTACAAAGTCCACCAAATGAGCGGCCTGAATCGACATCCGAAAACTCATGTCTATATTCACCGAAAGGGCATTCCAACGGCCCTTCGCGATACACTTGGGCGTCGCGAAATCAAAAAGACCCTGGGAACAAAAGACCGCCGTGTCGCCGAGATTCGGAATCATCAAGTCGGCGCATTCGTATCTGAGTTGCTGAATGAGGCTCAGGACCTTTCTAAAGGGTCCATATTGAAGCCTATTTTGGATGATTTTCTAACTATTGATTTTACCGACTGGGACTACATCGAATTTCAGCGACGACTGCATCGGGCAATCGGGAAGAATTCGGTTTCACAGGAAGATATTGTTAAGTGGGCGGACCGTTGGTTTGAAAACCTACTGATATCCGGTCGCGTCAATGTCCAGTATGTAGCTAATGAACCCGGAATTCTTGTCGAGGAACTGACTGCCCGACAGGCAAACCAGGCCATAGAGATGTATATCAACGATACTGGCTTGCGGGCTCATCTAGAAACCGCGCCAAATGGCATAAACAGATTCCGGGATGCATGTTTTGAACTGCTGACAATGCATTCCGAAGGTAGCGAGTTTAATAGTGGCCCATTGTCTGAACACGTACACAAGACACAAAACACATCAACCACGACACCGGTTGCACTGACTTTGACAAAAGCGTTTGGTCGATATGTTGCTGACGCCAAACTTCGACCCCGAACCGAACTGGACTGGATGACCGCCTGCAACCGCTTTGTAGCTTTTTTTGAGCGCGATCCATCCATCACGCAGATTCGGCCCGAAGACATTATTGCCTTTCGTGACAAACTGGGAGTGTATCCCCGATCCGTTCCATCAAAACTGAAGAATGCTTCATTTCAGGACCGCTGCGAGTATGCAGAGAAGTTTGATCTGCCTCGGCTGTCACCGAAAACAGTGAACAAAAACCTGCAGGCCCTGGCAGCTTGTTTCAACTGGCTCATTCGGAATCGTCTTATTCGGGATAATCCCGTCAGCAATATACGTGCAACAATCAATCAGTCGCCGGAAGGTGACCGTTTATCGTTTTCCAACGATGATCTGTCACTGATCTTCGGATCAGAGTATCTAAAGCAGTCGGCCTCAGCAGATTTTTGGGTTCCGTGGCTAGCGCTGTATTCCGGGGCACGCCTGGAGGAACTGGCAAAGCTCACGGTCGCAGACGTAGAAGGATTAAATGAGACTCCCTATATTCATATTCGTGGGCGATTAAAGAACAAGGGTTCAGTTCGGCGCGTACCGGTGCACTCCTCATTGTTAAAGCTTGGCTTTATTGAACACGTACGTCAGCGAGGCGCTTCCACTAATTTGCTCTTCGAAGACGTTGAGGAAGACAGATACGGGAAATATTCGGCAAAGCTAAGCAAGCGGTTTGGTGGTTACATCCGAAGAATCGGAATCAGCGACGAACGGAAAGTGTTCCACAGTTTTCGGCATTTATTCAAAGACGCCTGCCGGGATGCGGACGTCCCGCTCCAAGTGCAGAACGCGATTCTCGGCCATACTTCACGGGCCGTTGGCGAAGGGTACGGCCAAGGATTCAGTATTCAGAAGCTCTCTGAGTGGATTGAACGAATCAACCACTCGATCAACCAATGAATAATGTATTGGGATTTCTACTCTTTAGACTTGAGAGTAATTCGCAGAATGGAGTTTCGATCCACACCCCGTATGAGGGGCGACCTTCAAGCAAATCCGGCAGTGCAATCCGAAACGGGTTTCGATCTGCTTATCTAGATAAGGGGCGACATCCCCAAAATTCCGGTGGTAGCGACCCGCCAAGTTTCGATCCGCGCCCCCGTGTGAGGGGCGACTCTGATCTTCCGGCAGGCCGTTAAATGCCCGCTTGTTTCGATCCGCGCCCCCGTGTGAGGGGCGACCATTTGCACCCAGTTGCAGGTGCAGGTCTTCCACGTTTCGATCCGCGCCCCCGTGTGAGGGGCGACCAGCTTGCGACGATTATCGGCCCCGCCATCGGAGTTTCGATCCGCGCCCCCGTGTGAGGGGCGACGGACGGCGTTTTGACGGATCGGGGGGTCTTCTTGGGTTTCGATCCGCGCCCCCGTGTGAGGGGCGACTCCCTTCATGTCATGCACTACATCGGCTTCACATCGTTTCGATCCGCGCCCCCGTGTGAGGGGCGACGCATGTGCTCGATGCCGGTCTGGTCCCGGACGGCGTTTCGATCCGCGCCCCCGTGTGAGGGGCGACGGTGAAGGCGTGGCGCGCGGGACTGACCGAGGCGGTTTCGATCCGCGCCCCCGTGTGAGGGGCGACGCCCGATATGCGTGTTCGTGCTCTGGGTCAGGGTGTTTCGATCCGCGCCCCCGTGTGAGGGGCGACGAGTTTTGACCTGACGCCCAACCAGCCGCTGACGTTTCGATCCGCGTCCCCGTGTGAGGGGCGACCCGTCACCCCGCGCCCCGCCGCGACATCGCGCAGGTTTCGATCCGCGTCCCCGTGTGAGGGGCGACCGGTTTCGGTGATGGCGCGGGCGGCGGCGAAGGGGTTTCGATCCGCGTCCCCGTGTGAGGGGCGACACCCGATCAGCCAAGCCAGCAATAGCCCTACGGTGTTTCGATCCGCGTCCCCGTGTGAGGGGCGACCAGGGTGAGCTTCACCAGATCCTTTACTCTTATTGTTTCGATCCGCGTCCCCGTGTGAGGGGCGACTCTTGTCGAGCCCCTCGGTGGCGACCCCGGACAGGTTTCGATCCGCGTCCCCGTGTGAGGGGCGACTGTCAGGGCCTGAAGCAGGTAGGTCGCGTTCCAGGTTTCGATCCGCGTCCCCGTGTGAGGGGCGACCTCCTGTTCAGAGGGATGCCTGCGGCGCTACCGCGTTTCGATCCGCGTCCCCGTGTGAGGGGCGACCTGATCGAATCCGATGGTGTGATACGGAATGAGGTTTCGATCCGCGTCCCCGTGTGAGGGGCGACGTGCGGAATAGACGTAAGCCCCTTTCGGCAGCATCACTGTTTCGATCCGCGTCCCCGTGTGAGGGGCGACCCTAACATCGAAATGGATACAATCCTCAAGCGTGTTTCGATCCGCGTCCCCGTGTGAGGGGCGACCCGGGGATCATGCGGGGTTGATATGGTCGAGGTGTTTCGATCCGCGTCCCCGTGTGAGGGGCGACCCGGCGGGGTTGCCGTCCGCTGATAGGCGGCGTTGTTTCGATCCGCGTCCCCGTGTGAGGGGCGACGACGCACTGGCAAACGTGCCCGATCCGCCGACATTGTTTCGATCCGCGTCCCCGTGTGAGGGGCGACGATCGTGCCGCCAATGCGACCCGGACCTCCTCCGGGTTTCGATCCGCGTCCCCGTGTGAGGGGCGACTTCTCGGTCACGAATTTCATCATCGGTGCGGTGCTGTTTCGATCCGCGTCCCCGTGTGAGGGGCGACAGCGGCGGGGATCGGTGCAGGCGCGCGACGGTAGTGTTTCGATCCGCGTCCCCGTGTGAGGGGCGACGGGGCGGATGACGTGATCGCGCAGGTGGGGCAGATGTAGTGTTTCGATCCGCGTCCCCGTGTGAGGGGCGACCCCCGGATATCTCCGTCATCAGACCGGCATGCGGTTTCGATCCGCGTCCCCGTGTGAGGGGCGACAACCGGTCGCACTGACCGGCATGCGGTTTCGATCCGCGTCCCCGTGTGAGGGGCGACAACCGGTCGCACTGTTCGACAGTGTGACGTGCTGTTTCGATCCGCGTCCCCGTGTGAGGGGCGACGACATCATGCGAGAGCAAATGGCGTTCCAGGAGCGTTTCGATCCGCGTCCCCGTGTGAGGGGCGACCTTCGCTCATGACTGGCCCTCCCATAGTTTGGAGTTTCGATCCGCGTCCCCGTGTGAGGGGCGACCCGGCGACATCAGGTGGCGCGACAGATGGATATAGTTTCGATCCGCGTCCCCGTGTGAGGGGCGACCATAGGACAGGTTCGTGACCTCCATCGGTCCAGTGTTTCGATCCGCGTCCCCGTGTGAGGGGCGACGTGAAATCAATCCGTTCCTTCAATCTGTACCTAGTTTCGATCCGCGTCCCCGTGTGAGGGGCGACATGTCTTTGCCAGCCGGACCCGCCCGGCGGAGGTTTCGATCCGCGTCCCCGTGTGAGGGGCGACCTGCTGCCGGTGCTGGAGCAGTACAATATCGCGGTGTTTCGATCCGCGTCCCCGTGTGAGGGGCGACTTGTCCGTCCATGACGCGAACCGGGCGGAGGCCTGTTTCGATCCGCGTCCCCGTGTGAGGGGCGACCTCTTGTCGGTGGAGCTCTTGACATTTTTGGCGGTGTTTCGATCCGCGTCCCCGTGTGAGGGGCGACGGGATTTGGATCAGACGCAAATCAATGTCGCATGTTTCGATCCGCGTCCCCGTGTGAGGGGCGACTTGTGATTGCCGGGTTGGTCGTATGGGGGATGAAGTTTCGATCCGCGTCCCCGTGTGAGGGGCGACCTGTGTGTGTGTGTGTGTGTTTCGATCCGCGTCCCCGTGTGAGGGGCGACACATGGTGCCGGTATTCGTTATTATATGTGTGGTGTTTCGATCCGCGTCCCCGTGTGAGGGGCGACAGATGATATCATCCGCGATCACCGGGAAATTGGAGTTTCGATCCGCGTCCCCGTGTGAGGGGCGACCTGTCGTTTTTCGATGGGCCGGTTACTTCCATTTGGTTTCGATCCGCGTCCCCGTGTGAGGGGCGACCAGACCGGCATGCGGAAAGATCGGGCCGGTGATGGGTTTCGATCCGCGTCCCCGTGTGAGGGGCGACCAAAGACAGGCATGGGCCTGGCGCAGCGATATTGTTTCGATCCGCGTCCCCGTGTGAGGGGCGACGCGCAGGGGACAGTTTGCTTATGGAGACGGGGGAGTTTCGATCCGCGTCCCCGTGTGAGGGGCGACTCATCGCGGCCATGGATTCACAAAATCTTTCGAAGTTTCGATCCGCGTCCCCGTGTGAGGGGCGACGACCGGCGGCATATCCGCAGCCGGGTCGGGTGCAGTTTCGATCCGCGTCCCCGTGTGAGGGGCGACATAATCCGGCAGCGATTGCAACCGGTCTGACAGGTTTCGATCCGCGTCCCCGTGTGAGGGGCGACACGCCCGCCCATATATCGATCCTGCTTTGCCATGTTTCGATCCGCGTCCCCGTGTGAGGGGCGACGTTTGCCGGAGGCCCGCCCTCGCAAGGCGCGGGAGTTTCGATCCGCGTCCCCGTGTGAGGGGCGACGCGCGCCACTGCCTCATAGATCAGCGCCTCATAGTTTCGATCCGCGTCCCCGTGTGAGGGGCGACCCGTCACCCCGCGCCCGGATGCAACATCGCGCAGGTTTCGATCCGCGTCCCCGTGTGAGGGGCGACTATCGCCGTCGACGGACAGAACCTCGCCATGTTTGTTTCGATCCGCGTCCCCGTGTGAGGGGCGACTGCCGTCGATCCACGCACCCGCGATCCCGGCGTGTTTCGATCCGCGTCCCCGTGTGAGGGGCGACGCCATAGGCCGCTGCCCGTTCGGTCTCGGCGGAGTTTCGATCCGCGTCCCCGTGTGAGGGGCGACTGGGTAAACGTAAGTTGAGGCCAGGGTTGGGGCAAGATGGATGATGGCGCGAACCTAACATAATGCACTTTAGCTTCGACGATCTGTGACCGGAAGCGCGGGTACCATATTCACGGTTTCAATACCTTGGGTGAGATCGCGAACCTGCCGGGGAAACCCGGCCCACTTGGGGTTCGCGATCAGGTCGGGTCTGATCAAAAGATCAGCGGGCCGGTCAGGTCGACAGTGGGTTTGGCACCGACGTGTTCGACCCGGCTCCGGCCCTTTGCACCCAAATGATAGTACCGCAGGCTATCGACCTCCGGGTCAATAATATTCTCCAACCGAGCCTTGAGCATCACCCATTGCGCGGGATCGACCTCGATCTCGAAGACGGAATATTGTACGCGCTGGCCAAAGTCGCGACAGGCCTTGGCGATGCGGCGCAGACGTCGGGCACCGTCCCCTGATTCGGTCCGTACATCATAGGTGACAAGCATCAGCATCTGATTTTCCTATATGGCTTGACCAGATCAATTCCAGAACCAGGGCGGATAGGCGTCAAGATCGCCCCGCAGATGGCGCGCAAGCAGTTGCGCCTGGAGATAGGGGACAAGGCCGAGAGGCGCAGTTTCCTCCATAAAGTCGTGACGTCGGTCCTCCGCCTTTCGAGTCTGCCACGCGGTCAACACCGTGCGCCGCCCGGCATCGGTCAGCAGCACCGCTCCACCATCTCTATGCTCGAAATCGCTGGGTCCGATCTGACGGCGGTTGATCAGCGATAGGGCCAGCCGGTCAGCGAGGACGGGTCGAAGCTCTTCCATCAGATCGAGGGCGAGGCTGGGTCGCCCTGGCCGATCACGGTGCAGGAAGCCAACAGCAGGGTCCAGCCCGACGCTTTCCGCCGCCGCCCGACAATCATGGGTGAGCAGAGTATAGAGGAAGGAGAGCAACGCATTAACGGCGTCAAGCGGCGGCCTGCGTGACCGTGTCGTGAACCGCATCGCCGGATCGGGATTGCGCAGCAGGTGATCGAACACGGCGAAATACTGGGCTGCGGCATCACCCTCTGCGCCGCGCAGGGTATCCAGATCATAGTCGCGAAGCGAAATTTGACTCAGCAGATGGCCGAGCCGAGTCACTGCGCGCCGCAGGGCCGCCTGCGCTTCCACCGGTCCCGTCGCCCCATAGTCCCGCAAGGCACGCATCAGAACAGCACGCTGGTTGGCTATCTTGCCAAGGATGAAACCCTGCGCGATTTCCGCCGGTGCCGACTCACTGAGAGCATATTGAGCGCGGCGCAACAGGACATTACCGCTGACCGGTCCTTCGATGCGGGCCTGGAAGCGCCCGGTACGGTCCAGCAGCACAAGGCAAATTCCAGCGGCGGCGCATGCCTGCATCAGTGCCGGGGTGATCGCAATCGCCCCGAATGCCACGACAGAACCCAGCATATGGAACGGGGCGCGCCCCTGTTCCGCCCCGTCCAGCCGGGCGACGATGTTCTCCCCATCCTTGGACAACGCCATCCCCTCAGTCGTGACATAAAGTGTATTGAGGAGCTTTTTCACAGGTCTGGCTCCGCTGACATGTCGGGCATATCCTCAGCCAGAATCTCCGATAGGCGCGCCGCGCGCCACGTCCGGGCGGATCGGCGCGAGAGTTTTGGGCGACAGAGATCGATCAGCGAACAACCCCGACAGCGCGCGGCCTTGTAGACGGCGGGCGGTGTCCGACGGCTTTCGAAGATGGTCGCAAGATCGGCAATCGTCGCGCGGGTCAGGGTTCGCAATCCGTCGTCAATCGGAACGACAAGGCGGCGTCTGGTCTCGCCATAGAACAGGGCACCCTCAGGGACCCGTCGTCCGGTCATTTCCTCCAGACAGAGCGCCTGGGCACAGAGTTGGACCTCATCGGCACGATGCGGCTTTGGCTTACCGCGCTTGTATTCGACCGGATAGGGCGTCTCGCCGCCATCCGCCGCAGGGTGAAATTCGACCCTGTCCGCCGTTCCGGCCAGACCGAGTTCCGCGCTGCCCAGCGGTAGAGCGGTAACGACCTGGACTCCGGCACGCAGTCGTTCGGA
The DNA here is from genome assembly GCA_965223125.1 of Alphaproteobacteria bacterium. Classification (GTDB taxonomy): domain Bacteria; phylum Pseudomonadota; class Alphaproteobacteria; order UBA8366; family Aestuariispiraceae; genus Pacificispira. The sequence continues at coordinate 1,241,320 of OZ244984.1, read as the reverse complement.
TGGCGTATCGGCGGCATCGTGCATCACACGGCCTTCCGCCGTCCGGCGATTTTCCGCCCAGACCCGCTCCAGATGAATCAGTGCCGCCTGACGCAGGCAATAAACGGCATGCTGCAGGGCAGAAATCGGGATCGGCATTTCCCCGGCATCACGGCATTTGTTGCTCTCCGCCATTTTGACCGCATCCTGCTCCAATCCTGTCCAGCTCTGGAATCAACGCTCCGATCAGGCCGGTTCCAAGATATCGACCCCCTCCGGCAGGCTATTGCGGTCGATTTCCACCGCATAATCTGAAAAATGGCGTGCAGGTGGGAAATTATCCAGCCGTCGGTCGATGGCATGGGGTTCGCCATCTATCATGCGGCTGACCTTGACCCGTTCGAACAAATCCTGCGCCTTGGCATTGCCCAGCGCGTTTTCATGCTTGAAAACGATCAGGCGGCGGGTTGTCATCTCGCCCCGTGCGGCGGATCGGTCGTGTTCAAACATGGTTCCCAGCGCCTCGAACAAGGTCGTCAGATCGGCGTCGGAAAAACCGGTTTTTCTGGCCAGATTGGCGGAAATAAAGCCGTGAGCGCGGTACAGGCCATAGGGGACGATATGCTTGCGTCCCATGGTGCGGTTGTCAGTGCGCGCGTCGTCGGAGGCATCGGAGCCTTCGGCCTTCGCCTTCTTTTCCTTTTCCGTTGTCGCGGCCATGCGGGTGATGGAGATTTCCAGCGGCAGGATCGGTTCCACCGATCCGGCGAAGGCCAGTTGCACCGGACCGCGCAGCTGACCGCAGTTGATCCCGGTGCTCATTACCGCGCCAAAGGTACGGATGTCGAAGAAATTGGCGCACATCCACTTGGTCAGTTGCTCCGCTTCCGGGTCGCTCTGCGGACTGAGCTTTGTCGCCTTGGCGACGTCGGCGTCGCCCGGACGGATCGCGGCGAAGGCCTCACGATGCGCCTCGTTCAGGATCGATCCCTCACGGACATAAATCCTGTGGCCCGGTTCTCCGTCTTTTGCCATTTCGACGTAATTGCGAATCTTGCGTTTCAGGCTGACATCGCTGATCAGACCGTGATTGGTCTCCGGGTCCAGCCTGGGCATATTCCCGGCATCGGGATCGCCATTCGGATTGCCGTTCGTCACATCGAACAGCAGGACGAAATCGTAGCGGTTGGCGATGGCGGTCATTGGGCGGTCTCCTCAGTCTGGGCTGGATCGGATTCGGGCTTGTTCTGCTTGATGAAAAAGGCCTGGCGCTGGTGATAATAGCCTAGCGCGAACAGCGCCTGCTCCTGGGCTGGAAGGGAGCGCGGGAACGGATCGGCATCGGGGTTCATCTTGTCCATGACCTCCCCCAGCAGCCGTTCCAGAACGACGCGATAGCCCGGCGATGTCTTGCCCAGCTTCGACAGATGCGATTGCGCGCCCTTGTCTATCACCGGAAAGACTTTGGCTGGTTGCGACGAGGCCGCGCCGTAGAACTTGTCCTTGATCGTCGCGTTGATAGTGCCGAGCGCCTCAGTCTGAGCGCGTTCGTAAACGGCGAAGAGGCGACCGAGCAGATAGCCCGTATCGTTGTTGTCCGGGTTGAGGGCCACTGGTGCATCCTCCTTCTTCAAAGTTCGGATCAAGACGGATTTCAGCATTCCCACCCGTTCTGCATTGATCAGGCCGTCGGCGCGAATTCGCATCAGGACACTGCTCATCAGGGTCAGTGGAAAATCCGTGCCGGTCAGGATGGCACGCATCCAGGTTCCGGCCAGATTGGGGGGGATATTTTCGGATTTGTGCTGGACGGCGGTTTCGATCAGATAGCCCCAGAGGCCGATCTCGGGATTGCGCGGGCCAGGTTCTATGGCGATATCGCGCATGAAGCGGGCATAGTTGGCGGCGATGATGCCGAAATCGTTCTCCACCCAGAACCGCACCGACAATCGCGCCGCATTCGGGGCAAGGCCCAGGACATAGAAGCGGACACGGCCCAGACCGGGGTCGAAATCGTCGATGCCGCGTCCGCTGCGCAGGCGTTGCAGGATCGGGGCGATCTTTTTCAGTTGCGCTTCGTCGTCGACCTTGGCTGCCATGCAGGCAAACGCGAGTTCCGCCATCTCGACGGCCTCTGCGTCGGACCCGTCGGCCCAGAAGACGGTGGAGGCGTCGCCGATCTGAATGCGATGGCCGGAACCGGGTTCCAGAAACTTGTTCAGGGCGGTGCCATAGGCGAAGGCCGCGCCTTCCCCGACCGGCGCATTGTCGCCCTGCTTGTGGCCGTAGGATTCGAAGGATTCGAGATTGAAGGAAACCAGCGACGCCCCGGAACTTTGCGCACCCCAGACCCCCTTGATCGATGGATGCAGCCGCGCCACGGGACAGGACTCCCCGGTGACCAGACAGATGCCCGCCGCCTCGGATGCCCCCGTTTGTTTGGCCCAGAGCCGGTGGGCTTCCGACCGGTCATGCAGATATCGATTGCCAACACGGTCCGATTCAAAGGCGAAGACGATATTCTGGTCCAGCATCTCCTCCGGCCAGCCCAGTTCGGTGAACCGGTCCGGGGTCCAGTAGTCGAGGAATCGCAGCAGGGCCAGCAGGCCCTCATCCTCCGTCCCGGCCAGGATGTCACGATGCAGAGCCTTGAAAGCCTCGTGCTCCGCGTCCAGCCTCTTGCCCTCTCCGGCGGTCACGCCCAGCACATAGGCGGTCTTGTCCCAAAGAAAGAACGAAAAAACCCCCGCCGTCCTTTTTGCCCCCATTGGAACCGGCATACGGCTGGGTTTTCGCTTTTTTCCCTCCATTGACCGAATGTCATGGGGCTTGTCAGCCGGGATGCCGTCCGGGTTCAGGGAAATGACGAAGCCGATATTCTCGACCGAATAGCCATAGGGCGGGACCGTGCCCCGCTCTGCCATGCGGCCATAAGCATGGGCAAGGGCGGTCAGGATGGTCATCGCAGAATATCCGAAGAACCGGGAGGGGGCACCTGCAGCACGCCGGATTTCAACTGCGCCCGGAAGAACATCGAATCCCGATTGCCCGCATGATCGATATCGTAGAGCATCAGGCCTAAATCCCGATCCTCATTGATTGCCTTCGGCAGCGGCGCATCCGCCTCGATCAGGGTCACGTCGGCGGGAAACTCCCGCGTGCCCAGACAGGGTTGGTGAAAGCACTGGCCTCGCCGGGCGCGGCGATTGAAGATGTCGAGATGCTTGCCTTCACTCTCCTCCGCATCGGCGCCGGGACGCAGGATGAAATGCGCCTCGACGACATAACCGACATCGACCAGCACGGTCGCTGCGCGCTGCTGGCGCACCTCCTCAATCTGTAGGTCCAGCCCCTCCAGGGACCCCGCCTTCATCGCACTGCGGGCTTTGCTTATTGGAATCTTCTGCGAGACTTCGTTGCGGCGGATGGTTTGGAAACGGATATCCTCCAGGACATGAATGCGGTCCACGACCCAGGAAATCGCGGGCTTCCAATGGATCGCCTCCAGAATGCCTCGCGCGGCAGATGGCGTCATCACATCATAGCTGACTCGCTCCACCTTCAGTTCTGGCCGGGTGAAACAGGCATACTGGCCCTTCACTAGAAGTCTGATCCCGAATGCCATGCAACCCCGCTCCCTTATGCCCGATAGAAACGCTACCCGTGATACGATTTTCGATCAAGGCACTTCCTTAATTGATTTCACAGCAAAATCAGACAATCCCCCACCAGATATTCTTATCCTCCTCCCAGATCAGACCGGTTTCCGGGGTGTAAAGGCGCTCATCCTCCAGCACTGCGAATTGATCAGCCCGATCAGCACCGCCCCAGAAGCGAACCGACCCGGTGCCGATCAGGCGGGCACGGTCGCGTTCCGGCGGCTGTACGATCCAGGTCTGTAATTCGCGAGCGATTAAACCGGAAGGGACGGTCGAAATATCGAGTTTTGCCAGAATGGCCTTGTTTTTGGGGTCGGGTATGATGATCGGAGCGCCAAAGCTTTCCACCATGTGAAATTCCTCGGCGACACTGCGGTAGTCGAAACTCGGATCGCAGCCGACCATTACAAAGCGCTTGAAAATGTCAATCCGGTCCAGCGCCCCAGCCCCGCTGGTCCAGTAGAGTTCCCGAAAATAGCGCTCCACGGTTTCTGGCGCGGTCCAGTCGGGATGGCTGGCTGCAATACGGGAGAAAACATCTGCGTTTCGGCGCAACTCCCTCGGGGTCGGGTAATCCGGGGCGGCGAAAACGGTCACGAGGCTGTCCGCCACGGCGCGCTTTCCCTCCCGATTACAGCGCCCGGCGGCCTGGACGACCTGCTCCAGTCCGGCCTCAGCGCGCCAGACCCGAGGGAAATCGACATCGACCCCTGCTTCCACCAATGATGTTGCAATGGTACGGCAGGGACGGGGTGCACGCGGATTGAGCCTACCCCGGATGTCGTCGAGTATCTGTCGTCGATGGGCTGCGCATTGCCGAGTTGAGAGATGAATGACTCCATCGAGTCCCGCCGTCTGCGCAGCCCGATACAATTCCAGCGCATGGCGACGGGAATTGACGATGATGAGCGCCTGACCGCAATCTTCCAGTGCTTCCACCAGCGCCGCATTGTCCATTACCCCGACATGGCGGAAGGCGGTGCGTGTCAGACGGCGGGCCAGAGCGGGTGGATCGGGGGCCAGTTCCTTCCCCACAAGGTCCAACCCCATCAGTGGATCCCCGGGAAAATGACCGCTGTCCAGGGCGGGCTGGGTCGCGGTGCATAGAACCACGGTAACGCCGTAGGTGCGCACAAGTTCCCGCAAGGCCGCGATGCAGGGCTTCAGCAGGGAGAGCGGCAGGGTCTGAACCTCATCCAGCACGATCACCGAACCAGCCAACGCGTGCAGCTTACGACAGCGGCCCGGTCTGGCGGCGAACAGGCTCTCAAACAATTGCACATGTGTGGTGACCACGACGGGGGCAGCCCAGTCCTCCATCGCCAGACGCAGCTTATCCCGCGCCGACCATTCCCGTTTATCGGCTGTGTCCGGCTCCAGGGCGGAATGATGTTCCAGCACCACATCCTCCCCCAGCACGTCCTTGAAGATGGACGCGGTCTGGTCGATGATCGAGGTGAAGGGAATGGCATAGACGATGCGACGCAACCTGTGAAATGCGGCATGGTCCAGCGCAAAACCGAGGGAGGTCAGCGTTTTTCCGCCTCCAGTCGGGACAGTCAACGTATAGCAATCCGTCGCCCGCCCTGCCTGGGATCGGACATGGTCCAGAACCTCCCTCCGCAAGGCCTTAACCGGATTGTCTTCGCTTTCGGCGAGCCGCGCCATATACGCATCGAACCGGTTCTGTAGGTCTGGCAGGACGGCTGCCAGCGCGGGCCAGTCACGATTCACCTTCCGCCCTTCAATCCGGGCATAGTAGGATTCGGTATCCTTAAAGTCGGCATCGACAAGGGCGGAAAACAGCATCCGACCCAGGAAGGCCAGTTCGAATCCGATACGGTCATTGCCGCTGGGCTGGAATCCCGTCGGCAGCAACCCGGTAGCCTCCGGGGCGATCTCCCCTTCCCAGGCGGGGTCCAGCGGTTCTGAATTCGCCTTCAGCCGCGACATGAGAGAGCCGGTCTCCGCATCCGTATCGGGCAACCCGCCATGATGCCCGGCTACCCCATGGGCCAGCAGTTTTGCGATCAATTGATCCTGGGCATTGCTCTCGACCTCGGCCAGCCATTTCGCACCGGCTATGGCATGTTCCGGGCCAGGTCCCTCCCCCCGGATATAGGCTTGAAAGGCGGGCGCATATTTGCCCAGATCGTGAACCAGCCCCGCCAGCGCGGCGGCCTTTTCTCCCCCAAACGGGCGCGCAAAATTGGCAGCAAGTGCCGCCGTCCCCATTAGATGATCCCGTAATCCATGCCAGATAGCATCGGAATGTCCTGTTGGCGGCGAATGTGCGGCGAACTCACTTGCTGTTTCCTGGTCGACGAGATTCGGAAATTGAGTATCACTGGCTGTACCACTGGACATGTGAAGGTCCATTCCGTGCTTATTTTGAAACCTAATGGAAATCTGTATACTGGTTTCACCGAATAGGTTCAGTCGGCTTAGCTGGTGATAATGAGATTTTTGGATCAGTTTCTACCGATTCTTAATGAACTAGGAGCATGAATCGAATCACGGCAGTGGTTGATCAATCGTAAAAGGCCATCGTCGCATTATGAACCACCTAAAACCCTATAGACACTCGCTCGCCCTATCCTGAGTTCCCTAGCGATAGCGGATGCACCGAATCCTTCCTCACGAAGTTGTTGAACGCGGGTCCGGTCGATGACTGGTTTTCGCCCTTTATAGACGCCTTTCTCTTTTGCCTTGGCAATACCTTCCATTTGACGTTCACGTCTGAGCGACGTTTCAAATTCTGCAAAGACCGCCAACATGTCGATGAACGCCTTCCCCGCAGGTGTGGAAGTATCTATCGGTTGCTCAGTCGCTTTAATGTCGACATTACGATCACGAAGGTCATGCACTATGCTTTGGAGATCACGAACCGATCTCGCCAAACGGTCGATCCGAGTCACCACAAGAGAATCACCGGGGCGAAGAAAGTCGAGCAAGTTCTCAAGCTCTGCACGACCCTTTCGCGATGTTCCAGACACTTTCTCAGTCCGGATTACCTCACACCCTGCTTTCCGGAGCGCATCAACCTGATTCTCAAGGTTCTGTCCTGCACTTGATACCCTCGCATAACCATATGCTGCCATATACCCCTCCTTTGATTGTCTCGTTAGAGTCTAGAACTTTTACCACAATTGTCTTATCTTGTAAATAATAACCCTAACGAGACAGACTGGAGGGCTTTGTGAGACGTATCACTAGGGTATACTTCAATGAAACAGTGATTTTGGTACATGGCTAAAGGCGCATTTGGACTGGTTAGAGAACCGTGTCGACGGCTCGATTCATGCGCTGATCTCGGCAACAACCCCGAAGTGGTCGCTGAGTTGTTTGCCATTCGCACCGATGTTTGAGAGCCCATAGAGGCTCACGGCACTCAAGTCAGAGGAAAGCGCTATATGGTCGACGGTCTTACGAGCAATTCGAGGTATCTCTCCAGAAGTCACGATACCAACGCCTTCTGGGAAGGTTTCGTCGAGAAGATGCTTCACTGCCTTGGGTGCACGAGTTCGGGGAACGGTCTGATTGAAATCACCGAGCACGATCAGACGCTTCGTCGCTATCCTGGCCAGATAGCGCGACAAGCCTGTCAGATAGCGCCGATGTTCTTCCCAAGGCGCAGCGTCGCGGCGACCCGACGAAACATGCGCATGGGACCACGGAATACAAACACCCACAACGCGAACTAGCCCCAACTCTGTCGCGACCGTGCCCGAGATGAAACGGCCTGATGGCATTTCCTTATCCCCAACAGCGTCGATGTGCTCCCACGGCGTCTTGCTCCATAGGGTAACCTTTCTTCGACCTGCCTTGATCGGATATCCGTAGTCCTCGGCCGAGGCAATCTCGTGACCAGTGACCAATCCGAATCCTGTATGCGTTTCAGTCAAGCAGACGAGATCAGGTTGTTCAGTTCGAATCCTATCAAGCAACTCCTTTCCGGCGGGGCTGCCGCATCCTTGCCATTGAATATTCCAATTCAGCACACGCATCTTCGGTGTCGTACCCTTCTGTAATCCAGTAATTTAGATCGCTCTTGCGGGTAAAACGATTCGACATTCGTGTTTGGTTGTTGGGCAGGTTTGCTCCAAGCGAAGCTCCTTTTCCCACTCGTTTTCCCCGGATTCCTAAGTGTTTCTGTCCGGGCCAGTTCTATAATAGGCATACTCTGCACATACTGATCTACAGTACGGGAATCCTCCTCCATGTCGATCCATGCATCAAATGAACTCGGATATCCATGGACGACTTCGGACAAGTCTTCATCCAGCATATACGCCACGACTTTGTCACGATCCCAGTTAGCAGGCAAAGCGTACTCTCGTCGAACCCGTTTCATCCATTTACCACTACCACGGCTATCAGGATTGGACAGTCCCCGAATGCCGTAGTCGAAGCGCGTACTCGCTCGCTTCCGACCGAGGAGTGACTTTAGTACCGAATGAATATCGTCTAGCGAGGCATCCTTGAGACCGGATAGATTGACGTGTTCCTTAGCCATATATCTGGCCGCACCGCAAATCCCTTGTACGTCGATACCATTCACCTTGGCATGACGGATGTTTCGTATGTTTACGATCCAGCCAGGCCCAAAGTGCTTGACAAACTTAGCTCGGATGGAATCGTGAGATGCTTCTGGAATGTGAAAGAGTATGTGCAGATGCAGCTTCACCGCGACCGTTCCGGAAGGCATCAATGAAAGAGATTTCGGTTTGCAGAACTCATCAATGGAAAGATCGTCGGACATGAACGGATCGTCCTCAAAGCGACCCAATGCCAGCACGACCCCGAACGTCTCTTGCAGTTTGTCGAATCGACGACGGAGATAGGGTCTCCAGTCCTTAACTTTCTCAACAACATCGTCTGGATGTACAGCTTCCAGATTTATTGTCACGAACCATACTTCTGCCTCCGGCACATCATGAAAAATCGACGCTCTTTGCGCCATCGATACCTGGGGGTTCTTCGAGAGCGACGCAGATTCAGCATGCACGATTTGCTTTTTGCGATCTCTGGAATCCAATGTGCACCGAGGGCAACCGCGAGCATGACAAGGTGTATGTGACGTGCATCCCATTGTGCGTCGTGCATATTTGATCAATACGGGGTCGTTGCTGATCCGTGCGAATTGTCGAATCGCGTACAGCCTCGTTTCAGCATTATGGTGCGTGAGAAGAGCTTGCTGAGCAAGAATGTCACCGCGCTCAATCGCCTTCGCCATCTGGCGTTCCTTTGGGTTGAGGATCGCCATCAGTCCACCCTCCCCATGATTTCATTGCAGCGACGGCGGCTCTCCTCAAGCTTGCGTTCTAGTGACGCTATTTCAGGGAATTCTTCTGCACTCAACCTTTCATCAGGACGCATGACCCAAGTTAGATCAATTTTTGGCTGAACGTTAGATTGTCCGTTAGGCTTGCCCTCGTGCCCCAGGTCGAACCAGAGCAAGTCTATGGCAGCATCCAGGACGCGCCCGCGTGGTACGCTATATTCCTCGGCAATCCTACCAATCCTGTATTCAGTTAATGGAGAAACGTCTCTGACACTGAGGACCTTGCTACGACGCTTCGTACCATCGGGAGAGCGCCTGCGGCGCACTCCGAATCGATCACTATTATATGACATTACTTCACCTTCGCCTTTGACCCCCACCGAGCGGCTCGTGTGGAAGTTTCCGGAATCCACACGAGCCACTTTGTCGGCGAAGGAGCGGCACAATTGTCCGCCGTCAGTATTTAACTGAGGACAAGTTGGCCGCGTTAAGTTTCGAGGACGGGCAAGGGAAGCTGGTTCGGCCCGGCATTGCGAAATATGGTCGAATAACTTCCCAGCGCAATACTTAGACCAAGAATTGTTAGTCTATCTGGCAGCCAGCTATTCAGGATGAGGATCAAACGATGCCGGTGAAACCTATTAGATTCGAAGAAACCCCTGCGCAGAAAGCTGCGCGACGGAAGCACGGCAAGCGTGCCCTGGAAGCGCTTCTGAATGCGGCAGCCCGAATGGAGAAAGCACACTTGCCACTGGTCACGATCACCGGTGCAATCGGCGAGGCGTGGGCGGTGGCAGAACTCGCAATGCAGCCCACGGCGAACGCGGCTGCTCCTTGGGATGGATGGCTGCCGGATGGGAGCACCGTCGAGGTGAAGTGCCGTTACACGCCGAGAGGTAGTTCATCCATAACCTTGAACCCGCGCAAGGATAAGGTGATCGATCTGTTGGTAACTGTCGAACTGGGAATCGATAAGCAGGTTCGACCAGTCTACATAGGGCCATATCGGAATGCACTCTTGCTCAGTTCCAAACGTCGGAACGGCATGGTTGGGATTCGGTGGTCAGACTTGGACGAACTTCACCAAGGTGATCCTACCCTCGCCGCCAAGAACTAAATCGATAACGTATAGAATCTTTCGCACTTTCAGATTTGATGGCTCCTTTTACAGTGACGGAAGGAGCGAGCGGATGGATGAGGAGAAGGATACGGCGATGGGTCAGGTGATCCGGATTGATGAGGGGCGGATCAAAGATCACTTGGGCGAGATGGTGCGCGGGACGGTCGAGGAGGCGCTGAACGCGATGCTTGACGCGGAAGCGGATCGATTGTGCGGTGCGGGCCGCTATGAGCGCAGCGAAGGCCGCAAGGACATGCGGGCGGGCAGTTATGAGCGGGCGCTGCACACCAAGGCCGGTGAGGTGAAGCTGAAGGTACCGAAGCTGCGGCGACAGACGCCATCATCGAACGCTACCGCCGCCGGGAGAGTTCGGTCGAGGAAGCCTTGATCGAGATGTACCTGGCAGGCGTTTCGGTGCGCCGCGTCGAGGATATCACCGAGGCGCTGTGGGGCACGCGGGTGTCGCCGGGCACGGTGTCGAACCTGAACAGGAAGATTTATGCGAAGATCGAGGCATGGCGGGGCCGACGGATCGAGGGCGAGCATCCCTATCTGTACCTTGACGGGATCGTCATGAAGCGGACCTGGGCTGGTGAGGTGAGGAACGTCTCGCTGCTGGTGGCGAGCGCGGTCAATTCCGAGGGCTATCGGGAGATACTGGGTATCTGCGAGGGAGCCAAGGAGGACAAGTCCGGCTGGTCGGCCTTCCTGCGCCATCTGGTGGATCGGGGGCTGTCGGGCGTCCGGTTGATCATCTCGGACGCGTGCCGTGGCCTGGTCGAAAGCATCGCGGACTATCTGCCTGAGGCGCGCTGGCAGCGCTGTATGGTGCATTTTTACCGCAATGTGTTCAGCCATGTGCCGTCGAGCAAGATGCGCGAGGTTGCCCACATGCTGAAGGCTATCCACGCCCAGGAGAGCCGCGAAGCGGCGCAGGAGAAGGCCGCCACCATCGTGGAGGAGCTGCGCCGCCAGAAGCTGGGGAAAGCGGCCGACCTGGTTGAGGAGAGCATCGGCGAGACGCTCACCTTCTACGCCTTTCCGGACAGCCACTGGATCAAGATCCGGACCAACAACCCGCTGGAACGCATCATGAAGGAAATCCGCCGCCGCACCCGGGTGGTCGGCGCGTTCCCGGATGGGCAGAGTTGCCTCAACCTGGCCGCGGCCAGGTTGAGGCACATCGCGGGCAGCCAGTGGAGCACACGCAAATACATGAACATGGCTCCCCTCTACGCGGAGCAGGCATCAACCAGCGGAGCCGTCACCTGAACAAATGTGCGAAAAATTCTGGACACTACCCTTTGATTTTCTTTGTATTTTTGATGATTTGGTGTAACCATCTTTGCGAGAAGCCCTGGTTTTGACGCTCATTTCCTTGCGATTTTGGTTTCATTTTTCGCGCCATCTGTGATTCCCTGGATGTGTGTATTTTGGGAGATCACATGCGACCGAAACAACAGGAGACGGCGCGTCACGACGACCTGTTCTGTGCGCGCCTTGATCTGTTCATCAACATGAAGAACGTATTAGTGGTCCTGGTCGAAAGGATCGACTAGGCTTGGCTCGATGAGCAGTTGGCGGGATGCTTCGCCGAGAAGGGATGGCCGGAGGAACCGGTGCGGTTCATGATCGGTATGTTCTTGCTGAATCATACTTACGGGCTCTCGGATGAGCAGGTGTGGGATCGCTGGGTGCATGACCCCAATTTCCAGTATTTCACCGGCGAAGATTTTTTCCAGCATGAGCTTCGGTACGAACGCTCTGGCATGAGTCATTGGCGCAAACGCATTGGCGACAGGCTGGTCATCCTGTTGCAGGAGAGCCTGCGTATCGCCCATTGCGTATCCACCCATCAACAACACTGTATGCTTGGCGTCACTTACAAAACCACTTGGTTTATGGCGCACCGTATTCGTGAAGCAATGCGCGAACCTATCCCCGAACCCCGTTCTATGGGTGGCCCCGGTAAAATTGCCGAAGCAGACGAAACCTTTGTTGGTGGTAAAGAAAAGAACCGTCACAAATCCAAGCGCGCTAAAACACGTTTGGGCGGATCATGGGGCAAAGAAACCGTCTTCTCCTTAGTAGAACGCGGTGGGAAAGTTCATTCCCGCCACACCAAGAGCGTTGCCGCCAAAACGTTACGCCCAATCCTCGTTACTCAGTTGCAGGGCGATACGCACCTTGTCACCGACGGTGCAGGCCAGTACCGCCATATGGGCAAAGACTTCAAGCATTCCGCTGTTAATTACAGCGCGGACGAATACGTCCGTGGTGAAGCCCACACCAACACCATCGAAAGCTACTTCGCTATCCTCAAGCGCGGCATCATTGGTGTTAATCATCAGGTATCTGCCAAGCACTTGAAGCGCTACCTTGGCGGAATTTGATATCGGTTACAATCAGCGCTCGGTCACCGATTTCGAGCGCGCCGATCTTGCTCTTAAAGGCATCACCGGCAAGCGCATGACCTATCGGCGGACTGCTAAATGGGGAGCCGCCTAAGAGGCTCTATACCCGTAAGCAGTGGCGCGGACTGTTGTTCGCAATCCGCTGGATTTGCGCGAAAAACACCGACTCGTAAAAGTTGAGACAAAGTCCTTGCGGCACGCGGAGGAATCGCATCAACCTACATCCCTACAGAAATCCAGCTTGTTAACGGTCGACTACAAGGAGGATGGCCATCTTGGCCGCAACTTCCTCAGAGGCCGTCGGTCGGATGACGCTGCTATCAAGACGCTGGGGACGTGACGGGTCCTGCGGTCTTTTCCTGGATTGCCATGTCGAGGAGCGGCAGGAAAGCCTCCGGTTCCTGGGCACCGGAGAGGGCGTATTTGCCGTCGATGATGAAGCAGGGAACCCCGCCGATGCCAAGGCGTCTGGCGAAGACGTCTTCGGCCTGAACTTCTTCCTCGTCCTCATGGCTGACCAGATAGTGCCGGACGGCGGTGCGGTCGAGACCGATTGTTTCTGCAATTTTCAACAGCACATCGGTGTCGCCAATGTCCCGGCCCTGCAGAAAATAGGCATGGAACAGGGCGGGTATCAGATCTTTGGCGCAGTCGTATTCCGGGCGTTGGGCCAGACGGATCAGGCGATGGGCCTTCAAGGTGCTGGGCGTGCGGGGGATTCGGTCGAACTGGAATTCGATGCCGATCCGAGACCCGACCTGCTGAATCTGGCCATAGACATCAGCGGCGCGGGCCGCTCCGCCGAACTTTGCCGAGAGATAGCTTTGCCGGTCCATGCCATCCCGCGGCATGTCAGGATTGAGTTGAAAGGCCCTCCAGCGCACGGTGACTGGAATGTCCGGTCGCCTGGCCAGGGCTTCATCCAGGCGCTTTTTGCCGATGAAGCACCAGGGGCAGATAGGGTCGGAAAAGACGTCGATTGTGATCATGTCTGTCGATATACGCTCGCAGCCCTTGTCTTGCCAGAAGTGATCACGGAATTGTCACCTTGTTTCCGTCCATATGCGTTCAGACCGTATTGGCGCGGGCGCGGGCTTCCAGGCTTTTCGGGGTATCGCCCGGTTGCAGGCTGGCTACACCGCCTTCGGCCCAGGCGTGGACGACCTGCATTACTTCCTCTCCCAGATGGAATTCCGAATTGGTCAGGATCCCGATGATCCGCTGCAACACCCGTTCGGCCTCAGTCTGGGGGGTGTCGGGCAGCAGGATTGCATAGGAATCGGTTCCGATCCGGGCAACGGTGTCTTCGATCCGAGTCATGCCGGTGACCCAATCGGCCAGTTGATGGGCCAGGATTTCTGCATGGGCCGGTCCATGCTCCTCCCGCACGCGTGGAAGCGTCGGGATTGAAAGAAAGGCCACGGCAAGATTACCACCGCGCTCGATCGTGGCCTCAATGCATCGTGCTAGATGTACACGCCAGAAAGATTCGGAATAGGCCGCACCTGTCGCATCCGCCGTTGCGGCAGCGAGTGTCACCTTGAAGGGATCGCGCAGGGTCCAGCGCTGGCGCTGGCGACCGACCAGCATATGGATATAGGTGCAAAGCTGTGCCGGATCGGTCTCGGTCGGCAGGACCATGGCAGCGCCGCCGCGATACAGCTCGCGTTCCGCCCCGCTCTTGCCCTTCTCGGTCATGACCAAGGTCGGCAGGTTGAAAAGGCGCGGATTGCTGCGGATGTGACCGCAGAGATACTGTGCCCGCCCGAGATCCTCCCCAGAGCCGCCCAGGATGACCGCCGCATCGAAGCGGCCCTCGTCCAGCGCATCGGCGGCGCGGAAATAGCTGGTCTCCATCACCGCCTTGAATCCGGCATCCCCCAGAACATTGCCGAGTCCGGTCAGGATCGACCCTTCCGCCGCCGCAACCATGACCTCGGGATGATCGGGATAGCCGCGACGGAACTGCCGGGGGTCGACATTGACGCCGAACTCTGCAGCGGTCTTCACCCGCCGCGCCAGTTCGGCAGCCATGACCGAGGACCGGGTCAGGCGTGGCAGGCGCGCCAACAGTTCCTGTATATCATCATTGTGGGAGAGAATGTCGTCCACGCCATCCCGGCGGGCCTGTTCCATTCGCTCGGTATCCAATGGCTGATCGATCAGCACAACGGGAATCGTCCGGGTTGTATCCCCGGATTTGAGTGCCTGGACAATATTCAGGGCATCGATGGGGGACAGAAAATTCCCCAGCAGGATCACGTCGGGTATCCGCGATGCGGCCAGTGCAATGACGGTATGGCCGTCGGAAGCCTGGATGCAGCGGTATCCGGCATCGGACAGACTCTCCGACCGCGTCAGGGCCGCGTCGGGGTCGGGACTTCCTATCAGCACATAGGCCAGATGCGGCATGAACGATCACCCTTTCCCCGGAATGTGCGGTCAAGTCCCGCACCGGCCATTCCTGAACCCTGTCGCGCCCTGTTGTGTCGCGTCCCGTTATCGGTCCGAAGGCGCAATCCTTCTTGACCTTGCCTGTTCACTCGACAACAAAGATAGGAAAATCATACCGATGTGGCGAGCGAAAAGAAATCGTTAGCCGTGATCGGGGGATGTGGCAAGGGAGGGCGCGGATGTCGATGCAACCAGAGACGATCTATGATCGTGACCTGGACAGGGGGGCGGCGAATTATGTGCCGCTGTCACCGGTCAGCTTCCTGAAGCGTGCGGCGACCGTTTTTCCCCATCGCACGGCAATTATACATGGTGACCTGCGCTATACCTATCTGGAATTCCTCACCCGTGTTCGGCGCTTTGCCTCGGCGTTGAAGGCGCGCGGAATCCGGCGGGGAGATACTGTCACCGTCCTGTCGCCCAATGTACCGGCCTTGCTGGAGGCGCATTATGCGATCCCGATGATCGGGGCGGTGCTGAATGCGCTCAACACCCGGCTTGATGCCGCCAGCATCGCCTTCATTCTGGAGCATGGCGAATCGAAGGTGGTACTTTCCGAATGTTCGTTGAACGGCACGATGGGGGAAGCCCTGGCGATGACGCGGAACAGACCCGACATCGTGATCGACATCATCGACCCGATGGAGCCGGAGGGGTCGCGTATCGGGACCACCGATTATGAGACGATGCTGGTCGAGGAGGGGGACCCGGACTATGTTCACGATCTTCCGCCGGATGAATGGGACGCGCTGTCGCTGAACTACACGTCCGGGACGACCGGCAATCCGAAAGGCGTCGTCTATCACCATCGCGGGGCCTATTTGAACGCGATGTCGAATGCCCTGACCTTTCAGGTGAATGCGCGGTCGGTCTATCTCTGGACCTTGCCGATGTTCCATTGCAATGGCTGGACCTATACCTGGGCGGTGACGGCGGCCTGTGGAACCCATGTCTGCCT
Source organism: Alphaproteobacteria bacterium (assembly GCA_965223125.1). GTDB lineage: Bacteria > Pseudomonadota > Alphaproteobacteria > UBA8366 > Aestuariispiraceae > Pacificispira. The sequence continues at coordinate 1,225,452 of OZ244984.1, read as the reverse complement.
GCGCAGGGTCGATCCGGCACTGATCTTCCCGATGATCCGTGATCATGGCGTGACCCATATGTGCGGCGCGCCCATCGTGCTGACCATGCTGATCCATGCCCCGGCGGAGCAGAAGGTCGCCTTTCCGCAGCGGGTTGAGGTCTGTACCGGCGGGGCTGCCCCGCCCTCTGCCGTGATTGCGAAGATGGAGGGTATGGGCTTCAATGTCACCCATATGTATGGCATGACGGAAAGCTATGGTCCCTCGACCGTCTGCGCCTGGCAGCCGGACTGGGACGGGTTGGCACTGGCCGACCGTGCGCCGCTGATGGCACGGCAGGGCGTTGCCATGGTGGCGCTGGAGGAACAGCGGGTCGCCGATCCGGAAACCTTCATCGATGTTCCGAAGGACGGTGAGACAATCGGCATGCTGATGCTGCGTTCCAACACTGTCATGCGGGGATATCTGAAGAATCCGACAGCGACGGCGGAGACCTTCCGCAATGGCTGGCTGAATACCGGCGATCTGGCGGTAATGCATGAGGATGGCTATGTCGAGGTGAAGGATCGGGCCAAGGACATTATCATATCGGGCGGGGAGAACATTTCTTCCCTTGAGGTGGAGGAAGTGCTGTTCCGTCATCCAGACATCATGGAAGCAGCCGTCGTCGCCGCGCCGGATGAGAAATGGGGCGAGACGCCCTGTGCCTTCGTCACCCTGGCCCCGGGCCGGGAGGGGGCACTGGATGCGGCGGCGGTGATCGACTATTGCAAGGCCAATATGGCGCGGTTCAAGGCCCCGACGAAGGTCGTTTTCGGCCCCCTGCCCAAGACTGCAACCGGGAAGATCCAGAAATTCGTGCTGCGCGCCCAGGCGAAGGAACTCTAGACCGATGGAATTGAGACTGGATGGAAGAAAGGCCCTGATCACTGGCGCTTCCAGTGGCTTCGGGCAACATTTCGCGCGGGTCCTGGCCGAGGCGGGGGCGGATGTGGTACTGGCCGCTCGGCGCATCGACCGTCTGGAATCGGAGGCGGCGGAGATCGCGGCGGCGACGGGCCGGAAGGCGGTGGCGGTTGCCCTGGATGTCGCGGATACGTCTGCAATCGAAGCCTGCGTCGAGACCGCTGCGGCGGCGCTGGGCGGTATCGATCTGCTGGTCAACAATGCCGGGATTGTCATCACGAAACCGTCGCTGAAACAGACCGAGACCGATTGGGACCAGGTGATGGACGTCAATCTGAAAGGCGCGTTCTTCATGGCTCAGGCCTGTGCCCGCCTCATGGCCGGTGCCGACGGGAAGGGTGGCGGCGGTGGCACAATCGTCAATATCGCAAGCCTGTTGGGGGAGCGGGTGTCGAAGACGGAAATCTCCTATTGCATCTCCAAGGCGGGGTTGGCGCATATGACACGGGCGCTGGCCTATGAATGGGCGCGCTACGGAATCCGCGTCAATGCGATCTCGCCCGGTTATGTGGTGACGGATCTGAATCGTGCCTTTCTGGAGGGGGAGGCCGGGCAGGCCATGATGCGGCATATCCCGATCCGCCGTTTCGGACAGCCAGAGGATCTGGATGGTGCGCTGCTTTATCTGTCCAGCGATCTTTCCGCCTGGACGACCGGCCATGTCCTGACCGTCGATGGCGGTCATTCCCTCGCGACACCCTGAAAGCAGCAGTCTCCGAAAAACGAAAGCCCGCACCGGAACCGGGCGGGCTTTCTTATTGATGCGACGGAAGGCGGGCTGCAATCAGGCGGCCGCTTTCTCCATCATTTCTTCCAGTTTCAGCGCGGCTTCCTCTTCGCCCAGATCCTCGACGGCGGCGAATTCGCGCGCCAGACGGTCAAGGGCGGCCTGATAGAGTTGCCGTTCGCTGTAGGACTGATCCGGCTGGCTGGCATTGCGGAACAGGTCGCGGACCACTTCGGCAATCGCGACCGGATCGCCGGAATTGATCTTCGCCTCATATTCCTGGGCCCGGCGAGACCACATGGTGCGGCGCACGCGGCTTTTGCCCTTCAGCGTCTTCAGGGCGCTTTTCATCATCTCCGGTGAGGAGAGTTTGCGCAGGCCGGACATATCAGCCTTGGCGACCGGCACGCGCAGGGTCATGCGGTCCTTGTCGAATTCGATGATGATCAGTTCAATCTTCTGCCCGGCAATTTCCTGATCCTCGACGCCCAGAACCTTGCCGACGCCATGGGTCGGATACACGACGAAATCGCCCTTTGTGTAAGCATTTTTCTGTGACATTCCTGGTTCCTTATACCAAACCGTCCGTTCTGTAACCGGTTCCCGATCCGGATCATGCAACCGTGCGCCGATGGGCGCACCAGGGTCTGAAAGGGAGATGGCTGCGCAACCGCCAGACAAATCCGAACCGAAAAATCCCCCGTCGAAACCGCAGGGTATCGAACGATGGGTTTACCGGTTATTGGAAAGCACCACGGATCACAACAGTTGCACCCGAAGCCTGCCCGCAGACTTTTCCATACACGCTCCCTGACTTTAAATTGGCAGGAAGATGAAAAAGCCCAGCCTCTCCATTCATGATTAAGAACATACCACAAAAATTAGGGTAATCCGAGTCCCTAAACGACCCGGATTGCGCTTTTTTTGTGCGCTGCACTCTAAATTCCCGTTCTGCACCGTCCTGAATGGGGTCGGGAGGGGTTGGAATGAGACTGAAGTCAGCTTCCTGAACCGGGCTCGGTGGAGAAGTAGTTCTTGAATTTGTCCGGCACGCCCTGCCATTCCTCGGCATCTGCGGGGGCTACGCCTTTCTGCGTAATATTTGGCCAGAGTTCGGCATAGGTCTTGTTGAGCTCCAGCCATTTATCGGCTGCCGACTCGGTATCCGGCAGGATCGCCTCGGCGGGGCATTCCGGCTCGCACACGCCGCAGTCGATGCATTCATCGGGATGGATGACCAGCATGTTCTCGCCCTCATAGAAGCAGTCCACCGGACAGACTTCGACACAGTCCATGTGCTTGCACTTGATGCAATCTTCCGTGACGATATAAGTCATGATATCCCTTTCAGTCCCACTTCCGCTTTCCCGACGCCCCGCCTGACTCGACGGAACAATCAGATACACCGTCTGATATTAGACTGGACAGGGTCTTCGCAACTGATTTCGACAGGAATGCCATGCAAAACACTGATGCCAGCCTCGACCACAGCGCAGGCGCGGGCCGTCACGCGCCCGCCACCCTGCGCAATCGCGATCCGATCCTGGCGGTTTTACCCGGATATCTGGGTGGATGCCGCGCGGTGCTCGAAATCGCATCGGGTACCGGGGAGCACGCGGCCTATCTTGCCCCGCGCCTCGGCATCGCGGAACTGATCTGGCAGCCCAGCGACTACGACGCGGAAAATCTGGCCGGAATTGATGCCCATGCGGCGGCAAGCGACTGTTCTTCGATCCTCCCCGCCTGCCGGATCGACGTCGCACAGCCGGACTGGGCACCGCCGCAGCCCTGCGATGCGATCTTCTGTGCCAACATGATTCATATCGCCCCCTGGACGGCGGCGGAGGGTCTGTTTGCCGGGGCCGGACGCCTGTTGCCCCAGGGCGGTCCCCTGATCCTCTACGGACCCTATCGGCGGGACGGCGTTCATACCGCGCCGTCCAATGCCGACTTCGACGCCTCGCTACAGGCGCGCGACCCGTCCTGGGGCGTGCGCGATCTGGAGGGGGAGGTTGTGCCCCTGGCCCGACGCAACGGCCTGTCGCTGGACAGTATCGATTCCCTGCCCGCCAACAATCTGATCGTGATTTTCCGGAAGGACTAGGACAATGCGGCTTTCCTTGTTCAGCAACGCCCTGGTGGCGGTTCTGGTCGGTTTCGGCGGCAGTGTCGCCATCGTGCTGGCGGGTGTTCAGGCGGTCGGCGCGACCCCGGCGCAAAGCGCCTCCTGGATCAGTGCGCTGTGTCTGGCCATGTTCGCCACCAGCACCATTCTGTCGGTCCTGCACCGTATGCCCATCGTCACCGCCTGGTCCACGCCGGGGGCCGCCCTGATCGCGGCCACAGCGGTGGGCGGCGTGCCCAGCTATACGATTGAGGTCGCGGTCGGGGCCTTCCTGTTCGCCGCCGCCCTGATTCTGCTCAGCGCCGCCGTGAAGCCGCTGGCAACCCTGATCGCAAGGATCCCCGGCGCGCTGGCCTCGGCCATGCTGGCAGGCGTGCTGATCGGGTTTTCCATCGCCGTCTTCGACGAGGCTGCGAAAGACCCGATGCTGGTCCTGCCGCTGGTCGCGGTATTCCTGATCGTGCGTATGGTCAGCGCCACCTGGGCGGTGATCGCGGTGCTGGGTGCCGGGGTCGCCTGGGCGATGATGCTGGACAGGATCGCACCGATGAGCGGCGGCATCGCCCTGACCGAATTGGAACTGATCACCCCGGTCTTTGATCCTGCCGCCCTGATCGGCCTGGGCCTGCCGCTGTTCCTGGTCTCCATGGCGTCCCAGAACCTGCCGGGCTTTGCCGTGTTGCGGGCCGCAGGCTATGAGCCGCCGACCCGATCCGCCCTGGCCGTGACGGGCCTCGCCTCCCTGCTGACCGCACCGTTCGGGGCGCATACCACGACGCTGGCGGCGATCACCGCCTCGCTGTGTACCGGGCCGGACACCCATCCGGACCCGGCGAAGCGCTGGATCAGCGGCATTTTCTACGGGCTGGGCTATCTGATCCTGGCCGGGGTTGGCGTCTCGGTCGTCGCCGGTTTCGCCGCCTTGCCCTATGGCGTCATCGTCACCGTCGCGGGCCTCGCCCTGATCGGCCCGCTGATGGGCAGCCTGAGCGCCGCGCTGGCCCCCGAAGCCACCCGCTTCCCCGCCGTCCTCACCGTCGTCGCCACCGCCTCCGGCCTCACCCTGTTCGGCATCGGCAGCGCCTTCTGGGGCCTGATCCTGGGCCTGCTGGCGCTGGGGCTGGACAGAGTGGCGAAGCGGATGCGGAGTTAGAGGAGCAGGGGACATCGGTGCGTTCTGCTCTGGACTCCCGCCTGCGCGGGAGTGACGGATATGCAGGAATTTTTGTTCTCTGACGGAGAGTGAAGAAGGGAAGGGTTTACCGAAGAGGGCGCAGAGAAGGCGCAAAGGACGCGGAGGGGATCGAACTTGCTTTGATATCCCCGTCCTGTTCTAACGAAATGACCCTTCTCCGCGTCACCCCGGAAGCCGCGAAGCGGCTGTCCGGGGTCCAGAGCGATAGGCGTGAATTCGGCCTTGCCGCTCTCTATTGCGGTTTCGGCGGATCGGGTGGAACGTACGTGTCTGGACCGGCCTGCCATTTTTTCCATTCTTCATCGAACTCCGACCAATCCAGTTCGACTCCCGGCCAATGGGGCGGTGCGTTGACCCCCGAAGGGAGTTTCGTGCTGGCATCCCCAAACAATCCGCCAACATGACCCTTGATCTGTGGTACGTCTGTAAAATCCACCGACTTGACGGCTGTCCTTGTCAAATTCGCACCCGTCAAGTCGGTGTCGGCATCAAACCGCGCCCACCCGAGGTCCGCGCCCTGCAACCGCGCCCACCCGAGGTTCGCTCCCTGCAACTGCGCCCCCCTGAGGTACGCGCCCTGCAACTGCGCCCCCCTGAGGTGCGCGCCCTGCAACTGCGCCCCCCCGAGGTGCGCGCCCTGCAACTGCGCCCCCCTGAGGTACGCGCCCTGCAACTGCGCCCCCCCGAGGTGCGTGCCCTGCAACTGCGCCACCCCGAGGTCCGCGCCCTGCAACCGCGCCCCCTCGAGGTCCGCGCCCTGCAACTGTGCCCCCCTGAGGTACGCGCCCTGCAACCGCGCCCCCTCGAGGTCCGCGCCCTGCAACCGCGCCCCCTCGAGGTCCGCGCCCTGCAACTGTGCCCCCCTGAGGTACGCGCCCTGCAACCGCGCCCCCTCGAGGTACGCGCCCTGCAACTGCGCCACCCCGAGGTACGCGCCCTGCAACCGCGCCCCCTCGAGGTCCGCGCCCTGCAACTGCGCCACCCCGAGGACCGCGCCCTGCAACCGCGCCCCCTCGAGGTCCGCGCCCTGCAACTGCGCGTTCTCGAATCGTGCTCCACCAAAATTGAGCTTGGCCATATCTGCACCCTGCAGATTTGTCCCTCGTAGATCGAGGCGATATCCCCGATACGCGCTGCGGGCCTTTTTCCAATCGTTCAGCTCCTTTTGATCGATTGATCCATTCTCATTCCGCTTCAGCGCTTCCGGACCCGGCCCATCGAAGATAAATTTCGTCTTCGGGTCGGGATTGTTATGCCGCGCCTCCCGCAACCGCCCCTCGGCGCTGCGGCGGCCCAGAACGGTCAGGGCGACCTGGATGTCCTCGCGTGGATGGATATTGCGTAAGATCTCTTGAAGTTCGGTGTTGTAGCTTTCAATCGCCTCCTGCCAAATCGAACGCAACGAACGATCTTTGGATGGTTTTTCCTCAGGTTCCACAAACTCCGGTATTGGCTTCGCACCGCTGGCGGGTGCATTCTCACGGATATAGGCGCAGAGGATTTCCATGATCTGGACATGGATGTCGAGATTGTTCCGGGCCAGCCGCTCCAGCGCCAGGATCGCGCCGATGCGGACTTCCAGATTGGGCAGAGTTTCGGAAAAGACCTGCCAGTCTCCCTTCTCCAGGACGTCACCCTCCGGCAGAGTCTCGCCCTGCCACTGGATGACGGTTTCCTCCTTGTCTTCGGCATCTTTGAATGTCACCGGGCGGCCGATCCGGTCGACTTTCTTCTCCGCCCCCAGACCTTCGACCGCGTTGTTGATGCGGTCGGTGATCAGGCCCTCCTCGGTCGCCCGCGTCTGGCGTTCGTTCTGGCGGGTTTTGATCAGCGTGAAGGGCAGCGCCACCACCGCGCCCATGGCGGCGGCCAGCGCGGTGAGGGAGAGGAGGAGCCAGCGCCGTTCCACCGGGTCGGCGGCGGACTCCCCGAAAAAAATCCCATGGATGACGCCCGGAATGCCGATCAGCAGGGCAAGGAAGAGCGCGCCCCAGACAGCAACGCTGGGCATGGTGAGGTAGTTCGGGAACCGGGCAATCCCCAGCGCTTCAACAAAGGCGCGCCAGCCGTCTTTGGGCGGGGCGTCGGATTTCCACAGGGCAACAAGAAGGCAGGCGCAGACCAGGACGATCACAAGGATCACAATCGTCCAGAAGCTTCCCGGTGATATCGGAAGCGTTGTTACCGTCGCCTGCTCCATGCCCGCCCCATATCTTCCGGCCCCTGCTCTTCCGGGGAGTCTTGACCATAGGGCGATGGGGGTTGGAAACGCAACTGTTGCGGTGCGGTTCCGTGGGGCGGGCATGGAGCGGCGGTGGCGGGGTCGGATCAGCGACCGAAGCTGTTCCAGCCGCTGACCTTGCCGGCGCAGACCCAGTCCTTGGAGGGGATCAGGGAGCCGACCCATTCGGCCTCGTAATAGCCGGTGGCGTTGCCGCCATAGGTGGTCCAGTTCTTGGTCCGTCCGGGGGACAGTCCGTCGGCACCGCAATCGTCATAGTCGCTGTTCTGGGGGTCGCGGTAATTGCAGTAACGGATATAAAGCCTCTGCGCGCAATTGTTGGTATAGCGCGAGGTGAAGGCATCGCCATTCCAGTCGCCGCTCATCTGGACACATTGTCCGGCGGAATAGCAGCCGTCGCTATCCGCGCTCTGGGCCTGCGCCGGTTCAGCGGACCCCGCGATGGACAGCGCAAAGGCGAGGGCCAGCAGGATTGGCAGGGTGGCGCGGTGGGCGATATCTTTCCTTATAAACGACATGAAACTCCTCCTCTTCTGACATCCAACTCCCCGGAAAGTCAGGGTACCGGGATACAGGACGCATTTCATCCTGATTTCCGTCGCAATAATTTGATCTGAAGGGAAAAAATGGTTCCGTGTCGGGAGGTGCGAAACAGGGACGCCGGAAACTACCGTCATCCCGGAAGGCGCGAAGCGACTGTCCGGGATCCAGAGCAACCGGCAGGGAGCCGGACTGCCGCCCTGGACTCCCGCCCTGGACTCCCGCCTGCGCGGGAGTGACGGAGGAGGCTTTAATTTCCGGATTTCTAGCGGTCGGATATGCATATCCCACCCCGGTCCTGATAGGGGAGCCGGGGGCGGGATACCTCGGTTCAGTCTTACGCGGTGGCGTCGAACCGCTTGTAGAAGGTGCCGGTCAGCCAGCCGAGCATGGCCCAGAAGATCGCGGCCACGACAATGGAGGCGGCGGCGAAATGGCCGGCCAGTTCCGGCGGGACGCCGCCGCCGATGCTGTCGGGCTGCGGTGCGCCGATGATATGCGGTGCGGCGATCAGCAGGAGTCCCAATACGGTGAAGGCGAGCTTCCGCCCGAAGACCAGCAAAGCGAGGCCGATCCCGGTCGCGGCGGCACAGCCGAGCCACCACATCTGACGCGCGCCCAGTTCGGCGGCCATCGATCCGGGAACTTCCGGCGGTAGGCCGAGATTGGGGCCGAGGGTGAACATGGCAAACCCGCCGAGGCCCCAGAGCACGCCGGTGCGGCCATCGACCTCCCGCCCGTAGACGGCGAAGGCGGCGGCCAGCATCAGCGCGAAGGCGATGGCGAGTGTGATGTTGCTGCCGAAAGTGTAGACCATCCGCTCCAGCCCGTCCTCCGGCCCCCATGCCTCTTCGCCATGGTCGTGATCGGAGTCGTCGGCGGGGGAATGGGCGAGGACGATGTGGTATCCTTCAAAGCCGGGGACCATCGTATGATCATGGCCCGCGCCCTCGAATTCCTCCGCATGCAGGATGATGGGGGTGGTGGTGAATTCCTGAATGCCGCTGATCAATAGGCCAGCAACAATGCCCGCGGCAAAGGCCGCGCCAAAAAGTTTCTTGAACATGATGGAGTCTCCAGACGGACTCCCGGCTTTAAGATCAGCGGGGAGTCTCGATCAATGGTCTTAGTGACAGGGCAGCGCGAAGGCGTGCCGGGCGTCATGGGTCGCATTGTGGACCGTTGCCGATTGGGCAAAGCCGATGCCAATGAACAGGAAGGCCCCGAACAGGGCGGCGGACAAAGCGGCGGCAAGCACCCGTGTCCGATCCGCCGCGAAGGCCTGATCTGCGGTCGTCGTCTGGTTCTGATGCGTCTTCATAGTCAACTTCTCCCCCGTCACACCCGACGGTTTCACGAGATAGGCGTGGTCGCTCGGCAGGTCTCCCGGCTCGCGGATCACAGTGTTCTCGTCAGCCTTCCCGAGGGGTTCGGGGTTGTTCCCCTTGACCCTCAGTGGCGACGCGACGAAGACACTCACCGCTCACGGTTGCGGGGGCAGCCCGGGCGCAGATCCCCTGATGGGTAGATCCTTCCCGTGTTCCCTCTTGGCTCCAAGGCCTTCATGGCCCTTAAAGGAGAACCGATCCACTGATCCTCAAGCAGTAACGCCGCAGGCCGTGCCGCGTCAAGTGGGATTGCGGCATGGACAACGGTTATCGCTTGGGTCAGGTCCAGCCTGACATTGGGAGGTGCCCGGATCAGGTCCGGGCAGGACGTGCTTTTTATGACGATCAAGCCGTCGCCGCCGGACTTGATCCGGCGGTCTCCCGGAAACCCATAAGCATTTCCCCTGAAACATTGCCGCATCGCGATAAGTCCCTATGTGAATAGGAACTGAATGGAAATTGATCGACAGGAGAATGAACCGAATGACCAGACCCAAACTCCTTGCCTTCGCAGGCAGCGCCAAACTGACCTCTCTCAACAAGCGCATTCTTGCCATCGCGGTTCAGGGTGCGCGCGATGCGGGGGCCGAGGTGACGGTGATCGACCTGAAGGACTATCCGCTGCCGATCATGGATGAGGATCTGGAAGCCGCTGAAGGCGCACCGGAGAATGCGGTGAAGCTGCAAGCTCTTTTCGCCGATCATCACGGGCTGTTGCTGGCCTGTCCGGAATACAACAGTTCGATCACGCCCCTGCTGAAAAACACTATCGACTGGGTGTCGCGTCCTGATGCGGACGGGTCGGGCCTGAGATTCTACAAGGGCAAGACGGCGGGGCTGGTCGCGGCATCTGGCGGTGCGCTGGGCGGGCTGCGCGGGCTTGTCCATGTCCGGGCGATTCTGGGCAATCTGGGGATGATCGTGATCCCGAATCAGGTCGCGATCCCCGGTGCCAATAAAATTCTGGAGGCCGACGGGACGATGACGGATGAGGCCAGGGTCGGTCAGCTGAAAGATGTCGGCCGGGCACTGGCGGAGGTGACGGGGAAGATGATTTCCTGATACGCTGCCGGGCATGACAGCACCGATATTCCTGTTCACCGATTTCCGCACCGATGGCCCCTATGTTGGCCAGATGCATGGTGCCATTCTGGATGCCTGGCCCAGTGCCCGGATCATCGATCTGATGCATGACGCCCCTGCGATGAATCCCAGGGCCAGCGCCTATCTGCTGGCCGCCGTGATCCGGGACCTGCCCGCCAATGCGACCGTGGTCGCCGTCGTCGATCCGGGCGTCGGCAGCGCGCGGGATGCCCTGCTGGTTCAGGCGGATGGACGCCGTCTGATCGGGCCGGATAACGGGCTGCTGGAAATTGCCATGCGCCGCGCCTATGTGGCGGAACGCTTCGTGCTGGAATGGCGACCGGAGCGGCTGTCGGCCACCTTTCACGGGCGCGACCTGTTCGCCCCGGCGGCGGCGCGCTGGGCCGCCGGGCGGCGACCAGCCTGCACGCCGTCAGCGACCTTTGCCGACAGCCATCCCGGCCATGACTGGCCCGACGATCTGGCCCAGATTCTCTATATCGATGCCTATGGCAATGCGATGACCGGTCTGCGCGCGGCAACCCTGCCGGACCCGGTACGCCTGACCCTGCCGGACGGCACCGCTCCACCGCGTGCCCGCACCTTCTCCGACGTGCCACCCCGTTTCGGCTTCTGGTACGAAAACAGCCTCGGCCTCGCCGAAATTGCTGTGAATGCCGGTAGTGCGGCAAAGACATATGGTCTGCATGTAGGCGACGTGATTCGGGTTTAGTCCATTTTCCGCTGTGAGGAAGTATAGGTCGAGGATTCCTCGTAATAGTCCATGAAGCCTATGCGCTGGCGCAGATCGGTGAAGGACATGAGGGCCGGGCTGCGGTCGCCGTCGGTCTTCATCACCCGCAGGGTTCCGACCATCGCCTGCATGGCCGATGCCATCAGGGTCAGCGGATAGGCGGCGATGGCATAGCCGATGTCGCGCAGTTCGGCATGGGACAGGTCGGGCGTCTCGCCGCCTTCGACAATGTTCGCCATCTTCGCGCCGGGCAGGGAGTCGCAGACTGTCCGCATTTCCGCCACAGTCTTCGGGGCCTCGACGAACAGGATATCGGCACCCAATTCGTGAAACTTCGCCGCTCGGTCAATCGCTTCGGCCAGGCCATGCTCGTGGCGGGCATCGGTGCGGGCCAGGATCAGGATGTCATTGCCCGATTCCGCCCGCGCATCGGCGGCGGCGCGAATGCGGTCAAAGGCCTCCTCCCGCCCGACGACGGCCTTGCCCGGCGTGTGACCGCAGCGTTTCGGGGTCACCTGATCCTCGATCATCACCGCCGCGCAACCTGCCTTGGCAAAACCGCGCAGGGTGCGCTTCACATTCATCGCATTGCCATAGCCGGTATCGCCGTCGCCAATTACCGGAATATCGACCGCATCGCAGATGTTGCGTGCCTGATCCAGAACCTCGCCATAGCTCATCAGGCCCAGATCCGGTGCGCCGATGCGCGCGGCGGAGGTGGCAAAGCCGGACATGAAGGTGAGGCCGAAGCCTTCCTGCTGGATCAGCTTGGCCGACAGCGCATCGAAGCAGCAGGGCATGACATGGAGGCGGTCCTGCGCCAGCAGCGCGCGGAGCTTTTCGGCTTGGGTCATGAATGTCTCACAGATTGAAGGCCAGATAGAGGGCAAGGTCCGGCCAGAGATACAGGATGACGACGATCAACAGCATCAAACCCAGAAATGGGAGGACGCCTCGGGACACATCGCCCAGACTCGTCCTGGCGACCGATTGTATGACGTATAGATTCAGCCCTACCGGCGGGGTGATCAGCGCGCATTCGACCATCACCACCATGTAGATCCCGAACCAGATCGGATCGAAGCCCATGCCCATCGCGGCGGGCAGCAGCACCGGGGTCATGATCAGCACCATCGACAGCGCCTCGAAGACCAGCCCCATCGCCAGCAGGATGATGCTGACGACGATGATGAAGACCAGCGGGGTATCCATGGTCTGGCCGATGAAGACGGAGATGTCCTGCGGGATTCGGTAGAGGGTGATCGCCTTCCCGAAGATTTTTGCGCCTGCGATAATCAGCAGGATTGCGACCGTCGTTACCATCGATTGGAAAACCGCATCCTTGAACCCCGCCCAGGTCAGCGAGCGCAGGATGCCGCCGGTAATCAGCAGGGCGGCGGCAAAACCCACTGCTGCCGCTTCGGTCGGGGTGAAGGCACCGGTATAGATGCCGCCGATGATCAGCAGGGCCAGGGCGACGCTGGGAAGCGCGCGAAGCGAGGCCCGTTTGCGCTCCGGCCAGTTTGCGGCGGGCTCCCGCTGCTGTCCGCCGAAGAACCGGGCATGGATCATGGCATAGACAATGAACAGACCCATCAGGGCCAGTCCCGGCCCGATCCCGGCCAGAAACAGGGTGATCACCGATTCTTCAGTCACGAAGCCATAGACGATCATCGGGATCGAAGGCGGAATCAGGATGCCCAGCGTTCCGCCTGCGGCCAGCAGGCCATAAACGAAGCGGCGCTCATAGCCGCGCGAGATCATTTCCGGAATCGCGACCGTGCCAATTGTCGCCGCCGTGGCGACGGAAGAACCTGAAATTGCGGCGAAGATACCACAGGACAGGATCGTCGCGACGGCCAGCCCGCCCGGCCAGTGTCCGACCCAGGCATGGACGGCGGCGAACAGATCCTGCCCAACGCCCCCTTTCAGTAGGATATTAGACATCAGCAGAAATAGCGGGACCGCCAGCAGGATGAACCCGTCCAGCGTCGACAGCACAGCCTGGGGTGCCATCAGCGGCGACATTCCGCCCAACAGCAGCATGGCGAGGCCAAGCCCGCCCAGTGCGAAAGCGACTGGGACACGCATCAGCAGCAGCGTGAACAGGGCAGCCAGAATCAGGATGACGGTCATTCGGAATGGGCTCCCTGGACCGTGTCGCGATGGCCGCGCAGGGTTTCGATGATTTCGATGACGGCCTGGATTGCCAGGACGGTAAACCCGAAGGGCACGGCCAGTTCCGGTATCCAGGCAGGAAGATCAAGCATGGTCGCGGTGGTGCGTCCCCGTTCAAACGAATCCCAGAAGATCGCCCAGCCCTTCCAGACCAGCACGATGCTGAAGGCGACGATGATGGCCATTGCCAGGGCGTCGGTACAGCGCCGCACCCTTATCGGCAGCAACAGCGCAACCGCATCAACGACGATATGACGCCCGATGCGCAGAACCCAGGCCATGGCCAGAAGACTGCCCCAGATCAGACAGAGCTGGCTCAGTTCCGATGCCCAGATCGTCGGTTTCACGAAGAAATAGCGGGCCAGGACCTCATAGGTCAGCATGATGCCTGCGATGACAAAGAGTATCGCGGCGATCCAGGCCAGGAACCGGGTAAAGAGTTCGAATGTTTTCATGAGAGTCACCCCGCACCCGGTGTGGAAACACACCGGGTGCGGGGCTGTTCCGGCTTAGAGGCCCTGCGCGGCGGTGAGCAACTGCTCACCCAGCCCACCCGCAGCGGCCTTGTAGGCGTCATAGACCGGCTGTGCGGTTGCCCGCCAGGCATCCATTTCTTCCGGTGTCGGGGTATAGACGGTCATGCCGTTCTCTTTTGCGGCGGCATAGGCCTCCGCCTCGATGGCCGACATCTTGTCCCGCAGGTTCTTCTCTGCCGTCGCGGCGGCGGCTTCAACAATTGCCTTGTGACTATCGGACAGCTTGTTCCAGGCGTCATTGTTCATGACGACCAGGAATTCGATATCGGCATGGTTGGTCACTGTAATGGTATCCATAACCTCCCAGAGCTTTCGGGACTGAACGCCCGATACTCCGGTCATGCCGATATCCACGGTGCCACGCTGATAAGCGAGATACTGCTCGGAACCGGAAACCATGGTCGGCGCGCCGCCGGCGGCTTCCGTGAAGTCACCAAGCGTCTTGCCGAAGACCCTGACCTTCTTGCCCTTCAGGTCTTCCGGCGTTTTCAGCGGGCCACCCTTGGACAGCATGATCGCGCCGCCATAGGCCTGCCACCAGAGGACTTTCGAACCGGTTCCGGCAATCGCCTCATCCAGCGGACCACGGATAGGGGAACCTTTTTCGGTCGCCTTGCGGACTTTTTCTTCCGTATCCAGCAGGAAGGGCTGGTAGAAGATGTCGACCGCCGGGATGTCACCATAATAGCGGGTCAGCGACGCGACACCCATATCGACGGAGCCGGAACCGACAGCGGCCGGGACTTCCTTGTCGGTATAAAGCTGTGCACTGTCATAAATCTCGATGGCGATTTCGCCATTGGAATTCTTCTCGACCTCTTCTTTGAACAGCGAGACATTTTCGCCCAGATGGCTTTTCAGCGGCAGTTGCAGCGTCAGACGCAGCGTCACGTCGGCGGCGAAACCCTGACTTGCCCCAAGGGTAACGGCGGCGGCGAGCCCGAAGGCCCCAAGTAGCTGTTTCATTTTATTCCTCCCGAAAGATTATTTCTTTTTTAGTTTGGTAGAAGGGAGAATAACCAGACTGCGAATGCCGTCAATGAATAACAGAAGGTTCTCAGACCGATATGAAATCCGAGCATCCGCTCTTCGGCCTTCCGTTGGTATGATAGAGATCCCTCTTTGCTGATTGATGTTCAGCATGATAGCGGCAGATATTGGATATTCATTGGATGTGTCTTTATCCAGACTGTAAATCCAGTTCAGTTATAGATATCACTCTGCATCCTGCCTCTGATGCAGGATGCGAATCACGTCAAGCTGATCACCTTGATCGAGGAAATAGATCACATGAGAACCTGCGATACATTTCAGGTAGCCAGGACGTAGATTAACGATACTGCCATGCTTGCTGCCGTCAGCCAATGCGTGGCAGGCATCGCGGATTTCGTCAGTATAGCGGTCTGCCTGATCAGGACCCCAATGCGTGGTGCTGTAATCCCAGATATCCTCCAGATCGGTCATCGCTGCGGGCGAAAGGGCAAGCCCTTTCATTTATTCTCATTCTCCGCCCGCTTCCTGGCCTTGAACGCCTCGAAGTCGAAGGGTTGGGGTTCTCCAGACTGTTCTCCGGTGATCAAGGCATCTTGCAGAGCTTTCACTTTGGCTTCGTGCTCTTCCAGAAGCCGTAAACCTGCTCGCACGACATCGCTTGCTGAACCATAGCGCCCTGCCTGTACCTGCTTGCTGATAAAGCCGGTAAAGTGGTCACCAAGGGTTATGGACGTGTTGCGGGGCATTGTTGTTTCCTCCTGCTTCTTCAACACTAACAATATACCAATAAGTATTACACAACAATTGCACCGGTAAGGGTCAATTTCCTTGTTCTCGGAGGAGTGAGACATTGGCGGGCGATATTTGAGACATGCATCATCTGAGCACTGCTTCTGCTTGATTTTTGGGGTTGAGCTGGACAGTGTTTCAGGGAATATCCCCTTCCGACCCGTGCCACAGATCAAGGAACCCTCCCGCATGACCGATCCGCGCAACAAGGAATATCCCGTATCCTGGGAGGAGTTGCATCGCAATGCGCGGGCGCTGGCCTGGCGGCTGGCGGATCTGCAGCCGCTGGATGGCGTTGTCGCGGTGACGCGGGGCGGGCTGGTTCCCGCGGCCATCGTCGCGCGGGAACTGGATGTGCGGCTGATTGATACTGTCTGTATCGCCTCCTACGATCACAAGACGCAGGGTGATGCGGCGGTATTGAAGGCCGCGACGGCGGGCGATGGCAGCGGCTGGCTGATCGTTGATGATCTGGTCGATACCGGAAAGACCGCCCGGATCGTGCGCGAGATGCTGCCAAAGGCGCATTTCGCGACAGTCTACGCCAAGCCTGCGGGACGTCCGCTGGTCGATACCTTCATCACCGAGGTTTCGCAGGATACCTGGATTTTGTTCCCCTGGGACGTGGAACTGGCCTATGCCGAGCCGATCCGCACACGCGGTCAGCGTTAGAACAATTTCAGATCATTCATAGTCCGCCGAAAGTCACCGTCCGGCCGGATGTTTTAAGGCTGGCGTGCGTCGCGGCTCTTGCTCGTAGCCCCGCTACGCGCGGCAAGCCGCTCCTGCTCCAGCCTTAAAGCATCTCGGTCAGAGTGATCATGAATGATCTGAAACTGCTCTAGGTAACCCGAAGTGATCTCAGCCGTGGATCCAACGCATCGCGCAGGCCGTCGCCAAGAAGGTTGAGGCCAAGCACGGCAACGAAGATCGCAAGGCCGGGGAAAATCGCTTGTAACGGATCGAGATAGAGCAGGGTCTGAGCATCGGCCAGCATCTTGCCCCAGCTCGGGTCGGGCGGCTTGACGCCTAGGCCGAGATAGCTCAATCCCGCCTCCGCCAGAATCGCCACGGCGAACTGGATCGTCGCCTGGACTGCCACGACACCTGCGATATTCGGCATCAGATGGCGCAGCGCGACCGAAGGCCAGGGACGCCCCAGCGCCAGGGCGGCGCGCAGGAAGGGCCGCGCCAGAATCGCCAGTGCCGCCCCGCGCACGATCCGCGCGAAGACGGCGATGTTGAAAATGCCGACCGCGATGATGACATTGATCGCGCCCGGTCCGTGCACGGCAGCGATCAGCACCGCCGACAGCAGGGCTGGAAAGGCGAAGACGAGGTCGGCCCCGCGCGTAATCGCACCATCGATCCATCCGCCCCGATTCATGGCGGCGGCCAGGCCCAGAGGCAACCCGCCCGCAAGACCAAGCCCGACCGCAGCCAACCCGACCCAGAGTGCGGTCTGCGCGCCGCCGAGCAGGCGCGAGAGGATATCGCGCCCGAACATGTCGGTGCCAAGCCAATGGGCGGTACTGGGACCCTGCAATCGCTCGGCTATTGACTGCGCCGCCACCGGATAGGGCGTCCAGACCATGGCTAGCAGCGCGGCGCAGAGAATGAGGCCGGTCAGAATACCGCCGATCCAGAGTTGCGGGGACCGCATTACCGGGCTTCCCGCAGGCGCGGGTCGATGACGCCATAGGCGATATCCACCAGGAAACTGAGGACGACGACGAAACCCGACAGCAGCAGCACCAGGTCGCGCACCAGAATCAGGTCGCGCTCAAAGATCGCCTGCAGCAGCAATCGCCCGATGCCGGGCAGGTAGAAAACGTTTTCCACGATCACCGCACCGGCAATCAGAAACGCGAATTGCAGGCCCATCAGGGTCGCAATGGGAATCATGGCATTGCCAAGCGCATGGCCGAACAGCACACGGGATGCAGCCATCCCCTTGGCGCGAGCGGTGCGGATGTAATCTTCTCCCAGTGTCTCCAGCATGGCAGCGCGGACCATGCGCGATAGGATTGCCGCCTCTGAAAGTGCCAGTGCCAATGCGGGAAGGACAAGGGCACCCAGCGCGGGTCCGATCCCGTTCTCCCAGCCCGGAAATCCACCAGCCCCGACCCAGCCGAACTGTACCGCGAAAATCAGGATCAGCAGAATGCCGAACCAGAAATTCGGAATCGCGAGACCGATCTGGGCAAAGCCCATCAGCAGGATATCCACCAAACGCCCGCGCCGTATCGCCGCCGCCATGCCGAAAGGCAGCGCGATGGCGGCGGTGAGGGCGAAGGCGAGCAGCGCAAGGGGAACAGAGATGGCGAGCCTGTCGCGGACCATCTCCCATATTGGAATGCGATAGACCTGACTGATACCCAGATCCCCAACCAGCAGCCCGCTGATCCAGTCGAGATAGCGCAGCCCCGCCGGACGGTCGAGGCCAAGCTGGGCACGCATTGCCGCCAGGGTATCAGGGCGGACTTCAGTCCCCAGCAGCAATTGCGCCGCGTCCCCCGGCAGGAATTCCAGCACCCAGAAGACGATCAGCGATGCCGCAAGCAGTGTCAGCAGCAGCGAGACCAGACGCCGGGCCAGGAAGCCTGTCATCGGAGCACTAAGACCTGTCCGCTATTCCCATCGGGCGGCGGTCAGGTCATTCGCCTGGATCGGAGAGTTCTGCCACAGCCCTTTCAATTCTGTGCGCATCACCGCAACCTTGGCCAGTTGGAACAGGAACCCGTTGACCGCATCCTCTGCCAGCATCCGTTGGGCGTCCTTGTACAGCGTGTTGCGCTCCGCCGGATCCGAAACACCGTCGATCTTCGCGATCAATTCCTTGAATGCGGCATTGCCATAGCCGAAGTAATAGTCATCGCGGGCATAGATCTCGATATCCAGCGGCTCAGTATGGGAAACGATGGTCAGGTCGAAATCATGGTCGCCCTTGAAGACCTCCGCGACCCATTGACCCCAGTCGACCGGAATCTGCTCAACCTCGAATCCAACGGCGGCCAGTTGCGCGGCGACGATTTCCCCGCCCCGGCGGGCATAGGTCGGCGGTGGCAGTTTCAGGCTCAGTTTCGTGCCCGGCGCGACCCCGGCTTCCGCCAGCAGAGCCTTTGCGCGATCCGGATCATAGGTCGTCGTGCCGGTCAGGTCGGTATAGGCCGGGCTGTGGGGCGCAAAATGTGACCCGATGGGCGTCCCGAAACCGAACATCGCCCCATCGATAATCGCCTGCCGGTCAATGGCATGCTGGATCGCTTTGCGGACCCGGATGTCCTGCAGCAGCGGGCGGCGATGATTCATGGACAGGATCGTCTCCCCCTCCGTTGTCCCCTGCATCACGGTGAAGCGCGGATCGGCTTCGAACTGTGCGACCGATTCCGGGGCTCCGATATTCGGGATTGCATCGACATCCCCGGCCAGCAGGGCCGCGACCTGTGCGGCAGGATCGGTGATCACCTTGAAGGTGATGCTCTCCAAAGCGGGGGCCTCTCCCCAATATCCGGAATGGCGCAGCAGGCGGATCGATTCTCCCCGGTTCCAGTTTTCCAGCCGGAACGGCCCGGTTCCGACAGGATCGGTCTTGTTCGTTTCGGCAGAGGCCGGATCAACGATCACCGCATCGCCCCAGCCAAGATTCCACAGGAACAGGCCTTCCTTGCGATTAAGGTGGATGACCACGGTCTGCGGATCAGGAGTCTCGATGGACTCAATCGCCGAAAACAGGCCTTTCTGGGCGTTCTCGGAATTCTCCGCCACGGCGCGCTGAAAGGAATAGGCAACATCGGAAGAGTCGAATGCCGCCCCATCGTGAAAAGTCACGCCCTTGCGCAGGATGAAGCGATAGGTAAGGCCGTCATTCTCGATCACCCAGCGCTCCGCCAGACCGGGTTTTACCAACCCCTGGGAGTCAATCCGGGTCAGTCCTTCGAAAACATTGGCATAGACGATCTCATCAATCGCGGCGGGGGCTCCCGCCGTCGGGTCCAGATGCGGTGGTTCCAGGGTGATCGACAGGACGACGCCGGTTTTCGCTTCGGCATCGGAGGGTATTGCCATGAAGGATGCACCACCTACCAGCAGGGCACCGATCGCGCCGAGAAATACGGTCCTGAAGACCCGAGATCCAATTCCGTTCGTCATCGTTTCATCCCCTTTGGCAGCCTGCCCTTGTTGTCGGTCCCGTTCGACCGTAGGGCTTCGGCACTATTCCGTTACCGGGCAACAGTATCAAGCCGCAGGCAGGGATTGAAGCGCTTTAACGATAATTTTTTTGCATTGCAGCGAAATGATCCCGCCAGGCCACACGCGAAGGATCAAGGGCCACGGCCTCATAAACGCCGCGCGCGATTGCCCGTGCCAGACAATCGGCGGCAATCGCGCCCAGCCGCGCCAGGCCGACAGTGTCGACCGATGGGCCCGCGCCGGTCGCCAGGGCGAAGACGGTATCTCCGTCGAAGGGGGTATAGACCGGGCGCACGGCACGGGCGAGACCGGCCTGGGCCATGGCGACAAGGCGCAGGGTATCATCATGGCTCAGCCGTGCATCGGTCGCGACCACGGCAATGGTCGTATTCTCCCGCGCTCGCGATTGATGATGCGGTTTCAGTTTCGGGAAGACCGGTTCCGCTGAAGACAGCACCCGGCCCGGCCCATGGCCACCGAATTCCGCATCCTGTTCATAGGGGGCAGCGAGGAAATGCCCGTCCGGCCCGAATGTCTCTCCAAAGCAGTTGACCGCCGCGAGGGCTCCAACCGTCGCGCCGGTGACCGGATCGAGGGCGGATGCGGTGCCGAGCCCACCTTCGACGCTGCCCGCCTGTGCGCCATAGGCGGCTCCTGCCTTGCCGAGTCGAAAATTCCTCCCCGCCGCCGCTGCCGCCTGAATGCCAAGCGTCCGGTAGGGCGGGTTCATTCCCCATGTCTTGTCTCCGCCATTGCCGAGATCATACAGGATCGCGGCCGGGATGATGGGAACCCGCATCGGGCCGGTATCGTATCCCCGATCCTGTTCCGCCAGCCAGACCTGCACTGCGCCCGCCGCATCCAGTCCGAAGGCTGACCCGCCGGACAGCACGACCGCATCCACCGACTGGACCAGTCGTCCCGGTGCCAGAGCATCGGTTTCGCGCGTGCCGGGACCGCCGCCGCGCACATCGACCGCCGCCACGGCACGGATGCTATCACATAGGATGACCGTCGTGCCGGTGCGCACGTTCCGGTCTTCCGCATTGCCGACCAGCAGTCCGGCCACATCGGTCAGCGCATTGCGCGGGCCGGGGCGGACACCGCTCACGACTCTGGTTCCCAGACTGAATCCGGGTCCAGCGGATAGATCGGGCGGCGCACCGACTGATAGGCCAGCCTTGTATTGTCGGAGGTCGTGACCCCGTCCCCGTCCAGCGTCAGGGTGTGCCGCGCCAGTGACCCGAATCCCGCCCGATAATGGATACGGGATTTCAGCAGCAGATATTTCGCCGCCACCGGATCCAGGCCCAGCATGGTGAATATGCCGGTGTCCCAGGGTTCATGATGCCGCGAGGTGACGATGATGCGCACCCTCCTCACCCGCAGCAGGGCGGTCGGTCCACAATGGACCTCGACGCCGGTATACATCGGGCCCTCTACCGTGAAACGTCCGTCGGACAGTCGCTCCACTGTTCCGGTAACGGATAAAGGGTGTCCTGTCGCGCCAATGGCGGGCATGTCGGTCCTGCCGCCCAGATCCAGAGTGACGGAAGCCCCGGCACCCGCTTCCTGCATTCGGGTCACCGCCACCGGATCCCAGACAGCGGCGACGATCACATCCTGCAAGTCCTGATGCAGAACCTCCGAAATCACGGTCATGACATCCTGCGTCGCGCCGGATCCGCAATTATCGGCATGGTCCAGCAGGATCACCGGACCGGCATTGTAGTCCTTCGCCCGTGCCACGGCCCGTTTGAGATCGTGACCATGATAGACGAAATCTTCCCTCGCCGCCCAGGCCTGGGCGAGAATCCCATCCCGCGCCTGCTCTGCCAATGTCCGGTCACCCTGATCGGCGATCACGACGGCGCTGGTTCCGGCATCAGGAATATCGGCCAGCGCGAAACCACCGAAGACCGTCGCGGCTCCGATGCCGGGCGTGTTCTCCCAGTTGCGGCAGGTGGCGATCAAGCCATTCATCGGCGCATCTTCCGTTCCCTGGCGCAGCGTCTGGGACAGCAGCGGAATCTGGCCCCAGGCCATCACCGGGCGGGCGTCGCCGCGCCAGGCGGCCAGCACGATCCGGGCAACCTGTTCGGCCACCTCGGCCATGTCCGTATGGGGATAGGTCTTGTACCCAATCAGCGCGGTGCAGTTTTCCACCATCGCGGCGGTCAGGTTGCAATGCAGGTCGCAGGTGACCGCGATGGGTAGATCCGGCGCAATCCGGCGGATACGGGCCAGCAATTCCCCTTCGCCATCGGGAATCCCCTCCGACACCATCGCGCCATGCAGGTCCAGCAGGGCCATGTCGCATCCCGCCTCGACCGCTGTCAGGATCGTGCCGCACAGATGCTCATAGGCTTCCCGCGTTACCGGGCCTGCGGGCATCGCCTCTGCGGCAAGCGGGGTTATGACCTCCGCTCCGGCCTCCTCCGCCAGATGGATGTAGCGCGCCAGGGGCATGGCGGTGTTGCGGTAGGCCCGAGCCGCTGCTGCGCCATAATGCAGGCTCCAGTCCTCGAACCGGGCGAGATCGGTCACGATGGGGGAAAACGTATTGGTTTCGTGCTTCAACATCGCGCAGAGAATGCGCACGCCTACGCCCCTTCCGCCATATCCTGAATCTGGTCGGCATCGTTGAGCTGAACCCGGTTTCCGTCCAGCAGGCGGATGATGTTGTCCCGTTTCAACTGGGTGAAGGTGCGGCTGACTGTTTCCGTCGTCAGGCCCAGAAAATCGCCAATATCGTTACGGCTCATCGGTAGTGCGATGACGGAGGGGTCGTAGCCGCGTTTCTCCGCCCGGCGTGACAGGTTCAACAGGAAACTGCACAGCTTCTCCCGCGCGGTCTTGCGACCGAGCAGCAGCATCTGATCCTGTGCCTGTGCCAGTTCGCTGGATGCCTGGGACAGCAGGCGGCGCTCTAGCTGCGGGAACCGGTCCAGCAGTAATTCCAGCTTGCGGCGGTTGAACCGGCACAGGGTTGTGTCGCCGATGGCCTCTGCCGAATAGGAATAGATATCGTTCATCGCCATGCCCAAAAAATCACCGTCAAACAGAAATCCGGTAATCTGGCGTCGCCCGTCCGGCAGCAGCTTGAACAGCTTCACCGCGCCACTGGTGACGTTGAAGACGAAATCCGCAGGCTCGGCCTCGTCAATGATTGGATCATGATTTTCGAAGGTCAGGCGGGTGAGGATTTTCACCAATTCGTCCAGTTCTTCGGACTTCAATACGCCGCAGATGGACATTTCCCGCACTTCACACATGGCGCAGGGATTGCTGGCCGCAAAGGGATGCGGACGCGGCGTGTCCAGCATATCGAATGGGGCTGTCGTGTTCTTAGGCGCGCATCGGGTCATTACCGTCACCTTATGTTGATATGGATCATGCCAGTTTGCGGCGGGAATGCAACCGGCCCGACCTTTCTGTGTCGCGACAGTTTGACCTATATCAAGGTCTCCTGCGCGCCAACGGCGCATGCTTTCAGAATGCCGGACCGGCACTAACCCCCCGTCGGAGTCGTTATGGATACGGCAGTGCAACAGGAAGATCAGGTGGTGCCCTATCTGGTCGTTCGCCCGATGTCGGCGGATAAGGCATTGCAGGCCTTGCCGCTGGCCCAGGCCCTGCGTGCCGACCTGACCCTGTGTCATTGGAAGGCCTTCTGCGACAGCCACTGCCGTCCCGCCCGCCCGGATCGGGGCATCGACTGCGCGCTGGACCATGACGGCTATGTGCAGGGATTTTTTGCATATTCCACGCGACCGGATCTGCGCCACGGGCCATTGCTGTCGATTGATCCCTTTGTCGCGGTCGATCTGTTCGGTCGCGCCTATGCAGCACGGTTCATGCTGGATCGGATCGATACATTAGTGGAAAGACTGGCCTGCGCGGCGGTTCACATCAATATGGATGCGGCAGGAGGTCGGTTCCCGCAGGAATGCGGTTCCCGCCTCGTGCCCTATCTGGAGCACGGTTATCGCGCTAGTGGTATGCGCCTGTGCAAATCACTGAAGTAAACGCAGTCCGTCCCGCAGACTGAACAATCCGTTCAGCCTGCGGGTATCCTGAAATCCAGTTTGAATTCTAGCCGAATGCCTTTGCCATGACATCCGCCAGATTTCTGGCAAAAGCGCTGGGGTCGGGCAGGGATTCACCCTCCAGAATTCGGGCCTGGTCGAGCAGCAGGGTCGGTGCCGCACCCAGGTCACCGGTCCCGTCACTGCCCGCCTTGGTGGCCAGAGCCTGAATCAGGGCGTGTTTCGGATTGATTTCCAGAATGCGGGGCGCACTCTGTTCCAGACGGTTATGCTGTTTCAGCAGCCGCTCCAGATGCATGTCCATACCCTGTTCGTCGGCGACAAGGCAGACCGCGCTGCTGGTCAGGCGGTCGGTGCTGCGCACGTCCTTCACCTGATCGCCCAGCGCCAGCTTGAGGGCAATCACCAGCGTATCGACGCCGCTTTCCAGCTTTTCCGTCTCTTCCGGGGAGTCTGGGTCATCTGCCTTGATCTTCGAGAGATCGGCACCGCCGCGGGTGACGGACTTGAACGGTTTGCCATCAAATTCACCGATCATCGGCAGCCAGAATTCATCTACCGGGTCGGACATCAGCAGAACCTCGACACCTTTCGCATCGAAGCCTTCCAGTTGCGGGCTCTTTTTCAGAACCCCGACATCCTCACCGGAAATATAATAGATCGTGTCCTGACCTTCCTTCATCCCGGCGACATAGTCGGCCAGCGAAATGAAACCGTCCCGTCTGGTCGAGCGGAAGCGGCAGAGCTTCAGCAGGGCTTCCTTGTCGGCGGTGCCCTCATACAGGCCTTCCTTCATCACCAGTCCGAACTTGTCCCAGAAATCGGCATAGCTGGCCGCATCGGCCTCCGCCTTTTTCGCCAGTTCCGCCAGCACCCGTTTCACGACACCGGCACGGATCTTGGAGACGACCGGATTGTTCTGGAGCATCTCGCGCGAGACGTTGAGGGGCAGATCCTCGCTGTCGATCACGCCGCGCAGGAAGCGCAGCCAGGACGGCAGCAGATCATCACATTCCTCGGAGATGAAGACGCGCTTCACATAGAGTTTCAGTTTTGACATCCGGTCAGGATGGAACAGGTCGAAGGGCCGTTCCGTCGGAATGAAGACGAGGCCCGCATACTCAATCACACCCTCTGCCTTGAAATGCAGGGTCATCCAGGGTTCATCGAAACCATGTGACACATGGCGATAGAATTCGGTGTATTGCTGTTCCTCGATTTCCGATTTCGGACGGGTCCACAGGGCGGATGCTTCATTCAGGCGGTCAGCTTCCGCATCCTCCTTTGACGGATCAACGAATTCGATCGGGAAGGGGATGTGGTCGGAATAGGTCTTTACGACCCGGCGCAGGGTCGAGACTTCCAGATACTCCTGGGCGTCGTCCTTCAGCGTCAGGGTGATCGAAGTTCCGTGCGGCGCGCTCTCGACCGGCTCGATGGTAAAACCGGTGCGCCCGTCGGAGGTCCAGCGCCAGGCCTCGGTTTCCCCAGCGCGGCGGGAGACGACGCTCATCTGCGTTGCCACCATATAGCCGGAATAGAAGCCGACACCGAACTGGCCGATCAGACTGACATCTTTTTTCTTGTCGCCGGTCAGATTGTCGACAAAGGCTGCCGTGCCGGACCGTGCGATAGTGCCCAGATTGTCGATCAGGTCCTGGCGGTTCATGCCGATCCCGTTATCGGCGAGGGTCAGTGTTTTCGCGTACTTGTCCACCTGCAAGGTGATACGGAATTCGGCATCTCCTTCCAGCAGCGCCGGGTTTTCGATTGCGAGATAGCGCAGCTTGTCGCACGCATCCGCCGCATTGGAGATCAGTTCGCGCAGGAAGATTTCGCGCTCGGAATAGAGGGCATTGGCGACGATATCGAGCAGACGCCCGACTTCGGCCTGAAAACCGAGGGTCTCGGCACCGCCTGCATTGGCTTTGTCGCCTTTGGTCTTGGTAGCCATGGCTTATGTCCTTTTCCCAAATCTGTGTTGGATTTACCCGTTGCGATATAGTTTCTTGATCCGGCATGCACAAGAGCGGCAATTCTTAAGGAACATTATGACCAGTCCGATTTTCGACCGCAGTTTCACACCGCATTATGGCGAGACGGTAACCCTGTCGCCGCTGGTGCGCCGGATCGTGGCACCGAATGCCAGTGCCTTCACCTTCCATGGGACGGGGACCTATATCCTGGGACATGGGGAGGTCGCGGTGATCGATCCGGGGCCGCTGCGTCAGGACCATCTGACCGCCCTGATGCGTGCGCTGGGGGGAGAGCAGGTCTCGGCAATCCTGATCACCCATACCCATCTTGATCATTCGCCCTTGGCCGAACCGCTGAAACGGGCGACCGGTGCGCCGACCTACGGCTTCGGTCCCCATGGCGGACGCGATGCGATACAGGTGGAGGAAGGAGCCGACCGGGATTTCGTTCCCGATATCGTGCTGACGGATGGCGGCACTGTCTCCGGTTCCGGCTGGACCGTCGATGCGGTGCATACGCCCGGCCATACTTCCAATCATCTCTGCTTTGGGCTGCGGGAGGAAAAGGCACTGTTCAGTGGCGACCATGTCATGGGCTGGTCAACCAGCGTCATCTCTCCGCCCGATGGCGATATGGCCGCCTATATAGCCTCACTCCGCAAGCTGCTGGTACGGGACGATGCGCTTTATTATCCGACCCATGGCAATCCGATCCGCGATCCGAAGCGCCATGTTGAAAGCTTCATTGCGCACCGGCTGGATCGCGAGGAACAGATATTTGCCTGTCTCGACTCCGGTCTGTCGCGGATTGCCGATATGGTACCGGCCATGTATCGCGACGTGCCGCAGAACCTGCACCCCGCCGCCGCACGATCCGTTCTTGCCCATCTGATCCAGATGGTTGCGGAGCGGCGGATTGCCTGCGATGAAGACGAACCAGGCCTGCGATCCCGCTATTCCCGTCCAGAATGAGGAAATTGAAGACATGAGCGATCCGAAGACCCTGCTGGCGATGGCCGGTGCCGATCTGACCCCGGCTGGGCTGGGCACATCAATTCTGCTGCTGATTGATTGTCAGGAAGAATATCGCAGTGGTTTCCTGCCCCTGACCGGGGTTGATGCGGCGGTGGAACAGGCAGCATCCCTGCTGTCCCGCGCCCGTGATCTGGGACGCCCGGTGGTGCATGTAAAACATGTGGGGCGGCCCGGCGGAGCCTTTGACCCGACGGGGCCGGGTGGCCAGATCATGGCGGAACTGACACCGCAGGAGGGGGAGGCCGTCGTTGAAAAAGGCCTGCCCAACAGCTTTGCCGGAACCACGCTTCAGGATGTCCTGGGCGGTTTCGACACCAAATCGCTGATCATTGGCGGGTTCATGACGCATATGTGCGTCAGTTCGACAGCGCGGGTCGCGCTTGACCTTGGCTTTCGAACGACCGTGGTCGCCGCCGCCTGCGCCACCCGCGATCTGCCGAAACCGGAAGGCGGTGTGCTGGTGGCCGCCGATCTGCACTCTGCGGCGCTCACTGCCCTGTCTGACCGGTTCTCCGTGATCGCGATGGATAGCGCCGCTATTCCGGACTGATTTGCGGGCGTATTGTCGGATAGTGTCACGCAGACCCTCGACGGGGCCGGGCGCAGCTTATATAACAGCGCGGCACTGGAAATTAGCGAGACACTGATGACCAAGGACGATTACGGATTCGAGACGCTGGCACTGCATGCGGGCGCGGCACCGGACAGCGCGACCGGGGCGCGGGCTGTGCCAATCTACCAGAACACCTCCTATGTCTTCGATGATGCGGATCATGCGGCATCCCTGTTCAATCTGCAGGAGCCGGGCTTCATCTATTCGCGCCTGACCAACCCGACGGTTGCGGTGCTGGAGGAGCGGCTGGCCGCGTTGGAGAACGGAATCGGCGCGACCGCAACATCATCCGGCCATGCGGCGCAGATCATCGCCCTGTTGCCGCTGATGGCACCGGGCGATCATATCGTCGCCTCGTCCAAGCTCTATGGCGGCTCGATCAACCAGATGGGCCATACCTTCAAGAAGTTCGGCTGGCAGGTAAGCTTCGTGGACCCCGGCGATCCGGAAAATTTTCGCAAAGCCCTGACGCCGACTACCAAGGCATTCTTCGTTGAATGCCTCGCCAATCCGGGTGGCGTTGTGGTTGATCTGGAGCCGATTGCGGTTATCGCCCATGAAGCGGAAATCCCGCTGATCGTCGATAATACCATGGCGACCCCCTATCTCTGCCGTCCGAAGGAGTTCGGGGCCGATATCGTTACCCATTCGACGACGAAGTTCCTGTCCGGCCAGGGCACGGCACTGGGCGGCGCAGTCATTGATTGTGATAGTTTCAGCTTCGACGATGCAGCGAAATTCCCCAGCCTCGCCACTCCGGCACCGGAGTATCACGGCCTGACCTTTGCGGAGAGCTTCGGGAATCTCGCCTATACGCTCTATGGTCACGCGGTGGGTCTGCGCGATATCGGCCCGGCGCAGCAGCCGATGAATGCGTTCCTGACCATCCTGGGGATCGAGACGCTGCCGGTGCGCATGGATCGTCACATCGCCAATGCGCGGGTCGTTGCGGATTATCTTGATGGGCATCCGGCTGTTGCATCGGTCGGCTATGCCGGACTCGCCTCCAGCCCCTATTTCGATCTGGCAAAGAAGTATCTGCCGAAAGGGCCAGGATCGGTCTTCACTTTCAGTCTGAAGGGCGGCTATGAGGTCGGGCGCAAACTGGTCGATTCGGTCGAACTGTTCAGCCACCTCGCCAATATCGGCGACGCGAAATCGCTGATTCTGCATCCTGCCTCCACCACCCATAACCAGTTGACGAAAGAACAGCAGGCCGCCGCCGGGGCCGGGCCGGAGGTGATCCGGCTCTCGATCGGCCTGGAAACCGTGGCGGACCTGATCCGCGACCTGGACCGGGCCTTCGCCAAGGCGACCGCATAACCGAGACACCAAAAGAAAGAACCCGACGATGAGCGATAACCTGTTCCTGAAACTCCTGTCCGAACGCGACCATCTGATCGCCGACGGCGCGATGGGCACGAACCTGTTCGAGCGCGGGCTGCAATCGGGCGACGCGCCGGAATTCTGGAATATCGACCATCCAGACCGGGTCGCCAGCGTACATCAGGAATTCGTCAATGCCGGGGCGGATATCATCCTGACCAACAGTTTCGGCGGCAACAGCTTCCGCCTGAAACTGCATGATGCCCAGGACCGCGCCTATGAACTGGCAAAGGCTGCGGCTCAGGTCGCGCGTTCCGTTGCCGACAAGGCAGGGCGTCCGGTTGTGGTGGCAGGTTCCATCGGCCCGTCCGGCGAATTGTTCGAGCCGGTTGGCCCGGTGACGTTCGAGCAGGGCAAGGCCGCCTTTGCCGAACAGGCACGCGGTCTCGTCGATGGCGGTGCCGATATTCTGTGGATCGAAACCATCTCCTCCTATGAGGAAAGTGCTGCGGCGGTTGCCGGGGCGGCGACGACCGGTCGGCCCGTCGTGTCCACCATGACCTTCGATACGGTGGGGCGCACCATGATGGGCGTCACTCCGGCGGATGCCTATCGTCACCTGATCAAGCAGCCGGTTGCACCGACCGCGATTGGCGCAAACTGCGGGTTGGGGGCGACGGAAAACGTGCTCTCTATTCTGGGAATGCGCGATGCCATCGGCCCCGATGCGGTGATGGTCGCCAAGGCGAATTGCGGCGTGCCGCAGTTCAAGGACGGGGCCTTCACCTATACCGGAACGCCGGAACTGATGGCCGATTACGCCCGTCTGGCTCGGGATTCTGGTGCGCGCATTGTCGGTGGCTGTTGCGGGACGACCGGCGTGGTGCTGAAGGCGATCCGCGATGCGCTTGACGGCTACGTCCCCGGCGAACCCCCGACGATGGAACAGGTGGTTGAGAAACTGGGTCCTCTGGCAGGTGTCACCGACCGCCCTGCCCATGGCCACGGTCATGGTGGCAATCCGGATGATGAGGATGGTGCCCGCCGCGCCCGCCGTCGCCGCCGGGGTTGAACGAGGGGCGCATCGGCATTCTCGGAGTGTCTGGTCTGGCCCTCAGATCGGGGGTGCCAGTGTCAGGGGTTCCGCTTCCGGCGGTGTATCCAGTAGATCGAGTAGCGCCTTTTCCGGCACGTCGGGGGGAACTTCATAGGTCCAGACCTGAAATTCTGTCAGGTTGTAGGCACCGAAGGATGTGATCATCGCCCCATCTGCCGCATCGCGGCCATGAACCATCAACACCCGCCCGATCCGGGGTGTGTTGTAGCGCGCATCGAATGTGTACCACCGCCCGCCCAGATAGACCTCTACCCAGGCACAGAAATCGCCCGGCCCGGAATAGGGGACGCCAATATCGCCAAGATACCCGCTGGCATAACGCGCCGGGATGGTCATCGCCCGGCACAGGGCAATGGTTAGATGTGCGAAATCGCGGCAAACGCCGGTTTTCTCGCGTTGTGCATCGCTGGCGGTTTTCGTTGACCGTCCAAATCCATAGCCAAAGGTCAGGTGATTGTGAACATGGTTGCAGATCGCCTGCACACGGGCCCAGCCTGGCGGTGTGGCCCCGAACAGGCGCATCGCCTCACCCGCCAGCGCATCCGAATCGCAATAGCGGCTGGCTGTCAGATAGGGCAGGGTATCGACCGGCAGGTCCGCGACGCTATGCTGAACCGCGTTCCAGTCGAACGGGTCCGGTTTCCCGTCATCTTCGACGATGCAATCCGTCCAGAGGGTGAGGCGACCCGGAGGTGCTGTCAGCCGCGTCAAACGATTGCCAAATGGATCGAGGAATGTTTCCAGCGGCAGGTCCCGATCCGCCCGCAATGCGGGAGACCCAAAGATCCGCCCGGCAAATCCGGAATGCGGCAACAGGGCGAGGATCAGCACCGTCCCCTTTTCGCTTTCGATGGTTGTCTTGCTGCCGACCCGAATGAACATTGTCGTCTCTCCTGCCCTGTCCTAGTGTCAGGGAACGGCGACATGCCATTCCCTCCCGTTTCGTCCGCGCCTGTCCACTCCGGATCGCCCTGACAATAGGAGACCTGCAATCAGAACCCTGCGCATCGTCCATCGCACCCGGTATTCGTATGACCGCCCGGTGACGTTCGGAGAGCATCGACTGATGATCCGTCCTCGGGATGGTCATGACATGCGTATTCTTGATTCCAGCCTCACCGTGTCACCGCGTGCGGATGTGCACTGGGCTTTCGACACATTCGGCAACTCCGTGGCGCTGCTCTCGTTCCATGAGGCAGCCAGTGACCTGGTGATCGAGAGCGAACTGTTGTTGCGTCGCTACGGCCTTGACGAGCCTCTAGCCCGGATAGAACGGTATGCCGGTGCCTATCCTATTCAATACGATCCGGACGAGCGGATTGATCTTGCCCCACACATGACGACGGAGTTTCCGCAGGATGCCGATACGGTGCGTGACTGGATAAACAATGTTCTACCACAGTTGCCGGGTGGAAGTCTCCAGGTTCTGGATTCGCTGAGCAGCGCTGTGCATCTGGGTTTTCAATACATCCGGCGGGAGGAGGAAGGCGTTCAGACTCCCGCCGAGACGTTGAGCCTATCCAGCGGCACCTGTCGGGACTTTGCGCTGCTCTTCATGGAGGCCGCCCGCATCCTCGGCTTCGCCGCCCGCTTCGTCACGGGCTATCTGCATGATGAAAACGACATGGGGGACAGCGCCGTCGCCTTGAGCGGGGGCGGTGCGACCCATGCCTGGGCCGATATATTCGTACCGGGGGCGGGCTGGGTGGAGTTCGATCCGACCAACCGGATCATTGCAAGCCGGAACCTGATCCGTGTCGCAACGACCCGCACGCCCAATCAGGCTCTGCCCGTCAGCGGCACCTTTGTCCATGACGGCGGGCATCTGCTGGGGATGCAGGTTCAGGTCGATGTAACCCGCGTGGACTGAACGTCGCCTTGAGCCGTTTTCCAGTATTCCCGGTCAGGGGTTCAGGTCAGCCGCAAGATCTTCCAGAAACAGGGCCATCCGGTCGTGGCCCCAATATTTCTGTTTGCCCCGGACAACGAAGGGGACGCCGAAAACCTGATCGCGTTTGATCAGGGCACGATGTTCGACGAGGATGGCATCAAGGCTGCTATCTTCAGCCACGGCATCGAACCCGTCCCAGTCTGCGGCATCGGCACAGGCGGCGAGGATCGCGGGATCGGAGATATCCTGACTCTCGCCCCATCGGGCATCAGAGACGGCAAGGGCGAATGCCATGCCCCGGCCTGCTCGATCTGCGGCAACGAAGGCGCGGTTGGCGGGGGTGAAATCCACTTCGAACGGCTTTGGCTGACCCAGCGGCAGCCCCATACGGGCGGTCATGCGCGGCACATCCAGCATGTAGTAGAGCAGTTTCGGGCGGCTGCTGGTTGGATCCAGGAAATCGGTCCCGTCCGGTGGCCCGGTGAAGGGAATCAGCTGGCCGGTGATCCCGGCCTTCTCCAGTTCGGCCCCTTTTAGTCCGGCCCGTGCCAACATATGCAGGCCCAGTCTCGAATAGGGGCTGCGGAAGGCGAAATATACGCGAACGTCCTCTGTCATCCGGCCAGTCTCCAGACGCCTGCATTGCGAAGGTCGGTATCCTCCATCAGGCCCGTCGTTTCGGAATTATAGCGCGCAATCCGCTCCAGGCCCAGATCAGGTAGATAGAATCGCCCCGGATCGCCGATCAGGATTTCCCGTCCGCGCGCCTTCAGATCGCGCAGCCAGGGCAGGACATGATCGGCGATTTCCTTATCATAGAAAACATCGCCGACCAGCACGACCTCATAATCGGCACTGGTGGAGCCGATCACATTCTGTGTCACGACATCCAGGAACACATCGTTCAACTCGGCGTTCAGGCCCATCGCTTCGGCGGCGACCGGGTCGATGTCATTGGCGATCACATCAAAGGCCCCGGCCAGGGCGGCGGCGATGGCGACCATGCCGGACCCGGCACCGAAATCCAGCACTTTGCGCCCGCGCACGGAGTGCGGATTGTCGAGGATATAGCGCCCCAGCGCCTGTCCCCCCGCCCAGGCGAAGGCCCAGTAGGGAGTGCCGATGCCCAGCGCCGCCAGTTCGTCCTCCCCCATGCGATAGAGCGGTACGTCGTCCTGGGCCAGATGCAGCTTCATCTCCGGCAGCAGGCGCGGTGACTGGATGCGGGTATTCTCACAGATCAGGTTGCGCACGATTGTCAGATCACCACGGAGCCAAGGGAAAGGGCGAGCACCACCAGCATTCCGGCATGGCGGTTGCCCCTGAAATGCTTCAGCAAATTGACCGGATCGTCGAAGTCAAGGGTTCGGATCTGCCAGGCGAAATGTCCCGCCGCTGCAGCCCATCCAAGCCAGAACAGCGGTCCTGCCACGCCATGCATCCAGGCGGCGAGCGCGATCAGCGTCAGCGTCAGCACCAGGAACCCGGCGATGATCGGGCGCGTATGGTCGCCAAATTTCAGCGCGGTTGATTTCACTCCGATCAGCACGTCGTCCTCCTTGTCCTGATGGGCGTAGATCGTGTCATAGGACATCGTCCAGCAGAACCCGGCGGCGAAGAGCAACAGGATCTGCGGCATGATTTCCCCCATCAGCAAGGCCCCCGCGACTAGAACTCCCCAGTTGAAGGCGATGCCGAGAAAGGCCTGCGGGAAATACGTCACGCGCTTCATGAAGGGATAGATCGCAACAACGCCAAGCGAGGCGATGGCAACCAGCGCAGCAAAGGGTGTGAACTGGCTCAACACCGCCAGCCCGACCAGCGACTGCAACAGAATGAAGGCCAGTGCCTGTTTCACGCTGACCTGGCCTGAAGGGATCGGACGGGTCGCGGTACGCGCGACGCTGCCGTCGATATCCCGGTCGGTGATGTCATTCCAGGTGCAGCCCGCACCGCGCATCGCAATGGCCCCGATACCGAACAGGATTGCGTACCAGACCAGCATGGGGATGCTTTCACCCGATCCGTGCCCGGCCAGTGCCACGCCCCACCAGCAAGGCAGCAGCAAAAGCCATGTCCCGATTGGCCGATCCCAGCGTGCCAGCCGCGCATAGGGTCGGGCAAAGGGCGGCAGCCAGCGATCCACCCAGTTGCCCCGGGGAATGTCTGTTCGGTCGCTGCGATTGATCTCGGGCGTTGATTTCATCATCTCGGTCAAGCGTATCCTTGCTCTTCACGGTCCGGCCAGAATAGTCTGCGCCATGGCAACAGCAACCCGACTTTATGTGACACAGGACCTCACCCCCGATCAACCGGTTGAGGCGAGTCCGGACCAGGCCCATTATCTGGGACGGGTACTGCGGCTGTCGCCGGGTGCGCATCTGACCCTATTTAACGGGCGTGACGGCGAATGGGCGGCGGAGATTCTGGAGATTGGCAAGACCCGTGCTCGGTTTGCCCTGACGGAGCGCCGCCGGGTGCAGGCATCCGGGCCGGATATCTGGCTTGCCTTCGCGCCGGTGAAGAAAGCGCAGACCGATTTCATCGTCCAGAAATCGACAGAACTGGGGGTGTCCCGCCTGATCCCGGTCCTGACCGAACGGACCCAGTCGGAGCGGGTGAAGACCGACCGATTGCAGGCAACCGCCATTGAAGCGGCGGAGCAATGTGAACGCCTAGACGTTCCATTTGTGGATGAACCTTGGCGGCTTGACCGCCTGATTCTGGAATGGCCGAAGGACCGGCTGCTTTTTTTATGTGCCGAGGCCGGGGGGGCGGAACCGCTGGCCGTGCTTGCAGGGCGCGGAAAACCGGGGCCTGTCGGATTTGTGACCGGACCGGAAGGCGGTTTTTCCGCGGCGGAACTTGACTTTATGCATCAGTCGCCTTTAGTCCATCCCGTCGGTCTGGGTCCGCGCATCCTGCGGGCAGAGACGGCAGCACTGGCGGCCCTGGCTGTCTGGCAGGCCGTGGCAGGGGATGGTGCAGAGCGTCCCCCACCACGCGGTTAAACTCTGCACGGTCCCGGTGAGAGGCCCGTTTCGGTAAGGATGTTTGCCCATGTCGTCTCCCACCGCCTCCGACGAGACCCGTGTCGAGTCCAAGTCACAGTTGATTGAATACATCGCGTCGGGCGCTAAGCCGAAATCCGATTGGCGCATCGGTACGGAGCATGAGAAATTCCTTTTCTGCAGCGATTCAATGCGCCCGCTTCCCTATGAGGGTATCCCCGGCGTCAAGGGTCTGCTGGAGGCACTGTCCGGGCCGGATTGGGAGCCTGTACTGGAGCAGGGCAAGATCATTGCGCTGAAGGGTCGCGACGGGGCATCGGTTTCGCTAGAGCCGGGTGGACAGTTCGAATTGTCCGGTGCGCCGCTGGAAACGATCCACCAGACTTGCAGCGAGGTGCATCGGCATCTGGAACAGGTCGTCGCCGCTTGCAAGGAAGTCGGGGCGGGCACGGTCGGCCTCGGCTTCAACCCGATCTGGAAGCGCGAGGACATCCACTGGATGCCCAAGGGTCGCTACAAGATCATGCGGGATTATATGCCGAAGAAAGGGTCGCTTGGTCTCGACATGATGGTTCGGACCTGCACGGTTCAGGTCAATCTCGATTTCGGTTCCGAACCCGACATGATCGAGAAGATGCGGATATCCCTTGCATTACAGCCGATGGCAACCGCGCTTTTCGCCAATTCGCCCTTCACCGAAGGCAAGCCGAACGGGTTTCTCAGCTACCGCAGCCATATCTGGACCGATACCGATCCCGATCGCTGCGGCATGCTGCCCTTCGTCTTCGAAGAGGGGTTCGGATATGAGCGCTGGGTCGATTACGTCCTCGATGTGCCGATGTATTTCGTCTATCGCGACGGCATTTATCACGATGTCTCCGGCAAGAGTTTCCGGGATTATATGGATGGTCGGCTGGAAGGGTTTGAAGGCCAGCTTCCGACCATGACCGACTGGACCGATCATATGACGACGGTGTTCCCGGAAGTGCGATTGAAGAAGTTCATCGAAATGCGCGGTGCCGATGGCGGGCCGTGGGGTAATCTCTGCGCTTTGCCGGCTCTCTGGGTCGGTCTGCTCTATGACGATCAGGCCCAGCGCGAGGCGGCAGACCTGATCGCCGACTGGAGCATCGAGGAGATTTCCGCGATGCGTGATGCGGTGCCGAAACTGGCACTGGGCGCGCCCTTCCGTGATGGCACGGTTCGCGATGTCGCGCAGAGGGCTCTGGACATCTGTCGTGGCGGATTGACCCGTCGGGCGCGGTTGAGTGGCAGTTCCGGCCTGGACGAGACACAGTATATCGAACCGCTCGAATCCATTGTTGCCTCCGGCAAGACTTTCGCTGAAGACCTGCTGGAGGCCTATCATACCCGCTGGCAGGGCAGGATCGATCCGATATATGAAGAGTGCAAATACTGACAGTTAGGAATCTGGCAGGAAGGCGATGGGGTCTTCCAGGCCAGTATCGATGCCGATCAGGCCGCAAAGCGCGGCATGGGTGCAATAGGCGGTATAGGTCGGGGCATAGCCGCCTTCCTGCACCGCCAGCAGCCTGCCACTACACAGCCGGTCTGCGGCGGCCCTGATCTGTAATCCCATCCAGTGATAGCCATCCATGGTCAGGCACATGCGGCCATTCGGGTCGAACTGATTGCCGTCCTGCCCGGCGGCGACCACGATCAGATCGGGCGCGAAGCTGTCCAGCCGGGGCAGAACAATATCTTCGAAGGCTCTGCGATAACTTGCATTCCCGCGCCCGAGGGGCAGCGGAATATTGACGTTGAAGCCCGCACCGGGGCCGGTTCCGGCTTCCTCAACTCGTCCGGTCTCCGGATGACTGTCGCCTTCCCAGGCACCGTGATCCATATGCAGTGAGATCGTCAGCACGTCCGGGCGATCATAGAAACCGGTCTGCGTCCCGTTTCCGTGATGTACATCCCAATCCACCACGGCAACGCGGCCCAGGCCCGATGCGCGCGCGCTTTCCACCGCGACACCGATATTGTTCACGAAGCAGTAGCCATCGGCGCGGTCGCGGGCGGCGTGATGGCCGGGCGGGCGGACAAGGGCATAGGCGGTTCCGTGTCCGGCCAGCACATGGTCGAGGGCGGCAAGCGTGGTGCCTGCTGCCGCGCGGGTCGGTATCCAGCTTCCCTTGCCGAACGGGGTCGAGGCGGTCAGGTGCCCACCCGTCGCGTCCATTGCTTCCAGGCGGTCGAGATAGTTTCTGTCGTGGAACCGCTCCAGTTCCGCGCGTTTCGCCACACGGCCATCACGCCAGTCGATCCGCGCTGACAGCGGTCCGCGTTCCAGAAGGGTCTTGATGTTGCGGATGCGCTGGGCGGATTCGGGATGGGGTTCGGATATTCCGAAATCAATCTCCGGCGGTGTGTCCAGAATACCGCTGCCGGTATCATGATCCAGTACAGCGGGATGCCAGAAGATGGAAAGGGGGTGTTCGGTGCCAACCATCGTTCTCTCCGCAGGCGGGTTTCGCTCAGGCGATGATATCGGGCAGCAGCATGCCGTTCAAACGCGAGATCTGATCCTTGATCGCCAGTTTGCGTTTCTTCATCCGGATCAATTGCAGTTGATCGAAGGGGGCTGATTCCGATACCCGCGCGATCATCTGGTCCAGATCCCGGTGCTCCTCGTTGAGGGCCGCCAGCCGGGATCGGATTTCTGCTTCTTCTTCTTCGTCCATTGGGAGCCTATATACGGGGCTGCGGAAACCGGGAGCAGACTTCAAAAAACAGGCAACCCGCCTGTCGAGGCGGGTCGTGTTGATGTCAGTATAGCAGCCTCCGTTGCAGGAATGAAGCCTGTCCTTGCACGGTTTCCGCATTCAGGTGATCCTGACCCCATGAATACGGCAAATGACCATCAACAGCATGCCTTTCACAGGTTCAGTCTTGCCCTATACGGGGCGGAAGGGGTTGAGGCGGTGTGTCTGGACCTGCAGGATCGCTTTGGCCTGGATATCAATCTGGTTCTGTTGTGCTGTTGGGTCGGTCGGCATGGCGTGCGATTGTCGGATGAAAGCCTGCACCAGGCGGAGCAATCCGTGGTGCCCTGGCGGGAAACGGCCATCGACCCGCTGCGCCGGTTGCGCCGCCGCCTGAAGGAACCGGTCGGGCCGATTCTCCCGGACCATGCATCGGGTCTTCGGGAGCTTGTGAAACAGGCTGAATTGATGGCCGAATTCGTTCAACAGGATTATCTGGTGATGCTCTTGGAGCATCTCCCGGGGCAGGACGGGCGACAGGCGGATCGCGGTGGTGTCATCCGCGGGAACCTGTTGCGCTATGCAGCGCTGAAATCCTTAGCGACTGAGGATATACCCCGTCAGACGCTCGAAACCCTGATCGATCAGGCACTCTCGGTTCTGTTTCAGGGATCGCCCGGTTAAGTCGAATGGGCGTGGGGGTAGTTCTGGGACTGGTCAGCTTTTGATATTCGTTGCCAGTTCGGCGTTTCGTTCCCGTAATTCGATCAGCAGCGCCTCGATCTTTCCGCCGCCCCGACGGATGACGGAAACGAATTCTTCCTTTTGCGTGGTCACCATGGAAACACGTTCGACGATGATGTCGATGATCTTCTTGCGACCATCGACGTCATGAACGACCCAGCGCACCTCGACGGGAGGAGATCCGTCCGTTCGTTCCACGGCGATGACGACGAGTTGTGAGTCCCGCTTGGTATCCCTGGTTTCCAGAAGCTTGATTTCCTCACCGGAATAGCCTCGGAACATGACCGCATATTTGCGAACGATGTTTTCTTCCAGAAGGTCGATGAATTCCGCCATTTCCGCGTCGGTGGCGCGGCGCACATAGGGCCCCAGAACACGGGCGGCGACCGTCGGGATATCCATCCCTTCCTGCAGCAACTCGCGAAACCGTTCCGCCCGGATGGCATTGTCCAACTCAGGATCGGTCAGGGCCGACAGGGCCCTGTCGGCCAGTTCCATGATGAAGGTTCCGGCGTCCTGTTCCGAACGTGCGGATTGCGCCGTTGACAGACCCACAGTCCCGATCATCACTACGGCGATACAGGCGATGTAAATCCTGCGCAACATACGAACCAGACCTCAGTTTGTTGTCAGTGCCACCGGCGGAACCGCACTTACATCCGCACTCAAGCCTTCAGCCGACATGTCGATGACTTCCGGACTTGTATCCAGTCCGATATCGGGAATGGCGCTGTCGTCATGCTGGCCATTGAGGATCATGTTGGTGCGTTGCTGACGATAGAGGCTGCGCACGGTCGCATAGAAATCCAGGGAATTTTCTTCCAGATCTTCCAGTTGTCTGTAGTTCCGTGACCGCGCGTCGATCACTTCGGCACCGGCCCGAATGAAGGTATTGTATTCGATAATCGTGCGATCTGAATTATACCCCCACCAGCGCAAAGGATCGAGACCGGCATCGACAATGAATCCGGCAAGATCCCGGCCTGACGACGGGCCAAGGAACGGCAGCATCAGATAGGGGCCTTCCTCCACGCCCCAGACCGCAAGCGTTTGTCCGAAATCTTCCTCGTGGTAAGGGATCCCGGCCTCACTCGCGACATCGAACAGGCCAAGGCCCCAAAGCGAATTGGTCAGGAAACGTCCCAGCGTGTCGCCCGCCCGCTCCGGTTCGCCCTGCATCAGGTCGTTAGCCAGAATGACCGGGGTTTTCAGGTTGCGGATGAAATTGCGAATCCCGTTGCGGACCAGATCTGGCAACAGGAATTCATAAGCTTTCGCCACCGGACGAAGGACGACCTTGTCAAGGGCAAGGTTGAATTCGAAAATCACTTCGTTCAGAGGCTGAGCCGGATCATTCGCCTCGTCGTAAATTTCCCGCTCAACCGGATCGGTCGGTGCGGTTGCGCATCCTGCGAGGCTGACTGCGAGAGCCAGGCCCAAAACGACGGATTTCAGGAATCCCGGGAAAATAAGGCCTGATGACATTCGGTCCACTCTCTCCACAACGGCTTGCAGGATGTTTCCAGCCTTTCAGGCCAACGCCCCACACGCTTTTTATACCAATTCCAACGCACCGTCTGTGACGGTCAACACGTTCAGACCGCGACGCTGAACCGATTTCGACGTCCCGGTGGGAAACTCGAAATCAAGGGTCATTCCGCTGATACGATCACATGCACCTACCGCATCATTCTACTTACAAATGTCAATTAGCACAGGGGCAATGTCCGCACCACCTGACTGGCAGGCGTGCTTCAATTTACCCAAATATGTGTTGCAATTTTGCCAAGGGTGGACGGTCCTGTCCCTTCCATGGCACTGTATGGAAACTTCTGGAATCTAGCAGGAAACAGCGTCTATGTCTGCCCTATCATTGCCCCATCACGATGCCAGTCTGGTTTCTGGCGCAAAACCCGTCGTGATACCGGCCTGGACCGATTATAATGATCATTTCAACGTCGCCTATTATGTTCAGGCCCTCGATCAGGCGATTCGGGCCTTCCGGGAAAGCGTGGAGGGGCTTCCAGCCTTGCAGCTTCGTTGCAACAAGGTCGCCTATCTGCGTGAAGTGCATGGGGGGCGACGGCTGAGCATTACCACTCAAATATTATCCGTTTCAACCCAAGGTATACATTTTCTGCAAGGGCTTTATGCCGAACCGGATGGGTATCTCGCGGCGATTGAAGAACGGGTTGTGGACTTCGCAACC
The DNA here is from genome assembly GCA_965223125.1 of Alphaproteobacteria bacterium. GTDB lineage: Bacteria > Pseudomonadota > Alphaproteobacteria > UBA8366 > Aestuariispiraceae > Pacificispira. The sequence continues at coordinate 1,185,065 of OZ244984.1, read as the reverse complement.
GATGCATCCGGCATGCCGGTTCTGCTGGACGAAACCGTGTTTCAGAGTCTCTCCGAGCGCGCGAGACAGCATGCGAGTTTTCCCGTTCCGGATGGGTGGGGCGGGTTGTGTTGAATTCATTTATGGTTAATTCACGGAATTGGTCCAACTCAATCGAAAATTGGGTGCTAAAACGGTTGAGGCCTCCGAACAATTTGATAGCATGCGCCCGTAGCCGACAATCAGACTTTGCGATTTCGACCCTAACCTGATTTGCGGCGGGATCGAAATGGAGCGGGATGGAGTGGAAACCGAAACGGGGTCCGATCCGTATTGATAGCGGTACTTGTTTGGGCAGCATTGGAATACGGACAGGCCTTGTAACGATCCGGAACGGCACGATGCGACGGAACGCAGCGCGGTATGCAGCCTTAATATTAGGTTATTGAGTGTCAGGGGGAGTGGTTCGGTGGAATATTCTGAAGGTCTTGATCAGGCTCAATCCTATGCGGAACGCGCCCTGGAACTGATGAGGGAACATAAGGTTCCGGCGACGCCGCGCAATTATGCGGTATGGTATTCCTATGTGAACGAGAAATATCCGGACCTGAAAAAGACCCTGGATGTCCTGCTCAGCAACAAGCAGAATTTTACCTCGCAGAAGAATGACGAGGTCTATGACAAGTACTTCACGCATAGTGATGAAGGGATAGCACTGCAGGAAACCTCGAAGAAGATTGAGGTTCAGGTCGGTCGCGTGCTTGAAATGATGGGTGATGCGTCCGGTGGCGTGGAGAGTTTCGGGAAGACTCTGACTGAGGGTTTGGGGGCGATCACGGATTCCGAGGGGTTGGACAGTATCCGGATGGCGGTGCAGTCGTTGGCTCTGGAAACCCAGCGGATGCAGGAATCGAATTCCCAGCTCAAGTCGAAGCTCCAGGAATCCTCCCAGGAGATCGCCTCTCTCCGCCAGAATCTCGAAGACGTGCAGCGGGAGGCGATGACCGATGCACTGACCGGCATTGCCAACCGCAAGATGTTTGATGCCACGCTGCGGCAGCGCGCGATGGAAGCGATGGAGGATGGGGCACCGCTCTGCCTCGCCCTCACGGATATCGATTTCTTCAAGAAATTCAATGATACTTACGGCCATCAGACCGGGGACCAGGTGCTGAAGCTTGTCGGTCGCATTCTTCAGGGCAATGTGAAGGGAAATGACCTTGCCGCCCGCTATGGCGGCGAGGAATTCGCACTGGTTCTGCCCAACACGAAACTGAACGATGCCCGTACCCTGTGCGAGCAGGTGCGCGCCGCCGTGTCCTCAAAGCGCATTCGCAATCGCACCACGGGCGAGGAAATGGGGAATATCACCCTGTCCATCGGCGTCGCGGAGTTTCGGCCCGGCGAGCCGTTGTCGGATCTGATCCAGCGATCCGACGAAGGACTCTACTTCGCCAAAGGCAACGGGCGGAATCAGACCGTCCTGGAAACACAGTTGGACACGATTGAGGCCCGGTAGGGTATTCGAAAGGATCTCGGGATTTGATTTTTGTTCATGCCGGTGTCGGATTGGGCAAATGTTCCGGACTTCCTGCCCATCATGTCAGCAGATAGCCCAGAACGGCATCCAGCCGCTGGCGTCCGGCATGGGTGAGGGCAAGACGATTCGGGTCGGTAACCGCATACCCTTCATCAATCAGATTGGTAAGGCGGTTTCCGTCCAGCGCGTCGAGGCCAACCCCCGTCGCATCGATCAGACGGGATCGGGGAACGCCCTCCGCCAGTCTCAGGCCCATTAGCAGGATTTCGCGGAACTGACGTTCCGTATCCAGAATTTCTGATTCAGCCAGAGCGTGCCCGTCACTCTCCACTGCTTCCAGCCAGCGTTCCGGAAGTCGATGACGTATGGTCGCGCGCTTGATTCCGTCACGGGTTTCCCGGCCATGGGCACCCGGTCCGATCCCCACATAATCGCTATAGCGCCAATAGGTGAGGTTGTGTCGGCTTTCCGCGCCGGGCCGTGCATGATTGGAAATCTCGTAGGCTGGCAGGCCCAGCGCATCAAGGCGCGCCTGGGTCGCCTCATAGAGAACGGCTCCCGCCTCCTCCGCCAGCGTTAGGGTTTCACCGAGTCTGGCACGGGTGTGGAAGCGGGTGCCCGGTTCAATGGTCAGTTGATAGAGCGACAGGTGGTCGGCGGCCAGGTCGATGGCGCGTTCCAGTTCCGCCGTCCAGTCCGCTGCGGTCTGGCCGTGTCTGGCATAGATCAGATCGAAGGAAAGTCTGGGGAAATGTCTGCGGGCGATGTCGATGGCGGTGATGGCTTCATCGGCGGAATGTTCGCGCCCCAGAAAGTGCAGCGCCCCATCGTCCAATGCCTGGATGCCGAGGGAGACCCGGTTGATTCCGGCTTGGCGATAGGCCGCGAAACGTCCGGATTCGACAGAGGTCGGATTGGCTTCCAGTGTGATTTCGATATCCGACGTCGGGGACAGGATCGATCCCGCCCTGTCGATCAGGGCCGCCGTGGTGTCCGGGTCCATCAGGGATGGGGTGCCGCCACCAAAGAAGATTGAGCCCAGTGCGCGTCCTTCCATGCGGGCAAGGGCCGTTTCCAATTCGCACAGCAGGGCGCTTCGCCAGCGTGGCTGGTCGATGCCGTCGCGCACATGGCTATTGAAATCACAATAGGGGCATTTCGCCTTGCAAAAGGGCCAATGAACATAGAGTGCCAGCGGCTGGTCGGTGGAAGTCATGTCCCGAAACAGGCGGCGACCAGTTGTTCAAACGCATCGGCGCGATGGCTGATGACGTGCTTTTCATCCGGATCCATTTCGCCGAATGTAAGAGTCTGACCGACCGCCTGGAAGATCGGGTCATAGCCGAAACCGTTCCTGCCTCGCGCCGGTTCGACGATTGCCCCGTCGATACGGCCTTCGAAGATTTCCGCATGACCGTCGGGCCAGACCAGGGCCAGGGCACAGATGAAGGCGGCGGATTTGTCCGGTTTGTCGATCAGTGCCCGATGGACCCGATTCATCGCCAGATCGAAGTTCTTCGTCTTTCCCCCCCAGCGTGCGGAATAGATCCCGGGCGCGCCGTCCAGCGCAGCAACCGTCAACCCGGAATCATCCGCCAGGGCGGGCATATTTGCTGCCTGCGCTGCCGCCCGCGCCTTGAGTTCCGCATTGGCACGAAAGGTATAACCTGTCTCCTTCGGCTCTGGCAGGTCCAGCATGGCGGCGGAGAAAACCTGGACATCGAAGGGGCGCAGCAGATCGGCGATCTCCCGCACCTTCCCTTCGTTGTGGCTGGCTATTACCAGCCGGTTTTCCGTGAACTGCCGTGCCATGTTGTTTCGCCCGCTCCGTCAGACGATGCCGAGCGCATCGTTCTGTGCGCGCGTCAGTTGGGCACATCCGCCCTTGGCCAGTTTCAGAAGGGCAAGGAATTCATCCTCACTGAAGGGATCGCCCTCCGCCGTTCCCTGAATTTCCACCAGTCCACCGATTCCGGTCAGCACGAAATTCGCATCTGCCTGGGCATTTGAATCTTCATCATAGTCGAGGTCGAGTACCGGTTCGCCTTTGAACAGACCACAGGAAATCGCGGCGATGGAACCTTTCAGCGGGGTTTGTGCGACCGCGCCAAGTTTCATCATGTGCTGGATCGCCAGTGCCAGTGCGACATAACCGCCGGTTATCGCCGCCGTGCGGGTGCCGCCATCGGCTTGCAGCACATCGCAATCAATGCGGATCTGGCGCTCACCCAACTTCTTCGTATCGGTGACAGCGCGCAATGACCGCCCGATCAGGCGCGAGATTTCCTGGCTGCGCCCACTGTCGGCGGTGCGTTTGCGGTCCATCCGGCTGTGGGTGGACCGTGGCAGCATGCCATACTCCGCCGTCACCCAGCCACGGCCCGAATTGCGCAGAAATGGCGGCACGCCGTCCTCAACGGAGGCGGTGCACAGCACATGTGTATGGCCGAATTTGGCCAGGCAGGATCCCTCCGCATAGCGGGAGACGTCGGTTTCAAGCACGATATCGCGCAACTGATCTGGGGTCCGTCCGGACGGGCGCATTACAACTCCTTCAACAAACTGAAATTTCATGGTTAACCGATTTACCGGCTTCCATCGCATTCGTCCAGTGCGGACGGTTCCCGGTCCAGACGATGTCAGCGGCAATTGACGCCTGACCGGGAGCTTCCTACATTCCGGATACCATGATCACAGAATTGAACGAACGGTCCAGAGACATTTTACGCTTGGTCGTCGAGGCTTATGTCGAGACGGGCGAACCCGTAGGCTCGCGCACGCTGTCGCGCAAGCTGAATATGGGACTGTCCGCTGCCACGATCCGCAATGCGATGGCGGATCTGGAGGATGCGGGTTTGCTGTATGCACCGCATACATCTGCCGGACGGCTGCCGACCGATATGGGGGTGCGGCTGTTCGTCGACGGGCTTTTGCAGTCCGGTCAACTCACCACCACCGACCGGGAGGCGATCGAAGTGCAATGCGCCGCCGCCGGTCGGTCGGTGACGCAGATGCTTGAAGAAGCCTCCAGTCTGATGTCGGGTCTCAGCCGCTGTGCCGGTCTGGTGATGGCACCGAAGGCGGAGGGGGCGCTCAAGCATATCGAATTCGTGCCGCTGGGCAGTGGTCGGGCGCTGGTCGTGATGGTCACGTCCAACGGCATGGTTGAAAATCGGGTCATTGACCTGCCGATGGGTCTGCCACCCTCGGCCCTGGTGGAGGCCGCGAACTATCTGACGGCGCGTTTGGTCGGAAAGTCGGTTGCCGACGCCCGTGCCGCCATTGAAAGCGAGATTGAACAGGACAAGTCGCAGATCGATGCGCTGACCTCAAGGGTCGTCGAGGCCGGGCTGGCAACCTGGTCGGACATCGCATCCGGCGGCGGGGTATTGATCGTATCCGGTCAGTCTAACCTGCTGGAAGACGTGACCGCTATGGCGGATCTGGAGCGGATCCGGGCCTTGTTCAGTGCGCTGGAGGCGAAGGAAAATCTCTGGCGGCTGCTGGATGCCGCCGAGGGAGCCCAGGGGATTCAGATTTTCATTGGCGCGGAGAACGAGCTGTTCTCGCTGGCAGGCTGTTCCATGATCGTTGCGCCCTACGGCAACGGGGCCGGGGCGACCGGCGGGACGGAGAAGATTGTCGGTGCCATCGGTGTGCTGGGACCGACACGGATGAATTATGCCCGGATCATTCCGATGGTGGATTACACCGCGAAAGTCATCGGGCGGCTGGTGAGTGGAAACCGGACTTGAGGCCAGGGATGGAATAGGCTACCCCCCGGACAGGAGATATCGGGGCGCGAACCCCTCTTTGTGAATATGCAACGAAAGTGACAGGTCGACGTTATGACGGAACCGAAGAAGGCAGATCAGGAAAAAACCATTCGTGAGGAAGACGCGGCGACAGCAGCCGAGACGGCAGCGGATGAGGTGGCAACCGATGAGCCGTCACCGGCAGAAACCGGGACTGATTCCCGCATGAATCTCAGGTCCGACGATAATGACGAAGTCGCAGCCCTGAAGGCGGAAGTTGCGGCCATGAAGGACCGTGCGCTCCGCGCCGTGGCCGAGGCTGAGAATGTCCGTCGTCGCGCCGACAAGGAACGGGTGGATACCCTGAAATTTGCCGCGTCGGGATTGGCCAGGGAATTGCTGCCGGTCGTCGATAATCTGCGCCGGGCCCTGGACTCGGTTCCGGAAGAGTCGCGCGGTGAGAATGAGGTTTTGAAGAACCTCCTTGTCGGCGTCGAGATGACGGAGAAAATGCTGCTGGACGCACTGGGCAAGAGCCAGATCGTGAAAATCGATCCGCTGGACGAGAAGTTCAATTACGCCGAACATCAGGCGATCCAGGAAGTTCCGGGAACGGGCAAGCCTGCTGGCACCGTCGTCCAGGTGCTCCAGCCAGGATACAAGCTCCACGACCGCTTGCTGCGCCCCGCCATGGTTCTGGTCGCAAAGGCGGAAACTGCCCCGCCGCCGGAAGATTCAGAGAAGGTGGACACGACGGCCTGAGGAAGAATGAGTCATAGCTCTTTGCCGTGGATTGCTTGGATTCCGTGCGGCGCGGAGCAAATGGTGAATTTATCATCTAGCAGTTGATTTCTTCTTTAATTAAACCTTATCCTGTTCCCTCATATTTGAGGGGGGAGGGGATTGTGTATTTCGGGCGTTGCATTGCTGCCGGAGTATTTTTATCGATTCTTGCTGCTTGTCAGACAGCGGTTATTCAGCGGGAAAAGTACTCGGATGAAACCTTGGCTGCAGAAGGTTTGCGCCAGGAAATTGAACGGGTGCAATCCTTTATTGATGACGCTAAGCGCATCAGTGACATTGGTTATCCAATACTTAAGAACTCTACCGATCTATGCGGTCCAGACTGGACAGCACTTGAAGACGGAATTCGACTGCATTCACTCGATTCCTATGAAGTTGCTGATCAAGATGTAATGACTGATGGTTTTTCCCTTACGCACAGGCCTACGGTTGAGTTTGTCGTGAAGAACAGCCCGGGCGCACGTGCCGATATCAGAGCGGGTGACCGCTTCCATTCGTATTGGGGGATTCAGACTACGGGGCAGTCAGGGTCTCTTGATGCCTTGTACGAGGCATTGAAGGAGAGCGATGAAACGGCGGAAAGAAAGTTCGAATATGTTATCGAACGGGATGGAGAATTACTGAATAAGACATTGGAATTGGACGAAATATGCGGCTTCCATATTTTTGTCGATCCTACGACTGAGATAAATGCCTATGCAGATGGCACTAATATTTTTTTCACGCGCGGTATTCTGAATTTGTTGGATGATTATTCGCTTGCGGTTGTTTTCGGTCATGAAGCTGCCCACAATATCATGTCACATATAGAAAAGCATAAGGAAAACGCTGCTCCGGCCCAAGTCGCCGGATTCGCGCTTGATATGCTGTTCGCCCTTGGTGGGGTCAATACGGGTGGATACTTCACCAAGCAGGCGGGTGAAATTGCCCGCATGCAGTTTTCTGCGGATTTTGAAGCGGAAGCGGATGTGATCGGCATGTACCTTTTGGCAAGAGGAGGATATCCGGTCCAGGGTGCCGAGCAGGTCTGGCGGCGAATGGCGGCAAGAGCGGAAACAAGCATTTATCAGGAAACGTCGCACCCACCCGGTGCCGAACGATATCTCACATTGCAGAAAACCGCTGAAGAGATACAGGCCATAGAGGCGAAAGGTCAGTCGTTGCGCCCGCCACTGCCTGATGATTGGGAGCCGCGGGCTAAAGTCATCCCGGTCAGCACGGAACTTGTGTCGGAAAATGAACGTTGATCCTTTATCTATCCCCGTAGCCTAGGTTCAACATTGACGCATCGCGTGGCATCGCCCATATCTCGCGACATGTCACAGGGCGAAACTTCCCCGACCGGCAGTGGGCCGGTTTTTCATGGGACCACCATTCTGTCCGTCCGGAAGGGCGGCCGGGTGGTGATTGCGGGTGATGGCCAGGTCACGCTGGGCAACACGGTCTTCAAATCCAATGCGCGCAAGGTGCGGACGCTGGCCGATGGCGCGGTGATCGTCGGCTTTGCCGGGGCGACGGCGGATGCGTTCACGCTGTTCGAGCGGCTGGAGGCGAAGCTGGAGCAGTATCCCGGACAATTGACCCGCGCCTGCGTGGAACTGGCCAAGGATTGGCGCACCGACCGTTATCTGCGGCGGCTTGAGGCGATGATGGCGGTGGTCGACAAGGATGTCTCGCTGATCCTCAGCGGCACCGGCGACGTGCTGGAACCGGAGGACGGGCTGATCGGGATCGGCTCCGGGGGGGCCTATGCGCTGGCCGCCGCGCGCGCACTGGCAGATCGCGAGGATATGAGCGCCGAGGACATCGCGCGCCGGGCGATGAAGGTCGCCGCCGATATCTGCATCTATACGAACGAGTCCGTGACATTGGAAATCCTGTCGGAAAGCGGGGATAAATGACCGATTTCAGTCCGCGGGAGATTGTCTCCGAACTTGACCGTTTCATCATCGGTCAGAACGATGCCAAGCGCGCAGTCGCGATTGCGCTGCGCAACCGCTGGCGGCGTCTCAAGCTGTCGCCGGAACTGCGTGAGGAAGTGCTGCCCAAGAATATCCTGATGATTGGCCCGACCGGTTGCGGCAAGACCGAGATCGCCCGGCGGCTGGCGAAGCTGGCCCGAGCGCCCTTCATCAAGGTAGAGGCAACGAAATTCACCGAGGTCGGCTATGTCGGCCGTGATGTCGAGCAGATCATCCGAGATCTGGTCGAGGTGGCGATCCAGATGGAGACCGAAACCCAGCGCCGTGAAGTGAATGCCAAGGCCGAAATCGCGGCGGAGGAACGGGTGATCGACGCGCTGGTCGGCCAGAATGCCAGTGACGCGACGCGCCAGACCTTTCGCAAGAAACTGCGCGAAGGGTCGCTGGACGAGAAGGAAATCGAGGTTCAGGTCCAGGATACCGGCGGGCTCGGCCTGCCGACGATGGATATTCCGGGCATGCCGGGCGCGCAGATGGGCATGCTGAACCTGAACGATATTTTCGGCAAGGCGATGGGCGGGCGCACCAAGACCCGCAAGATGGCGGTGCGTGAATCCTATGATGTTCTGGTCGCCGAAGAGGCGGACAAGCTGGTTGATCACGAGGCGATCAAGCTGGCCGCCATCGAGAATGTCGAGCAGAATGGCATCGCCTTTATTGATGAGATCGACAAGATCACCGTGCGCTCCGAACGCTCCGGCGGAGATGTCAGCCGCGAAGGGGTGCAGCGCGACCTGCTGCCGCTGATCGAGGGCACGACGGTCGCCACCAAGCATGGCGCGGTGAAGACCGATTACATTCTGTTTGTCGCCAGCGGTGCCTTTCATCTGGCAAAGCCGAGCGATCTGCTGCCGGAATTGCAGGGTCGCCTGCCGATCCGGGTCAGCCTGGATGCGCTGACCGAAAACGACTTCCGTCGGATCCTGACGGAACCGGATAATAGCCTGATCAAGCAGTATATCGCGCTGATGGGAACAGAGAACCTGACCCTGACCTTTACCGAGGACGCGATCCACGCGCTGGCCAGACTGGCGGCGGAGATCAACGGGTCGGTCGAGAATATCGGCGCCCGTCGGCTGCATACCGTGCTGGAAAAACTGCTGGAAGAGATCAGCTACACCGCCTCCGACCGCCCCGATGGCGAGGAGGTGACGATCGATGCTGCCTATGTCCAGCAACAGGTAGGCGATCTTGCCAAAGACACCGATCTGAGCAAGTTCATTCTTTAGGTACTTTTCCGCAGGAATGCAGCCCCTTCGGTCAAGGCCGTCATGGCGGCATCGACATGGCCGCTCATATGCAGGAAGCCGTGCAGCACGCCGTCCACGCGGCGATGGTCGGCGGTACCGCCCGCCTCCCGCACGGCTTCGGTCAGGGCGCGACTGTCATCGGCCAGCGGATCCATGGTGACTTCCAGGATATAGAGCGGCGGCAGATCGCTGAGGTCATTCGCCAGAATGTCGAACCGGGGGTCCTGCATCTCCTCCGGCGTGGTCATCAGACAGGTCCGGAAGAAGGCGAGATCAGCGGCGCTCAGCCCGTCCTCTACCCCACCCCAGAGACGGCGGGAGGCGGAATCGCGCAATCCGTATGAACCATAGTAGAGCAGTGCCGCCTTCACGGCCTTGTGGCGCCCCTGCGCGCGCAGATGCAGCAGTGTCGCCATCGACATGTTGCCGCCCGCCGAATCGCCGCCCAGCGCGGTCCGGGTCGGGTCCAGCCCATACGCCGCGCCATGGGTGAAGAGCCAATCGACAGCGGCGATGCAATCCTGCTGCGGCACCGGGAATTTTGCTTCAGGGGCCAGATGGTAATCAACGCCAAGCACCGCCCAGCCGCTCTTGTCCGCCAGCACCCGCATGATCCGCTGATGGGTATCCAGGTTGCCGACAATCCAGCCGCCGCCATGCAGATAGACCAGCACTGGGGCGGGGGAAGTGGCTCCTTTCGGTCGGTGCAGGCGCAGGGCGACCCGCCCCTGCGGCCCGTCGCAGTGCAGATCCAGGCTTTCCGCCATTTCCGGCGCGTCGCGGTTCCAGAATTCGCGGTCGGCATTGTAAAGGATGCGCTGGGCGGTCAGGTCGAACGGGTCGGCATCCTGCAATCCCTTTGCAGCCTTCGTTTCCGCCGCCAGTCTGGCTGCAATTTCCAGCGCCTTTGCCATCTGCGGATCAAGGCGCGGCGGTACCGATAATTTTCCCATGGAACATGCTCGTCAAGAAGGAGGAAGGGAGGATCAGGAAGGATCGGTCTCGCCCATCCGGCAGATCAACCGCCAGGATTCGTCCGGGATCGGCATCACCGACAGGCGCGATTGTTTGATCAGAGAGAGGTCGGCGAGGGCCGGTTCGGCCTTGATGTCGGCCAGCGTGACCGGCTTCACGAACGGTCGGATGGCGCGGATCGTCACCATGCCGAATATGCCCTTCGCATCGGTCGGGTCGGGATGATATTCCTCGATCACATCGACGATTCCGACGATCTGCTTCTCATTGACCGAATGATAGAAAAACCCCCAGTCGCCGATCTTCATGGCCTTCATGTTGTTGCTGGCCTGATAATTCCGAACGCCGTCCCATCCTTCACCCAGATCGCCGCGCCGGACCTGGTCATCCCAGGACCAGGTACCGGGTTCGGTTTTGAACAGCCAGTGGCTTCGGGTCATTTCAGACTCCTCATTTCGATGATCTGTTTCAACGGGCAGCGTAGCGCCGGGCCGCGATAAGGGAAAGTCCCCAGGCACCGGTCGTGAACAGGGCGGAGGCGATGCAGATTTCCGCAATCGACCAGTTCCAGTCCAGCATGAAGCCCAGCACTGGCGGCCCGGCGGCGCTGGCGAAGATCGAGAGGGCTGTCATCATCGCCTTGATCTCCCCCAGATACCGGGTCCCGTAATGCTCGGCCCAGAGCGCCACCGCCAGAACAGCGAGTATTCCGGATCCCAGCCCGGAGATCAGCATGAAGGCGGGTGCCGTCCAGGCTCCTTCACCCCAGCCCAGAACCAGACAGGCTAGGATCAGCGTTGGCAGAAAGAACGGCAATCCCTTCGCCGTTCCCACCCGGTCGATATAGGCCCCGAAGATCAGGCTCGTCGGAATGCCGCCAATGGCATAGAAGATGATGCTGCCTGCCCACAGTTCCGGGCTCCAGCCCTTCAGTTCGGATATCCGAACGCCGTGCAGGAACAATCCGGTGATCAGGAAGCTGGGCGTGATCATACCGGGGACAACAAGATAGAAACGCAGGTCGCGCAGCACCTCCCGCCGCCGCCAGCTTCGCACCGGGCGCGGTGCGGCTCCGGGGTTCTCCGGCAGGAGGGCAGCCGCATCGTCGGCGTCCTGACCGATCCTGTAATCCGCATAGCGTTGGTCGTGTCCGCGCAGCAGCATCAGCGCGACAGGCAGACCGATGAGGAGATAGGTGGCGGAAAGACCGAACCAGGTCTCGCGCCAACCGATCCAGGCGATCAGCCCGACTCCCAGTAAGGGGAACAGCGCTTCGCCGATGGGAAATCCGTAGGATCCGAAGGCAACCGCCTTGCCGCGTCCGACCCGGCTGTAGCGGCCCAGACTGTGGCCCATTGTATGGCTCATCAGCCCCTGGCCGGTCTGACGCAGCAGGAAGATCGCGGCAAACAGTGCGGCCACGCCCTCTGCCAGCCCCATCAGGGCGCAGGCAAGCGCACAGGTCGGCAGCAGGCACAGCGTCCAGCGCCGCAGGTCCACCCGGTCGATCACCCCGCCGGTATAGACGATGACTGCCGCGGACAGCAGCGTGGCAAGGCCATAGACGGTGCCGAACTGGGCATCGCTCAACCCGAAATCCGCCCGGATCTCACCGCCGAACTGGGCGATGAAGAAGGTCTGGCCGAAACTGGACCCAAAGGCCATGAACAGGCCATAGAGCGCCAGCCACGGATCAGCCCGAAGGAAATCCAACGCAGTTTTCATGAAACGATTATCCTGAAGGGGATACGCAGTCGACGCAGAGCGGCGTCGCCGGATCAAGTTTCAGACGTTTTTCCGGGATGTCCTCCCCGCATTTCGCGCAATAGCCGTAATCGCCGCTATCGATCCGAGCCAGGGCGGCCCGGATGCGCAGGCGTTCGGCCCTGCGGCGCTCGTCGGTGGCCAGTGCCATTGCCTGCCCCTGCATCGCGTCCATTCGTGACAGTCGTCCGACTGATTGCTGGTCCAGTTCGACTGGCGCGCGGGCGTCCTTAGTCGATGCGGTCAGCATCTCGATTTCTGCCAGACGGGCTTCGAGAAGATGTTTGAATTCTGTGAGGTCGGGCGGGTGTTCAACAGACATGATGGCGAAAGGCTATCACGCAGTTTTTTCAATGTCAGGCGCTTTGCCCGCCTCTGGTGGATTATCTTGGTCAGGCGTATCCGGATGCAGGGAGGAAACGCCGACCGCACTCAACCGCGCATCGATGGCGACGAAGGCATTCTGGTCCGCGGCGGGCAGTGAGGGGCGGCGGACCATCCGATATAGGCCGAACAGGACAAATATGATATTGATCCAGACCAGTGACCAGAAATAGCCGGGCGTTCCAAGCATATCCATCGCCAGTCCGGCCAGATTTGGACCGAGCATCGCGCCAAGGCCATTTGCCATGATCAGGGTCGAACTGGCGGCGACCATCTGTTTGGGGGACAGATAGTCATTCGTATGCGCAATGCAGAGCGAGTAGAGCGGGAGTGCGACCCCGCCGAAGACCAGCGCGACGAGAAGCAGAAGATTGGCGTTGCTGAACGGATCCTGACCGATCGGATAATATTCCTGATAGGTCTGCAATGTGTTCAGTCGGCCCGGATCATGAAAGGCCAGGCCCAGGATCGCCACCAGCACACAGGCGGCTGCGGATGCGACGATGACCTTCCTCCGGTCGAAAATGTCGGAAAGCTTTCCGATAGGCCAGGTGAAGAGGAATCCGCCGATGAATATCGCCGCCATGAAAAGGGAGGCAAAGGTCGTTCCGTACATCTTGTAGCCATAGGCCGGACCCATCCCGATCAGCATGCCGGCGGTGACGCCGACCAGTACCATGCCGATGGTACCCAGTGGCGAGATACGGAAAAGACGCAGCGGACCCAGCGCCTCCGGTGCAGTGAAGTCCGGCGCGCGTGCGGCGGAGATCAGTACCGGGATGGCAGCCATGGAAATCAGCACCGACACCACCGTGAACAGTTTGAAATCCGCCGGGTCATAGGCGTTCAGCAATAATTGCCCGCCCGCCACGCCAAGTGAACTGACGACCAGATAGATCGCCAGGATCTGACCGCGGGTCTGGTTCGTTGCCTTGTCGTTCAACCAGCTTTCCACGACGATATAGAGACCCGCATAGGACAGCCCTGTCAGGACGCGCATACCGATCCAGACATAGGGATCGACGAATAGCGGATAGACCAGGATGGTCATGGAGGCGAGCGCCGCCAGCGCGCCGAAGACTCGGACATGGCCAACCATTGCCATCATTTTCGGGACCAGGAAGGATCCGAACAAAAATCCGGCAAAATAGCCCGCCATGACGAAGCCGGTAAGGGAGTTACCGAAATCCTCGACCTGCGTGCGAACCCCGACCAGGCTGCCGCCCAGACCGTTGCCGATCATGATCAGGGCCAGTCCCAGAAACAGGGCCCAACTGACTTTCAGTGCGCTCAACATCGGCTCATCCGCTTTGTGTTTGGAGGGTCCTGTCCAGTGACGGCCCTGCTTGTTCCTAATGCGCCTTCCTATATCGGCAAGCCAGTTGAAAATGTGTCATGTCGGGTGGATTCTGTCGTCAGGACGACGCAAACCTTTATGTCCGGCCTTTACGTACAGAGGGGACAGCGCCATGTTCAGCGGCAAGCCTATATGAATAATCGGTTGGACAGGAGAGTTCATGCATATCGCCAGCAATTTTGATTCCGGGAATATTGAGGTGGTGCGGGCAGAGGATCCGTCGGACGTGCAGTTGCGCATCACGAAGGATGTCGGGCCGGACGGGTTCTTCCAATGGTTCCACTTCCGTGTCAGCGGCGTTCTGGGTGATGCGGTCTGTCTTCGCATCCTGAATGCGGGGGAAGCCGCCTATGTCAAGGGATGGGAAGGCTATCGCGCCTGTATCTCCCAGGATCGGGAGACCTGGTTCCGGGTGGATACGGAATTTGACGGGGCGGTTCTGACGATCCGCCACACCCCGACGGTGGACAGTTTCTACGTCGCCTATTTCCCGCCCTATTCCAGGGAGCGCCACCGTGATCTGATCGCCGCCTGTCAGGCGCAGACCCTGTGCCGCCATGCCGTGCTGGGTGAAACGCCGGATGGCGAGGAAATGGACCTGCTAGTGATCGGCGACGGGACGGAGGAGAAAAAGCGCATCTGGACCATCGCGCGCCAGCATCCGGGTGAAAGCATGGCGGAATGGTTCATGGAAGGAATGCTGACCCGCCTGCTGGATGCGAGCGACCCGGTCAGCCGGGAGATTCTGGCACGCGCCACCGTCTATGCGGTTCCGAACATGAATCCCGATGGCAGCCGCCGGGGCCATCTGCGCACCAATGCCAGGGGGCGAAACCTGAACCGCGAATGGGCGAATCCCTCGCCGCAGGAAAGCCCGGAGGTCTTTCTGACCCGGCAGGCAATGGATCGCGCCGGAGTGCATTTCTGCCTGGATGTGCATGGCGATGAAGCGCTGCCCTATAACTTTATCGCTGGAGCCGATGCTATACCCTCCGTGACCGAAAAGCAGATCGCGCTGCGGGAGCGGTATGAAGCCGCGCTCTGTCGAGCCAATCCCGATTTTCAGACCGAATACGGATATCCCAAGGCCCCGCCGGGAAAAGCCAATCTAACGATGTGCTCCGCCCAGGTGGCGGAGCGGTATGGCGCGCTTTCGATGACCCTGGAAATGCCGTTCAAGGACAATGCCAACGCACCGGATCCGGTGCAGGGCTGGTCAATTGCCCGCTGTCGCCTGCTGGGGGCAGCCAGTCTGGATGCGCTCTATGCCGTGCTGGATGATCTATGAGTCTGGACCAGAGCCTTATCCTCGGGCTTCTGCTCGCATTGCTTGGACTCTTTATCTGGGGGCGGTATCGCTATGATCTGGTCGCGCTCGCAGGGTTGCTGGCGGCAACCCTGCTGGGGCTGGTCGATGCGAAGGATGCATTCGACGGGTTCGGCAATCCTGCAACGGTGACCGTTGCCCTGGTCCTGATTCTCAGCCGGGCGCTGTCCGCCTCCGGTGCCATCGATCCGATCACCCGTCTGGTGCAGCGCGGTTCGGGGACGACATCCGGGCATATCGGCGGGTTGGGTGGTGTGGCCGCGTTGTTGAGCGCCTTTATGAACAATGTCGGTGCGTTGGCCCTGTTGCTGCCGGTTGCGATCCAGTCTGCCCGCAAGGCGGAGCGTCCGATCAATCTGCTGCTGATGCCGCTTTCCTTCGCCTCGATCCTGGGTGGCATGATCACCCTGATCGGGACACCGCCCAACATTCTGATTTCCGCCATTCGCGGGCAGGCGGTGGGTGAGGATTATGCCATGTTCGACTTCCTGCCTGTCGGGGGTCTGGCGGCGGCGGCGGGGCTTATCTATCTGGTCCTGTTCGGCTGGCGGTTGATTCCTGTCGGCGCGGAGAAATCCAATGCCGCCCATTACGGTGCAGAGGTCTATACCGCCGAAGTGAAACTGTCGAAATCGAGCAGGATTTACGGCAAGACCATCACCGAGATTGAAAAGATGAGTGAGGAGATGGATGTCGTCATCGCCAAGCTGATCCGGCGTGGGCGGGACTATCCAGCACCGCCCCGGCATGAGCCGCTGCATGCGACCGATCATCTGATCATCGAGGGTGTTGCGGAGGAAATCGACCGCTTCGTTGCCGAATTCAAACTGGAATTGAGCGGCGGAGGCCCTAGTGCGCGTGAGATACTTGATTCTGGAGATGCGGCGTCACTGGAACTCGTCGTGCAGGGCGGGTCGATGCTGGAAGGACGGACAGTGTCGCAGATGCGGTTCGGTGCGCGTTATCGCGTGGCACTGTTGGGTGTGTCGCGCCAGGGCAGACCACATCGGGGGCGGTTGAAGGATTTCCGCTTCAGGGCAGGGGATATCCTGCTGCTGCAGGGCGCGGCAGAGGAACTGGACGAGGCGGTGGCGCGGTTTGGTGCCTTGCCGCTGCGGGCAAAGGATATCAGCCTTGGGCGGCGTCAGCGTGGCACTGTGGTCCTGGTGTGCTTTGCCGGTGCCGTACTGTTTGCCTCGCTCGGTCTCGTAGCGTTGCCGATAGCGTTCGGCGTCGCCGTCGTTGCCATCGTTGTTCTGGGCGTTGTGCCGCTCCGGGAGGTCTATAACAGCGTAGACTGGCCGGTGATCGTGCTGCTCGGTGCCCTGATTCCGGTTGGCGGTGCGATGGAGACGACCGGCACCACCCGCCTGATCGCCGATGCCATACTGGGCCTGGCAGGCGACATTCCGGTCTGGGCGATCATCGCCCTGATTCTGGTTTCGACGATGATGCTGAGTGACGTTCTGAACAATGCCGCCACGACAGTTGTCATGGCACCTATCGCACTGGCCATTGCCGCCGGGCTGGGGCATGAGCCGGATCCGTATCTGATGGCGGTCGCCATCGGTGCATCCTGTGCCTTCCTGACCCCCATCGGTCACCAGAACAACGCGCTGGTCATGGGGCCTGGCGGCTATCGCTTTGGTGATTACTGGCGGGTCGGTCTGCCCTTGGAGGCGGTGATTGCCGTGGTCAGCGTTCCGGCGATTCTTTATTTCTGGCCGATCAATTGATTTATTGATCAGCCAGTCAATAAATCTAACGATCAATCAATATCGCGCGCGATCCGGAAACCGGTCGTGGACCAACGGGCGGCGGGGTCGTTCAGTGCCCGGTTGGCGGGGCGCATATGCTGGGCGGCCCCCGCCCATGTCCCGCCCCGCAGCACACGATAGTGGCATGCACCCTCGGTCATGGCGGAACCGTCGGTCGGCGTCCGGGTGTAGTCAGGGCTGTAGCAATCCTCCGTCCATTCCAGCACATTGCCCAGCATGCCATGCAGTCCGAACGGGTTGGCCGGATAGGCGCGAACCGGCGCGGTATAGGCGTGTTCGTCACGGCTGGTCCGGTTCCGGTACTGAAAACCACTTTCCAGTGCCGCCGCATTGCCCCATTGGCAGGTATCCGCATAGTCCGGGTCGTCGCCATGGGGAAGCCGGGTCGTGGTTCCCGCACGGGCGGCATATTCCCATTCCGCCTCGGTCGGCAGGCGATAGCGTTGCCCGTTCTTCCGGCTGAGCCAGCGCAGATAGGCCTCGACATCCTGGGTATTCAGGCAGGTTGCTGGTGACTCGGGTGTCTGGGGAAATCCGGGTGACTGCCAGCCCTGGCCGGGGCGCAGGTCCCAGGACATGCCGTTGTCGGTAATGCAATCGGTGCCACCGGGATAGCCGCTGTCATCGACGAAGCGGGCATACTCCCCGACTGTCACTTCCGAAACACCAAGCGCGAAACTGTCAGAGATGTCGACCCTATGGACCGGACCTTCATGGGCCTCCCGGTCGGGTTCAGCTTCGGGTGAACCCATATTGAAATTGCCAGCAGGAATCACAACCATCTCAGGACAATCGGGGCAGTCCTGGAAGCGCTCCGCCGCCTGTGCCGAACCGATGTCGAGGAACGGCATCAACAGGGCGACCGGTAGCAGCAGGCGGATCATGTCACCGATCCCCGAAATGGCGCTGCCAGATGGGGGCCAGTTTTGGATGTGTTGCAATCCCATCGCGAAGGGCATCTATGCGCGGCAGGTCCGCGTCCGCTCGGTACCAGACCCGCAGCATCGCCAGATAGACATCAGCGATGCTGAATGACGTGCCCAGAATATAGGGGCCGGGGCTCAGGACCCCCTCCATTGTCTCCAGTCCGCGCCGCATATGGTCCAGGCCCGCGCGTTCAACCCCCGGTATCCCGGCTGGATCATCGGTATAACGCTTGGCATAATAGGCCCGCAGATCACTTTCATAGATATTGATCGTCATGAACAGCATCCAGCGCAGGAAGACGGCGTGCTCCGGGCTGCCCGACCGGGGTCCCAGTCCCGCATCCGGATACGCATCGACCAAATGGATGACCATGGCGGCGGATTCGGTGATCAGCGTTCCATCCGGCAGGCGCAGGGCAGGAACCTGACACCAGGGATTGATTGCCCGATAGGCATCGGAGAACTGCTCTCCCGCTTTGGTGTCGATCTCGATGACGTCACATTCATGTCCGATCAGGGCGAGCGCCGCCTCGACGGCGAATCCGCCGGAGCCGGTGTGGTTGTAGAGTGTGTAGGGCAAGATTGCGTCTTCCTTTCAGAACCATCGTGGGATCATGACCATGCCACGCTATCCTGCCCCCCTCACGAGGGAAAGGGTCTTACGCAATCGTGATCGAAAGGAAAATAAGTGGATAGGAGACCCTGAAAGTTCAGGACGAAGCCTCAGTCAATTGCCTGGGCAACCTGGGTGCGGGGTTCAATGGCCGCATACTGCGATTCAGCCTCTGCCCGGATGCGCTCAAAGCGGGCGAGTTCGCCCCCTTTCAGTGTTTTACCGGTCGGCAGTTTGACTCCCAACGGGTTGGTCTGGCTGCCATTCAGATGGACTTCATAATGCAGATGTGGGCCGGTGGATTGACCGGATGTGCCAACATAGCCGATGATCTGACGCTGGTCGACGCGGGCACCGGGTTTCAGTCGGCTGTCGATCCGGCTCAGATGGGCATAGGCGGTCTTGTAGGTGCCGTTATGACGGATGCGGACATAGCGGCCATACCCGCCATTCCATCCGGCAACCTCGACGACACCGTCACCAGCCGCAAAGATCGGGGTTCCGGTCGGCGCCGCGAAATCCAGCCCCTTATGCATCTTATTATAGCCCAGGATCGGATGCTTGCGTTTGCCGAAGCCGGATGAAATTCGCGCGCCCTCGATTGGCGTACGCAGCAGGGCCCGACGGACAGACTGCCCCTTGGCATCATAGTAATCCGTCCGTCCGGTATCATCCTCGAACCGGTAGAACCGCTTCACAATGCCACCGACCGTCATTTCCGCCAGCACGATATCACCAAAATCAACCGGTTCTCCTTCATCCGTGCGGCGCTCGTTGAACATCAGGGAAAATTGGTCACCCTGCTGGATTTCGCGCTGGAAATCGACGTCGTAGGAGAAGATGTTGATCAATGAGCCCAATACCTGCAACGGGACACCCGCATCCCGTGCGGCGACATAGAGTGACGAATCGATAATGCCATCGGTGCGCACAATATGGTCGCTCAGATCCCGAACATCCTCCGCCGCGACATAACCACTTTCGGTTTTACGCACGGTGATGCTGCGCAGATTGTCCGGATGAAACTGTAATTCCACAACGTTGGAGGCAATTCCCTCCAGCGTCGGCAGCAGCGTGACCTCCATCGACTGTTTCGGGCGCAGATGGCGTGGGTCAAAGGCGGTAGAGAGACTCTCGACCAGGGAATAGGCTGTCGGTTGATCCAGTCCCGCCTTCAGCAGGACCGACATCAGCGTGTCGCCCGCGGCAATTTCGATCTTGAGGCGATAGGGATCCTGCAGCAGGGAGTCGTGTGCTCCGGAATCGACGCCCAGAGCGGAATGAGACCATTGCTCCGATGACAGGGAGGAGATGACGGTCGGATTCTCGGTGGGGGACAGTGTTTCGATCAGGCCGGGCTTGCCACCCCCCGCTGTCCTGGCATAGGGCGTGGGGGTCGCCATGACGGTCACGCCGAAGCCAGCAGCTGCGACCAATGCCGAAACGGTCAGAAACCCGCCCATCAGACGTTGCCTAAGGGATACCGGGCGACCGGCGCGATGAAAGACCGGACCGGTGTAAGCCGTCTGTCCGCGTGTCCTGAACCGATAAATGCCATGTGAAATCGCCCCCCGCAGGCCCTGCACCAAAATCCTGTCGATTCGCACGACTCGTCTCTCCCATTCGGCAGC
>OZ244984.1:0-1160000 GCA_965223125.1 Alphaproteobacteria bacterium | reverse complement strand
CGAAGTGGTTAACACGACGTATAGGGTCTGACGCCTGCCCGGTGCCGGAAGGTTAAGAGGAGGTGTGAGAGCACCGAATTGAAGCCCCGGTAAACGGCGGCCGTAACTATAACGGTCCTAAGGTAGCGAAATTCCTTGTCGGGTAAGTTCCGACCTGCACGAATGGCGTAACGACTGCCCTACTGTCTCCAACGCGGACTCAGCGAAATTGAACTCTCCGTGAAGATGCGGAGTTCCCGCGGTCAGACGGAAAGACCCCGTGAACCTTTACTATAGCTTCGCAGTGGCAACAGGACCGTCATGTGTAGGATAGGCGGGAGACATTGAAGCAGGGACGCTAGTTCTTGTGGAGTCACCCTTGAAATACCGCCCTTGACTGTCTTGTTGTCTAACCGCGGCCCGTGAAACCGGGTCCGGGACCCTGCGTGGTGGGTAGTTTGACTGGGGCGGTCGCCTCCCAAAGAGTAACGGAGGCGCGCGAAGGTGAGCTCAGAGCGGTCGGAAATCGCTCGTTGAGTGCAAGGGCATAAGCTCGCCTGACTGTGACACCGACGGGTGGAGCAGAGACGAAAGTCGGTCCTAGTGATCCGGTGGTCCCGAGTGGAAGGGCCATCGCTCAACGGATAAAAGGTACTCCGGGGATAACAGGCTGATACCCCCCAAGAGTCCACATCGACGGGGGTGTTTGGCACCTCGATGTCGGCTCATCTCATCCTGGGGCTGGAGCAGGTCCCAAGGGTATGGCTGTTCGCCATTTAAAGAGGTACGTGAGCTGGGTTTAGAACGTCGTGAGACAGTTCGGTCCCTATCTGCCGTGGGTGTACGAGACTTGAGAGGATCTGTCCCTAGTACGAGAGGACCGGGATGGACATACCTCTGGTGGAGCGGTTGTCACGCCAGTGGCACTGCCGCGTAGCTATGTATGGACGGGATAACCGCTGAAGGCATCTAAGCGGGAAACCCCCCTCAAAACCAGGTCTCGCCTGAGAGCCGTGGTAGACCACCACGTCGATAGGCCGGGTGTGGAAGCGTGGTAACACGTGAAGCTTACCGGTACTAATTGCTCGATCGGCTTCCAATCCTCCCTTCGCATGACGGTAAACGCCGCCAATGCGTCCAAAGAGGATCAAGCCACAGGTGACAACACCAATATCAAGACTACAATCGCGAGAGATCCGCCGATCACACTCCAAACGAAAGTCCCGTCCCAAAGATAGGACCCAACACTGGACAGTGATCAGCATCCTCAAATCAACAAAACCAAATGCTTCAAAACACCCTTCAATCCTGACCGGATGAACCAGACCCCCAAAAGGCTCGGCTCACCCGGACAGGACGTCCTCATCGATGACCTGGTGGTCATAGCAGAAGGCCCAACACCCGATCCCATCCCGAACTCGGCCGTGAAACCTTCCAGCGCCAATGGTACTTCAGCTCAAGCTGCGGGAGAGTAGGTCGCCGCCAGGTCTTCCATGAGGACAAATCACCATGAAACAACCCACCCAACAAACCACACCCTCACGCGGGGTGGAGCAGCCCGGTAGCTCGTCAGGCTCATAACCTGAAGGTCGTAGGTTCAAATCCTACCCCCGCAACCAATCAAATCATACACTTAGCCCCGCTCCACACAGCGGGGCTTCCGCTTTAGGGCTACCGTGGGGCTACCTCAGGGTTGGGGTATGGTCGTGACCTTAGGCAAACCCGTCCATAGGGCGCTGATCGGGATATCATTGACAATGATTGGCCGATTGCTCCATATTAAGCTATGAAATCGCTCAGAATTATTTTTGCTCTTTGTTTATTGGCTGGTTCAGTTTTGGCTGACCCGTCATTTGAAAATAATAGTATCTTTGATGCGGCAATGTCTGTTGATTCAGATGCTATGGATCATGGCTCAATGGATATGACTGGAGAAATTCCCTGTGTCGATAGTGCAGGGAATTGTTTATTTGCGGTCGGCCATTGCTCGGTAACAACACTTCCCGAGATTTCTTGCCAATCTGCTGCTGTTGAAAAAAGGTGCATCGCAACTTTGTATGCAGATCACCGTTTGGTCGGTTTGTATATAGATATAGATATACCTCCTCCTCGAGTTTGAATCCCATTTATCTAAAACGAAAATCAGATCGCCGCACCGCAGCGATCCATAAATGGCGATTACCAACATTCGAGGAAATACAATGAAAACCATCGACTCTCAGTCAATCTTTGCCTGTGCCCTTTCCTTAGGGATACTGCTGTTTGGTGTACCCGCAGTTGCGTCAGGGACTCACAATGGCATGATGGGTGAAACTGGTCGCGCAGGCGATCCTGAAAAGGTTACGCGCACCATCGAAATCGTGATGCACGATAACTTCTATGAGCCGGAAGAAATTTCCGTGAAAGAAGGTGAAACAATCCGTTTCGTGATTAAGAATGCGGGTGAATTTGTGCATGAATTCAATATTGGCACCGCTGCAATGCATGCATCTCATGGGCCCGAAATGGCAATGATGATGGACCATGGCGTTATTAATGGCGGTATGATCGATTGGGAAGCAGCGAAGGCGATGCAGGCCTCTATGGGTCATGGTATGCATGAAGAACCCAACAGCATTCTTCTAGAAGCCGGGAAAACAGCAGAGCTTGTTTGGGAATTCCCAGAACACGCAGAACTTGAATTCGCCTGTAACATTCCGGGTCACTATGATTCCGGCATGATGGGGCCAATCAAGCTTTCACACTAAGGGTTTCTCCCTCCCAATAGAGGAAATTGCTATGACCTATTCGCAAACACTGCGCGGCAGTGTGATCGGGATACTACTATCCTTTTTACTGCCAAGTATCGGTTTGGCCGCTGAATACAGCCTAACCGTTGACCCGGTAACGATTGATACGGGTGATTTCACAAAACAAGGGATTGGGTACAATGGGGCTTCTCCAGGACCTGTGCTCCGGTTCAAGGAAGGGGAAGACGTCACAATCAAGGTGACGAACAATCTTTCTAAGAAAACCTCGATCCACTGGCATGGGCTAATCCTACCGTTTCAGCAAGATGGCGTGCCGGGCATCAGTTATGACGGCATCCAGCCTGGAGAAACGTTCACGTACAATTTCCCAATCGTGCAGTCTGGCACCTACTGGTTCCACAGCCATAGTGGCTTTCAGGAACCAGATGGGGCTTATGGCGCCATTATTATCGAACCGACGGGAAGAGAGCCCTTCCGGTTTGATCGGGAATACGTGATTCAATTGACAGACGCTCATCCGCATTCTGGCGACCGAATTATGCGTAACCTGAAGATGATGCCGGATTACTATAATCGGAAGCAGCGAACGCTTTTTGACTTTCTGACTGACGCAGAAAGCAAAGGGTTAGATGCTGCGCTTGCAGATCGTGCCGATTGGGGCGATATGCGAATGATGCCAACCGACATTGAAGATGTGCAAGGTTTTACCCCCTTGATCAATGGCAAAGGGCCAGACCAAAACTGGACTGGATTGTTCGAGCCAGGTGAGCGCATTCGACTGCGATTCATCAATTCGTCCGCCATGACATATTATGACATCCGAATTCCGGGGTTGGACCTGTTAGTGGTACAAGCAGATGGCAACAATGTGCAACCAGTGAAGGTTGACGAATTTCGCATCGCCGTCGCGGAAACTTTTGATGTAATCGTGCGTCCAGAAGAGGCACAGGCCTATACGATATTTGCTGAATCAATGGGACGAACGGCCTTCGCAAGAGCGACACTTGCGCCACAGGAGGGAATGGAAGCCGCTATTCCTGAAATGCGGGAACCACCCTTGCTGACAATGGCAGATATGGGCATGTCCCACGATATGGAGGGCATGGATCATGGTGCTATGTCTGGTATGGATCACAGCGCCATGGCAGATATGGATCACAGTTCTATGACGGGCGGCACTCATACCATGCCCGATGGCTCTGTGATGACTGGCATGGTTCAAATGTCGGATGCTTACTACGCGCCAGGAAGCGGACTGACCCCGCAAGCCGCCAATGGTGGGAAGTTTCTGTCTTATGCAGATTTGAAGGCGCAAAAGCCGCTTTACGAAGATCGCGAAGCGACGAGAGAAATTGAAATACGGCTGACTGGAAATATGGAGCGCTATATCTGGTCGTTGAATGGGATCAAGTATAGCGATTCTGAGCCGATCCGGTTGCAGTATGGAGAGCGGGTGCGGTTCAAATTTGTCAATGAGACGATGATGACTCATCCCATGCATTTGCACGGCATGTGGTCCATTCTCGACAATGGGCAAGGCAAGTATGATCCCGTCAAACATGTGGTTAGTGTTGCGCCTGGGACAACTCTGTACATGGAGACGGAAGTCGATGCGCCCGGCCAATGGGCGTTCCATTGTCACCTGTCCTACCATGCTGACAGTGGCATGTTCAGGAAGGTCATTGTCGAAGGCGGCCCAGGCAAACAATCGGCGTCGCTGCCCCTCCCCGATGGAGGACAATAGGATGAGATGGATATCATTGTCCGTCCTTACATTGTCTGCCTTCTGTCTGGGCAGTTTTGCCGCAGCGGCCGAATCGCTGGTCTGGGGGATCGAAGCTGAGCAATTGGAACATCGATTGGGTAAGGGGTCTAACAACCTAATTGCTTGGGATACTGAAACTTTTGTTGGGTCAGACGAGTTAAAATTCGTTTGGCGCAGTGAAGGGGAGTATGAGACACAGGCAGAAGCCTTTGAAACTTTTGAGAACCAGTTCCTGCTGCGCACGCCCATTAGCACTTTCTTTGATGCGGTTGTCGGTCTGCGAGCAGAGACCCCAAAAGGGCCCGACAGGTTTTCAGGGATTGTTGGTATACAGGGGCTATCAAAGCAATGGTTTGAAGTGGAAGCAGATCTGTTCTTGTCAGAATATCCTGCTGCACGGCTGTCCATCGCCTACGAAGGTCTGATCACCAACCGAGTAATCCTAACTCCAAGCATTGAGGTAAGTCTTCCGTTTAACGATGACCGCGCCCGCGCCATTGGTGCGTGGGGACCAAAGGTCGAAGTGGGAGCGCGCCTCAGCTATGATCTGGTTGATAGACTGCTGTCGCCTTATTTTGGCATTCATCATGAGCGTACCCTGGGAGAATCTGCCAATTTACGAAGTACCGAAGGCGAGGGAAATCAAGCAACCTATTTGGTAACAGGAGTTCGAATTCTATTTTAGAGTTACCAAGCGGTTCACCTATTTTGCCCATCTCAGTATGGATCTCTCAGTCAAGTTTCGATTGAGAATAAGCGTTCCGCCGTTCCGCCCCCTAGGGCGGGGAACGGCGGAACGCTGTCCGGTTAGAGCAATCCTTCCGCCACGGCCTTTGTTTTCCAGCGATTTATCGTTGATTTTGAAACGCCTACTTCCTCGGAAATTTCAGATTATGAGGTTTTTGATTTCAGAAGTTCAATCACCTTCAGGAAATTGCTGTCCCCCTCTGTCCAGCTCCATTCCAGGGCACCGTCAGCCGTCTTCAAGGTCGCTTCTATCTCCTTTACGTCCACGGCCTCCATATGGCGGTGCTTCGTATAGGAAATTTGAATGCGGGTATCGTCGGTGCCCTGGATATAGTCGTCGGGGCGCTTGAGCTGGATCACGATATCCATCACGTCTTCCTTCTTGTGGCTCCCGCGCTGCTTCCCCTCCTTGTTGGCGTGATGGATGAAGACCACGGCGATCCCCCGCTAGCGGAGTTGCACCGCCCATTCCTGGATTGGTGCCCAGCTATCCCCCTCGTTCTCGTTTCCCGTCCGCACGAAACTTGAGATATTGTCGATGAAGACGACCTTGATGACTTCGGCGTCGATCATCTCGTTGATTTCGATCCGGCCCTGGTCGGTCCCTAGATCGGGAATATAATGGGTCAGGTCCTGACAATCCGGCGTGAACAGGATGAGGGGCGCTTTCGTGCGCTCGCCCCGCGTGATGAGCTTCAAGCGCTGCTGCATCGCCGTGGCCTGCATCTCCCCGTCCAGATAGAGCACGGGTACCGGCTTCTCTGCGATGTAGTCCAGAAGCGGCTCTCCATTGGCCAGGGCGACGGCACAGGACAGGCAGAAGTACGTCTTGCCGATGCCGCGATCCGCAAAGACCATGTTGATCGATCCCTCCGAAAGCCAGGGACCAAGCAGCATCGCCCGTTCGGGCAACTCGATATGGGTGAAGTCGTTCACGGTGATGAGCTGATGCTGGCTTTTCGTCGTCAGGAAGTGCCAGCCGTTCGGAACGGGTCTGGCGTTTATATCCCGGTATCGGTCAAACTCCATACGTAGGGATTCCGTTAAGGGGGAGGCCCCGTTAACGGGCTCTGATTCCCTAAAGAGAACGTCGCCTAAGGGATCGTTGCCTAAGGAAACGTCGCCTAAGGAAACGCCCCTTAAGGAAACGCCCCTTAAGGGGATTTCCTCTATGGGGGACAGCCCGTTCCAATCTTCCATCCCCTTAAGGGATGCCAGGAAGTCACAGACATCGCCCTTTTCGTATGAAGGGAAGTCCAGCAGCTTGATCTCATGCAGGAGCCTAAAGGACTTCACCCGGTCATAGACCGCCTTGGCATAGCGTATGCCGGGTTCATCATTGTCAGGGAGCAGGTATATATGCTCTGCATCCTTAAGGGCGGACCAGTCGGCCTTATCGACCTGGCCGCACCCGCCAAGGCTGGTGACCGCCTGATAGCCCAGCCCCTGTAGGGCATAGGCGCATTTCTCCCCCTCCACGATGTAGATCGGTTCCGCAAAGTCGGTGATCGTTTCCAGCCCGTATATACGGTGATCGGCGGAAAGGTCGTCGGGAAGCCCCGCCTTTCCGTCCGTATGGAAGTAGGGGATGATCTGCTTCTCGGGTTTTCCGTATGGAGGGGAGATTTCGCCCTCCATACGTAGGACATGACCGACAATCTCTCCCGCCCGTGTCTTGTAATCCCATCGCATGACCGGGCGCATCACAGTCCCCCTTCCAGCTCTTTAAGAGCATCCAGGAAGCCAAGACGATTGGCTTTCATATGGAAGGCGACGATATCGCCGCCCTGCGCACCGCAAGAGAAGCACGTGAAGGCCCCTGTTGCCTTGTTGACCACAAAGGAGCCTGGTCGGGTATCGGCGTGGAAGGGGCAAAGCCCCTCCCACATATGCCAGCCCAGCCCGGTTGGCTTGCCGAAAGAACCCTTCAGCGCTTTTGAGTAATAGCGTTCCGGGGAAAGGGACCGCTTGAGCGTTGCGACGGCGGTGCCCATGATCAACCCTCCCCCTGAATGCGAGAGGCGATAAAGGCCTGCACGTCCGAATCCCGGTACCGGACCAATCGGCCCGATTTCACATAGGGAAGCTTATAGCGCTTCGTCGCGCGCCATACGGCAAGAGTCCCGACGGTAACGCCCAGAATCTCGGATACGTCTTCTTTGGTTAAGAGTCGCTCAGTCATTTGAAATTACCCCCGATTGGTGAATTGCCACGAACACAGCGCTCGTTGGCTTCAGGGCAATCTCGTTTGATTGGCTTTAATCAAATAGGTTCGAAATCGGGGACAACTTTCTGGCCAAAAATCTCACCTAATGTTCAACAGGACAAATCGCTCGGTCGTGGCGTAGTCGTCCTTGGCCCGTTTGATGATCACGAACAAATCTTCCCGTAACGACATCCTGAATTTTTCGCCACCAGCTTCCCCCTTGATGGACTTGAGAAATACCTCAAGGCATTTTCCGAATTTCCCATCCCGATAGGCGGTAATCTCCACCCCGGCATGATTGAGTTCCCGTGCAAGCTCCGTTGCCATGATGAATTTCATGTTGGTGAGGGAGTATTGTGTCGATTTCTCGGTTTGGCCCAAAGCACCAATGGCGTCGATGCAAGCCTGCTTGAGGGTTTCTATCGCGTTGTTCGCGGCAATGAAGGTGTTGAATGTGTCGGGAAGCTTCGTGAAGAGCGCTATGCGGGCATGGTCCCCGATCTTGTCGTTCTGTAGGGTCAAGGTCTTGTCCAGTGCGCCCCTGAGCTGATTAAGCTCACGTTTGATCTTTCGGTTCGTAATGGAGGCTCTTTCGATCAGAATCTTTTCCCGAAGGATGCCGACAAAATTGTTCACCTGATCCGCAAATGCTGAATCGAAGCTGGTGCCGGTAATCTTCTCGAACTTCGCTATGAGCGCGTGAAGCTCACTGTCTGACAATTCGAATTCCTTGCGTGTATCTCTCAGATTCATATGGAGGGTTTCCCTAAGCTAAGCATCGTCGCCGTCGCCGAATTAACCGACGCCCGTATCGGATCATTGTGCAGACGAGCATATACCTGAGTCGATTGCTGCGACTTGTGCCCAAGGGATTTTCCGATGATCTGAAGGCTTGCCCCGGCAATGGCCTGATAGCTGCCAAAGGTGCGCCGGATATCGTGCAGGCGGATATCCATAAGGCTGACCGGGCGCTCCAACCCCTGCCTGTCGCATTCCGCTTCAACCTTCGTATAGAGTGTTCCGACATCATAATCGTCGGGCAGAGCCTCCACGGCCTTCTGGATCACGGTTGCCAACCGTGGGTCGTCGGACCAGGCCTTAAGCGTTGCCCGCTGTTTGACGCGAATCCACGCCTTCTTGGGGTCGTTCAAGTGTCCCGACTTGCTGGCTTCACTTGTGAAGACCCAGGGACTACCCGCAGAGGCCTTTAACCGGCGCTCCAGGATTGCTTCCGCTTCCGGTGCCAGCGTCACCAGGACCGCTTCCCCATTCTTGGTATCGGGTATGCGCCACGTCTTGCCGTGCCAATTAATCTGATCCCATCGCATTTCCAGGACATTGGTTTTCCGTGCCCCGGTGAAGAGCGATATCAGGATGTAATCCCGCGCCACGTCATTATGCTCTTCGTCCACGGCTTCCAGAAGCAGGGGCATTTCATTGGGGAGGATATAGCGGTCCCGCGATTGCTCCTTGAACTTCTTGATGCCCTGCGTCGGATTGACTCCCTCCCATCCCCACTCAATCGCCTTGTTGAACATGGCGCGTATGCGCTCAAGCATCCGGTTCGCCTGATAGAGCCCGTTCTTCTCTCGCATTCCGATATGCAATGTCTTGATCTCATATTTGCTGATATCGGATATCTTGCGGTTGAACCAATGGGACAGAAACTTGTTGATCTCCCGCTCGTCGTAACGCCAGGACTTCTTCTCGATCTTGCTATAGCGCTCCATATAGAGTCCGAAGAGCTCCTTCAGCGTGATCTCCTGGCGCAAGCGGTTCTTGGCGACATTCGGGTTTTCTCCCCCCGCCAAAGCCCCTTTGGCCTTGGTCGCCTCCCGCCGGGCATTCTCTATGGTCATTTCGGGAAAGGTGCCAAGGGTAACCCGCACAGGCCGCCCCTGGTGCTTCTGATAGAGCTGAAAGGTCTTCTGACCATTCGCCGTGACCCGCACGATCAACCCCTTCACGCGGCTATCCTTGAAGGAGAAGCGCTCCCCCTTTTCAGGACGGGGAAGGCCGTTCAAAAGAGCCTTGGTGAAGTTCACCGTATCGTTCGGGGCTACCATGGGGCTACCTATTTGCGTTATTTTACCGAATCTTGAGCCATCATCGTTAAACGATCTATCAGAATAATGCTATATAAAATAACGATTTAATATGATAGCGTATGGTTCATTAACCAATAGCCTGTTTGGCTCATAACCTGAAGGTCGTAGGTTCAAATCCTACCCCCGCAACCAATACTTACAGATACTTAGCCCCGTTCCACAAAGCGGGGCTTTTGCTTGGGTAAGCAATAGGTAAGCACTCAGGAAGCAGGCTATGAGAAGTCTAGAGGCCGGGTCCGTCTTCTTGCGGGTTCTGCATAGCACATATGGGTCTCACTAGAGTATCCGGCTTGATCAACCGATTTTAGGCGTCCATTTCTGGTTTTATTTGATCAGTGCGTTTGCGAGTTCGATGAGTTTTCGCATGAGGGCTGTGAGGGCGACTTTTGCGGGTTTACCGGCTTTGGTCATGGTTTGGTACCTTCGGTCTTTTGTGAAGGTAGTGCTGTCTATTTTTCCCAAGAAGATGTCGAACATGAATTGAAGTGCGACCGTCACAACCCAATTGGTTTTCTGATATCCTGCACGATATCCCAGCCTAGGCCTGCCGATATCTCACGCGCGATCTGGGCAATCTGAGGACCGAGCTTTTCACGAAACGCCGACGTGAACACCCGCACCGATCCGGTCGCACCAATGGACAACGTTGCCCCCAGCCCGCTAGGCGCAAGGGGGGCTGCGACCGAGCACATGCCGCGCTCGATCTCTTCCACGCATTCCGCATAACCGCGCTGGCGGATGGTTTCGAACTCCGTTTCCAGGTCACGCACATTCGTCACGGTGAATTCAGTGTATGCGCGCAATCGGCCTTCCATTTCACCGATCAAGAACAGATCCGGAGAAAAGGCGGCAACGGCCTTTGAGCAGGAACAGGCATGCAGGGGGCGCTTTCCCAGACCCGGATGGAGATAGGAAACACCTGTGTCCGGCGTCTCGACATGAATTATTTCCACGGACTTCCCACGCAGCCGTGACAGGAAAAATGCGGCTCCGTTTTTCGTGGCGGCTTGTTTCAGCGTTGGCACAATCACTTCCAGCAGCGCGTGGTCGGAATGGTCGCTGTGCGTTATCCGCTTAAGGCGGGTGCCGATCGTGAACTGCCCACGCCCGACCGGTTCCAGCAGACCGACACCAACGAGGTCCTGCACCAGTCTGTAGGCTGACGGCTTAGGGAGGTCAGAATGGGCACAGATCTCGGCCACCGTTGCCTCGCCCTTCTGTCCAACGATTTCGAGAATGCAGGTGAGGCGTTCCAGATGCATATTTTTTACCTTGTGAGAATTTCATTATCGTACTACGAGAAGAACAACGTGATCGCAAGGGAGAACTATGATGAGCGACGGCGCATGTTACTGCCCGGGGTATGCAAGCCCGGCCAATGCCATCATGGCTCCATGCAAAAAACTGCTCAACATGATTCCAACCGTGTCGGAGCGACGTACAAGGCCGATGCGCGCCGCCCATTGCTCGATCCGCAGAAGCCGCACGTGCTGAAAGCAGATATCGCGACCCCGAAGGAGGCCTGAACCATGCCCGTTGAAGCGCTGGACGAACTTTATGATTACGACCCAAAGTATCTGGCCGACATCCTGAAGTCAGTCAGAACCGTCGCGATGGTTGGGGCGAGCGCTGACCAGACGAAGTTCAGCTACGAGGTGCTGCGGGTCTTGCACGTGACGGGATACGACATGATCCCGGTGAACCCGAACCGGAACCTGACGGAGATCCTCGGCATTCCGGTGTTTCATTCTCTCGAGGAAATCGACCGCCCTGTCGATATGGTCGAGGTCTTCCGGCCGAAAGAGGAACTCTATGCCATCACCGAAAAGGCGATTGCCATCGGTGCGAAAGTGCTTTGGGGACAAATCGGCGTTTATGACGACCGGGCGGCGAAGCTCGCAGAAGGCGCGGGTTTGAAAGTGGTGATGAACCGCTGCCCCAAGATCGAGCTCTTCCGCCCGTCCTCGAAGCCCGACCTCAGTCTCGTGATCTGACATGTGTGGCCTGACGTCGTCCAGAAAAGGAACCTGAACATGCCGCAGGCTATCTCCAAGACTGCGATGGACATCATGAATGAGGCTATGGCGAGTGTGCCTGCGAACAGCGTCGAGGACGCCAAGGCGATGGTCGGCTCGTCGATTGTTAACCTGGTTGGAGGCGTTGGCGACTGGAAAAAGGTTGGGAGCGCGATTGGTCTGATCCATGGAGCAGAAAATGGAAACTGAAAACCTGATCTTGCGTACCGACACGGATGGCGTTGCAGTGCTGACACTGAATGCGCCCAAATCGATCAATGCCTTGTCAGAAGCGATGCTGGCCGCATTGTCGGAAACCTTGGACGAAATTACAGCGGACCGCAGTGTCAAAGCAGTTATCTTGCGTAGCGGCGGCAACCACTTTTGCGCAGGCCATAACCTGAAGGAAATGACAGCGCACCGCGCGGATGACGACGGTGGTTTCCAGTATTTCCAGGACCTCTTTGACAAGTGCTCTGCGATGATGTTGCGCGTGGTGCGTTTGAAACAGCCCGTGATCGCCGAGGTCCGAGGCATCGCCACCGCAGCAGGCTGCCAGTTGGTAGCCTCCTGTGATCTGGCCGTGGCCGCTGAAGATGCGACATTCGCCACATCGGGAGTGAATATCGGACTGTTTTGCTCGACCCCGATGGTCGCCCTGTCGCGCAACGTGCCGCGCAAACTGGCGATGGAGATGCTGCTGCTGGGTGAGTTCCTGCCCGCTGCCCGCGTTGCCGAAATGGGTCTTTTGAATCGTGTTGTACCACTAGCAGAACTTGAGGCGGCAAGCATGGAAATGGCACGGATCATCGCCGACAAATCTCACGCTGCCGTCAAGATCGGCAAACGTTCCTTCTACGAACAGCTCGAAATGCCGTTGGAGGAAGCCTACGCTTTTGCCAGTCGCACGATGGCGAAGAACATGATGGCGCGGGATGCCGAAGCAGGCATCGGAGCCTTCACCCGCAAAGAACCCATGCCCGAATGGATCGGTGAATGACGTTTCAAGGGCCAGAACTTGCACGCAACGCAGCAAATTACACGGCGCTGTCCCCGGTTTCAATTCTCAAACGCGTGGAACGGGTGCACCCCGAACTGCCCTCGCAAATCCACGGGCGTATCCGGCGGAATTGGGGCGAGGTCGCGGCGCGTTGTAAACGACTTGCCTCTGCCTTGGCCAAACGCGGCATCGGCAGGGGCGATACCGTTGCCCTGATTGCCCCGAACATCCCCGAAGCGCTGGAATGCGCGCTGGCGCTGCCCATGCTGGGGGCGGTTCTGAACGCGAACAACACGCGGCTGGATGCCGGCACGATCGCCTATATCCTGGAGCATGGAGAAGCCAAGGTCCTGCTGGTCGATACCGAATATTCGGCGATGGCCGCCGAGGCTGTGGCGCAGTCCGGCCGCAATCTTCTGATCGTCGATATCGAAGACAGCGAAGGACCGGGCGGCGACAGGATCGGCACTTTGACCTATGACGATCTTCTGGCAGAGGGCGAGCACGATTTCGCATATACTCTGCCGGATGATGAATGGGACGCACTTTCGCTGAACTATACCTCCGGCACTACGGGTCGACCCAAGGGCGTAGTATATTCCCACCGCGGCGCGTGGACCAATGCGGTCAACAACGTGGTGACGTGGGAATTGCCGCACCATCCCGTCTATCTCTGGACGCTGCCGTTGTTTCACTGCAACGGCTGGTGCTTTCCCTGGACCATCACCATGCTGGCCGGGACCCATGTGTTCCTGCGTACGCCAAGAGCGGAGGCGATCTATGACGCCTTCGTCGATCATGGCGTCACCCATCTTTGCGGCGCGCCGATCATCATGTCGATGATTAGCGGCGCCGCGGTAAAACGCGACTTCTCGCAAAAGATCAAGATGATGACCGCAGCGGCCCCGCCCCCTGCCAGCGTGATCAAGGGGATGGAGGCGATGGGGATCTCCATCACCCATGTCTACGGCTTGACCGAAGTCTATGGTCCCGCCGTCGTCTGCGCCGAAAAACCAGGATGGGCGGCGCTACCCCCTCAGGACCAGGCTGACCTGAAAGCGCGCCAAGGCGTTGCTTATGAGCTTGAGGAAGATGTGCTGGTTCTGGATCCCGAGGCTGGCACCCCCGTACCGTGGGATGGAGCGACGCTGGGCGAGGTCGTATTTCGCGGTAACATTGTCATGAAGGGGTATCTGAAGGCTCCTGAGGATACCGCCAAGGCATTCAAGGACGGCTGGTTCTGGTCTGGCGACATCGCGGTGCAGCATGCGGATGGCTACATCGAAATTCGGGATCGCTCGAAGGACATCATCATCTCGGGCGGTGAAAACATCTCCTCCATCGAGGTCGAAAAGGCTCTTTATTCGCACCCGGCCGTCAGTCTTGTCGCGGTTGTGGCGATGCCCGATGAAAAATGGGGTGAAGTGTCCTGCGCATTTGTCGAACTATCAGGTGAGGTGACCGAAGATGAACTGCTAGCCCATGCCAGAGCACACCTAGCCGGGTACATGCGCCCCAAGAAAGTGATCTTCGGCGAGCTTCCGAAAACCACAACCGGAAAGATCCGCAAGAACGAACTCCGCGATCTGGTCCGCCAGCAAGGCTTCCCCCTAACCCCCTGATTGGAAAAACAGCATGTCACATGAACTGCAATTCGCACGATTCAGCTTCGGCACTCAGGTCCGGAAATCCCCCTATTCCGATGCGGCTCTGCGCTGGGGAGCCAAGGGATTTTCCGTCTACAATCACATGTACATCCCACGCGATTTTGGCGATCCGAGTATGAACTTCTGGAATCTGGTCAATGACGCGATCCTGTGCGACGTGTCCGTTGAGCGCCAGGTCGAAATCAAAGGTCCGGATGCGGCCAGATTCACCCAGTACCTGACCTGCCGTGACCTGTCGAAATGCGCAGTTGGTCAGTGCAAATATGTGCTGATCACGGATGCGGACGGCGGGATCATCAATGACCCCGTCCTTCTCAAACTGGCTGAAGATCATTTCTGGCTGTCCATCGCAGACAGCGACGTTTTGCTGTGGGCACGCGGTGTCGCCGTAAATGCGGGCATGGATGTCGAGATCAACGAACCCGACGTCTCGCCCTTGCAATTGCAAGGTCCCAAATCGCGTGACGTGTTGCGCGCGGCCTTTGGCGACGCCCCGACGGAGCTGAAATACTACTACTTCATGGAATATGACTGGGACGGTGTGCCTCTGATTATTTCGCGCACCGGATGGTCGAGCGAGTTGGGTTACGAGATTTTCCTGCGAGACGGATCCGCGGGTGACAAGCTTTGGGAACACATCATGGCTGCTGGTACACCGCTGGGCCTGAAGCCGGGCCACACATCCAGCATCCGCCGGATTGAGGCGGGCATGTTATCGTATCACGCCGACATGACCCTGGCGAACAACCCTTTTGAGCTGAACATGGACCGCATGGTCAATCTGGACATGGAGGCGGATTTCATCGGCAAGGCTGCGCTGACCAAGATCAAGGGAAAGGGTGTATCACAGCGGCTCGCCGGTTTGGAAATCGAAGGAGATCCTTTCGTCGGATCCAACGATTTCTTCTGGCCGATCATGAAGGATGGCATGCAGGTCGGCACGGTCACATCAGCGATCTATTCCCCACGGCTGAAAAAGAATATCGCACTCGCGATGATACGGTCAGAACACACTCCCCCCGGCACGATCCTGAAGGTCGACAAGTTGAGCGAAATACGCGGCTGCACTGTCGTGCCGATACCGTTTTACGACCCGAAGAAGACACTCGCTTTGACAAGCTGACCGGATTGCGGCACAGGATCGATCACCTGTGCCGCAAATGCTGTCCCCTGATGAAGGACATGAGCATATAGGACGCAACGAGGCGGTTGAGTGCCTCATCGTGATCTCAGCATATTGGGATGACCGGCTACAAAGTTTGCGTCAACTCCAGGGAGCTATGCCCGGGACACCGGAAACAGTTATCTTTGCTGATCCGGCATCAGGTTATTTCCCGATCTCCGCGGCGCAGGATTCTCAGTCATTGTCTTTGAAGGACGCACGGAGCCTGCATAATGCGGCCGCAGCTGCTCGCTTCGTCCATGCGAAGACCTACTTGGCTCAGACAGTCTGCTATGATCATCTGCTCGTAACGCTCGGGCAAGTCACGCCAGGGCGCGCCCGTGCGCAGAATGTAGAAGATGCCATTGAGCACTTTGCGGTCGTCCCCGCGCCTTGCGCCGCGCCCTTGTGCGGGTGACAAGGGTGAAATCACCGCCCACTCTTCGTCAGTCAGATCAAATCTTGCCATCAAAGCCTCCATCGCTGATGGCTTTGAATCTGATTTGCAAAACAAAATCAATCGACTGAATTGGGTTCAGACCCTAGTTCTCGAAGGAAGCGGTGGCGCAGCGTCGAACCCGGATCCCGCATTGATCAAGGCGGTCGTTCGCGCTCACGGATGGTTTGACGATCTCACGTCCGGTCGTGCCTGTTCCTTTGCTAAAATTGCCGAGCGGGAGGGGCTCGGGCACCGGTACGTCAGAAATCTCCTCCCTCTGGCATTCCTGTCGCCCGAGATCATCGAGGCGAGTTTAAATGGAACACAGCCCGTGAACCTGACCACCGAGTGGCTCACGAAGAGGGTCGACCTTCCGCTTGCGTGGTCGGATCAGAGGGTGTTTCTCGGCTTCAAGTAGGGCGGTACCTCACCCCCAACCGGAACCGACCTATACGCCAACAGAGAAAGTAAGCCCAGTTCGCGCGTGTTTCTCCGCTCATCGTGCGTCACCGGTTCCGATTACCAAACAGTAGGCGCCGGAAGCCCGCAGAATACGGGGAACCGAACCGGAAGTTCGACTTCCCTTCGAAAAACCAATGAAAAGAATGGCTTAATGGCGGAGGGAGGGGGACTCGAACCCCCGCACGAGTTATCCCCGTGACGGATTAGCAATCCGCTGCATTACCGCTCTGCCATCCCTCCGCAATCGGGATCGACTGTATCGATCAGCGCGGGGGGAGATAGCGGCTTCCGGGGGGGCTTGTCAATGCGATAAGGGCGGTAGAAATAGGGCGATTGTCAGATCAGGCGGCTGCCGCCGTTTCGGGCCGGGTCGGTCTCCGGCTGAAATCTGCCCAGCGGGATGGCGGCGGTAGGCTTTTCGCATTCCAGGAAACGCCCGCTGCCCGGTTCCGCATGGAGTTCGGCGTTTTCGATCACCACACGGCCCCGGCTCAAGACCGTTTCCGGCCAGCCGGTCAGGCGACGGCCCTCATAAGGGGTGTAGCCGACTGCATCGTGTATCATGGTTGTGTAGTTGACGGTGACCTGCCGCTCCGGATTCCAGATTGCCAGATCCGCATCGGCCCCGACGGCAATCGTTCCCTTGCGTGGATGCAGGCCATAGAGTTTCGCCGCATTGGTGGCGGTCAGCGCGACGAATTCATTGAGCGTCAGCCGCCCTGTCACGACCCCTTCGGAAAACAGCAAGGGCAGGCGCAGTTCCAGACCCGGCACGCCATTGGCGATCTGTGTGAAACTGGCATTCGGGCCATGCAGCAGCTTGCCGGTCACATCGAAACGATAGGGCGCATGGTCGGAGGAATAGACCTGGAATGTCCCGTTCTTCAGCCCGCGCCAGATCGCCTCCTGTCCGGCGGCGTCGCGCGGCGGCGGGCTGCAGCAGTATTTCGCCCCTTCAAGCCCGTCACGGTCTAAATCAGCCGCTGTGAGGAAGAGATATTGAGGGCAGGTCTCGCCATAGATTTTCAACCCGGCCGTCTGAGCCGCCCGGATCGCTTCGGTCGCGGCCTCGTCGGAAACATGGACGATCAGCATCGGCGTATCGGTCAGCGAGGCGAGGTCGATTGCGCGCCGCGTCGCCTCACTCTCGGCGGTGCGGGCATGGGCGATGGCGTGGAATTTCGGGGCGCGATGACCGCCTGCTACCAGCCTGTCGCTGAGCCAGCGGATGATCTCGTGATTTTCCGCATGGACCATGGTCATCGCGCCCAGTTCCCGGGCAGCGGAGAGCACGGTCAGCATCTGATAATCGTCCAGCTTGAAAGACTCATAGGTCATGTAGACTTTGAAGGACGTGATCCCCTCCTCGATCATCGCTGGCAGTTCCTGGCCCAGAATCTGCTCCGTCGGGTCGCAAAGGATCAGGTGAAAGGCATAGTCGATCACTGCCTTCGGCCCGGCCAGCGCGTGATAGGCATTGACCGTATCCCGCAGGCTCTGCCCCCGTTTCTGCATTGCGAACGGGATCACCGTCGTGGTGCCGCCATAAGCGGCGGAGCGTGTTCCACTCTCGAAATCATCGGCGCATTCGACCCCGCCATACGGTTCCTGCGCCAGATGGCAATGGCTGTCGACGCCGCCGGGAAGGATCAGCCTGTCCGTTGCATCGATTTCCCGTGCGCCCCGATCCAGAGCTTCCCCGATGGCCGCGATCCGCCCGTTGCGAATGCCGATATCGGCGCGAAAAGTATCGCTGGCGGTGGCGCAGGTGCCGTTCCGGAGAACAAGGTCGAAACCGCTCATGATTTGCGAAATTCTCCTATCCGGCTTCGCGCATGCGCTCGGCCTGCCGCAGATCGACGGAGACCAGTTGCGAGACGCCTCGTTCCGCCATGGTGACGCCGAACAGCCTGTCCATCCGGGCCATGGTCATGCGGTGATGGGTGACGACGAGGAAGCGGGTCGAGCCTGCCTTGGTGATCTGGTCCAGCATCTGGCAGAAGCGGTCTACATTGCTGTCGTCGAGGGGGGCATCGACCTCATCCAGCACACAGATCGGTGCCGGATTGGTCAGGAACACGCCAAACAGCAGGGCCAGCGCCGTCAGCGCCTGTTCCCCGCCCGACAGCAGCGAGAGGATCTGCATCTTCTTGCCGGGAGGGCTGGCCATGATCTCCAGCCCCGCCTCCAGCGGATCATCGGATTCGGTCAGCTTCAGATAGGCCTCACCGCCGCCGAACAGGGTGATGAACAAGTCGCGGAAATGGGTGTCCACCTCCTCGAAAGCGCGCAGCAGCCGTTCGCGGCCTTCGCGGTTCAGCGCGCCGATCCCCTGACGCAGCCGGGCGATGGCGGCGATCAGGTCGTCCCGCTCGGCCTGCATGGAGGTGATCTGCTCTTCCAGTTCCGCCGCTTCCTGTTCGGCACGCAGGTTGACAGGGCCGATGGCATCGCGCTCCCGTGCCAGACGTTCGATCCGGCGTTCCACATCGTCCTGCGGCGGCAGAGTGGCGTCGGGTTCCAGCCCCGACTGGGCCAGCGCCGCTTCCGGGGCGCAGTGCAGCTTTTCACGCACCCGTTCGGCAATGCCGGTCGCAGCCTGCATGGCCTGCTCGACGGCCGATTCCCGACGGACCCGGTGCTCGCGGGCTTCGGCCAGGGCCACTTCGGCAGCGCGCAGGGCATGGTCCATGTCGCGCTGGGCGGCTTCCGCCTCGGCCAGCCGGTCGGCCGCTTTCTGGCGTTCGGCCTCGCAATTGGCAATCATGTCGCGCAGATGGGCCTGCTGTTCGGCTATCTGACCGGGGCGGGCCTCCAGTGCCGTCAGATCGCGCCCGGTGGTTAGCCGACGCTGTTCCAGATCAGCCAGCCGGCGGTTCGCCCCGTCCGCGCGGCTGCGCCAGGACTGATCCTCGGCGGCAATCGCGGCCAGGCGTTCGCCGCGCGCCTTTGCATCCCGTGCCAACTGATCGAAGGCGGAGCGTTTCTCGACCTGTTTCGCGCGCATTTCGGCGACGGTGGTGCGCAGACGTCCCAGGCGCTCCCGCAGCGCACCCGCATCCTCCAACACCGCCTGGGCCTGGTCGGCGGCGGACAGGCGGTCCTGCGCTTCCACCGTATCCTGATTGATGCGCACCATTTCCTCGCGCAGCGCGACCAGACGATTGCGGCTGTCGGAGACATGCTGTTCCAGTCGGCTCAGCGCTGTGCGAGCTTCGCCAACCCGGTCATAGGCCACCTGCTGGTTCTGGCGGGCGGTGCTGGCAGCTCCCGCCGCTTCGGCCAGCGCTGCCGTGGCCGCTTCGAGCGCGCCGCGCAGGTCATCCAGCTTGCCATGGGCCTGGGTTTCCGCCTGCGCCAGAGCGGCCTGATTGGCAGCGCGTGCCTCGGAAACCCGTGCATCGGCGGTCTGCTGGGCCGACTTCAGTTCTGCTTCGGCTGTGCTGCGGGCCTCGGCCAGTGTCTGTTCGCCCTTTGCCTGCGCATCTGCCAGAATTGATTCGGCGCTGCGCAGGGTATCCTCAACTTCATGCAGGCGGTTGAGTTGTTCCAGCCGTCTGGCGGCAGCGGTAACGGTACCGGGCCTGATCCGAAGTCCATCCCAACGCCAAAGTCCGCCATCTCGGCTGACAAGCCGCTGCCCGACGGTCAGCTGTGCCTGGAGACCCGGCGCATTGGCGGCATCGACAATGCCAACCTGACTCAAGCGCCGCGCCAGAGAGGGCGGTGCCTGGACATGGAGTGCCAGTGACACGACGCCTTCGGGCAGGGCTGGCGCGCCGTCGGGCAGGGCACCCAGGTCTATCCAGTGGCGGGACGCAGCCTCGTCCAGCGCTGCATCCAGATCGTCGCCAAAGGCGGCACCCAGCGCGGTCTCATAGCCGCCATCAACGGAAATACGCTCCAGAACCGGCTGTCCGCCGCCGTCTTCCTGTGCCAGCAGATCATGCAGAGCGCGGGCCTCTGCAGCCAGCCCGGCCTGCTGCCGTCTTGCCGCTTCGACAGATTCCCGCACCTCGCGCTCCGTCACCGTCACACGGTCACGTCCCTGACGCTCGGCTGTCGTCACCGCATCCCGGGCATCGCGTTCCGCCGCGCTCAAAGCTTCGCGAGCGGCATTCCGGGCAGTGTCCAACTCTTCCCGCATCATGGCATCGGCTGCGTCCAGCGCCATGCGCGCCTGTCCTGCCATCCGGTCTGCCTCACTGCGCCGTGTTTCCGCAGCCTCCGATTCAATGCGGGCATTTTCCAGGGCGGCTTCGGCCTGGACAAGATCGGCGCGGGTGGCGTCGATATCCCCGGCCTCGCCGATTTTCTGTGTCAGGCTGGCTGTTTCCTCGTCGATTGCTGTCTTGCGCGCCATCAGGTCGGACAGCCGCTTGCGCGCCTCTTCGGCCTGACGGGTCAGGGACGTCCGCTGCGCCTCGACACCGGCGACATGCTCGGTCAGTTCTTCAAG
Source organism: Alphaproteobacteria bacterium (assembly GCA_965223125.1). Classification (GTDB taxonomy): domain Bacteria; phylum Pseudomonadota; class Alphaproteobacteria; order UBA8366; family Aestuariispiraceae; genus Pacificispira. Next base: position 1,139,241 of record OZ244984.1, on the reverse strand, counting down.
TTCCAGATCCTTTTCGGTGACAGCCTTGTCGATCTCGTCCCGCTCAATCCGGATACTATCCGCCGTTGCCCTTTCCGCCGCCTGCAGCGCGTCGAGGCGGGATTTCTCATCCCCCAGCCGGGTCAGGGCCTCGGCGGCATCGGAAGACAGGGTTTCTTCCCGCGCCGCATCGGTGGCGATCTGGTTCAGGGCGGTGCGCAGGCTTTCGATCTGTTCGGCGACGCGCTCGGCCTCTGACTGCAACTGGCGTTCGGCGATGACCTGTGCCTGCAGGCGCGCGGCGGCCTCGGCCTCTTCCTCGCGCAGTCTGGGCAGGATCTCATGGGCGCGGGTCTGCAACGAGGACCCCTCGGCGGCGGCGCGGGTGCGTTCGGCAACGACAGCCTCTGCCTCGGACAGGGCGGACCGGGCGGCATCCAGGGATTGCTGCGCCTCGGTCCAGCGCAGATGCAGCAGGATCGCTTCCTGGGCGCGCAACTGTTCGGCGATTTTCCGGTAGCGGTTGGCCTGACGGGCCTGACGCTGCAACCCCCCGAACTGGGTTTCCAGCGCCCCGATCACGTCTTCCAGCCGCTCCAGATTCGATTCCGCCGCTTTCAGACGGAGTTCCGCTTCGTGACGGCGTGAATGCAGGCCTCGGATTCCGGCGGCTTCCTCCAGCAGGGTGCGGCGGTCTGTCGGCTTGGCACCGATCAGGGCACCGACGCGACCCTGGCTGACGATGGCGGTGGAATTCGCACCAGTCGCGAGATCGGCAAACAGCAGTTGCACATCCCTGGCGCGGACTTCCTTGCCGTTAATCCGATAGGTCGAGCCCTGGCCCCGGTCGATGCGGCGGGTGATTTCGATATCGTCCGAATCGTTGAAGGCCGCGGGAGCGATCCGGTCAAGATTGTCGAGGACAACAGAAACCTCGGCGCTGTTGCGCTGGGGACGGCTGGCGGAGCCTGCGAAGATGACATCGTCCATCTCGCCGCCGCGCATGCGTTTGGCGGAGGCTTCGCCCATCACCCAGCGCAGGGATTCGATGACATTCGACTTGCCGCAGCCATTCGGTCCCACGACTCCCGTAATCCCCGGTTCGATCATCAGTTCGACAGGGTCTACGAAAGACTTGAAACCGTGCACACGCAGCTTCTTGAAATGCACTTACAAGGGTCCGTTCCGGCAAGGACAGCATTTTCAAGGCCCCGACGAATCGAGTCCCGTACACTACGCAATACGGATTCTTGCAGAAGAGTCGAGTCGTTCTAGGAGTAAATCGGAATCGCGGACCGAATCATCCTCAGTTCAGGGCAGCCTCAATCGCTTCTTCGAAAGCGGTGAATGGCTGGGCACCGACAATGCTGGTGCCGTTCACGAAGAATGTCGGGGTGGACCCCACATTGTGGGTATCCGACCAGACGCTGCGCTGCTGCACGATGGCCCCGTACAGGGCCTCGTTTTCGAAGCAGGCATTGATTGAATCCTGCGACATGCCTGCGAAACTGCCAAGTTTCGCCAATTCTCCGAGGATATTCTGGGAGGAGCCCCAGACCTGCTGTTGTGCGAAGATCAGATCGACCAGCGCGAAATACCGGTCTTCCGGCGCGCATCGGGCCAGAAGCGAGCCCAGAGCGGCGGCTTCGTTCAGCGGATAGTCGCGGAACTCCAGTTTCACCTTGCCGGTCTCGATATAGGTTTTCTTGAGTTCCGGCAGGGTTTCCCGGTGGAAGGAGGCACAATGGGGACAGGTCATGGAGGAATATTCGATGATGGTGACCGGCGCATCGGCATCCCCCAGGATACGCGGTTCGATCATATCCAGATACCCGGCTTCCGTAGCATTCGCACCTGATGCAGTCGCTTCGGAGACCAGCGGGGCGGTCGGATCTACGGTGCTGGCATTCGGCATTGTCGCGGTCTCGCCCCCATCGCGCATGAAGAAGGCAACGCCCCCCACCACGGCGGCAAGAGCAATGATGATGACGGGAACGGCGGCTCTGGATTGAAGGAATGACATCGGTCTGCTGCCCCTCTGGCTCTGGATTGACTGACGTTAGGTATTGTCTGGGGCGGGATATGGCAAGTCCTGGCGATATTCACAACTATGTCAGGCACAACTATGTCAGGAAGGGATGCCCTTCGATCTTGCTTTCTGGGCTGCCTCCCGCCGCAGCATGGATTCACCGATCCGCATCAGGATGGCGCGCAGTTCGGGATCCTCTATGCGCTGCAGGTTATCCTGCAGGGTGGCAAGGGTTTCCGGATCGGCCGGTGGCTGGGGAAGTTTCGATGCCGGGGCATGACGTCCCATGCCGGGTGTCCGGGTCGGTGGAACCTGCAGCAGCTTGATTCCGGACACGGCGCGATATCCGAAATGGGCATTGATGCGCTGGATCACGATGGGTTCCAGATGCTGTAATTCTGTCGCCATCGGTCCCAGGGCGCGGATATGCAGAATACCGGCATCCCGCCGTCCTCTGGGGAAGCTTAGGCGGTCGGGATGGGCATGGCGGGCCAGATCCTCCCCTACGATCTGCGCCCATTCATTCAGGATGCGCGCATCGGTGAAGCCGCGTTTTCCCACCGCCTTGCGTGTGATTCCCGGCACCAGAGAGGCAAGCGAACGGGTGCCGCCATAGCGTTTGTCATCCGGTTTTGCCGATAATTTGCGCGGCACGGCTTTCAGATTCTTCGGGTCGTCCGGCGTATCGCTCATCATTCGCTTTCGAGCTTTGCTGTCGGCATTTTTGGGCTGGCAAATCCGGGGCCGCCGACTACAGTTTAACCCTATGGCCCGTCCTTCCGAAACCGATATCGCATCTCTGCTGCTGCCCTGGTATGACCGCCATGCACGCAAGCTGCCCTGGCGCGTCCTGCCGGGCGTACAGCCGGAACCCTATCACATATGGCTTTCCGAGATCATGCTGCAACAGACGACTGTGGCGACGGTCGGCGAATATTTCCGGAAGTTTCTGACGCTCTGGCCAACGGTTGGTGATCTGGCAGCCGCCGATCTGGACGCGGTCCTGACAGCCTGGGCCGGGCTTGGCTATTACGCGCGGGCGCGCAACTTGCACAAATGCGCACGGATCGTGGCACAGGAGCATAACGGGCGTTTTCCGGATAGCGAGGACACTTTGCTGACTCTGCCGGGGATCGGGCGCTATACCGCTGCTGCCATAGCAGCTATTGCCTTCAATCGGCCTGCCGCCGTGATGGATGGCAATATCGAGCGGGTGACCAGCCGTCTTTACGATATCGATACTCCGTTGCCGCAGTCGAAACCGCTTCTATACAGTCATGTCGCGGCGATGACACCCAACCACCGACCCGGTGACTTCGCCCAGGCGATGATGGATCTGGGGGCAACGGTCTGTGTTCCGGGCAGGCCGAAATGCATGCTCTGTCCACTGACCTCGCTCTGCACAGGCATGGATCGGGCGGAGACCTTGCCGCGTAAGCAACCCAAAAAAGCAAAACCAACGCGCAGGGGATCGGCTTTCTGGATCACCAGACACGATGGTGCCGTTCTGCTGCGGCGGCGGGTGGAGAGCGGCCTGCTGGGCGGAATGATCGAGATCCCCTCGACCGACTGGGCGGAAACCGGGTCCGACCGGTTCAGGGATACCGGCCTGCCGCCGTTGGCCGAGGCATTCGCGGAAGTCGGCGAAGTGCGTCATACATTTACCCATTTTCATCTGGAATTGCGGGTCTTTGCCGGTTATCTGCGGGCCGATTGGGCGGTTGACGGATCCCTGCCGGAAGATTGTATATGGTGCCTGCCGGACAGGTTGGACGATCATGCACTCCCCACCCTGATGCGAAAGGTCGCCAAGGCAGCCCTCGTCCGTGCGTAACGCGAAATCCAGGAGCAAGTCCAAGTGACCGAACCGACTCCAGTCCAGTTAGCCCAGATCGACACGAGCGGACCAGCCGCCGCTGCGGAGGCGATTACCGAAAGCGTGATGGATTACTGGAAGCTTGTGGTTGATGTCTGGACCTATGGCATTGCCGGGATAAGCCTGGGCAATATCATGATCGCACTGGGGATTTTTTTCCTGTTCCTGATTTTCCGGCAGTTCTTCAGCCGCTTCATCATCCGTCGCATTGACGCCATCGCGCAGCGCAGTTCGAACAAGCTGGACGATACGCTTGCCACCGCCCTGGCCGACCCGGTTCGGATGGTTCCGGCGGTGATGGGCGTATTCTTTGCCACAGAGTATCTCAATCTCTCCGGCACTCCGGAGGTCATGGCAACGGCGTTGAACCGTTCACTGATCGTCATGGTCCTATTCTGGGGCTTCTTCCGGATGATCGACCCGCTGTCCTTCATGTTGGGGAAGGTAGAGCGGGTCTTTACCTCCGCCATGGTCAACTGGCTGATTAAGGCGATCAAGGTGCTGGTCATTCTGATTGGGGCCGCGACGGTGCTGGAAATCTGGGGCATCCAGGTCGCTCCGATCATTGCGGGCCTGGGCCTGTTCGGTGTTGCAGTCGCGCTCGGCGCGCAGGATCTGTTCAAGAACCTGATCGCGGGTATCCTGATCCTGGTGGAAAAGCGGTTTTCCATCGGCGAGTGGATCAAGGTGGATGGCGTGGTCGAAGGAACCGTCGAATCCATCGGTTTTCGCTCCACCTTCATCCGGCGCTTCGACAAGGCACCGGTCTTCGTTCCGAATGCCCAGCTTTCCGATGTGGCGGTCACCAATTTCTCGCGCATGACCCATCGCCGCATCTTCTGGGTGATTGGGGTTGAATACCGCACCACAAAGGAACAGTTGCACCGGATCCGCGACGAAATCGAAGCCTATATCCTGGCCAATCCCGATTTTACCCCGCCGGAGCAGGCATCGACATTCGTCCGCATCGACCAGTTCAGCGCCAGTTCCATCGATATATTGCTCTATTGCTTCACCAACACGACGGTCTGGGGCGAATGGCTGAAGGTCAAGGAGGATCTCGCCTTTGCGATCAAGGATATCGTCGAAGCGGCCGGGACCGGCTTCGCCTTTCCCAGCCAGTCGATCTATCTGGAAACCGTCCCGGCAGAAAAGCCCGAGCTTTTCACGCCGCCATCCGAAAAGGCGCCGGCCCTGCTGACGCAGCAGCCGACCGAGGCAGTCCCGGAAAAAGCGCCGAAGAGCAGACAGCGCAAAGGGACTTGACCCGCATTATCGGTGCGGATAGCGTGGCGACACCATGACGATGATCAAATCGATCTCGCTCCTTCCGGAGCTGCTTCTAGGCCTCGCGCTACTCTGAGCGCGGGTGAGGATTCTTTTTGATCCTTTTCCGACAGCCTGACCTACCCCTTCCGGAAGACCACCGTCATGATCCAGTATATCCAGATTATCGATTTCAGCTTTGAACGCATCGCCGCGACTCGTGCGCGTCTTTTTGATCTGCCTGGCCTGCGACTAACCGGCGGTCACCGGGCGTGTTGCGGCCAGCCGGTGATCGTGAACAGGCCGATTGAAATTGCACAGCCATAATAGTCCCGGCATGCACCCCTGAGCAGGGTCGTGATCCGGGACCGGAAATCAGCCAAGGAGTATATTATCATGAACCGTATGCCCGTCGAAAAATACCGGATGTTCGAACGCATCGACCTGCCTGACCGGCAATGGCCCGGTCGCGTTGTCGATACCGCACCGATTTGGTGCTCGGTCGATCTGCGCGACGGCAACCAGTCGCTGATCGAGCCGATGGGGCCGGACCGGAAGCGCCGGATGTTCGAATTGCTGGTCCGCATGGGCTTCAAGGAAATCGAGATCGGATTTCCCTCAGCCTCCCAGACCGATTTCGACTTCACCCGCGAACTGATCGAAAAGGATTTGATCCCGGAGGACGTCACGGTTCAAGTCCTGACCCAGGCCCGCCCGCATCTGATAGAGCGGACCTATGAATCTCTGCGTGGGGTGCATCGCGCCATCGTCCATGTCTACAACTCCACCTCTGTCACCCAGCGCCGCGTCGTCTTTCAGCAGGACCGCGCGGGCGTGAAGCAGATCGCCCTGGATGGCGCGAAGCTGGTGCGGGAGCATGCGGAAAAACACCCCGATACCGACTGGATCTTCCAGTATTCCCCCGAAAGCTACACCCAGACAGAACTGGACTATGCTCTGGAGGTCTGTGAAGAGGTGATGGATGTCTGGGAGCCGACGCCGGAGAAGCGCTGCATCCTGAACCTGCCTGCGACGGTCGAGGTCGCGCCGCCCAATGTCTTTGCCGATTCCATCGAATGGATGCACCGCCATTTCACCCGGCGCGACAGTCTGATCCTGTCGGTTCATCCGCACAATGATCGCGGGTCGGGCGTGGTTGCAGCGGAATTCGCCCAGATGGCCGGGGCGGATCGGGTTGAAGGGACGCTGTTCGGCAATGGTGAGCGGACCGGGAATGTCGATATCGTCACGCTGGGCGTCAATATGGTCGCCAGCGGCGTCGATCCGAAACTCGATTTCTCGAACATCCCGGAGATGCGCAGGATCGTTGAATACTGCAACCAGTTGCCGGTCCATCCGCGTCATCCCTATGGCGGTGATCTGGTTTTCACCGCCTTTTCCGGCAGCCATCAGGACGCCATCAAGAAGGGTCTGTCGGCCATGGAAGACTCCAATTCAGGTGTCTGGGACGTGCCCTATCTGCCGATTGATCCGGCTGATGTCGGGGCCTCCTATGAGGCGGTGATCCGGGTCAATTCCCAGTCGGGAAAGGGTGGCGTCGCCTATATCCTGGAGAGTGATTTCGGGGTGCGGATGCCGCGCTACCTGCAAATCGAATTCTCCACCGTGATCCAGAGGATCGCTGATGAGAGTGGGAAGGAACTGACCCCCACGATGATCTGGGACAGTTTCTGCAAAACCTATCTGGACAATGAAACGCCCTATGCCTTTGTCGATCATCGCACCCAGCCGGAAACCCACGCCTCCGAAATCCGCTCGATCAGCGCGACGGTGCGGAAGAATGGGACGGAAGTGATGCTTAAAGGCCGGGGGAATGGCCCCATCGACGCCTTCGTGAATGCGCTGGTGGCGGATTCAGGGGTGGAGATTTCGGTGATGGACTATTCCGAACATGCAATGGGCCAGGGCGCGAATGCCAAGGCCATCGCCTATGTCGAGGCCCGCACTGCCGACGGCAAGCGCCTGTTCGGTGTCGGCAGTCATCCGAATATCGTCACCGCCTCGCTGAAGGCGGTCACCTGCGCCGTCAATCGGGCGACGGCGCGGTAGCAGATATTACTGAATCAGGTGGATTGATCCGCGTTTGTATTCAACTGACAGGCAGCGCCACACCGGACCTTATTGAGACAAGGTCCGGTGTGGTCTTGCGCGGCACTATCAGCGGTATTCCTGACGGGTTGCGCATTCTCAAAAGGCTGCTGAGGATGAGCCGAAAGTTTCAAAAAACCCTCAAGCCGAATTTTATTCATTCCCCACATTTCGACGCGACGGATAGGCGACAACAATGCGTTCTTGGTCCCAGCGGATGGTTTTCCGGGATCGCTGTGCTAATTGATTTTCGGGACGGCAGTGGTCTTTGCCACAAAGGGGTTGATTCAATTTGAGCATTCTTCGGCAATTCATCGTGATACTCGTACTGGCAGGTCTTGCCGGGGCGGCCTGGTATCTGGGCAGACCGGGAATGCAGGAGACCGCGCGACAAGGCCGGGTTGAGCAGGCTGCATCGGTTCTGGTCCGGCCCGTCGTCACGGGTCAGGAGCGGGTGCGGCTTGAAGCTGTCGGGACGGCGCGGGCCCAGCAGTCGGTCACACTGTATCCGGAAGCTGCCGGAGAAGTGATTGCCGTTGATTTCACCGCGGATCAGATGGTTGAAGCCGGACAGGTTCTGGTTCGCCTGAAACAGGATGCGGAGCAGTTGAGCGTTGATCTGGCTCAGGTCCAGCTTACCGACGCGGAACGGACCTTTGCGCGGCTTGAGAAACTGAGCGCCACTGGCACAACGACGGTCGCTGCCCTGGACGAGGCGCGCACTGCCTTGCAATCAGCCCGGATTGCACTGCAACAGGCGCGATTGACCCTGGCAGATCGGACGATCCGCGCGCCCTTTGACGGACGGATCGGCCTGACGGAAATCGAGGTTGGGGATCGCATTGATGCCTCGACCGCGATTGCCACACTGGATGATCGCGCTGCCCTGCTGATCCGGTTCAGCGTTCCGGAGGCCCTGTTGGGTCGGATCGTACCGGGCACCCCGGTTCAGGTATCACCCTGGACAGGGTCCGCCCTGGCCGAAGGCGTTGTCAGCGATGTCGACAGTCGTATCGATGCGGAAACCCGGACTTTTCCGGTCCGGGCGGAAATCCCCAATTCGGAGGATCGTTTCCGCCCCGGCATGAGTTTCCGGATCACGCTGGACTTGATCGGGGCGGACAGGCCCGCTATTCCGGAAATAGCGCTGCAATGGGGCAGTAACGGTTCTTTCGTCTGGGTGTTGCGCGATGATGTGGCCCGGCGTGCGTCGGTCGCCATCGTGCAACGCCAGGCTGAGGGTGTGCTGGTCGAGGGTGACATCACCCAGGGTGATCTGGTGGTGGTCGAGGGTCTGCATCAGATGCGCGAAGGCCGGTCGGTCACCTATCAGATCGAGGACGCGCCGCTGGCTGCCGACGGTTCGTCATGAGGCGAGAGCGGGATCGGATATGAGCACGCATTCCAGCGCTTCACAGGACAGGGAAGATCTTCCTTCCATCAGCGTGCGCCGCCCGCTGCTGGCGCTGGTGATGAATCTTGTCGTCGCACTGGCCGGTTTTTCGGCAATCCTGGCGGTCGAGGTGCGTGAACTTCCCAATGTGGATCGCCCCATCGTGACCGTGCGCGGCGTCCTGCCCGGCGCGTCGCCGGAAACCATGGATGCGGAGGTCACCCGCATCGTTGAAGGGGCTGTGGCGCGGGTTTCCGGCGTAACGGAAATCCGTTCCTCCAGTGAGGAGAACAACTTCCGCACCCGCCTTGTCTTCTCATCGGATACAGATCTTGATCTGGCGGCCGCCGATGTGCGCGAGGCCGTCAGCCGTGTCCAGCGTCAGTTGCCGACCGCCATGGAGGATCTGACCGTCATCAAGGCTGATTCCGATGCCAGCCCGGTCATGAGCCTCGCTGTTATCGGCCCGACGATTACCGAGGAGGAACTGACCCGTATCGTCGAGACTGATGTCATACCCGACCTTATTTCAGTATCGGGTGTCGCCGATGTCAGCCTGTTCGGTGATCGGCAGCGGATGCTGCGCGTTGTCATCGATCCGATGCGTCTGACCAGTTTCGGCCTGTCGGTCAGCGATGTCGCCGAAGTATTGGAAAGTGCTCCATTCGATATTCCTTCCGGCAGTTTCTCCTCGAATTCCCATGACCTGATCGTGCGGGCAAATGCGACGGCGGATACGGCGGCGGCAGTCTCGGATATCATGATCCGCGATCCGATCCGCGTCGGTGATGTCGCACAGGTTTTCTTCGGGCCGGAGGATGCGACCTCCTCCATCCGCATCAACGGAGAAGGGGGTATCGGGCTTGGTATCATCGGTCAGGCGAAATCGAATGCCATCGAGATTTCCGATGGCGTGTGGTCGGCAATCGGTGCGCTGAACCAGCGCCTTGATACGGTGGAACTCATCATCGTATCGGACGATGCCGAATTCATCCGCGGATCAGTCACCGAAGTAATCGTGACGCTGCTCTTCGCCGTCGCCATAGTCGTTGCCACGCTGTGGATTTTCCTGGGTTCTCCCAGCGCAACCCTGATCCCCTGCATATCGATCCCGATCGCACTGATCGGATCTGTTGCGGCGATCTGGGCCGCTGGATTCTCGATCAACATCATCACGCTGCTGGCCCTTGTCTTGGCGGCGGGACTGATCGTCGATGATTCCATCGTCGTGCTGGAAAACATACAACGCCGCCGGAACCAGGGATTGGGTGCGAAGGCGGCGGCGGTCCTGGGGACGCGGCAAGTATTCTTCGCGGTGATCGCCACCACCGTAACGCTGATATCGGTCTTCGTGCCGATCTCCTTTCTGCCCAGCGATGCTGGGCGGCTGTTCCGGGAATTCGGCTTCGTTCTGGCCATCGGGGTGGGGATTTCATCCTTCGTTGCCCTTACCCTCGTTCCGGCGCTGGCGGCACGGCTTGATGCGCCGATCCCGAAAGAAACCGGCCTGCATCACGTCATTGGCCTGGCCGGGGATCGCCTGACCAGGCTCTATCGCGTCACATTGGACGCAGCGCTGGCGATTCCGCTGGTGATCCTGTTTGTCGCGTCGGTGGGCGCGGGCGGGGCCTGGTATGCCTTCCAGGCCATCGACCGGGAACTCGTTCCGATGGAGGATCGCGGACAGATTTATATTTTTGGTACCGGACCGGATGGAGTCGGACTGGGCTATGCCGAAACGCAGGCGGAAAAGATCGAGGCGGTACTGGAACCCTATCTGCGCAGTGGTGAGATCCAGACGGTTTATACGATTGCCGGGCGCTGGGATCCGAACCGGGTTTTCGTAAGCGCGCCCTTGGCACCCTGGCATGTGCGGGATCGGGACCAGAACGCCCTGATACAGGAATTGCGCGCCAGGATGGCGGAAATTCCCGGCATGCGGATCAGCGTCTACAGCCCGAACAGCCTTAATCTGCGGTCTGGTGCGAGCGGGTTGCAGGTGGCGCTTGTCGGCAACGATTATCGATATCTCTATTCGGCTGCGCAAGATCTGAACCGTGCCATTGAAGATCGGTTGCCCGGCCTCTCGAACGTGGAGATTTCCTATCAGCCGACGCAGCCGCAACTGCTGGTCCAGATTGATCGCCGCCGTGCGTCGGATCTGGAGGTTGAACTGTCTGATCTTTCGGCAACCCTGCGCGCGACCATAGATGGAGATGAAATCGTCGATCTCAGCGTCGGCGATGAAGCCGTGCCGATCCTGCTGGAGGCGCGGGGCGATGCCATAACCGACCCAGGCGACCTGCTGAACCTCTATATTCGCAGCGGGTCCGGTACCCTGATCCCGATATCCTCTCTGGTGACACTACGGGAAGAAGGCGTCGCCGCCGAACTCGACCGTCATGTCCAGCGACGGGCGATTGAACTGGATGCTGATTTTGCCATCGACTATCCGTTGCAGCAGGCATCGTCGGATCTGCGTGCCCTTGCGCTGGAAATCCTGCCGCCGGATATTGACCTGATCCTGCTTGGTGAGGCTGCGGATCTGGACGAGACGGAACGTGAAGTCGCAATCACCTATATCCTGGCAATCCTTGTCGTTTTCCTGGTACTGGTGGCACAGTTTGAGAGTGTCACCAGTGCCGCTGTCGTGGTTCTGACCGTGCCCTTCGGAGTCGCGGCGGCTATCTATGCCCTGCTGCTGACCGGAACGACGATCAATATCTATTCCCAGATCGGTCTTGTCATGATGATCGGGCTGATGGCCAAGAATGGTATCCTGCTGGTGGAATTCGCTGATCAGCTCCGCGATGGGGGTCTTTCCGTTGCCGATGCGGTGCGCAAGGCTGCCCGGGTCCGTCTGCGTCCGATCGCGATGACCCTGCTTTCCACCATTGTCGGGGGCTTGCCGCTGATCCTCAGCACGGGTCCAGGGGCGGAGGCACGGTCGGCAATCGGTTGGGTGATCTTCGGGGGGCTTGGCATTGCAGCGCTGTTCACGCTGTATCTCACGCCCGTGGTCTATCTGGGCCTCGCGCGACTGTCCCCGGCGCGGGCCAGCGGCACAAAGCGCTTGGAGGATGAATTGCGTGCTGCAGAGGCGATACCTGACAACGGATAGTCCGCACCATAGTCAGCGCGGCAAGTCACCGGCCAGCAGGAGATCGTCGAGATCGATCCTGTCCGTGGTCATGTAATAAAGGCTTGCCGTGATTTCATAAACCGGCCCTCTCCAGGCCAGCAATCCGGCAATTGACGGTACGAAGTCCTGGAAATCTATCGGCCGCAAGTCCCGCGCAGCAACGAATCCGGCGACCGGCACGTCAAGCGCATGCAGGCTGGCAAGCGCCCGGCGTCCATGCAGCGGGTCGGTGACGACAACATAGCCGGACCAGCCCGTTCGACCCCGGTCTTGCCGTGCGGCGAGGGCATTTTCCCAGGTATTGAGAGCACTTTCATCGATTTCGATCTGTCCCTGATATCCGCTGAAGATCAGGTAGTCAGCCATAAGCAATGCTTCGGAAGATGCGGTCTCGCCTGTCGTGCCGCCGCTGATATAGAGTGGCAGGTTCAAGCGCTCCGCCAGTGCCGATCCGGCAAAGCCACGTACCATTGTGCTGGAGGAGGGCCAGGAATTTCCATAATCGTCTTGGCTCATACCGGCACCGAACACCATCACCGCATGACCGGGCATCGCTGCGATATCATCAAACGGCATTGAATGGGGCATCCATGCCCGGTTCAGCAGACTGCTGCCGATTGGCAATGAGGTAATGAACAGCAGGATCGGGCCAATACTGATCAGTGTCCGGTATCGCGGGTGCACCTTTCGGATAAATGCCCATAATGCCATCAGAAGGACCAGCCACAGGATCAGATTGGGCAACAGGTCCGACAGCAGCATCTTCATTCTATGATGGTGCTTTCGATCCGACCCGACTGCGGAGCGGCTGTTGCACCCAGGCGGCGGTGGAATTCCTTCTGGGCGGCAAGTTCCTGACGCTTGGATGTGATCAACTGCTGCAATTCCGGATAGGCTCCGATTGATCCCTGAACGGCGGCTCGATAGGCATCCGTCACACCCGTGCGGTCGGCGAACTCCCGTGTAATGGCGTCATAGTCGTCCTGCGCGGCGGGCTTTCCCCCTATGGCGGCGGCATCCAGCAGATGCTCGACCGTTCGGTGGTCCAGACCCTGCACACGTTCCGCCATCGCGATTTCCATCATGGCACTGGCCAGATTGTATTGGGCGGCGGGCAGTCCGGCACGTGCCGCCGCGCCTAGCCAATTGAAACCGGCAGCCTGATCCGACGGATCTGTCGACCGGCGAAGGGCCAGTCCGATCAGATTCTGCGCCCGCATGTCACCATCCTGTGCCAGCAGACGCAGCCGGGCGAGAACGTCCAGACCGCCCCCGGCATTCAACCGGTCACGCAGTGCCTCGAATGTATCTTCCGGCCCCAGTATAGGGTCGCTGTCCATTGCCAGTGCGGGGGATGGGGGCGCAGACAAGACCGGGTTGTCAATACCGGACAGGGCTTCCTGTTCCAGCACGCGGCGGGCACTTCCATCCAGCGCGGAGGCCAGCGCATCGCGCTGGTCGATGGCACCCTCCGCGCCAAGCGCCGCCGCGCGTGAGAACCAGAAATAGGCCTGGTCGATATCCTTGGTCACACCATAGCCATTGGCCAGCATCCAGCCGAGATCCAGCGCAGCGGTCGGATGATCCTGTGCTGCCGCGGCGCGCAGCCAGCGTACCGCTTCAAAATCGTCCTGAATCACGCCCTTGCCGCTTTCATAGGCCCGCGCCAGTTCGTATTGCGATTCTGGATCACCGGATTCGGCACCAGCCTGTAGGGCTGTCAGAGTCTGGGCGGAAACCAGTTGTGTCATTCCCGGCCAGAGCAGCAGGAAAGCCGCTAGGGAGATTGAAACGAGACCGGTGTGACTGAAGCGCATAATAGCGATATTGCCTTGACCTGAACAAAGATCCGTTTGCTGCCATTCGCCCCATCCAACGCTATATGGATGGACGGATCGGCGAATCAGCGCGTAAACTATAGACGATCCTCACGACCTTAGAAACTCGGATACGATCCCAATGGCCGCCGACACTCCAGACAACAGCGCATTGACCGCCGCCGCCGCAAAGGCCGTCGGGCGGGCTGGATCGACCAGTGCAGTCAATCGGATCGCCGTGGATATCACGGCGGTTCTGGGCACGGCAGAGATGAAGGTTTCGAATCTTCTTAAGATCGGGCGCGGTGCGGTGATCGAACTCGACCGGCGTGTTGGAGACACGGTGGAAATCCGCTGCAACGGCATGCCCATCGGACGGGGGGATATCGTCGTTGTGGAGGACCATCTGGCGGTCTCCATCACTGAGATCTATCACAAGTCCCAGATCGTCGACTGATCCGTATCGCCGGATGGATCAGCCCTTCCGGATGTCGAAACGGAACAGGCCGTCTTCGAGTTCATGCGTTTCCAGCACATGGCCATGGGTATCGCAGAAGGCGCGCATATCAGCAGGCGATCCAGGATCCGTCGCCCGGATGCTGAGCGTATCGCCGGGGGCTAGGGATTTCATCGCCTTGCGTGCCTTAAGGACGGGAAGAGGGCACTTCAGTCCCGTCGCATCCAGTTCGACTGTCTTCATTGCGTTTCCATTCTGGTTTCGCCCAAATTCAGCATGGGGCCGGATTGACGACCGGGGCCGGTGCGGGCCATGGTGTCAGTCGGGATTTTCGTCTCAAACGCCGAACAGACTCGCGGTTCAGCCGCGCTGCCGCATCATCCGTCAAGTGTAGACCGGATGATGACAAGCCGCAAACAGGGGCCGACGCGCAGATGCACATTTACCTGCCGATCGCCGAATTATCGGTGAATGTCTTCCTCATTCTGGGGATGGGTGCAGGTGTCGGCGTGATGTCGGGCATATTCGGGGTCGGCGGCGGGTTTCTGATGACACCGCTGCTGATGTTTCTGGGCGTGCCCGCCCCGGTCGCGGTCGGGACCGGGGCAAACCAGATCATCGCCTCCTCCGTCTCCGGGGTGCTGGCCCACTGGCGGCGTGGCAATGTCGATCTGCTGATGGGTGCGATCCTGCTGGCAGGCGGTCTCGTCGGCTCGACCTTCGGTGTCTTCCTGTTCAGCTATCTTCAGAGCCTGGGTCAGATCGATCTGGTGATCCAACTGTCCTATGTGGTCTTTCTGGGCGTGATCGGCACTCTGATGGCGTCGGAAAGCCTTCGGGCCGTCATGCGCTCCTCCCGCAAGACCGGGCCCCGCATGCAGCGCAAACTGCATCATCACACGTGGATGCATGGCCTGCCTTTCAAGATACGGTTCCGCAAATCGAAACTCTATATCAGCCTGCTGTTGCCGATCGGGATCGGGTTCTTCGTTGGTATCCTGACCGCGATCATGGGGGTGGGGGGCGGCTTTGTTATGGTGCCGGCCATGATCTATCTGCTTGGCATGCCTACGAATGTTGTGATCGGCACGTCGCTGTTCCAGATCATTTTCGTCAGTGCCAATGCGACCTTCTTCCAGGCGTCCCTGAACCAGACGGTCGATATCGTTCTGGCGATGCTGCTGCTGGTCGGCGGGGTGATTGGGGCGCAGATCGGCACGACGCTGGGAGCCAAACTGCGGGGCGATCAGATGCGGGTTCTGCTGGCGGTTCTGGTGCTGAGCGTCGCGGGCAAACTGTTGTTTGATCAACTGGTCGAGCCGGATGATGTCTATTCAATTGTCACCGTCAGTGACCGGATATCGCAGCCATGACACATCATGCCCCCCTGCTGTCACGTGGTCTGGCATTGCTGATTCTGCTGGTGCCACTGTCGCTGAGTGCCGATGAGCCACTGGTCGCGGATCTGGACAACAATCTTGTGGCCATCACGGCAGGTTTCACCGGGCGGGAATTGCTGCTGTTCGGGACGATGCAGGGGGACGGGGAAATCGTCGTTGTGGTGCATGGCCCGAAGGAGAATATCGTCACCCGGCGCAAGGACAGGACAGCCGGAATCTGGATGAACCGGGAATCAGTGGAATTCAAGGGCGTGCCGTCCTTTTACCGCGTCGCCAGCACGGTGGAGGGCGGCGTGGATCTACCACGCAGCGCCCTGCGCCGCCACCAGATCGGGTTGGAAAACATCCGCATGCGCACCGACGACATTGTCACCCGTGAAACCTATGAAATCTTTGCCGAGGCCCTGATCCGCAACAAAGTGGCCCAGGGACTCTACAGCCCGGAACCTGGTACAGTGGAACGGCGCGGACGGCAGTTGTTCCGGGCCTCCGTTCTGATTCCCGCCAATGTACCAGTCGGCACCTTTGCCGTCGAAACGCTGCTGATCCGCGATGGACAGGTTGCCGCCGCCCAGACAACCCCGCTCTTCGTGAACAAGGTCGGTTTCGGTGCCCAGGTCTATTTCAACGCGCATCGGCAGCCGCAACTCTATGGCATCGCCGCCATTCTCCTTGCTGCGTTTGCCGGACTGCTCGGCAACTGGATTTTCCAGAAGCTTTGATGGTCATGCCAACAGATCGGATGTAACCCAGCACCATGCCAGGCCCCTTCTCGACCCAGCGCGAAACCGTTGACGTAACCCCGGATTCCATTGACCGGACGGAATACACGACCTGTTATATGTGCGCCTGCCGCTGCGGCATTCGGGTCCATTTCAAGGATGACGAAATCCGGTATATCGACGGCAATCCCGACCACCCGATCAACAAGGGCGTTCTCTGCGCCAAGGGGTCCGCCGGGATCATGAACCATCGCTCCCCGGCACGCCTGACGAAGCCTTTGAAGCGGGTTGGGCCGCGCGGGTCGGGGGATTTCGTCGAAATCGAATGGTCCGAGGCTATGGATCTGGCAACCGACTGGCTGGGTGCAGTCCGGAAGTCCGACCCGAAGCGGCTGGCCTTCTTCACCGGGCGGGATCAGAGCCAGTCGCTGACCGGGTGGTGGGCAAGCCGGTTCGGTACCCCCAATTTTGCCGCTCATGGCGGGTTCTGTTCCGTTAACATGGCGGCGGGCGGGCTGTATTCCATCGGCAGTTCCTTCTGGGAATTCGGGGAGCCAGATTGGGAGCGCACCTGCTATTTCATGCTGTTTGGCGTCGCGGAAGATCATGACAGCAACCCGATCAAGATGGGTCTTGGTCATCTGAAAAGCCGGGAGGATGCGAAATTCGTATCCGTCAATCCGGTGAAGACCGGCTATTCCGCGATTGCCGATGAATGGATCGGCATCCGCCCCGGCACGGACGGGCTGTTCGCGGGGGCCCTGATCCACGAATTGCTGAAGGCGGAGAAGATCGACTGGGACTATCTCGCCCGTTACACCAATGCGCCCTGGCTGGTGATCCAGGCACCGGGCAAAGCCGATGACGGTCTGTTTGCCCGGGATGGCGACGGTAACCCGGTCCTGCTGGATGGCAGCGCGGGCCGGATCGTCAATGCGCTGGAGGCCGGTGCCGCCCCGATTTTGGGTGGTAGTGTGGAAATCGACGGGAAGCGCTGTGTCCCCGCCTTCCATCTGATGGCCGAGCGGTTCCTGGATGATCGGTATGCGCCAGACAGGGTCGCGGAAACCTGCGGCATTCCTGCTGAAACGATACGCCGGATCGCTGCTGAGCTGGCCCATGCCGCCTTTGAGCGCGTGATCGAACTGGATGTCGAATGGACCGACTGGGCCGGACGCAGACAGACGAAAATCATCGGGCGGCCGGTCTCGATGCATGCCATGCGGGGCGTTTCCGCCCATTCCAACGGCTTCCACACCTGCCGCATCCTGCATCTGCTCCAGATGTTGCTGGGGACCATCGACGTGCCGGGTGGGTTCCGATCCAAGCCACCCTTTCCGCGACCGGTTCCACCCGGCCTGAAGCCTGCGGGTCATGCAGTGGATGCGGGCAAACCACTGGAAGGCATGCCGCTGGGATTCCCGACCGGGCCGGAGGATCTGCTGATCCATCCGGACGGCACGCCCAAACGGATCGACAAGGCCTTTAGCTGGGAGCATCCGATTGCCGCGCACGGGCTGATGCAGATGGTGATCCATAACGCCTGGAAAGGCGACCCCTATCCCATCGACGTGCTGTTCCTGTATATGGCCAATATGGGCTGGAACAGCTCCATGAATGTGCCGGGGGTATTGCACTATCTGACCGATACCCATGCGGATGGCAGTTACAAGATCCCGAAGATCATCTATTCGGATGCCTTCTACTCTGAGACGGTTCCCTATGCCGATCTGGTGCTGCCGGATACGACCTATCTGGAGCGTTGGGACTGCATCTCGCTTCTCGACCGCCCGATCTGTGGTGCCGAGGGACCGGCGGATGCGATCCGCCACCCGGTCGTTAAGCCAGACCGCGACGTGCGGCCCTTCCAGGATGTGCTGATTGAGCTTGGTGCGCGCCTGAAACTGCCAGGTTTCGTGACGGCGGAGGGCGAGCTCGCCTATCCTGGTCTGTACCCCGACTATATCGTCAATCACGAACGCGCGCCGGGGATCGGGCCACTGGCGGGTTGGCGGGGCGAATATGGGACCGATCAGGGACGCGGCAACCCCAATGTCGATCAGTTGACGCGCTATGTCGAAGCAGGTGGTTTCTGGCGGATGCCCTTCACCGAGTCACAGTCCTGGATGAAGCATGCCAACAGGGACTATCTGATGCTTGCCCACAAGATGGGCTGGATTCCGTCGGCTGATCGGATCGTGATGCAGATATATTCCGAACCGCTGCAGAAATTCCGTCTCGCCGCACAGGGCTTCGGCGCTGCCATCCCGCCCGAGCGGCACAGGAATCGGATCGAGACCTATTTTGATCCTATTCCTTTCTGGTATCCACCTTTTGAGGGTTCGACATCTGGCGGTGATTTCCCGATACACGCGATCACCCAGCGTCCGATGCATATGTACCACAGTTGGGGCTCGCAGAACGCCTGGCTGCGCCAGATAACCAACCACAATCGTCTGTATCTGCATCCGGAGACGGCTGCCGGGCTCGACGCCGGGAATGATGACTGGGTCTGGATCATCAGCCCGCACGGACGGGTCAAGGCGCAGATCAGGTCAATGAACGGGGTTGAGAAAGGGACGGTCTGGACCTGGAACGCGATCGGCAAGCGCCGGGGGGCCTGGGGTCTGAAACCGGGCGCGCCGGAGACGGAGAAAGGGTTTCTGCTGAACCATGTGATCTCCGAATTGCTGCCGGCCCAGGCTGACGGATTCCGTTATGCCAATGCCGATCCGGTGACCGGTCAGGCGGCGTGGTATGATCTGAAGGTCCGGCTGGAGAAATGCACTGATGCAGAAGCCGGGGCGACCGAACCGATGTTTGAGCGCTTTGATGCGCCGCCGCTCGCGACACCGGCAACGGATCCGGATGGCATGCTGCGCTATGGCAGGCACCTGCATCCGGAACCGTCAGGCAAGGCGTCGGTCTCGATCAGGAACTGGGTTGGCAACCGGCATGCCCATGGCATCGGGGAGGAGGAGAAATGAGCCAACGGATCACGCACCAGGCCCGCATTTGGTGGATACGCCGATGACGATGCTTCCTTCGGCGACCCAAAGGAAACTCGGTCTCGTCATCGACCTGGATATCTGCGTTGGCTGTCATGCCTGCGCGGTGAACTGCAAGGAATGGAATACCGGTGGGCATTCCGCACCGCTGCCGGATCGGGATCCCTATGGTGGCGGGCCGAGCGGCGTCTGGTTCAACCGCATCCATTCCTTTGAGGTCGTACCGGAAAGCGGGGACAGCCGCACCGTCCATTTTCCGAAATCCTGCCTGCATTGCGAGGACGCGCCTTGCGTGACCGTCTGCCCGACCGGCGCCTCCTACAAGCGGGAAGAGGATGGGATTGTGCTGGTCAATGCCGATACCTGTATCGGCTGCAAGCTGTGCAGCTGGGCCTGCCCCTATGGCGCACGGGAATATGACGATGATGCCGGAATCATGAAGAAATGCACCCTCTGTGTCGACCGGATCTATAACGAGACCCTGCCGGAGGATATGCGTGTTCCGGCCTGTGTCTCCACCTGCCCGGCGGGGGCACGGTCCTTCGGTGATCTGGGCGATCCCGACAGCGCGGTTTCGAAACTGTCGGAAGCGCGGGGCGGTTATGCCCTGATGCCGGAACAGGGCTGTAAGCCGGTCAACCGCTATCTGCCGCCAAGACCCCGCAGGACGGTGGCGGATGAGGCCATGGGGGGCGCGGGACTGGTGCCGGTGGCGGATACATCAGCGGGCGTCATGGCGCGCTGGCTCGACAAGATTCTATCCCTATGAAATATGTTCCTGTGAAGGCGTGACATGCATCCTGCCAAATCGGTAATCTTCTTCACTACGGCATCAGGTGCGGGATATGGTCTGCTGGTCCTGTTCATCCTGCTGGACCTTGCCGGACAGATCCCCGCTGACACCATCGTGACCTGGAGCGGGCTCGGCTGCGCGCTGGGCCTTGTTACTGCCGGGTTGCTTTCTTCCACCCTGCATCTGGGGCATCCGGAACGGGCCTGGCGGGCGCTCAGTCAATGGCGCTCCTCATGGCTCAGCCGCGAGGGATTGCTGGCCATGATTACATTCGTCCCCTGTCTGATCTATGGGGCGGGTCGATTGACCGCGCCGGGAATGGATCTGATCTGGCAACCCCTGACCGCAGCCATTGCTGTGGCATGCGCCCTGCTGACGGTCTATTGCACGGCGATGATCTATGCCTCCCTGAAGCCGATTCCGGCTTGGTCGAATGCCTGGACACCGGTCTGCTATGTGGCGCTGGCGCTATCGAGCGGCGGCGTCTTGCTGACAGCCTTCTCTTTCGCTTTTGGATTTACCAGCGTCGTGATCGTCACGCTGGCCTGCATCCTGCTGGTGGTCGGGCTGATTTCGAAGCTGGCCTATTGGCATGCCATCGGCAGCGCTCCCCCCCGATCCACGGCGGAAAGCGCAACCGGACTTGGCGGAATCGGGACGGTTCATCTGTTCGAGGCCCCCCATGAGGGGGATAATTACCTACTGACCGAAATGGGATTCCGGATCGCCCGCAAGCATGCGGCGCGGCTGCGACGGTTGGCCGTGCTATGGGGGTTCATCTTGCCCCTGATCGCGATCCTGATGACCCGCTACAGTGACAGCACGGTCACGGTCGGGCTGATAGGCTTTGCGCTGGTGACGGCGATGATGGGTCTTCTGGCAGAACGCTACCTGTTCTTTGCCGAGGCAAAGCATGCGGTCATGCTCTACTATGGCGACAGATCGGTGTGACGGTCAGGAATCGGTTCGGGTCTGTCCCGGATTGCCGATCTGGAGAAACCCGATACTGCCGGTAAGCGATGCAAACAGGGTGCGGATCGCCGCTGCCGGTGCAAACTTGGCCGCCTCCGCTTCTATCCCGCCGAATGCATCGTCTACCCAATGGGCGACGGCCTGAATTTCATCACCGATATCGGCGAAGGTGGCGAAGACTTCGTCGCCTTCAAGATCGGCAAGTTCAAGCGTATTCGCTTCGGCCATCATGGCTGTATCCTTTCACGCAGCGGCATGCTGCTGTATCAGAACTAGCTAACAGGCTTCTGTTACGAAATCGGGACGGTTTCCTGACCGTTCGCTTACGGCTAGGTTGGGACCGGTGTTATCGAATGATCTGAAACGAGGACTGAATGGCTGATCTGACTTTGGATGTCTGGCAATTCGTGCGGCTGATGGTCGGCATGGAGGAAACTCTCAAAATCCATGGCGGCGGCAAGGGCTCCGCGATCAAAACGCTCTATGACAAATGGGAGGATACCTGGGTCGATCTCGATGCGCGACTGGTCGATCTCGGCAAGCATGACATGGACGCCTTTGCCAATCTGATGATGGATCAGGAGGTGATCCTGGAGGATGTTTCCGCTGGGGAGCGTGCCATCGTGCGGCAGGAACTGGAAAAGGTATTGCGCCAGATCAAGGCGCGACTGGCAAAAACCGACAATCCTGACGACGTTGAAGACCTCAGTTTCGAGCGGGATGAATTGACCCTTCTCATTCGGGCCCTATCTCGCCATAAAGGCTGAGAGAGGCGAATGTCGACGCACTGTCGCATTCGCGTGGAGAATATGCCAGACTGACCCCGCCGGACGCCTTCAATCTCGGCGGGTAAAAAATTCAAACGGGAGGACTTCTGGATGAGCAGAGTGGCAGTGGTAACAGGCGGCACGCGGGGCATCGGGGCCTCCATTTCAACGGCTTTGCGCGATGCGGGCTATACCGTCGCAGCGAATTATGCCGGGAATGATGAGAAGGCGAATGCGTTCAAGGCGGAAACCGGCATCGCCGTCTACAAATTCGACGTCTCGGATTTCGATGTGGTGCAGACCGCAATGAAACAGATCGAAAGCGATCTGGGACCCATTGATGTCCTGGTGAACAATGCCGGGATCACCCGGGATGGCACCATGCACCGGATGAGCGTCGCGGAATGGCAGGCGGTGCTGGATACCAATCTGGGTTCCTGCTTCAACTGCTGCCGTGCCGTGATCGACGGCATGCGGGCGCGCAAATTCGGTCGGATCGTCAATATCGGATCGATCAACGGCCAGGCCGGGCAATACGGCCAGGTGAACTATGCCGCCGCCAAGTCCGGCATCCACGGCTTCACAAAGGCGCTGGCTCAGGAAGGCGCACGGGTCGGGATCACCGTCAACGCCATCGCACCCGGCTATATCGATACTGAAATGGTCCGCGCCGTGCCTGCCGATGTGCTGGAAAAGATCGTCGCCAAGATCCCGGTCGGTCGTCTGGGCCAGGCAACGGAGATCGCCCGCGGTGTCCTCTTCCTCGTCTCCGATGAGGGCGGTTTCGTCACCGGGTCGACACTGTCGATCAATGGCGGCCAGCACATGTATTAGGGGATTCTGAAGGACAGAATAAAGAAATGGTGTGCCATCCAGAAGGGATGTCGAACCAAAACCGGGGCGCCAATTCGATTTTAGGAAAAATGGTGCGCCCGACAGGATTCGAACCTGTGGCCTTTGCCTTCGGAGGGCAACGCTCTATCCAGCTGAGCTACGGGCGCGCGGGGTGGCTTATAGACGCTTCCGTCTGGCAATTCCAGCCACAATCGACCCTTTCGTGAAATCAATGTACCGGAGATCGGTCATCCTTAGGACATGGCTTTTCAGGACAGCGGCTGTTCGGCGGGATCCGGGGGGAAGCGATCCGGGGCCTGCTGAATTACGACAGTACCGGACCGCTGAATTTCCATGATCGCAAAGCTGCGCTGCACGATGCCATTTTCACGGAAACGGAACAGACCATCCGCACCGATGAAGCCCTGCGGATCCGTCAGGGTAGCCGTATCGAAGCGCGATCCACCGCCAACTCTGCCGGACAGTGCGGCCGCGACGGCGGTCACATCATAGGCCAGCGCGGAAAGATCGGTCGGTGCATGCCCGTAGAGGGCTTCGTAACGCGCCTCGAACTGGTCGCGATAGGCCGAGCGGGGGGCCGGATAGCGGCTGCCGACAAGTCCCGGCTCGGATGCAAGATTGGGAAACTCATCCCAGCGCTGCAGACCCAGGATGCGCACAGCGGGCTGATCCACGTCGTAATAGGCAAGCTGGGCCGAGAGTATCTGAAGCGTCTGAAGGCTCAGCACCGGTAGGACCAGGGCATCGAAAGGCGGGTCGCCCCAGGTATCCTGAACCTCCAGGCGCTTGAGTGCCTGCCGGGCGGCCTGATCCCCCTGTGCTTCCAGCAACCGGCGTTGCTGACGCAGGGCGCTGACGCGTTGATTATAGTCTGAGAGGCGCTGAATCTGATCGGCGAAATCAAGGCTTTCCGGATCGTAGAAGGCAACACGGGAGAATTCCCCGCCCCGCGCGGAAACAGACGCGCGGAGTGCATCGACGGAGACGTTTCCGTAATCATTGGAGGGTGCCAGAATGGCAAAGCGCATCCGGCCTTCGGCCATGCTGTTGGCAACGATGGCGTCGATCTGTTCTTCCGGGGTGAACCCGGCCAGATAGACCGGCCCGCCCGCAACGCGTGTCGAATTGGAGAAGGCAACGACCTTGATCCTGGCGGCCTCCGCAATCGGTCGAACCGCCGCAACGGAATCCGCAAGCAGCGGCCCGATGATCAGGCGTGCGCCCTGGTTCACTGCTTCCCGTGCCGCCTGTTCCGCACCAAGCGGCGTTCCGCCGGTATCAAAGGGTACCAGCCTGAAATCCGGATTTCCAACATCGAACAGGGCCATCTGTGCCCCTTCCAGGAGCGCCTTGCCGGGACCGGCCAGTCGCCCGGTCAGTGGCACCAGGATCGCCACGGGAATGCCGTCTATGGTGCGCACCGCATCGGGGGGCGGACTGGACATTCCGGTATCACCCAGAATGAACGTACCGCCATCCGGGAATGCCAGCGATCCGGGCTGGGACGGGGTACCTTCCGGGGCATCACCGCGGCTGGCACCATCCGTGGCCTGGCCGGATCCAACCGTCGTACCGAGGCCCGGTCCTTTCGGACCACCACCGAAGACCGATTGACCGCCCCCGGCACAGGCTGCCAGCATGAGCACTGCACAGAAACCCGTGGCGTGGAGCAGGGGCCGCATCCGGTCTGCGCTGAAAATGCTCCCGTTCAGGCCTTGTATCGGGCAGGATATCAAATGATGCGTCACGGATGGACTCCCGAATGTATCTGATCTGCAAATGCTTCTGTCTTATATCGTGCTGCGGGCACGAACCCAAGCGACAGAACCTCGTTATTTTGAACCATACCCCAAATCGGCACATACCCTGTGACCGGAATGCGGCATTTTTTCGGCGGAATGACCGATGAGGAGATGGCAATGGACAGGCCAGGGAAGGAATGGGGGGCGGAATGGAGCCGAGACAGACACCCGCCGCCTTGCGGAAGGATATGGTCGTCGGGCCGAATGGATTGCCATCTGGTGGCTGCGTCTCAAGGGATATCGCGTTCTGGCACAACGGACGAAGACCCCGGTGGGCGAAATCGACCTGATCCTGCGCCGTCGGGATCTGATCTGTTTCGTCGAGGTGAAGGCGCGGGCAAGGATTGACGATGCGCTGTCGTCTCTGACGCAGAGCCAGTGTCGGCGGATCGAACGTGCTGCGGAATACTGGACCCGGAACCGGGCAGATATGCGTGCACTCGATCATCGATTCGATCTGGTCGCAATCGCCCCCCGCCATCGTCCGGTCCATTTGCCGGATGCCTGGCGCCCTCAAACCCCATGACCACGGCGAAGGATGCGTCAGCCCATTGCCTGCGACAGCGACGCATCTTACCTTATCGGAAACCGACGTTTCCCGATCTGCCCGGATCAGATGTTTCAGTGCCTGCAACACCCTGCAATATTGAATTTGGCGTTCGGGTCGGCCAGCAACAAGGAATGCCTATGCCGCGAATCTTGATGCGACACCTGATCGCCCTGTTGATCCTCAGTGGCGCCGCGCTGTCTGCGGCCTGCACGCCGGTCGGCGTTGTGCTGGGTGCCGGGGCCGTTGCCGGCAGTACCGCGCTGCAAGAACGCGGATTCGAGCAGGCCGTCGAGGACAAGGGCATCGAACTGTCGATCCGCAAACGGGTGATCGATACCGATTTCGAAACATTCCAACGGATCGGCGTGTCGGTCGTTGAGGGCCGTGTTCTGCTGACCGGGCTCGTCCCGAAGGCGGAGGACAGGGTGAAGGTAGTTGAAACCACCTGGCAAACCGACGGTGTGGTGGAGGTGATCAATGAGGTTCTGATCGGTGACGATGTCGGCTTTTTCGATACCGGCTTCGATCTGAAAATAGAAAAGGCCCTGGAACTGGCATTGACGCTCGACAATCAGATCAAGGCGGTCAACTACATACCGGATTCCATGGCGGGTACACTGTTCCTGATCGGGATCGCGCAGAGCCAGGCGGAACTGGACCGCGTGCTTGCCCATGCCAGGGAATTGGAGCGTGTCCGCCGCGTCATTTCCTATGTTCAGTTGAAGGAGTCGCCGGAGCGGGCGGCAACGCTGGAACGGCTGTCGGAACTCAAGGCGAGAAAGGCGGAGGGATGACACAGGGGGGACCAATGGACAGACCCCCGCTTGAAAACGGTACAGCGGGGCATTCGCTGGAATCCGGTCTGGGTGAGGACTGGGCGGAACGGACCCTGATCGCACTAGGCCAGATCGAACCGGAGGCATTTGACGTGATGCAGGGCGCATTGGCTCTGGCCGCCTTCGACTCGCCGACGGACAGGATCGACGTCTACCGCAGCCACCTGGATACGATGATAAAGGATGTCGCGGCAGTCGCTCCTGTCGAGGGTGGCGTGCGGGAACGATTGGCGGCGCTCAATCACGTGCTGTTCGGCCTGCATGGATATGCCGGGGATCGGGATACTTATGATGACCTGCAGAATGCGAATATAATCCGGGTCATTGATCGACGCCGTGGCCTGCCGGTTGCGCTTGGCATCCTCATGATGCATCTGGCCCGCAGCCAGGACTGGGACATGCGCGGCCTTGATTTCCCCGGTCACTTCCTGCTGCGGCTGGAATGTGACGGGGAGCGGGTGATCGTCGATCCGTTCCATGGCGGCGCCGCTCTCGACGCCCCGGAACTGCGGGCATTGTTGAAAGCGACTGCGGGAAATGATGCCGAATTGCAGGCGCACCATTACGACACTGTGTCCGACCGCGATGTGCTACTGCGCCTCCAGAACAACATCAAACTGCGCCTGATCAAGGAACAGCGGGTGGAGGAGGCTGCGAATATTGTCGAATCCATGCTGCTGCTGGCACCGGATCGGGCGGTCCTGTGGCGCGAATCCGGCCTGATGAATGCCCATATCGGCAAGGTCCGCACCGCAATCGCCGCTTTCGAGACCTATGTCATCAAGGAAACCCGCGATGCCCCGAAACGCGAGGTGGCTACCCTGATCAAAGAGTTGCGGGCCAGCCTCAACTGATATCTCCTGCCTTTCCCTGCGATCCTGTGAGGACAAGACGATGAGCCTGCGTGTTGCAATCCAGATGGACCCGATCCAGTCGATCAATATCGACGGCGATTCCTCCTTCGCCCTCGGGTTGGAGGCACAGGCGCGCGGCCATGCGCTGTTCCATTATCTGCCTCAGGCCTTGACCTATCGCCAGGGTCTGGTCCGCGCCCGTACCCATCCCCTGGAACTGCGGCGGCAGAGGGGCAACCATTTCACGCTGGGCGAGGCGCAGGTACTGGATCTTGCGACTGATGTCGATGTCATCCTGATGCGCCAGGACCCGCCCTTTGACATGGGCTATATCACCGCAACCCATATTCTGGAGCATGTCCACCCGAAGACCCTGGTGGTGAATGATCCATTTCATGTCCGTAATGCGCCGGAAAAACTGCTGGTCACCCATTTCCCGGACCTGATGCCGGAGACCCTGATCACCCGCGACCGCGCGGAAATCGCGGCGTTCCGTCGGGAATTCGGCGACATCATCGTCAAGCCGCTGTTCGGGAATGGCGGTGCGGGGGTCTTCCATCTGCGTCCCGATGATTCCAACCTCGCCTCCCTGATGGAAATGTTCGAGGGGGCCAGTCGCGAGCCGGTGATGGTCCAGCGCTACATGCCGGAGGTCCGCCAGGGCGACAAGCGCATCATCCTGGTGGATGGTGTCGCGGTCGGTGCGATCAACCGGATTCCGGCCGCCGGAGAGGCTCGGTCGAATATGCATGTCGGCGGACGACCGGACAAATCCGGTATCACCCCTGCCGAGCACGGGATCTGCGAGCGGATCGGGCCGCTGTTGAAGGAACGCGGGCTGATCTTCGTCGGCATCGACGTGATCGGCGACCGGCTGACGGAAATCAACGTCACCTCCCCCACCGGCATACAGGAAGTGGATCGCTATGACGGCACCAACCTGTCCGCCCTGATCTGGGACGCGATAGAATTGCGGCTGTAGGCACTTGACCGAAAATACGATAACCCGTCAGGCATCCTCCATAGCTTGAACCTTTAAGTCGCCTCGAATCATGATACGTGCCAAAATGGGCATTCATTTGAATGCAGGAGTTTCCTGACTTCGGGATGACGTGGCGATGGCTCTCAAGGTAAGTGGCGGGGGTGGGGCGGACCCTGGCATTTCAGGCGGACGCATGGTCGAGGTCCGCGAACGGTATGATGTCGATTCCGGCAAGCCCGTACCCGCACTGGATTCGCAGCCTGCCGTCGCCCATGCCTGCAATCACAAGCGCGATTCCAAGCGGACCCTCTATGCGCTGATCTGCGACCCCAAGCTGCCGCCGCGTCTCGACGTCGTGGGCATTCTGCGCCGGATCGATCACCGCAATCTGCTGCGCGCGCTGGACTGGGACGTGATCGACTGGCCGCCGGAGGGGCGGCGATGCCCGGTCATCATCATGGAACGCCCCGGTGGAGGGCGCGTGTTCGAGGGGCTGGAGTCAGTCAATCCGCCAATGCAGGAGGAGCGGGTCGTCCGGTTCTTCATTGAGCCGATCACCCAGATACTGCGCGAAATGCATACGCTTGGCACCTATCACCGCATGATCCGCCCCGACAATCTCTACTGGATGGGTTCGGAGCAGCAGGAGATGATCGTTGGGGAGTGCTATTCATCCCCGCCCGGCATAACCAATCCGGTTGCCTATGAAACGCTTGAATGCTCTCTCGCCGCCGCAGCGGGGCGGGGAGAGGGCGGGTCGGAGAACGATCTCTATGCCGTCGGAGTGACCATGCTGGCGCTGCTGACCGGGCAATCACCGCTGGCCGGTAGGCCGGACGAGGAAATCGTGCGCCTGAAGCTGTCCGGCGGCTCCTATGCGGCACTGGTCCAGAACCATCGTGTCTCCCTGACCATGATGGAGCCGCTGCGGGGCTTGCTGAATGACGATCCCAGCGAGCGCTGGTCGCTGGAGGAACTCTCCCTCTGGCTGAACGGACGCCGGTTGTCGCCGAAGCAGCAGTCCATGCCCTCCAAGGGATCGCGGGCGCTCACCATCGCGGGCAGGGACTATTCGACCGCCCGCGAGGTTGCCAATGCGATGCATCGGAACTGGGATCATGCGGCGATCCTGATCAGCAGCGGCGCGCTGGATACCTGGCTTCGCCGGTCGCTGGGAGAGGAAGACCGGGTCGAGGCGGTCAATCTGGCGAAGACCGGTGCCAATGAGAACCAGGACCGGCTGATCGCGCGGGTCCTGATCGCCCTGGATCCCGATGGCCCGATCCGCCTGCGGGAACTGTCCGCGACGATCGAGGGGCTGGGCACGCTGATCGCTTCTTTTTCCCAGGACACTTCCGCCCGGCAGCTTTTCTCGTCGGTGTTGTCCATGGCGCTGGTCCCGTTCTGGATGGAGCAGCAGAAACGGCTGGAACCCGGCCAGTTGCGCCACATGAACCGTCTCGACAAAGTGCGCGCGGTCCTGAACCAGACCGGGCTCGGGTTTGGTCTGGAACGGACACTCTACGAACTCAATTCCTCGCTGCCCTGTCAGTCGGAACTGTTTGAGCGGGACTTCGTACCGACACTGGACCATATTATCCCGGCACTGGAGCGCATCTGTGCCGGGGACTCACCGCCCGCCCGCCTGATCGACCGCCATGTCGCGGCCTTTCTGGGCACCCATTTCAAACGCGCCATCGGTGGGGAATTGCGGGATATTGACCGGGCCCCAGATGAGGAGGACGGACGCCTGGCGCAGGTCCGGATTCTGGCGACATTGCAGGATACGCTGCATCGGGGGGTCGCTTTCTCCCACCTCTGCACCAATTCGGCCAAGCTGCTGGAGCCTGCGATTTCACGGTTTCACAGCCGCGACAGACGAAAGAAGATCAGGGGAAAACTGCGCAAGGCAGCAAAATCCGGCAGGTTGCAGGAACTGCTGAATGTGATCGACGATACGAAGGAAGTGGCGGAGGACAAGGGCGGCTTTGATCAGGCATCGATGGAATACACCCGGGCCACGCAGTCGCTGATCATGCTGATGCGGGACATCCACAACAAACCAAAACTGGCTGAGGAATATGGCGGGCAGCTTTCTGTCGCGACGGCCCTGCTGGGCTGTGTCGCGTTCGTCACACTGGCCGGTTTCTGGACTTTTCTGTGAGCCGGTCTGTGATAGAAACCAGGGGCGGGCATGGCCTGTGGATGTCAGGTCTGCCGGTCTCAGGCCAGTCGGTCTCAGGGACGAAAGGATAGCGGACGTCCATGGCACGGGCACCGAAACAGGGACTGGTTGATACCATCGGCAGCAATCGGCCGCAGACGGCACCGGCTGCGCGGAAATCCAGCCCGACCCCACCACCAGCAAAGGTGTCCGGGCCGTCGCCGATGAAATACGCCCTGATTCTCGGGTTTTCGGTTCTGATGACATTCGTGTTCAAGGAAACCGTGCTGCTGCTGACAATCGGGATGCTGCCGACCGGGGCGGCCTATCTGGTCGATACGCATCCCCGGCGCTATGCCACGAAGACCGTTGCCTGGGCGAATTTCGCTGGGGCGCTGATCGTCGCCTTCAAACTCTGGGGGACCGAAGTCAGCTTCACCGTCGCCTTCGAGTTGCTGAAAGACCCGCTCAACTGGATCATCATGCTCGGTGCCGCCGCTATTGGCTGGGGAATCCACTGGTTCGTCCCCCGCCTCGTCCTGCGCTATCTCAGCCTGTCGATGGAGATGAACCGCCGCAGTCTGCGCGAAAAACAGAAGGATCTGGAAAAGGAATGGGGCACGGATGTCCGCGCCAATGCCCCGATGGATGAACTCGCCTCGGTCGAGGCCGGTCCCGAAATGGAGGAGGACGATCCGACACTGGACGATGTTGACGATCCGGAGGAGGAGAAGGATTAGAAGATTGGCTCGTTCCGGGCTGTTGGCCTGCGCCCGTTACCTCTCCCCTGCCAGCAGGTCCGCCAGTGCCTCCGGCGCGCCGATCATGGCATCATGGCCGGTGGCGATCTCCTGAAAGCGCCAGCCGAGCGCCTGCGCACGGGCGCGGTGATCGGCAAGTGGCGGATAGACCGGGTTCGTTACCATGATATAGCGCGCCGTAAATCCTTGATCCGGCGCACCGTCAAAATCGATGGCTGTCTCGTAGGTTTCGATGGGATGCGGCACCATCCGCTCCTCGATAAAGGCGGCTTGTTCCGGATCGAAAATCCCCAGCGCGTCGGCCTTTGGCGGCGACAGGCAGGGAACTCCGCCCACCATGATTGCCCCGGCCCGCCGCCGCGCCCAGACCTCCCGCGGCACCGTTTCGCAGGGCGGTATGCCGGAGAGCGGCACCATTGCATCCAGAAAGACCAGTTCCGCGATCCGCCCTACCCCGTCTTCGCCGGATTTCCGCAGTCGCGCCGCCGCCCCGGTAATCACATTTCCGCCGAAGGAATGCCCGACCAGCACCCCGTCCCGGACATCCTCCGTCACCAGATGATCCACCAGCGCATCAACGAACCGCCCGAGCGTGATCCCCGCCCGCAGCTCCGCCGCCCGCTCCCCCAGCCCCGGCATCACCGGCACTGTCACCCGGTGCCCCCGCCCGCGCAGAATTGCGGCGACCTGATCCCAGCACCAGGCCCCGTGCCATGCGCCGTGAAGGAGAGTGAATGTTGTCATGGTGGCGATCCTCCATTCGACCGTGATGTGATCCGTGCTCCCTGTGGAGATATCTTCTCAGGGAAGCCCTTCTTCCCTACAGTAGCGCGAAGATATCCTGCAAGCGCCCCTGTTCCGCAGGTGCTTTCAGCAAACGGCGTATCGAGAGGAGAAATGCATGACCGCCATCGACCGCCAGCAATCCGGATCCCGTTTGATCGATCCCGGCACAGCCAAACCAGCGAATCCTCTGCCCTGGATGGCGATTTTCACTACGACGAATACATCTACACAAAAGGTCAATACTGCAAACACGCCGTCGGCACGGCATATAGTACCGGATCGTAGAAAGGGTTTACAGTGCTGACAGTGTATCGGGGGCAGAACTCTAATTTATCTTTTTTGCAGAATTAGATACTTAGTCGCGCAGAATTGTTTTGGTAGAAACATTAACTTTTTAGAATTAAACTTGTTTCATTGAGCCTCGCGCATCGCTGAAAGGAAAAATTGAGATTCGTACCGGTTCGAGGAATTATTTTCTTGATAAGCTTGGCTTCCAACCTAGAATGTAGCAGTGTGAACACATTGACAACTCCTACCTCTCTTGCTAAGAGGGCATATGCCCTCTTAGCAAGAGAGGTAGGATCGACCCATTCACTTTTTGGGATGTAGACTGAGATGATTGCGGCTTCTAATTCACGAGCGTATCAGAAGGACCAATCTCGGTCTATTGATGATGCTCGTTTGTTTTCCGGTGAAGTTTCACCAGAGGAATTGGAAAAAGAGAACGCAATCAGTTCGCTTTTTGATATGGAGCGAGCCCGCGTTATAGAGTGGATTTAAGAAGAGTCCACACGTTGAGTTCTCTCAAGCAATTTTCCCCTGCTGAATTAATTCGAGTTTTGGAAGCTGCAACAAAAGTTGACGGTGTTTTTATCGTTGGTGGTCAGGCTGCAAATATTTGGGCCAGGATGTTTGCTAAAAGGAACGAGAACCTAGGCAAGTATGGCCCTTTCACCAGCAAGGATATTGATTTTTACGGAACAGCAGAGGATGCAAAAAAGCTTGCGGATTTAATTGGAGCAACGGTAAAGAGACCATCAATTGGAGACAGCACACCGAACTCTGCAAAAGTGACTGCCAGTATTGAAGGCATCGAGTTGATCATTGATTTCATCGACCACATTATTGGTATCCAAGATAGATACCTAAAAGGCAGAGTTGTTACTTTACGACTGCCACGCGACGACAACAAAGAATTCCCAGAATTTACTATTCGCCTCATGCACCCGATAGACTGCCTCGCGAGCAGAGTGGCCAACCATAATCAACTAGGTAGAAATGATGACACTGCATTAAGACAGCTAAAAGCAGCACCACATATTCTAAGAGAATATTTATACTCAATGATAGAATCCGGAGAGATTAGGAAAGCTCAAAAAATCATAAAACAACTTAAGAAATATTTAAGAACGGATATAAACGGGAGATCCATACACACGCTCGATTGTGACGACCCAATAGAGATTCTAAAAGAAATACAAATTGACAGTAGACTCAACAATCGATTTCGGCACTATCTAGGGATATGGATATCTGAAATAGAAGGTCACAGAAGAAATCTTGATGCAAGGCTAAACCAGAGAAGAAACCATTCGAACTAGGGTGTGGACTCAATTGATCCAGCATCTGATTGGGAAGATGTATATCATGTTGTGGAAATGGATCGCGTGTTTTTCGAAACGGGTTGCGAGCCTTCGCATGTCCTTCATCTTGCAGAAGAACCTTTCGACGATGTTGCGCATGGCATAGAGGTTCCGGTCGTGGGGGACTGGTTTGCGCGCATTCGACTTGGATGGAATGACGGCGAGCGCGCCTTCGTCGGCGATCTGCTGCCTGATCCGGTTCGATGTGTAAGCCTTGTCGGCAACGATGGCGAGCGGGTGGGTCATTCTTCCATCCTGTGAAGGCGCAGAACATCTGGCTATCATGGACCTGCCAGCCGGAAATCACCAGCCTCAGAGGTCGACCGTATTCGTCTACAGCCGCGTGAACCTTACTCGCGCAACCTCTGCGTGAGCGTCCAATACCTTCTGCCAGTTCCCCCTTTTTAACCCGGCCGCGTCACGAATCCCGCCACGACCGTCTTTGTACCGGCCTTGTCGAAGTCGATGGTCAGGCGGTCGCCGTTGATGGCGGTGATGGTGCCGGGGCCGAATTTCTGGTGGAAGATGCGTTCTCCGGTGCCGAAATCATGGGCGTCGTCGCGCGACGGCGTGACATCCAGTACCGGGGGGCGGGTGGTGCCGAGTGTGGTGCCGCGCTGTTTCAGGCGCTGCCAGCCGGGACCGCCGCCCTGGCTGCTATAGGTGGGCCGTGTATAGGTAGAGGTGGGTGGTTCGAAATCCTGGGCGGTGGCGTCTCCGAAGCCTTTTCCGCCATGGCCTGATCCCCCATACCCCGATCCGGTCTGACTGTGTCGGCCATAGCCCTCGAAGGTGAAGGCGGCGCGGTCTTCGGCGCGGCCACCGCCGATGCCGCCATAGAGGCCCCGGTCGGCCTCGATCTCCACATGGTCCTGCGGCAGGTCGCCGATGAAGCGCGACGGCAGCGCGGCATTCCAGGAGCCGTGGATGCGGCGGTTGGCGGCGAAGCTGATCTCGCAGCGGCGTTTGGCCCGGGTGATGCCGACATAGGCGAGGCGGCGCTCCTCCTCCAGCCCGGCGAGGCCGCTTTCGTCCATCGCGCGCTGATGCGGGAACAGGCCTTCCTCCCAGCCGGGCAGGAAGACGGTATCGAATTCCAGCCCCTTGGCGGCGTGCAATGTCATGACCGAGACCATCGGCCCTGTCGCGCGGCCCTCGACCTCCATCACCAGACTGATATGCTCCAGGAAAGCGGGCAGGCTTTCGAACTCGGCCATGCCGGAGACCATTTCCTTCAGGTTTTCCAGCTTGCCCTGGGCTTCCGGTTTTTTCGACTGCTGCCAGAAATCGGTATAGCCGCTGTCCTCCAGCACGGTTTCCGTCAGTTCGATATGGCTCACCCCCTGGGCCAGATCGCGCCAGCGGTCGAACATGTCCAGTGCGGTGACCAGCTTGCCGCGCGCGGCGGGTTTCAACTCATCGGTCTGAACCAGACGCCGGGCGGCGAGCGCCATCGGCACCCGCTCCAGCCGCGCCACCTGATGCACCGCCTGCAAGGTCGTCTTGCCGATGCCGCGCGTGGGCTTGTTGATGATGCGCTCGAATGCCAGATCGTCGGCGGGCTGATGGATCAGCCGCAGATAGGCGATGGCGTCGCGGATTTCCTCGCGCTCATAGAAGCGGGGACCACCGATGACGCGATAGGGAATGCCGAGCGTGATGAAGCGTTCCTCGAATTCGCGGGTCTGGAACCCGGCGCGAACCAGGATCGCGACCTCGTCCAGATCGGCCCCCTTCATCTGCAGCGCCTCGACCTCGTCGGCGATCAGCCGGGCCTCCTCATCGCCATCCCAGACGCCACGCACCCGCACCTTCTCGCCATCGTTCCGGTCGGTCCAGAGCGTCTTGCCCAGACGCCCCTCGTTCTTCTCGATCAGGCCCGAGGCCGCGCCCAGGATATGTGGCGTCGAGCGATAATTGCGCTCCAACCGCACCACCTTCGCGCCGGGAAAGTCCTTCTCGAACCGCAGGATATTGCCAACTTCTGCTCCTCTCCACCCGTATATCGCCTGATCGTCATCGCCTACACAACAGATATTACTGGATAATTCACTCTTGGCTGCACCACTCACTTCTCGCTTGGCCAGCAGCCGCAGCCAGAGATATTGCGAGATGTTGGTGTCCTGATACTCATCGACCAGGATGTATCGGAAAAGTGTGCGATAGCGCTCCAGGATCTCCGGGTGCTGCTTGAAGATCGTCAGGTTGTGCAGCAGAAGGTCGCCGAAATCGCAGGCGTTCAGGGTCTTCAGGCGCTCCTGATACTGGCGATAGATCTCTATCGCCCGGCCATTCGCCATCTCGCCCGCATCGGCGGTGGTCAGGCGGTCGGGGGTCTGGCCCTTGTCCTTCCAGCGCTGGATGACATGGATCAGCATCCGGGCGGGCCAGCGCTTCTCGTCGATATGCTCCACCTCCATCACCTGTTTCAACAGACGGATCTGGTCATCCGTGTCGAGGATGGTGAAAGTGGATTTCAGCCCCACCAGTTCGGCATGCTTTCGCAGGATCCGGGTACCGAGCGCATGGAAGGTGCCGAGCCACATCCCCTCCATCGCCGGGCCGACCAGATGGGAAACGCGCTCCCGCATCTCCTTCGCGGCCTTGTTGGTGAAGGTGACGCAGAGGATCTGATAGGGCCGGGCCTTTCCCTGGTGAAGAATCTGGGCGAGCCGCGTCGTCAGCACCCGGGTCTTGCCCGTGCCAGCGCCTGCCAGCACCAGAACCGGCCCGTCAATGGCCACCACCGCCTCGCGCTGGGCATCATTCAGCGACTCCAGCCAGGGCGGCGGCGCAGCAGAGACCACGGCACCGGCACCGGGATAAGCGGGGGCCGGGCCGCGCGGGGCGGGAAAATCGATATCGTCCAAATCGAAGGGGTCTGACATGCCTCTTACTATAAGTCCTGATGGCGATGCGAAAACCTGTCTCTTGCCGCATCGTCTCTGAAATCGCTAACCGGTTGGAAAGACTGATCCCGATCCCGTGATTGGGCGTATTGCATTCGGATATGCTAATCTCTCCCTCTGGATGATTTGAGACGGAACGATTCGCAGGAACGAGTGGAGGCAGGGTCATGAACATGCGCGGCCGGTTGTCAGGCACCATCGCTGCGGCTCTGCTGCTGTGCTTCTCCCAGCTCCTGCCTGCCCCACCGGCCCACTCGGAACCGCCACTCCATGCCATCGTCTCGGTCCATACCAAAATTCCAGGCGATGCGCGCCTGGCCCAATCGCTCGGGCGGGAGCGGGAAGGGTCCGGCGTGATCATCGATTCCAGCGGCCTTGTGCTGACCGTAGGCTATATCATGCTGGAGGCACAGGAAGCGACGGTGCGACTGCTGGATGGCCGCAGTTTCCCGGCGCAGATTGTTGGCTATGATCACGATTCCGGCCTCGGCCTGCTGCGCACCCTCGTGCCACCCGATGTGGAACCGGCTGAACTCGGCAGCGCCGCCGATCTGAAGAACGGCGACAGGCTTACCTTCGTCAGCGGATCAGGCGGAGGCGTGTTCGAACAGGTATCCGTGGTCTCGCGACGGACCTTTGCCGGATACTGGGAATATCTGCTGGAAACGCCGCTGTTCACCGCACCACCGCTGCCGGGATATGCCGGTGCAGCGCTGTTCGACGATCAGGACCGCCTTGTCGGGATCGGATCGCTGTTCGCGGGCGATGCGGGGGGGGGCCTGCTGCGGCGGGAGCAGCCTGAGCCGGGCAACATGTCGATCCCGGTGGACGCGCTGATGCCGGTCTTCGCGGATCTGCTGGCGACCGGGCGGCGCAGCACCGCGATCACGCCCTGGACCGGGCTGGTGCTGGACGATTCCCGCGGCATTCTGCTGGCAATCGACATCTCCAGAGAAGGTCCGGCAGCGGCGGCGGGCCTGCGACAGGGGGATGCGATCTTCGCCCTGAACGACATCCCCACCCCGACAGTGGAGGCGTACATGATCGCCCTGCGTGGCGCGGGCCAGCCGGGCATTCCCGTAACAATCCACTATTTCCGGCCGGGTGAAGGAGAGAAGGCCACAACGGTGACCACCATCGACCGCGCTGATTGGCTGCGTCTCAATCCAAGCTATTGAAACGGCTCAACCGCCCTTCCGGACCCGCTCCCGCCACCAGATGACAAGGCCGCTGGCGACGATGACCAGCGATCCCAGCGCCATGTTCCAGCTTGGGACATGCTGCCAGATGAGGAATCCCAACAGGGTCGCGAAGATCAGGCTGACATAGCGGAAGGGCGCGACCAGATTGACCGGCGCAAAGCGAAAGCTTTCGATCTGGAAGAAATAGGCGCTGAACATGAACCCGGCCCCGACCAGCAGCAGTGCGATATCCACCCCGGACGGCATTCGCCAGTCCCCGCCAAAGGCAGTCGCCAGTCCGGCGAGCGTGACGCAGAGCACGGTATAGAACATGATCGCCATGGAATCATCGCCCGAGACAAGCCGCCGGGACGACACATCGCGGATGGCCGTCAGCAGTGCGGTGACAAGCGGCAGCATCGCCACCCGCCAGCCATAGCTTTGCGCTTCGCCAGACAGCAGCCCACCCGGATTGAGCGCAATCAGAACTCCAAGGAACCCGACCGCCATCGCGGTCCAGCGCCAGATCCCCACCTGCTCCCGCAGCAGGACGATGGCCAGCAGGGTGGAGAGGACTGGCGAGATGAAGACGATGGCCATCGCATCGGCGAGCGGCATCAGGGCAAGCGAGGTCAGGAAGGTGAAGGTCGCCGCCGTGATTGATCCGGCCCGCACTGCCATGGCGGCGGTGTTCTGAATCCGCAATGCCCCCGTCCGCCGCCTGATCCTCAGCACCGCGATGATTGCCATCAGGATCGCGGCCCCGCGCAGGGCCATGATCTGCCCCACCGGCCAGGTATCGGTCAGCAGCTTGGCGACCGTGTCGTTGAGTGTCAGCAGCAGCGAGCCCAGGATCGCGAACAGAATGCCCTTCGCAGGCAGGTCCGAAACTGTCGGTCGCAGGGGTGCCGGAATTTCCGGTGGGGTCGGGCCGCTCATATCGCTTCTTCACGACGGGTTTCGATGATGCACTGATGATAGCGCGCCATCACGTCATGTTCATGCAAAACGCCCATCAGGCGCATGTCGTCGCGGCTGTAGACGACGGCGATATGCTCCTCGTTGCAATCTTCCAGCAGATTCATTG
This sequence comes from Alphaproteobacteria bacterium, assembly GCA_965223125.1. Classification (GTDB taxonomy): domain Bacteria; phylum Pseudomonadota; class Alphaproteobacteria; order UBA8366; family Aestuariispiraceae; genus Pacificispira. The sequence goes on along the minus strand of OZ244984.1, from coordinate 1,101,101 downwards.
CCTCCTCCAGATCGGTATCCACCGTCGCTACCGGCGGGGCGCGACGGCAGACATCGATGGCGCGCAACTCCCCGTCGCGGGCATGGTTGAAGGCATCCTGTCCCAGATCACCCAGAATGATGGTCCCGACAAGCCGACCCTCCTCGTCGGTGACGAAAAGCTCGCTGTATCGGGTCGATGTCAGCTTCTCGCGGATTTCCGGCAACAGGGCGGTCGGCTCGACGGTGACATAATCCTGCTCCATCACATCCCGGACAGAGGTTTCCCGGATGATCCGGGATTCGCGGCTGCCCATGATGTTGATGCCCCGTACCTCCAACTGCCAATGGAAGAAGGAGCGCTTGTAGAAGGCGGTGAATATCTGGGACGAGATCACCGTGGCGATCATCACGGCGATGGTCAGCGCCGAATCGCGCGTCAGTTCATAGACGATGAAGATAGTCGAAATCGGTGATCCCAGGGTCGCACCCGCGACCGCTCCCATGCCGACCAGCGTATAGGCACCATGCCCGGAGGAATGCTGCGGGAAGATGCCGGTCGCGATCAGGCCAAAGGCACCCCCGACCATTGCACCCAGAAACAGGGAGGGCGAGAATATCCCACCCCCGAAACCGGAACCCAGCGTGACCGCCGTCGCCGTCGTCTTGAAAATGATCAGCAGGATCAGCATCCACAGCGGCAGCAATTCATTCAGCGCCTCGTCCGTCGCCTCATAGCCGACGCCCATGACCTGGGGCAGGAACAGCCCGATTGCACCGACCACCAGCCCCGCCAGTGCCGGGCGCAGGATCGGGGGGATCAGGAAACGATCATGGGTCCGCCGCACGACATCAATCGAAATGACAAGAGCGACGGCAATACCGGCGCTGAGAACGCCCAGAATCGCAAAGGCCGGGAACTCCCAGAAGGATGCGATTTCATGCGACGGAATGGTGAAGGCGGGATAGTCCCCGTAATAGGATCGGCTGACGATGGTCCCCACGACGGAGGCGATGACGACCGGCGCGAACTTGCGCAGCGCATAGGAACCGATCACGACCTCCAGCGCGAAGAAGACGCCTGCTATCGGCGCATTGAAACTGGCTGCGACGCCGGAAGCCACGCCGCAGCCCAGCAGCATCCGCCGGATTTCCGGCTCCAGCTTCAGCACGCGGGAGACCAGGGTCGACAGAAAGGCGACGAAATGCACGACCGGCCCTTCCCGACCCGCCGATGCGCCGCTGCCGATGGTGATGGCGGAAACGACGAAACCACCGAAACCGGCGCGTATGCTCATCCGCCCGCGCCGAAAGGCGGAGGCTTCCATGACATCGGCGACGCCCTGGGGACGGCGGCCCGGCAGCAGGAAATGCACGATCAGGCCAACCGCGATGCCGCCAATGGCCGGGGCCAGCAGGATCACCCAGGGGGAAACCCCGGTCAGATTGGAATGGAATCTTTCACTGGTAAAACCGAAGACCAGATACTGGATCAGGCCGATGGCCTCGCGAAAGGCGATCCCCGCCCCGCCGCCAAGCACACCGACCAGCACGGCCAGAAAGGCCAGCCGTATCTGCTCATTCCGCAAAAAGCGTTTGAGCCAGTCCAGAATATCTTTCGGTGCGACCGTTGCCACGGTCGACCCTCCCGCCTGACCATCCGCCCCCGGGCGAAGTGCCGCCGCGTTTCCTCGTTGACCCAGAAAAGAAAACCAGAGTCGCCCCGCCCCCGCAAGCCATGCCCGCCCGCAGGCATCCCCGTTAATGCTGTTCCGGTTTGTCGAAGGTCATCACGCGGGCGAAGAAGGCGCGTTGGGTCTTGTGATGGCGGAGGCCAACGCTGGTCCCCAGCGCTGTCAGGTCATCGCGGATATAATCGCTGAAATAGGGTTCGTGGAAGGCCATGGGAAAGCGGTCGAGCAGTGCGTCATAACCGGGGTGGTCGCCGATCTGGATCGAATCCACCAGAACCAGCCGTCCGCCCGGCTTCAGGACGCGGGCCATTTCCGCCATCGCCTCGCGTCGGATTTTGTGCGGCAACTCATGGAACAGGAAGATACAGGTGATCAGGTCCGGCCCCTTCCCGTCGGCGAAGGGAAGCCGTTCCGCCATGCCAAGCAGCAGGCTTGTGCTGTCGGGCCAGCGTTTCAGATTGCGCCGCGCCCTGGCAAGATAGCTTTCACTCAGGTCCAGCCCGGCCGCATGCAGGCCGGGATGGGCGCGTTTGGCATCGTGCAGGAACCGTGCGGTACCGCAGGCGATGTCCAGCAGCCACTTTCCGTCGCAGCCCTGAACGCGCAGCCAGTCGCCGAGCGGCACCAGGGCCTGACGGCGCATTGCATCGGCCCCGCCGGTGAACAGGACCTCGACCTGATGGTCGTAGAGTGCGGCGCTGTCCTCGGTCAGCCAGCCGCCGGACTGATAATGGAAATTCTGTAGATAATAGCGCGGGCGGCGGCCACGGGTCACATCGTCGAAGACCTCGCCGTTCGCCTTCAGCCGCCGCCGCAGGTTGACGGCGGGTACATCCTTCAGGAACCGCGCGGCATTGCGCAGCATTCTGGCGGGGGAGGCGATCAGGTCGGCGGGCGGTGGATAGTAGCCCGCATCTACATTTTGCCGGTCCATTCGATGCAGCCCGCGCAAATCCTTCAGGATGGTCGGCCAGTTCGGAAGCGTGCCCGGCATCGGCAGGGGGCCGTCCAGCGGCGGGGCAAGGCGCTGGGCAAGGCGGTACTGTGCCCCGAACCACAGGGTCCGGGAGGCCTGTCCGGCGGCAAACAGCGCGCGACCCAGTATCGTCATGCCAGAACCCCGTCCATATCCCTCTGTCATGAATATGGGAAAGGTGTGCCCGAGGGCTAGAAGGAATGCTGCGACAAATGCGCCGTGTCCGGTCTTTTCTCTCCGGTTCCGTTCGGGTAGAGGAGGAGCATTCCAAAGCCATGAAAGGGATGGTCCGCGTGTTCAAGACCCTCGACGATTTCGATTTTTCCGGCAAGGTCGCGCTGGTGCGCTGCGATCTGAATGTCCCGATGCGCGGCGATGTCGTCAGTGATGCGACCCGAATTGAGAGAATGCGCCCGACGGTCGATGCCCTGTTGGATGCGGGGGCGAAGGTCGTGCTGATGTCGCATTTCGACCGTCCCAAGGGAAAGCGGGTTCCGCAGATGTCACTGGCACCGATTGCCGAGGCCGTGGCGGAAATCCTTCAGCGGCCCGTTCGTTTCGCGCAGGACTGTATCGGTGCGGATGCAGAAACGGCAATTGCGGAGGCCGCGGCGGGAACCCTGATCGTGCTGGAGAATCTTCGGTTCCATCCGGGTGAGGAAGCGGACGATCCGGATTTTGCCAAAGCTCTGGCGGCGCTCGGTGATGTCTATGTGAATGATGCCTTCTCTGCCGCCCATCGCGCGCATGCCTCCACCCATGCCATCGCGCGGCTGCTGCCTGCCTGCGCCGGGCGCAACATGGAACTGGAACTGAAGGCGCTGGAGGCCGCGCTAGGGACGCCGAAACGCCCGGTGGCGGCAATTGTCGGCGGTGCGAAAGTGTCCACCAAGCTGGCGGTTCTGGAACATCTGGTGGAACGGGTGGATCTGCTGATCATCGGCGGCGGCATGGCGAATACCTTCCTGCATGCCATGGGAAAGGATATCGGGCACAGCCTGTGTGAAAAGGATCTGGCGGCAACCGCGCTCGGCATTCTTGCCCGCGCCGATGCCGCCGGGTGCCGCATCGGCCTGCCCCATGACGTGACGGTCGCGGCGGAATTCAAGGCGGGAGCCCCGTCGGAATCGGTGACCTTGGATGCTGTTCAGTCTCATAAGATGATTCTCGACATCGGCCCGGAAACGGCACAGGCACTGGCGGCGGAACTGGAATCCTGCCGGACGCTGATCTGGAACGGTCCGATGGGCGCGTTTGAAATTCCCCCCTTTGATGCAGGAACCATAACACTGGCCCGAAAAGTCGCCGAACTGACGCAGGCGGGTAGTCTCGTCTCCGTTGCGGGTGGTGGGGATACTGTTGCAGCCCTTGCGGCGGCGGGAGTCACCGAACAATTCAGTTTCGTTTCCACTGCCGGGGGGGCTTTCCTGGAATGGATGGAAGGGCGTGATCTGCCCGGCGTCTCCGCCTTGAAAGGCTAGGCAATCAGGTTAGGTTTTTCCCATCAGATATGGTTCGGGAGAAACGAACATGATGGCCATTCGCCTTTCAGTCCTCCCCGCATTGTGCGTCGCCACGGCGATGTCCTGCATCATGGGCGGGCCTGCTTTGGCGCAGGACCGTCCGGGGCAGGTTTTCCATGTGACGCCATCGGATATGCCTGAACCTTTCGCCTCGCGCTCCGTCGGCAACGGGTCGGACACCGTTGCCCGTGATGGGCGGATTCCAGATGCTCCGGACGGTTTCACGGTGACGCTGTTTGCCGAAGGGATGACCGGTGCGCGTAATCTTGTGATCGATGACACTGGGCGCGTGATTCTGGCCCGCAGCCGTGCCGGAGTGGTCGATCTGCTTGAGGATACCGATGGGGACGGTCGGGCTGACCGGGTTCTGGAACTGGCGGCGGGGCTGAACCGGCCGCATGGCCTGGCGCTCTGGCGGAACGACCTGTGGATCGCCGATCAGGATCGCATCTATCGCATCGAATGGGGAGAAACGCCGGGAGAGCCGGTTCCGATGAGCGCGCCTGGGATTTTTGGTGACACGGGCGGCCACTGGACCCGGAACATCGCCTTCTCTCCCGATGGCAGCATGCTCTATTCCTCAATCGGATCTCGCGGCAATGTCGCGGAGGAACCGGAGCCCCGCGCGACGATCCAGCGTCACCCGGTCGACGGGGATGGCAGGATCGGAGCGGGGAAAACTTACGCATCCGGCCTGCGCAATCCGGTCGGGATCGCTTTTCAGCCGGGGACGGACCGGCTGTTCACGGTGGTGAATGAGCGGGACGGGATGGGCGATGGACTGGTCCCGGACTATTTCACCGCCGTGACGGAAGGGGCCTTCTATGGCTGGCCCTATGCCTATATCGGCAGCAATCCGCAGCCGGATCTTGGGGCCAGACGCCCGGATCTGGTCGTAGCATCGGTTGTTCCCGATGTTCTGTTCGAATCCCATTCCGCCCCGATTGGTCTTTCCTTTCTGGCCGGTGCCGATGTCCCGGACGACTGGCAGGACGATGCTCTGGTCGCGCTGAGGGGAAGTTGGAACGCCGCCGTGCCGACCGGATACAAAGTGGTGCGGGTCGAATTCGCGGATGGGGTGCCGACCGGGCGCTATGTGAACTTCCTGACCGGCTTCCGCGTGGATGTGCCGCAGCCGGGTGTAGCCGCAAACGCCCAGGTCTTCGGCCGCCCCGTCGGTGTGGCGGTTGGGCCGGATGGGGCGATCTATATCAGCGACGATACCGGTGGTACAATCTGGCGTGTAACACGATAATTTTCGTATCGGTTGTATTAGGGTTTTCTTAAGAAATCTGTGAAATATTGCGATGGTTACGACATTTTGAACCCGTCAGGACAGACACGAATGAACATCACCGGTACCGACGCGAATACCCTTCTTGCCGCCCAGTCGGCTGCGGCCCAGCGCGACACAGCGCAGGCACCTGCGAATATCGACCAGCGCAGGCAAAGCCAGGATGTGGCGGAAGCGTCAAACCAGCGTCAGACTGAAGCCCCGCAAACCCGTTCCGGCATCCGGGCCGTCGAATCCGAGGATTCCGGTCGCAGTGCCGGGTCACGCGGCAGCCTGCCGCAGGATGCGCAGGCCAGTGCACGATCCGCGCAGGAACGCAGCGGGGATCGACCGGTTCCGCGCGGCACTGTTGTGGACCTCGCCGCCTGAGGGCTAAACTCGCACCGACAGATCGTTCAACGATGCAACGGAGTCGGGGTGTTTGGCGGTGGGTGAGGTTTCATTTCGGGACGCGATGCTGGCAGGGGACAGTCTTGTCGCCTATCTGGTGCTCGACAATACGCGCCAGGACCATCTGGAGCGGAATCACTACGAGGAAAGCTTTCACCTGACGCATCTCTACCATGTGGGGGGTGAAGTCGTCGGGATCACGCAGAAACAGCATCTGACCCATGTGCATGGCCAGGGAATTCGTCAGCAATGCGGGTTTTTCTATACCAGCTACGGCATATACGGCGTATTGAACAATTTTGATCTTCAGAATGCGATGACCGGGGACATGACGCTCTCCGGCAATATTCTTTCCGACACGACCTACAAGACCTATCGTTTCATCCCGCGCCGCGACAAGATGAAGATATGGGATTCGGCGGAAGATACATCCAATGTGGTGATCGCCGAGGCGATCCGTGAGGGTGGCATATTCTCGATCCTGTTGGAACGACAGGACGGCTCTCTCCAGCTAAGTCCGGTCGAGATGCCCTATTATTTTCCGGACCGGGACCTCGCGCAGTTTCAGACGAAGATGGAATTCTTTCCGGCAGATATCCTGAATGTAGAGAATACCCGACGTGTCCTGTCGGCGGATGACCTGCCTTTGGGCCGGAACCGCAAAGCCGCCCTGGGTATCGTCTTCAATCGGGTGGAATCGACCTATGCCTCGGCCTTTACCGATGGCGGGTTTTACGAGATGAGCGATATTGTCGGCGGGACGACCAAGCGCTATCGGCGGATGGTGGTTTTCAAGACCCTGGTTTCTGCCTGACGGTTGCGAAGGACGTTCCGATCAGAAGGTTGCTCACCGTGTCTTCCGACCCGAGGAAGGGCATGCAGGTGGCCTCCCATCGTGCCCTTCGTTCCTTTTCGAACTGATAGAATCCGCGCGTGATCACGGGTGCCCGCAACAGAATCGCCTGTTCGTAAAGCGTTCGGATCAATGGACCCGCGCCCTGAAAATCAATTTCGGAAAAGCGCTTTCCCTTCAGGGATAATCCGAACTGTCGCGTCACTTCCTCTCCGGCTACCCGGTATAGATAGTCGTCCTCCAGAACCTCGACCCAGACCGCGAGGCTCGCCAATCGGGGGCGGTCGGCAATCAGCGACAGACTTTGCCGGTTGGGACAGGCCGTATCGCCAGCCAGATACCGCCAATAGTCCAGCCATTCCCGTGTATGGGGCAGGGATATCTGGGCTTCTCCGATGTTTTCCCATTCGACATGCAGTGCGCCGGAATGGGGCGTTTGGGGGGAATTTGCCATAATCATTCCCTTAGCGTCGAGAGTGTCTTAAATGCCGCCGTGAAGCCCCTCAGGGAAACAGGTGCGGTGACCGGCATTTCCGGGTTGGCTGCAGGGGCGACAGTCAAGAATGCCCGGACCCCACCCTGCATCGCGGCAACCTGTTCCTGCGTGAGCGCAAGATTGGCAACGCAGCCTGCCGGGGCGCAGAAATCATAGGCATAGCGCAGGCGTTCTCCCTGATCGACTTGCAGAATCAGCCCTTCCGGCAGGGCGGTGCCCAAGGGTACGACAACGGTACCCCCCGCCGCGACGCGGGGATCTGCGGGCAGTCGGATGATGCTGAATTCAACCAGGGGATTGCCCTTCGGATCATGACCGATGGCGATCATGTAGCAGGTGCCGGGTGGGGCGGTTTCGCAGGCTACATTCCAGTCACCGAAATCGCCCTCGATCTGCCGGGGTGGGGCCGCAGTCTGTGCCCGTACCGCGTCGGATCCTGTGGTCAGGAAGGATGCCAGATACAGCACCGCCAAGGCGGCGCGTATGCCAAATCTGTATATCATGCCGTATCCCATGCGCGCAGTGTTGGATATTCGGGGGAGCAAGACAAACGGAATTTGCGGGGTAATATCCACCGAGACCCTTTGATATCGAGCAGATGTCCGGGACTTATCCGCGGGGGTGGTATTCCTTGGGGTCGAACCAGATCTTCTGTTCGTGAATCTTGCCCAGAAGCCCCCGTATTTGCTTGATTTCCGCCATCAGGATGGCGGGATCCGGCGTGTCTCCGCCATCGTCTTCCGGCGCGGCCATGACCCGCCGCGTCAGATCACCCACCCGGTTGGTCAGTGAGGCCTCGATAAAATCGATGTCCTTGATATCCAGCTCGAAATGGGTTCTGAACTTCGGCATCGATCCATCCTTCCGGTCCAGCGTCGACCTGGGTCGAGCCTTTGGTGCGTTGATACTACGCGGCTGAATTTTGACAGATTGATATCATAGACGGGCTCATCCCAAACTCAACAGGTTTTTGCCACAAGCGACGCTATTTGATTGATATGCGACGGATATACTGATCTCATTCCGGAAGGGAATGCTGAACATGCATCTCTGTCTGCCCTGTGCGCTAGGGTTAGCCTTGCGCACTATTGCCGCACCGCACTATCCCGTTTTCCAGCGTTGTGATCCGAGATACTATGCCGCCCCAGTCAGATGGTGATCGTCCTGATGGTGATCATCCGGCGGCGGGTTGGCCCGACATGCCCCGTATCCCTGCTGCCCTAGTTGAGAGAAGGACGGTCCAGTCATGGATTTTGCCGATGTGAAGACACTGGAAATGATCCTGGTCTTCATTCTGATTGCCGGTGCCCTGTACTTTTATGCCACCGAGAAACTGGCATTGGAGGTGACATCGCTGGCGGTCATCTGTGCCCTCATGGTCGTCTTTCACCTGCTGCCGGTTCCGGGTCCGGACGGCACCAATCTGCTGGATGCCAAATCGCTGCTGACCGGATTTGCCAACCCGGCGATGCTGACCGTGCTGGCCCTGCTGATACTCGGCGAAGGTCTGAACAGGACCGGTGCGCTGGACAGTGCGGCGGGGTTGGTCCATGCCGCCTCGCGCGGACGCCCGGTCGCCGCCATCGGGCTTGCCTTGCTGCTGGTCGCGGCGGTGTCCGCCGTGTTGAACAATATCCCGGTTGTGGTGCTGTTCATTCCGATCATGCAGGCGCTCGCCGTCCGTTCCAACCGGCCATCCGGGCGCTATATGATGCCCCTCAGCTTTGCGGCCATCCTGGGGGGGATGACGACGCTGATCGGGTCTTCGACAAACCTGCTCGTCTCCAGCGCGATGATCGAGCTTGGCGAGGCCGGTTTCAGCTTTTTCAGCTTCACCGTGCCGGGCCTGGTCGTTGCCAGCGTCGGCATGGTTTATGTGATCTTCGTACTTCCCAAGCTTCTGCCCGAACGGGAAGGAGAGACCGCGACCGCACAGCGTGAGGCGAAGCAGTTCAAGGCCCAGATCACCGTGAAACGGCATGGCAGGTTGGATGGACTAACCCCTTCTGCCGGGTTCTTTCCCACCTTGCCGAATATCACCGTCCTGTCGGTCGAACGGGATGGAGAGGTCTTTCTGCCGCCCTATGATGAGAATCCCCTGCAGCCCGACGATGTCCTGGTTGTGGCGGCAACACGGGAGCGCCTGTTGCAGTTTCATAAGGAAAACCCCGGTGCACTGACACCGGATATCATGGGGCGCAGCGGTCTGGCCCGGATCGTTGACAAAGACGCGCCCTGGCAATCCGGCGCGCAATCGGTTGCCGAGGTGATGGTAACGCCTGCATCCCGCATGGTCGGGCGCACACTGGATACAATTGGTTTTCGTTATCGCCATGACTGTGTCGTTCTAGGGATTGAACGTCGGACCAGAATGGCACGGACCCGTCCCACCGATATCCCGTTGGCACCGGGCGATATCCTGCTGATTCAGGGGCGACGCAGCGATATCGAGGCTCTGCGGGGCAGCCAGGAAGTGGTGCTGATGGAATGGTCCGCCGAGGATCTGCCCCAGCCACATCACGCGAAACGGGCCGGACTGATTTTCGCAGCGACCATCGCGGCGGCTGCAACCGGCCTGCTGCCGACCGAAGTCGCGACCCTGACCGGGGCGGCTGCCATGGTGATTTCCGGTGCCATGAGTGCCGAGGATGCGATCCGGGCCATTGACCACAAGATCATCCTGCTGATAGCAGCGGCGCTGTCACTGGGGGCGGCCATGCATGCGACGGGCGGTGCTTCTTTCCTGGCGCAGGGATTGATCCAGGTTCTGGGGGTCGACAGTCCGGCCGTCGTATTGTCCGGATTCTTTCTTTTGACCGCAGCCCTGGCGAATATCCTGTCCACCAAGGCCACGGCGGTGCTGTTCACGCCGATTGCCGTCGCGGTTGCCCATGCGGTGGATGTCCCGGCGGAGGCATTCGCCGTGGCCGTCGTGTTCGCCGCCAACTGCTCTTTCGCGTCCCCTGTCGGATATCAGACCAATCTGCTGATGATGGCACCCGGCGGATACCGGTTCAAGGATTTCATCAAGGCGGGACTGCCGCTGCTGATCCTGTGCTGGATCACATTCAGTCTCTTCGCGCCCGTCTGGTACGGGCTGTGATCTTAGACGAACAGCGATTCCCTTGGAATTCCAGATATCGGAAAATACAGGGGATTGGTTCCTGACTTGGCCTTACCACCGTTGCTTTGCAGGGCGGACCTGTTACCGGATGTCTTTGGCGATGGCCGCAAGCCCCGTCTCCAGCCGGTCGAAGGCGTCGGAGAGGCGATCTGGGGACAGGGCGAAGCACAGCCGATACCAGCCTTCGGCACCGGGACCGAAGGCGGTGCCGGGTGCGATACCGACCTTCGCCTCGCGCACCAGTCGCTGGCAGGTCTCCAGCGTGCGGTCCTGCGTGCCCTCGATCTGAAAGAAACCATAGAAACTGGCATCGGCCGGTCGATAGCCGGTGACGCCGGGCAGGCCCGGCAGACGCTGATTGCAGATCGCGCGCCCGGTACGGCAATGACTGATAATTGCCGCAACCGCCGCTTCCCCCTGTCGGATCGCGTGGATGCCACCGCGTTGCAGGAAGGTCGGGACGCAGGAATAGTTGAATTCGATCATGTTTCCCAGAATCTCGCCCAGTGCCGGGGGATGAACAACCCAGCCAATCCGCCAGCCGGTCATCGCCCAGCTTTTGGAAAAGCTGTTGACCACCAGCACCGGGTCGTCCGGTTCCGCGATTTCCAGGAAACTCGGTGCGGCGCGACCCTCATAGACCATGCGGGCATAGACCTCGTCAGCGACGATCCAGATCCCCCGCTCCCGAGCGAAGGTCAGCAAGTCCCGCATCTGGTCCTGCGGCATGACCCAGCCGGTCGGGTTGTTCGGCGTATTGACGAAAATCGCCCGCGTGCGCCCGTCGCAGAGCGCATAGATCTTCTCCAGATCGAGATGCCAGCCCCGTTCCACATCATTGTCCAGCACTGCAAAGCGGGGCTCGCCGGACAGGGCGCGGATGACCGACTGTGCATTCGGCCAGACCGGGGCGACGACCACGGCATTGTCGCCGGGATCAAGGATGATCTGAAACAGCATCATGATCGCCGACATGCCGGACTGGGTCAGCGATATCCGGTTGGTCGTGATCTCCCGGCCATAGAGATCGCTGGAATACTGTGCCAGTGCGGCCTGAAAATCCGGCAGGCCGCGCTTGTGGCCATAAAATGTCTCCCCCGCCAGCAGCGAGTCGATGGCGGTCTGACGGATTGCGCTATCGGTGATCAGGTCGGATTCGCCATACCACATGGCGATGACCGAGGGATCGCCCAACGCCAGCTTGGAGACGGCGAGGATCTGCTGTTCCTCGATCCCGGCGACAGTCGGACGGATGTAACCCAGGGACATGGCACGGACCTTTCCGAAGGAATGGGCAGGGTCAGAGGGAGCGGGCGAAGCGGCGGATGCGGGTGCAGGCATCGGTCAGCGTCGCCTGGCTGGCGACGAGGCCGAGGCGAATATGCCCCTGTGCGCTGGGCCCGAAGGCCCCGCCGGTCATCACCCCGACACCTTCTTCCTCCAGCAGTCGTGCGGCAAAGGTGAAATCGTCCAGACCGGTCGGGCGGACATCGACCATCACGAACATGCCTGCCGCTGGTGGCCGGATGATCAGCCCCGGCACATTGGACAGATGTTCGCAGACCAGATCACGCCGGGCCTGATAGTCGGTGATCATCGCCTTGCGGTCCGCCGTGATCTCCCCGCTTGTATCGGTCAATGCGGCCAGGGCGGCATCCTGCACGAAGGGGGCGATGCCATAGAGCATGCAGCAGGCAAGGTCGCTCACCATGGCCGACAGGGTCGGGTTGGAGACGATCCAGCCGACGCGCCAGCCGCTCATCCGGTGGGATTTGGACATTGATCCGATGGTAACCGTCCGCTCCGCCATGCCGGGCAGGGTGGCCGGGGCCAGATGCGGCGCATCATAGACGAAATCGGCATAGACCTCATCGGAAATCAGCCAGAGATCATGTTTGATGCAGAGTTCGGCAATCGCCTCCATCACCGGCTTCGGATAGATCGCACCGGTCGGATTGTTCGGGGAATTGATCAGCAATACCCGGCTTTTGGGTGTGATCGCGGCGGCGATGCGGTCGGGATCGACAACGAAACCCGCTTCCGGGTCGCAGGGCACCGTGACCATGGTAGCCCCGCCCGCACGGCAGACGCCGGGATAGGTGGCGTAATAGGGTTCCGGTACAATGACCTCGTCCCCCGCACCGGCAAGGCACAGCATGGCGGTGAACAGGGCGTTCTGAGCCCCGGCCAGGACACAGCAACTATCCGCCCCGATGCCTTCCTGCCCGGTCAGCGCCTTGTGCCGGTCCAGGACCGCCTGTTTCAGTACCAGCGAGCCGGTCAGCGGCGCATAGTGATGGCGGCCGGCATCCAGCGCCTTCTTCGCGGCATCGACGATGATCGGATGGGTTGTTGCAGTACGCTCCTCCCCGGCGGACAGCACGATTACGGGCTCTCCTGCCGCTTCCTTTTCCCAGGCGCGGCGATGAATTTCCCAAGCCTCGTCGCCCATGCCGCCGGTTCGCGCGGCCATATCCGAATAGCGCATTACTTCCCTCATATCGATACAGTGAGGCCGCACAATCGTTCAATTCACCGGCGCGAGCAAGTCCCCCGGATCGGCTTCCCGACCCGACGGCAGGGGAGCCTTCGGGTCCAACACAAAGGCCGAGATATCGGCGATGACAAGATCGGCATTCAGGTCCCGTGTCAGCATGTGGAATCCCTTGTCATACAGCGCCAGCCGCCATCCCGCGCTGGGTGTCAGCCGCCGAACACCGCCGCGCCAGGCCGCATCGGGCAGGATATCCTCGTTCAGTCCATAGAGAAGCAATGTGTTCGGCCCCAGATATGGCAGGCCCGCATAGCCGCGATCCATCAGCCCGACCAGACCGTGGATCGCATCCAGTCGGGTGCGGCGGATGATCAATGGATCGGCAGACAGCGCGCGCAGCATCGGGATATTGTCCGATGGCCGACGGTCGATCCGGGGGGCGACCTCCAGCCAGGGCAGGGTCCAGGAAAACAGCGTCAGCGGCACGCGCTGCCACCAGGGCATGACGGCGCGCCCCCAGACCGCTGGTGCCGACAGGATCGCCCGGTCCACGGTCGCGCGGGGCAGGTCCGGATCGGTCAGCGCCGCAATCAGCACCGCACCGCCCATACTCTCCCCCAGCACCGCGATGGGCAGGCCCGGATGGCGGTCACGCAGGATATCGGTTACCGCCGCCAGATCGCCTGCCAGTGCCGCCGCGCCATACCACAATCCGCGTCCCGCCGTCGCGCCGAAGCCGCGCTGATCATAGGCATAGACGGCAATCCCAGCTGCTGCCCAGTCGCGGGCGGAATCGGAAAATGCATTGGAATAATCGTTGAACCCGTGCAGTGCGACCAGTACCGCTTTTGGCTCTTCATCCTTCGGCATCGTGATCATGACCGGCAGGTGATAGCCATCGGCCATGATGAAGACGTTGTCCCGCAGTACCGGCGCTTCTCCGGTTGCGGGACCGATCCCTTCCACCCTTGGCGCACAGGCGTTCAACAGGATCACCAGTCCGACGAGAAACAGCCGGAGTCTCACGCCCTGGTCCCTCAGTCGTGTTTCGTGAGTTGCAGGAAGATGTCTTCCAGATCGGTTTCCTCGGTGGACAGGTCAAGGATGGTGAGCTTTGCGGTATTGATCGCCGCGATGATTTCCCCCGCCGTCATGGCTGAGGGTCGATAGGCGATGGTCATGACAGTGGGACCAGTGGCAGTACCGTCATTCTGGATTGTCGCCCCCATCCGCTTCAGACCATCCGGCACCTCGGTCAGGCTTTCGCGCACCGTCACCCGCACGGTCTTCGCGTCCAGACGGCCCAGCAGACTGCGCTTGTCGTCATGGGCGACCAGTTTGCCGTGATTGATGATGCCGATCCGGTCGCAGAGTTCCTCTGCTTCCTCCAGATAATGTGTGGTCAGCAATACCGTCGTGCCGCGCTTGTTCAGCGCCACGACATTTTCCCAAAGCTGGCGGCGCAGTTCGATATCAACCCCGGCGGTCGGCTCGTCCAGCACCAGAACTGGCGGGTTGTGGACCAGCGCCTTGCCGATCAGAAGACGGCGGCGCATCCCGCCGGACAGCGTGCGGGCATAGGCATCGCGCTTGTCGGTCAGGCCGATCATGTCCAGGATTTCCTCGGTACGGCGTTCCGCCTTTGGCACGCCATAGAGGCCCGCCTGCACATCGAGCATTTCCTCTGGCGTGAAAAACGGGTCGATATTCAGTTCCTGCGGCACGACACCGATGGAGGCCTTGGCCATGCGCGGATTGTCAGCGACGTCGTAGCCCCAGATTTTCGCTGTTCCTGATGACTTTACCACCAGACCGGCCAGAATATTGATGAAGGTTGATTTGCCAGCACCATTCGGACCCAGCAGGCCGAACAGACTGCCGCGCGGGATTTGCAGGTCGATGGCATCCAGCGCATGCTTGTCGGGGGACTTCCCCTGACCGCGATAGGTCTTGCTCAAGCCTCTGGCATCGATGGCAAGATCGGGATCGGTCGTGGTTTCGTGCCGGGTCTGGGGATGGGTGTCGAGTGGCATGCGGTCTTCCATTTCCTTAGCTTCGCTCTGGTCCGTTCCCGAGTGCTGGCGCGCCTTAGGGGCTTGCGCGATGGGGGCGGGCTGGGTCATAACGACGGTGAGATGATGTGTGGTTGCTCCTAGATAGGCCCCAAAGTCGATCCGGGCAAGCACCGGCACAGAATCCGCCCCGTGACAGGCGATGCATTGCAGCCTGGGACGGGCAAATTTTCAGGATGAACCCGAAGGATTGAGATCCCGATGCCCGCACCCTCGATCTACGAACCGGAAGTCGAATATGTCGAAACCGACCGCGTCAGTTGCGATGGGGGCGGCGGTGCGCTGGGCCATCCGAAGGTCTATCTTCAGATCGGCCCTGATCGCCAGGTCGATTGCGGCTATTGCGACAAGCGCTTCATCCTGAAGGACGGCATCGTCCCCGGCAGTCATCACTGATTCCGCCTATTCCTCCGGCTCTCCAAGAACCTTTGTAAGGCTCGTCCTCCCGCTACCGGGGGGCAACGGCTTCGGCTGACTTTCGGCCGGATGCCAGCCATGCAGGAAAATCACGTCCACCCGCACAGGAAGGCGTCCCGATGCATCGGCATGGCGGGTGGCGTAGAGTTCCAGTGCCTTCAGGAAGACGCTGCGGGCGGTCGGGCGGCGCAGGCGGTCCACCAAGGCGTTCATCTCCCCCATCGCGCGCAGGTCTTCGAACAGACGGAACGGGTCAGCATAGGTCACGTCGATCCGGTCCAGATCGGCGACCGGCAGGGCGAATCCGGCTCGTTGCAGCAGCCCCGCCGCATCGCGCAGGTCCACCATCGGGGAAACCCTGGGCGAGACACCACCGGTGACTTCCAATTCCGCATCCATCAGGCAATGGCGCAACTCGCTTAGCGTTTCCCCACCGAGCAGGGCCGCCTGGAACAGACCATCGGGTCGCAGCGCCCGATTCGCCTGGACCAGCGCACCTGGAAGATCGTTCACCCAGTGCAGCGCCAGACAGGAGACGATCAAATCGAAGCTCCCGTCCCGGATCGGCAGGAATTCCTCATCCCCGACAAGGCCTGGCATTCCTGCACCACGCGCCCGTTCGACATATCCGAAGGACCTGTCCATTACGACGGCCCGTTGGGCGCGGCATTCATCGACAAGCCTGCGGGACAGACCGCCCTCGCGTCCGCCGATATCGAGCGCATGGTCGAAGACGCGGGCGACATCCACCAGCCGCTCAATCATTCGGTCCTGAACCTCCCGGAGGAGGAAATCGTGATCGCCGTCCCGCCGCGCCGCACGGTCGCGCCGTCGCCGCAGAAGCGCGCGGTCGAATATCGTGATCGGGTCCGGGGACATTGCGCCTCATTGTTCCAGGTTGACCAGAGTTGTTCCCAACCCCGGTTCAAGCTTCTACAGTAACCGTCCACAGCATACCATAGCGGGACCACACCATAAGGGGATCGGCGTGACGGTCAAAAGCATCGAGCCATCGGCACTGCATGCGGCTTTGAAATCCGGGCGGGAGATCGCGCTGATCGACCTGCGGGAACAGGGTGTCTTCGGGGCGAGGCATATCCTGCGCGCGGTCAATATTCCGCGCAGCCGGTTTGAGGTCAGCTATCGCCGTATGATTCCCCGCAGTACCGTGCCGGTCGTGCTTTGCGATGCCGGAGAGGGCCTGGCGAAGACGGCGGCTGATATTCTTGTTTTCGCCGGATGGTGCGACGTGGCGATCCTGGAGGGGGGTATCGACGCCTGGGAAGCAGCGGGCCATCCGCTGTTCAGTGGCGTCAATGTTCCGTCAAAGGCCTTCGGGGAGTTTATCGAGACCCGCTACGGCACCCCGCATATCTCCGCCCTGACCCTGGCTGAGATGCAGCGATCCGGGGAGAATCTGGCGATTCTCGACAGCCGCCCTTTCAGCGAATTCAACCGGATGTCGATTCCTGGCGGGATCGATGTGCCGGGTGCGGAACTGGTGCATCGCGTGAAGCAGGTGGTTCCCGATCCGGATACGGTGATCGTGGTCAACTGCGCCGGGCGAACCCGGTCCATCATCGGGGCGCAGTCACTGATCAATGCGGGCGTTCCGAACCGGGTCGTGGCGCTGGAGAACGGCACGATGGGCTGGATGCTGGCCGGTCTGGATTGTGCGACGGGCATGCGGGACCACGCGCCGGAGCCGGAACCGGCGGCCGATCAGTGGGGGCGCACGGCGGCAGAGCGTGTTGCTGCACGGTTCGGTGTGGAGCAGATGGACTGGGAAGTGATCGAAAGCTGGCGCGCTGACCCCGACCGGACGACCTATCTGCTGGACGTCCGTACGGAAGCGGAATTTCTGGCGGGCCACATTCCCGGCAGCCGTCATGCACCCGGCGGGCAACTGGTACAGGCGACGGATGAGTATGTCGGAATACTGAACGCCAGACTTGTGTTGATTGATGATACCGGCACCCGCGCGATTATGACGGCGGCCTGGCTGCGACAGATGGGCTGGTCGGATGTCGCAACCCTGCGGGGCGGGATTGGAGCGCGCGGCACAGAGACCGGACCACCGCCGGACCCGGTCTTCGAATTGGACCTGATGCCGGTGACGATGATCGGGGCGGTGGATGCGATGGCCGTAGCGGGGGCTGTCGAGGGTGCACCCATCGTGGATTTCTCCTCCAGCCTCAGCCATCGGAAGTCCCATCCGAAAGGGGCGCGGTTCGCGATCCGATCACGTGCACTCCAGGATCTGCGCGATACGCTTTGTTGCCGGATGCTGCTGTTCACCGCCCGCGATCCGCGCATCGCGATCCTGGCGGCACAGGACATGATGCGGGCGGGTGTGCATCGGGTGCGGGTCATCACGGGTGGCAGCCAGGCCTGGGAGGAGGTCGGGGGTGCGATGGAAAGCGGGATCGAACACCCGTTTTCGGCAGAGGAAGATGTGTTCCATAAACCTTATGACCTGACCCTCGATAAGGCCGCGATGCAGCGTTACATCGACTGGGAGGTGGCGCTGGTCCCGCAGGTCGTGCGGGAAGGGACGCTGACTTTTCCGGATTTCTCCTGATGATCGGCGGGGCTGCCCTTTCGGCTCCTTTCACGCTGATGCGTGTGGCGCTGGACTTCGTGCTACCCCCGCGCTGTGCCGGGTGCGGGGTGCAGACCGGGTCGCCCGGCGGGCTGTGTACCGATTGCTGGCGGGCGTCCCGCTTCATCGCTGCCCCGCAATGTGACCAATGCGGCTATCCGTTTGAACTGGATTTTGGTCCCGGCGTGCGATGTGGGGCCTGCCTGTCCCGACCGCCGCATTTTGACCGGGCGCGGGCGGCGGTGGCCTATGATGACCGGATCGGACATATCCTGATCTCCTTCAAGCATAGCGATCGGACCGATCTGGCTCCCGGCCTATCGGCGTGGATGCGCCGTGTGGGGGAGCCGCTGCTGGCCGAGGCGGATCTGATCGTGCCGGTGCCGCTGCATCGACGCCGTCTGTTTGACCGGCGCTACAATCAATCCGCCCTGCTGGCCCGTCCGCTGGCCGAGGCTTTCGGGGTTGAGATGGCAGGCGATCTGATCCGGCGGCAGCGCCACACCCCGTCGCAGGGGCATCTGTCCGCCAGTGCCCGCCGCCGTAATGTCGAGGGTGCGTTCCGGGTTCCGGTCGAGCAGAAAGCGCGACTGACGGGAAAGCGGGTGCTGCTGGTGGATGATGTCTTTACCACAGGAGCTACGGTGAATGCCCTGGCTCGCCGCCTGAAACGCGATGGGGCGCGGGCGGTCGATGTCCTGACCCTCGCCCGCGTCGTGCGCGAAACCAACCCGCTGTGATGGCACGACCTTGATGGGGCGAAGATAAAAACTTTCCCTCCGCTTCAGGAGCGTACCTGTTTTCATGTCGATGGCCAGCCGTATGGACAGGCCCCGGTCACTGGTTTAGAACCGCTCAGGCAGGTTCAATCCCGTTAGACGGGCCGTGGGGGGTCACGGAACATCGAGGTCACACCCATGCAGCAGTTGAATTCATATCGTACCGGTCCGGATGAGAGCGGTCGCTTCGGACTTTACGGCGGGCGTTTCGTGGCAGAGACACTGATGCCGCTCGTCCTCGATGTGCAGAAGGCTTATGAGGATGCGAAGGCTGATCCAAGCTATCAGTCGGAGATCGACTATTACGCGAAGCATTATGTCGGTCGTCCCAGCCCGCTCTATTTCGCTAAGCGCCTGACCGAGCATCTCGGCGGCGCGAAGGTCTATTTCAAGCGCGACGAGCTGAACCATACCGGCAGCCATAAGATCAACAACGTGATGGGCCAGATTCTGCTGGCCCGCCGCATGGGCAAGACCCGGATCATCGCCGAGACCGGGGCGGGTCAGCACGGCGTCGCGACGGCTACGGCCTGTGCGCTTTTCGATATGCCCTGCAAGGTCTATATGGGCAGTGTCGATGTTGCCCGCCAATCACCCAACGTGTTCCGCATGAAGCTGCTGGGCGCCGAGGTCGAGGCGGTGGAAAGTGGCTCCAAGACGCTGAAGGATGCGCTGAACGAGGCGATGCGCGACTGGGTCGCGAATGTTGAAGATACATTCTACATCATCGGCACCGTCGCCGGGCCGCATCCCTATCCCGCCATGGTGCGTGACTTCCAGTCGGTGATCGGGCGCGAGACCAAGGAACAGATGATGGAGGCCGAGGGCCGCCTGCCTGACACGCTGGTCGCCTGTATCGGCGGTGGATCAAACGCGATGGGCCTGTTCCATCCTTTTCTGGATGATCTTGGCGTCAACATCATCGGCGTCGAAGCGGCGGGCAAGGGAATTGAGACCGGCGAGCATGCCGCCTCCCTAACCGGCGGACGCCCTGGCGTGCTGCATGGCAACCGGATGTATCTGATCCAGGACAAGGATGGCCAGGTGGTGGAACCCTATTCGATCTCTGCCGGTCTCGACTATCCGGGTATCGGGCCGGAGCATTCCTGGCTGAAGGATACCGGTCGGGTCACCTATGCGTCGGCTACGGATATGGATGCCATTGAGGCCTTCCAACTGTGCTGCAAGATGGAGGGGATCATCCCTGCTCTGGAGCCGTCCCATGCGCTGGCCCATGTGATGCGGATCGCGCCTGATCTGCCGAAGGACCATATCATCGTGATGAATCTCTGTGGCCGGGGCGACAAGGATGTCACCACCATCGCCAATCTTCTGGGGGTCAAACTGTGAGTGAGGCAGCCGTTTCCATTGCGCCGGATTCCGGAAGGATCGCGGCCCGCTTCGCCGCATTGAAAGTCGAGGGCCGCGGGGGGCTGGTCACCTATGTGACGGCTGGCGACCCGAATTACGAAACCGGATTGGAAATCCTGCTGGGCCTGCCCGATGCCGGGGCGGATATCGTCGAGATCGGTATGCCCTTCACCGACCCGATGGCCGATGGCCCGGCGATTCAGGCGGCGGGTTTGCGTGCCCTGCATGCCGGGCAGACCATGGTGAAGACTCTGGCGATGGCGACCGCCTTTCGCGCCCGACATCCCGATACGCCGCTGGTACTGATGGGTTATTACAATCCGATCTATTCCTATGGCGTCGACCGGTTTCTCCAGGATGCGCTGAAAGCGGGAATCGACGGTTTGATCGTCGTCGATCTGCCGCCGGAAGAAGACGAGGAATTGTGTATTCCCGCGCTGAAGGCGGGAATCAACTTCATCCGTCTGGCAACGCCAACAACCGACGACAAGCGATTGCCGAAGGTCCTGCAGAACACGTCGGGCTTTGTCTATTACGTATCCATCCTGGGCATTACAGGAACGAAGGAAATTCAGGCCGATCCGGTGCGTGGGGCGGTGGCGCGGATCAAGCGGCATACCGATCTGCCTATCGTCGTTGGCTTTGGTATCCGCACACCGGATCAGGCCGATGAGATTTCCAAGGCGGCAGATGCGGCGGTGATCGGATCCGCCATCGTTGAGACAGTACGCGCCAATCTGGCACCCGACGGCACTCCGTTACCGAATTGCGCCAGATCCGTGCTAGACTATGTCGCTGCGCTGGCCGAAGGCGTGCGGCGTTAATTCAGAACGATAAGGGGCTTACCGGTTCATGAACTGGCTGACCAATTGGGTAAAACCGAAGATCAAGGCCCTGGTGGGCGAAACCGAGGTGCCGGACAATCTGTGGCACAAATGCCCCAGTTGCGGACAGATGATCTTTCACCGCGATCTGGAAAGCCATCTGCATGTCTGCCAGCATTGCGGCCATCACCTGCGCCTGCCGCTGGCCAAGCGTCTGGCGCATCTGTTTGATGAGGGCGACTATACTCGCATCAACCTGCCGCGCGTGAAGATCGATCCGCTGAAATTCCGCGACAAGAAGCGCTATACCGACCGCCTGAAGGATGCCCAGTCGAAGACCGATTCCGGGGATGCCGTCGTCGTCGCCCATGGCCGGATGCTGGGTCGCAAGATCGTCGTCGTCGTATTCAATTTCGATTTCATGGGCGGGTCCATGGGCATGGCGGTGGGGGAGGGCATGCTGGCCGCCGCGCGTTTGGCGGTGATGCAGAAGGCTCCGTTGATCGCGATTCCATCCTCCGGCGGGGCCCGGATGCAGGAAGGCATTCTCTCCCTGATGCAGCTTCCCCGTACCACCATCGCGGTCGAGGAAGTGAAGGAAGCGGGGCTTCCCTATATCGTGCTGATGACGGACCCGACCACAGGCGGCGTTTCGGCCAGTTTCGCGATGCTGGGCGATATCCATCTGGCCGAGCCGGGCGCGCGGATCGGTTTTGCCGGTCGCCGGGTGATCGAACAGACGGTGCGCGAAACCCTGCCAGAAGGGTTCCAGACCGCTGAGTATCTGCTGGAACATGGCATGGTTGATCTGGTCGTGCCGCGCGCTGATCAGCGCGCAACCATTGCCGGGCTGATCGGCCTGCTGATGGACGGGCGCGGGGCGGGCGGAAAATCCCCATCCGGCGCGGTGACTGATGAAGCGGCGGATCTGGATATTCCGGATCCGGATCGCAAACCGGAAGCGGGCGGTTCCGCAACGCTTCCCGCCGTGTCAAAGGCCTGAATTCCATTCCCCTCCAAGTCGGCGCGGAGCCATGACCGCATCTCCGGGTATCGTTCCCTCCAATCCCCCTTCGACCGCCGACAGCGATCTGATCCTGGCGCGGCTGATGCACCTGCACCCGAAGGTCATCGACCTGTCGTTGGGTCGGACAGTGGATCTGCTGGACCGGCTGGGCCGGCCGCAGGACCGACTGCCGCCGGTGGTGCATGTCGCAGGCACCAACGGCAAGGGATCAACCATTGCCGCCCTGCGCGCGATGGCGGAGGCGGCTGGCCTGCATGTTCATGTCTATACCTCGCCGCATCTCTCCCGCTTTCATGAGCGCATCCGACTTGCCGGAGGATTGATCGCCGAGGACCACCTGGCCGAATTGCTGGCCGAGTGCGAGCGGGTCAATGAAAACCGCCCGATCACATTCTTCGAAATCACCACCTGTGCCGCTTTCAAGGCCTTTTCCGAGACGCCTGCCGATCTGCTGCTGCTGGAAACAGGACTGGGTGGACGGCTGGATTCGACCAATGTCGTGGATCGGCCCGCGGCAACGGTGATCACGCCGGTTTCGATGGACCATATCCAGTTCCTTGGGGATACCCTGACCGCGATTGCGGGGGAAAAGGCCGCGATCCAGAAATTCCATACGCCCAGCATTATCGGCCCGCAGGAGCCGGAGGCCCTGAAAACCATTTCAGATTATGGCGATGGCGTCGCCGCGCCGCTGCTCCGCCACGGGCTGGAATGGCAGGTCGAGGATCTGGCGGCGGGTGGTTTCCGTTTTGAAAGTGCGGCATGGTCCGGTGATCTGCCTGCGCCGAACTTGCCCGGTCGGCATCAGAACGCGAATGCTGCGACCGCCATTGCCGCCGCTCTGGTCCTGCGCGATCAGGGGATCGACATTCCGGATGCGGCGCTTCGGACAGGGTTGCAGGCAATCGAATGGCCCGCGCGGCTGCAGACCCTCACTAGGGGGTGGATCAAACAGGCCCTACCGGATTGGGAAGTCATACTGGATGGCGGTCACAATGCTGCAGCCGGTCTGGTCCTGGCTGAGGAACTGGGCTGCTGGAACCGGCGTAATCCGTCCCCGCTGCATATTGTCTGCGGCATGATGAACAGTAAGGCGGCGGTCGATTTCCTGCGTCCGCTGGCCCCCCATGTCGCCGGGTTCCAGGCGGTTGCCATTCCGGGGGAGGAAAACAGTTTTTCCGCTGCGGACCTGACCGGGATGGCATGCGCTGCGGGCCTTTCGGAACCGGTTTTCGCCGCCTCCATCCAACAGGCGGTTGAGCGGCTTTCCACTGGAATGTCCCCGGCGCGTCTGCTGATCTGCGGCTCGCTTTATCTTGCCGGGCGGATCCTTCTCGAAAATTCCTGACCGCTTCCTTATTTGTAGTGTTAGGATTGCGGGAAAAGAACAGGACAGGCAGGGGATACGATGGCCGAGAACGCGGATCAGGACAGACCGCAGGAAGACCCGGTAACCGATCATCAGCGGGTCTTCCTTGTCGTTGTCGATGATAGTGATGAGATGCAGATCGCCATGCGGTTTGCCTGCTTGCGGGCGCGGAATACCGGGGGGCGTGTCGCCTTGCTCTATGTGCAGGAACCAGCCGAGTTCCACCATTGGCTGGGTGTCGGGGAACTGATCCAGCACGAGCGGCGGGAGGAAGCGGAGGCGCGGTTGAGCGACCTGTCCAGCCGGGCGAGGGAGATTTCAGGCAGCATGCCGATCCTGGTCGTACGCGAGGGCAAACGGGGAGAGGAACTGCTGAAACTGCTGGACGAAGATCCGACGATTTCCATCGTCGTTCTGGCTGCCAGCACCGACAGCGAAGGGCCGGGCCCGATCATCAGCTATATGATGAAACAGGGTGGGTCACGGCTTCGTGTGCCATTGACGATTGTCCCCGGATCATTGTCCGAAGCGGATGTGGACAAGCTGACCTGATCGGCCTTGGGACTTGACGCAGGGCCATTAAAAGCCATCTATGCACCAGTAATGATGAGTGGCGATACGGCCATCCGCGCCTGTCCCGAACACGGTTTGGGATAGACGGCGCACGGTTCAGATGAGAGTGGGAAACAGCAATGTTCATTCAGACGGAACAGACCCCTAATCCGGCAACCCTGAAGTTTCTGCCGGGCCGCGCGGTTCTGGAAGGCAGCGACCCGGTCGATTTTCCGAATGCCGATGCGGCGGAGGGAAATTCCCCTCTGGCCAGCGCGCTGTTCGAGGTCGAGGGTGTGACCTCTGTATTCCTGGGCAGCGACTTCATTTCTGTCAGCAAGGAGGATTCCCGCGAATGGTATGTCATGAAGCCATCCATTCTGGGCGTCATCATGCAGCATTTCACCGCCGGACGCGCGGTGCTGAGTGCGGGGGCCGGTGCCCCGGCATCCGGTGCCGAAGCTGCCGAGGCCACCTATGATCCCGAGGATGAGGCCATTGTCGGCCAGATCCGGGAATTGCTGGAGACCCGGGTTCGTCCCGCCGTCGCCCAGGATGGCGGCGATATTGTCTTCCATGGGTTCAAGCAAGGGGTGGTTTTCCTGACCATGCGCGGTGCCTGCGCCGGTTGCCCCAGTTCGACAGCAACGCTGAAGATGGGGATTGAGAACATGCTTCGGCACTACATTCCCGAAGTTACTGAAGTGCGTGCAACAGCCTGATCCTTACTGCCGCGAATCGTCCATTCTGTTCGGTACGGTACGGGAACCGGTCGTCCTATTCTTCAGACTGATTTCCCATTTTTTGGTAAACCCTGGCTCCCCGACCCTGCGACTTGCATCGCAATGGCCGGACTTTTTCGTTTTCGACGGGTCCCGAAGCGGGATCTCGACGGGAAAGCAAGGATGCAGTGATGACGGATGCGACAGTGACACGACGCAGCGAGGTAGCGGAGCGATCTGGCGAAAGCTGGATACCGCTTTTTGCGCTTGGATTCGCGGCGGGTATCGGGGCGATGGTCGCGCTTTCGACGTTGCAGGATCCTGGCACGCTGACCGGTTTCCTGCGCAGTGATCGTCTGGACACCGATACTCGGCCATCTGCGCGCATCTCACTTTCCATGCTGCCGACTGGCACGGGCGTGCCGTCAGGGAAATCCGACGCGACGGAAACAGATCGGGATTTAGATGATATATCCGGCGGTCATTCCGGAGCATCGCAAGGGTATGGTGATCGATCCTCTCTGTCTGCCAATGGCTTCACCGTGGCGGCGCTGGAGGGGGAATTCGATGCCCTGAACTATCGTTTGGGCGATATACGGGATCGGCGAGAACCGGTTCCCCGGATCACCGCTGCTGCCGTGCCTGGCGATCTCGACGGGATCGTCGATGTTGATCGGCGCAAGGCGGTCTTTCTGAGGATGGTGCTGCCTCTGGTCCTGCTGGCCAATGAACAACTGGAGGCCGACCGGCATCGCATTCAGGACCTGCGGGACAGGCTGAATGGCGGAGACAGTCTGTCGAATCGAGATGACGCATGGCTGTCCGGACAGTTCACGACCTATCGCGTTGAACCAGGGGATTGGGAATTGCTGCTGCGGCGGGTCGACATTGTTCCACCTTCGCTGGCTCTTGCCCAGGCCGCGATAGAAAGCGGCTGGGGAACCTCGCGCTTCGCGCGGGAAGGCAATGCATTGTTCGGGCAATGGGTCTGGGGAGAGGCCGCCAAGGGACTGATACCGGAGGATCGGCAGGATGGCATGAACCACAAGATCCGCGCCTTCGAATCACCGCTGGAGGCGGTCACCTCCTATATCCGCAATCTGAATACCCATCGGGCCTATCGCCATATGCGTGATATTCGTGCCACGATGCGCAGCGAGGGCAGAATGCCGGATGGTCATGTGCTCGCCGAGGGGCTGGAGGCCTATTCCGAAAAGGGGCGTGATTATATCGATCTGGTGCGAGACATCATTGCCGCGAACGACCTGCGCGCCCTGGATCATGCCACCCTGCGCAATTCGGAGGCGTGACCAGGGGAAGGGCATGCCGCCTCCTTCCGCCTTCCCATATCCTTAATTTGTTTGGGGTTTGATCCAGGTCAATGTGGGATCGACTGCCGGATGAATAAATCCCCTTATCGCCTTTCGGGGCGGTGAAGTGTTGATGCAGGGCCAGATTTCCTTGCCGACCCTTCTATCCCATCCTAACTCCAACCCTGTCCCGTGCGTTCCGGGTCAGCCTTCCGCTTCCCATGGCGGGACGGGGTTGAATTTTTCCACCAGAAAATCGACGAAGGCCCGGACCTTGGGCGACAGGTGCCTGCGTGTTGGATAGACCGCGTTGATCGGCACTTCGATATCACGATAGAACGGGGTCAGGATGCGGACGAGCTTCCCTTCCTGCACCTCCGGTGAAACAAGGAATTCCGCCAGCCGGGCGATGCCAAGCCCGGCCAGAACCATCTCATGGATCGTCTCGCCGTTATTGGCGGTGAAATTCCCTTCCGCCTTGACCGGGAAATCTGCCCCGTCGGGCAGTTTGAAGACCCATTCGTTCAAATGGATCGCGGTTGAGAAGGCAAGCCGGTTGTGCTGGGTGAGTTCCGCCGGGGTCTGCGGCTCGCCATGCTGTTTCAGATAGTCGGGAGAGCAGCAGATGGCCCTGCGGCTGACCGCCAACTGCCGGGCCACCATGGAGGAATCCTGCAGCTTGCCGAAGCGGATCGCCACGTCCTGACCTTCCTCCACCAGATCGGAGAGCGCGTCGGTCAGAGTCATCTCGACATTGACTTCCGGATAGCGGGAGAGGAATTCCGGGATCAGCGGACTGATCTGGTGCTTGCCGAAGGCGACCCCGCAATTGACCCGCAGTGTACCGCGCGGGGAGGAATGCCGCTGACTGACCGACAGTTCCGCCTCTTCCATGTCGGTCAGGATCCGAGTGCAGCGCTGATAGAACGCATCCCCTTCCTCCGTCGCCGATAGCTGGCGGGTGGTTCGGTTCAGAAGCCGCACCCCCAACCGGTCTTCCAGCCGACCGATCTGCTTGCTGACCGCGGACGGGGTCAGTTTCAGCGCCCGCGCCGCACTCGAAAAGCTGCCTTCCTCCACCACTTTGGTGAAGACGGCCATTTCACCGGCTCTGTCCATTTGCTTCCAATGCTCCCCGCAAAAGCCGGACCTTTCCGCCAAAATGGATAAGGTCAACGGCCTTCGTTCTGTTATTTGTGCTTTTTATAGGCGGTATATCATCATTGAAAGCGATATTTATTCCACCAAAGCACATATTATTGGATCATTCTCCAGATTATCAAACCACCTTGCAATTGTTAAGTTTCGTGCATCGGCGGCACAGACGCCATTCGATACACCACCCGTCCACATCCTGGCGACAACCGCCATGGCAGGGGACGGGGCCTGAACGAGGATGCAATCATGATGACGATCCCCCAGGCAAACACGATTTCCCAGCCTGAGACGGCTTCCCGCTCAGACATCTTCGGGCGATATCCCAGCGAGGCTGAAATCCAGGCGGGCCTGACCCGCGCCGCCCAGGCCCGAAGCGCGGCATTCTACGCAGCTTTTCGAAGCCTGTCGCAGTTTTTTGTTGCCGGACTGGCATTGCGTGTGATGCTGCGCCTTCCGACCCTGTCAGCCCGTCCCGCCCTGAACCCCTGCTGAACAACCGGAATTCCTCCGGTAAGAGACACCGTCGCGGCATGCCCCCTTTCATCCGCCCCCCGGTCCCTGCCGGATCGGATGGCCGCGACGGTTCTTTACCCTTCGGCATGCATCCGGTTTGATCAGCGCTCCCTGAAACGAGCAGACCGATGCTTCCCGTTCGACCCGGTCCGGGCGATGTGATAAGCGGATCGGCAATCGTTTTCGGCAGGGAGTCCACATCATGACCGCGTTTCAAATTTCCGTCGGGCCGAACCTGCGACGGTCGCCCTATTTCGATGCGACCGTTGCCGATGGGGTCACCGGATTTTCCGTGTATAACCACATGCTGATCCCCAGCGGGTTCGGCGATCCGGAGGCGGAATATGCGCGCCTGATCGATGGTGTCGTGATGTGGGACGTGGCCGCTCAGCGGCAGGTGGAACTGACCGGACCGGATGCCGGACGTCTCATCAGCCTTCTCACGCCGCGCGACATGGGTGGTCTTGCCGCCGGGCGTGGGCGCTATATTCCGATCTGTGATCACGATGGCTGGTTGATCAACGATCCGGTCATGCTGAAACTCTCGGAAACCCGTTACTGGCTGTCCATCGCCGACAGCGATATCGAGCTTTGGGCGAAGGCTGTCGCGGCGGAACGCAGCCTGGATGTTGCGGTCTTCGAGGCACAGGCGGCACCGCTGGCGATCCAGGGGCCGAAGGCGATGCGGGTCGCGGCGGACCTGCTGGGCGATTGGGTTTTGGAACTGGGCCGGTTCGAATTCCGTGAAGCCGTTTGTGGTGATGTAAAATTGCTGGTCATGCGTGCGGGTTGGTCAAAGCAGGGCGGTGTAGAGCTCTATCTTCTGGATCCGGCACAGGGCGGCACTCTCTGGGCTGCCGTCAAGGCAGCGGGGCAGGCCCATGGCATCATCCCCGGTGCGCCGAATGATTGGGAGCGGATCGAAAGCGGATTGCTATCCTATGGGGCCGATGCCCGGTTGCAGGAGCGACCGGCAGACCCGTTCGAACTGGGGCTTGGCGGCTTTGTCCACCTTGACCGGTCGGATGATTTCATCGGCAAATCCGCCTTGCAGCGCCGTCATGCAGCCGGGCAGAGGCGCAGGCGGGTCGGCCTTCTGATCGATGGCGCGGCGGTTGCTGACACCGGCCCACATCTTATAGAGGCCGATGGCGATCCTGTCGGTCTCCTCTGGGAACACTGTCATTCGCCCAAGCTTGGCCGGACTATAGGTCACGGCCTTGTCGATGTCTTGGCTCTTGATTCAGGCCGTCCGCTGTCGGTGCGGATGGGTGAAACAGTTAATCCGGTGTCGATTGCCGAACTGCCATTCACCCGGATTGGGCCATCCTGACGCTCTGGGCTTTGGCCAGCAGGGAATTGCGCCAGAGCAGGCCCAGGACCAGAGTGGCTGCGGGAATGATCGCCCACAGACTGTGCGAGACGAGGACCAGTCCGGCCAGCGTCAGCACCACCTTCTCCCACCCGGCGACCTTGTGCTTGAAATAGCCGATATAGGCGACGGACAGGGCGACGATGGACAGGATGCCCGATGCCATGGCCAGCAGGAAATCATACCAGGTGAAGTCGATGAACAGCAGTGCCGGAGCATAGATGAACATCATCGGCACCAAGGCCTTGCCCATCGACAGGCGGAAGGCGGT
This sequence comes from Alphaproteobacteria bacterium, assembly GCA_965223125.1. GTDB lineage: Bacteria > Pseudomonadota > Alphaproteobacteria > UBA8366 > Aestuariispiraceae > Pacificispira. The sequence continues at coordinate 1,071,920 of OZ244984.1, read as the reverse complement.
CATGCCGGTGCGCATCGGGTCGGATTTTGCAATCCCGGCCCCAGCATAGGCCGCCAGGGCGACCGGGGGGGTGATATCCGCCAGAACCCCGTAATAGAAGACAAAGAAATGCGTCGCCAGCAGGGGAACGCCCAGATCCTGCAGAGCCGGTGCCGCGATTGCCGCCAGGATGATATAGGTCGGCGTGGTTGGAATGCCCGCACCCATGACGATGCAGGCGACGGCGACCATGATAAGGGCGAAGAACAGGGTAATGCCGTTTTCAGAGATCAGGCCAATCGGGTCGATGGCGGAGAGGGATGACCCCAGCCAGGCCGCCCCGTCGATTACCGCGCCGGAGAATTTGAACCCCATCCCGGTCAGTGTCGTCACCCCCAGAATGAAACCGACGCAGGCGCAGGCGGCGGTGATGGAGATCGACTGCTGCGCGCCGCTTTCCAGCGCATCCTTCAATTTCACCGGCGTCAGGGCCGAGGAGGCGTCCATGCGCCGCCCGAGTCCAAGCTTTTGCAGGATCATGGGAATATATGAACAGATGATGGTGAGAATGATGCCCCAGAAGGCCGCCAGGAAGGGTGTATATTTCATCAGCAGCATGGTGACCATCACCACCAGCGGGATGAACAGATGCCAGGATCGCCCCAGTATATCCATGAATTTTGGAATAGTATCGGCATCCATGCCGGACAGATTGAGGCGCTTTGCCTCCAGATGAACCATGAACAGCGTCGAGAGATAGTGGAAGGCCGCCGGAACGATGGCGATCAGGATCAATTCATTATAGGGAACACCCAGCATTTCGGTCATCACGAAGGCCGCTGCCCCCATGATCGGCGGCGTCACCTGTCCGCCACAGGAGGCTGACGCCTCCGTTGCGGCGGCGAAGCGGGCGGAGAATCCCTTCGCCTTCATCATCGGGATGGTGAAGGCCCCGGTGGTGACTGTATTGGCAATGGGAGAGCCGGAGATCATGCCGAAGAAGCCTGAGGAGACCACGGCCACTTTCGCTGGTCCGCCGGTGTAGCGCCCGGCAACGATGGAGGCGAGATCGATGAACAACTGACCCAGCCCTGATTTCTGCGCCAGAACACCGAACAGCACGAAATGGAAGACGAAGGTCGCCACCACGCCGATTGCGATACCGTAGATGCCCTCCGTCCCGAGATAGAGATGGTTCACCAGACGGATGATGTTGTAGCCGCGATGCGCAAGATCGCCCGGCAGATAGGGGCCGAAGATCGCGTAGAGCAGCGCCAGCGCGCCGATCACCGGCAGTGTTTCGCCCATCGTGCGCCGTGATGCCTCCAGCACCAGGACAATCGCGAACATCCCCATGATGTAATCAAGTGGCTGCGGGAAGCCGACATTCTCTATGAAGATCGAATCGAAAAAGACGATGAGATAGAGTGAGAATCCGGCCCCTGCCAATGCCAACGGCCAGTCGTAGAAGGCCGGGCGGTTGCCGTGCCCGCCCACCCTGTCGATGGGCAGGGCGGTGAAGGCAAGCGCAAAGGACAGGGCGATCAGCGCGAAGCGCGCCATGGTCGGGATCTGCCCCTCCAGACTGTCGGCCAGGGTCCAGCCCAGCAGGATATAGAAGGCGGCAAAGGCCAGTCCGAAGCCCCAGGCGCGTCCGGGCTTCTCAGCCTTCGCGCGGGGGAACAGCAGGAAGACCAGCGGCATGATGAAGGCCATATGCACCGAGCGATGCATGACCTCGTTCAGCAGGCCGAAGCCGGACGTGTAGATGTGGAACAGGCTGAGCGTGATGCACAGAACCGTGATCACCAGCCCGGTAAAGCCGCCCAGCCGCCGGAAATTCGTCTCGTTGTCATATTTCCGGACCAGCGCTTCCATCTCTTCGGGGGTCAGCGCATCAGCGGTATTGGTTTGAACCGGGGGCTTGCTCATCGCGGGATATCCTTGCAGGGAAGCGGCTTCAGTTCCAGGGGCTGGCGGGGCCAGAGTGTCAGATCGATATCGGTTCCGTCGATCAGCAGGTGATTCTCATAGGCTGGTGCGGTGCGCAGGATCAGGCGGTCAATCGCGCGGTCCATCGGCAGGACGAAGACATCGCCCTCTTTTCGCCAACCCTGACCGTCGCTCGCCATTCCCGGGCCATGGGCTGAAAATCGCTCCTCGGTCTGGCGAATCACACCTGCATCCAGGCTGTAGGATGCCAGTACCGGGGTCAGTGTCACCGAATGACGCCAGGACAGCACAAATCTGTCCACCTGTGCCTCATGCAGTACCGCGCCGTCGGTCAGTCGCACAACCGCCAGACCGGGAAGTTCCCCCGGCGGGCAGGCTGCCGCGACCGACCCACAGCAGCAGAGGGCCAGCGCGACACCGCCGCACCAGCCCCATGGGATCATTTCAGCAGGCCCACTTCGCGGTAATACCGCTCCGCACCCGGATGCAGCGGAACCGAGACGGATTCCAGTGCGGTTTCGAGCGAGATCTGCGCGCCCATCACATGCACCTTGGCCAGGGTTTCGGTGTTTTCATACAGCGCCTTGACCATGGCATAGGCCAGATCGTCGTCCAGGCCGGCATGGGTGGCCCAGATGGCACGTACCGCAATGGTCGGGACGTCCTGATCGACGCCCTTATAGGTGCCCGCCGGCAGGATCGCATTGGCGTAATACGGCTGGACTTCCTGCAGCTTTGCGATTTCCGCGCCGGTCAGCGGGACGATCATGATGTCGTGCCCGTTCGCCAGTTCGGTGATCGATGCCGTCGGCACACCCGCCGTGATCAGCGAGGCATCAAGGTTGCCGTCCTTGATCTTGTCGGCAGACTGCGCGAAGGACGAATAGTCTTCCGTCACATCTTCGCGGGCCAGACCGTGAGAGGCCAGCAGGTCGCCGAGAAGCTGCCACTGTCCTGAACCCGGCGAACCGGAGGAAACTGACTTGCCCTTGATTGCGGCGAAGCTGTCGATTCCGGCACCGGTGCGGGCAACAAGCTGCACGGTTTCCGGATAGAGCGAGCCGAGCGCGCGGATATTGGCTGCGGCATTGCCTTCGAACTGGTTGGTGCCCTTATAGGCCGCGTCCAGAATGTCGGCGGCGATGAAGGCGGTTTCGATTTCTTCCTTGGCCAGCAGCCCGGCATTGGCGACCGAGGCATTGCCGGTTTCGGCGGTGGCCGAAATGCGTTTGCCTTCAAGTTCGGCATTGTTCGAGATCAGCTGGGCCAGCATCCCGCCCAGCGGGTAATAGGTGCCGCCGGTACCGCCGGTGGCGATACCAACGAAAACACGCTCCTGCGCCAAAGCCGGGGCCGCGACCGCGACCGCTGCAATGCAGGCGGCCATCAGGGTCTTCTTCATTGTCTCTTTCTCCTTGTTGCAGTGGATTCCACTGGATTATCCGGGTCATGCCATCTGCGGCAAAATTTAAACAGCACCGTCAGAATTTGCGCAAGCACCTGTCACCAACTGTCAGAGAATCGGGATCGTCTGGTCAGGGGATAAAAACTGATCCCCGTTTTCAGTTCCCTGTTTCCGAGATTGATGTTTTGAACTCTTGCCAGATGTTCGTTCCCCAGAATATGATTAATCATAAAATGGGATATTAAAAATTGTCAATGGGATTCTGGGGAACTGGAAAATCGGTCATGTAAGACAGAGTATGGTTATAGGGCTACAATAGGTGAAAATCGTGAGGGCATCGTGAAGACAGCGTATTCCATACCCTGGCTGCAAATCCGGGCGGACATGCTGCAGCGGATCCAGCAGGGTGAGTGGGCACCGGGAGAGCATATTCCCAATGAGGTTCAGCTTGCCGCCGACTATGCCTGCAACCGCAGCACCATCGGGCGGGCATTGCGCGATCTGGCGGCGTCAGGGTTCCTCGACCGCCGTCGCAAGGGCGGAACAAAGGTCGCTGAAAAGCCAGTGCGTAAGGTACCATTGGACATTCCCCTGATCGCCGAGGCAATCCGTCAGCAGGGATTCGACTATGGCTACCGACTGTTGCGGGCCGCCCTCATCCCGGCCCCGGATTTTGTGGCGCGGGCATTGGATATCGAACCGGGCCTACCGGTGCTGGAAGTCCGTGCCCTGCATCTCGCCGATGGACAACCCCATCAGTTGGAATACCGATGGGTCAATCCGCAGACTGCAAAAGGCATCGAGACGGCTGATTTTACCGAGGGCGGGCCGGATACCTGGCTGTTGCGAAACGCGCCGCTCAGTCATCTTGACGTTGCGATAAAGGCGATCCATGCCGATGCGGATGCGGCTGTGGCGCTCGGCGTCGCCCCCGGCACGCCGCTGCTGGAAATGGAACGCCGATCCTCAACCCAGACCACCCCGCTCGGACTCCTGCGCCTGCTCCACCGGCCCGGCCTGTCGATCCGCGCCCAGCTTTAACGACCGGGTCCGTCTTCCGCGAAAGGGGATACTTCAGGTCTCGTGAACACGGCCCGTGCCGCATCTATCAAAGGCCTGGAGAGGCAGTCCTCGACATGATCGTTGATCAGGCCCATGGACTGCATGAAGGCATGGATGGTGGTAGGACCGACGAATTTCCAGCCCCGTTTCTTCAAGTCCCTGGAAAGGGCAGTCGAAGCAGCAGAGGTTGAGGCTGTCTGGGGTTCTGGAAGTGTCCGGGGATCCGGTTCGTAGCGCCAGATGAAGGCGGCAAGTGAGCCTTCCGACGCGACGAGTTCCTGCGCCCGTTTCGCATTGTTGATCACGGCCTCGATCTTGCCGCGATGGCGGATGATGCCGGAATCGTTAAGCAGTCTCTCGACATCCCGTTCTGTGAAAGTTGCTATCTGGTTCATGTCGAACCCGTGGAACGCTGCCCGGAAATTCTCACGCTTGGCAAGAATGGTGCGCCAACTCAGGCCGGACTGGAAACTTTCCAGACAGAGTTTCTCGAATAGGGGACGGTCTTCGCCGACCGGGTAACCCCATTCGGTGTCGTGATAGTCGATGAATTCTGGTGCGGCCCCGGACCAGCGGCACCGGGGTCTGCCATCCGGTCCCGAAATCGTCGTGCTCATGTTACCGGTCTCCTGTTTCAAAGTGAGAACGCGTCAGGCCCGCAGGAAATCCAGCGCGGCGGCGGTTCTGGAGGGGGCGATTTCGATGATTTCAGCCCGCACGACATTTTCGGCGACGAACGGATCATTGGATACCCTTGCCCGAAGCGCGGCGAGTGTCTGTTCCTGTGCCAGGATCGCGCCACCGCCTTCGGGCCGCAGACTGCCTGACAGCAGGAAGACACCCTCGTCGAAACCGCGCTGGATCCAGGCCTTGTGGCCGTCCATCAGGGCATTTGCCCTGTCCTTGTTGTCGGAGAATTTCAGCAGAATGATGAACATCTATGGTTCCCTTTACCTTTTATCATCTGTCAGTTTCGGGGGCTTGCCTGGATGGTGGATGTTACCCAGTCGCACATCCGCTCCACCTCCCGGTCAATGAAGGCTGTGTCGCGAAAGGCGGTTGCCAGTGTGGCGACGCCCTGGCTGCGGGCCAGTAGCTGTAGTGCCAGATCATCGGCATCCGCTGTGCGGCCCAGCAGTGCGAATTGCCGAGCAAGCCAGGTGCGGAACAGCGTGAATATCTCACTGGCCCGATCCTGCGATGCATGGTCGAGTTTCGCCAGCTCACCGACCAGCGTTCCGACCGGGCAGCCATGCAGCATGATCTTCGCCCGGTTTGCGATCAGGATACGGATGAAGCACCGGATTCGGTCTTCAGGGGTTTCACCCTCGTCTTCCCATCGCGTCAGCATCGCGGCAGTGTTTTCCAGCCGCAGGTCGATCACGGCCTCCAGGATCTCGTCCTTCGTCTTGAAGTGATAATAGAAATTACCCCGCGAAATCCGCACCGCCCCCGCAATGTCGGCGAAGGATGTGGCTTCGTAACCCTGCTGATAGAACAGGGTATCGGCGGCATCGAGGATCGCCTGTCGCGTTGTTCCAGCCTGCATTCCAAAATCCATTCAGGGTCTGGTGCGTCGGGATGACGCGTCACAGTGTTGTTAGGACAATTGTCCTAATCTGTCAACTGGTGCGGGGCATGCTTGCGTTGAATTGAGGTCCAGCAGGCAGAAAACGGTATTCGGTACGTCAGAAATCGATCCGCGCCGGTGGACATGGACTTGCGGGTACGCATATCGTCGTCTCCCGGACTGTCCCGACTTCAATGCCAATTGCATCCTCCATCGACACGGGACGCAGATGCATCTATTTTGCCTAGACAAATAAACGTCGCATTCTTGATGGCGTGGTAGGGGCGTGTTGCCCCAAATGGTAAAATCATCGTCCTATTCTAGCTAGGTTTCCATGTCCGGCACGCCCCCCGCAGCTCTGTTCGTTTCCCCGTCCGGTATCAAGCCGTCCCCCATCTCGCCATCCTATGTCTCCCCGGCGCCGGCGGCGCTGCCCCGCCCATTCGGCAGGACGGATTCGGTCGCGCTGTCCGGAGAGGACCTGACTCTTGACCGTCTCGCATCCATCGCCATCGACCTGGCGCCGGTGGAGATCGGCGCGGAAGCCTGGCCCCGGATCGACGAAGGCCGCGCGGTGGTCGAGGAAATCGTCGCGTCGGGCAGACCGGCCTACGGCATCACCACCGGTGTCGGCTCGCAGAAGGAATCGAGCGTTCAACGGACCGAACTCGCAGCCTTCAACCGCCGACTGCTCGCCGCCCATGCAACACGCGTTCCCGGCCCGACCCTGGACCCGGCCGTGGTTCGCGCCGCCATAGCAGTGCAGCTCAATCTCTTCGCCACCGGTACCAGCGGCGTGCGTCCGGAACTTGTCAGGCGTCTGACGAAAAGACTGAACGAGAATCGCGTGCCGAGCGTCGACGCCTCTGGCTCGGTCGGCGCGTCGGATCTCGTCCCGCTGGCGCAACTCGGTCTCGGTCTGCTCGAGGATGCGCCGGATTCGGTCTTCGAACCCGGCGCGAAAGAGGCTTTGTCGCTGATGAACAGCAACGCAATCTCGCTCGGCTTCGGGGGCTTGTGCCTTGTGACGGCGCGGCGCCTGCTGGCAACCATGGACCTCGCTGCTGCCGTCGCGCTGGAAGGGTTGCGCGGCAATCTGGGCGCGATTTCCGAGCCGGTGAACCGAGTGCACGGACGGCGCGGTCAGCATGCCTCTTCCCTGCGTCTGCGGTCTTTGCTGCGGGACTCGGCACTCTGGCAGCCAGGTGAATCCCGTTTCCTGCAGGATCCGCTGTCCTTCCGCTGCGCATCGCAGATCCATGGGGTTGGACACGAGGTTCTTGCCCGTGCCGAACAGGTCTGGGAGGTCGAGCTGAACGCGCCCACCGACAATCCGATGATCGACCGCGAGACCGGTGCCGTGATCAGCCACGGAAACATGGACTCCACAGCGCTGACCGCAGGGATTGATCCACTGCGCCAGATCCTGGCGAAGATCTGCGAACTGTCGGGCGAACGATTACATAAACAGCATTGGCCGGCGTTTTCTGGTCTGCCGACCGGGCTGGCGCGTGAGTCCGGCGCGGTCGGCGGCGTCCAGTTCCTGAACCTGTCGCATATCGCGGCCTCCCTGATCGCCTCCTCGAAGATCTGGGCGACGCCGGTTCTGCTCAATTCGGTCGGACAATTGGCGGACGGAGTCGAGGATACGGCAGGTCTTGCCATGCATGCGGTGGCGGATTTCGCCCGCGTGATTGAGGCCGCTTACAAGATCGCGACGATCGAACTGACGGTCGGGGTCTGGGCGATCCACCGGCGAGGTCTGCCGACGGAAACGCTGGGACGGGGAATCCGGCCGGTCGTCGAGGCGATGACCCCGATGCTGCCCATCGAACGCGAGGGGGAGGAGATGTTCTCGTTGACGCCGCTGATCGATTTTGTGGTCAACGGCGATCTTGTCGAATCCGCCTATGCAGCGGCGGGATTCGATATAGTCGGAGGTTGGCGGGAATTACGATGACAGTGCACTTTTCTGGTTCTCTCCCCAATTCCATTTAACCTCTAAGCATGGCTCGGCAGTCACGAAATGAATTGAATACCGATACGGGGTTTTCTAGATTGTCGCATGACAATCTGGCTGCCGGATCGCTCCACACTGACGTCACCGCTGCATGTCAGCCTCGCTGCCCGCTATACCGAGGCGATGGCGGAGGGGTTGCTGGTGGCCGGGACACGCCTGCCGACCCATCGTGCGCTTGCCCGGGAACTGGATCTCAGTGTTCAGACGGTTAGCAAGGCTTACGAAATCCTGCAACGGGACGGGTTGATCGACAGTCATGTCGGACGCGGCACTGTGGTGCTCGACCGTACCGCGGCGTCCCGCCAACCCTTCCGGATGGAGCGGGACAATGCCGAGGTGACAGATCTGTCGATTTCCCGCCCGGTCTATGATGCGATCCACGTCGCGCGGATGCATGAGGCCCTGAATGAACTTACGCGGGATCTGGATCACGATACCTATCTGGCCTGTCGCCCGAATGTTGGGCTGGACGCCCATCGCCGTGCCGGAGTGGACTGGCTGGCGCGATGCGGGCTGGAGACGCAGGCCGAGGCTATCACGATAACCAATGGCGTCTGCCAGGGTCTGTCCGTGGCACTGTTATCACTGGTGCGGCCTGGCGATGTCGTGGTGACGGAAGACGTCGCGCATCACCTGATCGTATCGATGTGTGGCTATCTGGGTATCCGGCTGGTGGGCCTTCCGACAGATGACGAGGGGATCATACCCGCCGCTTTCCGGGAGGCCTGCCAGACCTATCCCGTCCGTGCGCTGTTCATTGTGCCGAGCCTGGCCGGTCCCCTGGTGCATGCGGTGCCGGAATCGCGGCGGCAGGATCTGGTCGCCGTCGCCCGACAACATGACGCGTTGATCATAGAGGACGATGCCTGGGGTCCGGTGGCGCAGGATCGCGCGCGACCCCTGTCAGGGCTGGCACCGGAACGCAGCGTCTATCTGACATCCTTTACGAAATGCACCATGTCCGGATTGCGCACCGGATACATGGTTGCGTCGGAAAAGCTGCGACCGGCACTGACGGGTCGGCAGATCGCATTGAACTGGATGGCGACGCCGCTGATTGCCGAAATTGCCGCGCGCTGGGTGCGGGATGGCACGGCGGAGGATCTGTGCGATTGGCAGCGTGTCGAACTGGCCCGGCGGTATGCGGTCGTCCGCGAAGAAATGGCGGCGCATCGCTGGCGGGGCCATCCGGCATCGCTGCATTTCTGGCTCGACCTGCCCGAAGGATGGACACCGGATGCCGCCGTCGCGCAGGCCGCTGCGCGTGGTGTCGCGGTCGCACCTGCCCAACCCTTCCTGACCGCCCAGGCCGCACCGCGCAATGCCATCCGGGTCGCCATCGGTGGGGCGCATGACCTGACACGGTTTCGCCATGCCCTGCGCCTGCTGGATGACATGTTGTCATTCCCGCCGGATCGAATGGCGTTTCCTCTCTAATTGATACGCATCAATTTTAATATTGACTTCATGTCAATCTCTATAACAAGGTGGATTGACTCGAGCACTGAAACCATTGGTGCGACGGATGGCTATTCGGCTCTCCAGGCGCGGCAAATGACCGGTGCCGGGGCAGCCAACAATCACAACGGAATGGAGAGAGGCACAATGCTGGGATTCAAAAAGCATGTTCTGACAGGTATCGCGGCGGCATCGGTCTTGCTGGCCGGTGCAACCGGGGCACAGGCGGATACGTGGAAGTATGCGTTCGAAGAGGCGCTGACCGAAGTTCAGGGCGTCTATGCGACGAAATTCAAGGAAGAGATCGAGGCGAACTCGGACCATACGGTTCAGTTGTTCCCCTATGGGACGCTTGGCGAATCCGCCGACATCATGGAACAGGCCCAGGCCGGGATTCTGCAATTCGTTGATCAGTCACCGGGCTTCACCGGGTCGCTGATCCCGGAAGCGCAGGTTTTCTTCGTCCCCTATCTGCTGCCGACGGATCAGGCGCATCTGGCGCGGTTCTACAAGCAGAGCAAGGCAATCAACGAGGATTTCAAAGGTCTCTATGCCGAGCAGGGGCTGGAACTGCTGAACATGTTCCCGGAAGGTGAGGTCGCGATGACGACCAAGGAGCCGGTGAAAACCTGTGAGGACCTGAACGAGGTCAAGTTCCGGGTTATGACCAACCCGCTTCTGGTGGAATCCTATCAGGCCTTCGGGGCTACCCCGACGCCGCTGCCCTGGGGCGAGGTCTATGGCGGGCTGCAGACCAACATCATCCAGGGTCAGGAAAACCCGACCTTCTTTCTGTATTCCACGAAGATCTACGAAGTCACAGATCACATCACCTATACCGGTCACAACAATTTCACGACCGCGGTGATGGCGAACAAGGACTTCTACGACTCGCTCAGTGCCGATGATCAGGCGCTGGTCCAGCAGGCGGCGGAAAAGGCCTATGACTATATCGTCGAATACCAGCAGGGCCTGGCCGAAAGCGAATTGGCGAAGATCAAGGAAGCCAAGCCTGAAATGACAATCACTGTTCTGACCGAAGAGGAGCGCGCTTGCTTCAAGGAAGCGGCGAAGGAAGTTGAGGCGAAGTTCATCGAGATGACCGGTGACAGCGGCAAGGCAATCCTGGATCAGCTGAAGGCCGATCTCGAAGCGTCAATGTGAGCAGAATGGTGCAGTTGAAAACCCTGTAATGCGGGAGGGAGGCGGCGTCGAAGCTGCCTCCCGACCTGTGTCCTGGATTAGGTTCGCATTCTGCTACGGAGACAAGGGATGTCACAGCACTCGGATGATGCCGATCCGTCGGATAAGGGCGAAACGCCTGTATTCGATCCGCACAAGTCCAGCCTTCCTGGCCCGTTAGGGTTTCTGGATTCACTGATCAGTCGGGTTGAATCGTTTCTTCTGGCAGCCGGGGTTCTGCTGATGGCCGCCAATACGGTGGGCAATGTCATCGGCAGATACGTGTTTCAGAGCAGTATTTTCTTCAGCGAGGAATTGAACCGCATCCTGATCATTCTGATCACCTTTGCCGGGGTTGGTTATGCCGCCCGCCATGGGCGTCATATCCGCATGTCGGCGATATTCGATGCCCTACCGATCCATATGCGCAAGATTCTAATGATCGCGATATCGGTGATCACCGGCATGGCGATGTTTGCTTTGTTCTATTTCTCCTTCTTGTATATCGGGAAAGTGATGACCAGCGGGCGCGTCCTTCCCTCCTTGCAGATCCCGATCTGGTGGATCTTTGTCTGGGTCCCGGTCGGGTTCTTCATGACCGGCACGCAGTACCTCCTGACCGCCTACAAGAACATGGTCGAAAAGGATGTCTATCTCTCCACGAATGTCGTGGAGGGATATGACGACAGTGAACAGGAAATCTGATTCGGGGTTGAAGCGGGGAGCGTTGCGATGGCTGCGGTAATGATGATTGCGATGGTGGTCCTGCTGCTGCTGGGCTTTCCGATGATGATCCCCCTGATCATCGCGGCCTTCATCGGCTTCTATGAGATGTTCGGTGGCATCAGTAAGATGGATTTCATGATCCAGCAGTTCCTGGCGGGCATCCGTCCGGCAAGCCTGATTGCGGTGCCGATGTTCATTCTTGCCGCTGATATCATGACACGCGGCCAGTCCGCATCGCGTCTGATCGACATGGTGATGGCCTTCATCGGCCATGTGAAGGGCGGGTTGGCGGTCAGCACGGCAACGGCCTGCACCCTGTTCGGGGCGGTGTCGGGATCGACCCAGGCGACGGTGGTCGCCGTCGGGTCACCCCTGCGCCCGCGCATGCTGAAAGCGGGATACAAGGATTCCTTCGTCCTTGCCCTGATCGTGAATGCCAGTGACATCGCCTTCCTGATTCCTCCCAGCATCGGGATGATCATCTATGGCGTCGTCTCCAATACCTCGATTGCAGAACTGTTCATCGCCGGGGTGGGACCCGGCCTGCTGATCCTGGTGCTCTTTTCGATCTACAGCATCATCTATGCAACGGTTATGGGTGTCCCAACGGAGCCGAAGGCCAGCTGGACCGAACGGTTGGCCTCCGTGCGACAGGCAGTCTGGCCGCTGGGATTCCCGGTGATTATCATCGGCGGGATCTATGGCGGGATTTTCAGTCCGACGGAGGCGGCGGCGGCCTGTGTCCTCTATGCGTTCATCCTGGAATTCATCGTCTTCAAATCCCTGAAACTGAACGATATCTATACGATTGCAAAATCGACCGGCCTGATCACGGCTGTGGTCTTCATCCTGGTCGGTGCCGGGGCCGCCTTTTCCTGGGTGATTTCCTTCGCACAGGTGCCGCAGGCGATGCTGGGCGCGGTCGGCATCACCGAAATGGGCCCCATCGGTGTCCTCTTCGTGATTTCCATCTCCTTTTTCATCGGCTGCATGTTCGTCGATCCGATCGTGGTCATCCTGGTCCTGGTTCCGATTTTCGCCCCGGTGGTACAGTCGGTCGGCCTCGACCCGGTCCATGTCGGCATCATCATCACCTTGCAAGTGGCCATCGGATCGGCGACGCCGCCCTTTGGCTGTGACATCTTCACCGCAATCGCGATCTTCAAGCGGCCCTATATCGATGTCATTCGCGGCACACCGCCCTTTGTCATCATGCTGCTGGGCACGGCGGTGATGCTGATCTTCTTCCCGCAGATTGCCCTGTTCCTGCGCGATCTCGCCTTCCGTTGATGTTAAGGAGTATCCCGCGATGTTCGACCGTATCCTGGTTCCCGTCGATGGATCGAAGAGTGCCGATGCGGCCCTGGTCCTGGCCGCGCAGATTCAAGAGAAGTTCGATTCGGAATTGCAGATCCTCTGCGTCTACCGGCATTACAGCCTGCTGGAAGCATCAATGTCGATGGTCCGTCCGGAAGTGCCGGAGAATATGGATGACTCCATGAAGCAATATGCCAGCGGCGTCGTCGAGCGGGCCAAACAGATCGCGCGGGATAACGGTGTTCCCAAACCGCGTGGATTTGTGAAGGGTGGTCCGCCTGCCCGGACCATCGTCAGCTTCGCCAATGACCACGAAATCAATCTGATCATCCTCGGCAGTCGGGGCATGGGCGATATCGAGAACCTGCTGCTGGGCAGCGTCTCCCACAAGGTAACAAGCCTCGCCCGCTGTCCGGTCCTGGTGGCACGGACGCCTTAAGCATTATACAGATTATTCCGCTCGCCAGACCGGCAGGTCCAGCGGGGGCAGGGGTGGTTTGCCGAGGATGGCATCACTCAGTTTTTCCGCGATCATCAGCGTCGGGCAATTCGTGTTGCCGTTCACCACGGCGGGCATGACGGAGGCATCGACGACACGCAACCCGTCTATGCCGTGGATCGCTCCCATCGAATCAACGACCGCCATCGGATCGTCAGCGCGTCCCATCCGGGCGGTGCAGGACAGGTGCCATTGGGTATCCACTGCTGCCGCCAGGGCCGTGTCGATCTCGGCGTCGCTCCGCACATCCGGGCCGGGGAAAAGCTCCGTACCGCACAGGTCGGAAAAGGCAGGCTGGGCGACGAGATCGCGAACCAGCCGCACACCCTTTCGCAGGATAGCCGCGTCGCGCGGATCGTCCAGATAGTTTACCTGAATGCGCGGCGGTGAGGCTGGATCGGCATCACGCAGGCGGATGCTGCCCCGACTGTGAGCCCGCATCAGGCCGATATGAATCTGGAAGGCATGCACGGGCATCGGTGTCCAGCCATCGACCTGCATCGCGATTGGAACGATGGTCAGTTGCAGGTCGGGATAGTCGACACCGGGACCGGAACGCAGACAGGCCACCGTCTCGAAATGGTTGGAGGCACAGACGCCGCCCCGATCCAGCAGCCAGCGCAGTCCCACCGCGATCCTGCGCATCCCCTTTGTGTTCGGCAGCAGCGATATCGGCTTCTTCAACTCGAATTTCATCACGAAATCCGGATGGTCGTGAAGATTTGCGCCGACCCCCGGACGGTCTTTGAGGATAGGGATTCCAGTCGCCTGAAGATGGTCTGCCGGACCGATGCCAGACAGCATCAGCAGATGGGGTGATCCGACTGCTCCCGCGCTCAGGATCACTTCCCGCCGCGCCCGGATCATCGTGATAGCCCCGTCCCTCCCCTGCAATTCGATACCGGTGGCGCGTCCGTTTTCGATCACCACCCGTCGGACCAGACGTCCGGTTTCGATTATCAGGTTGGAGCGGTTCCTTACCGGTTCGAGATAACCCTTCGCGGCACTCCACCTCTCACCGCGGTGGATCGTCTGGTCCAGCAGGCCGAATCCTTCCTGTTGGTAGCCGCAGATATCATCGGTCAGGGGATGCCCGGCCTCTGCCCCGGCTTTCAGGAAGGCATCGGATAGCGGATGCAGACGGGTGCGATCCGGGCGCGCGACCTGCATCGGCCCTGCTGCCCCGCGATAATCATCGCCCCCGCCCTGATAGGTTTCCAGCCGTTTGAAATAGGGCAGGACATCGGTATGGCTCCACCCCTCACAGCCATATTGCCGCCAGGAATCATAGTCACTGGCATGGCCCCGGATGCAGACCATACCGTTGATCGATGAAGATCCACCCAGTGTCTTGCCGCGGTCATGCTTCACCTGGCGACCGTTCAGGCCTGGCTCGGACTCGCCCTTGAACGCCCAGTTATGTTTCGTGCGCTGAAGGTTATGCGCCATGGCCGAAGGAATCCGAAGCGACAGGTCACTGTTCGGCGGCCCGGCCTCCAGCAGCAGAACGGTATTGGCAGGATCAGCGCTCAGCCGGTTCGCCAGAACGCATCCGGCGGAACCGGCCCCCACGATGATATAGTCAACGGTCACCGGCATTCCCCTATTCTGCCGCTGAGGCAAGACTCGGCGTCTTGGGGGATGGGTTCAGCGCGGCATGGACCAGGGTGTGGAAGTGATGCACCAGATGTTCGCTGTTGGCGCTTCGCGCCGCATCAATGACATAGCGACCCTGATCGAAGCCCAGCGAATGGACTCCCTTCTGTACCATCAGGTTCAGGTCGATGTCTTCCGGTCCCAACTGGGTATTGAACCAGTCCATGGCGGCCCGGCTGAGCGCCCCCGGCTGGCGCGATCTGGGGCGATAGTGGCCGAAGCGCAGCAGGGTCTTCTCCGGTCCCAGCGGGATCTTGTTGAAGGTTCCGATCACATCGGCATAGGGGAAAGTGTAGAAGGTCGTCGTCGGCCAGAGGCCGATATTATAGAACCAGTCCGACTGGTAGGATGCCCCCTTGATCGGATGACCAAAGGCGGTCTTTACGGGTTTGGGTGGTCCCTTGAAGTCCCACCACTTGCCGTGTGGCGTCATGGTATAGCCCTTGAAATCAATCAGATGCGCCAGTTCCTTGTGGACGGGACCGGAAAGCTGGAAGTGATAGCCCTCGATCTCATTGTCGATGATCACCTTCCAGTTCGTATCGACCAGATAGTCCACCTCCTCCACGAAGACCAGATCGTCTAGGTCGGGGAAGTAGGGGCGCATCGCTTCTTCCGCACCGGAAAACGTCTCAGCCACCGGATCGGCGTTCAGATCCATGTTGATGAAATGGAACCCGGCATAGCACTCCACCCGGACCGGTTTCAGGGAATAGTCGGCGGGGTCGAAGCCTTTCAGCGCCGCCGTGCGCGGGGCAACCGCTAATGTGCCGTCGAGCGTGTAACTCCAGGCGTGATAGGGGCAGGTGATCCGCTGTTTGATCTGCCCGCGCCGTTCCTGGATCAGCTGTGTGCCGCGATGCTGACAGACATTGTGAAAGGCGTGGACCGCCCCGTCATCGCCCCGGATCACCAGGATGCTCTGTTCGGCGATGTCGAATTTTACATAGTCGCCCGGCTCCACGATCTCGGAATCGTGGCAGATGTTGTGCCAGCTGGTGTGAATGATTGAATCGACCTCCCGTTGATAGATATCCGGGTCATAGAAATAGCGGGAAGGCAGGGTGAGTGCCTGTTCCGGATCGCCTATTGTCCAATCCGTTCGTTTGATGCCTTGCATGGGTATCGCCTCATTCCTGGTCGCGGGCTCGGTCGCTGAGTTCATTCGTCGGTGCCGGACTGTAGAGCGTGAAAACCGGTAAACTTGATGTTATACGTCACTGCTATGACGAATTTTGGCAATTGTGAGATATCATGACGGTGCGCTGCCTGATTCTTCTGCATGACGGCTATCCCGGTGTGGCGCTGGGATACCTGACCGATGCCTTTGCGGTGGCGAACTGGCTGCTGGGACAAGTGGCCTATCGCATAACGCTTGCCTCCGTTGGTTCTTCGCATGACGTGCCTGCGCTTTCCTTCGGCGGGTTTGGCCCTGCGGTACGTCCGTTGAATTCAGTTGCGGCAGAGGATTGGGACCAGGTCTTTGTGCTGGTGAGTTTCGATCCGCAGACACCGGCCTATAATGCGAATGTCGCCGCCTTTCTGCGCCGTGTCGTGCGACAGGGTGGCGCGGTCTGCGGGATTGAGACCGGAGCGGCGGTGCTTGCCGCCGCAGGGCTGCTCGACGGGGGACAGGCCGCTGTGCATTGGGCCAACAGGGACGGATTCATGGAGGCGTTTCCGCTGGTGGATCTGGTGCCGGGACGGATCGCCCGGTTTCGGCGCTGCATCACCTGTATCGGTGGTGCCGCCGTCCTGGATGTCGCGCTGTCCCTGATTGCCGAGGGGCAGGGAGATGGTCTTGCCAGACAGGTTGCCAAGCATCTGAATCACGATCTGCGCGAATATCAGCGTCGGGGTCAACCTGAGCCGCTTGCGCCCCCACTGGCCGAGCCGCTGGCGCGTGCATTGTCCCTGATGCGCGATACCCTGGAAGATCCGGTTCCCTGTGATGTGCTGGCAGCACGGTGCGGGGTATCGCTGCGAAAATTGGAACGATTGTTCCAGAATCAGATCGGGCATGGCCCGAAAGCCTATTATCTGGCGATGCGATTGACGCGCGCCCAGAACTTGTTGCAACAGACGACGCTTGGAGTGGGGGAGGTGGCGACATCGGCTGGATTTGTGTCTTTTGCCCACTTCACGCGTACCTACCGCGCGCAGTTCGGCCTGCCGCCTTCCCGGGACCGTGAACAGAAGCTTACCAGCAGCGTTCCAAGGGTGTTCATTCATCCTTCGCATCTGGAAGGTGATGGCAACAGCGGCAGCGTTGGATAGCGCGGGATAACCGTTTCAGTGGATGCGACTTTTGTCATTTTGATATTGCGTGCCATTCGCAACATGGTGCGGTTCATTTGGAGTCACTCGAAGGACCATATTATCATGAACGAAGAGACAGGGTCACCAACCACCTCTCCGGAAACGGCACCGGAGGCGGGTACTGAATGCGTCCCGACTTCGGAAACCGTCTCTCCGTCTGTCGACGGCGCGGTGACGGACGGGCTTCCGGTGGATGGAGATGCAGCGCAGACAGCTCTCGATGCGGGGCTTGTGGTTCGCGTGATCGACATTATTCACGCGGATGGGTCGGTCGTGATGATCCTTATCGCCCTGTCGGTGATCGCGGTTGCCATCGTGCAGGTCAAACTGATGTAATTCGGTGGTGCGCGTCTGGATGAACGCCGCCCGCGCGGGATGCGTTGCATCTGTGGCGCGAAGGTCGGGTGGAGGAGGCAATTTCCACGGCTGCCCGGTCCCGCAATCCGGTCGCTCAGGCGGTTGCGTGCGTCCTGTGCGGTCGGCACCGCAGACTGCCCGACGCCATGGTGCGGGAGGAGGTTCTGCTCTATGGCGGTGATGTGCTGCAAAGCCTGCGGGCTTGGCTCCGTCCGCTGGAGGTCATCGCATCCCTGGCTCCTCTGCTGGGCCTGTTCGGGACCGTGCTGGGCATGATCACCGCCTTTCAGCAGTTGGAGGCGGCAGGCAATCAGGTCAATCCGGCTATCCTGTCCGGAGGATTATGGGTCGCTTTGCTGACGACGGCGGTCGGTCTGGCTGTTGCCATGCCGGTTGTCGTCATTCTCAACTGGCTGGAGCGTCGGGTCGATCATCTGGCCCATGAAATTGAAAATGCCGTGCCCCGGATATTCACGGAAGACCTGTCAGAGGATCTGCCGCAGGATCGCATTCAGCCCGTCACGGCTCTGGTGGGTGAGTAGGATATCATGACGACCGGCAGTCCGACATTACTCGCCGCCTGGGGCGCACGTGGGTGTGCGATCATCAGCCTGACGCCGCTGATTGCGGGGGGTGCTGTGGCAGGAACCGCCGTCCGGGGCACAGAGTGCCGGAACCGGGGGTATCGAGGTTTCGCTGGGACTCATCGGCGGTGCGCCAGGCAGTGAGGTCAGGGCGGTCGAGGATATTCCGGAAGCGGATATGGTCGACGCCCCGGTGGAGCCCGTGTCCGAGCCTGATGTGCCGACCGAGGTGCAGGCCGTCGAACCGCCCCCCGAAGCAGTGCCGGAAGACATTGTCGAAACCGTCGATGTTGTAGAGATCGCGGAGCCCATCGAAATGGCGGAGGTTAAGGAGGTCCTGGAGGCCAAAGCCGATATTCCGCCACCGCCGCCCCCCAAGCCACCGGAACCGCAGCGCCTGCAGGTCGTGGAGCCGCCCCGGCCTGAGGCATCTGCACAGGAACCGCCCCCTGAAGTGGTTGAAACTGTAGAACCGGCGGAAACACAGACGGCATCCCTGCCTCCCGCTACATCCGGGTCAGATGGTAAGGCGGGAACCGAGAACAGTTCCGAGGCGGGCAGTGCGAAATCCGAGTCGGGAGGCGGTCTGCCGGGCAGTACGGCGGATTACATCGCAACGCTTCAGACCTGGCTGGCGCGGCACAAGGAATATCCGAGATATGCGCAGTAGCGCAGGCAGGAAGGAACGGCGCTGATCTTTTTCATCATGGACCGGGCGGGAAATGTGAGCGAGCACCGTCTGGAGCAGAGTTCCGGATTTCCACTGCTGGACCGCGAGGTCGCCGCTATGATCGAGCGCGCGCAACCGCTCCCCAGAATGCCCGATGACATGCCTCAGGAACGCCTGGAACTTGTCCTGCCGGTTCAGTTCTTCCTGCGTCGATGATTCCCGCAGAAGGTCAATTCGGGTTTGACAGTCAAGTCTGAAAAGATGAGAATGACTCTCATTATCATACAAATCGACAATAGGAGATTGGCGTGAAAGCCTTGCGACAGACAAAACTTCGGGTCGCCCTTCCTGTGGCGGCGATGTCCGTTTTCTTCATTTCCGGTGCCGTGCAGGCTGCGGAGTCAGCGGCCGTGCTGACGACCTATTCCGAGATCGCGCTGGCGGGCTATGAGGATTCTCTGGCCACAGCGAAGGCACTCGATGCGGCGATTGATGGATTGTTGGCGCAGCCCTCCGATGCAACGCTGGCGGCGGCGCGTGAGGCCTGGCTGGCGGCGCGAGTGCCTTATCAGCAGACGGAGGCCTATCGCTTCGGCAATGCTATTGTCGACGATTGGGAAGGTCGGGTGAATGCCTGGCCGCTGGATGAAGGGCTGATCGATTATGTCGATGCCAGCTATGGCACGGAATCCGATCAGAACGCGCTCTATACCGTGAATATTGTCGCCAATCCGACGATCACGCTTGGCGGCGCTTCGGTGGATGCGTCGGCGATCACCCCGCAGCTGCTCGTCGAGACGCTGCATGAGGCCGATGCCGTGGAGGCCAATGTCGCCACCGGCTACCATGCCATCGAATTTCTGCTCTGGGGTCAGGATCTGAACGGAACCGGCCCCGGTGCCGGTGCACGCCCGGCAAGCGATTATGACATCCAGAACTGCACCAACGGCAATTGTGACCGGCGCGGCGAGTATCTGAAGGCAGCATCCACTCTGCTGATCGCCGATCTGGAGGAGATGATTGGCAACTGGCAGGAAGGCGGCCCGGCCCGACAGGCCCTGCTGGAGGATCCGAATGCCGGGCTTGCCACGATACTGACCGGGATGGGGTCGCTGTCCTATGGCGAACTGGCCGGAGAGCGCATCAAGCTTGGCCTGATGCTGCACGATCCGGAAGAAGAGCATGACTGCTTCTCCGACAATACCCATAACTCGCATTACTATGACCAGATCGGCATCCGCAATGTCTATACCGGTCATTATCTGCGTGTTGATGGCAGCACGGTTTCCGGCCCCGCCCTTGCCGATCTTGTGGCCGCGAAGGATTCTGCCCTGGACGCAGAATTGAAGGCCAAGCTGGATGCCACGGTCGCGGCGATGCAGGCGATGAGGGATCGGGCCGATGCTGGGGAGGCCTATGACCAGATGATCGGTGAAGGCAATGACGCGGGCAATGCCGTCATCCAGGCGACCGTGGATGCTCTGGTCGATCAGACCCGGTCGATTGAGCGGGCTGTGGCTGTCCTGGAACTGGGAACGGCGGAATTCGAAGGTTCCGACAGCCTCGACAATCCGAGTGCTGTCTTCCAGTAACCGGAATGCGCCTGATTCTTCCTGTAAGTTTTGGGGGAAACTTTGGGGGGGTGGCTGGTCCGGCATTTCGTGCCGGGCCAGCCAATGTCATGAACATCCTGTCGTAGCCAGTTGTGAAACGCGGATTCGGTATTGTGAAGATGAAACCCCTCTGCCTCTGTGCAATGCTCATGGCAGGCTTGCTCGGCTTCAATGCCCTGGCTCAGGATCAGAGTCAGGGTCTCCAGCGTCAGGATGTCGATGCGAAGGATTTCGCCCGCATCCGCGCGGTGACCTTGCCCGCGACGGATTTTTCGAACCCTGAGGGATTCGAACTCATGTCCGGCGGTGCCGCGACGTCGCGTGCCTCGATAACCGAGAATTCCTTCTCCCACCCTTCCGCCAATCTGGATTTTGAAGGAGAGGACCGGTTCAAGGTCGGGAACGGGTTGTTCAAGAAACTCTGGGTCTCGTCTCCAGCCTCGACCCAGGCTTCGGATGGGTTGGGTCCGCTGTACAATGCGCGCTCCTGTCAGCGGTGCCATCTGAAGGACGGGCGCGGTCACCCGCCCGAAGGTCCGGAAGATGGGGCGGTGTCGATGTTCCTGCGCCTGTCTGTCCCGGCACGGACCGAGGCGGAACGCGCGGCACTGCACAACAAGGACCTGCTGCGAATACCGGAACCGACCTATGGCGGCCAGTTGCAGGATATCGCCCTGCAGGGGCTTCCGGCGGAAGGCCGCATGGTCATCGAGTACACGGAACGGGGCGTTGATATGGCGGGGGGCGAGGTCGCCCATCTGCGTGTGCCGACTTACAGCATCGCCGATCCGGGCTATGGTCCCGTTGATCCGGAGGTGTTGATCTCACCGCGTGTCGCCACGCCGATGATCGGACTCGGCCTGCTGGAGTCGATCCCGGAAGAGGATATCCTGGCCCTGGCGGATACCGATGACCGTGACGATAATGGTATTTCCGGCAAGCCCAGCATGGTTCGTGATCCCGAAACTGGAGAGATCGTCCTAGGCCGGTTTGGCTGGAAGGCGTCGGTGCCGACCATCCGATTGCAGAGCGCGGAGGCCTTTGCCGGGGATATCGGGATATCAACCCAGCTGGTTCCGTCACATTGGGGGGATTGTACATCGCGTCAGCCTGCTTGTCGTGACTATCCGACAGGTGTTCAGGACCGTCTGGGCGATACGGAAGCACCGGACCCGATCCTCGATCTGGTCGTTCACTATTCGGCCAACCTTGCGGTTCCGGCCCGCCGCGACGTGGATAACCCGGATGTGTTGAAGGGAAAGGCGATATTTTATGCAGCGGGCTGTGCCGATTGTCATGTGCCGAAATTCGTGACAAGCCGGGATGCGCTGAGGCCGGAGCATCAGTTTCAACTGATCTGGCCTTATACCGATCTGCTATTGCACGATATGGGGGAGGGGCTATCCGACAACAGGCCGGTCGGCGATGCCGAGGGTCGGGAATGGCGCACCGCACCGCTTTGGGGGATCGGTTTGACCGAAGTGGTGAATGGCCATACCTATTTCCTGCATGACGGGCGCGCGCGGAACCTGCTGGAAGCGATCCTGTGGCATGGCGGTGAGGCACAGGCCGCCCGCGACCATGTTGTTGCCCTCAGTCCTGAAGATCGTGCCTATCTGATCCGATTTCTGGAGAGCCTGTGATGCACTGGGTAATAAAGGCCGGAATCTCCATTTTCCTTATAATGGGTATTGTTCCATTATCCGTCCGTGCTGAAGAGCCGATGATAGCCGCCGTCGCCCGCGCGGTGGATAGGGTGCTTCTGCCTAGTTACGATGCGCTGATTGCGGCCGCAGCGGGCCAGCAGAAGGCAATGGCGCAACTCTGCGCAGAGCCGACCGGGGAGGGACTTTCCAGTGCCCGTCATGCGTTCCGGCCCTTGCTGGAGACTTTTTCCGCCGTTGAACCCTATCGCTTCGGTCCCGCCCGTACTGACAATCGATTCGAGCGCCTGTTCTTCTGGCCGGATCCCCGAGGCCGGGGATTGAAGCAGGTCCAGGGGATCCTTGCTGAACGCGATCCGTCGGTACTGACACCCTATGATCTGCAGCAGAAAAGCGTAGCGGTCCAGGGTCTGCCCGCGCTGGATTACATATTATTCGGCACGTATGATCTGGCGACGGCGGAGGCGGATTTTCAGTGTCGTTATGCATTGTCGATTGCGGGGGCGATCCTGTCGACATCGACGGCGCTTCGCGATGACTGGGGCGCGTTCGGTGCGGGAATGAAAGCGCCTGGTGAAGAGAATCCGATCCATCGTTCCGCTGGGGAGGCCATTCAGGAGTTATTCCGCGCGGCCCGGGAGCAGTTGCAGCTGCTGAACGATGGCAAGCTGCGCATAGTCCTGCAGGATGGTCCCGCCTCTGTGAAACCGAAGCGCGCGCCGTTCTGGCGCTCCGGTCTGTCTCTGGTTGCGGTTCAGGGAAATCTGCGTGGCATCGCCGCCCTGATTGCCGCGATGGATCTGGGTGAGGTCGTGCTACAGACAGAACGGAACCTTGCCGATCAACTGGTCCGGGAGATCGATACCGCCCGCACGGCGATAGACTTGGCCAGCACAGACAGCACGGGTGATTTCGAATCGCTGCTGAAAGACCCGGATAGTCATGCGCAACTGCGCTATGCGATGATCCCGATTGACGGTGCGATCACCCTGCTGACGGAGGATATCCCGGCGGCGCTTGGCCTGATCACGGGCTTCAATTCACTGGATGGGGATTGAGGGCGGTGCGGATGGATCGACGCCATATCCTGACCCTGCTGTCGGCCCTTGCCTTGCCCATGGCGGCGGCAGAGGTGCTGGCGGAGACAGTGGCGGCGGGATCAACAGGCCATCCGGCACGGTTCCTGACCGCCTTCCGCGATGCCCAGGGTGACTACGCGCTGGCGGTAATTGATGGGACCGGCACTATCCTGTTCCAGATCCCGCTTGCCGGGCGTGGCCATGGCTCGGCGGTGGCTCCGGATCGGGGTAGCGCGGTCGTCTTCGCACGGCGGCCGGGGCGGTTCGCGGTGGTGGTCGATCTGGCGGGTGAACGGGTCAGGCAGGTTATCCACGCGCGGCAAGACCGGCATTTCTATGGTCACGGCTTCTTCT
Organism: Alphaproteobacteria bacterium; assembly: GCA_965223125.1. GTDB lineage: Bacteria > Pseudomonadota > Alphaproteobacteria > UBA8366 > Aestuariispiraceae > Pacificispira. The sequence continues at coordinate 1,048,453 of OZ244984.1, read as the reverse complement.
CTCCTGACGGGCGTCTGCTCTATGCGACCGAAAACGATTTCGATAGCGAACGCGGCGTTCTCGGAATCTATGCGGTAGACCGGGAATTTCAGCGGATCGGAGAAATCGATTGTGGCGGCATCGGCTGTCACGAGGTGGTCCTGATGTCTGACGAGGTGACGGTTGCCGTCGCCATCGGCGGAATTGCGACCCATCCCGACTATCCGCGCCAGAAGCTCAATCTCGGCAGCATGGACCCGGCGCTTGTCTATCTGGATCGGCGCGATGGCCGTATCCTGAACAGGGCGCGGCTGCCGGACAGTCATGCAAAGCTCTCCCTGCGGCATTTGACCGAAGCGGCGGGCGGGCGCATCTGGATATGCGGTCAGTATGAAGGCGCTGCGGGGGATCGGGTCAGTCTGGTCGGTCATCACCGCGCGGGAAATGCAATCACGCCGCTGGCGATGGAGAGTGATCTGTTCATCGAGATGAAGCACTATGTCGGTGCCATCGCCGCCAGCGCGGACGGGTGCAGGGTGGCTGCGACCAGCCCGCGGGGTGGTCTGGTCGCGATCTGGGATTCAAGCGGTGATGAGACCACACCTCGATTGCTGGAAACCCGAGCGATAGCGGATGTTTGTGGTGTCGCGCCGACGGAAGGGACGGATTTTCTGTTGTCGGACGGCCAGGGCGGGCTGCGGGGGACGAACACCCTTGGACAGGCCATTCCGGACATCTCCTGGGATAATCACCTTCGGGCGATATAAGACTATTTGATAAAGCTGAGACCACCTTTCGCGGATGGCGTGACGAGCGCCAGGCAGTCCGCGACCGGACCGGAGGCATCGGCGCAGTCCAGCACGTCGTTCAGCAGCACCCGGCCCAGTGCAGGACAGGCAAGACCTGTAATATCGAACATTTTGAGGCCGGTTTTACCGGGGGGCAGGGGGGCGGTTTCCACCGCCAGACGCTTGGCCACCACGCCATCGGTATCGAACAGGACGAGGTCCAGCTTCAGCGTTTCCAGTGCCCGCCCGGTGGCATTTTCGATCACCATATAGGCGCGGCAGGCCTCGCCATTGGGTTCGATCTTGTTCAGTTCAACGCGGATTGCATCTTCCGCCGCCGCCGTCGTCGATGGGGCGATCAGAACCATCAGTGCCAGCATTCCGGCAGCCAGAAATCCGGCAGATAGGTGATATTTCATTCTCCCTCCTTCCCGGCGACCTTGCGCCGATATTTATATGCCCACAGGATAGCGGCAATCGGAAAGAAAAGCCCGGCCCAGGACAGCATGTCGAACAGTCCGTCATCGAGCAACCCGGCGATCAGACCAACCAGGGTCAGGGTAGCAAGAAACAGCGGAACAGCGAAGATCTGCCAGTTGCTTTTCGCGGCGGCGCGTCGGGGTCTCATGACTGACTCCCGGAAAGCCGGGTGGTGAGGGGCGATGCTTCGGACTCCGCTTCCGGGCGGATGGCCTTTATTTTCCCGAGCCACAGATACAAACCGCTGACAAGAATGATGATGGCGATGATATCCAGAATTGCCCAGAGAATCTTCATCGGCATACCGCCATAATCCCCGAAATGCAGGGGTGAGGACAGCCGCAGGGCGGTCATGTACCAGGGCATGGTGCGCATCGCGGTCAGCTCGCCCGTCTCCGCATCGATCAGTGCCGGTGTCAGCAACTGGCTGGTTGCGGGTGTCGCACCGCGCAGCCAGACCGCATAGTGGTGGTCACTGCTGAACCGGACGCCGGGAAAGGCGACGAACTGGGGGCGCATGCCGGAACTTGCCGATTTCGCGGTCTCAACGGCGTCATGCAGGGAGGAGAGCGTGTCCGGCGTCGTCTTCCCGCCATAGGTTCGGGTCAGTTCCGAAAGCTGCTGCCAGCGCCACAGATCGACCAGCGGTGTGGATATCGTCTGGATCACCCCGGTCAGCGTGACGACGGCAAGCCACATCATCGTCACTATTCCCAGAAGGTTGTGAAGATCGAGCCAGGTCTTGCGGGCAACCCGTTTTGTTGCTGGTGCACCGTCTGTCTCCCCCGCTATTTTTTTCCGTCCGCGTACCCGCATCGTCCCGAAGTCGAGCCGCCGCATGAAGGGTGCATAGACAACCACGCCGGAAACGATGGCAATGATCATGAGGAACCCCATCAGGCCGAGAAAGTACTCGCCCCAGGGACCGAGAAACATGTCGGTGTGAAGCTCCAGGATGAAATGCATGATCCCGTCATCGGTGATTGCCCCGACGATTTCCGCCGTGCGCAGGTCGATGGAGGTGATGTGCATTTGCTCTATCGTCGCCCGTGCCGTCGGCCCGGTCGTGACATTCACGACCGGGCGATCCACATCAAAACTCATGAACAGGCCCTGCTCCCCCGGAAAGGTATCGAGCGCGGTTTGCAGGGCCTCGTCCAGGGATTTCAGCGGCGTTCCTTCCGGCATTTCGGGCAGTGCCCGTTCCCCGTCCAGAAGGTATTCGATCTCGTCATGAAAGATCAGGGGCAACCCCGTCAGGCACAGCATCAACAGGAAGACCGTGCAGACGAGACTGGTCCATTTATGCAGCCAGATCCAGGTTTTAAGCGAGCGGTTCGACATTGGCGGCGGCTCCGGTTTCGCTCACTTATGATCAGAAATTGGCCGAGACGGAGAGCTTTGCCGTCAGCGGTGCCCCCTGAGTCAGATACCCGCCCTGTGCCGAGGCCCAATAGGCATTGTTCGTCACATTCTCGATATTCGCGCGGAAAGTGAGATCCTGACCTTCGATGGTCCGGGTAGTGCGGGCTCCGATATCCAGCCGTGCCCAGTCGGGAACTTCCCGCGCATTGGCGGTGTCCTGATACTGCGTCCCGGTATAGATCATCCGAGCGCTGAGCGTGGTCGCACTCAGGAAGGGCAGATCCCATTCGATACCGAGATTGGCCTGATATTCCGGCGCACCCACGGCGATGTTGCCGTTATTGGTACCACCCGCCGTTTCCGCCAGTTCCGCCTGGGTATAGGTGACGCCACCCAGCAGGTGGATCTCCGGAGTCAGGTCGCCGAAGGCCAGCAGTTCGATCCCCCGGTTTTGCTGCTCTCCATCGACGCTGAAGATCGTGGTTGCCGGATCGGTGATGCCGCTGGGCTGGCTGGTCTGGAAGACGGCAGCGGATCCGCCGATGGTTCCGTAGTCAAGCTTGATCCCCGCTTCGTATTGAACCGAGACATAAGGCGGGAAGATTTCGCCAGAATTCGAGGCGGTCGTAGGCGCGGTCGGTCCCTGGGCCAGACCCTCGATCCGGTTGGCATAGAGCGAGATCTGTTCGGTTGGCCTGACCACCACCCCGACAACCGGCGAGAGCTTGGATTCGTTGTAGTTGGAGGTTTCCTGGAGGCTGGTCCGGTTATAGCCCTTGACCTGTACGGTCTGATACCGCCCGCCAAGGGTTATCAGCAGCCGGTCGTCGACGAAGCCCAGCGTGTCGGACAGGAAATAGCTCTGCAGCCAGGATTCGCTGACTTTCGGCAGGTCCTGTAAATCTCCGCCCAGCAGCGTTGCGTTGGGGACCGACAGGCCGCTGGCCGGGTTGTAGATATTGGTTGCCTGGTTGGCCCCGAAGACGAAGGAGTTGCGGTTTACCGTATGGAAGGCCGACATGCCGCCATTGATCTGATGCGTGACATCGCCGGTCTCCGCGAGGGCCCGACCACCCACCTGGCCGCTCAATGTCTGATCCTCACGCGGTACATCCAGCCGCCCGATGGTCGCATCCCCTGCGGTATTGGTCACGGTCGGGCTGGCATAGATCCCGTCCTCCCGCATGAAGCGATAGCCGACGGCCCCGTATAGCGTGACGGAATCCAGCACGTCGTATTCCCCGCGCATCTGGACGAAGCGATCCTCCAGATTGGAAAAGGCGAAGTCGGCTCCGTAATTGGTCTCCGCATCGGGCGCATCGGGAATCAGTGTCGAATTGACATTGACAACCGGGCGGCCCTTTTCGATCCGCTGTGATTGCAGCAATGCATCCAGGGTCAGGCGCAGCCGCTCCCCCCGATAATCCAGGGCGGCTGAAGCGAGGCGGGATGTCCGCTCCTCGTCCTCAATGGCGGTCTCCCCTTCCCGTGAGGAGAGGTTGACGCGCAGGCCGAAGGCATTGTCCGCACCAAAGCGGCGGCCGATATCGGCATGGCCGCCGAATTCGGAACTCATCCCATACTTGCCGGTGATGGCGGTGATCGGTGTATCCTCCGCGCGTTTCGGCACCAGGTTGATGGTGCCGCCGGTTCCGGTGCTGCCGGGCGGGATGCCATTCAGGAAGGCGCTGGCCCCGCGGAACACTTCGACCCGTTCATAGGCGTCGATATTGGCGATCTGGCGGGGTGTGGTGCCATACAGCCCGTCCATCGAGACATCTTCCATGGCCAGCGGAAATCCGCGCACCACGAAGAGTTCCGAGAAGTTGCCGAAACCATAGCCGGATCGGACCGAAGGATCATTCGCCATCACGTCGGCAATCGACTCGGCCTGCTGATCGCGGATCGTCTGTTCCGTATAGCCGGTCGCACTGAACGGCGTGTCCATCATGTCCTGATTGCCCAGAGCACCGATCCGGGCACCGCGCGCGACCTGTCCCCCGGCATAGGGGCTGGGCAGGTTGCCGATGTCGGACTGTGGCGGTGCGCCGGTTCCCGCCACGGTGACGGGGTTCAGCAGGATGGTCGATCCCGTCTGCTGCGCGCGTCTTTCAATGGCGATGGTCGCGCCATCCGCCATGCGATAGGTCAGGTCACTGCCTGCCAGAAGGCTCGATACCGCCTGATCCGGTGTCATTTTACCCGCAACGGCAGGGGCCTGGATATCACGCACCAGGGCACCGTCCACCGTTACTTGCAGGCCTGACTGCTGCCCGAAGGCGGCCAGCGCGCTTGCCAGCGGCTGTGCCAGTCCTGTAGTCGGATTGCAATTCCATTGAAATAGTAGGAAAAACTGCCAGCAGGAGGCAGGCGGCCAGGGTCAGCCCTGCCAGAGCGGTATCCAGCCTCGACGGCCCTGCCCCTGAGCAGGCTGGTCCCGGTACAGGGCTATCGTTACCGGCGTCGCGGTTGACGCCGTATCCTGAATGCCCTCACCCCCGTCGCGCTGGTCCGACAGGGCACGATGTTCCCGCGCAGTCTGGCGATGGCCGTCTATCGCAAGATTGCGCACGATCCGATAAAGATAGTGCCTGGGTTCGTCCAGACGCCGCCGTTCCGTCGCCTGGGACAGGCGCGCCCCCGGCGGGGGTTCCGGTCGTTGCAGGTGACGGAGAAGGTGGTGCTGACGGATGACGCGGTCATGCTGCGTCTGGTGGCGGATGACGGCGCGCCGCTGGCCGGTTTCCTGCCCGGACAGTCCATCACCGTGGAACTGAGGGGCGGCACGCGGTTCTATTCGCTGATTGGCCAGGCTGATGCCGCACCCGATGCGTATGAGACCGCGGCCCGGCATATCGCCGATGGGATCGTGTCCGGTGCGATCAATCAGCAGGTGCGGGTGGGCGACAGGATCGAGGTCCAGGCCCCGTCGGGCAGTTTCCTGCTGCCTTTGCGCAATGAATTTCCGGTCGTGCTGATCGCGGGCGGTATCGGGATCACGCCCTTCCTGTCCTATCTGGAAAGCCTGACCGGTGCGATGGGTGAACCGCAGGTGACGCTGTTCTATGCCTCCCGTGTTGGGAAGAGCCAGGTCTTTGCTGACCGGTTGCGGGGATTGGCCGAACGGTTGCCAAATCTGACCCTGATCACCTGTTTCAGCCGCCCGGCGGCGGGTGATGTCTGTGATCGGCGGGGGCGGATCGGGTCTCATTCAATCGATCAGGCGCTGATCCAGGCCAGGGCGCGGTTCTATATGTGCGCCGGAGATGCGATGATGGCTGAAATCGGTGCGGGGCTAAAGGCGCGAGGCGTGCCTGCATTTGAAATATTCCAGGAACGGTTTCGGTCCCCGGACCTACCTGAAACGGGTGGGGACAGCAGTCATGAGGTTCGCTTCACCCGTTCCGGTGTGACCCTGCGCTGGGAGGGTCGGGACGGCCCGCTGCTGCAATTTGCCGAGCGTCGGGGACTGTCGATCCCAAGCGGCTGCCGCGTCGGGCAATGCGAAAGCTGCGCGGTGCGGGTCGTCTCCGGTCAGGTGCGTCATGCCATCGATCCGCTTGATCTGGAGGAGGATCATTGCCTGACATGCCAGGCCGTTCCGCTGTCGGATCTTGTGCTTGATGCGTGAGGGATGCTGGAAATGGCTTGAATCCGGGGCCGGGGCACCAATGTCCTTTCGGGGCGCACTGAGAATCGGAACCGTGGAATGACGTTTGTACTGCTGTCCATCGGGTATGGACTTATCCTGATGACGGCCCTGTACTGCATTCGCGGGCCGCAATGGTGGATACGGTTCGCGGATTTTCCGAGAATCCAGATCGCGGTCTGTCTTGTGCTGGTCGGTGCAGTATTCCTGTTCGTTGCGGAATGGGCCCGGTTCGGTGATTGGGCTTTCGGCCTGCTTCTGTTGGCTTCGCTGATCTATCAGGGTTCCCGGATATTTCCCTATACGCGCTTTGCCACCCGTCAGGTACTGGATGCGGCAACGGTTCCGGCAGATTCGACGATCCGGATTCTGATCTGCAACGTCCAGATGGAAAACCGCAAGGCACAGGACATCATCTCCCTTGTCCATCAATATGAGCCGGATCTGTTTCTCGTGCTGGAAGGGGATGACTGGTGGGAACAGGAATTGCGGGTGCTCGACGCGATCTATCCGTTTACGATCCGGCAACCGCAGGACAATCGCTATGGCATTCATTTCTTTTCGCGCCTGGACGTGGTGAACAGTGAGTTACGGTTTCTGGTTGATCCTGAAATCCCCTCAATCGAGGCGAAAGTACGCCTGCGATCCGGTGTGACAGTCGATTTCCATGGTATCCACCCGCGCCCACCCCTACCGAAACAGGGCACCGAACGGCGGGATGCGGAATTGCTGATCCTTGCCAGGGAAATGCTGGATGATAACCGGCCGACAATCGTCGCAGGCGATCTCAACGATGTGGCGTGGTCGCATACGACACGCCTGTTCCAGCGCATCAGCGGCCTTCTGGATCCGCGACGGGGGCGGGGTCTGTTCAATACGTTCCATGCGGATTATTCCCTTCTACGCTGGCCGCTGGATCATATCTTTCATGATGCCCGCTTCACGCTGATCAGCTTCAAGCGTCTGCCGCATGTCGGATCCGACCATTTCCCGGTCCTGACAGAGCTTGCCTATACACCCGTGGCTGAAACCAGGCAGGACATCCCAGAAAGCGACGGCCAGGATCGCGGGGAGGCGCAGCGTCGGATCACAGAAGGTATCGAAGTTGTGCGCCATGGTCCGGCTCCGCAGGGCTGAAAAGATGGTGGTGATCCTGTTCCGTTGCCCAAAGGGGGTCTGAAAATGTTTGGGTCCAATACATGGCTTTCGAATTTCTGGGATCGGCTGAGCACGAGCTTCTGGTTCCTGCCAACCGCCATGGCCTGTGGTGCCATTCTATTGTCCTTCGCCTTCGTCCAGTTTGACGATTATATCGGTAACCGTCTGATCCATCATATCGGCTGGTTCTATGAATTCGGGCCGGAAAGCGCGCGGGCGACCCTGTCGGCGATTGCCGGATCGATGATCACCGTGGCCGGTCTGACCTTCTCGATGACCATGCTGACGCTGCAGCTTGCCTCTTCCCAGTTCGGTCCCCGGCTGTTGCGCAATTTCATGCAGGATCGCGGCAATCAGGTCGTACTGGGCACCTTCATCGCCACTTTCATCTATTGTCTGCTTGTCCTTGGTACCGTGCGGGGGACAGCGACGGAGGGGTTCGTTCCGCAATCCGCAGTCATGGTTGGAATGCTGCTGGCCGTCGCTAGTCTGGGCGTTCTGATTTATTTCATTCATCACATCGCGACATCAATTCATATTGAAAGCCTGCTGAATGGTCTTGCAGAAGAGGCGCGCGGGACGATTGACAGGTTGTATCCAGATGCGTGGACGGATGAGTCCGAACGTGATTCCGTGGAACAATCGGACGGACTACCTGCGGATTTTGACGACGGGGCGACTGGCATCCCTGCCCGGCGGGGCGGTTATGTCCGGTTCATCGATACCGCTGCATTGTATCAGCTTGCCGGCAAACACAATCTCGTCCTTCATGTGGACGCCATGCCGGGCATTTTCGTCACCCAGGGCTCGGTCATATTGCGTGTGCATCCGGGGACTTTGCTGGGTGAGTCGCTCAAGGACTCACTGTGCGAGACGATGATTATCGGTCAGGACCGGACGCCGGAGCAGGATATCGCCTTTACCCTGCGCCGTATCGTGGAAATCGCGCAGCGGGCCTTGTCGCCCGGTATGAACGATCCGACAACGGCGCTGTACTGCCTGGATCGGCTGGGAGAAGCCCTGGAACTGCTCGCCACCAGAATGCCGCCAGCCCGGTACCGGCACGATGAGGATGGACAGCTTCGCATGGTGATGGAAATTCCGGTATTCCGGGATCTGGCCTGTCCAATGTTCACGTCGATTGCGCGCTATGCCGTGAAGGATGCGGAGGTCATGGCCAAACTGCTGCGGGACATGCAAAGGGTCGCCGATGCTGCCCGACCCGCCTGTAGCAAGGCAATACTGGAACTTCGCGAGGGGTTCCGCCGGGATGGTATCGATCTGGCTGATCTGGATTGTGACCGGGTGACCCTGCGGTCACTCAGACAAGTGCGCTGAAGGCGGGAGGATAGTCGATGGTGCCGGTCTTTGGTGGTGTGTGATTGCCCAGAAAGCGGACCATGAAATATGGTCCGGAATAGGGCGTCGCATAATCTGCCGCATCCGCTACCGAAAATCCGACCCTGGCATAATAACCGGGATCACCCAGAATAAAGATCGCCTGCCATCCATCCGTTTCGGCGCGTCGGATCGCGTCGTGCAGAAGTGCCGTTCCGATTCCCCGCCCCTGAAAACCGGGTGCAACCGAAAGCGGGGCAAGGCCGAGCGCGGGGAAAGATGCGCGCAGCGGGGACAGCAGGACATGCCCGCAGACCTGCCCGCCCTCACAGGCAACGAGGGAAAGGGCACAATCCCCCGCCGCCCGCAATCGATCCACCAGATCCGCCTCGTCAGGCTGGTCGAAGGCCTGGAAGGTCAGGGTGCGGATTGCCGGGATGTCCCGACCGGTCTCGGGGCGCATTTCGATCAAATGAAGTCTCCCTTCATGCAGATCAGGATGCCAGGGAATCAAGTCCCCGTATAGTGGGGCTGACGGCGCTCGATCCAGGCATCCAGCCCTTCGCGGATATCGCGTGTTGCGGCCATCCGGGCGAATTGCTCGCGTTCGATCAGCAGGCCCTCGGCAATCGTCGCATTCAGTCCGCGCGTGACGGCGGTGATGATCCGGGCGCTGGCGAGCGGTGAATGGCGCAAGATGCGTTGTGCCAGAGCGATGGCGGCTTGCGGTAAATCGGCATGGGGTACGACCGCATTCACGATTCCCATCTCATAGGCGCGAGCGGGAGTGAAGGGGTCGCCGGTCAGAAGATATTCCAATGCCCGCTTACGCCCGGCCAGCCGGGGCAGGCGCTGGGTCCCGCCAAAGGTGGGCGGAATGCCGATATTGATTTCAGGCTTCGCGAATTGCGCCCGGTCGCTGGCGATGGCCAGGTGAACCGCTTCGGTAATCTCGCAGCCCCCGCCGAAGGCGATGCCATTGACTGCTGCGATGATCGGCTTGGGAAAGGATTCCATCCGCGCGGTCAGGGTCTGCCCTCGACGCACGAAGTCCCGGACTGCGGTTTCGATACCGGTTTCGATACTGCTTGAGAATTCTCGGATATCCGCCCCGGCGGAAAAGGCGCGCTCTCCCGCGCCGGTCAGGATCACGACGCGGATCGTGTCGTCGCGTTCGATCCCGTCCAGCAGCGCCATCAGTCTGTCGACGGTCTGATAGTTCAGCGCATTCAGCTTTTCTGGACGATTCAGCGTCAGATGCGCAATTCTGTCCTGTGCATCGTAGAGTACGGGTTCGGACATGGCGGCCTCCTATGAGTTGGTTTCGGTCACGGGATAGTAGGCTCCTTCCCGCTTGAATAAACTCACTAGTCAGTATAGATTGATGTCATGAGAGATGGCACTGCGACACGCATGAAGATCCTGCGCTCGGCCAACAGCCTGTTCTATGGTGCGGGCATTCGTGCCGTCAGTGTGGATGCGATTGCCGAAAAGGCAGGCATTACGAAAAAGACGCTCTATTATCACTTTCGCAGTAAGGACGATCTGATCGCGGCCTATCTGGAATCGCGGGATCAACCGAATGTCAGACAGTTCGCCGCCTGGTTCGACGCGGCGGAGGGAACGCTTGCCGAGCGGATGGGCGCAGTCTTCGGGGAGCTTGCCAAGGTGGCGGCGCGACCGCGGTGGCGTGGCTGCGGTTTTCTGCGAACGGCGGCGGAACTGGCCGCACTGCCGGGCCATCCTGCGGTGAAGGCCGCAAGCGCACACAAGAAATCACTGGAGGCCTGGCTGTCAGGGGTGATCGCTGCCGATGGGCGTGACGATCCCGATCGACTGGCGCGGCATATTATACTGCTGATAGATGGTGCCTTTTCCAGCGTGCTGATGCATCGCGATCCTGCCTATATCGACAGCGCGGGTCAGGCCGCACGGGTGATTCTGTCGCAGCCGGTGGATCTCAGGCAGGGATAGACTCTTCAGGGTTTGCACGACCGTAGAAGCGGATACGGTCGGTCGCGTTGTAGTGGTAATCCGGTTCTTCCATATAGCTGAGGACGGCCATCATCCTGGGTTTGGTGCTGGTAACCGGGGCGACGCGATGGGCTGATGCGTAGCCGGCGAAGACCGTCATGGTGCCTTCCCCCGCCAATCCCTGCCGGACATCCGGATAGCGGCCCGCGAGAAGTTGGCGCACGCCATCATAATTCGGATCCTGTTCACTGCGCAACGTCCGGCAATATTCGAATTGGCCGCCCGAATCCGGCGATTGCAGAAGGATCGTGACGGCAAAGCGCGCGCGGTCGAAATGCCAGTTCAGCGTATCGCCCTGACCATAGGCCATCACATTCAGGCAGGCCATCGGGTCCGCCATGCGGTGGAGGGCGGGGAGGTTCATCAGATCGCGGATGAAATGGCGTAGCGGGTCCCATTCATAAACCCTGCGGATCACGGATCCCCGCAACTGATCGCAGGTCAGGGTGCGATGGGAGGTCGTCAGTCCGGGCCGCGCGATATCGTCCGGCACGCCCTCGGTCTCGTCGGAAAAATAGATGTTGTGGTCGTGGCGCTGCCAGAATGCCCGCCGCGCCATCGGTTCCTGCAACTCGGCGGCGGCCATGGCCACGGCTGCGGGTCGCAGAAAGCCAGGCAGGGAAACCGCCCCCCGCTCCCGCCAATCCGTCCGTTTTTCGTCAAGCAGCTTCCGATATCCGTCGCTCTCCGGCGCATGAAGGGGATAGCGGTCCTGATCGAGGATAACCGAAATTGGATCATTGGGGCAGCTTGGGGTCAATTCATATCAATCCGCATTAGTGACAGATGTGCAGCATACGCTGACCGGATGCGCCCGGATATCGGAAATAGGACATCTGTCGTCCGGTTGTTACCTGATTATGAGACATGCCCCAGGCGGCAGGCGAGCGGCCAGTATATGCGTTTCGCATCGGCAGGATCGCCCCAGACTTCGGCCAGTTCCCGGCGCAGATCGGGCAGTGGATCCGCCCCGGTCTTGCGCCGGAATTCCTTTACCGCCGACCATGTGCCGATATAGCCGATCAGCCAGTCCAGGTCCCAGATGGCATCCATCACGAGGTCCGGCCCGACGATTTCCGGGAAGGGGAAATCCATCTCGGCATATCCCTGATCCACATGTCGGCGTTCCGGGGGCCAATAGGGGCCGATGCGGTCAATATAGAATTTCTGTAATACGGCATCGGCGGTGGCATCGTCGATCCGGGTCGGGCGATAGGTTACCAGGGCCAGCAGGGCACCGGGTGCGGCAACCCTGCGGACCTCTGCGTAAAAGCGCGGTAGGTCAAACCAGTGTGCGGCCTGGGCAGCCAGAATCAGATCAACACTGCTCGATAGGATTTCCGGGGCAGATTCGGCGGCGGCAACGGCATAGCGCACATTGTCGATGGCAGGTGCGGTCGACACCTGATCGGCACTGGGATCGGTTGCGATCACCGCATCGAAATGATTGGCCAGGGATCGGGTCGCCTGTCCACCACCGCAACCGCAGTCCCAGGCCAGTCGCCGCGCGGGCACACGGGATGCGAGATCGATGAACAGTTGATCCGGATAGCCGGGCCGGAATCGGGCATAGGCATCGGCCATGCCGGAGAAGTGATCCTTGAAACCCGCCTCGGTCATCGCCTGTCCTCCCCGTACATCTATCCGGCCCGTCGCCTATCCGCTCTATGTTAGTCCGGCCAGCGCTTGTGAACCCAGAACCATTGGCCCGGACGCGCGCGAATCCATTCTTCGAGCATTTCATGGAATTGTGTCAGGACGGTCAAGACATCTGCATTTCTGTCGCCGGTATCCGGCACCGCCATCGGCGGGTGGATCGTGACCCGGATGCGGGTCTTTTCCACCCGTTCGATCCGGACAGGCAGGATCGGAACATTATGGCGCAGTGCCATCTCGACCGGGGCGCTGGCGGTCATCGCCGGTCGCCCGAAGAACGGGACCGGGACTCCCTCGTTCAGTTTCTGATCGATCAGCACGCCGATGGCCTCGCCCTGCTTCACGGACTGGATCGTCTCGCGCATTCCGGCCCGTCCCTTGGGGATCAGCCTGCCCGCAAAATCACCCCGGACCTTGCGGAAATAGCGATCCATCCAGGGATTGTCGGCGGGACGGTACATCGTTGCCATCGGACTGCCGTTGCGGGTGGCGACGATACCGGCCATTTCCCAGTTCGCCATATGGGCGGACATGATGATGAAGGCACCCCGCTTCTGGGCGAACAGCAGGTTGTCGAGGCCAACGACCTCGACCGGGCCGTTCGGGTCATTCGGATTGATCCGGGCCGCATGGGTGAACTCTCCCGCGCCGCGCCCCAGATTGTCCCAGATTTCCGACATCACTTCGTCGATCCGGGCCTTGTCCCAGCCCGGGAAGACGCGAGCGAGATTGCGCCTGGCAACCTTGTCAGCGCGCAGGAAGGGACCAACCAGTCGAAACAGCGCGCCCCCGAAGCCCGAGGCGACGGAAAGCGGCAGCATTCTCATTACCTGCAATGCGGCAATACCGAACAGTGCCTGAACAGGATGAACAAGAACGCCCCGAAGACCTCGCCTGGCATAGCTTTTCCGAAAAGACATTATGCCGACGTTCCTTGCATCAAGGCCAGGGGGCCATCGTTCCCTTCATCCCAGACGATGCTGACCGGAAGGGCGGTCACGGTGTCACGGAACCGCGCGGGCAGGCGCACCGCATCCTTTTCGGTCGTGACCAGTTTTGCCTCCAATGCTTCCGCCTTCCTGACCAACCGGTCCAAGTCCGATTCCCGATACCGGTAGTGATCCGGGAACTCTCGCGTCAGGGAAAGTTCAAGTTCAAGGCCAGACAGGGTCTCGAAGAACTTTTCGGGACGACCGATCCCGGCAAAGGCGACGCAGCGCGTTCCTGGGGGCAGGCTTTCCGGGCGTTCGGCATGCAGGCGACCATACAGAACCGGCTGGCGCAGCGTTGCGAAGTCCAGTCCGGGGGTGGAGCCTGTCCCAAGAATGACGATGGCATCGGCGCGGGCCAGGGCGGCATCCAGGGGTTCACGAAGCGGCCCCGCCGGAAAGACGCAGCCATTGCCAAGCCCGGAATGGGCGTCGATCACCACAATGGAAAGGGTTTTCTCCAGTCCTGGATTCTGGAAGCCGTCATCCATGACGATATGGCTGGCCCCTGCCCCCACAGCGGCCTGTGCCCCGGCAGCGCGATCCTTCGCGATCCAGGTCGGTGCAGATCGCGCCAGCAGCAGGGGTTCATCGCCGACATCCCGCGCGGAATGCCGATCCGGATCGACGCGCAGTGGCCCGGTCTGTCGTCCGCCATAGCCGCGGGTCAGGAAATGCGGTGACGCACCGCGTGCGATCAATCGGGTGGCAATGTCGAGAGATACCGGCGTCTTGCCCGCACCGCCCAGAGTGACGTTGCCGACACAGATTACCGGGCAGGCAACGGTCGCGGGTCGAGCCATATGCCGACGCAGGGTGGATGCCGCCATCCAAGCCGCCGACAGCGGACTGAGCAGTCGGGCGCGATAGTCCGGTTCGCTGCGGGACCAGAAGCGGGGCGGCTTCATGATGCTTGATCCTGGTTGATGGGTGGCAGGATCAGTTCCAGCCGTGCAAGGACACGATCCGCCGTACCGGCACCGTCCTGAGCAACCTTTGCAGAGGCGGTGGCCAGACAGCTGCGTGCCGTCTCGTCGGAGAGCAGATGCGTCACGGCATCGGCAAGCTCGTCTGCCGCGTGGATCGTAATAGCCCCGCCTTCCCGTGCCAGATCCTCGGCCACCGTGGAAAAGTTTGCCATGTCAGGGCCATGGATGGGCGCGCAGCCCAGCAGAGCGGCCTCTATTGGATTATGCCCGCCATGCCCGCCGCACAGGCTGCCGCCGATAAAGGCAACCGGCGCGAGCCGGTAGAACAGGCCAAGCTCACCCAGCGTATCGGCGACATGGATCGCCGAATCCATATCGATTTCACCCCCCTGCGAACGACACGAAACAGGAAAACTCTGCTTTTGCAGATACTCGGTAATATCCCCTCCCCGTTTCGGATGCCGGGGGACAAGGATCGTTAGCAGATCCGGAAACCGATCCTGCATCAGCCGGTGCGCCTCGGCGATAATCTCTTCCTCCCCCGGATGGGTGCTGGCGGCCAGCCAGATCGGGCGGCTGCCGATGCGGGCACGCTCCTGCGCCAGCAGGGCGGCATTTGCCGGCAGGGGCGGGACGGACAGTTTTAGGTTCCCGACGCAATCGGCGTTGCGCGCGCCAAGACTTTGCAGATAGTCCGCATCCGATGGCGTCTGGGCGAGACAGGGCTGAAAACCGGATAGAAGATCCGCCGCGATCCCGGATATCCGCCGCCAACGTATTAGGCTGCGCCGCGAAACCCGTCCGTTGACGAGTGCCATCGGTTTTCCGGCCGCGCGCATTTCCCAGATCAAGGCAGGCCAGAATTCCGATTCCACCCATATTCCGGCATCCGGGCGCCAGTAATCCAGGAAAGATCGGACCCAGGTGGTGCGGTCAACGGGAATGAATTGATGCAGCGCCCTGTCAGGCAGATATTGCGCCATCAGTCTGGCACTGGTCACGGTCCCGGTGGTCACCAGAACATGGCCGCGCGGGTCGCGGTCCAGCAGCCGGTTGATCAGCGGCAGGGCTGACATGGCCTCGCCGTTGCTGGCAGCGTGGATCCAGACAAGCGCCCCGTCCGGGCGGGGCAGGGATGGGATTCCCCGACGCTCCCGGCTGCGGGTCGGGTCTTCCCGGCCCTGTTTCAGGCGGCGCGTCAGATAGGTGTCGATCATCGGCGCGGCAAGGCCGGTGATGGTGCGATAGAGGGCGCGGGCTATCATCGATGACCTGCCACTTCCCGTTCGCAGGACTCGGTCAGATCCTGAAGCGCCAGTTCCAGACGTTTGCGGCATTCCTCACGGGTTTCCGCATCTGTCTTTTCGGGTAGCTGGATCACCTCACCCCATTTGCAGATGCCGCGCGTGAAAGGCATCGGCAGATGGAACCGGTCCCATGTTGACAGGATACGCCGTCGCTTCATGGCATAACTGACCGGAATGATCGGTACCCTGGCCAGGGCAGCGATGGCGATGACGCCATCCTTGACGATCAGGGCCGGACCGCGCGGGCCGTCGGGTGTTATGCCGACATGGCCCCCTGCTTTCAGGCGTTTCACGGCGGCGCGCGTGGCCTTCGCGGCATCCCTGCTGTTAACCGGAATACCTTCGAATCCGAACCGGCCCATCGTATCCAGAACAAGACGCCCGTCGCGATGGCCGGAGGCAAGGATGCAAAGCTGATCCGCCTTTTCAAAGAAGGCGTAAGGCATCATGAAGATGCGATTGTGCCAGAGGGCGATGATATAGGGCTGTCCTGCGGCAAAGAGACGATCCCGATCCTCCGTCCCGGTAACAGTCCAGGATGACGTGGCATGGACGAAGCGTATGTAGAGGGCGATGATCCGGCAGACAATGCGATGTGCGGCTGCCGATCTGCTGATGCGTTTCAGGATAGTCATCGTGGATCATCCCCCATCGTGGATCATCCCTGTGCGGGGACGGGATCGGTAGCTGTCTGTTCGCCCCTGTCTGCGTCCTGAAACTGGATTTTTGATAGCCGGGCATAGAGCCCGTCCTGTTGCGACAGACTGTCATGGGTGCCTGTTTCGACCACCCGGCCTTCGTCCAGGACATGGATGCGATCTGCCTTGCGGATCGTCGCCAGTCGATGGGCGATCACGATCGTTGTGCGTCCGACCATCAGTCGGGCCAGAGCCTCCTGCACCGTTCGCTCGGATTCGGCATCCAGAGCCGATGTTGCCTCGTCCAGCAACAGGATGGGCGCATTCTTGATCATGGCCCGGGCAATGGCGATGCGCTGACGCTGACCGCCGCTGAGCCGCAGCCCCTGCTCGCCGACCATCGTGTCATAGCCATCGGGAAGCGCCATGATGAAGTCATGGGCGGCGGCATCCCGTGCGGCCTGGATGATTTCCGCCTCACTGGCATCAAACCTGCCATAGGCTATGTTGGCGCGGATCGTATCATTGAACAGGGCTGGTTCCTGACTGACCAGGGCGATACGGTCCATCACGGACCGGATCGTGGCCTGCCGCACATCCTGTCCATCGATCAGAACCCGCCCCGCCGTTACATCGTAGAATCGCGGAATGAGGTTGAGGATCGTCGACTTTCCGGCACCGGATGGACCCACCAGGGCGACGGTCTGGCCCGCTGCGATATTCATGTCTATCCCCCGCAGCACCGGCGTTCCTTCGTCATAGGCGAAATGGACGTTTTCCAGTGACACGGCACCAGGGCCGGGTGCCAGATCGGTCGCATCCGCTGCGTCCCGGATTACCGGCACGCGGTCGATGATGGAGAAGTTGCGCTTTGCGGCGGCGAGGCCTTCCTGAAGCGTGTTGTTCAGGCTGGCAAGACTGCGCAGTGGCTGATAGGCCATGAAGACGGCAAAGAAGAAGGACATGAAGGATCCGACGGTCTGTGTTCCGTCCAGGATCTGATAGCCGCCGATGGCGATGATGCAGAACAGTGTGACACCGGCCAGCGCATCCATGATCGGATAGCTGAGCGAGCGGGTCCGGATTGCCTTCAGCAGCAGTCTGTAGGTCGTCAGAAATGCCTCAGCACCCCGCTTTGCCTCGTAATCCTGCATTGAATAGGCTCGGACCTGACGGGCGTTTTTCAGGCTGTCATCCAGCACCGCCGTCATCTGACCGAATTCCGCCTGGGTTTTTTCCGATACTTTGCGCAGGCGCTTTCCGATCCGAGCGACGGGATAGATGCTGATCGGGAAAAAGATGCAGGCATACAGTGCCAGTTGCCAGTTGAGATGGATCATTGTGCCGATCATGGCGACGAGGGTCGTCAGATCGCGTCCGAAACCAGTAAAGACTTTTGTGAGAGCATCCCGCAGGAAATAGGAATCCGAGGTAAAGCGGGAAAGCTGGCGGGCTGTTCCCTCCTGTTCCAGATATCGGATTTCGACATGCAGCAGGGCGCGGAACATCTGGTTCTGCATTTTTTCGATGATCCGCAATCCGACCATCTGCATTAGTACCGATTGCAGGAAGTTGGCTCCCCCCCGAAGCAGGGCGGCGAACAGGAACCCGGCAGCCGAATAC
Organism: Alphaproteobacteria bacterium; assembly: GCA_965223125.1. Taxonomy (GTDB): domain Bacteria; phylum Pseudomonadota; class Alphaproteobacteria; order UBA8366; family Aestuariispiraceae; genus Pacificispira. The sequence continues at coordinate 1,030,520 of OZ244984.1, read as the reverse complement.
CAGACCCACTGTTCGCTCTTGCTTATGAAGGCCTCGTTCAGGGCCGGTTCGATCAATTTCGCCAGTGCGGCGGTCGCACCCGCGACGATAAGCATCCAGAACACCGCGATCAGGATCAGGCGGATATGGTTGGACATGTAGTCACGCCAGAGACGCGCGGTCAGTTCCTTGGTTACGGGATCCAGCCGGAACCGGCTCATCCGTGCGTTTTGTGATCCATTCTCTGCCACAGGGGTATCCGGTCCACTGCCTTGGATTTGTGAGTGTGAGGGCGCTATAGCATGGGCCGCGCGGGGCGTCACGCCGCTAACCTCCCGCAGGGAAGGGTCAAGTCGGCATGGACAGTCCCAGGATAGTGCGGTATAGCCTGCCAATCAGGCTGGTTCAACCGGACCCGATGGCGGATGCGGACTTCCGCGATGGTTCATGATCGAGGAAAGTGGCTCAAACCTATGCGGAAACGGGCTTAGACGGGCATGAGCATCCCGAAAATACTGCTGGCTCTCTGTATCTGCCTTCTGCCTGTTCTGGTCGCCGTTTTCTGGGCACCGATCAAGTCTGGGTCGCTGGACGGCATGTTCATCATCGGGGCCAATATCTGCGCGATTGTCATTCTTCTGGTTTATCTTGTAGATCGCCCATGACAGAAAATTCTGTTTGCCCGATTTCCGGTTCTGACCGGTATGAGACCTTCTGCACGCAATCCACCCCGGATGGTACAAACGTCACCTGGATCCGGTATCCAGAAAGCGGGTTTGTGCGGTTGCGGGAGATGCCCTCCGTCAATGACATCGATGATATTCAGGACGAAATCGGTGGCGGCTACATGCCGGCCATGCAGGCGAAATGGAACAGCAAGGCGCGGCGGTCCCGTCGTCGGGCCAAATGGCTGAAATCCCGGATGACCGGTATCCGGGTTCTGGATGTAGGCAGTAATGTCGGCCTGTTCTGCGCCAAGGCCAAGGAAATCGGGCTGGACCCGACCGGAATTGAGATCAGCAGGGATCTTGCCCGTCAGTCGAGTGACCTGTTCCCGGACATTACCTTTCACTGCACTTCGCTGGAAGCCTATGCGGGAGCGGGTGATTTCGATGGCATCTACTGTTCGGAAGTGATCGAGCATACGATTGATCCGCTTTCCTTTGCCCAGGGGCTGTTCCGGCTGTTGCGCAGGGGGGGCGTTCTGTATCTGACGACGCCGGACCTGGCGGAATATGTCGCCCGGGACGGGGCTCCGAACCGCGATCTCGGAGCGCCGGACCACAAGCTCTATTTTACCCGCCGCAATATCGAGACGTTCTTCAAGCGTGTCGGTTTCTCGCGCGTCGAGCACAAGCGCCGGTTTGACTTTGGCAAGGGCATTCAGTTGATCGCAACGAAATAGATCCGATCTTGCCGGATCAGGGTTGCGGTGCCTGCCCCGCGCTCAGATGGGCCAGAAACTGGCGTGAGCAGGCTTCCCAGGAAAACCGTTCCGCATGGCGGCGACAGAGTGCGGGATCAATCCGCAGGGCCTGCGTCGCCGCCTTCTGAAGATCCTCGTCCAGCACGCCGCAAGGATGGTCGCCGATGACATCAATCGGCCCCGGTACCGGCAGGGCCGCGACCGGCACGCCGCTCGCCAGGGCCTCCAGCAGAACCAGGCCGAAAGTATCGGTGCGGCTGGGGAAGACGAAGACATCGGCAGCGGCATAGTGTTGCGCCAGTTCCTCGCCGGTCTTCGAACCCAGGAATTTCACTTCCGGATAGGCGGCGCGCAGCTCGTCCAGTTGCGGACCGCCGCCGACGACCACCTTGGTCCCCGGCAGTGTCAGGTCCAGGAAGGCACCAATATTCTTTTCCACCGCGACGCGCCCGATATTCATGAAGATCGGGCGGGGGAAGTTCAGGATGTCCTTCGGGCGCGGGCGGAACAGGTCGAGGTCTACGCCGCGAGACCAGATTTCCAGATTCTTGAAGTCCCGGCTGGCCAGATCGTCGCGCATCGTTGCCGTCGTTACCATGGTAACGGAAGCCGCGCCATGGAACCGGCGCAGCCAGGCATAGGTGATCCCCACGGGCAGACCGCAGCGGGCATGGATGTATTCCGGGAACCGCGTGTGGAAGCTGGTAGAGAAGGGATGGCCTCGCTTGCGGCAATAGCGCCGGGCGGTGGAGCCGAGCGGACCTTCCGTTGCGATATGGATCGCGGCGGGCATCAGCCCGTCCAGCATCTTCGGCAGCGTCCAAGCGGCATTCACCGACAGGCGGATTTCCGGATAGGTCGGGCAGGGGATGGTACGGAACCTGTCCGGGCCGATGACATGGACCTCCAGCCCGAGATGCTCCATCTCCTGCCGGGTGCGGTCCAGGGTACGGACCACGCCATTGATCTGGGGCAGCCAGGCATCGCTGACAATTACCAGCCTGCCGCCGGGAACGGCGGAGATGTCGGGTGTGGACGGGATGACGCGCGCCGGGTCCGGTGCATGGGCGTTCATGGCAGTGCCTTGACCGGGACGCGCGGACCCGTCAGGGCCTGTACATGACCCGGTGCGCTGGCCCATTCGACGATTTCCATCCGACCGTCGGCATGTTCGACCAGCGCGGTGCAGCTTTCCACCCAGTCACCGTCATTGCAGTAGAGGATGCCGTCGATCTCGCGCATCTCCGCATGGTGGATATGGCCGCAGATGACGCCATCGACGCCGCGCGACCGGGCTTCCTGGGCAACCGCTTCCTCGAACTTGCTGATGAATTCGACCGCGTTCTTGACCTTCTGTTTCAGGAAGGCTGAGAGCGACCAATAAGGCAGATTCAGCCAGCGGCGGATCAGATTGAAGTAATTGTTGGTCGACAGCAGCACCGTATAGGCCCAGTCGCCAAGATGGGCGAGCCATTTGGCATATTTCACGACCGAGTCGAACTTGTCACCATGAATAACCAGATAGGTCCGCCCGTCGGCACCCTTGTGGATCGCCTCGTCCTTCACCAGAACGCCGCCGAAGAACAGGTTGGTGTAATCGCGCAGGACCTCGTCGTGATTGCCGGGGACATAGATCACCTGACAGCCCTTGCGGGTCTTCTTCAGGACTTCCTGCACGACTTCATTCTGGGTTTCGGTCCAGTACCAGGATTTCTTAAGCCGCCAGCCGTCGATGATGTCACCGACGAGATACAGTGTCTCGCATTCCGTATGGCGCAGGAAATCCAGCAGGAAATCCGCCTTGCATCCGCGCGTGCCCAGATGTGTGTCGGAAATCCAGACCGTGCGATATCGACTGGTGCCGCGAAATCCATGCATATCCGTATCCGCCTTTTCCCAAGACCTTTCGATCCGTCAGGAGATACGGCCTGTTTATGAAGAAATTAAGTAAAACCAAGAAAATGGACCTGCTTTCATCTAAGTTTAACATTCAAGCAATAGAACCGACATCCAATCGTTACTTTCTCCTTTAAAAACTGGTCGATGGAGTCTTTGCACCGTGGTGAATGAAAAGCTTGACGCAAACCTGATTCGCAAACGGATCGCAGTGATCTACAATCCGGTTGCCGGGTTTCGACAGCGCGGACGTCTGCGCGGTTTCCTCAAGCATTTGCGGGCACGGGGGCATGAGGTCGTCCTGCGCCGCACGGAAGGACCGGGCCATGCCACGCGAATCGCCACGGACCTTGATCCGTCGGAAATCGATGCCGTCGTGGCTGCCGGGGGCGACGGTACGATCAACGAGGTTGCGAATGGATTGATCGGTCGCGCGATTCCGATGGGCATCGCTCCATTGGGGACGGCGAATGTCTTTGCCTTCGAACTGGGGTTGGGGCTGGCGCTGAAACGTGCGGCGGATCTGCCCTCGACCGGGCGGATTGCGGAGATCTATCCGGCTTTGGCGGGGGATCGCGGTTTTCTGCTGATGGTCAGTGCCGGTCCGGATGCGCGGGTGGTGGCGGAGGTGAACGGGACACTGAAACGGATTGTCGGCAAATTGGCCTATGTCCTGGCGGCCCTGCGGGAGATCGCGCGCAATCGGCGGACCGTGGTGGATGTGACCATCGATGGTCGGTCGCATCAGGCGGGACTGGTCATCGTGACCCACGCCAGCCACTATGCCGGGCCTTTCATCATCGCCCCGGATGCCAGACTGGGTGATGACAGCGTCTGTGTCGTGCTGCTGTCCGGGACGACGCGGCTTGCCCTCATCCGCTATGGCCTGGCTCTGCTTACCAATCGCGTGGCTCGTCTGCGCGATGCGACGGTACTGCGGGCGCGCCGGGTGCGGATCGACGGGCCGGAGGGGGAGCCGATCCAGTCCGACGGTGATCTAATCGGCCATGCCCCGATGGAAATCGCGCTTGGGACACGTCCGCTGCGCATTCTGGTTCCCGATCTTGCGCGGATCAGCGCCGTGGTCCCTTCCGCACCGACGGCATCCGACTTGGCGGCATCTTCAGGGCGGAGGCCGGAGGAGCAGTCCGCCTTCTCCTGAGACTATTGCAGTAGCATGATATGCAGGTTTCTGGTACACAGGCCGGGAAACCTGCGCGGTCCAGAAGGATATCGCCGCGCCTTTGGGTAAGGAGAACCGCTGTGACGTCCAAGGCTGTTTCGAATATTGATTTGTCCGAACAATCCCGACTGGCACACCACCAACCGGCACGCCACCAACCGGCACGCCACCGACCGATCCGCCGTCTCGCGGCATTGTCGCTGGCGGTCAGTCTGACCTTTACCCAGGTAGGCTGCACGACCGGTCAGGATGAGCTGTCGCGGGAAGACAAGCTGGCGATCGGTGCGGTCGCGGGGGCGATTGTCGGAGGCTTGATCGGCTATGAATATTTCGGGAATGAGGATACCCGCCTGCTTTTCGCCCTCGGGTTGGGCGCGGCGGGGGCTTATGGCGGGAAGATGCTGGCGGACAATCTGACGCGCTACGACAAGACTGCCATGCAGGAAACCGCCTATCGCAGCCTGACCGAGGCCCCGGCAGGTGAAACCGCGACCTGGGGCGATACGACCGCCAGGGCCAATGGCAGCATCACGCCGATCCGAACCTTCCTGAATGCCCAGGGGCGGATTTGCCGCGAATACGATGCCCAGATCAATGTCGATGGCGAGACCCTGTCAGGCCGCGAAACCGCCTGCCAGACTGAAGCCGGGCACTGGGTCGTCTATGCGACGACGGGTTGATTGGGGCAACGACAGGTTAAGCAAACGCCGGATAAAAAAAGGCCGCGTCGAAACGCGGCCCAAGTTTAGGGAGGAAACGCCCAAAACAGACGTGAAAGCCAGACAGATGCACCGAGGTGCAGCCTTGGCGATTTCACGTCACAACATGATTAGGCGGATCATGTTGCAGTGCAAAAAATGACAGAAGAAACATTCTTAATCAAGGGTATTTATCATGTTGCATCGCACAAATATTAGGCAGTGATGCGCTTGAAAATTAGCCGTTTACGGGCTGATACTGGTAACTGTATGGAAAATCTGGATTGCCCGGGATGCTATTTCAACTGAACATCAACTAAACTCATCCATGCTGTGACGGAGTGCCGCAAAGATGCAGGTCATAATTTGTGCAGTTCGGCATTTCACCGGTCAGGGAGGGTGGACAAGACTGATCTGCGGATTGCTTTTTTGTGTTTTCTCATCGTTTTCCGCCACTCCGGCTGTGGCTCAGAAAAACGCCATCTCCCCTGCCCTCGATCTCGACTCCGCCGCGCCCCTGACGGATTTCGCCTGGGCGGAGACACGTGCTCATCTTTTGCCAGGCTCGTTCGTTTCCGATCCATTCCAGGATGGACCCTTGCCACTGTCTGCCTTTCTTCCCGTCGGGGGACAGATTGCCAAAGGGGAGATGATATCCGGGACATTGGTCCTGAAGCCGACAGAGCTGTCGCTGGAGGCGATGGGTGCTCTGGTCGGGATCAGTGCGTCCTTGCCGGAAAAGACCCTTGGCATCATCACCCATGGCGACCGGATCGTTCCGGTACCGGCATTTGGGAGCATCACCATTGATGTCCGACGGCCATTGACCATGATTTTCGGCGTTGGTCGGGTCTGGCGGGAATCCGGTGATGGTGGGCGAAGCCGCGCCCTGCTGCCGGTCAGCCTGATCAACAGCCGAACCGGCGCGGTGCGAAACGGGCTTGCCGCGTTTCTGTATGGTGATGGTGGCCCCGCATCCGATATGATCGTGCAGTTCTCTCAGGAAACAGCCTCCGGGCGAGAGGCCAATCTGTGGGGTCGGATCGCCCTGTCTTTTGAGCCCGGTTCCGTGGAAGGCGCGCAGAGCCGCATCGCCGCCTATGAGGAACGAGTGAAATCCGCACCAAAATACCGTGATTGGCAGGAACTTGCCGATATGATCGGGGGAGAGGTGGCTTCTCGATTCGACGGGCCGTTGGGTGACAAAGGTGCCGTGTCGGCCAGCGGGTTGGTGGTGGATGATACGGTGTACCTGAAGGGCTGCATCACCCGGCACGGGCCTTATCCTTTCTGTCGGCAGATGCGCCATGGCGTACAGGGGATGTCCACATCCTTTCTGGGTTTCATGGCCGCGGCCCATATCGCCAATCGGTTTGGCCAGACGGTGCTCTCTGAGACGGTTGGAAATCTCGTTCCGGAATTGCGGGATCATCCGCAATGGGCGCGTGTGCGGCTTCGTGATATCTTGAACATGGCGTCGGGACTGGGCGAGATTGAGCCGGAGCGCAGTGCTGTCTTCGTACAGGCGGATGGAGATCCTGCCGCACAGGCTCTTCGTGCTGCCTCGACGGTAACGGAAAAGCTGGCCGTCGCGCGGAAATATCCGTTCTATCCATGGTCTCCGGGGGCGGTGTTTCGGTTCCGGCTGTCGGATAGTTTCGTCCTGTCCCTTGCGCTTGATCGGTTGGTCAAGGCGGAGTTGGGGCCGGAAGCGTCACTCTGGTCCCTGTTGCATGAACGATTTCTGAAGGCAATAGGGATCGCACGATTGCAGATGCGGATGATTGTCGATGACTCGATCGGGACACTGGTGCCGGATCTGGGGGAAGGGTTGTTCCCAACCACCGGGGACGCCGTGCGCCTCATCCTTACCCTGCGGCGTAGCGCCGGCGGGAGCGGACTGACCGGACTTTCGAAGAACCTCGTTGCCGATACGCTGACGCTGGAATCAGAGATCGGCCTGCCAACCGGAATCCGGCATGTGGACGGGCCGGGCCGATATCACATGGGCTTCTGGCGGACGCCGGTGCGAATGGGGACGGGATGCGTGCAATATCTCCCCTCGTCACGCGGGCGGGGAGGAACGATCATCAGTTTCATGCCCTACAACGTCACCGCATTCAGGTTCGCGGATGGTGCCCCTGACGATCCCGTGACCGGTGACAGTACCGATCTGCGCAGGGTCGGGCATGCCGTGCGTGGATTCTGCGGTGAACAGCGGTAAAATGATCCTTCTACAGCGCGTCGTCGGGGATTCGGCGCAGGCTGTGCCAGGTGTTTTCCATGGCGGTAACGAGGCCCGGAACTTGCGGCAGGATTGTATCGGCATAGAACCGCGCGGTTGCGATCTTGGCATTGAGGAAAGCGGTGTCGGTTTCCGGGTCGGCCTCAAGCTTTGCCAAAGCGATGCGGGTGGCGCGCGCAAGTACGGCACCGCCCGCCGTGATCCCGAAGGCCCTCAGATAGGAGGCCGCTGCACCCCCGGCCACATCCGGATCGTCCCCGGCATGGTCCAGCAGCCATTCGGTTGCATCCTCCAGTGAATCCACCGCCTGGGCGAAGTGCTTGCGGATCGCGGCCATGTCCTCGCCCTGGATATCGTTCAGAGCGGTGATCAGGATGTGCAACTCGTCGATATACTCTCGCGCGGCCTCACCGCCGTCGCGCAGAAGCTTGCGGCCGACGAGGTCGAGCGCCTGGATGCCGTTGGTGCCCTCATAGATCGGCAGGATGCGGCTGTCGCGGAAATGCTGTGCCGCGCCGGTTTCCTCGATGAAGCCCATGCCGCCATGAATCTGCACACCCATGGAGGAAAGTTCGACCCCCATATCGGTGAACCAGCCCTTGATCACCGGGGTCATCAGCCCCACCCTGCGCTCGGCGAAGCTTCTCCAGGATTCGTCTGGATGGCGCTTTTGCTGGTCCAGCGCGACCATGGTCTCCAGCACCAGCCCGCGCATCGCCTCGGCATGGCTGCGCATCGTCATCAGCATCCGCCGGATATCGGCATGGTCGACGATGGGGGCCAGCTTCTTCTCACCCGCGCGGCCCTGCTTGCGGTCCAGCGCATAGTCGCGGGCCTGCTGATAGGCCCGTTCGGTGATGGAAAGACCCTGCAGGCCGACGGTGAGGCGTGCGTTGTTCATCATGGTGAACATGTATTCCAGGCCCCGGTTCTCCTCCCCTACCAGATAGCCTATGGCACCGTCCGTATCGCCATAGGCCATCACGCAGGTCGGGGAGCCCATGATGCCGAGCTTGTGTTCGATGGAAACGCAGCGCAGGTCGTTCTGTTCCCCCGGTGTCCCATCGCCCTTCGGCAGATATTTCGGGACGACGAACAGGGAGATGCCACGTACGCCCTCCGGTGCATCCTCGCAGCGGGCAAGGACGAGATGGACGATATTCTCCGCCATGTCGTGCTCACCAAAGGTGATGAATATCTTCGTGCCCCGGATGCGATAGTGATCGGTCCGCCGCTCCGCCCGTGTTTTGATCAGGGAGAGGTCGGAGCCTGCCTGGGGTTCGGTCAGGTTCATCGTTCCGGTCCATTCACCGGATACGAGTTTGGGGAGATAGGTTGCCTTCTGTTCCGGCGATCCATGGACCTGCAAGGCCTCGACCGCACCCTGGGTGAGCAGCGGACACAGCGCCCAGGCCATGTTCGCCGATTGCCACATTTCCGACAGCGCCGTCGCCACGGTCCAGGGCAGTTCCTGGCCGCCGAATTCCGCCTCGAAGGGAACGGAGTTCCAACCCCCTTCGACAAAGGCGCGATAGGCTTCTGCATAGCCGTCCGGTACCCGCACGACACCGTTTTCAATCCGCGCACCCTGCCGGTCGCCGGAATGGTTGATCGGTGCCAGCTGGTCGCGCGCGAATTTGCCTGCTTCTTCGAGGATCGCATCGACCAGATCGGGTGTCACTTCCTCGCAGCCCGGTAGCTGGGCGATCTGTTCCAGCAGTCCCATTTCCTTCAGAACGAACTGCATGTCGCGGATCGGCGCGGTATAGGGGATCATGGAAACAGCCTTATCGTGTCGGGGCGTCGGGGATCGTCTTTCCGGGATTCATCAATCCTTTGGGATCGAAGAGATGCTTGAGTCCGCGCATCATATCCAATTCGACGGCGGATTTACAGCGCAGCAATTCCGCCCGTTTGGAGCGACCGATGCCGTGTTCCGCCGAAATGGACCCATTGAGCGAGAGGGCGACATCGTGCACCCGTTCCTGCAACCGCGCGTAATGGCCGAGGAATTCTGCGGCAGGCATGTCTTCCGGTTGTGACAGGTTGTAATGGATATTGCCGTCACCGACATGGCCGAAGGGATAGGGGCGGATGCCCGGCATCATCTCGATCACCGCCGCATTGGCCTCACGAATGAAGCGCGGTACCTGACTGACGGGAACGGAGACGTCGTGTTTCACCTGCGCGCCTTCGCGGACCTGGGCCTCGACGATGGCTTCGCGCAGGAACCAGATCTGTCCGCGCTGTTCCTCCGATTGCGGCAGGACGGCATCGATCACCAGCCCGTCCTCAAAGGCGCTTTCCAGCAGCGCCTCCAGCGCCAGTCTTGCGGTCCCGTCGGTGCGCGGCCCGCCGATTTCCATCAGGATCGTCCAGTCATGCGTCATATCAAAGGGCTGCTTGGCTCCCTCGACATGCCGTTCCGCCCAGTCGAGCGCGAATCCCGGCATCAGTTCAAAGGACATCAGCGCATCGCCGCTGGCGGTCCGCGCCCGCTCCAGAAGCGTTACGGCGGTGTCCAGATCCGCGATGGCGACCAGCGCCGTCGCGCGCTCCTTCGGCAGCGGGAAGAGTTTCAGCACCGCCGCCGTGATCACCCCCAGCGTCCCCTCGGAACCCAGGAAAATCTGTTTCAGGTCGTATCCGGTATTGTCCTTGCGCAGCCGCCGCAGCCCGTTCCAGATGCGCCCGTCGGGCAGCACGACCTCCAGCCCAAGGACCAGATCACGGGCATTGCCATAACGCACGACATTGATCCCGCCGGCATTGGAGGAGAGGTTGCCACCGATCTGGCACGATCCTTCCGCCCCGAGGCTGAGCGGGAACAGCCGATCCGATCGCTCCGCCACGCCCTGAATGTCCTTTAGGATGCAGCCCGCCTCCACCGTCATGGTATAGTTCGCCGCATCGACCTCCCGCACGGTATTCATGCGGCCGAGATTGAGTAGTAACTGACGCCCGGTATCGTCCGGCGTCGCCCCACCGACGCGCCCTGTATTACCGCCTTGCGGAACGATCTGAAGCCCTGCCGCATAGGCGATTTTCAGAATATCCGAGACTTCATCCACCGTTCCGGGCCGCGCCATGCCAAGGCAGCGCCCCTGATAGACCCGTCGTGAATCGATCAGCCACGGGGCCAGCGATTCCGGGTCGTCCAGCCAGCCTTTCGGGCCAAGCAGGTCGCGGATGCGGGCCAGCGCATCGCGCTCCGCCGGAGTCGGATCATAGGGCATTTCAGTCATGGCCCAAGATGTAGACCGGTGATCCGCATCAGGCAAGAAGCAAGCCGCCGTTAAGCTGGCGTTAAGGGCTGTGCGGTATGCTTCGGTCAATGAAGCCCGCATCCCACGAGGTCATCGATGATATCCGCATGCAAAAAGGCAGTGAGCGAGACCTACCGTCTGATCGGGGAGGCGCAGGTGGCAGAGGCCGCCGAAATCTCGGAGCGCCTTAGCCGCTGCCTGATAAGCGATGCATGCCCCTTTGACCGCTCCTGTGCCCGGACGCTTGCGGTTCTGCGCCGGGATATCGCCTCCTGCGAGGCACTGTCGCCGGTGATCTCCTCCGGCTCGTTCCTGGAAACGGGCGACGGCGCGGTGTGATGGGTGAAGACCCTCTGGAAATGGGTGAAGTTTAACGCGGAGTGCGCAGAGGAAGCGCAGAGAACGCGGAAGTATTTACAAAAGTTGTTGCGCTTTTCACGTATCTTCTATCGGGGGAAGCAGAAATAAATGGATTTGCACCGTCATACCCGCGCAGGCGGGTATCCAGAGCGGAGCACCCAGATTCCTCCTTATCGCTCTGGACCCCGGACAGCCGCTTCGCGTCTTCCGGAGCGACGAGTCTCGTGCATGCCCGAATGCCGCTTCCGCCGTTCGAGGGGCTAAACGGGCGAGGGTGCGGCGTGATCGGTAATCAGATCGCAGCCAGGGCCGTATCCAGATCGGCGATCAGATCCTCGATATCCTCAATTCCGACAGACAGTCGCACCAGCGAATCCGAAATACCCAGTTGCGCGCGGATATCCGGCGGGATGGAGGCATGGGTCATGATCGCCGGATGCTCGATCAGGCTTTCCACACCACCAAGGGATTCCGCCAGGGCAAATAGCTCCGTGCGCTCCAGGAAGCGGCGGCTTTCCTCCAGACCGCCTTTCAGGATCACGGTGACGATCCCGCCATAGCCGCCCGTCATCTGGCGTGTGGCCAGATCATGCTGCGGGTGGCTGGGCAGGCCGGGATAGATCACCCGCTCGACCTTGTCATGGGATTCCAGATACTCGGCGATGGTCAAGGCGCTCTCGCAATGCTGGCGCATGCGCAGCGCCAGGGTCTTGAGGCCCCGCAGTGCCAGGAAACTGTCGAACGGACCCAGAATGCTGCCCACCGCATTGTGCAGATAGGCCATCCGGTCGGCCAGATCGCCCGCCTCCCGCAGCACCGCGACGCCGCCGATAATGTCGGAATGGCCGTTCAGATATTTGGTGGCTGAATGCACGACGATGTCGATGCCATGGTCCAGCGGCTGCTGTACGATGGGGGAGGCGAAGGTATTATCGCAGACGGTGATCAGGCCGCGTGCTTTGGCGAATTCCGCAATGGCGCGCAGATCGACCAGCCGTAGAGTGGGATTGGTCGGGCTTTCGACCCAGATCATTTTCGTCTCTGGCCGGACCGCCGCCGCCAGCTTCGCCGGGTCGGTCAGGTCCACGAAGCTGAAATCAAGCCCCGCAGAGCGCTTGCGCACATTCTCCATCAGCCGGTAACTGCCACCGTACAGGTCATCCATTGCGACGACATGATCGCCGCTGTCCAGCAGTTCCAGGATCGTTCCCATCGCCGCCAGGCCGCTGGCGAAGGCATATCCGCGTGCGCCGTTCTCCAGATCCGCGACACAAGCCTCGAAGGCCATGCGGGTTGGATTCTGGCTGCGCGAATATTCATAACCCTTATGGACGCCGGGGCTGTCCTGGACATAGGTCGAGGTCGCATAGATCGGCGTCATGATCGCACCGGTCGTCGGGTCCGGGCGCTGGCCCGCATGAATGCCACGGGTGGAGAGGCCCTGCCGGTTCTTCAGATTTGCCATGATTCTATTTCCCGCGCTTGCGCATGTAGTTGATGAAATCGACCCGCGTGATCAGGCCGTAGAAGGTCTCGGCATCTTTCACGATAGCTACTTTCTCAGCCCGGAACAGCGGCAGCAGCGCATCGACCGGTTCTGTCGGGGCGACGGTTTCGAGCCTGCTGACCATATGATCCCGGACCAGATCGTTGAATGCGGATTTGGCTTCATAGGCCGCCAGCATCAGATCGCTCTCGTCGATCAGGCCGGAAACATGGCCCGTCCCGTCCATCACCGGCAGTTGCGAGACATCAAACATCCGCATCCGGCCATAGGCGGTGGCCAGCGTCTCGCCTTCCTTCACGGTGACGACCTGTCCCTTGTCGGCGCGCCGCGTGATCAGGTCGCGCAGATCGCCATGTTCCTCCACCGTCAGCAGGCCGTTGTCGATCATCCAGGCATCGTTATAGGCCTTGGCGAGATATTTGTTGCCGGTATCGCAGACGAAGCTGACCACCCGTTTCGGTTCGGTCTGTGCCCGGCACCATGTCAGCGCGGCGGCCAGCAGAGTTCCAGTCGAACTGCCGCCCAGCACGCCCTCCTGCAGGATCAGGTCCCGAGCGGCGGCGAAGGCTTCCCGGTCGGAGACATAGACCGCATCCGCGATCACCGACAGATCGCAGTTGGGCGGAATGAAATCCTCGCCGATCCCTTCCACCAGCCAGGAGCCGACATCGGTCGGCATCACCCCGGTCTTCACCGTGTCGCCGACGACAGAGCCGACCGGATCGGCCAGCACCATCTTCAGCTTCGGCTGGACCTCCCTGAAATAGCGCCCCAGGCCGGTGATTGTCCCGCCGGAGCCGACGCCGCAGACCACCGCATCGACGTCATGATCCATCTGTTCCCAGATTTCCGGTCCGGTCGTGTCGATATGCGCCTGCGGATTGGCCGGATTGGCGAACTGGTTGATCCAGATCGAATTGGGTGTTTCCTTCTGGATGCGCTCGGCCATGTCCTGATAATAATCCGGATGGCCCTTGCCGACATCGGACCGCGTCATGATCACCTCTGCCCCCAGTGCCTTGAGGTGGAAAATCTTGTCCTGGCTCATCTTGTCGGGGATGACGAGAACCATGCGATAGCCCTTCTGCGCGGCGGCCAGCGCCAGGCCGAGGCCGGTATTGCCCGCCGTCGCCTCAATGATCGTCCCTCCGGGTGCGATCTTTCCGTCCCGCTCCGCCGCCTCGATCATTGACCGTCCGATCCGGTCCTTGATCGACCCGCCGGGATTCTGGCTTTCCAGCTTCAGGAACAATTCGCAGGGGCCGGTATCCAGCTTCGATACCTTCATCATCGGCGTATTGCCGATCATCGACAGGACATCAGGGAACGGTTTCGGCGCGGTCATCACGTCTCTCCTTTACGGATCAGTGGAGAATGCCTGCGGGAAGGGATACCGGTTTTCCACCTCCCTGACCACCCGTTGCTCTAGATTTCGAAATCGTCATCCGGGTCGCTGCGGCGATCAGGACCCTTGTATTTCGGATCATTGTTCCGGCGACGGTCCGGGCCGAAATAGTCCTGGGATCGCACAAAGGGTCGGGGGCGTTCGATGGTGGAGACGATTCGCTGATACATTGATCGCACCGTCATCGGCTTGGCCAGAAATTCGGTTACGCCGGCATCACGGGCTTCCAGGACCACGGTCAGTTCGGTATGGCCGGTCATCATGATAATTGGCAGATAGCGGTTCGGGCTTTCCGAATCCAGCCGGATGTATTTCGTAAGCTCGATCCCGTTCATCGGTTCCATGTCCCAGTCGACGAACAGCAGATCGGTATTCCCGGCATGGAGTTCGTCCAGAACCAGATTGGAATTGGAAACGGTCGTCACCTTGGAAATGCCGAACCCGTTCAGCAGGGAACGGGTGAGCGAGAGGATGAAGGTATCATCATCTGCCACCAGCACAGATAACTGGCTCAGATCATACGGCATTCACTGGAACTTCCCAATTATATGTCATCGATGTCGAATACCGAAAGAATTTCCGGGAAAGGAATGGACAGGCCAACCCGGTGCATCGTGCACATAATGATACCCTTTGTCACTCAAATGGATGGTTCCTCAACGAAGAAACGAGCTTGGTTTTGTCTGGGGCTTGTCTTTCCCGGTGGAATGACGCATACCCTGTCCCGCTGAGAACGGCGGCACTCTGTCGCATGCTTTCGGGTGCACGCTTTCCGGCGGTCTGCGGCAGTTCCGCCACCTTCTCATACTCTTGGAATAAAGGCCTGGATGGCGCATAGATGTCAAAAGAAGAACTGATTGAATTTCAAGGCACCGTTGTCGAAAAGCTCCCCAATGCGACATTCCGGGTCGAGCTGGAGAACGGGCATGAAATTATTGCCCATACAGCAGGCAAAATGCGCAAGTTCCGTATTCGCGTTATGGTCGGTGACAAGGTCGATGTGGAAATGACCCCCTATGACCTGACCAAGGGCCGGATCACTTTCCGCCACAAATAGCGTCAGGTTCAGCCGACGCATCGAATTGGTTAGGTCAGCTGAGAAACTTCAATAATTCCCTCTGTTTCTCTTGAAGAAAGTCAGCATCGTCGGCTATTCATCCTCTGTTATCGATATGGTATTCGGAAGGGGTGTGGCATGGGTGTCAGGGTTGTTGCGTTCGTTGTTATGTTCGCACTGTCCGTTGTCGGAATGGCGGATATTGCGCTGGCGCAGGCCGAGATCGGCAAGGTGACGCGACTCCAGGGAGAGGCGACCGAAACGCTCGGCGGATCCAGCACGAGGCTCTCGGCTGGATCGCTGGTTCACTCAGGATCGGAAATCGAGACCGGCAGCGATGCACGGCTTGAAATCGTCTTCCTTGATGCCTCCCAACTGACTCTGGGCGAAGAAGCCCGCATCACGATGGATGAACTCGTGTTCAGCGCCTCCGCTGTTGATAGTGGTCGGGTTTCGCAGGCTTTGCAGGTATTCGCGGGGACATTCAGGTTGCTGAGCGGAGCTGTGGGGCGCAGCAATCCTGGTGCCGTATCTGTTTCCACCCCGGTTGCAACGATTGGCATTCGCGGCACCGATTTCTTTGGCGGGCCGCTCGCTGCGGGAATGCCGCCCGGAGAACTGCATTACGGGTTCATGATCATCGATGGTGCGATAGAGGTCGTGACCCCGCAGGGATCGGTCATTCTGGATGAGGAGAATGAGGGGACCTTCCTGCCCATGGCAGGGGGAGTCGCCCCGACGGAACCGACGATCTGGGATCAGGAAGCCATTGACGAAGCCTATGCCTCAATCAGATTCGAATAGTGTTTGAGTGCTACCCTGAAAAATTCTGGGTTAGTCGAATTGTCGGGTATGAGGAGGGCCGTGGTGATGGAGCGGGTACATGACTATGCGGTTACGGTTCATTGGACCGGTAATCGTGGCGTGGGAACCAGGGGCTATTCGGAATACAGCCGCGATCATGACATTGCGGCAGAGGGAAAATCGGTGATTCAGGGGTCGTCAGACCCCGCCTTCCGGGGCGATGCGATGCGTTGGAACCCGGAGGAACTGTTGGTCGCGTCCCTGTCCGCCTGTCATAAGCTTTGGTATCTTCACCTTTGTTCGGTCGAAGGTATCGTCGTCACCGACCATATCGATCGGGCATCGGGTCGGATGGTAGAATCCACCGGTGGCGGTGGGCGCTTTGTCGAGGTTGTGCTGTCCCCTCGCGTCACTCTGGCCGCCGGTTCTGATGTGGAAGTTGCACACAAACTGCATCATGCCGCCAATGAAAAGTGCTTCATTGCCAATTCGGTTAATTTCGAGGTTAGGCACGAACCCGAAATCGTGATGACAGCGGAAGAGTGAATTAACTAACCACAATTCGGTTTGTCTGCTGGTTATCGCCATGCTTCAAGGGATCGTTGTTTCATGGGTTCAGGGAGGATTATGGCATGACCCGCGAGACGATCTATGACGGACTGACCCAGCTTGGCGGGACAACGGCTCTGCCCGCCAACCCGGATGAGGCGGTGCTGGAGCGGGTTGCCAATCCGCAATCCGGGGTCGCGTACACGGTCCGGTTCACGGCACCGGAATTCACCTCGCTCTGTCCGATGACCGGCCAGCCGGACTTCGCCCATCTGGTGATCGACTATGTTCCGGCGGATTGGCTGGTGGAGAGCAAGTCGCTGAAACTCTATCTCGGTTCCTTCCGGAACCATGGCGCGTTTCATGAGGACTGCACGGTTTCGATTGCCCGTCGGCTGGTGGATTTCCTGCATCCATCCTGGCTGCGGATCGGTGGCTACTGGTATCCGCGCGGCGGTATGCCCATCGACGTCTTCTATCAGACTGGGCCGGTGCCACCGGACGTCTGGATCCCAGATCAGGGCGTTCCACCTTATCGTGGGCGGGGTTGATGACATGCGGTGTCATGATTCCATGGCGTTGCTGGTTTGGGTTTTGTAGGATCAAAAATACTTCTCGGGTTTGATTGTCGGCAATGCCATGCTGGTTTAAGCAAGTTGGGCTGGGATATGTAAGGCTTCCGGCGGCGAGGTGAAGTGGGGATTATTTTGTCAGTTTTGCCCCCAATTCTTGAACAAAAGATCCTGGACGGTGGGTTATCTGACCCTTTGGTCGGGAGACGTGAATCGTGTCGATGCCGGTAGATGCCTGGATATTCACCGATCCATCCGATCTTTCCATGCTGGATGTTGCGTCCACCCCGATCTGGATATTTGACGTTACCCAGCATTGTATGTGGTGGGCGAATAGCGAGGCCTTGCGTTTCTGGCGGGCCGACAGGTTGGCGGATTTAACCGCTCGTGATTTTTCGACCGACAGTCCGTCTATTAGGCGACGGTTGAAGCACATCGTCAGCCATACAAAGCCTGGACAGTCCGTGCAGGAAACCTGGACACTTTATCCTGCCAATACTCCAACAACCGCTTTTCTGACTATCACGCCGGTACGGATCGGGACCCCGTTGCATGACGGTATCCTGATTGAAATCCGATCACTGGAGCAGGATCGCTATGCGGCGGAAGATCGTCGCCTGCTAGAGGCGACCCGTTATACATCAGTGTTGATCAGCCATGTGACATTGGATGGGAAACTGATCTCGTTGAACCCGGCGGCAGTGCGCGCTTATGGCGGGTTGCCCGGCGTACCGGAAGACAGTGCTGCGGTATCGGAGGCTGATCTTTCCTTTTATTCCCGGTTTGCCCGGTCCGTGATTGCGGAAAACCTGCTGCGGCGCTGCATCGCGGGGGAGGAGCCTTCCGGTGAATTCCATGTCCGAACCGCACAGGGGATGCGCTGGCACCGTGTTGACCTGCACAGTGCGCGGGATGCCCTGACCGGTGATTCCATCGTCATCGTGGTAGAGGAGGATATCACATCCCTGAAGGAATCGCTGCACGCTCTGGAACAGTTGAATGAGACACTGGAAGCACAGGTCGCCATCCGAACAGCGGCGCTTGCCGAGGCGACCCGGAAGGCGGAGGAGGCAAATATCGCGAAGTCGGATTTTCTGGCGCGCATGAGCCATGATCTCCGTACGCCATTGAATGCCATACTCGGGTTTTCCCAGATTCTGGCTTCCGATGATCTGAAGTTGCTTGCCGCACAGAATTACCACAGCTATGGCGAGACCATCCATCATGCTGCGAATAATCTACTGACATTGGTCGATGATCTGCTCGATCTCTCCCGGATCGAGGCGGGGCACTATCCGTTGAATCCCGAACGGGTCAACTTGCGGAATATTCTGTGCGAGACGCTGGACCTGGTACAGGCTGCATATCCACCACGCCAAGTTGATTTGCATCTCCCCGAAGACCGGACGCTTGCCATCGAAACGGACCGTCGGGCTCTGGCGCTCATTCTGGGTAATCTGATCTCGAATGCGATTAAATTCACTCCTCTGACCGGTGGAATCGCGATTTCGGCTCATGCCGATCACAGCGGCGAACAGGTGCGGATCGAAATTTCCGACCATGGTCCAGGCATTGCGCCTGATGAGCTGGAAACGATTTTCGAGCCTTACTTTCGGGGTCGTTCCATGGTGGCGCGGCATACGCCGGGTACCGGTCTGGGTTTGCCGATCTGCAAGCGGCTGGCGGAACATCTGAAGATCGAGTTCGTCCTGACATCCGAACTCGGCTCAGGCACGATCGCGATGCTGACGATCCCGATCAAGCTACAGGTGAAGTCTGACTGAACGACCTGATAAATGTCTCTGGCCTGTCTGATCCAGGATTTGGCCGCAGGCTGAAGCTTTTACTGTTTACGCATCACCGAAATTATGGGCAAAATTTACCATGGCCAGACTTTATTCAGTATCGTTTGGCCGGTGGTTTTGTCCTTGCAGGTAATTGCCTTTGTTGGGGAGTCTTGATGTTCTGGTATCCTGTGCCTGACTATGCGGCGGTATCCCATATTGATCCGCCGCCCTTTGTGACGGGTCACAGCGTTTTCAACGACATGGAAATGGATGATATCATCAAGCGGACTCTCTCCCTGCCTGCGACACCGGTGCGGGTTGGGCCGGATCTCAAAATCCGGGAAGAGGAGAATATCAGTCTCAATCGCCATATTCTGCCGGATCAGGCGTCATCCTGGATCTATCATCGGATACTTACCACGGTATCGGCACTGAATGCGCAATCCTATCAGTATGACATCAAGGGAATGGATGAGCCGCTCTATTTCGTGACCTATGAAGGGTCCCGGAAAGGGCATTACAACTGGCATTACGATGGTACCATGGCCGGCCATGCCCCGCGCAAGCTGAGCATCACATTTCAGTTGAGCCCGCCGGAAGCCTATACCGGTGGCGATCTGGAATTCAATCGCACTGGAACACCGACGCAGGCTCCGAGGGATAGAGGAACCTTCGTGATGTTCCCGTCCTATATCCTGCATCGGGTTACACCGGTCACAAAGGGTACGCGGCATGCCATCGTCGCCTGGGTCAATGGTCCCCCATTCAAATAGTAAATTCAGGAAGTCATGTGATCTCCACGAATTCGCTTCCTGAAGTCAAGGCGGGCAGGTTTGCCTTTGATTTGAAGGCGAAGCCGGGTAGGTTGTCCGTGCTCGGCTTCGGAGTGCTGAAATAATGCTATCCAATGATCAGAGTATCATAGATTCCCTGAAAATCGCCACGCTTGCCACATATTGGCGGGAGTGTTGCACCGGGAATGGCTGGCCGCAGCGGTCGGCGATCCAGCCGTGGGATCTGGTGAATCTGCTGCCCAATATGCTGATCAGCGATGTCTATCGTGCATCGGGCCATGTCTACTATCGCCTTGTTGGGACCAGGGTCGTTGAGATGTCCAGGTTCGATTTCACCGGTCGCTGGCTGCATGAAATGCAGCCCGCCGCACAGGAACCGGGCATCTGGCATCAGGCCTATGCCCTTGTCCGGTCGAGCGCTGCCCCCGTCTATGGCCGTACCGGCATTCCCATCGCCACAGGTAGCGAGGTTCTGGTGCAGGAGGATTTCGCAATCTTTCCGGTCAGCCTCGACGATCCGGACGCGGACCGGTTCCAGTGTATTGCACTGGAGGACTATGGCGATATCCTGGATGTCGATCCAGATGCCCTGCGCCCAATGCGACCGATGCAGTCTGGAAATCGATAACGGGCACTATACGAAAAGAAGGCCCGTCAAAGGAATTGGAGGGAGACATGCCAGAAAAACCCGCAATCATGGGATTGCATCACAACGCCTATCGCTGTCGTGATTCAGGTGAAACCCGAGCCTTCTATGAGGATTTCCTGGGGCTGCCCCTTGTCCATGCCTTCGAGATCCGGGAGACCAAGACCGGGCGGGAGACCCGCGTCCTGCACAGCTTTTACCGCATGCGGGACGGCTCCTGCCTCGCCTTTTTCGAAGTCCCTGACTCCCCTTTCGATTTCAAGGACCAGCACGACTTCGATCTTCATATCGCCCTGCAGGTTGATCGTGACACCCTTCACTCCATGTTCGACAGAGGAAATGCAGAAGGTCGCTCTCCCCGAGGCATCGCTGATCACGGTTTCATTCATTCCATCTATTTCCGGGATCCCAACGGCTATGTCATAGAACTCACCTCCCCGACGCCAGATGCCGATGCCATCCTCGCCGAGGCGGAGCATGAGGCACATTCGGTGCTGGATACCTGGCAGAGGACGAAACCGGCCGGGTGAAGCCTCAGACCAGGGTCGGGCTTCCGTTCAATCACCGTCTTTGATCCGGCTCCTCTTCGGCGATGTCCGGTGGATCGGGCAGAGTGAGGGCGGGGTTCAGGAGGGCGCGGGCGGGTCTGCCACGATAAGATTCGCGATAAAGGATGTAAAGGCCACTGCCGACGATCAGCGTGGCCCCCAGGATGGTCCAGACACCCGGTGTTTCCGCCAGGAATATCCAGCCCGCGATGATCCCCCACAGCACGCCGCTATATTCAAACGGGGCCACCACGGAGGCTGAGGAGCGGGCATAGGCGGTGGTCAGCATGATGAAGCCGAAGGAAGCGATCAGCGCGGTCACCGCGATCAGGCCGAAATCCACCGCTGACGGCATTTCCCAGGGGCGCAGCAGGAAGCGGATGCTGTCATGGGCTTCCTCAGGCAGATAGCCGCCATGGCCCAGCGCTATTCCCAGGATCGTGCTGCCCAGAATGAAGAAGATCATCTGGTAGAAGGCGATCCCGGCACCGGTCATATGGGTACTGAGCTTGCGTGTCAGGATGGACATCATTGCATAGGTGAACGCGCTTAAAATCGCGAAACCGGCGGCGGGGTCTAGGATATGGCCGCTGGGTCCGAGCACGACCACGACACCGCAGAAGCCGACCAGGATCGCCATCCAGCGCCGCCAGCCTACTCGCTCTCCCAGCACGAAGACCGAGAGTACGCTGATGATGATCGGGCTGGAGAAGTTGATCGTCACCGTATCGGCGAGCGACAGGCGGGCGAGCGCCAGATAGTAGCTCATGAAGCACAGCATGCCGCAGGTACCCCGCAGGATGATGATCGCGGGCCGAGCAATGCGGAACCCGGCCCAGCCGTAGCGCCACCAGACATAGCCACCCATCAGCCAGATCGCCATCGCTCCCCGCAGGAAGATCAGTTCGTGCACCGGATAGGACGGGCTTAGCGTCCGGACAATGACGTCCTGCAGCGTGAAGATCAGCAATCCGCCGCTGAGCAGGAAGACTGAAAGGAGCGGGGACGGTTCTGACCCGGCGTCGGCAGTATCAGGAATGTGCGGGGACGACATGGGACTCCGATGGGACTCTGGGGCAAGGGGATGACAGCCTATCGCGCACGCTACGCCGCATCCACGGGATTGAGTATCCCGATTACGGCACGATCTGGCGTAAAGCGACGGATCAGGAGGGGCGGATATGAAACCCGGATTCTTCCGGCGGCGGGCAGTCGGTGACGGTCAGGTCAGTGACCCGCGCCAGGGGCGGGCCGACACGGCAATCCGCCAGCATTCGCGTGACCGTATCATCCGATCCGTGGAACACCGCCTCGACACTGCCATCCGCGCAATTTCGCACCCAGCCGTCCAGGCCATGGCCGCGTGCAGTCTTTTCAGTCCAGGCGCGATACCAGACGCCCTGCACCTTTCCCCGGATGACGACATGAACCGAGCGCATTGTTCATCCCTCCTGCGCCAGGGCGGACAAGTTGCGGATGGCAGTGACGAAGCGTTGAAGTGTTTCGGATATCGCACCGCGTGGCAGCATCACCTCGACCAGTTGGAAGCAACTCGTATCCGAATGGGCGGCTTCCAGCGCGGCGGCAAGCTCCGCCCGCGTCGTCGCCCGATGCCCTCTCCCGCCCAATCCATCAGCCAGAGTCGCAAAATGCCAGTCGGGCAGGTCGTGATAGGCTGGACCCGGCTGGAACACCCGCAGCATCTCCCAGCTTGTATTGTTGAACAGCACGACGATGGGGTTCCAGCCGTATTTTCGGCAGTTGCCGATTTCCCAGCCGGTCATCTGGAACGCGCCGTCGCCGACCAGGATCATCGGGCGGCGTCCGGTCGCCGCCTGCACGCCAAGCCCACCCGGCACACCAAATCCCATGCTGGCATAATAGCCGGGCGCGGCAAGTTCGGTATTGTCGATATCCATCGCGGTGAACAGGCAGTCGCCCATATCCGAGGTCATCGGCATCGCCCCGTGCCGCTCGAACAGCTCGTTGACGGCGCGAGCGATATCCATCGGGTGGACCGGTTCATCATCCGCCTGCAGCGGCCCCAGATCGGAGGCGTCGGATCGATGCTCTGCCGTGCCCAGCGGCACTGCTTGCGCGATCAGGGCCGCCAGGAAATCACTCAGCAGCACGTCGGGATAGTAATGCAGGCCCACCCGGACCTGTCCGTCAAAGGCGTGGATTGCGTTGCGCATATCGATCTTGCCACCGGAAACGCCGAAATTCGTATCGCTGACGATGACGCCCAGCAGCAGCAGGCAATCAGAGGATTCGACCACCGCACTGACTTCCGGTTTTCCTGCCGCGCCCAGATAGGTGCCGATCAAGGGTACATCCTGCCCGGCCAGCATGCCGCGACTCATGAAACTGGTGGTGACCGGAATGCGCAGCTTTCGCGCCAGTTCCCCGACCTGCGCTTCCAGTCCGTAGCGCCGGGCTTCGACCCCGACCATCAGGGTGGGTGCGCGGGCAGCGGCGAGGCGGGACAGGATCTCACGGGCCGCCGACTGTGCAGTTTCAACATTACCGCTGGCGGGGGTGAATGCCGGAACAGTCCCGATCTCCGCCTGCACTAGGTCGCGGGGTATTTCCAGATAGACCGGGCGCTGGTCGTGCAGGCAGCGATCCAGCACCCGGCCGATATCCCGTGCTGCCGTCGCCGGATCGTCCAGCCGGGCCTGATCGCAGGTCAGTTCCTTGAAGATTTCCCACTGTGAATCGAGCCGTTTCACCTGATGGTGCAGCAGTAGGCCGCGCTGGCCTTCCGCCTTGCCCGGCGCACCGGAAATCACCACCATCGGCGTCTTTTCCGCATAGGCCTGGGCGACAGGGTTTATCATGTTGAGTGCGCCTGCGCCATAGGTGACGCAGGCGACAGACAGGCGGCTGGTGAAGCGGGCGGCACCATCGGCGGCAAAACCGATGCCGGGCTCGTGGCTCAATGTATAAAGCGGCAGGATGCAGCTGCTTTCGATCACCTTGAAGAAAGGCAGGGCGAAATCGCCCGGAATGCCGAATATCTCCCCTGCACCTCGATCTTTCAGGGCCTGCAAGAGTGCTTCCGCCAGACCGGCCATCTCAGAATCTCCTATCGATCAAGTCACGGGTGAATCCAACTATGGACAGATGAAAATTTCTGCGCAATCCGGGCCATAAAAAACGCAACAAACGATATGAATGAACCCTAATTCGTGAAACCCTGCGCCGCATCGGGTGGGATACACCGCAACAAGGGTTCGGGAGCAAGACGCGCATGAAAATAGGGTTCATTGGTTTGGGCAATGTCGGGGGCAAGCTGGCGGGCAGTCTGCTGCGCAATGGGGTCGATCTGATGGTCCGGGATCTGAATCCCGATCTGGTTGCGCCTTTCGCAGCGAAGGGGGCAGCCGTCGCGGAATCGCCGAAGGCCATGGCTGAGGCTTGCGATATCGTCATCACCTGCCTGCCCTCCCCTGCCGCCAGTGCCCATGTACTGGAAGCGGAGGATGGGGTTCTCGCCGGGTTCGGTCCCGGCAAGATCTGGGCGGAGATGAGCACCACCGACGAGGCGGAGGTGAAGCGGCTGGGGGCGAAGGTGACGGATTTGGGGGGTGATCCCATCGACTGTCCGGTCAGCGGCGGCTGTCACCGCGCCGCGACGGGTAATATCGCGATTTTTGCGGGCTGTGAGCGCGCGGCGTTCGAGCGGATGCTGCCGGTCCTGACGGTGATGGGACGGCGCATTCTGCATACCGGGCCGCTGGGCAGCGCCTCGATCCTGAAGGTCATCACCAATTATCTGGCGACCGCGAATCTGTTGAGCCTGACCGAGGCGCTGACCACGGCGAAAATGGCGGGAATGGATCTGGGCACGACCTATGAGGCCTTCCGGATTTCATCCGGCAACTCCTTCGTCCACGAAACCGAAAGCCAGGTGATTCTGAATGGCAGCCGCGACATCAGCTTCACAATGGATCTGGTGCTCAAGGATATCGGCCTGTTCCAGACCATCGCCGACCGCGCCGGGGTACCGCTGGAACTCAATCCAAAGATGATCGAGATTTTCGAGGACGGCCAGCGTCGCTATGGTGCCCGCGAATGGTCCCCGAACATCATCCGCCGCCTGGAGGATGCCTGCCATGTGAAGGTGCTCGCCCCCGGCTTCCCGGCTGAAATCCTGGACGATGAACCGGAGGAACCCGGCTATGAGGTCATCCCAAAGGGACGGGGAGAGGCTTAGGCATTTCAGCATCCGGACAAGCGAAAACCGCGCCCGGAACGGGGCGCGGTTTTTCGAAAACGCCGATCACAGGCACGAAGGCGTGCCCGCAAAGACTTCAGGCCTGTTTTGCCTTGAAGCGCGGGTTTTTCTTGTTGATCACGAACACCCGGCCTTTACGGCGGATGACGCGGCAGTCTTTTTCACGCTTTTTCAGCGTTTTCAGCGAGCTTGCGATGCGCATGGCGCTTCTCCGTTAGATGCGGGGTGTTTAAGAGGGAACCCCCTGAATGCCCCGGCGAAAGACCGGCGGAACATATGGACCGGACCTGCGCTTGTCAAACGGGTTTTGACCGCTGAGGCATCCTGCGTTCGCATGAGTTCACGCAGGATGCCTCAGCGGTTTGATTTGTGTGCAAATACATCATCGCAGACGTTTTCGTCTGCTCGGGATTTCTATAGGCTCTGCTAAAGTCAAGTCACCAGAACCGGGTCATCGGAAACGGGGTTTCATGTCGGTATCGAACAAGGATGGGAAGCAACCCGCACCCTGCGGAAGTTGGGCCTCGCCGCTGACGGCGGAGGCGATCACGGCAGGTACGGCGGGGTTGGGCTTTGTCGCGCTGGACGGGGAGGCGGTCCTGTGGACTGAAATGCGTCCCTGGGAGAAGGGCCGCACGGTACTGGTGCGCCATATGCCTGGAGCCAGACCGGTCGATCTGTGCGGACCGGAGCATTCGGTGCGCAGCCGTGTGCATGAATATGGCGGGCGCGCCTTCGCAGCGGCAGGTGGTGAGGTCTTCTATCTGAATGATGCTGACCGGCGGATATATCGAGTAGCCGCAAATAATACGCCACAGCCGATTACGCAGGCTGATGGTACCAACTATGCGGATTTCGTCATCGACCTGCCGCGCCAGCGCCTGATTGCGGTGGCGGAGCGCCCGAGAGACGGGCGGGAGCCGCAGAATCTGCTGGTGACCATTCAATTCGACGGGACGGTTTCCACCCTGGTCGAGGGCGCGGATTTCTATGCCGCACCGAAACTCTCCCCCGATGGCGGACGGCTCGTCTGGATCGAATGGCGTCATCCGAACATGCCCTGGGACGGGACCCTGTGCCGGGAGGCCGTGCTGGACTCTGCGGGTGGAATTGGGGCAACACGGATTGTTGCAGGGGCGGAGGATGTCAGCATCTTCCAGCCGGACTACGCGCCGGATGGACAGCTCTATTATGTCTCCGACCAGAGCGGCTACTGGAATCTGTATCGCGATGGCGACCCGCCTGCGCAGTATCGGGCAGAGGCGGAATTCGGCCTGCCGCATTGGCAGTTCGGGATGCGGACCTACGCCTTCCTGGATGCCCGCACCGCCATCGTCACCTTCGCGCTGGCCGGGCGCTGGCTGCTGGCGCTGTTTGATCTGGGAACCGGGAAGGCAACGCCGATAGACCTTCCCTGGTGCCGATTTGACGGGCTGGTCGCCGACGGTCGGCGCATCGTCTTCAACGGCGCTCGACCGGATGGGCCGGGCGGAATCGTGCAACTGACCTTGGGAGCCAGCGCGCCGGAACAGGTGCTGCGCGCCACCAGCGGTCAGGATCTGCCGCCAGACAGCATTTCCATCGCCGAGGGAATCGAATTCTCGACCGGGGATGGGAAGGCCGCCTTCGCCTGGTTCTATCGCCCCGCCAATGCCGGGTATTGCGTGCCGGAGGGCGAGCGCCCGCCGCTGATCGTAATGGGGCATGGCGGCCCGACCGGACAGGCCGATAACGGTTATGCCGCCAAGGTGCAGTTCTGGACTTCGCGCGGCTTTGCCGTCGTCGATGTGAATTACGGCGGCAGCACCGGCTTCGGGCGCGCCTATCGCCGCCGCTTGAATGGCAGATGGGGAATCGTCGATGTCGATGATTGCTGCAATGCCGCCCGGTTTCTGGTTGGGCGCGGCGATGTCGATCCGGATCGCCTGATCATTGTCGGCGGCAGTGCGGGTGGTTATACGACCCTCAGCGCGCTTGCCTTCCGCTCTGTCTTCAAGGCCGGGCGATCCTCTTATGGTATCGGCGACCTGGCGACACTGGCGCGCGATACCCATAAGTTCGAGAGTCGCTATCTCGACACCCTGATCGGTCCCTGGCCGGAGGCGGAAGCGACCTATCGCGCGCGTTCCCCCCTGCACCATCCGGACGGGCTGGACTGCCCGGTGCTGTTCCTGCAAGGCGCGGAGGACAAGGTCGTCCCGCCGGATCAGGCTGAGGCCATGGTGGCCGTCCTGCGCGACAAGGGCATCCCCGTTGCCTATCTGCTGTTCGAGGGCGAAGGCCACGGATTTCGCGGGGCCGACGCCGTGCGCGCAGCACTGAATGCGGAACTGTCCTTCTATGGACTGATATTCGGATTTACCCCGGCGGATGATATTCCGGAAATCGAGATCGCCAATCTGCCCAGCGGAGCCAGCCCTAAATGAGCGAAACCGTCACTGCCTGCCTGTTGATCATCGGAAACGAGGTCCTGTCCGGCCGCACCCATGACAAGAACCTGCCCCATATCGCCGAGAAGCTGAACGCTGTCGGTGTGCGACTGGCTGAAGCGCGGATCATTCCGGACGTGCCCGATGTCATCATCCGCACCCTGCGTGAGGTGAGCGCCGGTTTCGATTATGTTTTCACCACCGGCGGGATCGGCCCGACCCATGATGACATCACTGCCGATTGCGTGGCGGAGGCGATGGGCGTGGCGCTGGAATTGAACCCGGAGGCGGTGCGGCGGCTGGAAAAGCACTATGAGAATTCCGGGTTGGAATTGAATGCCGCGCGCCTGCGCATGGCGCGGATTCCAGCGGGGGCCACACTGATCGACAATCCGATTTCCGCAGCACCCGGCTTTCGTATCGGCAATGTGCATGTCATGGCGGGCGTCCCGAAGATCATGCAGGCGATGCTGGACGGTATCCTGCCCGGCCTGAAGGGCGGATTACCGATGGTCTCCGTCACCATCCGCAGCACCCTGCCGGAAGGGCGGATCGCCGAGGGCCTGGGCCTGCTGGCGGTCGAGTTCCCCGATCTCGATTTCGGCTCTTACCCCGCCTGGACCAAGACCGCCTTCCAGGTGTCCGTTGTCGTGCGCGGCAC
The DNA here is from genome assembly GCA_965223125.1 of Alphaproteobacteria bacterium. Classification (GTDB taxonomy): domain Bacteria; phylum Pseudomonadota; class Alphaproteobacteria; order UBA8366; family Aestuariispiraceae; genus Pacificispira. The sequence goes on along the minus strand of OZ244984.1, from coordinate 1,002,468 downwards.
CGAGCCCGACCGGGTTGAAGTTGGTGCACAGAAGGTTGAAACCCTTGTCCGCAGTCTCGGCGAGGTGCCGGAGAGGATTGCGGGCTGACTGAGAATGGCCTTAGTTTCGCCGAACCGGCTTTTTCCGATTTCCATCCATTGAGGATCCCCCGCGATGAAACTGAAAGACATCAAGACCTATGTCACCGTGCCACCGACCGGGATCGGCGGATCGTTCTGGGTGATTGTGAAACTGACGACCGATAACGGGATCGAGGGGATCGGCGAATGCTACGGCATCCCCGTCTCCGGCGATATCGCCTGCCGCATGGTGGAGGATACATTCGAGCGATTCGTCGCGGGCGAAGACCCGCGCAATGTCGAGACCCTGTTCCGCCGCGTCTATTCCGCCGGTTTCACCCAGCGTCCGGATATCAGCATGATGGGCGTCTTCAGCGGCATCGAGATCGCGATCTGGGACATTCTGGGCAAGGCGCGCGATGAGCCTGTCTATAACCTGTTGGGCGGGCGGTTCCATCCGCGCCTTCGCACCTACAGCTATCTGTATCCGAAGCACCAGTCGCCCCCCGGCATGGTCTGGCAGGGCAGCGGCGAGGGCGATTGCTATCACGATCCGGATGCGGCGGTGGAAGCGGCGCTGAACTATGTCGATTTCGGCTTCACAGCGATCAAGCAGGACCCCGCTGGCCCCTACAGCTTCCAGGGTGGGCGGGAATTGTCACTGGCCGAATTGAGCCGCAGTGAGGCGAATGTGAAGGCGATCCGGGACGCGGTGGGCGACCGTGCCGATATCCTGTTCGGGACCCATGGCCAGATGACGACGTCTTCGGCAATCCGCCTGGCAAGACGGCTGGAGCCCTATGACCCGCTGTGGTTCGAGGAACCGTGTCCGCCGGATCAGCTGGATGCGCTGCATCGGGTCGTCGCCGCCACCACGATCCCGATCTCGACCGGGGAGCGGCTGACGACGAAAATGGAATTCCATCAGGCCCTGAAAGCGGGCGTCGCGATCCTGCAGCCGGATATCGGGCGCAGCGGCGGGATATGGGAGACGAAAAAGATCGCCGTGCTGGCGGAGGTCTACAACGCGCAGATCGCACCGCACATCTATTGCGGCCCCATCGCCCATGCCGCTGCTGCCCATGTCGCCTTCAGCAGTCCGAACTTCCTGGTGCTGGAAACAATCCTGACCCAGTTCCACAGCGATATCCTGACCAGACGTCTGGACTGGCAGGACGGCTATCTGAATGCCCCGACCGAACCGGGACTGGGGATCGAGTTGAACGAAGCGGTCGTGCTAGCCCATCCCTATACGAGCGGCGGGCGGCTGCATCTGGAGATGTGTCAGGTACCGCTCAGTTCCGCCAATGAGAAGACCATCGGGGAGTTGTAGCCGAGTTTGACAGGGAAAGGGCGGCGCTCCCTGGGGGAGGCCGCCCTTCATCCTTACCTGTACCGAATGCGCAGCGATCAGCTTACATCATGCCGCCCATTCCGCCCATATCGGGCATGCCGCCAGCAGGCTGGCCTTTCGGCTCCGGCTTGTCGGCGATCATGGCCTCGGTGGTGATCAGCAGGCCAGCCACGGAGGCCGCATCCTGCAGGGCGCAGCGCACGACCTTCGCCGGGTCGATGACGCCGTCTTTGATCAGGTTCACGAAATCACCGGTCTGGGCGTTGTAGCCCCAGTCGGTATCCTTCGATTCCAGCAGCTTTCCGACGATCACCGCGCCGTCCGCACCGGCATTGTCGACGATCTGGCGGGCCGGTGAGGTCAGCGCCTTGCGGATGATGTCGATCCCGACCTTCTGATCGTTGTTGGCGACCTTCAGGTCTTCCAGCGACTTCAGCGCATAGAGGAGCGCGGTACCGCCGCCGGGGACGATGCCTTCCTCAACCGCCGCACGGGTGGCGTGCAGGGCGTCGTCGACGCGGTCCTTCTTCTCCTTCACCTCGACTTCCGTCGCCCCGCCGACGCGGATCACGGCAACGCCACCGGCCAGTTTCGCCAGCCGCTCCTGCAGCTTTTCGCGGTCGTAGTCGGAGGTGGTGTTTTCGATCTGCTGCTTGATCTGGGCGACGCGGCCTTCGATTTCCTTCTTCTTGCCCGCGCCGTCGATGATCGTCGTCTCATCCTTGGTGATGGACACGTTCTTCGCGGTCCCGAGCATGGCCAGCGTGACGCTTTCCAGCTTGATCCCGACATCTTCGGAGATCACCTGACCGCCGGTCAGGATCGCGATGTCTTCCAGCATCGCCTTGCGACGGTCGCCGAAACCGGGTGCCTTCACCGCCGCGACCTTCAGGCCACCGCGCAGCTTGTTGACCACCAGGGTCGCCAGCGCCTCGCCCTCGACGTCTTCGGAGATGATGAGCAGCGGCTTGCCACTCTGCACCACCTGCTCCAGAACCGGCAGCATGGATTGCAGGTTGGACAGTTTCTTTTCGTGCAGCAGGATATAGGGGTTTTCCAGTTCCACCTGCATCCGTTCGTTATCGGTCACGAAGTAGGGTGACAGATAGCCCCGGTCGAACTGCATGCCTTCCACGACATCCAGTTCGGTGTCGAGGGATTTGGCTTCTTCAACCGTGATCACGCCTTCGTTGCCGACCTTTTCCATCGCCCTGGCGATCATTTCGCCGACTTCGCGGTCGCCATTGGCGGAAATCGTGCCGACCTGGGCGATTTCGCTGTTCTGCTTGATCTTGCGGGCGCGCTTGGCGATATCGGCGGTGACGGTTTCAACCGCCAGATCGATGCCGCGCTTCAGGTCCATCGGGTTCATGCCCGCCGCAACGGCCTTCGCGCCTTCACGGACGATGGCCTGGGCCAGGACCGTGGCGGTGGTGGTGCCGTCTCCGGCCAGGTCATTGGTCTTGCTGGCGACTTCGCGCAGCATCTGGGCACCCATATTCTCGAACTTGTCCTTCAGTTCGATTTCCTTGGCGACGGTGACGCCGTCCTTGGTGATGCGCGGTGCGCCGAAAGACTTTTCGATCACCACATTGCGGCCTTTCGGGCCGAGAGTGACCTTCACCGCATTGGCGAGGATATCGACGCCCTTGAGCATCCGATCACGTGCATCGGTGCTGAATTTGACTTCCTTGGCAGACATGTTCGCTACTCCGTCTTGATGTCTCGAATTGTGGCAGTAACGGGATTTCAGGGTCCCAACTGGCGACCCCTTTTAAGCGGCCTTCTTTTTGGCGACTTCGATGTCGATGACGCCCAGAATGTCGCTTTCCTTCATGATCAGCAGCTCGTCGCCGTCGATCTTCACTTCCGTGCCGGACCACTTGCCGAACAGGACCGTGTCACCGGCCTTCACGTCCAGCGGGCGGACCGAACCATCGTCCTGAATATGACCGCTGCCGACGGCGATCACTTCGCCCTGCATCGGTTTTTCCTTGGCCGTGTCGGGGATGATGATCCCGCCAGCGGTTTTCTGATCTTCTTCAAGGCGACGCACCAGAACGCGGTCGTGCAAGGGACGAAATGCCATGTTTGAACCTCCTCCAGTTAGACAAAGGTTGTGTGACAGATTTGACCGTATGGCCTGACCGGCTGGCACTCCTGGCATGAGAGTGCCAATCCGTCGGTGGCGATGTATTTTATGTCTTCCCGCCTTTCAAGAGGGAATTCGGAAATTTTTATCAGCACTCCGGATTGTTGGCTGACAACATGCTGATTTATAACATTTTTATTGCGTCGGTATGAAAATTGAGAAAGCATTTCAGTACGTGATTTAGGCAAAGAAGGAGAAAATGATCATGACAAGATCCCTCCCCCAACTCACTCCATCCCATGCAGATATCGGGTCGCAGACCGACAGCGGTCTGTCCCGGCAGTTAAAGGGGTATCGGCTGGCGACGGCAGAGATTCTCTACCACATGCCAGATCATCCCGCTCTGCTGCAGAGTTTCCTATGGCAGCACTATGACATCGCGCCGAAATTTCCCGAACTGCACAAATTCCTGGATTACTGGGTCGAGAATATCGACGGTCCGCTGCATTCCGTGCGCGTCGCCCGCTACGATCTGGTGACAGCGGGGTCCAGCCGTCATGTCGATGGCTGGCTGCGACTTCACTAAGCCTGGATTGTCAGAGGCTCGGTGACCATCCGTCCGTCCTGATAGACGCTCAGCACATGCTGGGTCGGGACTGATGTCCAGCGGCTGCGCTCGGTGTCCAGCGGTTCGGAGACCACGGTCAGCGCACCGGAACCTGCGCCGGTGTGATACAGGGTCGGCGCATGCGGGTCTGTCGCATAGCGAAAGGCGATCAGACGGTTTCCATCCGACAGGGCGGCGGTGAAACGCAACGGTTCCGCTATCTCCGCCCGGATCATTTCGGACTGGACACGGTGCAGGCTGCGGCTCATGGCGCCGACCGGGTCTTCGTCCAACCCCTCGGCCAGTGCCAGCAGGAAGATCAGTTCTGAATCTGTCGTACCCTGGCGTCCACAATACAGCGAATCGGGCAGGGCATGTTCCAGCCTGCGCCGAATTTTCGTATAGCCGCCGATCTGGCCGTTATGCATGAACAGCCATTGACCATGACTGAACGGATGGCAGTTCGAGCGGGTGGTCGATGTGCCGGTCGATGCTCGGACATGGGCGAAGAACAGGCGAGAGCGGATCTGTGCTGACAGGTGTTTCAGATTGTCGTCGTTCCAGGCAGGCAGGATTTCCCGATACAGTCCGGGTTCCGGGCGTTCCCCGTACCAGCCGATGCCGAAGCCGTCGCCATTCGTTTCCGACTTCGCCTCGGCGGCGTGCAGGCTCTGATGGATCAGCGAGTGATCCGGCTTGGTGACCAGATCCTCCATGAACAGGGGCGGACCCCAATAGGCAAGCCAACGGCACATGATTACTACTTTCGCACTGGAAATCGGGTGAGTCTGTCCTTGCGCCGGGCCTTTCGGCAAGTGATTTACGAATTGGCACCCATGCGACAATCCATACGTCCAAGTTCTGTTGTCCTTCGTGATGGAGTTCGCTACGTTATTTCCCTGTTGAATCCAGCAGGTTCCACGGGAAATTAGAAAAAGAAACGGCAAGCCGGTCACCGGCGGGCACGGGAGACGAAAGGGAAATCGATAGATGGAGTCGGTCGGCACCTTCCTGCCCCTGATCGCGATGATGCCTTTTGTCGGCGCGCTGTTCCCGGGTCTGATGATCCAGGCGGGCCGGAATGTCTGCGCCGCGACGGCGGCCGTGCCGACCCTGCTGGCCTTTATCATGCTGATGATCTGTGCCCCCGCGGTGATCGGCGGAGAGGTGCTGCATTTCCAACTGCCCTGGTTGCCGATGCTGGGGCTGAATGTGAATTTCTTCCTGGACGGGCTGGGCCTGCTGTTTGCCGGGCTGATCCTGGGGATCGGCCTGCTGATTATCCTCTATGCGCGGTTCTATCTGTCACGTCAGGACCCGATGGGGCAGTTCTATACCTATCTGCTGCTGTTCCAGGGCGCGATGGTCGGGATCGTCCTGTCCGACAATATCCTGCTGCTGCTGATCTTCTGGGAATTGACCTCGCTCTCCTCCTTCCTGCTGATCGGTTACTGGAAGCATCTGCCGGAGGGTCGTCAGGGCGCACGGATGGCGCTGACGGTGACCGGAATGGGCGGGCTTGCCATGATCGGGGGCATGCTGATCCTGGGCGACATCGCGGGCAGCTACGACCTCAGCGTCATTTTGCAGAACAAGGACGCGATTCAGGTATCGCCTCTCTATCTTCCGGCGCTGCTGCTGATCCTGCTCGGCTGTTTCACCAAATCGGCACAGTTCCCATTCCATTTCTGGCTGCCCCATGCCATGGCCGCGCCGACGCCGGTCTCGGCCTATCTGCATTCCGCGACCATGGTGAAGGCGGGCCTGTTCCTGATGGCGCGGATGTGGCCTGTTCTGTCGGGGACGCCGGAATGGTTCTACATCGTCGCGACGACGGGTCTGATCACCATGGTGCTGGGTGCCCTGATCGCCCTGTTCAAGGACGACCTGAAGGCGCTGTTGGCATTTTCCACCGTCAGTCATCTGGGTTTCATCACCATGCTGCTGGGCTTCGGAACGCCGATGGCCGCCGTGGTCGCGGTGTTCCACATCATCAATCATGCGACGTTCAAGGCGGCGCTGTTCATGACCGCCGGGATCGTCGATCACGAGGCCCATACCCGCGATATCAAGCGCCTGGGCGGATTGCGGCACCTGATGCCGATCACTTTCACCATTGCTACGGTCGCAGCGCTGTCGATGGCGGGTATTCCGTTGCTCAACGGGTTCCTGTCGAAGGAGATGATGCTGGAGGAAGCGTCCCAAACGGTCTGGGCCGGAATGCCCTGGATGGTGCCGGTCCTGGCGACCACGGGCGCATTGTTCTCGGTTGCCTATTCCTTCCGCTATATCAGCCATGTCTTCCTAGGGCCGGTGCGGCAGGACTATCCGGCCAAACCGCATGATCCGGGGTTTGGCATGTGGGCGGCACCGGGATTCCTGGTTCTTCTGGTGGTGCTGATCGGGATCGTGCCGATCATCGTCGATCCGCTGGTGCGGGCAACCGCCGGGGCGGTGATCGGGGGGGAACTTCCCTATTTCTCGCTCAAGCTCTGGCACGGTGTGACTCCTGCATTGTTCATGTCGATCATTGCCGTTGCCGGGGGCGCGGCGCTGCTGAAGTTCCATCCGGCACTTGCCCCAAGCTGGGATACGGCACGTCGTCCAGAGGCAAAGGAGATATTCGATGCCATCGCCCGCAGGGCGACCGGGCTCAGCCGCTGCGCAACCGATCTTTTGCATGACGGATCGCTGTCACGCTTTGCCGCGATCTTTGCGGTGACGGTGACGGCAGCAGGCCTTTTCGCCTGGATGGGCGGAGAAGCGGGCGCGCCGGTGCGCCAGCCGTTGGCGGTATCGACCCTGCCCGCAATCGGCTGGGCCTTGTTGATCGTCTGTTCGCTGGGCATGATCGTCCTCCATCGCAATCGCCTGTTGGCACTGGTGCTGATGGGTGTCGTCGGCCTGACCGTCTCTCTCGCTTTCGTTTATTTCTCCGCACCGGATCTGGCGCTGACCCAGATATCGGTGGAGGTTGTGACGATCATCCTGCTGCTGCTCGCGCTCAATTTCCTGCCCAAGACCACACCGAAGGAAAGCACGTCCGGGCGTCGCCTGCGGGATGGTGCTATTGCGGTAGCGGGAGGGCTGGCGGTGGCGGGGCTGACCTATGCCATGCTGATGGGCGATTTCGCGCAGCAGTCGATTTCCGCCTATCATCTGGAGAATTCCTATACCGGGGGCGGCGGCACCAATGTGGTCAATGTCATCCTGGTCGATTTCCGCGGCTTTGATACCTTCGGGGAGATCATCGTGCTGGGGATCGCCGCGCTGGTGATCTATGCGCTGACTCAGTCGGTATTGGGCGGGTCGGGTGGACGATGGCTGGCCAGCCGCGCACTGGATACGACTGAGGCGGGCGACCGTCACCCGCTGATGATGGTGATCGCGTCGCGCGTGATGATGCCCATCGCATTGATGGCCGGGGTCTATATTTTCCTGCGGGGCCATAACGAGCCGGGCGGCGGCTTCATCGCCGGGCTGGTCGTCGCCATCGCCCTGGTGATGCAGTATATGGCCAGCGGTTTCGCCTGGGCAGTGGCGCGCCAGCGCGTCCCTTATCACACGACGATTGCACTGGGTGTTCTGGTTGCCTGTCTGACCGGTATCGGGGCCTGGTTTGCGGGTCGCCCCTTCCTGACCAGCGATTTCGGCTATGTCACCCTGCCACCGCTGGAGAAGTTCGAACTGGCAACCGCCATGGCCTTCGACGTCGGTGTCTTTCTGTGCGTGGTCGGGGCGGTGATGCTGGCATTGGACAGCCTGTCCAGCATGGCGCGGCGCGCGGGTGAGACGGTGAACCTGCTGCCGATGGATATCGACCCCGCGCGGATTCCGATTGAGAATCCGGCAGATGAAACGACCGTTCCCGCCGGGAAGGAGGCGTAGATGGAAATCCTCATGGCCAGTGCCATCGGCGTGTTGACGGCGGCGGGTCTGTATCTGGTGTTGCGGTTTCGCAGCTTTCCGGTGATTCTGGGAATCGCGATGCTGTCCTATGCGGTCAATGTCTTCCTCTTTGCCTCGGGGCGGCTGGCGGTCAATCTGCCGCCAGTTTTGCGCGATGGAGTTTCCACCTATACCGATCCACTGCCGCAGGCATTGGTGCTGACCGCCATCGTGATATCCTTCGGGATGACCGCGGTGGTCGTGCTGCTGGCACTCGGTGCCTATCTGTCGGCGCGGACAGACGCTGTTGACATCGGCGATGACCAAGAGGCGGACTCATGAACCACTGGATCATCGCGCCAATCGTCCTGCCTGCCCTGATGGCGGCTGTCATCGTGCTTGCCATGCGCCATCACCAGGGTCTGCAGCGGATTTTTTCGCTCGGCACCTGCGTCATGCTGGTTGCCATCGCCATCGGCCTCGCGGTGGAGTCGGCATCCGGCAGCATCGGCGTCTACGAGCTGGGCAACTGGCCCGCACCCTTCGGGATCGTACTGGTACTAGACCGGCTTTCCGCGCTGATGGTGCTGATCACGGCGGTGCTGGCATTGATCGTCGTGCTCTATGCCATCGGCTCTGACTGGGATACACGCGGCCAGCATTTCCATGCCCTGCTCCAGTTCCAGTTGATGGGGATTTTCGGGGCGTTCCTGACCGGGGATGCCTTCAACCTGTTTGTCTTCTTTGAGGTGCTGCTGATCGCGTCCTATGGGTTGATGATCCATGCCGGCGGTCGGCGGCGGTTTCGTGCCGGTCTGCAATATGTGCTCTACAACCTGCTCGGCTCGACCCTTTTCCTGTTTGCGCTGGGCACACTCTATGCCGTCACCGGGACGCTGAACATGGCCGATCTCGCGGTTCGGGTGGCGCAGCTTCCGGCGGATGACACCGCTCTGCTGCGGGTCGGCGCGATGCTGCTGCTGCTGGTCTTCGCGATCAAGGCGGCGCTGCTGCCACTGCATTTCTGGCTGCCGGAGACCTATGCCGAGGCCCCGGCCCCCGTCGCCGCCCTGTTCGCGATCATGACCAAGGTCGGCGCCTATGCGATCCTGCGGATGTACACGCTGGTTTTCGGGCCGGATGTCGCGGCTACAGCGAATCTGGTGGGGCCGTGGTTCCTGGGTGCGGCGCTGGTGACATTGGTCGTCGGCATGATCGGCGTACTGGGCGCAGATCGGTTGGGGCGGCTGGCCGCCTTTTCCGCCATCGGATCGATGGGAACCCTTTTGATCGCAATCTCCATCTTCACACCGGAAACGACGGTGGCCGCCCTGTATTACATGATCCATTCGACAATCGCGGGCGCGATGCTGTTTCTGGTGGTTGATCTGGTGCGTGAACGGCGCGGTGCGAATGGCGATGCACTGGTGTCTGGCCCCGTTCTGGCGCAGCATGGACTGATCGCGGCCCTGTTCTTCGCCGCCGCCATCGCCAGTGCCGGGATGCCGCCGCTTTCCGGATTTGTCGGCAAGCTGCTGATCCTCGACGCGGTGCGCGTCAGTGACCATGTCTGGCTGATCTGGGCTGCCATCCTGGTGACGACACTGGTCGCGGTTCTGGGATTTGCGCAGGCGGGGAGCAAGGTTTTCTGGAAGACGGTGGAGCCGGATGGAACTCCGCCCGTGGAAGAAGCGACGCAGCCATTTGCGGCATCGCGCCTGCCACTGGTCGCGACGGGGGCTCTGCTGACGGCGGCTGTCCTGCTGAGCGTTTTTGCTGGGCCGGTCAACGGCTTCCTGTCTGCGACCGCCGACCAGCTTTATACCCCGGAGGTCTATATCTCCGGGGTTCTTGGTGAACGGTAAGGGGAGGCACGACGATGATCCGTAAGATTCTGCCGCATCCCTGGCTGACACTGCTGCTGGTCGTGGTTTGGCAGATGCTGATGAACTCACTCAGCCTCGGCAATCTGGTTCTGGGCCTGATCCTGGGTTTGGCGATCCCGATCATGACCGCGCCTTACTGGCCGAACCGGCCTCGACTGGCCAATTTTCCGATGATCGTTGAATATCTGCTGGTTGTGCTCTGGGATATCGTCGTTGCCAATGTTGTCGTTGCGAAGACCATCCTGTTCAAGCGCAACAGCGACATGAGGCCGAACTGGGTGACGATTCCGCTGGATATTCGTTCGCCAGAGGCGATCACGGTGCTGGCCGGGACGATCACCATGACGCCGGGCACCGTCTCCAGCGATCTGTCGGCTTGCGGGCGCAGCCTGCTTGTCCACTGTCTGGATGCGCCCGACCCCGATGCCGTGCGGGATGAGATCAAGAACCGTTACGAACGCCGCCTGAAGGAGATCTTCGAATGATTCATTATGCGCTGATCTTCGCTTTCGCCTGTTTCGGGCTGGCTCTGCTGATGAATCTCTATCGTATCGTGAAGGCACCGGGCGTCGGCGACCGGATACTGGCACTGGATACGATGGTGATCAATGCGATCGCCCTGCTGGGCCTGTATGGCATCCTGAACGGGACCACGGTCTATTTCGAGGCCTCGATGCTGCTGGCCATGACCGGTTTCATCTCCACCGTCGCCTATACGCGCTTCCTGCTGCGCGGCGATATCATCGAATAGGGGGATGTCATGACCCTGATCGTCGAAATCCTGATCGTCGCCTGCCTGATCATCAGCGGGATATTTGGCCTTGTCGGCTCCTACGGCCTGATCAAGCTGCCCGACCCGATGACTCGTCTGCATGCTCCCACCAAGGCAACCACCCTGGGCGTCGGCGGCGTACTAATCGCCTCGATGCTGTTCTTCCTGTTTCTGGGCGACGGCCTGTCTTTCCACGAGTTGCTGATCACGCTGTTCCTGTTCCTGACCGCCCCGATCACGGCTCATTTCATCGCCAAGACCCATCTGCACCGCAACGAGTCACCTGAAACCCTGCCGAAAACCGGTACGGACCGTCCTTGGGCCAGTTACGAAAGCGACGCGGCCCGCGCCGAGGCGGAAAGCAACTGGAAGACCCCAGACTGACGATGTATTCGAGGTATCCGGGGCGCACAGGTTGCTAAAACAGCCAGTTTGGCAATGCGGTTGCCAGGGTGGGGATCATCCAGACGGCGGCGACGGCCAGGAATTGCAGGCCGATATAGGGAAGGACGCCCGCATAGATGATGCCGGTGGTGATTTCCGGTGGAGCCGCACCGCGCAAATAGAACAGCGAGAAGCCGAAGGGCGGGGTCAGAAAACTGGTCTGAAGATTGATCGCGATCAGGACCGATAGCCAGATCGGATCATGCCCCATCAGGATCAGCGCCGGGGCGACGATGGGCAGCAGGATCACCGATATCTCGACGAAATCGAGGAAGAAGCCCAGCACGAAGATCATCAGCATGACGAAGATCAGCGCCCCGTCCGCGCCGCCGGGCATCAGGGTCAGGAATTCCTCGATCCGCGCATCGCCACCCAGTCCCCGGAAGACGAGGGAGAAGACATTGGCCCCGATAATCGTGGCGAAGATCATCGCCGTTACGGTCATTGTGCTGGTCGCCGCATCGCGCAGGATTCCGGCGCGCCCGGTGACGATGAAGCCGCGCAGCAAGCCGATGCCGATGACGGCCATCAGCAGCACGCCGATCCCTCCGATCACCATGTCGCCCCCCGTCAGATCGCCTCGTTGCAGGCGAACCGGGGCCACACCGACCAGTATGGCGAAGATGCCGAGCGCCACTGTCCCAATCAGGATCCAGCGTCGAGCGGCGGGTTCCGCAATCCGCAGCGCTGCCAGCAGCACCGCGCCAACCGCGCCGACCGATGCGGCCTCCGTCGGGGTTGCGATGCCGCCGAGGATCGAACCCAACACGGCAACGATCAGAAGGACGGGCGGGACAAGAACAGAGATCACGCGCCGCGTCTGACCTTTTTCCCCTGCCTGGGCATGGCGGGGCAAGGCCGGGGCCAGACCCGGCCGCAAGAAGGCGATCAGCAGGATGAAGGCGATATAAAGAACGACCAGGACGAGACCGGGGATCAGTGCCGAGGCGAAGACCTGGCCCACGCTGATCGTCTCTACGGTAAACTTTCCCTCAGCGAATTGCGCTTGCTGATAGGCATTCGACATCACATCGGAGAGGATGATCAGCAGGGTCGAGGGCGGGATGATCTGACCCAGCGTTCCCGCCGTGCAGACCGTCCCCGCCGCCAGGCGCTTGTCATAGCCATTGTGCAACATTGCGGGCAAGGCAATCAGGCCCATCGTTACTACGGTTGCCCCGACAATGCCGGTCGAGGCGGCCAGCAATCCGCCGACGACAACGACGGAGACGGCAAGTCCGCCGCGGATTGACCCGAACAGCCGTCCCATCTGTTCCAGCAGGTCTTCGGCGATCCGGCTTTTTTCCAGCACCGAACCCATGAAGACAAAGACCGGAATTGCGATCAGCACCGGATTGGTCATGATCCCGTAGATCCGCTGCGACAGTGCGCCCAGCAGACTGCCATCGAAATGCCCGGTCAGACCGCCCATCAGGGCGAAGACGAAGGCGACACCCAGCAGGGTGAAAGTCACGGGATAGCCAAGAAGGATCGCACCGCAGAGCGCGGCGAACATCAGGATGTCGAGATAATCGAACGGGTTCACGTGCGGCTCTCCCGCAGGCGGGTGTTATTCAGGCGGTTAATATCCCGAAACAGACAGGCGAGTCCTTGTATCGCCAGCAGGATGCAAAAGGCCGGGATTAAGGATTTCAGCAGGAAGGAGGCAGGAATGCCGCCAACGGAAATCGCACCATCGAGATTCTTCCAACTATTGAAGACGAAGGGCCAGGAATACCAGGCAATCACCAGACTGCCCGGAATGACGGTCAATGCCGCGCCCAGCGCATCGATCCGCGCGCGGCCCACCGGTGACCAGCGCCCGTAGAAGATATCGACCCGAACATGCTGATCGACCAGCAGGGTATATCCCGCCCCCAGCATGAAGATCATGCCGTGAAGATAGAGCACGCCTTCATCCAGGAAGATGAAACTGATGCCAAAGCCATAGCGCAGCAGGACGACAGCGAATTGTAGTACGATCATGGCAACTGCCAGCCACCGCACCGTCAGTCCGACAATGCGGTTCACCCGGTCCAGCGCATCGGCGAGGTGTAGCACGTCCTTCTGTCCTTATAGAAAATACCCTGCCGACCCAATAATCCGGGTCGGCAGGGGAATGCGGGGCTTAGTATTTATAGTCCATCGCGCGGGCGTTCATCTGCCCATTGTCCGCATAGACCATGTATTCGGAGATCGAGGCGCGATAGGCAAGGAAGCTCTCGACAATCCGTTTCACCAGTTCATCGCTGTTGTCACGCAGGTCGGACATCACCTCACCGGCGGCATTGCCCATGGCGGTGATGACGTCTTCCGGCAGCATGCGGACCTGGACGCCCTTTTCCGCCACCAGTTGCTGAAGTGCCAGCGCGTGCTTGGTGGAATATTCTGTCCAGACATCATTGTAGAGCGACTTGCAGGCAACCTCGACGGCCAGTTGCAGCGACGGTTCCAGTGCGTCATAGGCCGCCTTATTGACGACGCATTCTTCCGCCGAGGACGGCTCACCAACGCCCGGCCAGTAGTAATACGGGGCGACCTGATAGAAACCGAGCGCGGAATCGGTCCAGGGGCCGATGAATTCCCCGGCGTCCAGAGCACCCGACTGCATGCCCTGGAACATGTCACGCCCGCCCATGGCCTGCACCGCCATGCCAAGTTTCGCGCACATTTCCGAGGCCAGACCGGTGGTGCGGAAACGTAAGCCCTTCAGGTCGTCAACGCTCTTGATCTCATTGCGGAACCAGCCTGCCCATTGCGGCCCGGAATTGCCGCAGAGGAAGGGTTTCAGGTTGAACTGGCCATAGATCTCGTCATAGAGCGCCTGACCGCCGCCATGGGTCAACCAGCCGACCTGTTCGTCCGCGCGCAGACCGAAGGGCTGTGAGCCGAACAACAGAATGCCCTTGGACTTCGATCCCCAATAGGCCGGGACCGCGTGGAAGAGGTCCGCCGTTCCTTCGGAGACCGCGTCGAACACGCCGGGGCCGGGGACCAGTTCACCTGCTGCGAACAGTTTCACCGTCAGCTTGCCGCCGCTCAGCGCCGTGATCCGGTCGGCCAGCATCTGTGCCGCGACACCGGGGCCGGGCAAGTTCTTCGGCCAGGCAGTCACCATCTTCCATTCCTGCACGCCCTGGGCAATGGCCGGTGCGGCAAGGCTGCTCGCAGCCAGGCCTGCCGTGGCGACACCGGTCGCTTTCAGAAAGTCACGTCTTTTCATGGTTCAACACTCCCTGTTGATGTTGCACTGCAAAATCCTACACCAGATGACGGAACCGTGTCGATTTGATTACACATAATTTCGTCGCGATGTTTTTTTTCCTCAATTCCCCAGAATGCCCGGCAGACGCAGTCCGTGTTCGCGGGCACAGTCTAGCGCGATGTCATAGCCCGCATCGGCATGGCGCATGACGCCGGTCGCCGGATCGTTCCACAGAACCCGGTCGATGCGCCGGGCGGCATCCGCACTGCCGTCGCAGCAGATCACCATCCCGGAATGCTGGCTGAATCCCATGCCGACGCCTCCGCCGTGATGCAGCGAGACCCAGGTCGCGCCGGAAGCACAGTTCAGCAGGGCATTCAAAAGCGGCCAGTCGGAAACGGCATCGGAGCCGTCCTTCATCGCCTCGGTCTCCCGGTTCGGGCTGGCGACGGAGCCGCTGTCCAGATGATCGCGCCCGATCACGACCGGCGCTTTCAACTCGCCGCTGGCGACCATCTCGTTGAAGGCGAGGCCAAGGCGATGGCGCTGACCTAGACCGACCCAGCAGATCCGCGCGGGCAGGCCCTGGAAGGCAATCCGCTCCCGCGCCATGTCGAGCCAGTTGTGCAGATGTGCATCGTCGGGAATCAGTTCCTTCACCTTCTGGTCGGTCTTGTAGATATCTTCCGGATCGCCGGACAGGGCGACCCAGCGGAACGGGCCAATCCCGCGACAGAAGAGCGGGCGGATATAGGCCGGGACGAAACCGGGGAAGTCGAAGGCATTTTTCAGCCCTTCTTCCTTGGCGACCTGCCGGATGTTGTTGCCGTAGTCGAGAGTTGGAATGCCGGCTGCATGGAACTTCAGCATTGCCTCGACATGGACGCGCATGGAGGCACGGGCGGCTTTCTCCACTGCCGCCGGATCGCTTTCACGTTTCTCTTTCCACTGGGCCATGGTCCAGCCCTGGGGCAGGTAGCCGTTGATCGGATCATGGGCGGAGGTCTGGTCGGTGACGATGTCCGGGCGCACGCTGCGGGCCGCCAGTTCGGTGAATACGTCTGCTGCATTGCCCAGCAGCCCGACCGACTTCGCTTCGCCCGCTTTCGTCCAGCGGTCGATCATCGCCAGCGCGTCGTCCAGTGTTTCGGCGCGCTCATCGACATAGCGGGTGCGCAGGCGGAAATCGATCCGGTCACTGTCGCATTCGACGGCCAGGCAGCACGCGCCCGCCATCACGGCGGCCAGCGGCTGTGCGCCACCCATCCCGCCCAGACCACCGGTCAGCACCCATTTACCGGTCAGGTCGCCACCATAATGCTGACGACCCGCCTCGGCGAAGGTCTCGTAGGTGCCCTGCACGATGCCCTGTGTCCCGATGTAGATCCAGGATCCTGCCGTCATCTGGCCATACATCATCAGCCCGATCTTATCGAGCTTGTGAAAATGCTCCCAGGTCGCCCAGTGCGGCACCAGATTGGAATTGGCGATCAGGACACGCGGCGCATCCTTGTGGGTCCGGAAGACTCCGACCGGCTTTCCCGACTGGACCAGCAGTGTTTCCTCGTCGCTCAATGTCTTCAGCGTCTCGCCGATGGCGTCGAAATCGCTCCAGGTCCGTGCCGCGCGGCCGATACCGCCATAGACGACCAACTCGTTCGGATTTTCCGCGACTTCCGGGTCGAGATTGTTCATCAACATGCGATAGGGGGCCTCGGTCATCCAGGACTTGCAGATCAGTTGATCGCCCCTGGGCGCGCGCACGATGCGGGTATTGTGGCGGGGATTGGACATCGGATCGTTTCCTCTTTTGCTGTCTTCAGTCTGTCAGTATCGGGAAGATGTCGCGCCCTGCGGCCCGGACCGGCGCACCGGAGCGGACCAGCGCCGCCGCCCGGATCAGGTCCGGGGACATATATCTGTCTTCGCCCAAGGCCGGGATTTCAGCACGAATGCTCTCCATCACCGCCTGCAGGCGCGGGCTGGTGGTCAGCGGCCCGCGCATCTCCACCCCCTGCGCGGCCATCAGCAATTCGATCCCGACGATCTGTTCCAGATTGCGGTTCATGTCGATCAACCGCCTCGCGCCATGACAGGCCATGGAGACGTGATCTTCCTGATTGGCGCTGGTTGGTGTCGAATCGGTGGAGGTCGGATTGGCCCGCTGCTTGTTCTCTGAATAGAGTGCGGCGGCGGTCACTTCCGCGATCATGAAACCGGAATTGACGCCAGGATCAGGGGTCAGGAAGGGCGGCAGGCCGAAGTTCAGTGCCGGGTCCACCAGCATGGCGATGCGTCGCTCGGTGATCGACCCGATCTCGGCGATGACGAGGGCGAGTTGATCGGCGGCAAAGGCGACCGGTTCGGCATGGAAATTCCCGCCGGAGACGATGCCTGCCCCGTCGCTGAGGATCAGCGGATTGTCGGTCACCGCATTCGCCTCGATCACCAGTGTGCGGGTGCAGGCACGCAGCAGGTCAAGGCAGGCCCCCATGACCTGGGGCTGGCAGCGGATGCAATAGGGGTCCTGTACCCGCTCGTCGTCCACCGCATGGCTGTCGCGGATGGCGCTGCCTTCCATCAGCAGGCGCAGGGAATGGGCGGAATCGATCTGCCCCTGATGTCCGCGCAATGTGTGGATTTCCGGATGGAACGGCGCGCTGGATCCCATCGCGGCATCGGTGGACAGCGCCCCGGAGGCCAGTGCCGCGCGGAAACTGCGATGGGCATCGAACAGTCCGGCCAGTGCCAACGCGGTCGAAACCTGCGTCCCGTTGATCAGGGCCAGCCCTTCCTTGGGGCCCAGCACGATGGGCGTCAGGCCTGCTTTCCGCATCGCCTCCCCACCCGGTAGTCTGTCGCCGTTGAAGACCGCCTCGCCTTCACCGATCATCACCGCACTCATATGCGCCAGGGGGGCGAGATCGCCGCTGGCCCCGACAGAGCCCTGTCCGGGGATGACCGGGGTGACGCCGAGGCGCAGCATATCCTGCAGTAACGAAATCAGTTCCCACCGGACGCCCGATGCCCCGCGTCCCAGCGAGATCAGTTTCAGCGACATGATCAGGCGCACGATGGAATCCGGCAGCGGTTCACCAACGCCGCTGGAATGAGACAGGATCAGGTTGCGTTGCAGCCGCGCGGTATCGGCAGGGGCAATCCGCTTCTGCGCCAGCTTGCCGAAGCCGGTATTGACGCCATAGACCGGGTCCTTGCCATTCGCTGCTGCCGCGACGATATCCGCCGCCGCCTGGACCTTGTCGCGACAGGTCGGGTCCAGGTGAACCGTGGCACCATAGCGATAGATGCGGCGCAAGGCGTCGATGCCGACCGATCCGGGGACGAGGGTCAGGGTTTCGGGTTTATCGGTCATTCGTCGTCTCCATGGAACCGTCGGATCAAGGGATTGTAACCAAAGCGATAGGCCAGTTCTGCAGGCGTCTCCACATCCCAGAGGGCGATATCGGCGCGCTTGCCCGCCTCCAGTGTGCCGCGATCCTTCAGTAGGCCCAGTGCCCGCGCGCCCTCCCGCGTGATTCCGGCCAGCGCCTCCTCCGGTGTTATCCGGAACAGGGTGCAGGCCATGTTGATGGCCAGCAATGGGGAGAACATCGGCGAGGAGCCAGGATTGCAGTCCGTGGCAATGGCCAGCGGAACCCCCGCTGCGCGCAATCCATCTAGAGGCGGCAGCTTGGTTTCCCTTAGCGTGTAGAACGCGCCGGGCAACAGCACGGCAACGCTCCCGGCCTCAGCCATCGCGTCGATTCCGGCCTGATCCAGATATTCCAGATGATCCGCCGACAGCGCCTTGAACCCCGCCGCCAGAGCTGCGCCACCCAGATTGGAAAGCTGTTCGGCATGCAGTTTCACCGGCAGGCCCAGCTTGGTCGCCGCCTCGAAAACCCGCGCCACCTGAACGGCATCAAAGGCTATCGTCTCGCAGAAGGCATCCACCGCATCGACCAGCCCTTCCGCATGGGCAGCAGGCAGGATTTCGCGGCAAATCCAGTCAATATAGCCGTCGGCATTGCCCTTGAATTCCGGTGGGATCGCATGGGCGGCCAGGAAGGTGGTGGCAATGGTGATCGGGCGTTCCTGTGCCATCCGGCGGGCAACGCGCAGCATCTTCAATTCGGTTTCGAGGTCGAGCCCATAGCCGGATTTGATTTCCACGGTCCCGGTTCCTTCATCGATGAAGGAATCAAGGCGTGGCAGGGCGGCCTCCAGCAATTCATCTTCGCTGGCCTGTCGCGTTGCGGTGACAGTGGACAGGATGCCACCGCCCGCCTTCGCGATCTCGGCATAGCTGGCCCCCTGAAGGCGCAATTCAAATTCCCGCGCCCGGTTGCCGCCATAGACCATATGGGTATGGCAGTCGATGAAGGCGGGCGTTGCCAGAGCTCCATTGCAACTCTCTCTGGGCCAGTCGGCGAAGACTGGCGGCAGGGCGTCCGCCGGACCGGCATAAACGATTCGGCCGCCGGTCATGGCCAGCGCCGCGTTCTGCACCAATCCATAGGCCGTTTCACCCGGAATCATGGTAGCAAGCGTGACATCTGTGAGAAGACGGGCAGAATGGTTCAACATCGTCAATCGGCTCCCTTGGAAACTGGCCTGCGATCAGGATGCTTGCGACTTGGGACAGATATTATGTATAGTGTTAATGATGTATTTGTCCAGACATAATTGGAGGCCATGCCGATGACCGGACCGTTCAGCGCCGGACTATTCTGCGACTGGGCGCTGCTGCCGGAGGGCTGGCGCGCCAATGTGCGGATCATGATCGATACCGCCGGGCGCATCGCCCAGGTCCAGACTGATACGATAGCACAGGATGGCGACCGCCGCCTGTCCAATCGTCTGCTGGTTCCGGCGCTCTGCAACTTGCATTCCCATTCATTCCAGCGGGCGATGGCTGGCCATGCGGAACACCGGGGCAGTGGCGAGGATTCCTTCTGGACCTGGCGCGAGACGATGTATGGCTTTCTGGGTCGGTTGACGCCTGACGATGTGGAGGCCATTGCGGCTTACGCCTTTATGGAAATGCTGGAGGCGGGGTTCTGCGCCGTCGGGGAGTTCCATTATCTCCATCATCAACCCGATGGGTCGGACTATGACGACCCGGCGGAAATGGCGCATCGCATTGGTGCGGCGACGGCGGTGAGCGGCATAGGCCTGACGCTTCTTCCCGTTCTTTATGCGCGCGGCGGGGTCGATGGGCGTGCCCTGAACGAACGGCAGCAGCGGTTCGGCGGCGACCTGGACCGATATGCCCGGCTGCATCAGTCGATCCGCCTGCCAACAGAGGATGCGGTACTGGGCGTCGCCGCTCATAGCCTGCGGGCGGTGCCGCCCGATATGCTCGACCCTCTGACGCGTGATTTCGGCACCGGGCCGGTGCATATTCATATCGCAGAGCAGATGGCGGAAGTTACTGATGTTGAGGCCGCCTATGGTGCCAGACCCGTTGCCTGGCTGCTGGACAATGCCGATGTCGGCCCGCGCTGGTGCCTGGTCCATGCGACCCATCTGCAGCCGTCGGAGACCGAGGCTCTGGCTCGAATCCGCGCGGTGGCGGGTCTCTGCCCGATCACCGAGGGCAATCTGGGTGATGGCATTTTCGATGGCCGCCGGTTTCTGGAGGCAGGCGGGCGCTATGGCATCGGCAGTGATTCCAATGTCAGGATTGACCTGACCGAGGAATTGCGGGTGCTGGAATACAGCCAGCGTTTCAAGGATCAGCGCCGCACGGTTCTGCGTGAAGGACCTGGATCGGTTGGCGCGGCGCTCCATCACGCCTCGGCCATCGGCGGGGCGCAGGCGCTGGGCCGCGCTTCGGGAGCCATTGCGGTTGGCATGTGGGCGGATCTGACGGCGCTGGAGGCCGATGCGATCCTGCCCTTCGTGCCGGATCAGGATCACTGGCTCGATCACTGGATCTTCGTTGCTGGCGATACGGCGGTGCGGGATGTCTGGTCGGCCGGGCGGGAACGGGTGCGCGACGGTCGCCATGTCGCACGCCTCGCCATCGCCCATGCCTTCCGCGAAACCATGGCGCGTTTGATGGAAGGCTGACAGCGATGGGCGAACAGGCACCGTATCTTCGGATCAAGGATACCCTGTTGCACCGGGTCCGGACGGGTGTCTGGAATCCGGGCGATCCGATACCGGGCGAGCAGGTGCTGGCGGGCGAGTTCGGCTGTGCCCGTGCGACCGTTCATCGTGCCCTGCGTGAACTGGCGGAAGAGGGGATACTGGAGCGCAAGCGGAAATCCGGCACCCGCGTGGCCTTCCCCAAAGGTCGCAGTCTCGCCTTTGACATTCCGCTGGTCGAGGATGAAATCCGCGCCACCGGGGCGAGCTACCAGTATCAGCTCCTCGACCGCCGCATGGCACCGTTGCCCCCCGCCGAGGCTGCCGCACTGGACCGGTTGCCGGGGGAGGAGGCGCTGCATCTGCGGTGCCTCCATTATGCCGACCGTCGACCCTATCAGCTTGAGGAGCGCTGGATCGATACCAGCACCGTGCCGGAAGCATTGTCAGAGCCGTTTGACGTTGCTGGCCCGAATGGCTGGCTGGTCCGCAATGTGCCCTGGACCGATGCCGAACATGTCATTGCCGCCGAACGCGCCAGCCCTGATGTCGCCGAGGCCCTGGGGCTGGGAGAGGGCGAGCCTGTGCTGATCGTCGAGCGCCGCACCTGGAATACCAGCGGGCCGGTCACGGCTGTGCGGTTCTACCATCCTGGCCGCACCCACCGCCTGCGCACCGCCTTCGCATCACGCTGAGTGATTGACGGCGGGATTGAGTGATCAATCAAAGAAAGAAGGGCCGGTGGCCTGACATTCGACCACCGACCCTTCTTTCTGGGTAATGCTCTAGCCCCAGTCGTCGGTCTTCACATCGTTGGGATAGGGTGCCCCCTTTCCGGTCTCGACCAGCGCTTTCAGGCTCATCAGGAAGGTTCCCCATTTCGTGCTGCAATGATGCATGAACTCGACCGGTTCCTTCCAGCCTTCATGCTTGAACAGAACGATGGTGTGATCCTCTTCCTGCCGCAGATCCCAGTTGACCTTCGTGCCGATCCATTCCGCAGGCCCGTCCACGACTTGCCAGCGCAGATGATGCTCCGGCTCCCGGTCCAGCACTTTCATGTCAAAGAAGCCGCGCTCTCCGAAGCGGAAATGGATGATGTCTTCGTCAAGCTCTGTCTCATCCGTCCACCAGCCCCGCAGACCCTCGCTGGTGGTCACCGCATTGAAGACCGCGTCAGCCGGTGCGCGAATACCAACCCTGTGCAGAATATCAACCATTTCTATGCTCCCGTTCAGTTGAAAATCAGTATCTAGGATGTGTGATCAGGCCGGGATACGCCGGTCATATTCCGCCTTCCGCCGCTTCCAGCCGTCCCAGAACGGCTCCGGATCGGGCATTCCATTGGCACGGGCCACCAGAATGTCCAGATGCATGTGCCAGCCACCCGCCACATTCAGCCTGACATTGCGTTCCGGTGGCAGGCGGCGGTGGATGACGGTCAGCTGCACCACCTCACCCTGGGGCTCCAGTTCGAAAGTGACCTCGCCGCTATTGTTCCAGGTGAAGGAAAGCCTGCGCGGCGGTTCACATTCCGTGATCCGGCTCTGCATCCGGTGTTCGTCGGGAAACCCGTCCGGGCGGGTACCGGGCGGATTGGTCAGGGTCTCGTTGCTCCAGACCAGTTCGAAGGGCGTATCGACCGCCATTTCCATTACCCCGGCGGCCAGCCATTTGCCGCGCAGATCGCTGTCAGTCAGAAAGGACCATATCCGCTCCACCGGACCCGGCAGCAATCGCCGGATCGTCAGGGTCGCGGGCTCGCTCAACATGCCATAGGTATCCGGCACGGCAGACTCAGTCATTACTCTCATCCTTTTCATATCGCGAAGTTCGGGCGTCCTCCTGATGGAGAAGCCGTTCCAGTACATCCAGACGCCCGGTCCAGAAGTGGTGATAGAAATCCAGCCACTCATGGGCACTGGCCAGCGGCCCCGGTTCCAGGCGGCACAGATGCGTGCGCCCGCGTATCTCGCGCCGGATCATCCCCGCCGCCTCCAGCACCTTGATATGCTTCGATGCCGCCGCCAGCGACATTGAAAAGGGTGCCGCCAGTTCTCCCACCGTCCGCTCACCCCGGCTCAATTCCCGCATCATCCCCCGCCGCGTGGCATCGCCAAGCGCGTGAAAGACGGCATTCAGTCGCTGTATTTCTTTCTCAACCATGTGGTTGAATATAAGGGTGCGCTGATTGACTGTCAACTGGTTGGTTGAATATTTGATTTAGGGAGGTTTCTCACACTGATCATTCCCGAAGTATGTGGAGAAATGTCTTGCCCTGGATGTTAATCGTGCGGTGACAGGTGCAGAACGTCACGTCTGTAGACCAGACCCTGTGGAAGGATAATTGACGTCACATCGTGATGCGTCCCACCAATCCCCCAGTGCATCAATCAAGGGCACGATCCCTTTACCCGCTGGAGTAAGCTCGTATTCCACGCGTAACGGATAGCCTTCGAATTCAGTACGTCGGACAACGCCTGCATTCTCCAGCTTGCGCAGTTCCAGCGTCAGCATCTTGTGCGAAATTGATGGATTGTCTCGGCGCAGGTCACTGAACCGTTTCGTACCCTCCTGAAGATAGTAGATCAGCAGCGTAGGCCAGCGGCCACTGAGAATCTGCATGACTTCCTCGATCGGGCAACGGGAGACGAGGTCTTTCATTCGGGCCTCATGGTTACAAAAAGGTGCGTAATTTACTCGGCGATCAGGGCTGACTAGGTTCGATTTGCTGCGCAGCATTCTCACAATACATCACGGAGACTGAAAACATGGAACCGATTCTTGTCTATGGCTTCCCGTCCGGAAGCTCAATGGGGCTTATCGCTGCGCTGGAATGGCTTGGCCGACCCTACCGGCTCTGTCGTGTTGATATGCTTGGCGAGATGCGCGAGCCTGATTACAAGCGGATCAATCCCCGCGTCGAGACGCCGGTGCTGATTACCGAAAATGACGAAGCCCTGACCGAGACAATGGCCATTGCCGCCTGGATGGAAGTGCGGGACACGGAACGGCGAATCAGTTTCGAACCGTTATCCCGTGAGGCGGATCGGATGCATCAGTTTCTGGCATTCATCAATACAGGCTTCACGGCTGCATTCGCGCCCCTTTGGGCCGCCATGGAGATGACAGCGGCGGATCCGGCGATGCAGTCCTGCCTGGAGAAATGGGGACGGGAGTCCGTTACCGAACGTCACGAGAGGCTTGAAGAGATGCTCGGCGATACCCGTTTCATGGTCGCGGATCATCCAACATTGGCCGATGGCGTGCTGGTCGGAGTAGCCCGCTGGCTCGAATATCATAAGGTGGCGGATAAAGGCCGTTGGCCCAGATTGGCCGCCCTGCGCGCCCGCATCGAAGCTGACCCCGCCGTGATCTATGCCCTGGCAATCGAGGCCGGGGAAAAGCCTCCGGGAAGTGGAGCCTGCAGGGGCCACATAGACCTTCCGTCACTGCTTCAACGCTTCGCTGCCTAGAGTATCCGTCTTGATCAAGCTGTTTTTGGTGCCCAGTGCCGGTTCTGCTGGATAAGTGCGTTTGCGAGTCGGATGAGCTTTCGCATGAGGGCAGTGAGCGCGACTTTTGCCGGTTTTCTGGCTTGGATCATGGTCTGGTATTTCTGTTTCAGATCCGGGTTGTATCGAGCAGCGACGAGGGCGGGCATGTAGAGTGCGTCGCGCAGGAACTTGCGACCACCCTGGATGAAGGCTTTGCCGCGCCACTGGCCCGATTGCCGGGTCATTGGTGCGAGGCCCGCGAGGCTGGCGATCTGCTTGCGACCCATGGAGCCGATCTCGGGGCACTCGACAAGGATCGCCATGGCGGTGACGCGCCCTAGGCCGGGGATCGAGCAGAGAATATCGAGCGAGCGCACCCGCTTCGGGCAGTCCCGCAAGAGCGACAGGAGGGTGTCCTCCAACTCGGCAAGCTGACGCTTGATCTGCTCAAGCCGGGCCTTGGAGTGGCGCTTTAGAAGGGCCAGCGCCTGTGTCTTCGAGCGGTTCAAAGGCTGGGTGCGTTCTTTGATCAGGGCCATGCGGGCGATCTGCAACTGCTTGAGGGCGTGTTGATTTTTGTCCGCCGGGGTATCTGGCGCAAGATCGAGCGCCGCCCCCATGGTTGCCAGAATGCGCGCATCGACGGCGTCTGTCTTGGCTCTTAAGGGTGATGGGTGGGCTGCTCGAACACCCGCAATCTGGTGATCCGCTTAGAGCATTTTGAGTTTAATATGGCTCATATCCGCAGGCCCTGAAGAAGTTTGCACATTCGAGCGGCGTGTAGGTTTCGATAGCTTTGGCTATTTCGTTCCAGAGATTGTCTACGGTGCGGGCTGCGGCTTTGCGCAGGAACGCCTTGAGCTTGGAGAAGGCCATTTCGATGGGGTTGAGGTCGGGGCTGTAGGGCGGCAAGAAGCGTAGTTTGGCCCCAACCGCTTCGATGGCCTCGCGCACGGCGACCGGTTTGTGGGCGGGTAGATTGTCCATGATGACGATATCGCCGGGACGCAGTGTGGGGACGAGAACCTGTTCGATATAGGCAAGGAAGGCGGCCCCGTTCATGGCCCCGTCGAGGACCATCGGCGCGGTCATGCCCGACAGGCGCAACGCCCCGGTAAAGGTGGTGGTTTTCCAGTGCCCGTGCGGAAGCGAAGCCCGGCAGCGTTCCCCTTTGCGTGCCCGCCCACGCAAGCGCGCCATCTTTGTGGACGCCCCGGTCTCGTCGATGAAGATCAGTTTTTCGGGGTCGAGATCGTGCTGGCCGTCGAACCAGGCTTGGCGGGCCGCAGCGACGTCTTCGCGAGCCTGTTCGGCAGCATGGCCTGTCTTTTTTTAAAAGTGATCCCGCGTTTCTTCAACCAGTTATGGATCGTGGACGGATCAACCGCCTCGCTACGTTCTGTCCGAAGCCGTTCAGCCATCTCTGCCAGCGTGATGTCCTTGCCCCCGCTTCGACCAATCCAAGAAGGAAGACTGCATGGGCGTCCAGGCGCGAGCCACCTGGATTGCCCCTACGTCCCGGCACAATGTCGCCACTTGTGCGCCACAGCCGGTGCCAGCGGCCCGCCGTGCTCTCGCCAATACAAAACCGACGGCCCGCCGCGCGGATCGACAGACCCTCTTCATTAATCGCCCGTACAACCCGCCAACGCAGGTCAACACTCAACGATGCCGCCATCTTCGCCTCCGTGATTTCACGGAACCTAATGAATCAGAATTCGCAACTCATGGGAATCCCCCGTAGCGAGTCAAATTACGATCAAATCGCTCTAGCCTTCGACGCACCACTTTTCTACACCCGCGAAACAGGCTGTTTGAACACCAAAAAACCCAGCGTATTCAAGCTGTTGGAGGGGGCGAATATGCAGGAAAGAAAGATGGTGCCGCCTGCGTGACTCGAACACGCGACCCCCGCATTACGAATGCGATGCTCTACCAACTGAGCTAAGGCGGCCCGTCCCTGGTTGCGGTGGTTCCGCATGGTCGGGACGGGTGCCTTGTATCCGCAGTCCGTGCGATTTGCAAGTCCGAGCTTGTCGTTCTGTTCGCGGTGTCGGGCGGGTATTCAGGTAGGTCAGATTTGAAGCGCGGTTTCCGGTCGGGTCAGGCGCTTTGGGGAAGTGGATGTTTCCGGTTCGGGATCCTGATCGGCGGCGCGTACCAGCCAGCGGTGGGCGGCGGTGAGGTCGTTATGCTCGGATTCCTCCAGTCTGGCCCAGAGGCGGCAGAGCGGGGCCGGGGGCGGATCGCCAAGCAGGTCGGTAGCCTTGGCAAGATGGGTCCGCGCCTCCCCCCAAAGGGATGCATCCAGCGAGGCTTCGGCGAGGGCGATGTGCCCCTCTGGTGAATTGGGAGCAAGTTTCAGAAGGTGTTCGAACCGTTTCACCTGTTCCAAGGGCTGTATATCTTCTGTGGCAAGAGTGCGATAGGCCTCGGCCAGCAGTGTGGACGGGGCCTGCTTCCAGGCATCCTCCACCAGTTTCTCGGCCTTGCGCCGGTTGTCCGTCAGCCTGAGCAACTCGGCGGTCAGGGCGATGGCGGCATGGTTGTCCGCCTCCGCCTTCAGGGCCTGCCGGGCGATCTTCAGTGCCTCGTCCGTATCGCCGCCTTCCTTCAGCACCCTGGCCTGACGCAGAGAAAGCTGTGCGCGCAGCGGAGCGGCTTCCTCCGGTCGGAGCGCACCGGTGCGTTCCGCATCGGCCAGCGTGGTCAGGGCCCGAGACCATTTCCCGGCATCCATCTGGAGGTCCAGCAATTCCAGCAGTACCCATTTCGCCCCCGGGCGCAGTCGTCGCGCCTCTTCCGCCAGTTCCAGGGCACGGGCCGTGTCGCCGGATCGCAGGGCCTGGGTGATCAGGCCGCGCAGGCCCAGAAAGGAGACTTCCGGATCGCCACGCATTTCCTCGAAATAGGTCAGTGCCGCCTGATCGTCACCGTTCAACTGTGCCGATTGCGCCTGCAGCAGCTTGGCCAGGGGGGCGGCTTCCAGGAGGTCGCGGGAACGCCGTGCCTGACGCCGCGCCTCATCGGCATCGCCCGCCGCAACCGCCACCATGCCGAGCGTGAGGGAGCGATAGCCCTTCATCTCCCGGATGGCCGTGCGATGGGCGCGCCAGCGGCCGGGAAAGCGGAAAAGTATCTGTCGGATGCGTTCGGCATAGACGAAAAGCAGCACCGCCAGAATCAGAGCCAGCGCGAAGATGCCGACCGGCATGTCTATCGCCCAGCCCTGCCAGTCGATGGAAACCCGCCCCGGTTCCAGTGCGAAGAAGACTGCCAGGGCTCCGATCACGCCAATCTTGAGAAGGAAGAAGAGGACGCGCCAGGTCATGACCGCTCTCCACTCTCAGCCGGGGCTGTTTCGGTGGGGGCTGTTTCAATAGGGGACGCTTCTGCGGGTGCAGTTTCGGCGGGTGCTGTTTCGGGAGGCGGCAATGCTTCCGACTCGGGCGCGATTCCGGTCAGTCCGGCGGCGACGGCGTTTCTCAGATCCATCAGCACGGATTCTGCCGCAAGCCGCGCTTCCGCCTGATCGAGCCAGGCCGCGGCGGTCGCCGAAGCTTCCCGCTCCGGTGACAGAGCTGCGACCGCGCTGGACAGGTCACCGCGCGAGAGTGCGGCTTCTGCCCGGCTGACGGCGGGGGCATCAGGTGATTCACCTTTTCGACGGATGGAGATCAGCGACCGTGCACCATCCATCAGCACATCCAGGACATCGCCATCGCCCCGGCCAAGCTCCGCTTGAATTGCGGGCAGATCGCGCTGGAAATTCGCGATCAGCGTGGCGCGTGTCGCAACGCCGTTGACGGCATGGGGGGCAAGCGCCGCTGCCGCTGCCGCGATATCGGAATTGTCCCCGGCAAGACCAGACACTCGTGTGAGTGCCGATTCAAAGGGCCGTCCAAAAGACAGGGCGGTTTCGACATCCCCGACCGCCAGCGCTAGACCGGCCTGTGCCGCGCCTTCGAGGGCGGGGCGGCGCTCCAATGCCTGGATGTCCGCGCTGTTGCGGGCAATGAGCGCTTCCAGTCCCGCCAGTTCAGCGGTCGCTCGTTCGGCCTCCTGCGTGGCCTGTTCGAGCAGGCTTTCCATGACGCCCAGCCGTTCGACCAGCCGTGCGCGTCCGGCCTCATCCCGCTCGACCGATGCGGCCAGGGCATTTCGGGTTTCCGTGATCGCCGCATTCGCTTCGGCGCGCACTGATTGCAGTGATTCGGCAACATCGCTGAGCGCGGTCAGTTCGGCTTCCAGCCCCGCGATGCGGTCCAGAAGATCCGCCGGGATGGGTAACTCACCGGAACCGGCTGCCGGTTCTTCTCCGGAACTAATGACAGGTCGCGATTCGAGTACCGCCAGTCGGTCATTCAGCGCAGTGAGTGTGGCATTCACCCCCCCCAGATCCGGTGCAGGTCCGGCGGCGGTTTCCTGTTGCTGGACGGCAGGTGTGATTTTCGCGAAATGCGGATCGACATAGGGTCCCCAGACTGGTCTCAACACGACGGCGGCCAGCGCGGCCACGGCGACCATCAACGCCAGCCTGCTTCCGCTACTGGCAGGCGGTCCATCGGATCCGGTCATTCTGTCTTCTGGGGTATCGTCCTTATAGGAATCGTCGGCGGGGGGGGCTACGTCCTCCGGCGCGGTGGCTTCCGGTGAGGGGTCGGATTTCGCGTCGGTATCCTGATAGGGTTCCGGATCCGGGCGATCTTCATCGTCGATCACGGTATCCGCAGCCTTGTCTTCCTTAACCGGCTTCACTTCAGGCAGGGCTCTGCTGAGATCGACATTATGGACCGACGCCGCGGTGATGATATCGCGCCATCGGTTTTCCGGGATATGGCTGCGGGTTTTCCAGCCCTGAACCGTGCTGACGGCGATTTCGAGTTTGGCCGCCATCGGTCGAATGCCGCCGAATGCCTCGATCACCGCATCGGTATCGAAATCATCCATAGCCTCCGCGACGACCACGCTCTCCGCTGCCGTGTCTTCATCGGATTTTTTCGCGTCATCTGCCATGGCTGTCGATCCATCTGGTTTTGCATCATGTTTAAAAAGTTCAAGGATTTCTGCGACAAGAGCCTCATTGTCCGGTCGCGCCGCAACCCGCTTCCCGGCCCATTCCACTCCCGCCTCAACGTCGGACCCTGATTCCAAAGCCGCGCGCGCAACAGCCTGACTGAGGCACACCGCCCAGACAGAATGCGCACGGTTGGAGCGCCCCTCGGTTTCCAGCACCCTAACAAAGGTCTCCGCCGTTCGGGGAGAAAAAAACGTCGCCGCCGATATGCGCCCCTCATCCAGGGCGGTGCGGCAGGCATCGCTCAATCTCTCGACCGGTACGGACTTATATAGGGCGGTACGGCGCACCCGGTAGCCGTCTGCCTCAAGTCCGCCCTTTAGATCACCCGCCGTCACCGATCCGGCGGCATGGAACAGGATTCCGTCTTCAGGCAGGAAGCGCCCGCGCACGGTTTCGATCAATGCCGCAACATCGCCACCGGACGCTGTGACATCGGCGAAACCGGATTCCCGCGCGGCCTGGGCGCTGGCCTCTCCGACGGCGACGGCGGGCAGGTTCCGCACCGGGCTCCGTTCCGCAAATGCCCGCACGCCATTGGCGGATGTGAACAGAACGGCGCAGCAGTCCGTCAGGTCAACAGTCGCTTCGGTCAGCGACTCGATCCGCAGCATCGGCTCAACCAGACCATTGAAACCGGCTGTCTGCAACCGCTCCAGCAGCGGTGTCGCATCCGCCTGCGGTCGGCTGATCAGGATTAGGGGGGAAGCATCAGTCAAAGAAGCCCACTCCCATCTCATCCCGCAGGGCGGTTGCGGCTTCCCTGGCGATCACTTCGGCTTGTGCGGCGGGGCCATTGCGCTCCACTGTCAGCAGACGCATACCATCCTCCCGTGCGACAAGTCCCCGGAACCGGACATGATTCCCGGTAATCTCCGCCAATCCGGCAATCGGCGTGTGGCAGCTTCCGTCCAACACGTCCAGAAAGGCGCGCTCGGCCCGGACGCGCAACGCACTCTCCGCATGATTCAACGGTAAGAAAAGCGCCGCGAGATCGGCCCGGTTGGACGCGATGGTGACGCCAACCGCGCCCTGGGCAACGGCGGGCAGAATTTCCTCCGGCGCCAGCGGACCATTGGCGACATGGGTCATCCCCAGCCGGTTCAGTCCAGCCATGGCCAGCAGGGTTGCGTCGGCGATGCCTTCCTCCAGCTTGCGCAGGCGTGTCTGCACATTGCCGCGAAATAGAACGACCTCCAGATCCGGGCGCTTGGCCAGAATTTGGGCCTTGCGCCGCAGCGAGGACGTGCCGAGTTTCGATCCTGCGGGCAGGTCGGCCAGTGTCGCCGCTTTCGGGCTCAGAAAAGCGTCGCGGACATCCTCTCGCTCCAGGATGCAGGTCAGATCAATGCCCTCGCTCAGCCAGGTTTCGACGTCCTTCATCGAATGGACTGCCGCATCGCATCGCCCATCCAGGATGGCGCGGTCCAGTTCCTTCGTGAACAATCCCTTGCCGCCGACTTCGGAGAGGGCGCGATCCTGTATCTGGTCGCCGAGCACGCTGATCTCGACGATACTCACCGTCAATCCGGGATGGGCTGCAAACAGCCGGTCGCGTACATTCTGGGTCTGCAACAGGGCGAGTGGCGACCCGCGCGTTCCCAATGTCACGATTTCAGGCAGTTGCGTCATGAAAATCCCCCCGCTTGTCGCCGCTGGTTCGCATGGTGCCAGATCAACTCGGGAGAAGCTGTAGCGCATCCGGGCTGTATAGGCTACATCCTGTGCGCCGATATATTGACGATGATTGACAGTAAGGAATGCCTGCCATGACCATACTCCCGTCAAACCATGTGACCAAGGCACTGGCTGCAGTTGCGGTAAAATGCCAGTCGATTCTTTCTTGCTCTCTCTTGAAGGGGAAGGGGTGGTCATGACAGGGCCTGTGGCGATATTGGGTGGCGGTGCCTGGGGATCGGCACTGGCCTGCGTGGCGCGGCGGACCGACCATGAAGTACGATTGTGGACCCGCAATGCCAATGCCGCATCGGTGATTTCCGGTGGTGCGAACCCGCAGCGCCTGCCCGGCATTCCGTTGAGCCGGGGGATTTCCGCGTCAGCAGATATGGCCGAGGTGTTGCATGGGGCGGCATGTGTATTGCTGGCCGTACCGGCGCAGGCCATGCGGGAGGTTACGGCCAGTGCCGCCACATATCTGGCGGATGGTCTACCGGTGGCGATCTGCGCCAAGGGGGTGGAACGCGGTAGCTTGAAGCGGATGACCGAAATCCTGGCCGAGACCATGCCGATGGCACGGGTCTGCGTCTTTTCCGGCCCGACCTTTGCCGGAGAGGTGGCAAAGGGCCTGCCCACCGCGATCACGCTGGCGTCACGGGACAGTGACGCGGCACGGCTCATTCAGGGTGCCGTGGGGTCCGGTTCCCTGCGGGCCTATCTGTCGGATGATCCTATCGGGGCGGAGATCGGCGGGGCCGTGAAAAATGTCGTTGCCATCGCGGCAGGGATCGCCACCGGGCGCGGGCTTGGCGAGAATGCCCGCGCCGCCCTGGTCAGCCGGGGGCTGGCCGAGATGATCCGGCTTGCCGTGGCGGAAGGGGGTCGGGCGGAGACCCTGATGGGACTGGCCGGGGCGGGGGATTTGATCCTGACCGCGATGAGCCCGACCTCGCGCAATACATCATTCGGGATCGCCCTGGGTGAGGGGCGTTCAGCCGGTACGCTGCTGGCCAATCGCAAGGCGGTTACGGAAGGGTACTGGAGTGCCCAGGCGGTCGTCGCACTGGCCGACAGAGCGGGGGTGGATATGCCGATCGCGCGTGCCGTGAATGATATTCTGACCGAGCGCAGCGATGTCGATACCGCCATTGGGCACCTGCTGGAACGACCGGTCTTCACCGAATTTTGACGATAAGGCGCGGCTATTCGGCCTTCGGCAAACACCATTGCATTTTTTGCATGGCTGATTGTGTCTGCGTTCATACCGGGATATGAAAATTTCACTGTTCATCAGGGGGTTATACGGGCATAAGCGCGGCAATCCCGATCACGACGGCTGCATCTGCGGTCGCAAGAGGGTCGTTCCCTGGAACGGGTCGGGGCGGAACATCTACTGGTAGGAGAGACGCCGATGCCGCGCGACGACATCGCTCTTTCCCGACTGGGGACGGCCGCGGACGTGTTCCAAAGCGACTCCCAAGAGGACAAGGGCGTTAAGACTGAAGCAACCGTGATTCCCTTCCCGTCCCAGGACGGGCGGCTTGATCATTTTATCCAACGCGACGGCATGTGCTTCGCGGGTACCCATCTGATCATCGATGTCTGGGATGCCGAAAATCTCGATGACATTGACCATATCGAGGGTCTTTTGAAGGAATGTGTGACGGTAGCGGGTGCAACCCTGCTGCATTGTCATCTGCATCGCTTCAATCCCGAAGGCGTGTCCGGGGTCCTTGTTCTGGCGGAAAGCCATATCTCGATCCATACATGGCCGGAAATGGGTTATGCGGCGCTGGACGTCTTCATGTGCGGCGATAGCCGTCCGCATGATGCCATTGCGGTGTTGAAGCGTGGCTTCAAGACGCAGAACGTCAAGGTCGATGATCTGCGCCGGGGCCGGGTTTCCTGATCGGCCGCATGGGGTAGACTGGAACCGGGCATCGTTCAGAACGGTGCCCGGCATTTTCTATTGGAGTTTTAGCACCATGACCGACTGGTTCGATGAGACGTTGCATCCTGAATTTCGCCAGGGTCTGAGCATGGATCGCATCCTCTATCGCGACCAGTCGGATCTGCAGGATCTGGTGATCTTCGAGAATGCCAGGTTCGGTAGGGTGATGTGCCTGGATGGTGTGGTGCAGACCACCGAGGGCGACGAATGTGTCTATCACGAGATGATGGCCCATGTGCCGATTCTAGCCCATGGCCGGGCACAGCGGGTGCTGATTATCGGCGGGGGTGATGGTGGTATGGCAAGGGAGGTACTGAAGCATGGTGATCTTGCTGTCACCATGGTGGAGATCGACGGGGCCGTGGTCGATTTTTGTCGGGAACACCTGCCCAACCATTCGGCAGGGGCTTTCGACGATCCGAACCTGTCCCTGATGATTGCCGATGGTGCGCGCTTCGTGAAGGAAACCGATGCGCGGTTCGATGTCATCATCGTCGATTCCACCGATCCGATTGGCCCCGGTGCGGTCCTGTTCACGGCTGAATTCTACGCGGACTGCAAACGTTGTCTGACCGAGGGCGGTATTGTCGTCACCCAGAACGGCGTTCCTTTCGTGCAGCCGCAGGAAGTAACGAATTCCTGGCGGCGGCTGGGCGAGAGTTTTGCCGACGTGTCCTTTTATCGTGCCGCCGTTCCGACCTATCAGGGGGGTGACATGGCCTTCGGCTGGGCCAGTGACGATGCAAGCCTGCGCCGGATTGATGTGGCGGAACTGCGCGCCCGATATGCAAAGGCCGGGATTGAGACTCGTTATTTGACCCCGGAAGTTCACGCAGCCGCCTTTGCCCTGCCGAAACCGATCCTGGCGCTGATGCGCTAGGCGTCAGTCCAGCCGGGCCATGCGGACCATGGCGACATAGACCGCCTTTGCAACTTCCGAAGGCTTGTACCGCCCGATTTCGATGGTCTCACGCCCGGCCTTCAGGGTTTCAAAATCCGGCTCCAGCGGCACGATTCCCCATCCGGCCTCGTTGATCGCCTGAATGACGGAGGCGGTCTGCTCGGTATAATTCTCATTAAAAATGGTGCGATCCGCCCGCTTTATGGCTTTTGCGATGATCGTGTGAATATCTTCCGACATGGTCGCAACAACTCCTTTTCCGGCAAAAGACAGTGATTCGGAAAACGGGGGCAAGTGGGGGACGTAGGATCGGGCGAAGCCACTTGTTGTAGGTGCCTGAGAGACGCTTGTCGCCGCGCCGGGCCTGCGCCATCCTGCCAGGAAGACGTATCCTCTCATTCCTTTCCATCCGCCGAGGCCAGACCATGCCCGTCCGCATAAATCCGAATATCGACGCGACTGCCGAACCGCCGATCCCCGAAGCGATGTCCTGGCTGGCAGAGGCTGGCGTGACGTCTGCCCGCCCCCTGCTCAACCTTGCCCAGGCGGTGCCCAGCTATCCGCCCGATGCGGGGTTGCGTGAAGCCATGGCGGAGGCTGCCCGACGCGAGGAAACCGCGTTCTATACACCGATCCTCGGAATCGAACCGCTGCGGGAGAGCCTTGCCGCGACCCTGTCGCGGGATTATCAGGCGACGGTTTCCGCCGCGGATGTTGCGATCACGGCGGGGGGTAATCATGCCTTCTGCATGGCCGTTCTGGCGCTGGCCGGGCCGGGGGACGAGATTCTGATTCCGCAACCCTGCTATTTCAATCATGAAATGTGGTGCACGATGCAGGGGATCCGCACTGTTCCCCTGCCGTGCTCTGTCGGTGTGGAGGGCATGTTGCCTGACCCCGGAGCTGCCGAGGCGCTGATCACGGATCGCACCCGCGCGATCCTGCTGGTGACGCCGAACAATCCAACCGGAACCGTCTACAGTCCCGACCTGCTGGATGCGTTTCATGCCCTTGCCCAGCGCCATGACCTTGCCCTGCTGATTGATGAGACTTATCGCGATTTCCTGGAAGGGGAGGCACCGCCGCACCGACTGTTCTCCGATTCGTCCTGGCGTGATGGATTTGTACATCTCTACAGCTTCTCGAAGGCGTATAGCCTGACCGGATATCGTGTCGGTGCGCTGACGGCAGGCCCCCGGATCATGTCCGCCATCGGCAAGATCGCTGATACCGTCACGATCTGTCCCAGTCATATCGGGCAACTGGCGGCACTCCATGGCCTGGAGCATCTGTCTGACTGGAAGCGGGCGCGCCGGGATGACATGGCCCTGCGGGTGAGCGCTCTGGACAACGCATTCCGCAGCGATCCGGGCGGGTATCGATTGATTTCCCGAGGCGCTTTTTTCGCCTATCTGGAGCATCCGCATCGGGAGCGTTCCGCCGCAGTGGTTGCCAGGATGCTGGTTCGGGATCAGGCAATCTTCATGCTGCCGGGGCCGATTTTCGGCGAGGGTCAGGATCGATACCTGCGTGCAGCCTTCGCGAATGTTGATGTGGCGGGAATCGCGGCATTGGCCACACGTCTTGCGGAGCATTGATCTGGGTTTGTGAGGCGCGACTGCGCAAATTTGATAATTTGTTTGCGCATAACCCGATCAACTGTCCAAATATGGCGCATTTTGCATAATTTTTGGGAAAAATAAGCCATACAGAATCAAGTTTTTCCCACAGTCTTGATGAAGAAGGCTTTGGGCTCCATCGGGGGGACGCGATGGACCGAAGTCGAATAGTTCGAAAGGCG
Organism: Alphaproteobacteria bacterium; assembly: GCA_965223125.1. Taxonomy (GTDB): domain Bacteria; phylum Pseudomonadota; class Alphaproteobacteria; order UBA8366; family Aestuariispiraceae; genus Pacificispira. The sequence continues at coordinate 967,163 of OZ244984.1, read as the reverse complement.
AGGGGTCGTGGGAATGAAAAGGGACTTTGGCAAGTCCATTGAGTCGCTCCCTCTTTTGGGTCACACTCCTTCTTGAGAAAACGATGTCGGCACCGCGGGAGGCTTTTGCGGGAGACCGATTTAACTGCGCAACGTCTTGGGAGACAGTAAATGACAATTCTGGATCGTAATGGAAAGCCGCTCAACAAGCATGTTGAGGGCTGGGCAGAAGCAACCCTGAACGGGAAGATGGCCCGTCGCGAATTCCTGGCTCTGGCCACCGCTTTCGGTGCCACCGCCGCCACGGCCTATGGCATGCTGGGCCTCGCCGCCCCGAAAACGGCATTGGCCGACACGCCGAAAAAGGGCGGCATCGTGCGCGTTGCCGCGAATGTGCGTCGCGTTGATGACCCGCGTACCTTTGACTGGAGCGAGATGGCCAACGTCGCGCGCCAGATGGTCGAGCCGCTGGTTCGCTATTCGGAAGACTACACATTCGAGCCCTGGCTGCTGGAAGGCTGGGAAATCAACGATGACGCCACGGAATATACGCTCAATGTCCGCAAGGGCGTGAAATGGAGCAATGGCGACGATTTCACGGCAGAAGATGTGGCCTACAACTTCACCCGCTGGTGCGAAAAGGCGGTCGAGGGTAACTCGATGGCGGCCCGCGTCTCTGCGTTGATTGATGAAGCGAGCGGTGTTGCCCGTGAAGGCGCGATCACGGTTGTCGATCAGCACACCGTCAAACTGTCGCTGCTGGCACCGGACATCACCATCATTCCGGGCATCGTCGATTATCCGGCGCTCTGCGTGCACCGGGATTTCGACAAGAATGGCGGCAAGATTTCCGAATGGCCGGTCGGTACCGGACCGTTCGAACTGGTCTCGCTGGAGGTTGGCGCCCGGGCGGAAGTCAAGAAACGTCCGGCCGGTTCCTGGTGGGGCGGAGAGCCGCATGTCGATGGTGTGATCTGGACCGATTACGGCACCGATCCGGCGGCGACCGTCGGTGCTTTCGAATCCGGTGAGGTGCATGTCAATTACGAAACCACGGCCGATTTCGTGGAAGTGCTCGACAGTCTCGGAACCTTGGTGAAGTCGGAAGCGATCACGGCGGCGACCATCGTCTGCCGCACCAACACTGCCAACAAGCCCTATGACGATGTCCGCGTCCGTCGTGCCCTGCAGCTCGGGGTCGACAATTCAGTGGTTCTGACACTGGGGTATGCCGGGCTCGGCTCGGTGGCGGAAAACCACCATGTCAGCAGCATCCATCCAGAATATTTCGACCTGCCGGCATTCAAGCGGGACCCGGAAGAAGCCCGTCGTCTGATGACGGAAGCCGGAATGATGGATCATGAGCATGAACTGATCACGATTGATGACGACTATCGCCGGAATTCCGGGGATGCGATCGCTGCTCAGCTTCGTGAATGCGGCTTCCAGATCAAACGGACGATCCTGCCGGGTTCGACCTTCTGGAACGACTGGACCAAATATCCGTATTCGATCACCAACTGGAACATGCGCCCGCTCGGGGTTCAGGTTCTGGCTCTGGCCTATCGCTCCGGCGAAGCCTGGAACGAAGCCGCTTATTCGGACCCAGAATTTGATGCCGCGCTGAATGAGGCTCTGGCCATCGCGGATGCCGACAAGCGTCGCGTGGTGATGGAGCGGGTGGAACGTATCCTTCAGGAAAGCGGCATCATCGTGCAGCCTTACTGGCGCGGTGTGTACTGCCACATGCAGCCGTCCCTGAAGAATTATCAGATGCATCAGACGTTCGAACAGTCCTTCCACAAGTGCTGGCTCGACGAGGCCTGATTGCGTAAGCGGGGGGAGGCATGGCCTCCTCCCGCACCCGCTTTCCATCTATCCCGTCTCCTCCAGGAAAGCCGAATTCGGCTCGTTGGGGTGACTTAGAGACGTTGGGGAGGGCCCATGTTACGTTTGATCGCAAATCGATTCGGCACGATGCTTCTGACGATGCTGTGCCTGACATTTGTTGTATTCTTCCTGATCAATCTGGAACCGAATCTTCGTAAGCTGTCGATCAGTCAGACGAACATGCGGGCATCCGACGCCATGATTGAGCGCTGGTTGCAATATAATGGCTATCGGGAACCCTTTATAGAGCGCTATGCCCAGTGGCTTGGTGTCATGCCTAAGGAACCAGCCCGGGACATCGAGACCGGGGAGCCGAAACCCCGCTTCGCCTTTTGCGATGAACCACCGGTGACGACCTATGCCGGCATTCTTCAGGGAGATCTCGGTTGTTCCACCATGTTCCGACAGCCGGTTCATGAACGATTGCTTCCCGCCCTTCAGTCTACGGGAATACTGATGTTCTGGGTGATGGCAACCATGGTTCCCGCCGCTCTTGTCATTGGTATCCTGGCTGGAATGCGGGAAGGAACGCGGACGGACAGATCGCTGTCCATCGTTTCGATTACCTCCACTGCAACACCGGAATATGTTTCGGGCGTTGTGTTCTCGGTGATCTTTGCTTCCTGGCTTGGATGGTTGAACGCCTCGTCGGCGACGGCGACGACACAAGGTGTCTCGGTCTACAATTTTGCCCTGCCGGTCATGACTATGGCGGTCTACGGTATGGGCTATATTGCGCGGATGACGCGGGCCTCAATGGCGGAGGTCATGACATCGCAATACATCCGAACGGCCCGTCTGAAAGGGTTGAAGTTCCATACCGTTGTTCTGCGCCATGCACTTCGCAATGCGCTGATTGCGCCCTTCAGGGTGATCATGCTGCAATTCCCCTGGCTTCTGACAGGGGTGGTGATCGTCGAGGTGATGTTCCGCTATCAGGGTTTCGGCTGGGTATTGGTGGAGGCTGCGGGCAATAACGATATCGATACGTTGCTCAGTTGCGCCATCGTGTCTGTGCTGGTCGTGCTGACGACGCAGATGATATCCGATATCGGATATGCCTATCTCAATCCCCGAATTCGTGTGCGATAGGAGGCCGGAATGCTGGAATTTATCGGTCCCGGAGCCATTGTTTTCGGAATATTGTATTCTCTGTTGCCAGTCTGGATCTGCATCGCGGTTGTGATGGGGTTGAGCTGGAAGTATCAGAAGAAACTGTCCCTGTATGGACGGATCTATGAAAGTCCGGCCGGATTGGCAGGATTGTTCATAACCTTCTTCTGGCTGTTCACGGCGATCCTCGCGAATTGGATCGCACCCTTCGATCCGCTCGCCCAGTTTGCCATGCTGAAAAACAAGGGGCCGGGGGTGATCGAACCGGTCAGTGGGCTGGTGCAGTATCTCGGTGGCGATAAATTCGGTCGGGATGTGTTCAGCCGTCTGATACATGGCAGTCAGATCGTCATGGTGATCGCTCCGGCGGCGACGATGTTCGCCTTCGTTGTCGGCATCACTCTGGGTCTGCCTGCTGGATATTACCGCGGCAGGACCGATACGATCCTGTCCTTCCTTGCGAACCTTGTACTCGCGTTCCCGGTCATTCTGCTGTTCTATCTACTGGTGACGCCGGGTATTCGGGAAACGGCGGTGCCACAGGTCATGGCGGGCGTATTCTTCGTCTTCCCGATTATCTTCTTCGCCATGCTGTTCTACAGTCGGTTTCGGGAACGACCTAAGCAGATGGCATGGCAGTTGGCGGCAGTCTTCATCTTCGGCGGCTGGGTCTATATAAGCCTTGTCTTTGATGCGGATCCGTTCGGTCTTCTGTCGCTGGAACCGAACGAGTTGAACATTTTCGTGGCCGTCGTCTTCGCCTCCAGTCCTGGTGTATTCCGCATCGTCCGGGGTCTTACGATGGATATCGCAACTCGGGACTATGTTGCTGCGTCACAGACCCGGGGGGAGATTCCCTGGTATGTGATGCTGTGGGAAATCCTGCCCAATGCACGCGGTCCACTGATTGTCGATGCCTGCTTGCGGATCGGCTATACGACGATCCTGCTCGGGACGCTCGGTTACTTCGGCCTCGGGCTGGTCCCGGAAAGCCCGGATTGGGGAACGACGATCAAGGAAGGCAGTCGGTTGCTGCGTCTTTACGTGCATCCCGCTCTGCCGCCCGCACTGGCACTGATGTCCTTCGTGCTCGGTCTCAACCTGCTCGCGGATGCGTTGCGCGAACAGTCGCTCAAGGACTAGGGAGGTCTCAACCGATGGTTCAGCCAATTCTTGAAATCAAGGACCTCAACATCTCCTTCTTCACCCGAGCGGGAGAAATCCCGGCGGTGATGGATTTCTCCTGCACCGTCATGCCGGGGGAGACGATGGGTCTCGTCGGGGAATCCGGGTGTGGCAAGTCCACCGTGTCGCTGGGTATCATGGGCGACCTCGGCAAGAACGGACGGGTCATGAGTGGCCAGATTCTGTTCAAGGGTCGGGATCTGACGAAGATTTCCGAAGAAGAGTATCGCCATCTGCGCGGCAACGAGATCGCGATGATCTATCAGGAGCCGATGGCCTCCCTGAATCCGGCGATGCGGATCGGCAGGCAGTTGATGGAAGTGCCGATGCTGCATGAGGGCAAGTCGGAAAAGGAAGCCGCGGCGATGGTGATTGACATCCTCGGCGCGGTGAAACTTCCTGATCCCCAGCGTGTCTTTGATTCCTATCCACACCAGATTTCCGGTGGACAGCAGCAGCGTGTGGTGATTGCCATGGGTTTGCTCTCGAAACCGTCCCTGCTGTTGCTGGACGAGCCGACAACGGCTCTGGACGTGACGGTCGAGGCGGGGATTGTCGAACTGGTGAAGGAACTGGCCGACAATTACGGCACGTCGATGATCTTTGTGTCGCACAATCTGGGCCTGATCCTGGATACCTGCAACCGCATCACGGTGATGTATTCTGGTGAAGCGGTTGAGACGGGCTCAATCCATGGCGTTTTCGACAAGATGCGCCATCCTTATACAAAAGGGCTGCTGAATTCGATTCCACTGCCGGGTGCGGACAAGAATCAGCGCCCGCTGGTGCCGATTCCCGGTCAGTTGCCATTGCCGCATCAGCGTCCCAGGGGCTGCAATTTTGGACCCCGCTGCGACCATTTCAAGGCGGAAATCTGCGATGTGGGCGATGTCCATATGGTGGAGCTTCCAGATGCCGACCGGCATTTCAGCCGATGCGCGCGGATCGACGAGATCGACTGGGACAAGCCCCCCGCCGCGATCAAGACGACTGAGGCGATCACTTCCGGCGAAGTGGTGTTGAGCGTCAAGAAACTGAAGAAATGGTATGAGATCTATTCCGGATCGATGTTCGGTGGCGGCAAGAAACTGACCGTGAAGGCGAACGAGGATATCTCGCTGGAGGCCTGCGAGGCGCAGACTGTCGCAATCGTCGGGGAATCCGGTTGTGGGAAATCAACTCTCGCCAAGATATTGCTGGGGCTGGAAACCTCGACTTCAGGCGATGCCATGCTGGGGGATCTGGAAATTGGTCGCATCGGGGTTGCGGATCGGGACAAGCGCACGGTCGCCTCGGTGCAGATGGTCTTCCAGAATCCCTTCGATACGCTCAACCCCAGCCAGTCTGTTGGTGGCCAGATCATCCGAACGCTGGAGAAATTCAGCATCGGGGCGGACACCGCCGAGCGTACCGAGCGGATGTACGAGTTGCTCGATCTGGTGAAGCTGCCGCGCGAATTCGCAACCCGCATGCCGCGTCAGTTATCCGGAGGCCAGAAGCAGCGCATCGGCATCGCCCGTGCCTTTGCCGGACAGCCGAAAGTCGTTGTCGCGGATGAACCGGTTTCGGCACTGGACGTCTCGGTACAGGCGGCGGTGACGGAACTGCTGATGGATATACAGCGCAAATCCCGCACTACGATGTTGTTCATCAGCCACGACATGTCGGTCGTGCGCTATCTGGCGGATCGGGTCGTGGTCATGTATCTGGGTCATATCGTTGAGTCAGGCTCAACCGAGCAGGTCTTCAGCCCGCCCTACCATCCCTATACCGAGGCGCTGCTGTCCGCCGTGCCGATAGCCGATGCATCGGTCCAGAAGCGCCGGATCGTGCTGGAAGGGGATATCCCCTCCGCCCTCAATCCTCCGAAGGGCTGCCCTTTCGTCACCCGCTGCCAGCGCAAGCATCTGGTCCCAGAAGACAGATGCAACACCGATGTGCCGAAGCAGTACAAGCTCGCCGACGGTCATTACGTGAAATGCCATCTGGGTCAGGATGTCTTCGATTCCATGGAACCGGTGATCGTGATCAAGGAATCCGCGAAGAAGACCCTGGCGCAGGCACCGTCTGCATAGGGCAGTTCCCGATATCTTGCGTTATCGCCTCCGCTTGGCTACGCAGAGGCATAACCACAGGATAGCCGGATCATGCCGCAGTCGGACAAGGCCCATTACGATACGATCATCCTGGGGGCCGGTGCCGCAGGCTTGATGTGTGCCATGACTGCCGGGGGCCGAGGGCAGCGGGTTCTGCTGCTGGATCATGCCGAACAGGTGGGAAAGAAGATCCTGATCTCCGGCGGCGGACGCTGTAATTTTACCAATATCGACTGTTCGGCAGCTAATTTCATCTCCGGCAATCCGCATTTCTGCAAATCCGCCCTTGCGCGCTATACGCCAACCGATTTCATCGCCCTGGTCGATAAGCACGGGATCGCCTGGCATGAGAAGACGTTGGGGCAGTTGTTCTGTGACGGCTCCGCCCGATCCATCGTTGCAATGCTGCTCGATGAATGCGCGGCGGTCGGTGTCGATATCCGCACCGGGCACAGGGTCACCGATGTCACACGCGGAACGGACTATCGGGTTGCGACCGATCAGGGGGATTTTACGGCATCTGCGCTGGTGCTGGCGACCGGGGGACTGTCGATTCCCAAGATGGGGGCGACAGGTCTGTCGCATGACATTGCCCGGGGCTTTGGTCTCAAGCTTTGCAATATTCGCCCGGCTCTTGTGCCGCTGACCGTCGGTGCCGATGATCTGGCGGTGATGAGCCCGTTGAGCGGTGTTGCGCTTCCCTGTGTCGCGCGCTGCGGCAACCGCAGTTTCCGGGAGGCGATGCTGCTGACCCATCGCGGCCTATCCGGCCCGGCGATCCTGCAGATATCTTCATATTGGCGGGAGGGGGAGCCGATTGTTCTGGATGTCGTGCCGGATCAATCCGCCAGTGATTACCTGCTGGGGCGCAAGCGCAGCCGAGGCCGGGTCGAACCGCAGACGGCGCTGTCCGAAATCCTGCCCGGCCGTCTCGCGACGGCCTTCGCTGCGGACCATCTGCCGAAACAAGCGATCAGTGAAATCACCGATCGTCAGTTGACGGCACTCGGTGCGCGTCTGAATGCCTGGCAGGTGATCCCGTCCGGAACCGAAGGCTATGCCAAGGCGGAGGTGACGTTGGGCGGGGTGGACACGGCGGAACTGTCCTCCCGCACGATGGAGGCGAAGTCTGTCCCAGGTCTTTATGTCATAGGGGAGGCGGTCGATGTCACAGGCTGGCTCGGCGGTTACAATTTTCAATGGGCCTGGGCCAGCGGCCACGCCGCCGGAGAGGCAATCGGGCAATAGCGCCGTTCCTGCTCCATTGGAAAAATACCCGGATCAGGTCCGGGTACGACGTGCTGGTTTATTGAAATGAAACCAGCGCCGCCGGATAATATCCGACGGCGCTGCGATATTCATGCGATCAGCCGAGAGCGGCTTCGAGTTCCGGGATCGCCACGAAAAGGTCTGCGACGAGGCCGTAATCGGCTACCTGGAAGATCGGGGCTTCGTCATCCTTGTTGATGGCGACGATGACTTTCGAATCCTTCATCCCGGCCAGATGCTGGATCGCGCCGGAGATGCCGACGGCGATATAGAGATCCGGGGCAACGACCTTGCCGGTCTGGCCAACCTGATAGTCGTTGGGGACGAACCCGGCATCGACGGCCGCACGGGACGCGCCGACGGCGGCACCCAGCTTGTCCGCGACCCGTTCCAGCATCACGAAGTTATCGCCCGACTGCATGCCGCGACCTCCGGAGATGACGATCTTGGCAGAGGTCAGTTCCGGACGGTCGCTGCTGACGACCGACTGGCCGATATAGGTGGAGAGGTCCTGAGCACCAGTGCCAGAGACGGTTTCGATGCTGGCAGAGCCGCCTTCCGCTGCGACCGGCTCGAAAGAGGTCATGCGGACGGTGATGATGTCGGTTGCCTCGGCGGATTTCACTGTGGCGATGGCGTTTCCGGCATAGATCGGACGCTCATATGTCTTCTCCCCCAGCACGGCGGAGACTTCGGAGACCTGCTGGATATCCATCAGGGCCGCGACGCGGGGCATCACGTTCTTGCCGAAAGTGTTGGCGGGCGCGAAGACGGCGCTGTAACCGGCAGCCATTTTCAAAATGGCGGGCGCGACGGCTTCGGCGAGCTGGTTTTCGTATTCGGCGCTATCGGCCAGCAGGACCTTGGAGACACCGGCGATTTTCGCGGCGGCATCGGCGGCGGCCTGACAACCGGACCCGATGACAGCGACATGAATGTCGCCCCCGGCGGCCACGGCGGCGGCAACGGTGTTCAGGGTGTGCGGCTTGATTTCCGCACCGTCATGTTCGGCGATGACCAGATTGCTCATCTTGACTCTCTCCTTTTCGGGGACGGCCTCAGCCGATCACTTTCGCTTCGTTGCGCAGCTTCGAGACCAGTTCAGCCACGTCCGCGACCTTCACGCCCGCCTGACGCGGCGGCGGCTCGACAACCTTGACCGTGGTCAGGCGCGGGGTCGGATCGACACCAAAATCCGCCGGGGTCTTCATGTCGATGGGCTTCTTCTTCGCCTTCATGATATTCGGCAGCGAGGCATAGCGCGGCTCGTTCAGGCGCAGATCGACAGAGCAGACGGCAGGCAGCTTCACCTTGATCGTCTCCAGACCACCGTCAACCTCGCGGGTTGTGGTTGCCTCGCCGTCGCCGATTTCCAGCTTGGACACAAAGGTCGCCTGCGGCCAGCCCAGCAGGGCGGAGAGCATCTGGGCGGTCTGGTTGGCGTCGTCGTCGATTGCCTGCTTGCCACAGAGAATGATTCCTGGCCCTTCGGCGTCAGCGATCGCTTTCAGGATTTTGGCGACGGCGAGCGGCTGCACTTCGCCGTCATGCTGCACCAGAATGCCGCGGTCGGCACCCATGGCCAGCGCGGTGCGGATTGTTTCCTGGCTCTGCAGCGCACCGATAGAAACGGCGATGACTTCCTCGGCCTGTCCGGCCTCTTTCATCCGAACGGCCTGTTCGACGGCTATCTCATCGAACGGATTCATCGACATTTTGACATTCGCCGTTTCGACGCCCGTCTGATCCGCCTTCACGCGGATCTTGACGTTATAGTCGACGACGCGTTTGACCGGCACCAAGACCTTCATACCCGAGCGCTCCTCATTCCAGATTCAGAGTGGGGATTTCCCCGCTTAAGTTCAGCGTCGATGTGTAGGAGCAGCCACCCGAAGGGTCAAGCGCGGAAGGGTCTCAAATGCGCCGCTTTGCGACATCGCGTCGCGAAAGGGGCAGCGAATTCTATAATTGCCAGACCCCGACCACAGTTTCGATGCTTGGAGTGCTTCCTGCCTCTGCGGTAGGCACGACGGGCCAGATCCATGAGGTTTCAGGGACTGGCAGTCCAGCCTGTCGCGCCAGATCGATTTCCTCCAGTATTTGATCATCGGAATCAATCCGGCGTCGCATCGCATCGCCGATCAGCAGTGCCGGGGCTGGATGCGTGGCAAGGTCGGTAACGTGTCGTCCCATGATTTCCGCTGTCAATCCATCGGTTGGCAGACCATGGCGCTGGCACCACTGTACCGGCAACAGTGGCAGTTGCGAGATCAGGTTGACCGAGACGATAAGTCCCACCTTGCTGAAATCCAGCATGGGGGAGGCACCGCGCAGCCGGTGCTCATGCAACGCCCGCGCGGATCCTTCCACATCACCGGTCATATAGCGGACGCCGGCAGGAAGCCGCAGTCCCAGGGGCCGGATGGCATCGACCAGTGTCAGACGACCGGGTCGGTCGGCAAGTGCCTGAACGGGAACATCGAGGCACAGCCCCGCGCCCAGCACGATGATCTCCGCCTCGGGGGGTAAGGTCCCTGCGGCTTTCAGGATTTCGACCCTTGTCCGCGCCTGATGATCGGCCCAGGTATCGCGGCAGCGTCGGGCACGGTGACGAATGGCGATGGACTCGCGCAGATAGCCCATCTGCCGCGCCCAGCCGGGGCAGGGCGTGGCAAGGTATTCCAGAATTTCAAGAATCATCTATGCCGCGATCACGGTTCGACGGACCATTCGATGGCGATGATGAACAGGATGAACAGCACGAACATCACATGCATGATGCGCTTCTGCCATTCGATGTAGACCATGCCTTCGGGCTCGTAATACTGATCCTTCTTGCGGAACAGCGCGTCCTTGTGACCGAAGCGGGGAATGCCGGGCTTCAGATGCCGCCAAGCATAGAATTGCAGTACAAAACCAGCAATGCAGCAGGCGGATACGAGGATGAGCAGAATGATCTGCACGATCTCCATGACACTGCCGTCGGGTGCCATGCTTTTCCTCCGCTCTAGCGGTTCGCGCCCGGAACCCAGAGAATATCGGCCTTTCCGCCGTCATTCTCATGGCGTCCCAGAACGAACATCAGGTCTGAAAGGCGGTTCAGATACTTGATCGCCTCGGGATTTATCGATTCCACAGCAGCCAGGGCAACCACCAGTCGTTCCGCCCGTCGCGTTACGGTGCGGGCCAGATGAAAATGGGCCGCTGCCGGACTGCCGCCTGGCAGGATAAAGCTCTTCAGGGTATCCAGCGGTTCATTGTATTGGTCTATCGCCTGTTCCAGCGCCGCAACCTGGCCCGCCTGGATGCGCAGGGCTCCGGCTCGCCGCTCGTCGCCTTCCGGTGTGCAGAGATCGGCACCAAGATCGAACAGGTCATTCTGGATGCGGCTCAGCAGCTCATCCACGGCACCTGTGACATGCAGTCGGACCAGACCGATGGTGGCATTTGCCTCATCGACCGTGCCATAGGCCTCCACCCGCAGATCATGCTTGTCCCGGCGCGATCCGTCTCCCAGCGAGGTCTGTCCCGCATCGCCGCCGCGGGTATAGATCTTCGTTAGGCTGACCACCGGTCTCAGCCTCCCCCGGCGCGGAGCATGGCGATTGCGATACCGAACATCACCAGCGCAATGAACTGCGCCAGGATGCGATAGCGCATCAGCCGGTTGCCCCATTTGTCATTGAAGGCACCGCCCCTGGCCATGCCGATGATACCGACGAACAGGATCCCCGCCGTGACAAGCATGGCGACGACCATCAGGATGATAGCAAGTATTGTCATGATTCCTACATAGCGCGTCCGGTAGACCGGGGAAAGAGGGGCGCACCCAAATGCCGCAGGTTCCTCCGGCTGTTAGATGCTATGCGCTGCGCTTCAGTCGTTTCGATGCGGGTTGCTCAACGGCGGTGATGGTGACGCCCGCCCCTGTCCAGGCACCGGGCCAGACTTCAGGTTGATTGGCGCGCAGGGCGCGGACCTTGCCGACGGGGATATCCCTGGCATGCAGGCGGGGACCCAGCGAATCCTCTTTCGGGGCGGCACTGAACGGGCCAATTTCGGCAAAGCGACCGTCGAAGCCCAGATCGGCCTCGCAGGGCAGATAGACCGCCGCGCCGGACACATTCGGGCGACCCTCGCCCAGCGGTGTTGCGCCGATACAGCCGACGACCGCGACCGTCGTCATCAGTTCCACCGCCCGTGCTTTGGCACAACCGAAAACGCGGGAATAGCCGGACAGTTTCTCTGTCATTGACGGGCAGATGATCAGGTCGAGATCCGGCGCTTCCTTTGCGAACAGGCAGGACAGGGCCGGAAGTTCGATATCGAGGCAGATCACGATGGCGCAGCGCAGGCCCTTCCATTCAAAGACCTGCATATTGGTGCCAGGAATGATACCCCAGCTTGCCGGGTCTTTCTCCGGCGGCGTCATGCACAGCTTGCGCTGGATCAGTGGCGCGGTTCCACCCACCGCGAACAGATGCGCGCCGTTGTTATAGCCATCCGTGCCATTGGCGACGGGCCAGGACCCGGCCATGATGTCGATCCCATGCTTGTCCACCAGAGCCTGGATGCCGTCCTGCAAAGCCAGGCCTGCCTCCGCCATCCGCACCGGTTCCTCGGTCAGGCTGGCATCGCGCCCGCAATAGGTCAGCCATTGTTCGGAGACGTATTCCGGGGCGACAAGAAGGTCGCTGCCCGACGCCTTCGATTCCATCGCCACCGCTTCCAGCGCGTCGAGCCAGTCCTGTGGTCCATCAAGCGGTTCCGCAAGATTTGTCGCCCAGAGGGTAATCGAGACGGTATCGGTCATTGCAGCGCGCATCCTTCCCACAAGCAGTTATGCGTCGGTCAGGGCCTGACGGATCGCCTTCACGGCAGACAGGGTATCGACAGTGAAGCTGTGGATCAAATAATCCGGCCAGGTGGACAGTTTGACGGCCAGGAAATCAGCCTCCGGATCGATATAGATCAACTGCCCGAAGACGCCACGCGCCATGTAGTCGCCCCGTTCGACATCATGCACCCACCACTGGCGGCGATAGGCCCCGTTGGGGGAGGTCGCATTATACGGCGGATGGAATTTCGCGGCTTCTCCTCCGCGGCAGGAATCAACCCAGCTTTTCGGGACGACTTGCCTATCCCCGACGCAACCGCCCTCCAGCATCATCAGCCCAAAACGGGCGAAGTCGCGCAGTGTTGCGTTGAAACTGCCATCGGCCAGCGCGGTTCCCGCGCGGTCCACGGTGAAATAGCCATCGCGCTCCGCCCCGATCCTCGACCAGATCCGGTCGGAGAGAAGCGTGGCAAGCGACGCCCCGGCTTCCCGTTCCAGAATCCAGGCCAGCACGTCGGTTTCAATGGAGCGATAGTTGAAAACCTCACCATGCGCCCATTCTTTTTGTAGCGTCAGGATGACATCGCGGATTGTCGGTACTGGCTCCCCCGGATGGGGCGGGCGCCAGCCACTGGCAATGTCGATGCGCGTCATATCGGAATGGGGCAGGCCATAATCCTCAACAAACCGGACACCTGTCTGCATGTCCAGAACCTGATTCAGCGTCGCATCGCCATAGCCGCAATGCGCCAGTTCCGGCACCCGGTCGGCCAGCGGCGCATCCAGGTCCAGCTTCCCTTCTCCATGCAGAACACCAGCAAGGACTCCAACTATGGATTTGGAAACCGATTGCGCCAGATGCAGGCTGCGCGGTCCCATGCTGTTGAAATACTGTTCGGTGACAACCTGCCCGCGATGCCAGATCAGGAAACCGTCGGTATAGGTTTCCGTCAGCATCTGCGCCACGGTTCGGGTCGTTCCGTCGAGGGCCTTGAACGGGACCGCCGAGAAGTCGTGAAGAGACCGGGGCAGGTCGCGCACCGGCCCGGTGCCGCGATCAACATCGGCGGTGGGCAACAGGCTGCGCACATTCTGGAAGGACCAGCGGTTGAAGGGTGGCAGATCCCAGTTGCTCAGGGTCGGGCGTTTTTCCGGACGGGGTGGAAAGCCCTGCATGATTCCCAGTTCGCGGGCTTCGCGGGGGCGCTGATCCGGCAATGAATGTGCAGTGGAAGACATAAATCAAGGTTCCGAACTGACTGAAAGAAAGGTGGGGCGGGCCTGTATATAAGGGCCCGCCCCGGATCGGCAAAGGCTTACTGTTTCAGGCGGGTCCAGATCTTGTTGTACAGATCCACCGTGGCCTGCGGGCAGGGCTGCACGAAATCGGGTGTCGGCGCATCAGCAGGCATCACGATTTCCGGTGCGGACAGCATGGCCGGGTCCATGAACTTGTCACTGCCCAGAATGCCATTCGCGTATTTCGCGAAATCGGAAATCAGGGCGGCGTTTTCCGGATCCATGATGAAGTTGATGAACAGTTTCGCATTTTCCATGTTCGGTGCGTCGGATAGGACGGCGACATTGTCCATCCAGCCGGTGAAGCCTTCCTTCGGATAGGCGTATTGCAGCGTCGGGCGCTGTTCGCGGGCACGCATGGCGGCACCGTTCCAGCTTTGCGACAGGTCGACATCCTTGGAAGTCAGCTTCTCGATGATGCTGTAATCCATCGTGCGCCAGTGCTGTTTGGCGTTTAGCAGCAGTTCTGTCGCCTCACGAAGCTGGTCCTGATTGTCGTTGCAGCGCGGATAGCCGAGATAGCGCAGCCCCGCGTTGATGACATCATTCATGTCATTCAGCATGTTGATGCGGCCCTGCAGTTCTGGTGGCGGATCGAACAGCAGTTTCAGCGTGTTGACATCACCGGAATAGATTGCTGTGTCGACGGTGAAGGAGGTCGTGCCCCACTGATAGGGAACCGAATAGTCGCGACCCGGATCCCACCAGACATCAACCCATTTCGGGTCTACGTTCTTGAAGTTCTCCATCTTGTTCGGCTCGACCTTGGCCAGCAGCCCTTCGCCGATCATGATCTTGATCATGTAGTCGCCGGGGACGACGATATCGTAGCCGGTGCCGCCTTCCTTGACCTTGGCCAGCATGGTCTCGTTCGAATCATAGCCATCCAGTGTCACTTCGACATTATGGGCTTTCTCGAATTTCTCGATCAGTACCGGGTTCGTGTAGTTGCCCCAGTTATAGATGTTCAGCTTGCCTTCTGCGGCGGCGGTTCCCGCCGTTGCCAGACCGACGGCAGTCACCGCAGCCAGGCTCAGGATCATACGCTTCATTGACCAACCTCCTCTGTTTGGAGAATGCGGGGGAATCCCGCTCCTCCGGTTATTTTCGCTTTCTTCCCATCAGGAAGAAAAGCGCGACGAAAACCACCGACAGGCCCAGCAGAAGCGTGGACACGGCGTTGATTTCGGGGGTGATCCCGCGCCGGATCTGGCCCAGGATATAGATCGGCAGGGTTGTTTCTCCCGGCCCGGCAACCAGCAGGGTGATGATCACATCGTCCAGCGACACAACGAAGGCCAGCATCGCGCCTGCAACGATCCCCGGCATCATCAGCGGCAGGGTGACCCGGCGGAAAACCTGCCAGGGTGGGGCATAGAGATCGGTTGCCGCCTGTTCCATCGTCAGGTTCATATCTTCCAGCCGTGCGCGGATCGGCATATAGGCAAAAGGAATGCAGAACACCGTATGGGCCAGCATCAGATAACCGATACCGGTCACCCCGGTCAGTTGCTTGATCAGGGAGAAGAAGGCGAGGGTGGAGATTGCGGTGACGATTTCGGGAATCATCAGCGGCTGGTTGATGATCGCATAGACCAGCGTCTGCCCCCTGAAGGGGCGGACCCGCGTTGTCGCCAGTGCTGCCATGGTGGCGAAAATGGTCGAGAAGAACGTGGCGACCGCCGCAACCTGCAGCGAGATCAGGGTGGCGCGGCGGATGCCGTCATTGCCGAACGCTTCCACATACCACCGGAAACTGAACTCGGTCCACAGCACGACGGAGCGGTTGTCGTTGAATGAAAAGACGATCAGGACCAGGATCGGCGCATAGAGCATGAAAATGCAGGCCCAGGCGATCTGCACGAATCCTGGCTGCTTGCGCAGGTCGATCATGCGGCGGCGGATCGGGGGATGAGGCAGAGTGTCAGCCATGACGACCGGCCTCCTTCGCGCCGCTTCGGATATAGACCAGCAGGGCGATCATGACGACGGCCATCAGGATCAGTGCGGCAGCGGATCCGAACGGCCAGTTGCGCGAACTGCCGAATTGCAGCGCGATCAGGTTACCGATCATCAGATGCTTCCCGCCGCCGAGCAGTTCCGGGGTGATATAGGCCCCCAGCCCTGGAATGAAGACCAGGATGCACCCGGCAATGATACCCGGCTTCGCCATAGGAATGATGATCCGGCGCAACACCTTTTGCCGATCCGCATAGAGGTCGTAGGCGGCCTCAACCAGCCGGAAATCCAGCTTCTCCAGCGAGGCATAGAGTGGCAGAACCATGAAGGGCAGATAGCTGTAGATCAGCCCCATCAGCACGGCACCATTGGTGTAGAGGATACCAATCGGCTGTTCCGTGATGCCGATCCCCATCAGGCTCAGATTGATGATCCCCTCGTCCCGGATGATCAGCAGCATCGCATAGGTACGGATCAGCAGATTGGTCCAGAATGGCAGGGTGATTAGGAAGAGCCAGAGATTGCGCTGCTCGCGCGGCTGGCTGGCAATGAAATAAGCGGTGGGGAAGCCGATCAGCAGGCAGCCGATCGTGGTCATGAAGGCCAGTCCGACGGAGCGACCGTAGATCTGTAGATAGGATGAACTGAAGGCTAGCGTATCGTCGAAAATATCCCTCTCGAACAGGAACTGCAGATAGGCCTCACCCGACAGTTTCCAGATAACCCCGCCATAGGTATCGGGCGACAGGACGGAATAGATCATCGTGATCGTCAGCGGAAACAGACCGACAATACCGATCACGATCAGCGCCGGGGCCAGCAGGATGCGCCGTGTGCTTTTCTCCCGCCCGTCGAAGGCCGCCTTCGCGCGGGCCAGACGCGCTTCCGCGCTATCCGGCATATCCGTGCTGTGGTCGACCGCCGCCATCAGTCGATCAGTACTTGCAGATGGTCGTCGGGCAGTATCAGCCCCACCCTTTCGCCGGGATTGCCAACGGCACCGCTGCTGCGGGCAATGACTTCCGTCCCGTCGTCCAGCGTGACATGGGTGTTCGTCCCGGCACCGAAATACACCACCGTCGCAATCGTGCCGGTCACGGTGCTCTTGCTGTCATCGGCGGCGCAGAGCCGGACATTTTCCGGTCGGATTGCCACACTGACCGATCCCGGTTTCAGCGTGTCCGATGACAGATGTGCATTCACCATGCCGCCGCTGCCCAGCCGGATCGTACCCCGATTGCCGTCAACCGAGACCATTTCCGCTACCATGATGTTGATGTCACCAATGAAGTCGGCAACAAAACGGCGTGCCGGGTGGTTGTATATTTCTTTCGGGTCGCCGACCTGAAGGATGTGACCGGTATCCATGACCGCGATCCGGTCGGACATGGTCAGCGCCTCTTCCTGATCGTGGGTCACGAAGACGAAGGTGATCCCGGTCTCGCTCTGCAACCGCTTCAGTTCGATCTGCATTTCCTTGCGAAGTTTCAGGTCGAGGGCGGAAAGCGGTTCGTCCAGCAGCAGCACCTTCGGACGCGGGGCGAGTGCCCGGGCCAGCGCGACGCGCTGCTGCTGTCCACCGGAAAGCTGGTCGGTGCGGCGGTCGGCAAGTTTGTCCATCCGCACCAGGGCCAACATCTTGCGGACAGTCTCCCCGATTTCGGCCCGTGGCTTGTTCAGCATTTCCAGCCCGAATGCGATATTCTCCGCCACGGTCATGTGCGGGAACAGCGCGTAGCTCTGAAAAACCGTATTGACCGGGCGTTTGTAAGGCGGCAGATGGCCGATTTCCTGACCGTCCAGCAGGATTGATCCCCTGGTTGGCAATTCGAATCCTGCGATCAGCCGCAGCAGGGTCGTCTTGCCGCATCCGGAGGGGCCGAGCAGCGTGAAGAATTCATTCTGCCGGATCGTAACGGAAATATCGTCCAGCGCGGTGACGGCATGGGCACCGCTGCCGAAACTCTTGGTCACATTTTCCGCCGTGACCATCGCGCGCTCCGACAGACCCTGATCCGTCGCGGATTTCTCGATGGTTTCCTGTGTCATGTGATTCCCTGTTCCTGGTCGATGCCCTGTCCCCCTTCTTTCGAATGCCTGTCCGGCACCGGTGTGGGTATGTTGGCATCCACGGTTGAAACGGTACGCCGCCCCATGCGGCCCCGTAAATATCCCCCTGGGGGTATCTCTGTCGTCCCGTCCGATCCCCTGACATGGCTCAGACCTGATCTGAACCCGACAAGGCGCTCAAAAACAACGAAAAAAGCTCACTTTGCGAAGAAATGGACAGCTTACGATACATGTTCTTGCGGTGGATTTTCACCGTTCCGGGGCTGATCGAGATAATACGGGCGATGGATTTCGACGAATGCCCCTTCAGGATCAGGCCCGCGATCTCCCGTTCCCGTTCAGTCAGGGTTGCCTTTCCGAATCGCGCCAGCGCGGCATCGATCTCTTCCGGTGCCATGCCATCCTCACCCGGTGTACTGCCATAGCTTTCATGCACGAAATGCCGGCGGTTGAGTGCGGCGAAGATCGGCAGGATACGGCGCAGTTCGATCACGTCGCGGGCGGTGAAGCGTGGCTCGTCGATCAACCGCCCGATGGAATAGAACAGATGCTTGCCCGCAGGCAGGTCGATCAGGATCGCCAATTCATCCCGCAGCCGGATCGAGTGGTAATATTGCCGGAAATAGGTCGATTGCTGGAACCGGTCCGGCGCGACATCCCGCAGACGCAAGGCATCACACGGCGCAAAATCGCGATAGGCAACATAGAACGGGTCCAGCAGATAGGCCCCGTCGAGATAGCGGTCAACGACCTCCGCCCGGCGTTCGGCCCGGACATTGTCATACAGGTGCACAGGGCGTCGCGCACCGTTCAACAGCGTCAGCAGGCAGCCGCGGAACGGCGCGGCATGCCGAAGATAGTCCAGTGCAAGCGGAATGAAGTCAGCCGTGCCCACCGCTGTGATCGTGGCGGCCAGCGCGTCTTCCGTCGTATCCGTTTCCGGCTTGGCCAAGTGATACACGCCCGCCGATTTCCCCCTGTTCCCCGACCTTGTATTCCGACCATCCCAAAAGGGATATTTACGCCCTCTTTTTCCCGGACCATGCTACGCCCAAACACCGGATTATGAGAAGGGGAGAGTGCACCATCATGCTGACCATTCAGACCGACAAGCACAAGCTGCGAGATGCGAAGACGGAGATCCATGGTGGATTGATGGTCCCCCCCTATGAATGTCCGGCCCGGGTGGACCGCATTCTGGTACGGGTACATCAGGTCGGGCTGGGACCGGTGCGGGAACCTGACGATTTTGGATTGGATCCGGTGCGGCGCATCCATGACGGGGCTTTCCTTGCCTTCCTGGCGGGGTGCTGGGATGAATGGCAGGCGGCGGGCTTCAAGGGGGAGGCGATCGCGACCGCCTGGCCCGCGCGGCGCATGCAGGTGAAGCCGCCGAACTTCATCGATGGGAAGATCGGCTATTATGCGCTGGCCTCCGAAACCGCGATCAGTGGTGGCACCTGGGAGGCCGCGCAGGCCAGCGCCAATGTCGCCTTGACGGCTCAGGCAGCGATTGCCGGGGGTGCTGACGCTGCCTTCGCCCTCTGTCGCCCACCGGGGCATCATGCTGCCGCCGACATGTTCGGCGGCTATTGCTTCATCAACAACGCCGCCGTCGCGGCTCAGGCCTTCCTGGATCAGGGCGCGGCGCGGGTGGCAATCCTGGATGTCGATTTCCATCATGGAAACGGCACGCAGGATATTTTCTACGGGCGCGACGATGTCTTCTTCCAATCGGTCCATGGCCGCCCGGAAGACGCCTTCCCCTATTTCCTGGGCTATGCCGATGAGGTCGGGGCGCTGGGTGGGGAGGGTTTCACAGCAAACTATCCGCTGCCGCCTGGTACCGCTTTCGACAGTTGGGGTGCGGCACTGGCGACCTCGATCAGGCGTATCCATGATTATGGCCCGGATGCAGTGGTCATCTCCCTGGGTGTCGATACCTTCAAGGACGACCCGATTTCCTTCTTCAAACTGGAAAGCGATGACTACAAGACCTATGGGCGGATGATCGCGGGCCTGAACCGCCCGACCCTGTTTGTCATGGAAGGCGGTTATGCCGTGGATGAGATCGGCATCAACGCGGTCAATGTGCTGATGGGGTTCGAGGATCGATGAGCGTTATCGTCGCCGCCACTCAGACCGGGTGCGATTGGGACATTCCCGCCAATCTCGACCGCGCCGAGGCGCTGGTGCGGGATGCGGCCGCGAAAGGGGCCGGGCTGGTCCTGTTGCAGGAATTGTTTGAGACCCCTTATTTCTGCCCGGACCAGAAGCAGGACCATTTCGGCCTCGCGCATCCGGTCGAGGGCAATTCCCTGATCGCCCGCTTTGCTGATCTGGCGAAGGAATTGAACATCGTCCTGCCGATCAGCTTTTTCGAGCGTGCAAACAACGCCTATTTCAACAGTATCGCCATCGCCGATGCGAATGGCAGGGTATTGGGCGTTTATCGCAAGAGCCATATTCCCGACGGGCCGGGCTATCAGG
This sequence comes from Alphaproteobacteria bacterium, assembly GCA_965223125.1. Taxonomy (GTDB): domain Bacteria; phylum Pseudomonadota; class Alphaproteobacteria; order UBA8366; family Aestuariispiraceae; genus Pacificispira. The sequence continues at coordinate 946,976 of OZ244984.1, read as the reverse complement.
AGAAATTCTATTTCAATCCCGGCGATACGGGGTTCCGGGTCTGGGATACCGCCATCGGGCGGATCGGTGTTGGCATCTGCTGGGATCAGTGGTTCCCGGAATGCGCCCGTGCAATGGCGCTTCAGGGGGCTGATATCCTGCTCTATCCCACCGCGATAGGAAGTGAACCACAGGATTCCAGTATTGATTCGCGGGATCACTGGCAACGGGTGATGCAGGGTCATGCCGGGGCCAATCTGACGCCGCTGGTCGCCAGCAACCGGATCGGTCAGGAAGTCAGCGAACAGGCGGTGCTGACCTTCTACGGGTCCTCCTTCATCGCCGATGAGACTGGCGCGAAACTGGTAGAGGCGGATCGCAGCACGTCGGGGATTCTGACCGCTGAACTGGATTTTGAGGAAATTCGTGCCAAGCGGGCGTCCTGGGGCCTGTTCAGGGACCGCAGGCCAGAACTCTATTCACCGCTGCTGAGCCTGACGGGACAGCGCCCGTAAAGCCGCCAGCGCCCGATCTGCATCGCCAGTCGGTACGAAGATATGGTCGTGATAGTAACCCGCAACCACATTCGCGGAAATGCCGATATCCGTCAGACAGGCGGCAAAGGCGGCGGTCAGGCCAACAGCTTCAAGATCTGAATGCACGTGGAGTGTAATTCGACAAAACAGTCGATCTGCCTCTATCCCCTGCTTAGCCGCCTGTTGTTCGGTCAGGATGACCGTATCGCCTTCCGCTTCCCGGAATCGCATCAGCGGCGGGGGATCGATCCGGTGAGAGTATGGCACCACGGCAAAGACATAACCTTCCGGATCCAGTTGTGGGTTCATATCGGCCAGCAGCCGCGTCAGATCTGTCTCTCCCGTCATTTCCCGATTCCTGTATTCATCTGGTGGTGTCAGGTGGAGGACAGGGTGCGGCGGACGGCATCCTGCCAGCCCGCACGCTTGTGCGTTCTGACAGCGGGAAGCATGTCCGGTTCAAAGCGCCGGTCAAGACGCCAACTCGCGGCGAAACCATCCTGATCGGGCCAGACCCCAGCTTGATGCCCGGCCAGCCATGCCGCCCCCAGGGCCGTTGTTTCCTGGACCTGCGGTCGATCCACCGGTGCATCCAGGATATCGGAGAGCTGTTGCATCGCGACATCGCTGGCCGTCATGCCGCCATCAACGCGAAGTACGGTTTCGACGCCCGGCGCATCGGTCCAGTCCCGATGCATCGCGTCCAGCAGGTCGGCAGTCTGAAAGGCGACGGATTCAAGCGCTGCCCAGGCCAGTTCCGCCGCGCCGGTCGCACGGGTCAGACCGAACAGCGCGCCCCGTGCCTCCGCATCCCAATGGGGTGCGCCGAGGCCGGTAAAGGCCGGGACCAGATAGACCACCTGTTCCGGATCGGCCTTGCTGGCAAGGTCGCTGACTTCTTCTGCTGACCGGATCAGACCCAACCCGTCCCGCAGCCACTGCACCGCCGCCCCGGCGACAAAGATCGATCCTTCCAGTGCATAGGTTGCCTCCCCTTTAAGGCGATAGGCGATGGTGGTCAGCAGGCGGTTTTTCGACAGGCTGGCCGTTGTGCCGGTATTCAGCAGCGCGAAACAGCCGGTGCCATAGGTCGATTTCAGCGTGCCGGGTCGGAAACAGGCTTGGCCGATGGTGGCAGCCTGCTGATCCCCCGCAACGCCCCGGATGGGAATTTCAACACCGAGGATGGATTTGTCCACCGACCCGTATTCCGCCGCGCAGTCCCGCACTTCGGGCAACAGGGATCGCGGTACGCCAAACAGGTGCAGCAGATCGTCGTCCCAATCCTGCCGATGAATGTCGTAGAGCATGGTGCGTGAGGCATTGGTCGCATCGGTCGCATGTACACGCCCACCGGTCAGATGCCAGATCAGCCAGGTATCGACGGTCCCGAAAGCGAGTTTCCCGGCCTCCGCCGCGGCCCGCGCACCCTCGACATTGTCGAGTATCCAGGCTGCCTTGGTAGCAGAGAAATATGGGTCCAGCAGCAGCCCGGTTTTTCCCGCAACCATATCCTCCACATCTTCCGTGCGAAGGGTGGCGCAGCGGTCTGCCGTGCGCCGGTCCTGCCAGACAATGGCGCGGTGGAGGGCCTTGCCGGTTTCCCGGTCCCAGATCACGGTCGTCTCACGCTGGTTGGTGATGCCAAGCCCGGCCAGATCACCCGGCTTCAGGCCGGACTGCGCCAACGCCGTGCGCATGGTACCCACAGCGGTTTCGATCAGGTCTTCCGGTGCATGTTCGACATGGCCGGACTGGGGGAAATGCTGCGCAAACTCCTGCTGGCCGGTGCCGATAATGTGATAATCGCCATCAAAGATCAGCGTGCGGGTTGATGTCGTTCCCTGATCCAGTGCCATGACCGCAGACATTACCGGTTCTCCTCCATCCAGGCGTCGAGGTTCTGTGCTTCCGCATGGGTCAGATGCAGGCCGAGTTTAGTGCGCCGCCACAGCACATCCTCCGCGCACCACGCCCATTCCCGCCGCATTAGATGACGCAGTTCGGCTTCGTACAAGTCCGCCCCGAAATGGCGCCCCAGATCGGGTATATCGGCTGCACCATCCAGGATGCGGCGCGTGTCCGTGCCATAGTGGCGGATCAGGCGCAGGATCAGGGTTTCGGGGATTCCCGGATGCGCTGCGGACAGTTCCCCCGCCAGAACCTCCACGCCATCGGTCGGAAAATCGCCGCCGGGAAGAGGGGCCTCCCGCGTCCATTTTCCTTTTCGCGGGCCAAGGCGTTTCTCGATTTTCTCCAGCATGCTCTCGGCGAGGCGGCGATAGGTCGTGATCTTGCCGCCGAAAATATTCAGCAATGCAGGTTCGTCCGGTTCGCCATCATCGCGCAGAACATAGTCGCGGGTCGCCTCCTGGGCTGCGCTGGCCCCGTCATTGTAGAGCGGCCGGACGCCGGAATAGGTCCAGACGATATCCTCACGCCGTATCGGTTTCCTGAAATAGGCCCCGGCCCCGGCCAGCAGATAGTCGGTCTCGGCCTCCGATATCCCGAAACTGTCAAGATCACCGTCGAAATCCCGGTCGGTCGTGCCGATCAGGGTGAAATCCTGTTCATAGGGAATGGCAAAGAAGATGCGCTGGTCAGTATTCTGGAAGATATAGCAGCGATCATGATCAAACAGCTTTCGGACGACGATGTGGCTGCCTTGTACCAGACGCACATTGCGGGCGGTATTGTCACCCAGTGCCGTCCGCAGCAGGCGGTCCACCCATGGGCCGGCAGCATTCACGACCAGCCGGGCGCGTACCACCCGGTTCTGCCCGGTATCGGCGGAATGCAGTGTGACTTTCCACAGCCCGTTGGCGCGCTCCAGTTTCCGGCACTCGGTCCGGGGCAGAATGTCCGCCCCCAGATCCGCAGCGTCGCGGGCATTCAGTACCGTCAGGCGTGCATCCTGAACCCAGCAATCGGAATATTCAAATCCCCGCACATAGTCATCGACCAGCGGCTGGCCCGCCGGGTCCTGGCGCAGGTTCAGTACTCGGGTCGGGGGTAGCAGCCTGCGCCCGCCAAGGTGATCGTAGAGAAAGAGACCCAGCCGCAGCAGCCAGGCGGGACGCAGGCCGCTGTGATGCGGCAGCACGAAGCGCAGCGGCCAGATGATGTGCGGGGCATTGCGCCAGAGCACTTCACGTTCCATCAGCGATTCCCGGACGAGGCGGAATTCATAATGTTCCAGATAGCGCAGGCCACCATGGATCAGCTTCGTCGACCAGGAGGATGTGCCGCTGGCCAGATCATTCTTTTCGCACAGGCCGACCTTATAGCCGCGCCCCACGGCATCCCGCGCGATGCCGCAGCCATTGATTCCGCCCCCGACCACGAAGACGTCATAAGGTTCCAGTATGCCCGGGTCGCTCATTCCTCGCCACCCTCATCCTGGGTTTCCTCAAACTCGGTAAAACATATTTCCACTTGAATGCCATGGGTTTCGCAGATTTCCATAAGCGGGGGAGGCAAGGATCGATCCGTGACGAAAATGTCGATCTCTGACAGATGGGCGATCAGGACCGGCGCGGTACGCTCGAATTTCATGCGATCCGCGACGAGGATCGTCTTGCGGGCCTGTCGGATGATCTCCTGTGAAACCCGGACCTCGCGATAATCATAGTCCAGGATGCTGCCGTCCAGGTCGATTGCCGATGCGCCGATCACCGCATAGTCGGCCCGGAACTGGCGCATGAATTCGACCGCAGACTCGCCCACAATTCCGCCATCAGAGGCCCGCACGATTCCGCCAGCGATGATCACCTCGCTGCCCTGTACTTCGCGCAGGATATTGGCAACATTGATATTGTTTGTGACTGCCATGATTCCCTGATGGTCCCGCAATGCCCATGCTACCTGCTCCGTTGTTGTACCAATGTTCAGGATCACGGAACTGTTGTCGGGGATCAGGCTTGCCGCCCGGATGCCGATGCGGCGCTTTTCCTCCTCTGCCAGGATGCGGCGCTGGTCATAGGCAAAATTGCTCGCCCCGGACGGGTAGAGTGCGCCACCATGAATCCGTTGCAGAAGTTTCCGGTCACATAATTCGTTCAGATCCTTGCGGATTGTCTGGACCGATACGTCATGGGTGGCGGACAGCGCATCGACGGTCACGCGCCCCTGTTCACGCGCCATGGTCAGGATCAGGGCCTGCCTGGGATGGATGGGCTCCATGATTGGGTTTCTTTCGTTTTCCGTGCGCCCGCGTGATTTCGTTTTGGTTTCGCTTGTATGTGCGATTTTGCATTTCGCGGTATTATCGGATTGGTTTTGCCTGAAAACAACTAATTTATTTTCGTGTTGACGCGGTTTTTGTTTCGTTTGATAGTGGTTGCATAAATCCAAGAAAACCAAGAACCGTCATCTAGGGAGGAAGTACATCATGCGAAAAGGTCTGATCGCGTCTGTCGCGGTCGTTGCCGTCTTCGCCTTTTCCGGCGCCGTGCAGGCCGGGGAAGAGGAAGCGAAAAAGTGGATTGAGAGCGAATTCCAGCCCTCTGCCCTGTCGGCCGACGAACAGATGAGTGAAATGCAGTGGTTCATAAAAGCCGCTGAACCTTTCCAGGGAATGGAAATCAATGTCCTGTCGGAAACCATCCCGACCCATGAATATGAATCGAAGGTCCTGACCAAGGCGTTCGAGGAGATCACCGGGATTAAAGTCAATCACCAGCTTCTCGGCGAGGGCGAGGTGGTGCAGGCGGTTCAGACGCAGATGCAGACGAACCGGAACCTGTACGACGCCTACATCAATGACAGCGATCTGATCGGGACGCATTCCCGACTGCAACTGGCTGTGAACCTGTCCGACTGGATGGCGGGTGAGGGCAAGGATGTCACCAATCCGGGTATCGACCTGGAAGATTTCATGGGCATTTCCTTCACCACCGGGCCCGATGGCAGCCTGTATCAACTGCCGGACCAGCAGTTCGCGAATTTGTACTGGTTCCGTAAGGACTGGTTCGACCGCGACGATCTGAAGGCGCAGTTCAAGGAAATCTATGGCTATGACCTGGGCGTTCCGATCAACTGGTCGGCCTATGAGGATATCGCGGAATTCTTCAGTGAACATGTGAAGGAAATCGACGGCGTCAAAATCTATGGCCATATGGATTACGGCAAGCGTGCGCCGGATTTGGGCTGGCGGATGACCGATGCCTGGCTGTCAATGGCCGGGGCCGGTTCGAAGGGCCTGCCGAATGGTCGTCCGATCGATGAATGGGGCATTCGCATGGAAGCGGATAGCTGCAATCCGTCCGGTGCATCGGTTTCCCGTGGTGGGGCAACCAATGGCCCGGCTGCGGTTTACGCAATCCGCAAATGGGACGAGTGGCTGCGTAAATACGCCCCGCCAGCAGCGGCAGACTATGACTTTTACCAGTCGCTTCCGGCGTTGAGCCAGGGCAATGTCGCGCAGCAGATTTTCTGGTACACGGCGTTCACCGCTTCCATGGTGGCTCCGAAGTCAGAGGGCAACAACACAGTTGACGATGCAGGCAAGCCGCTGTGGCGTATGGCACCATCGCCGCATGGCCCATACTGGGAGGAAGGCCAGAAGCTCGGTTATCAGGATGCCGGTTCCTGGACTCTGTTCAATTCAACTCCGGTCGACCGTCGCAAGGCGGCCTGGCTCTATGCCCAGTTCGTGACCTCCAAGACCGTGGATGTGAAGAAGAGCCATGTTGGCCTGACCTTCATCCGCAACAGCACCGCGAACCATCAGAGCTTCACCGACCGCGCGCCCAATCTGGGCGGTCTGGTGGAATTCTACCGCTCGCCGGATAAGGTCAACTGGACCCCGACCGGCGTCAATGTGCCTGATTACCCGAAACTGGCACAGCTGTGGTGGCAGAATATCGGGGATGTGAACTCCGGTACCTTCTCGCCGCAGGAAGCAATGGACCGTCTGGCCGGTGAGATGGATCAGGTCATGTCCCGCATGCAGCGCGCGGACGAGGCCAACAATACCTATGGCGGCTGTGGTCCCCGTCTGAACGACGAAAAGGACCCGAGTGAATGGCTTGGCAAGGGTGGCGCGAAGGCGGCGCTCGACAATGAAAAGCCGCAGGGCGAAACCATCGATTACGATGAGTTGGTAAAACGCTGGGCGTCGAACTGATCCGATATCGGATCATACTTTAGGATCGGGTTTCCGGGGCGGATCAGTCCGCCCCGGATCGCCTGACCGGTTTGTCTCTTTCTTTCGACATTTAAACGATTATGGAATCCGGCGCGATGGTGCTTGAGTTGAAACAGATCGAAAAGTCAGTCGGTGCCGAGATGCATATTCATCCGACCGATCTGACGCTGGAGCCGGGTGACTTCAATATCCTGTTGGGCACGACACTGGCCGGTAAGACGACGCTGATGCAGTTGATGGCGGGGCTGGACCGCCCGACTGGCGGACGACTGTTTTTCAGAGGCGAGGATGTGACCGGTCGCCGAGTGCAAGACCGCAACGTCTCCATGGTCTATCAGCAGTTCATCAATTACCCGAATTTTACCGTTTTCGAGAATATTGCGTCGCCGCTGCGGGTTGCCCGCATGTCGGAAAGCGAGATCAAACGTCGGGTCGGTGCGATGGCGGATCTTTTGCGCCTTTCCCCGATGCTGGACCGGCGGCCCGCGGAACTGTCCGGCGGGCAACAGCAGCGCACGGCGCTTGCCCGTGCTCTGGTCAAGGATTCCGTGCTGGTGCTGCTCGACGAACCGCTCGCCAATCTGGATTTCAAGCTGCGCGAAGAATTGCGTGAGGAACTGCCCAAGCTCTTTGCAGATCGCGACTGCGTTGTTGTCTATGCCACGACAGAACCGACTGAGGCACTGCTGCTTGGTGGCCGAACCGCGACTGTACACGAAGGACATATTACGCAATTCGGTGACACAGGGATGGTTTATCGCCATCCCCGGAATGTGATCAGTGCCAGGGTTTTCTCGGAGCCGCCGATCAATACCGCGATAATCAGGAAATCCGGGGATACGGTATCGCTGGGCGAAGATATCCGATGGAAGACCCCGGAAGTGCTGTCGGATAGACCCGATGGCGAGTATCAAATTGGACTGCGCCCGCACCACATTCTGCCACAGACAACGGATGGCGGTGCGATCCGGATTTCCGGCGAAGTGTTGGTGACGGAACTCAGCGGGTCCGAAAGCACAGTGCATTTCCGGGTTGGTGACAATGTCTGGGTCTCTCTTGCCCACGGTATTCACGGTTTTGATGTAGGGGCGCGCGCGGAACTTTATGCCGACCTGTCGAAAGCATTTTATTTTGCGCCCGATGGCGCTTTGATCGCGGCATAGGGAGGGCGAAACGGATGGCGCGCATCACCCTGGACGGCATTCGACACAGCTATCTGGCGGAGCCGGCGACAGAGGCCGATTGGGCCCTCAAACAGGTGGATGTCACCTGGGATGATGGTGGAGCCTATGCCCTGCTGGGGCCGTCCGGCTGTGGCAAGACGACCTTGCTCAACATCATCTCCGGCCTGCTGCACCCGAAACAGGGGCGCATCCTGTTCGACGATACCGATGTCACGGACCTCGCCCCGGACAAGCGTCAACTGGCGCAGGTGTTCCAGTTCCCGGTCGTCTATGACACGATGAGTGTTTACGACAATCTGGCATTTCCGCTGCGGAATCGCGGCGTCGATGCGGCAACCGTTGACCAGCGCGTGCGGGAGGTTGCGGATTTCATCGACATGACCCATCGCCTGCAGGAGCGGGCCAAGGGTCTAACAGCAGATGGCAAACAGAAGATCTCGCTGGGTCGGGGGCTGGTTCGCACCGACGTCAATGTCATCATGTTCGACGAGCCACTGACTGTTATTGACCCGCATCTGAAATGGCAGTTGCGCTCCAAGCTTAAGGAACTGCACCAGAAGGTGCGGCGTACGATGATCTACGTCACCCATGATCAGACCGAAGCGCTGACTTTTGCTGACAAGGTTGTGGTGATGAACGAGGGGGAGATCGTTCAGATCGGAACCCCGGTGGACCTGTTCGAGCGTCCGCAGCATACCTTCGTCGGGCATTTCATCGGCTCACCCGGAATGAATGTCATCCCCTGCAATCTGGATGGGGGCAGGGCGCTTATCGCGGGCCAGCCCGTGGAAACGGAAAACGCGATGGGTGCAGGCGCGGGATCGGTCCTGGAAATCGGTATCCGCCCCGAATTCGTCCAGTTCGGGAAAACGGGACTGCCCGCAATAGTCACCAAGGTCAGCGACGCCGGTCGCCATCGCATCGTCGAGACCCGGTGTGGCGGCCATATCGTGCGACTACTCGTCGGCGAGGATGGGGAAATCCCGAGCGACGGGGCCCATCTGCAATTCGATCCGGCCCAGACCCGGCTTTATGCTGATGGATGGATCGCGGGAGGTCGAGCAGGATGAACAAGAAGATCAATCAGAAAGCCTGGCTTTTCGTCCTGCCGGTCTTTGTACTGGTCGCTTTCAATGCGATCATCCCGCTGATGACGGTGGTCAACTATTCCGTTCAGGAGACATTTGGCGACAATACCTTCTTCTGGTCCGGCGTATTGTGGTTCGAGGAAGTGCTGAACTCGGAACGATTCCATTCCAGCCTGCAACGACAGTTGATCTTCACCTTCTCGATCCTGGCAATCGAAGTGCCTCTGGGCGTCGCAATCGCCCTGACTATGCCGCGCAAAGGGTTCTGGGTTCCGGTCTGTCTGGTGCTGATGGCGCTCCCTCTCCTTATTCCCTGGAATGTCGTTGGGGCGATGTGGAACATCTTCGCCTTGCCGGATATCGGCCTGCTTGGCTATTCCCTCAACGCTCTGGGGTTCGACTATAATTTCACCCGTCAGCCGGGCGATGCCTGGTTCACGCTGATCCTGATGGATGTCTGGCATTGGACCTCGCTGGTCGTGCTGCTGGCTTATGCAGGTCTGGTCTCGATTCCCGATGCCTTTTATCAGGCGGCTAAGATTGACGGGGCCGGGCCTGTTGCCATTTTCCGGCATATCCAACTGCCGAAGATGAAGCGGGTTTTGACCATCGCTATCCTGCTGCGTTTCATGGATTCCTTCATGATCTACACTGAGGCTTCGGTGCTGACTGGGGGCGGGCCCGGGAATTCAACGACGCTTCTTTCCATTGATCTGGTAAAGATTGCACTGGGCCAGTTCGATCTGGGTCCAGCGGCGGCGATGTCCCTGATCTATTTCCTGATCGTGCTGCTGTTGAGCTGGGTTTTCTATACATTGATGATGCGAAACGAGGACTGACCATGCCACAGCGCCGCTCCTGGATCGTCCCGACCCTTTACATCCTCTTCCTGATGCTGCCGATCTACTGGCTGGTCTCGATGTCGTTCAAGACGACGAACGAAATCCTGGGCGGGTTCAGCCTGTTTCCCCGCGAATTCACATTGGATAACTATATCACAATCTTTACCGATCCGACCTGGTATATGGGCTATGTCAACTCGCTGACCTATGTCGGATTCAACACCGTACTGTCGGTCGCGGTTGCCTTGCCTGCTGCCTATGCCTTCAGCCGTTATCGCTTCATCGGCGACAAGCATCTGTTCTTCTGGCTGCTGACAAACCGGATGGCACCGCCTGCGGTTTTCGCACTACCGTTCTTCCAGCTCTATTCCGCCGTTGGTCTGTTCGATACGCCGATCGCGGTCGCGCTGGCCCATACGTTGTTCAATATTCCGCTGGCGGTCTGGATCCTGGAGGGGTTCATGTCCGGCGTACCAAAGGAACTGGACGAGACCGCCTATGTGGATGGCCATTCCTTCTGGGGCTTCTTCCTGAAGATATTCATCCCCACCATTGCGGCCGGGATCGGCGTCGCCGCCTTCTTCTGCTTCATGTTCTCCTGGGTTGAACTGCTGCTGGCGAAAACATTGACTTCGGTCGATGCAAAACCGATTGCAGCCGTCATGACGCGAACCGCCAGCACGTCTGGATATGAACTGGGGCTGCTGGCAGCAGCGGGCACGTTGACCATTATCCCCGGTGCCTTTGTCATCTACTTCGTGCGCAACTATATCGCCAAGGGCTTCGCCCTCGGGCGGGTGTGAGAAGGAGGAGGTGCTGTCATGACACTGACCTGGATGGCCTGGACCTGGCCCACCGTCGCCTTCTTTGTCTTCATCGCTACCTGTCTTATCACCATGACAGTGTTGGAACTGCGGCGGCCCGGTGGCGCGCCCCGGCGCGGGATTCTGAGACTGGATACCACACGGGGCGACCGGCTGTTCATCTGGCTGCTGGGCAGCGCCTTCATCTTCCTGCTCTGGCTCGGTCTCGTCAGCACCACGCTATACATCCCGCTCGGCATCGCACTCGCCTATGGATTCTGCGTCTTTCGCTGGGTATAGAGCACCATGCCCTCGCATGGGCTCGCGCAGGATACTCTATTAGCATGTTTTTCTGGCAAATTCGTCGTCCCAGACGATTCCGTCTGCTCGGGATTTGCCCAAGGGCGTTGCATGGAAATTGTGGTGGAAACGGAGCGGCTGATCTTGCGCCCCTGGCAGTCGGGGGAGCTTGAGGATCTGCGCGCAATCATTGGCGATCCCGCGACCATGTTGCCCTGGCCTGCACCATTGACTGAGGCGCAGATCGAAAGCTGGCTGGCCAATGCGATATCCGATTGGGCGACAGAACGGCTGGGCCGTTGGGGCATTCAGCGCAAGTCGGATTCCGCCCTGATCGGCGATTGCGGCCTGCGCCGGACCCGTCTGCCCGGCCATGATTTCACAGATCTGGGATACATTCTGCATACTCGATACCAGGGCCAGGGTTATGGGTTGGAGGCGGCACGGGCTGCGCTCGACTATGGCGAGGCCATACTTGGATTGACCGATATCGCCTGCCACATGGCGGAGGATAATCTACCCTCCCGCCACGTTGCGGAGAAGCTGGGGCTGGTTGAAATCCGACGCTTCATTCATCCCGGTAACCGCAACAAAACACATATTGTGTATATGCGACCTGACGGGATTGAAACACGGTCCTGACTGGATCAGAAATCCGTTGGCGCGCCACCTTCTTCCTTGCGTCGGGCGACGAAGGCTTCCAGTTCCTCCCGTATCGCCGGGTCGAGTGGTGGTGGTACAAATTCCGCCAGAATTTCCTTATACAGCGCATTGGCGCGCTCATGAGTCGTCTTCGATCCGGCCTCTACCCAGGCTTCGTAATTGCGCCAGTCGGACAGAAACGGGCTGTAGAAGGCGGTGCGGTATCGATCCTGAGTGTGCTGGCAGCCGAAGAAATGACCATTCGGGCCGACTTCCTTGATCGCCTCGAAGCCCAGTTCGTCGTCGGACACATCGACCGGGCGGTTGTAGTACATCCATTGCTGAATCATCTCGCAATCGATCACCACCTTCTCAAAGGAGGCACTCAATCCCCCTTCAACCCAGCCCGCCGCATGGAAGATCACGCCGCAATGGCCGCTTAATACACTGAACAGGGAATTCTGACTTTCCCAGACAGCCTGCCCGTCTGGCGCGTTGGAGGCATTGGCGTTCGATCCGCGCCAGGGCAGGCCGTAGAAGCGGGCCATCTGTCCGGAAATCTGCATTGCGCGCATGTATTCCGGCGTTCCGAAGGCGGGGGATCCCGATTTCATATCAACGTTCGAGGTGAAGGCTCCCATAACGACCGGCGTGCCGGGCGAGATTGCTTCCAGCAGGGCCACGGCCGCCAGCGCTTCCGCCGTCTGCTGGACGATAGAGCCGACGATGGTAACCGGTGCCATCGCACCCGCCAGCGTGAAGGGAGCGATGATCACGGGCTGGCGACGGCGGGCCAGCCGCATTGCCCCGTCCAGCATCGGCCAGTCATGCTTCAGGGGAGAGGAGGAATTGATATTGGTGAACATGCGTGGCTCGGCATCAAATTCCGCATGGGTCAGACCCGCACCGATCCGTACCATCTCCATCGCATCCTCAACCCGGTCCGGGCCGAGGGAATAGGCGTGCAGCACCTTGTCCGTCAGGGTCAGCAGATCATAGATTGCGTCCAGATGCCGAATTGAGGCATGGACATCGATGGGCTCAACCGGATAGCCGCCGTTGAAATTGATGCAGTTGAAGGCCTGGGACAGGCGCAGCAGGTCCTGATAGTCCTTGCGGTTTCCAACCCGCCGCCCCTTGTCCATATCCATCGAATTTGGCGGACTGGCAACCATGCCAAAAGCGGCCTTGCCGTTGCCGATCTCAATTTTCCGATCCGGATTGCGCGGCGTGATGAAGAAGCTCTTGGGTGCTTTAGCAACCATCTCCATCACGAAGGCCCGGTCGAATTTCACATTCTGGGAATTCGGGTCGACATCGCAGCCCGCCGCCTTCAGCACTTCCCGCGCCTCGTCATTTAGGAACTCGATCCCGATTTCCTCCAGCACCCGCATGGCGGTATCGTGAATTTTCTGGACCCCGTCCTCGTCCAGCGGCTCGGTTGGCTTGTCGATATAGCTAAGCTGGCCCCAGGGAAGCTGATGCAGCGCGCTGGCGGTATCTGCCGTGTCGCGATTCTGGAGGCGGGTCGACCGACCGGGACGGGTTCGGGCCATACAATATCCTTTCAAGTCCGTTTATGTTGCAGCACGCAGGCGTGAGGGAAGATCAGGCCGCGAGATCAAGAACCACCTTGCAGGCATCGCCCGCATTCAGAGCCGAGAAACCATCCTCGAACTTTTCGAAGGGTAGGCGGTGGGTGATGACCGGGCTGACATCCAGGCCGCTCTGCAGCATGGCGATCATCTTGTACCAGGTCTCGAACATCTCTCGCCCATAGACTCCCTTGAACTGTAAACCTTTAAATATCGCCGCCGTCAGGTCTAGTTCCACCGGCGTCGCAAACAGTCCCAGAAGCGCCATCTTGCCACCGTGATTCATCGCTCCGATCATGTCGTTCAGCGCGCGGGGGGCACCGGACATCTCCAAACCGACATCGAATCCTTCGGTCATGCCCAGATCGGCCATGACATCGCTCAGAGTCTCCTTGTCGGCCCGTACGCCGCGAGTTGCTCCCATCCTTTCGGCAAGCCGCAGGCGCGCATCGGACAGGTCGGTGACGACAATATGCCGGGCACCGACATGCCGGGCGACGGCGGCGGCCATCAGCCCGATTGGTCCGGCTCCTGTAATCAAGACGTCCTCCCCGACAAGGTCATAGGACAGTGCCGTGTGAACCGCATTGCCCAGAGGGTCCATGATCGCCACGATATCATCCGAAATGCCGTCCGGAATGGCGCAGACATTATGTTCCGGGATGGTCAGATAGTCGGCAAAGGCACCCTGGCGATTGACACCGACCCCGACGGTATTGTTGCACAGATGCTCCCGCCCGGCGCGGCAGTTGCGGCACTGGCCGCAGACCAGGTGACCCTCACCCGATACGCGCTGGCCCAGCTTCACCAAAGTCACTTCCGACCCGACCGCCTCGACCACGCCGCAATATTCATGACCGACGACCATCGGGACCGGGATCGTCTTTTGTGCCCAGGCATCCCAGTTGTAGATATGCAGGTCGGTGCCGCAAATCGCGACCCGCTGCACATTTATTAATACGTCCCGTGGTCCCGGCGCCGGCTTGTCCGAAGTGCCGAGCCAGAGGCCGGTTTCCCGTTTGGATTTATAGATTGCACGCATCGAAAGGCGCTCCCCTTACTTCAGGATATCGTTACGCTAGGATATCAGGCCGAGCGCCCGCCCCACCTTGGTGAAGGCGGCAATCGCATGGTCCAACTGCTCCGGTGTATGAGCGGCGGACATCTGCGTCCTGATCCGCGCCTTGCCCTTCGGCACGACGGGATAGGAAAAGGCGGTGACATAGACCCCCTCGTCCATCAACCCGGTCGCCAGTTTCGTTGCCAGAACCGCATCGCCGGTCATCACCGGAATGATCGGATGATCGCCCGGCACCAAATCGAAGCCCGCATCGGTCATGCCCTTGCGGAACCGCTTGGCGTTTGCACGCAACCGGTCGCGCAGACCCGCCCCGTCCTCCAGCAGGTCCAGCGCCGCCAGTGTCGCTGCACAGATCGACGGGGCTAGGGCGTTGGAAAACAGATAGGGGCGCGCGCGCTGGCGCAACAGGGCCACGACGGGTCCGGGACCGGCAATATAGCCGCCGGATGCACCGCCCAGTGCCTTGCCGAAAGTACCGCTGAAAATCTGCACCCGGTTCTCGACGCCGTGATGGTCTGGCGTGCCCGCACCGCGTCTGCCCATGAAGCCGACTGCATGACTGTCATCGACCATGACCGTTGCATCATACCGTTCCGCCAGATCGCAGATCGCGGGCAGGTCGGCAATGATTCCGTCCATGGAAAACACGCCATCAGTGACGATCAGACGCAGCCGGGCCGACTGACTTTCCTTCAGGCGCGCCTCTAGCTCCGTCATGTCGTTATTCGCATAGCGCAGCCGCTGCGCCTTGCACAGCCGTACGCCATCGATGATCGAGGCATGGTTCAGTGCATCGGAGATGATTGAATCCTCTGGTCCCAGCAGAGCCTCGAATATCCCGGCATTCGCATCGAAACAGGAGGAAAAGAGGATCGCATCCTCGGTCTTCAGGAAATCAGCCAGACGCCGTTCCAGATCGCGGTGCAGATCCTGTGTGCCGCAGATGAACCGCACCGAAGCCATGCCGAATCCATGACTGTCCAGCCCCGCCTTTGCCGCTGCGATCAGCCGCGCATCGTCGGCCAGGCCCAGATAGTTGTTGGCACACAGGTTGATGACATGCCGCGCCTTGCCATCGTCCAGCGTGTCGATCTCGCTGGATTGCGGACCCGTAATCGTCCGTTCCCGCTTCAACAGGCCTTCTTCCTCGATCCCGGTCAGGGTTTCCTCGGCATGTCGTATCAGGGATTGGGTCATGGCAGTACTCCTGTTTCGATATCCAGGAATTTGTATGATATATTAAAAATTCCTGTCAAGTAGAGTTCAGTTCAGACTCGAATCATATTGCTGTGGCAGGGCAACCAGCAGGATCGCGCGCGATGCACTGGGGGCGGTATTGACGATCCGGTGCGCTCGGTCGGCCTGATAGCGCAGTGTATCCCCCGTCTGGGCTTCGACCCGCCGTTCCGCCACCTCGACCGCCACCGATCCGTCGAGGCAGGTCAGATGCTCATAGGTTCCCGGTGCATGCGGGTCGGAGGTCAGTTCTCCCCCCGGCAGCAGGCGCAGCTCATACCATTCGACCGGCAGAACCGTACGATAGGGGCTCAACATCTGCAACGTCACCAGCCCGTCGCGACTCTTGCGGGTTGGGGTTGAATAGGCATGGCTGTGTTCAATTACCGGCGCGCCATCTGTCGGGACCGCTTCTGTAAGGTCCGCCATGTCCAGGCCCAATGCCTGCATCAGGTTCCAGACCACCGCAAAGGTCGGGTTGACCGTCCCGCGCTCGACTTGACTCAGCATAGATTTCGAGACGCCGCTGCGCTCCGACACCTGCTCCAGCGTCAGTCGATGGAGCTTGCGCGCCTTGCGCACAATCTCACCCAGTCGCGGTGGGGGAACGAGGCCATCTTTCATGCTCATTCCTTCATAGGGTTGCCGTAAATGCCCGTGCCCAAAGTATGGTAGAGCAAAGCAGTTCCACTATATCGGATTTTTGGAAAAGAGAAACGCTAACCCAGCGCCAGACCGACATCCTTGGCGGCTTCCGTCAGGACCGGAACGTACCGTTCGATCATTTCGGAAACGGGGATACGCCCTTTATTCACGACGATATTCAACGCCCCGACGGCGGCTTCCGTTACATCCAGCACCGGCACGGCCACCGATAATGCACCGATCTCGAATTCCTCGTCGGTGACGGCATAACCCTGGATGCGGGTTCGCTCAAGGATCGTTTCCAGGGTGGATCGATCAACCACGGTATGGGGTGTTTGGGGTTTCGGCACGAATTGCGCCATCAACCGTTGCCGTTCTGACGAGGCGGCATGGGCAAGATAGGCACGTCCTATGGCCGTTGCTGCCATCGGCAGGCGTGCCCCGATGGTGAAGCGGGTCGAGAACAGCCGGTCTTCGCAGATTGCATGGGCGACATAGACGATATCGTCCCCACTGGGCATGCCAAGCGAACAGGTTTCGCGCATCGTATCGCAGGCCCGGCGCAGGATCGGGTTGATGCGGTCCCCAATCCCGCTGGAGCGCAGGAAGGAAAATCCGAGCGTGAGGATTCTCGGGGTCAGCGTATAGCGCCCGTTATCCTGGCGGGCATAGTCCATTGCCTCCAGCGTGCGCAGGATGCGCCGTGCCCCGGCCCGGCTGTAGCCGGTCAGACGCGCGGCCTCGGCAATGGTCATGCTCTGGGTGTCCGGCCCGAAGGCGGCGATCAGCGTCAGGCCCTTCGCCAGGGTCTGGATGATTTCTCCATCCTTGGCTTCGGACTCCACCATCTCAGAAAATCTCGAAATATTCGCGCTGTTCCCAATCAGTGACTTCACCGAAGAAGCGGGCGACTTCCGCTTTTTTCATCGCTGTCAGGTAATCAACGAAGGCGTCACCCCAGGCATTTCGATAGAAGGAACTGGCTGCAAAGGCGTCGATGGCCTGAAGCATGTTGCGGGGCAACAGGGTCCCTTCAGCATAGGGCGCTTCGGTCGGGGGTGGCGGCTCAGCCCGGCGGGTGATGCCATCCAGTCCACCCAGTACCTGGGATGCAAGGCAGAGATAGGGATTGGCCGCCGGTTCCGGCGCACGATTTTCGATCCGTGTCGCCGGATCGCCCGGCGCGCCGACGACGCGCAGCATCGCCCCCTTATTGTCCATGCCCCAGAGAATGCGGTCGGGGGCCAGAACGAAGGGTCGATAGCGTTTATAGCCGTTGATCGTCGGCGTGGTCAGCAGGCAGCTTTCCGCCGCCCGATCCAGCAGACCTGCCAGGAAATGCCGACCGGTGGCGGAAATCGGCTCAACCGGGTCCATGAAGGCCCCTTTGCCGGTCTTCCGGTCAATCAGGGACTGGTGGATATGCCAGCCATTGGAAAAGATTTCCGGCAGGGCCGGGCGACACATGAAGGTGGCGTGATAGCCCTGTCGGCGCAACGCCTGCTTGATCGCGCTGCGGAACAGCACCGTTGCATCCGCGGTCGCCATGCCATCCTGGGGATGGAAGGTTGCCTCAACCTGACTCGGCCCGAATTCCACCTCCAGGCTGCGCAATGGCAGTGACAGTCCGGTGCAGACCGTGCGGATCGTCTCGAAGACCGGTTCCAGATCGTCGGCCAGACTTTCGGTCAGATACTGATAACCCTTGGTGATCGGGGCCGTCTCCGGTGGTGCGGCAGGGTGGCCAAGATCGACATAGCTCAGCTTCGGATCGGTCATACGTAGAACGGTGAATTCCAGTTCCAGGCCGGTGCGGTGATCGTATCCGGACTCTGCCAGCAGGCCCAGTGCATCGCGCAGCTTTGCGCGGGTGCAGAAGGGGAGTGGCTGTCCATCCTTGAGATATAGATCACAGAGTATCCAGCCGGTCTTTTCCGCCCAGGGCAGGACCTGAAATGTCGCCGGGTCCGGCAGCATGACAATATCGCCCGCTCCCTTCAGCCCAGGCAGATCATAACCGCCGTCCTTCGTCCAGACCGGGAAGACGGTCCGGTGGGACGTATCCTTGAGTAGCAGGGTGGAGGTCATCGCGCAGCCCGATTCCAGCGCATCCTCCAACCCGGAGATGGGCAGGGTCTTGCCGCGCAGCAATCCGTGCTGGTCGGCAAAGGACAGGCGGACGGTCTCCACCCCGGAGGCGGCGACCTGGGCCAGAACATCCTGACTGCGGGCCCGGCGAGTATCCGGGTCCGGGATATCGAAACGAAAGCTCATGCGTCGATCCTATTCGGCGGCCACGGCGGGCGCGTTGATCTCACTGTACCAGGGGGCAGCCTCGCGCCGTTTCCGTTCGCTGGCAAGCCATGCCTGCGACCAGTCATCGTGCGGGGCCAGGGTATCGATGGCAATCGGCCCATGGATCGCCGCCGGACCGCCCGGCGTATCCAGAAGTGGCAGCACGCCCTCGCCCGTCCGCACCGTCTTGATCGCGCGCAGCAGCAATCGGCGATAGGCAGCTATCGCGACATCAGTCTGGCCCAGATGTTCCTTTGTGCGATCCTGAATCGGACCCGGCGATTCCACCGCCCATTGGTCATGCACATTGATGTCGTCGCCCATGCCGGTATAGGTGCGCATCGTCTGTTCGACCGGGTCATAGCCATAGCCGTTCCGCTTCCCAACCTTGGGGATATAGTCCGGCATTTCGTAGAGCGCGACGCGCTGGGCGCGCATCTTCTCCTTGTCGACCGGTTTCCCGAAGCTGGTAAAAATCGCATACCAATAGCAATTCTCGTCATCTACCGGGACGTGCCACTGGGTGATGGTCATTTCATTCGACATCGGAATGACGATGGCTTCCGGGAAGACCTGATTGGTGACGCGGACATGCATCGCCTCGCCGTTTAGGTCCCGCAGCGCCTTGATGCGCAGGCCGTAGTCGGTTGTCTCCACCTCGATCTTCGGGCGCGGGAAGTCGCGCAGGATGCGGGTCATCGGTATGTCGGTATCGCCGACATAATCCCGGAACTGCTTGCCATAGGCATCCGCCGGGTCGTCATCCTCCAGATAGCGGTGCAGGAAGGAGGCATGGGCCGGATCAATCCCGACCTCCAATGCCTGCAGCCAGTTGCTTTCGATCAGCCCTTTGAAGGCGAAGGTATAGCTGTCCGGTGCAGCAAAGCAGTCAAGCGCCGGGAATTCAGGCGGTTCCCCCTCGCCCAGATAGCCGAAGATAATGCCGTTCTTCACGATGCAGGGATAGGCTGTGGTGCGGACGCGGCTTGCCAACTGGCTTTCCTCCGGCTCAGCCGGGGTGTCCAGGCAGGACCCGTCAGCAGCGAATTTCCAGCCATGGAACGGACAGCGCAACCCGCCTTCCTCCAGCCGACCATAGCACAGGTCGGCGCCGCGATGCGGGCACTGGCGGTCGATCAGGCCATAGCTGCCATCCTCGCTGCGAAAGGCAACCAGCCGTTCACCCAGCAGCGTTACCGGGCGCACTGGGCGCGGCCCGTCGAACTCGTCGACCAGTGCGACCGGCTGCCAGTACCGCCGCAGCACCGCACCTGCTTCCGTCCCTGGCCCGATCCGGGTGAGCTTCTCGTTCATCTCCGCGCTGATCATATCGGTTATCTCCTTGCAGAACGTTCGAATATCGAACAACTGTTCGGTATTCAGTATGACCGTAAATTGACAGGGACGCAAAGGCTTTTGGCGTCATTCGGATGATGGAAATTGAATATTGACGCTGCTAACCAGCCTGTCGGCTGGATTCAGGGACACGATGGGTCATCCAGGTGCGAAAGTTTTCCGCCGACATCGGTTTGGCAATTCCATAGCCCTGGACATAGTTGCAGCCCAGATCGCGCAGCAGGGAGATCGTCTGGTCATCTTCCGCTCCCTCGGCAACCGTCATGATTCCGCGTGGTCGGCACATTGCGACGGCTGCGGTGACGATCTGCTTGGAATCTTCCGAATTGCACAGGTCCTGGATGAAGTATTTGTCGATTTTGACGGAATCGACCGGCAGGCGCTTGAACTGCTCCAGTGACGAATAGCCGGATCCGAAATCGTCGATGGCGATCTTGAAACCGGCCCTGCGCAACAGACGGAGCACTTCCGTAGCGGCGTCGAAATCCTTGACCAGGCCGGTTTCTGTCAATTCCAACTCTATCCCGCCGATATCCGCGCCCAGCCGTTCCGGCAGCGTGTTCAGAAGTTCGATGATGTGATCTTCGCTCAGATCGTTTGCCGACAGGTTGATGGCGATGTTGATATCGATCCCGTCTTTTCGCCAGCCGGAAAACTCGCGCACCGTCTGCGTGATGACCCATTTCGTCACATCGCCGATCAACCCGGCCTGTTCCGCCAGGGGAATGAACCGATCCGGCGGGACAAAACCATGCTTCGGGCTGTTCCATCGGATCAGGGCCTCGGCACCGCTGACCGCGCCGGATTTTAGGTCCAGCTTGGGCTGATAATGCATCGCCAGCCCTGCGCCGGTATCGAGATCCCGGTAGAGATCGTCCATCAGGGTCAGGTTGTCCCGGCGGTTTTCATGTTCGACCGAATCGAAGACGGCGACCAGCCGATTGTCGCGCGCCGCCCGCTCGCAGGCGAATAGGGCCTTGTCGAAGGAGGCCGGTTCTAGCAGGTCGGTACCGTGCGTCTCGGATACGCCGATACAGGGACTGACCGGCAGCGGGATATTGTTGATGCTGACCCGCCGGGGGATCGCACGGACAATTCCGGTCAGAAAATCGCCTCCGTCATGCAATGTGCCTGGGCGGACAAGGCCGATGGATGAGGCATCGACGCTCAGCAGGGTCGCGTCGTCGTCCCTTAGATTGTTCTGGAATTCCCGAAAAACTTGAATCGCGAACTGACGCGCCGTTTCATGTCCGAATACCGCCTGGACATCGGCGTAGTTGCGCAGACGGATGACGCTTATCGTCGATGCTTCCAGATCCTCGAAGGATGGATCGGCATAAAGTCCAAAACTTCTGGCTCGCAGCATGCCAGTCTCATCATCGATATGATCCTGCCGCGCCAATCGCTTTTGCTCGAATGTCAGCAATCCGGCCAGAGCACCGATGAAGCCGCCGATGAACATGTAGAAAGCGACGCGCAGCACCCAGTTATGTAGTGTCTGAGGGATGTTGAGGTCGGTATCGATTGGCATGTAGGGGCCAAGCAGCAGCGCGGCGGCGGCACCGACCAGAATGCCTCCCGGTACCTTGTAGACCATCGCCGCCACGGCAATCGGCAGCATCATCAGATAGGGCCAGGACAGTTTCGTCCCGCCCGTAACATAGACGATCTCCGTCACGACAGCGAGTGACAGCAGGATGAAGGCCACGGCCATCACCTGAAACCAGAACCCGCCAGTTGGACGAAACAGCGCCTGCCGCAGGAAACCGGAATGCATGATATCCCTTGTCATCCTGGCACCTCCCCCGATTGGTCAATACAACTCATGAGATAGATACTTGTGTCGACCGCTTTAAATCGCAAGTTGAATCCGTATTTTTATGAACTTGGATATAGGCAAAAAACCTTCCATGATGAGAAGATATTGTGGCGGATTGCGTGAAGGGCTTGCGTTGCGGAGGTTTCGGAATAGGTTGGGGCACCATGAAAGCCACCAACACAGACCACCACTTCACCCAGACACCTATCATGACAGAAACTACCAAACAGCCTCCATCACGGCCTCGCACCGGCGTCGATATTCTCGGACCCCGCACATTCGGGCGGGTCAACTGGATTGGCTGGCAGAGCCTGTATCTGAAGGAAGTGCGGCGCTTCCTGAATGTTGCCACGCAGACGATAGCAGCCCCGGTCGTAACTACGCTGCTGTTCCTGGCGATATTCACACTGGCGCTGGGCCGGGCGGTCGAATTCGTGAACGGCGTGCCTTTCCCTGTTTTTCTGGCACCGGGCCTGATCGTCATGGCAATGGTTCAGAACGCTTTTGCCAATACCTCCTCCTCCCTGGTGATCTCCAAGGTTCAGGGAAATATCGTCGATGTCCTGATGCCACCAATCAATGCTATTGAACTGGTCACCGCCTATGCACTGGCGGGCGTCACCCGCGGGGTACTGGTTGGGGCAACGACCGGGATATGCATGTGGGTCTTCGTACCGTTTGATGTCAGTAACTGGGGACTAGTTGTGTTCCACGCCATTACCGCATCGCTGATGTTGAGCCTGATCGGGATCATTGGTGGGATCTGGGCGGACAAGTTCGACCACATGGCCGCGATCACAAATTTCGTCATCACACCCTTCGCCTTTCTGAGTGGTACGTTCTATTCCATCGAGCGTCTGCCGGAACCGTTCCATACCATCGCGTTCTTCAACCCGTTCTTCTATATGATCGACGGGTTCCGCAGCGGCGTGATCGGCGTATCGGACGCGCCGGTCTGGCTGGGGATGACGATCATGATCGCCATCAATACCGGGTTGGCCCTGATCGCCTGGAAACTGATCGACCGTGGCTACAAGCTGAAGAACTGAACGGACAGGCGACAGCAGCAATGGATGGGCAGAAACACCGTTTTGCAGGTTTTGTCGGCGCTCTGCCGCCCCGTCCGCGGTCGTTCGGGCCGATCAACGGTGTTGGGCTTGCTAGCCTGATCCGGCGCGAAGCAATGCGCGAACTGCGTTGGTTCGGCGTCACGATGATCGGACCAGCCATACAGGCCGCCCTGTTCGCCATGGTCTTTTCTCTGGCGGCGGGTGAACGAGGCTTGGCCGTCGATGGGCTGGATTTCCTGGAATTCCTGGCTGCGGGGCTGGTGATCTCCGCCGTCATGCAGCGGGCGCTGGAGACGACAGGGTATTCCATCATGTTCGATAAGCTGGAAAGCGGCGGATTGCAGGACATTCTGGGTGCGCCGCTGAGTCCGATGGAGGTGCTGAGCGCCTATCTGGTGGCGGCGATTGGCGTATCCGTCTCGATCGGGCTGATCATCTGGCTGGTCATGGCTCTGTTCGGTCTGGGCCTTCCGGTGCATCCCTTTGCCGCCGTCTATTTTCTGTGCATGGCTGGCGCGGTGTTTTCCATGCTGGGCCTGATCGGTGCTATATTTTCCCGGAAATGGGACTCGTTCTCCGGCAAGGAGACGTTCCTCATACTGCCGGTGATCTTCCTCAGCGGTACCTTTTTCCCGCGCTCCGCCGTACCGGACGGGGTCTGGCAATGGCTTTTCCAGTTCAACCCGATCTACTACCTGGTTGACGGATTCCGCTGGTCGGCGACCGGGCGGCTGGAAACCGACCCCTGGCTCAGCGCCGGTGTCGTCGGTGGGATGTTCGTCATCGTCTTCACCGTGGCTGCCCGTTTGATTGCCACCGGATACAAGCTGAAACCCTAAACTTCACCTTTTGGGTCATCACCTTTCCGGATCGCGCAGATTCTCTGGCGAATGCCGGGTTTTGGATCTGGATCGTAGCCGTGCTCATAGGCGCGGATCGTGAAACTACCGGATACGGCATCCAGCAACTCCGCTTCTTCCAGCAGATAGGCCTCCCGCGCGGGATGGCCGTATGCCTCATTCCCGCGGGCGAATGTCTCATAAATCAGGACTCCGCCGGGCGCGACGCTGGCCAAGATATCGGCCAGGATCGGACGGTGCAGGTAGCAGGTGACAACCACACCGCCGAACTGGTTTCCGGTCAGGGGGTAGGGGGCACCGGTTTCCAGATCGCATTCCATGATCCGCGCGCCCGGTTGATCCCGGAGGTCCGCTAGGGCGCGCACGTCCTTGTCGAGAAAGCAGGTCGGGTGGCCCTGTTCCAGGAACAGGCGGCCATGGCGACCACTGCCGCAGGCCAGATCCACCACCGGACTGCCCGCTGGCACCAGTCCGGCCCATCGTCGGACCCAGGGGCTGGGGGTCTGGAAACCTGCATGTCTGTCCGTCAGATGATCCGACATTTCCTGCTCTCTGTAGCAAATTGTGTTGCAAGCGGCCATATCCAGGGCCAAATCTTAGAAGCGCCCGGCGCGGCGCTGGAAACAGAATGGTCGATGCTCATGATTTCCTTTACCCTACGCTGTACCAAAGATCACGAATTCGAAGGATGGTTCAAGGACTCTGCTACCTTTGAGGCGCAGCAGAAGGGGCAGGAGATCGAATGTCCGGTCTGCGGCAGTCACGGCATTGAAAAGGCACTCAGCCGTCCGAATATTTCCTCGGGCAAGACTCAGGGGGCTGCCCAAGCTGAAATCCTGAGAAAAACCCGTGAAAGTCTGCGGGAAATCCGTCAGAAAATTGAAAGTACCCATGAGAATGTCGGGGACCGGTTCGCTGAGGAAGCCCGGAAAATCCATTACGGTGAGAGCGAGACACGCGGCATCTATGGCGAAACCACCGGGGTCGAGGCTAGGGAACTGATCGAGGAAGGCATTCCGGTAGCTCCGATTCCCTGGATTGAAGAAGCCAAGGACAACTGATGGACTGCTGATATATATATCGGATCGATATATTTTGACTTGATATAAGCGAGGTGTTGGGATACCCATCCCACTGATCGGGCAGTTCGATGCCTGTCGACCGGTTAGGGAGTGCGCCTTGCGGCGCGGATCATGGATACGCGAACAACCTGTCTCGGCGTCCTGATGATGGGCGAATGTTCCGGCTACGAAATCCGCAAAGCCTTTGAGCAAGGTCCCTTCAGCCATTTCGCTGAGGGCGGGTTTGGATCGATCTATCCGGCTCTGACCAAGATGACGCAGGAAGGGCTGGTCACCTGTACCGCCCATCAGCAGGAAAAGCGTCCGGCGAAGAAGGTCTATCGTATTACCGAAGCAGGCTGGGCTTATCTGGAGGCCATGCTGCGCGAAAAGGTGCCGGGGGAGGAC
This sequence comes from Alphaproteobacteria bacterium, assembly GCA_965223125.1. Taxonomy (GTDB): domain Bacteria; phylum Pseudomonadota; class Alphaproteobacteria; order UBA8366; family Aestuariispiraceae; genus Pacificispira. The sequence goes on along the minus strand of OZ244984.1, from coordinate 922,028 downwards.
AAATACAAGTCCGACCTGCTGTTTATCCTGTTCTTCTCCGACTGGCAGGATCCGGACTGGATCGCACGGGTCATTGATGCACGGATCGACTATTACCGGGAAAAGCTGGAGGTGATGCAGCAGTGCATTTCCACCCGTGACTCGCTTTCCGGGCGAAAACTTGTGCATGGTTTCGGCCTTGCCGTTTATGGCGCGGCGATGCGCTATCTGATCGACAATCGTGATGCCTTTATCGCGTCAGCCGGGCAGTCCCGGCCTGGCACGCCCCTTGCTGTTTTTCGTGCGGCGGAATGACTTTTCGAGACAGAGGACCCAACATGCTGAAACGGATCAAACCTTCTCTTGTTATTTCCATCCTGCTGGCCGGAGCAGCGGTGGCCTGGATTTTATCCGGGCAGGGGGGGGCACCCGATATTGTCGGTATGGAACCAGAGCCTGTTGCGATAAGGGAACTACCCTCCGTCCGTACCACCGAAAGCGTCGCGGTCAATCATCGTGCCGTACTGCTGTATACCGGACGCACCCAGATGGACCGCCGCACGGTCCTGAGAGCGGAAACGGAGGGGCGGATCATCGAAATCGGGGCAGAGATCAGTGATCCGATTGCTGAAGGTGCCCTGGTCGTGAAACTGGCCGCGAATGACCGTTTCGCGAAGCTGGCGGAGGCGGAGGCGTTGCTGCGACAGCGCGACACGGAATACAAGGCGGCGCAACAGCTTGCCGGCAAGGGGTTCCAGACGGAATCGGCCAGGGCAGCGGCGGAGGCCAATCTGTCATCTGCCAGGGCGGCGCTTGAAACCATTCGCACCGATATCGCCCATACCACGATCAAGGCCCCGTTTGATGGTATCGTCGAGTCCCGCATCGTGGAGATCGGCGATTATGTCCAGGGTGGTGACGAAGTGGCACGGATCGTTGATTTTGATCCGATCATCATCGCGATACAGGTGTCAGAGCGGGAAATTCACCGGATCGACCCCGGCACCGTTGCCCCGGTCGAACTGATCTCAGGGGTGACCCGGGATGGGGTGGTGAGCCGCATTTCAACCACGGCGAACAACACGACCCGTACCTTCGAAGTTGAACTGGAAGTTGAGAATCAAGATGGTCGCCTGCGTGACGGCATGACGGCAAAGGTGAATCTGCCAACCCAGGAGGTCATGGCGCATAAAATATCTCCCGCCTGGTTGACACTGGCGGATAGCGGGTCGGTCGGGCTCAAATCCGTGGATGCCGATGATCGGGTGGTATTTCATCCAATCACGTTAGTCGAGGATACCGCCGACGGCATGTGGGTCTCGGGCCTGCCAGATCGGGTCAGTCTGATCACGGTCGGGCATGTCTTTGTCGCGCCCGGTATAAAGGTCAAGGCGACGCGTGAAGACGAGATCGAGCCGTCTACCCCAACCGAAACGGTACCAGAGTCAGGCGTGCCCGCCGTGAGTGTTGGTGAGACGCTGGGAGAGCGGTCGTGAACCTGATCGAAGGCGCGCTGTCCCATTCGCGGACAGTTCTGGCGACGCTGCTGTTTCTGCTCATAGCGGGAACGGTTTCCTATATTACAATACCCAAGGAATCAGACCCCGACATCAATATTCCGATCATTTATGTCTCAATGCATCATGAGGGCATTTCGCCGGAGGATGCGGAGCGCTTGCTGGTTCGTCCAATGGAACAGGAACTGCGTTCCATTGAGGGAATCAAGGAAATGCGCGCGACCGCCTATGAGGGCGGCGCCAATGTCGTTCTTGAATTCGAGGCCGGGTTCGATGCCGATTCCGCCCTGACGGATGTCCGGGAAAAGGTCGATCTGGTGCGTCCCGACCTGCCCTCCGATACCGACGAGCCGACGGTGAATGAGGTCAATTTCAGCCTGTTCCCGGTGCTGGTCGTCACCCTGTCCGGTGACCTGCCTGAACGGACCCTGCTGCGGATCGCGCGGGGGCTTCAAGACCGCATCGAGGATATACAGACTGTTCTGGAGGTCACGATCACCGGTGAGCGCGAGGAGGTTGTCGAAGTCATCATCGACCCGGTTCTGGTCGAAAGCTACGGACTGGAACCGGAAGAACTGCTGAACCGGATCGGCGGATCGAACCAGTTGATCGCCGCTGGTGCGCTGGATACCGGTGTCGGGCGGTTTTCGATCAAGGTGCCGGGGCTTTTCGAGACATCGGAGGATGTCCTCAATTTGCCAATCCTCAACAGCGGCGATTCCATCGTGCGGGTCCGCGATGTGGCTGATGTCCGGCGCGGGTTCAAGGACCAGACCACCTTTGCGCGCGTGAACGGCCAGCCCGCCCTGGCGCTGGAAGTGGTCAAGCGCACCGGTGAGAACATCATCGAGACCATCGCCGCTGTTCGTGCTCAGGTGGAGGCCGAACGCGGCTATTGGCCGGAAGGCGTGAATGTCGGCTATTCGAATGACAAGTCCGAGGATATCCGGACCATGTTGACTGATTTGCAGAACAACGTGATTTCCGCAATCCTGCTGGTGATGATCCTGGTCGTGGCGGCGCTTGGCGTGCGCGGCGGACTGCTGGTCGGGATCGCCATTCCGGGCTCCTTCCTGTCCGGTGTGATGGTGCTGTCCATCATGGGTTTGACGGTCAATGTCGTTGTCCTGTTCGCCCTGATTCTGGCAGTCGGAATGCTGGTCGACGGGGCCATCGTCGTCACTGAATATGCCGATAGGAAGCTTGCCGAAGGGGTGCCCAAGCAACAGGCCTATGGAATGGCGGCAAAGCGCATGGCCTGGCCGATCATCGCCTCGACGGCGACAACCCTGGCGGCCTTCCTGCCGCTGCTTTTCTGGCCTGGCGTGGTCGGGGAATTCATGAAGTTCCTGCCGATCACCCTGATCGCGACCCTGACGGCATCGCTGGCGATGGCGCTGGTCTTCGTTCCGGTTCTGGGTGCAAATCTGGCCGCTGTGACCCGTCTTGTCCTGACTCTGGCGGTTCCGGTTATCCTGGGAATCTTTCTGTTCAATCTGTCACAGAACCTTGGTCTGGATCCAGGGATCGCTACTCTGGTCGGCATTCTTGGGGCGATTGGGGGAATCGTTCTGGGCTACTGGCTGGGTGGCGTTATCGGTCGGGGACTGGAGCGGGTGGATACCGATCCGGAAAAGGCGCGGCTGCTGTCAGGGGTATCGCAGGATCCGGACGGAGACAGCGATCTTGATACGTCGATGGACCCGCGCACGGTCGGCGGGATGACCGGCCTCTATGTTTCCGCCCTATCGGTTGCGCTGCGCGCGCCCTGGTTGGTGTTGTTGTTCTGCGGCGCACTGATGGGGGGCACCATCGTTCTGTATGGAATTATCGGCAAGGGGATGGAGTTCTTCCCCAATATAGAACCCAAACTGGTGATCGCCAATGTCCATGCCCAGGGCAATCTGGCGGTGTCGGAAAAGGATGCGCTGTCCAGGGAGGTTGAACGCGAAATCCTGGCGATTGGTATGGAACGCGGGGAATTCAAATCGGTCTATGCCTCCAGCGGGAATTTCCCGGTGCGGGACGATGAGGCCGAAGACATCATCGGCAAGATCACGATTGAGTTCGGAGAATGGGATGAGCGTCGCCCCGCCGCCGAGATAAAGGCCGAAATCCGGCATCGCACCGCGCATCTGGCCGGTATTCTGGTTGAAATCCGGGAAGAGGAGCAGGGGCCGCCGGTCGGCAAGGCTGTCCAGATTCAGTTGTCAGGTCGCGATCCAGCCCAGTTGGACATTGCCGTCGAGCGCATCCGCGCGAAGCTGGATGAATTTGAAGGATTGGTAAATCTGGAAGATTCCCGCCCGATCCCGGGTATCCAATGGGAGTTTCGGATCGACCGGAGCCAGGCGGCGAAGTTCGAGGCCGATATCTCGGTTCTGGGCAGTTTCGTCCAACTGGTGACCAACGGCTTGAAGATCACGGAATACCGTCCGGACGACATTGACGATGAAATCGATATCATCGCCCGGTTCCCGGAGGAATACCGCTCCATCAGCCAGCTGGACCGGCTTCGGGTGATGACGGAATCGGGCCGTGTCCCGGTCGGGAATTTCGTGACCCGCACGGCGGAACCCAATACCGGTATTCTCCGCCGGGAGGGCGGGGCCCGCATCGCCTATGTCCGCGCCGATGTCGCCGATGGTGTGCTGCCCGATCCGATCGTTCAGGAAATGCGGGAATGGTTCCTGGCCGGGTCGCTGCCGGATGGGGTTTTCGTTGAATTCAAGGGCGAGGATCAGGAACAGCAGGAATCCATGGATTTCCTAATGAAAGCCTTTGGCGTGGCCCTGTTCCTGATGGCCATCATTCTGGTGACCCAGTTCAACAGCTTCTTTTCCGCCTTCCTGATCCTGTTTGCGGTGATCATGTCGACCATCGGTGTGCTGATCGGCCTGATGGCGGTGCAGCAGCCCTTCGGCGTGGTGATGAGTGGGATCGGCGTGATCGCGCTGGCCGGAATCGTGGTGAACAACAATATCGTGCTGATCGACACCTTTGACCGGTTGAAGCTGACATCGGTGACCATGCGCGATGCGATATTGCGGACCGGGGCACAGCGTCTGCGCCCGGTCCTGCTGACGACGGTGACGACGATCCTTGGACTGCTGCCGATGGTGCTGCAGCTCAATATCGATTTCATCACGCGGGAGGTATCGCAGGGGGCACCCTCGACGCAATGGTGGGTGCAGCTTGCCACCGCGATTGCCTGCGGCCTCGCCTTTGCAACGCTGCTAACACTCTTCGTCACTCCGTGCTGGCTGCAACTCCGTGCGGATGTATCGGATTATCTCGCCCGTCGTGGCCGTGCAGATGACGAGGAAATCCCGGCGGCGGCGGAATAGGGTTTCTTCTTCTATGCCGGGATTGCAAGCCCCGCCGCATCCTCAATGAAGGCAACGATTTCCGCGACGCCTTTATTCGCCTTCAGGTCGGTGAACAGGAAGGGTCGCTCGCCCCGCATTTTCCTTGCATCCCGGTCCATGACCGAAAGGTCGGCCCCGACCAGCGGCGCGAGGTCGATCTTGTTGATCACCAACAGGTCGGATCGGGTGATTCCCGGCCCGCCCTTGCGTGGAATCTTGTCCCCCGCAGAGACATCAATTACATAAATCGTGATATCAGCCAGATCGGGAGAGAAGGTGGCAGCCAGATTGTCGCCGCCGCTTTCGATCAGCAGCATTTCCAGATCGGGAAATTTCGCGACCAACCCGTCCACGGCGGCGAGGTTGATCGAGGCATCCTCGCGGATCGCGGTATGGGGACAGCCGCCGGTTTCCACGCCGACGATCCGTTCCGGTGCCAGCGCGCCGCTACGGGTCAGGAATTCCGCGTCCTCCCGGGTGTAGATGTCGTTGGTGATGGCGGCGATATCATAGCGGTCGCGCATCGCCTTGCACAGGCGGTCCATCAGCGCGGTCTTGCCGGAGCCGACAGGCCCCCCGATGCCGATGCGCGCCGGGCCGGTATGGGTAAAGCGGTCAGTCATGATCGAAACAACCTCGTATATTGGGTTTCATGGAAGATGGAGGCCAGATCAACGGCGATACCGGCACTGGTGATAGCAGCCAGCGGTGTCGCGATAGCTTTCCGGGCGGCATCGGAAATCCTGGATTTCAGCGCCATCTGCGCCGCGACGCCATCCCGCTGGCCCAGCGGGATCAGCCGTTGACCAGCCGATACGATATTCGCCATCGCAGCATGCAGCCAGGCTTCCACCGCCGGACCTGCGGGAATGCCCGCATCGGCACAGGCGGCCCCGAAGGCGACGGCATGGGGCAGGGTTCCTCCCGCCTGGCCCAGCAGAGTTAGTCTTGGATAACCGCTTCCTTCCTCCAGAACGGCCTTCAGGAAGGCACGGCCCTGGTCGGTCGATTCCTGCGCCAGTTCCGCCGCCCCGCGCAGGCTGGCAGCCTCCGCCAGGATTTCGGGGAGGTCGTCCATCGCGGCCCCATGCGCGACGCAGAGAAAGGCAGCATCGGCTTGCAGATCGCCGAAGTCGATCAGGGCTGTGATAAAGGCCTCAAGGGACGCCCTGTCACTCACCCGCCCGATTTCCACCAACCATTCCAGGCCATGGGAATAACTGAAGGCCCCGACAGGAAAGGCGGGGGAGGTCCAGAGCATCAGGGTCTGAAGCCAGCCCGGTGCTGCAGTCATGAGGCCGCCTCCTCAGTATGGTTCTGAGGAGTATGACTATGCGAGGCATGATCATGGTAATGCCCATGGGTGTGACTATGATCATGTCCGCCTGCTTCGGCATAGGCTCCGGCTTCCGGTGTGAAGGGCGCTTCGTGGCGCAGAAGGACCGCTCCCAACCCTTCGACCATCGCCTCGATCACGCCATCGGCGCGGAAGCGGATCGCACCGGTATCGAGGATCTGTACCGGCAGATGCCGGTTTCCCAGATGCCAGGCAAGCCGGGCCGTGGCTGCCGCTGTTCCGGCCTGCGCGTCCACGACCGGTTCCGGCGCTTCCTGGATGCGGATATGACTGCCATCGTCGAGCAGCAGCCCGTCACCCTGTCGCAGTACCACGGCCTTGGGCAAGTCCAGCAGGAAAGGCATGCCCGTATCGTCGGTCAGCTTGATCCGCCGTCGGTTGCGCCGATCCAGATCCAGCGTTGCGGTGGTGATGCCATCCGTGTCCGGCCAGTACCCCGCCATTTGTCTTTCGATTGCCCGCCGCATATCGGTTAGAACATGAAATAGCGCTGGGCCAGCGGCAGTACCGTCGCCGCCTCGCAGCTCAGCAATTCGCCATCGGCGCGCACTTCATAGGTTTCCGGATCGACGGAGATTTCCGGTGTCGCGTCATTCAGTGCCATATCCGCCTTGGTCACTGTGCGGCAACCGGAAACGGGTAGTACCGATTTCATCAGGCCGAGAGACTGCTTGAGGCCGGAATCGACCCCGGCCTGGGACATGAAGGTTACCCCGGTCGCACCCAAGGCCCGACCGAGATTGCCGAACATCGGACGGTAGTGGACTGGTTGCGGTGTCGGGATGGAGGCGTTGGGATCACCCATTGCCGCCGCCGCGATCATGCCGGATCGCAGCACCAGATCGGGCTTCACGCCAAAGAACATCGGCTTCCAGAGCACCAGATCGGCCAGCTTCCCAACTTCCACGGACCCGATATAATCCGCCATGCCATGGGCGCGGGCGGGGTTGATCGTGTATTTCGCGATATAGCGCCGGACCCGCAGATTGTCATTGTCGCCGGTCTCTCCGGGCAAGGCGCCGCGCTGGACCTTCATCTTGTGTGCCGTCTGCCAGGTTCGCGTAATGACCTCCCCGACCCGGCCCATCGCTTGACTGTCAGAGGCGATGATGGAGAAAGCACCAATGTCGTGCAGGATATCCTCTGCCGCGATGGTTTCCTTGCGGATGCGGCTTTCGGCGAAGGCGACGTCCTCCGGGATGCGGGGGTCCAGGTGATGGCAGACCATCAGCATGTCCAGATGTTCATCCACCGTATTGACGGTATAGGGCCGCGTCGGGTTGGTGGAGGAAGGGATAACATTGGGCAATCCACAGACCTTGATGATGTCTGGAGCATGCCCACCGCCTGCACCTTCCGTATGGAAAGCATGGATGGTGCGCCCTTTAAAGGCGGCAATCGTGTTTTCGACAAATCCGCTTTCGTTCAGCGTATCGGTGTGGATTGCGACCTGGATATCTGTTTCTTCTGCAACGCTGAGGCAGCAATCAATCGCCGATGGGGTGGTGCCCCAATCTTCATGCAGCTTTAACCCGATGGCCCCAGCCGCGACCATTTCGATCAGCGCATCCGGGCGGGACGCATTGCCTTTTCCAAACAAGCCAACATTGACCGCCATACCGTCTACCGCCTGCAGCATGCGCGCCATGTGCCAAGGGCCGGGGGTTGCAGTTGTCGCATTGGTGCCTTCCGCTGGGCCTGTGCCGCCCCCCAGCATAGTGGTGACGCCTGACATCAGCGCGTCTTCTGCCTGCTGCGGACAGATCCAATGGATATGGGCATCGATCCCACCAGCCGTGACAATGCGCCCCTCACCCGCAATGATTTCTGTTCCGGGGCCACAGATAATGTCGACACCCGGCTGCACATCCGGATTGCCCGCCTTGCCGATGGCAGCAATTTTACCACCCTTCAGCCCAATATCCGCCTTATAAATACCGGTATAGTCCAGGATCAGGGCATTGGTGATGACGGTATCCATCGCGCCTTCCGCGCGGGTAGCCTGCGACTGCCCCATCCCGTCGCGGATCACCTTGCCGCCACCAAATTTCACTTCTTCGCCATAGATTGTGCGGTCGCTTTCGACCTCAATTATTAAATTCGTATCGGCCAGGCGCACCTTGTCGCCAGTGGTGGGGCCATACATATCAGCATAGGCTTGTCTGTCGATTGAAAATGCCATGACTTATTTCCCCCCCTCCAACGGACCCTGAATCGCGCCGTTAAACCCAGTCACAATCCGCTTGCCTGCATAGGCGACCAGATTGACGTCACGACTCTGCCCCGGTTCGAACCGCACAGCGGTACCGGCTGGGATGTCCAGGCGGAAGCCCCGTGCCGCCGCCCGGTCGAAACTCAGGGCCGGGTTGGTTTCGGCGAAATGATAATGGCTGCCGACCTGAACCGGGCGGTCGCCGGTATTGGCCACCGTCAGTGCCAGGGTCGGGCGGCCCGCGTTCAACTCGATCTCGCCCTCAACGCAGAAGATTTCTCCCGGTATCATGGTCGCATTCTCCTAGCGGATCGGGGTGTGGACGGTGACAAGCTTAGTTCCGTCGGGAAAGGTCGCCTCGACCTGGACTTCGTGGATCATTTCGGGGATGCCGTCCATGACCTGGTCCCGGCGGACGACTGTCGCACCATCGCGCATCAGGTCGGCGACGCTGCGCCCGTCCCGTGCACCCTCCACGACAAAATCGCTGATCAGGGCGATGGCCTCCGGATAGTTCAGCTTCACGCCCCGCGCTAGCCGCTTGCGGGCGACCTCCGCCGCCATCGCGACCAGCAGCTTGTCCTTCTCTCGTGGTGACAGATTCATAGGCCTGCTCCTCCTCGCCCCCAATAATGCTTGCGATATTCCTCAACATCCGATCAGCGGATGCAGCCGCGCCGGACGACCCAGCGCTTCGGCCCGCAGTATCGACCAGCAACTCATGAACCCCACCCGCAGCGCCGCGGGATCGGTTCCCAGAAATCGCAGCAGCAACAGTGGGCCGATGACCGTCACGCCTGCAATCCAGCCCTCCGTCTCCGACACTGCCGCACGGATCGTATCGCGCAGGCGTGCAGGATCCGGCGCGACACAGATCACACTTGCCATGGCGCGCGCACCGTCCAAGCCGAAGGGGCTGGCCGCCGATGCGGGGGTCAGAGTGAAGGCATCCCGCCAGACAGTGCGCCCGGCAATCATCAGACGCCAGTTTTCGGAGAATTGGCAGGTCTCGACCACTTCCCCCATCGCACCTCGTCCGAAGATCACCATTTCCCCTGCCAGGACCCGGGTCGTTGCATCGGCCAGCCTGATCTCTGTATTGCGCATCAGGCGGGCACGGTCGAACAGGATCGTTTCCTGTGGCAGATATTCCAGCGTTGCCCCGTGCCCTGCTGTCAGGTGCAGGGAAATCTCCGCCGGGCTCTGGTTTGCGGCTCGATAGATCTTCTCTGCTGCCTGGGCGAGGGCCAGCACATCCGTTCCGTCTCCGGCCTCTACCGATACCGAAATCCGGTCGCCCCCGGCCACGCCGCCGGAAACCGTGGTGATTGCCGCCGTCGCTGGGTCGCCCCGCGCCGGACGCGGGAACAGGACCCGCATCGGATGGCTGTGATAGAGATCATGGAGGCGTGTCTGACCGTCTTTTGCGTCCCGTCGATAGGCGATGATCGCAGCCCCCTGCGCGCGTTGCGCGGTGACTGTTCTCTGCATGACCGACAGGGCGATATCTCCATCCATGGCGATACGGTAGACCGAAGCCCGCCCGGCACGCAACATCCCGTCGCGCAATAATTCAGCAACATTAATATTGCCTAAATTATAGGCAAAATATGGATCGGATTTCCCGGTATTCCTACAGGCATTGCAGTTGCTTGCATCCCTTCAGCATGGCACCGTTCGCGATCATGAAGCAGGTTCCGCATCATATCCACGCTGCGAATATCTACGCCTCCGGCCCGCTGGATCGGGCGGATCGGTTGCGTATGAATGCGGCGGCACTGGCTGAGGCGCTGGCCAGCGACCGGGCGCGGCTGGTGCCGGTCTGGCGCGGCAACAATCTGGTGCGGCTAGGTGCGACGATCAGTGGCCACATGCTGTTTGCGGCCCGCACGGACCTGCTGCGCCTGACGGAGATTACCATCTTCCTGGGCCTCGACGCAGAAGGCTCACCGCTTTTCGCCATCGATCTTTCGCATCATGAGAGTCCACCGCAGATCGAAGCCGAAACGGCGTTTGAGGATCTGCGCAAGGTCGGTCCGATGCTGGGGGAGGCGGACGGGGCGGTTCTGGCCTATGCGCGTGGTCTGGTGCACTGGCATCGTCGTCATCTGTTCTGCGGCGTCTGCGGGTCGCCGACGGAATCCCGGCGAGGCGGGCATGAGCGCCGCTGCACCAATCCCGATTGCGGCGTGCCGCATTTTCCGCGCACCGATCCTGCGGTGATCATGCTGGTTCATGACGGGGCGGACCGGATCGTGCTGGGGCGCCAGAAGGATTGGCCACCGGGACGCTGTTCCGTACTGGCAGGATTCGTCGAACCGGGGGAAAGCCTGGAGGATGCGGTCGCCCGCGAGGTGATGGAGGAAGTCGGACTGCCAACCGCCGAAATCCGCTACAATTCCAGCCAGCCCTGGCCGTTCCCGTCGTCGATCATGCTGGGTTTCACCGCCCGAGCCACGGCGGAGGAAATGACAGTTGCCACTGATGAGATCGAGGAGGCCCGCTGGGTCAGCCGCGCCGAAATTGCCGCGTGCCCGGAAGATGAGAGTTTTGCACTGCCCCGCCGGGATTCCATCGCCTATCGCCTGATCCGGGACTGGATGGCGGAAGGATAGCGCCGTCGGCGGCGTTGTGGGTCAGAAGTCGAAGCAACGTCCGGCCTTTTCCCAATCGCCGTATCGGGTCGGTTCCAAGCCCTTCGGACCACCGATTTCCTTTTCGACCTCGCCTTTGGCCTCGGCCTCCCGCCGCCAGCGTTCGCCCGCGGCTTCGGCCTTGATCTCGGCCAGGCGTCGTTCATCCAGGCCTTTCAGGTCGTCCTGGGTCATGCCTTCGGGCAAATCCGTTTCTGCCGGAGTTTTTGATCCAACCGGTTTTGATGTCTTGAAGAGGTTCGACAGCTTGCTCATGCGCCTAGATATACCGTCTCCCGGCTCTGGGACAAGGGGCAGTCCTTTCTCTCGCTTTCCGCTTGAGTGGAAAAGTGTTGAAAGCCCGTCATCTTGATACCGTGCCAGCGTTTCCCATCTTTAGGACTGAACGCATTTAATCGAGGATCATAAAACGATGAACACGATGCGCACTGCCATGCTGATGGCTGCCATGACCGCGCTTCTGGGCGTGTGCGGCTATCTTATCGGCGGGCCGACGATGCTGGTGATTGCGCTCGGTTTCGCGGCGGTCAGCAATCTGATCGCCTTCTGGAATGCCGACAAGATCGTGCTGAGGATGCATGGTGCCCGGCAGGTGGATGCCCGAAGCGCCCCGGAACTGCACGGCATCGTGGCGGAACTGGCCCAGCGTGCCGATTTGCCAATCCCGAAGGTCTATCTCATCGAGACGGATCAGCCGAACGCCTTCGCCACCGGACGCAATCCGGAAAATGCGGCAGTCGCGGTGACGACGGGTCTGCTGCGCATCCTGTCGCGGGAGGAATTGGCCGGCGTCATGGCGCATGAACTGGCCCATGTGAAGAATCGCGACACGCTGACCATGACGGTGACGGCGACGATTGCAGGGGCGGTCTCGGCGCTCGCCAATATGGCAATGTTCGCCAGCCTTTTCGGCGGAAATGACAATCGCAGCAGCCCGTTCGGGGCAATAGGGGCGCTGATCGTCATGATCATGGGACCGCTGGCCGCCGCCATGGTACAGATGGCAATTTCCCGTACCCGAGAATATTCCGCCGACCGGATGGGGGGTGAGATCTGCGGCAATCCGCTTTGGCTGGCTTCGGCGCTGGAAAAGCTCCAGGCTGGTGCGTCGCGTATCGACAATGTCGCAGCGGAGCGCAACCCGGCGACCGCGCATATGTTCATCGTCAACCCGCTGCATGCGAACAGGATGGACGGGCTGTTCACCACCCATCCGAAGACTGAGAACCGCATTGCCGCCCTGATCGAACTGGCGCGGGAAATGGGCGTCGGACCTGGATCGCGGGCGGCTCCTCCCCCTTCATCGGGGTCGGCTTCGAATCCGACCCGTGCGTCGCGCATTCCGACGACACGGCGGCGTGGTCCCTGGGAAAGGCGTCCCTGATCGGAGTTTCAAAAGTCAGATTGCGGCGGGCAGGCGTATGGCGAATCGCGCGCCCAGTGTCCGGCCGTCGGTTCCGCGTCGGTTCTCTGCATGAATCTCGCCGCCATGGGCTTCGACAATCTGTTTGCAGATCGACAGGCCCAGGCCGGAATGTGCCCCGAATTTCTCATGGGATGGCCGTTCCGAATAGAAGCGGCTGAAAATAGCCTCCAGCTTGCCCTCGGGCAGTCCCGGTCCTTCATCCTCGCAGCAGGCAATGACCCAGTTTCCATCGCGTGCGACGGTCAGGTCGATATGACCGCCGGGCGGGCTGAAGCTTTCGGCATTCGCGATGATGTTCTGGAACACCTGGACCAGGCGGCTTTCGACCCCGGCAACCGTGAACGGACCATTGTCACGACGGCGAAAGGAAATGACGGGTGCGAGCGGGGCAAGGACATGCGTCGACGGAGTCTCCGTTTCCGGCTCCCCAGGCCCGCTTTCCACCAACAGGATCCGTCCCTGGGCAGTGTCCCGGATACGGACCAGCATATCCAGCATGGCGGACAGGTCTACGTCCTCGGTCGTGATCCGTCCCAGTTCCGCATCCAGCCGCGATGCGTCCGAAATATCCGTGATCAGTCTGTCCAGCCGTTCCACATCCTCCTTCACGATGCGCAGCAATTCCTTCTGATGTTCGGGATTACGCACGCGCTGCACGGTTTCTATCGCGCTTTTCAGGGATGTCAGGGGGTTCTTGATCTCATGGCTGACATCGGCGGCAAAGCGCTCGATGGCAGTCATTCGGCTGGTGAGGGACATCGTCATCTCCCGCAACACGCCGGACAGATCGCCGATCTCATCCTGGCGTTTCGTCAGGTCGGGAATGACCGTCGCGTCGCGTCCGACCGAATGGCGCACTTTCTCCGCCGCTTCCGCCAGACGATGCAGGGGCCTAGCGATGGTGCTGGCGAAATAGAGCGACAGCAGCGTCGTGATGACCAGCGCCCCCGCGAAAACCGCCAGCACGGTCAGACGCACGTCGCGCATCGCCTGATCGACGCGGGTTCCGTCGCGCGACAGCATCAGGCTTCCGAAGACATGCACATAGCGCGCGACCGGCAGGGCGACAGACAGGACGAGGTTGCGGTTGGCATCCTGCCGGACAACGCCGACGATTTCCCCGGATAATGCGCGCTCGGCCTCTGGATAGTCAGTAACGGTGGAATTTCTGTGATTCTGGTAGAGTTCGTAATTGCGATTGTCGATCCAGTGCATCACGTCATCGAACCAGCGCAGCAGGGGATTGACGACCGGTGCCAGGGGCTCTTCCTCCTCATCGGGGTCATCCAGTTCCTCGACCAGAATATCCTGGCCGACCGACCCCAGACGGCGGCTGTCGACGGCAAGCGATCCATCGGCAAGATAGAACCTTGCCCGGACCTCCCCGGCGGCAGACAGGCGGCGGACAAGGTCGCGGGCGGGGACGATATTCAGCACTTCCTGACCGTTGCTCAGCAGGCCGATGGCCCCTTCACCCAGGGCACCGGAAAAAATCTCTCCCTGCTCAATCAGGGCATGGAGTTCCTGTTCGATGAGACGGTCACGATAGGGGCCAAGGAACATGATGCCAACGACAGGAATGATCAGCGCCAGAAAATTGACAGCGAGGATCTTCCGGGTCAGGGGTGACAAGCGCTGGCGGCGGCGCAGACGCCGAGCCGCCCTCGCACGCTGCGGTTTTGTGTGGTCTTCGGTCCGTTCTTCCCCTCGCAGGTCATCGGAAAAAGCGATATCCCCAGCAGGACGTGACCCGGAATAGGGCTGGACAGGCTTTGTTGCTCCGACTTTCAACGCGACAGGCCCCCCGGATTGGGATTGCGGATCATCCATGGTGATCCGGTTGCTGTATCAGTCTTCGTCCTTGTAGCGGTATCCGACGCCGTAAAGCGTCTCGATCTTGTCGAAATCCTCATCGACATTGCGCAGTTTCTTGCGCAGCCGCTTGATGTGGCTGTCGATCGTGCGGTCATCGACATAGATGTTCTCGCCATAGGCGGAATCCATCAACTGATCGCGGTTCTTCACATGGCCCGGCCGATGCGCCAGCGCCTTCAGCAGCAGGAATTCGGTTACCGTCAGCCGGACCTGTTCCCCCTTCCAGGTGCAGAGGTGCCGGTCGCCATCCATTACCAGATGCCCGCGGGTGAATGCGCCCTGTCCCTTGCCCTGACCCGGTTCGCCGCTGCGTTGCTCCAGTTCGGCGCGTCGCAGCAGGGCGCGGATGCGTTCAATCAACAGGCGCTGGGAGAAGGGTTTCTTGATATAATCGTCAGCCCCCATGCGCAGGCCCATCAACTCATCCACCTCATCATCCTTGGAGGTGAGGAAGATGACCGGAACCTCCGAGGTCTGGCGTAGTTTGCCCAGCAGTTCCATACCGTCCATTCGCGGCATCTTGATATCGAGAACGGCCAGATCGACCGGGCGCGTGGTCAGGCCACGCAGGGCCGTTTCGCCGTCGGTATAGGTGCTGACGGAGAATCCTTCCGCTTCCAGTGCGATGGAGACCGAGGTGAGAATGTTCCGGTCATCATCGACCAGGGCGATCTGTTGGGCCATGATGTGTCAGATCCTTTAAAGCTTGGGCATATGCCTGGTTGGCCAGATGGCCCCCCTGGCCACCAGCATGTCACAAAAGCCGGGTCAACGGGGCGGAAATAAGGCAGCGCTGCGGCGGTTGTGGGGATTTGCTATGCTTCTCCCTTGTAAGTCGGTTGTGCGGCCTTTGGCTTCGCGGCGCGCTTCTTGGTGCGAAAGACCTGCGTGCCGTGGGTATGCGGTGCCAGAGCTTCGGTCGGACCACCGGATTTCACGGGTCGCTCGGCAAATCGGCCCCGGCTGATCATGCGGTCATACAGGACGATTGCGCCCGCAATTCCGACATTGACGCAGAAGGACATCGGGATTTTCACCACGAAATCACACCGCTCGATCATCCCCGGCGACAGGGAGCCGCGTTCCGGACCCAATATATAGGCCGCGCGCTCCGGATGGCGAAAGGAGGGCAGGTCTATGGATTGGTCCAGCAGTTCCACACCGATCAGCGCACAGCCCTTTGGCAGGCTGATCGCGGCGGGCGTGTCCCACTGGTAATAGGGAACCTGATCCGCCGTCCGGGAGGTATCGGAATTGCGCATTCCGCGCATGTCAACATAGGGGGAGACGGCGAAGACGAAGCTGGCACCGAAGGAATGCGCGGTGCGCATCAGGCTGCCCGCATTCATAGGCTTGGAGAGTCCCTCCACGCCGAGGCCGAAATAGCCGCGCATTCGAGACATTCCCAACCCCGTTCCATCGTATCGTTGATCCATGCATGACCTTGCACAAGACGGTCCGGCAAGGCAAGTTTCGGGACCGGTTTCCGAAATGAAGGTATCCTGATCATGCCGCATGATGCGATCACCCTGTCCGCTGGCAATACTGCGGGCGGCACCGATGTCAATCCGCTGACCGTGGAGGTCACCCGCAACGGCATCGTCGAAAGCCGCCATCGCGGCAGCGCGGCAATCGTTGATGTTTCGGGCCATGTCCAGGCCTCCTGGGGCGATATCCGACAGCCGACTTATCCGCGCTCCGCGATCAAGGCGATTCAGGCATTGCCGATGGTCGAAAGCGGCGCTGCCGCCGCAGCAGGCTTCGTCGATGCGGAAATCGCGCTCGCCTGTTCTTCTCATAACGGTGAACCGGGTCATACCGACACCACGGCCTCGATGCTCGCCAAGCTGGGTCTGGGGGAGGGGGATTTGGAATGCGGCAGCCACTGGCCCTATCGGGAGGAGGACGCCCATCGCATGGCGCGGGCGAATGAACAGCCCTGTCAGTTGCACAACAACTGTTCTGGCAAGCATGCGGGCATGCTGGCGCTGGCTCAGCATCTGGGCGGCCCTACGAAGGGCTATGTCAAGGCGACCCATGGCGTGCAGCAGCGTATCCTGGGTGCAATGGAACAGATGTGCGGTATCGACCTTACTGGTGTTGCGCCGGGAATCGATGGCTGTTCCGCTCCGAACTGGCCGATTCCGCTGGAAAACCTCGCCTATGGCTTTGCGCGGATCGCCGATCCGAAGGATCTACCCGATGCGCGGGCGGAAGCGGTGCGATGGATCAAGCGCGCGGTCTTCGCCAATCCCTTCATGGTTGCCGGGACCGGGCGGTTCTGCACGGAGGTGATGAAGGTCCTTGGCGACCGAGCCTTCATCAAGACCGGGGCGGAGGGTGTGTTCTGCGCGGCGCTTCCGGCCTATGGCATCGGCATTGCGCTGAAATGCGATGACGGCGCGACCCGTGGCGCAGAAACCATGATGGCCGCCCTGCTGCGTCATGTCGGTGTCATCGAGGAAGCGAATATGGAGGCCCTGTCCCCCTGGCTTAACCCGCAGCTTCGCAACCGTGCCAACAGGATTGTCGGGGATATCAGACCCGCCGGGGCGTGGCTGTCTTTCTGAGGGTGGCAATATTCAGTATCGGCAGAAATCAGCCGTGAATGAAGGCGATCAGCCGACCGCAGATCAGGGCACCGAGCCAGCAGGACAGGGAGATCAGTCCGATGCGGATGCGTTGTCCGGGATTTGCCCGATCCAGCCAGAGACCATAGCGGATATGCGTGGTCAGGGCTGCGATACAACCGATGGCAATGAGAGTCAGTTTGATCTGAAACGTTCTGAATCCGGCATAGTCGCCTGCGCTTCCGATGAATAACAGGCTTCCTGTGGCAATCGCGAGCACCAGGCCGCTGATGGCGATTGGTATGACGAGGCGTGCAAGGACGTCGGGGTCGAGCCTTCGGATGACCCCCAGCAGACGCAGATCGAGAACCATGATCGACCCGACCAGCATGGCAATTCCCAGCACATGGCCGGTCGAGACAGCCGCATAACCCCACCGGGAAAACCGTATCCAGACTGCCGGATCGGAGGCGGCAAGAGCCGCCCAGATCGTCTCCACAGCTAATCCCGTCCGGGATAGAGGTCGTGGAGTTTTCCGTTCAGGTAAATCCGTTCGGCCTTGAGCCGCTTGTCCTCGATATTGGCCGATGGTTCGCCGTCGATGCGGATTTCGACTCCTTCCGCCAGATCATTTGGTCCCAGTCCAGCTCGTTCATTGCGCCAGGGTTGGCCGACTTCGACTACCCAGGTCTCGCCTTCGGCATCCACTGACAGGACGCCGTGGGGCATGCCCAGTTTGACATCCGTGATGACGCCAGTCAGTTCGATGTTCCCGCCCGTCGTCCATCGCCAGCCGTGATGGGCCGCGGCGATGCCAGCCTGAAGCAGCATCACCGCCGCTATGGCGGATGCGATCCATTTAATGGGTTTCATGACAAATCTCCCGTTTCTGCCCTGTATCCAGCCTATTCATATAGGAGCATTTCGGAAGATTGGTACCGGATTACGCGCTGACAGTTGGTATCACCGCATGACAGGCCGCAAAGCCACCCTGGGTTTGGATTGGGGGTGGTAGGTCCTGTCGGCATTTATCCATCACCAAAGGACATCGGGGATGGAAGGTGCAGCCGGGGGGCGGGCTGATCGGATTGGGAATTTCACCTTCGACCTGCTTGCGGCGTCGCCCGGACATGGCAAGATCCGGTACCGCATCCAGCAGCATGCGGCTGTAGGGATGCTGCGGGTCGGTGAAAAGCTGTTTGCCATCGGCGACTTCTGCCAGACGTCCCAGATAGAGAACCCCGATGCGGTTCGCCATATGGCGTACCACCGACAGGTCATGGCTGATGAACAGATAGGTCAGGCCGAATTCATCCTGTAGATCGCGCATCAGGTTCAGGATCTGCGCTTGGACGGAAACATCCAGCGCCGAGGTTGGCTCGTCGCAGACAATGAATTCCGGTTTGGAACTGAGCGCGCGGGCAATCGCGATCCGTTGCCGCTGGCCGCCGGAGAATTCATGCGGGAATTTCGTCGCATCGGCAGCCCCGAGCCCGACCGTTTCCAGCAGCCGGGCAACCTCCCGGTCGATCTCCGGGCCGGTCGCCAGATTGAAGGCGCGCATCGGTTCGGCAATGATGTTGCCGACACGCCAGCGCGGGTTGAGGCTGGCAAAAGGGTCCTGAAAAATCATCTGGAAACGACGCCGCAGATTTCGCATCGCCGCTCCGTCGGTGCCTGTCATTTCCTGCCCGTCAAAGACGATTCGTCCGGCGGAGGGCGGCAGCAGTCCGACAACCATCTTGGCAATGGTGGATTTCCCAGACCCGCTTTCGCCAACCAGCGCGAAGGTTTCGCCGCGCTGGATTTCGAAGCTGACATCAGCGACAGCGGTGAGGAACTGCTTTTCCTCCCGCTCCAGAACCCGGTTTAACCATGGTTTGGATACGTCGAAATAGCGGGTCAGGTTCTCGATCCTGAGCAGCGGTTCGCTCATCCCACAGTCTCCGCAGTCGCATCGGGTTTTTGGTCATACAGCCAGCAGGCAACCTGCCGATTGCCACCCCGGTCCACGGGGTCCGGGCGATCCCGGGTACAGCGATCCATGACGGACTCACAGCGCGGATTGAAGGCGCAGCCGGGCGGGATCGCATTCAGCCGGGGCATTGCGCCGGGGATCTGGGTCAGGCGTGGCGCAGTCTGGGTCAGGGTCGGAATCGATCCCATCAGACCCTTGGTATAGGGATGTTCGGCGCGGGTCACGACATCGCGAACCGGGCCGATTTCCGCCAGACGCCCGGCATAGAGGACCGCGACGCGATCCGCCGTCTCCGCGATCACGCCCATGTCGTGGGTGATCAGCATTACCGCCGCGCCTTTCTCCGCACAGAGTTCCTTCAGCACGTCAATGATCTGCGCCTGCACCGAGACGTCGAGCGCTGTCGTCGGCTCGTCCGCGATCACCAGTTCCGGCTCCGCTGCCAGAGCCAGCGCGATCACCACCCGCTGACGCATGCCGCCGGAGAAATGATGCGGATAATCGTCGATGCGCTGGCGCGCGGCAGGAATCCCGACCTGATCCAGCAAGGCGATGGCACGTTCCCGCGCCTCCCGCTCCGATACGTCGATATGGGTTCTGATCGTCTCTGTTATCTGCCGCGCAATGGAATAGAGCGGGTTGAGGCTGGTCAGGGGATCCTGGAACACCATGCCGATGCGTTTGCCCCGGATGCGGCGCATCGCTTCCGGTGGCAGCGAGTCGATGCGCTCCCCCCGCAGTCGGATTTCACCGCTGGCAATGCGGCCTGGCGGTTCGATCAGGCCGATGATGGCGGCACCGGTGATGGATTTACCTGCCCCGGATTCGCCGACCATCCCCAGGACCTCGCCCTCGTGCAGATCAAAGGACACCCGGTCGATGGCCCGCAGGGTACCGTGCCGGGTCGGGAACTCGACGACAAGATCGCGGACGGAGAGGAGCGGTTCGGCCATGTTACTTCAGCCTCGGATTGAGCGCGTCGCGCAGCCAGTCGCCCAGCAGGTTGACGGAAAGGGCAAGAGCCAGCAGCGCGAGGGAGGGGAAGAGCAGGATCCACCATTCACCTGAGAACAGGAACCGCTGGCCAATCCGGATCAGCGTGCCGAGCGATGGCTGGGTTGCCGGTACCCCCACTCCCAGGAAGGACAGGGTGGCTTCCGCGATGATCGCCAGCGCCAGGCCGATTGTGGCGATCACCAGCACCGGACCCATGACATTGGGCAGGATATGGCGGATCAGAATCTTGACCGGATGGGATCCGATCACCTTGGCTGCCTGGACGTATTCCTTGCTTTTCTCCACCATCGTCGCGCCGCGCACGACACGGGCGAACTGGACCCAGTCGCTAAGGCCGATGGCGACGATCAGAACCCAGATTGCCATCGCCTCACGGTATTCCGCCGGGATGAAGCCGCGCACGACGCCGAAGATCAGCAATGCGATCAGGATCGAGGGGAAGGAGAGCTGCACATCGGCGATCCGCATCAGCAAGCTGTCCACCCATCCGCCGCGATATCCGGCAATCAGGCCCGCCGTGATGCCCAGTACCATGGCGAACAGCACGGCGGCGAAACCGACGAAGAGCGATACCCGCGCACCGTAGAGAATGGCGGAGAACATGTCGCGCGCCTGATCGTCGGTCCCCAGCCAGTAAACATTGCCGGTGAACTGGTTGGGCTCCATCGGCGGGGTGAAGCCGTCCATCAGGATCAGGGTTGCGGGATTGAAGGGATCGTGCGGAGAGATCAGCGGAGCCAGGATTGCCGCCAGAATGATGATCAGCGCCACGGTTCCGGCGACAATCGCCATCGGCGAGGTGCGGAAGGAATAGGCGATGTCGCTGTCCCAGGCCTTGGCCAGATGTCCAGGTTCAGCATCTGTGGCTGCTGCCGGTGGCGTTTTGGTGGTGTTGGGAAGGTCGCTCATCGGCGGGCCTCCGGTTTTCTGGTGGCGGGCCTAGTGACGGGCATCGGACAATCCGATCCTGAGTCTGGGGTCAACCGCGTAGTACAACAGATCGACAATCAGATTGATCAGCACGAAGATCAGCGCGATCAGCATCAGATAGGCCGCCATTACCGGGACATCCACAAACTGGACGGAGCGGATGAACAGGGCACCGACGCCGGGCCACTGGAACACGGTTTCCGTGATGATCGCGAAGGCGATGATGGAGCCGAGTTGCAGTCCGGTAATGGTGATGACCGGAACCATCGTGTTCTTCAACGCGTGGCCGAAATGCACCGCGCGGTCGGAGAGACCCCGTGCGCGGGCGAATTTGACATAGTCCGTTCGCAGAACCTCCAGCATTTCGGCGCGCACCAGCCGCATGATCAGTGTCATCTGATACAGGCCGAGCGTGATGGCGGGCAGAATCAGGGATTGCTGTCCGGATGTCGTCAGCAACCCGGTCTTCCAGCCGAATATTTCCGTCGTATCACCGCGCCCGAAGGAGGGAAGAATCTGCAACTCCACGGCAAAAACCCAGATCAGCAGCACCCCGATCAGGAAGGTCGGCAGCGACACGCCGATCAGGGAGGTGGTCATGATTGTATTCGACAGCCATCCCCGTCGTCGCAAGGCGGTATAGACACCGAATCCGACACCGAAGACGAAGGCAAAGAAACCGGAGATCACGGCAAGTTCCAGCGTGGCGGCCATTCGGGAGAGAATGAGTTCCATCACCGGCTGTTGCAGTCGATAGGATATACCGAAATCGCCTTGTACGGCGCGACCAATGAAATTGGCAAATTGAAGCGCGAAGGGATCGTTCAGACCAAGGCGCTCGCGCAAGGCCTCGCGGTCGGCGACACTCGCTTCCTGTCCCATCATGGTCGCGACAGGGTCGCCCACGAACCGGAACAGCGAGAAGGATACCAGAGCCACCACCAGCATGACGATGATGGCCTGTATGAGGCGTCGGATGATATAGGCCAGCATGGCGCTCGCTTCGAGTCCTGGCGTATCGGGAAATCCCCGCCGCCGCCCAGAATGGGTTGGGGGCGGCGGGGTATCTCGACGTTGCTGAGATTACTTGAAGGTGACGCTGGTCATCTTCGGCTGGTTTTCAGGATGGACGGGCAGATTGACCCCGTCGCGCATCGCATAGGCCAGCAACTGATTGTGGACGTTCAGGAAAACACGATCTTCCTGGACCTGTTTCCAGATCGCAGCAATCGTGGCATCCCGTTTTTCCAGGTCGGTTTCGGTTGCCAGCGATTCGATCATCGCATCGACTTCCGCATTCGAATACATCGACCCGTTCCAGCCGCCGCGTTTGTCGACCGTGGAATGGACAAGGAAGTCAAAGACATACTGGCTGTCGAAGGTCGGTACGCCCCAGCCCAGCAGATAGAAGTCAGTCTGACGGTTCTGGATCAGCGGGAAATGCAGCGATTTGGACTGTGACACCAGATTGGCGGTAATCCCGATGCGGCCCAGCATGCCGACGAATGCCTGACAGATGCCTTCGTCATTGATGTAGCGGTCGTTCGGGCAGTTGAGGTCAACGGAGAACCCGTCCGGATAACCCGCTTCCTTGACCAGGGCCGAGGCCTTTTCATAGTCCGGGGCACCGTATTGATGCAGTTCCTCGCTCCAGCCGTTCACGAAAGGCGGCAGCGGGGCGGCTGAGGGCTGAGACTGGCCGCGCATCACGACCTTCTGGATCGCATCGCGGTCGAGGGCGAGTGCCATCGCCTCACGCACCATCGGGTTGGCAAAGGGATTGGTATCGACATTCGCGGTCTTCAGCTTCTCGGAAGACATGTCATAGGCGAAGAAGATGTTCCGGTTTTCCGGACCCGTCGTCACCGTGATGCCATCGGTCGTCTCCAGACGAGCGATGTCCTGCACCGGAACGTCCTGGACCAGATCGACCTCACCCGACAGCAGGGCCGCAACGCGGGTCGCTGCCTCGGAAATCGTGACATATTCGATATCCGTGACCGCCGGTTTGTCACCCCAATGGTTTTCATTGAGTTTCAGGACGGTCTTCACTTCCGGATCTCGGGAGACGAGGACATATTGACCGGTGCCGTTGGTGTTGCGGACGGCATGGCTTTCCTGCCCACCCTTGTGGTCGGTCGGGGAGGTGACGCCATTCGCCTCGGCCCAGCCTTTGTCAATCATGAAGGTATTGGTCAGGTTCTGGATCCAGAGCGGCGACGGGCCGGCCGTTTTGACATGGACGGTGTAGTCGTCCACGGCGGAGACGCTTTCGACGACGGCATGCAGGCCCTTGAAGTCTGAAGTGTCCTCGCGGACGCGGTTTAGAGAGAAGACGACATCTTCGGCATTGAAGGCCGCCCCGTCATGGAAGGTCACGCCTTCGCGCAGCTTGAATTCCCAGATTGTCGGGTCGTCGGGATGGATGCGCCATTCCGTCGCCAGACGGGGCCGCAGCGATCCGTCATTGTCGCGGGAGACAAGGGTTTCGTAGATGTGGTGCAGCAGGGTTGAGGTCGGGCCTTCATTCTGTGAATGCGGGTCCATGGTCAGCGCATCGCTGCTGCGGGCCCAGCGGAGGGTTTCAGCGCCAGCCGGAGCGGCTGTCAGCAGGACTGCCAGCGCAGCGCCGCCCAGCAGCGCAGCGGTTCCCCCGCGCTTCAAGATCGTGGTTCGGGTTTCGATAGACATGTGTTGCTCCCTGTTTGTCGAGCGGTGGATACGATTATGTGTCGACCCGAGAACTTTTTTATTTAAATCCCCGGTCCCGGGTCCGACGGCAGTCTCTATAAATAGCCCCGTCAGCCAGAAGGCATCCGAGGCAGGTCGTAAAGGTACCTGTTCCGATGGATATCGTGCAACCCGCTTTCGCGGTTTCAGTCGGTGGTTATAATTGTTGGCCTTCAATCTGTTTCCGGAGTTGCTCAATCCGGCTTCTGATCTGCGGCATATGCGGATTCAGTATCAAGGCCTTATGGAATGCTTCCAGCGCAGCCTGCGGCTCATCCAGCGCGTCATAGATCAAGCCCTGTCCGGATTGCGCCCCGAAATGTCGGGGTTCCAGCGCCAGGGTACGGTCGATATCCGCCAGTGAACTGCCATAGTCTCCGGCCATGAAATTGACCGTGGCGCGCTTGTTCCAGGCTTCGGCGAAGTCGGGTTCGATGGAGATCAGGGCGCTGAATGTCGCTATCGCATCGTCAAGTTCCCCCCGCCCCATCTGGTCGGAGCCCTGGCGCATCAGCACCCGTCCGCTGGCGGAGGGGGCCTCGGTCCAGATTTCCCATATCTGCTGCTGCGCGACAAAGGCCTCGGGGCTGTTTTCCTCCGCTGCATGCAGCATGGCGAAAAGCGGGTCGAGCCGTGTATCCTTCTGGTCGGCGTGGGTTTCCGGTACGCCTGCCCCAACGGTCAGCAGGATCACCGCCAGGATGAAACCGGTCATATGGTGCAGTGTCAGCATCGTTACCCCCGTCAGTCGTCACCGGTTTCGGATGGTCATGATCGATTGAGCCTGGATTGAGTATGGTATCCCATCTGCTTCTGGACAACCGGGCTGTGTCTTGCGCAGCCTGCTGCTTGCGGTCAGTCTTGTATGAACACGCGGCATGAAAGGCATTTGCGCGGCATGGTGGACGGCATCTCCTGCTTCAGTGAGGATTTGGATACCGCGCGGGATCGGTTCCTGACCGCCTGCGATCGGATCGGCTTGCGGGTCCTGTCCTATCCGGCGAAGGGCGAGCGTCCGGATGGGGGCATGCTGTCCTGCGATGTTACCCGACTGGGGTCGCCGGAGGCGGTGCGGGTGGCCGTGCTATGCAGCGCTGCAGGCGGTCCGGCGGGATTGCTTGGCTGCGGCGGCGCACTTGGCATTCTGACGGAAGGGGGGTTGAAGGACATTCCCCGCGATGTCGCGCTTGTCCTGGTGCATGCCGCCAATCCGGGTGGACCGATCTGGCCCTACTTTCCAGAAGAGGAGTCAGGCATGCCGGACCAACCGGGTCCGGAATGGTCAGATTCAATCCTGTCCGGTGCCGAAGCCCGGTTTGCCGATTTCCAGGCAAAACTGGGCCTCGATTGGGGACGGCTTGCGGAAAAGCCGCTGATTTCCATGGCCCTGCCTGCATGGGATGGAGATACGCTGCGCGCAATCGCGGCGGAATGGTTCGACGGGGCGCAGCAGGTCTGTGTGATCGATCCCCGGACCGGTCCCGGCCCTTTTGCCCAACATGAAATCGTGCCCTGCGATGCTGAACACTCTGCCGGGCGTGATCGGGCGGAGCGCTGGTTCACCTTGAATGTGGTGGAGGAAAGCAAGGCAGTGGGAGCAGGGAATGCCCCCTGCGGTGGCGGGCTAGGTGGGTTATTGCCCAAGGCGCAGGTGACGAATGTGATCCTAGAAATCGGCACCTATTCCTTTGCCGGACTGCTGGGTGGGGAGGCACGGGGCAGACGTGATGCCATCTCCTCCTTTCCCGCCGCTCCTGACTGGCAACTGGCGGCCTGGCTGGCCTTGCGCGATACTCTAAGGACTGCCTATCGCGGTTTGCTGTCTGTCTCGTAACGCGGTGATGCCAGTCCCGGCTATTGGCACGAATCGGATAAACCATTGACGGTGTGTGGATAGGCGGCTAGAGATTGGTAATACCAATAAAAGATCGTAAGGTGGGGACGTTACTGCGATGAAGATGCCGGATCCGGATCAGGATGTGATCGCGCGACGTCTTGCGTTGGCAGACGGCTTGCGTGCCATCGTGCCGGGAGAAGGGGTCATCGTCGACGAGGATGAGCGCCGCGCCTATGAGAGCGACGGGTTGACCGCCTATCATGCCCTGCCGCTGATCGTTGTCCTGCCGCAGACGGTGGCGCAGGTCGCGGAGGTCCTGCAATATTGCAAGGCCCATGGCGTGAAGGTCGTGCCGCGCGGTGCCGGGACCAGTCTCTCCGGCGGTGCCCTGCCGCTTGAGGACGGCGTCCTGCTGGGCATGGGCAAGTTCAACCGGGTCCTGGAAATCGATTATGCCAATCGCTGCGCGCGGGTTCAGCCGGGTGTGACAAATCTGGCCATCACCAGGGCGGTGGAAGCCGATGGATTCTATTACGCGCCGGACCCGTCCAGCCAGATCGCCTGTACCATTGGCGGTAATGTGGCGGAGAATTCCGGCGGCGTGCATTGTCTGAAATACGGGCTGACCACCAACAATGTGCTTGGCATCGAAATGGTGACGATGGACGGCGAGGTGCTGCGCATCGGCGGCAAGCATCTGGATGCGGAAGGCTATGACCTGCTTGGCCTGATGATTGGCTCCGAGGGATTGCTTGGTGTCGTGACCGAGGTGACGGTGCGCCTGTTGCCCAAGCCGGAGACCCTGCGCGCGCTGCTGATCGGTTTTCCCTCCAGTGAGGCGGGCGGCAACTGCGTGGCTCAGGTGATCGCCAGCGGCATCATCCCCGGTGGCATGGAGATGATGGACAAGCCCGCGATCCTGGCGGCGGAGGATTTTGTTCATGCGGGCTATCCGATGGACTGTGAGGCGCTGCTGATCGTCGAACTGGACGGGCCGGAAGCGGAGGTTGATCATCTGATCGGACGGGTGCGTGAGATCGCCGAAGATCTGGGCGCGACGTCACTTCGCATTTCGCAGAGTGAGGAGGAGCGCACTCTGTTCTGGGCCGGGCGCAAGGCGGCCTTTCCGGCTATTGGGCGGATTTCGCCGGATTACTACTGCATGGACGGCACCATTCCGCGCAATAAACTGCCCCATGTGCTGGCCAGGATGACTGAGATGTCAGCACATTACGGGCTGGGTGTCGCCAATGTCTTCCATGCTGGGGACGGAAACCTGCATCCGTTGATCATGTATGATGCCAACAAGCCGGGGGAACTGGAGCGGGCGGAGGATTTCGGCTCCGACATATTGCGGCTGTGCGTCGAGGTGGGCGGCGTCCTGACCGGGGAACACGGCGTCGGCGTTGAGAAGCGGGACCTGATGCCGACCATGTTCACCGAAGAAGACCTGAAGCAGCAGATGCGCGTCAAATGCGCCTTCGACCCGGACGGGCTGCTCAATCCCGGCAAGGTGTTCCCGCAGCTTCATCGCTGCGCCGAACTTGGCCGCATGCATATCCATAAGGGCAAGCTGCCCTTCCCCGACATTCCCCGATTCTGATGGGGGAATCGTGACAAAGGTTGTGGCAGGAATGCGAATGTTGATTTCGTCCGGTTTGGATGCCGCCTTCACAGGGTGGAGATGTTGCGGTCATGGTCGATAGCTTTCGTCCTGAAACCGAAACGCAGTTGATCGACGCCATTGCCTGGGCCAATTCCGCTGCCGAGCCGCTGGAGGTGACCGGGGCCGGGACGAAGCGGGGGCTCGGACGGCCAGTGCAGGCCGCACATCAACTGGACATGTCTTCCTTTTCCGGGATTCATTTGTACGAGCCGGAGGAACTGGTGCTGGGGGCCGGTCCGGCCACGCCACTGGCCGAGATCGAGGCGCTGCTGGCGGAAAACAAGCAGCAGCTTGCTTTTGAACCGCCGGATTATTCCGGACTGCTGAACACAGCGTCCTCCGGTACCATTGGCGGCGTGATTTCCTGCAATCTGGCCGGGCCGCGGCGGATCAAGGATGGTGCGGCGCGAGATCATTTCCTGGGGTTCGATGCAGTTTCCGGGCGCGGTCTCGCCGTTAAATCCGGCGGTCGGGTGATGAAGAACGTGACCGGATATGATCTCAGCAAACTGGTCTGCGGTTCCTATGGTACGCTGGTCGCTATGATGCGCCTGACGGTCAAGGTGCTGCCGGTAGGGGAGAAGGCACGCACGGTTCTGGTAAGGGGTGTCGATGCCGACCAAGGCGTGGCCGCACTCGCTGCCGGTCTGAATGGCCCGTATGAAGTGTCCGGTGCGGCCTGGTTTCCGCAGAGTATCGCCGACCGCTCAGCAGTTGGATATATCCGGGACGGGGGATGCTCCGTTGCTGCGCTGCGGCTGGAGGGGTTCGGCCCGTCGGTTGACTATCGCTGTGCGAAGCTGCGGGCCTTGCTGGCCCCGTTCGGTGAGACGGAGGAATTGCACAGCCATAATTCCAGGACGTTCTGGAAGTCAGTGCGGGATGTGACGCCGTTCTGTGATGATGCACGTCTGGTCTGGAAATTATCCACCGCCCCCAGTGCCGCCCCTGCCGTTCTTGCCGCGTTGAGTGAATTGAAAGGGGTGGAGGCCTATCTGGATGCGGCGGGTGGATTGATCTGGCTTGCCGTTGATGCCCCGAAACAGGGCGCCCACGAACCGATCCGCGATGCTTTGTCCAGTTTTGGCGGCCATGCTACATTGATCAGAGGGCCTGCACCACTGCGCGCTGCCATTTCCGTCTTTCAACCCCAGCAGGCTTCACTTGCAGCCCTGTCCCAACGACTGAAATCCAGTTTTGACCCCAACGCGATCCTCAATCCCGGACGCATGACGGAGGGGATGTGAGATGAGCCAAGGTAATCTGGAAACGGCCTGTATGCGCTATGGACTTTGTCCCTGTCCTCAATTTCGAACAGAGGGGAATCGTTGATGCAGACCCATTTCTCTCTCGCGCAGCTTGAAAATCCCGACCTTGCCGCGGCGAATGATATTCTGCGGAAATGTGTGCATTGCGGTTTCTGCACCGCGACCTGTCCGACCTATGTTACGCTGGGGGACGAGTTGGACAGTCCGCGCGGGCGAATTTACCAGATCAAGGATATGCTGGAGGGGGACAAGCCTGCTTCCGCAACTCTGGTCAAGCATGTGGATCGCTGCCTGAGTTGCCTGAGCTGCATGACGACCTGTCCGTCGGGTGTGCATTACATGCATCTGGTCGACATCGCACGGGCGCGAATCCATGAGACTTATCGGCGACCGGTTTTTGACAGGTGGCTGCGCCGGGTGCTGGCCCTTGTTCTGCCGCGACCCCGGCTGTTCCGGTTCGCACTTGCCGGAGCCTGGCTTGGCAAGCCGATGCTGAAGTGGTTGCCGGGACCGCTTGGTGCGATGTTTCGTATGGTGCCGTCATCGATACCGAAGCCTTCACCCTGCGACGTGCCGCAAGTCATACCGGCCCAGGGCGTTCGCCGAGGGCGGGTCGCGCTGTTGAGCGGCTGCGCGCAGCAGGTGCTGCAGCCGCAAATCAACGAAGCAACGATCCGCCTGCTGACCCGTCACGGGATCGAGGTTGTGATTGCTGAGGGGGCAGGCTGCTGCGGTGCACTGGTGCATCATATGGGCGATACCGTGACCAGCCACCGCCAGGCCGCTGCGAATCTCGCCGCCTGGGGCCGGGAGATCGAGGGTGCGGGGCTGGACGCGATTGTGATCAACGCATCCGGATGCGGCACGACGGTGAAGGACTATGGCTTCATGTTCCGTGACGATCCG
Organism: Alphaproteobacteria bacterium; assembly: GCA_965223125.1. Lineage (GTDB taxonomy): Bacteria > Pseudomonadota > Alphaproteobacteria > UBA8366 > Aestuariispiraceae > Pacificispira. The sequence continues at coordinate 892,738 of OZ244984.1, read as the reverse complement.
GAATGGGCAGCGGATGCGACCAGGATTTCCAGGCTGGCGCTGGATATCACCGAATATCTCGACCGGATCGATTTCCTGCCGCAACAACAGGCGCGAGGCATTCGGGTGGCCTATCATTCCGCCTGTTCGATGCAGCATGGTCAGAAGATCACATCCCTTCCCAAGGATCTGCTTGCCAGGGCCGGGTTCGAAGTCGTGACCCCGGCGGAAGGGCATCTGTGTTGCGGTTCGGCTGGAACCTACAACCTGTTGCAGCCGGAAATGGCCGATACGCTGAAGGCGCGGAAGGTCGCGAATATCGAACGTACCACACCGGATATTGTCGCGGCCGGGAATATCGGATGCCTGCAACAGATCGCCGGTGGCATGGCGCTGCCGGTTCTGCATACGGTGGAACTGCTGGATTGGGCGACCGGCGGGCCGAAACCGGTCCGGTTGGAAGGCTGCGTGTAAGGGATCATTCAGCTGCGAGGTCGACGGCGTCCCGACCTTCGATCAAGGTGCGGCAGAAGCCGTGCAGGCGATCCTTGAGACCGGCATCTTTCGATATGCTGAGCAGCCCCTGTGAGAAAATGTAGGAAAACAGCAGGAAGGCCCGCGCATCAGCCTCCGTACGGTCGTAACCAAGTGCCTGGAACAGTCCGGATGTATAGTCGAGGCGCTGCTGATCGACCGCTTCGACGACGGCGGCGACTTTTTCATTCTGTCTGGCCCAGGCGCGCATCGCGAGTTCCAGTGCGCCGCCCCGTCCCGGTCTCTGGGAAGTCATGACGATATCCAGCATGTAGCGAATTTTCTGTGCCGGGGTGCCGCCCGTGGCTTCGGCGCGGGTGATCACAAGCTGGTCGTACCAGCGTTCCAACACAGCATCCAGCAGATCGTTCCGATCCTTGAAATGCCAGTAGAAGCTGCCTTTGGTGACGCCAAGGCGTTTGGCCAGGGCTTCGACATTCAGCGCCCGCCATCCGCTGTCCGATAGTGTGCTATAGGCCGCCCTGATCCAGTCCTCCTTGGTCAAACGGGCCTGACCCTGAGATTTCGACACGCACCCTCTCCCCGTCGATTTGTAGTATTATTGCGTTGCAGCATAAGAAAAATAAAGAAGATTTCGAAAATCGCGTATATTGACGAACAATAATGCCTCCGCTACAAACCATACGCAAGCGTATGGAATGGGGATTCGGACAGAATGGTTGAGCCTGGGGACAAGGTATCATCGCGTCCGCCTGTTTCGGGATGCATGCCGGTGTGAGTTGACTGTCAGTGTGAGTATGAATGCCAGTGTACGTAATAATACGTGCAACGATAAAAAGAGCGACCGCAGGCCTCCAAAGAGGGGCAGTCTGGACCAGAGGTTCGGAGCAAATGGCGGCGCGACAGGGAGCAAGAGAGGAAACGACTGGTTATGACCGGGTCGAAAACCTATTCGGCCGCGCCGTTGCCACCGGCGCCCGATTTGCCGGATATCGACGTCTACGACACTTTCCCGAAACTGTTGCGCTATAACGCGACCCGTCTTGCCGACAGTCCGAGCATGCGGGAAAAGAGCTATGGCATCTGGCAGTCCTGGACATGGCGTGAAGTGAAGGACGAGGTCTATCGCTTCGCCGCCGGAATGAAGGATCTGGGCGTTCAGCGCGGCGACAGGATCGCGATCATCGGTGACAACCGACCCCGGATGTACTGGACGATCTGCATGGCGCAATGCCTGGGTGCGATTCCAGTGCCAGTCTATCAGGACTCGGTGGCGGAGGAGATCCATTTCCCCTTGGAGCATGCGGAAGTCCGCTTCGCAGTGGTCGAGGATCAGGAGCAGGTCGATAAGCTGCTCTCAATCAAGAATCGCCTGCCGACGCTGGAAACCATCGTCTATGACGAGGAACGCGGTATCCGCGACTACAAGCAGCCCTTCCTGCATTCCTATCGCAGCGTGACGGCCAGAGGAGATGTGCGTCTCGCCGCTGATCCGGACCTAATCGATGGTGAGATCGACAAGGGTGCGACCCATGACATCTCGATTATCCCCTATACATCGGGCACGACGGGGAGTCCCAAGGGCGTGCTGCTGAGCTATCGCAATGTGATGCGGGCGGCCTATAACGGGGCGCGGTTCGAGGGGCTGAGGGCGACCGACCAGAGCCTGGCCTATCTGCCCATCGCCTGGATCGGGGATCATATCTTCTCCTACGGGCAGGCCTATATCTGCGGTTTCTGTGTCGCCTGTCCGGAAAGTTCCGATACGGTTCTGACGGATCTGCGGGAACTCGGTCCAACCTATTTCTTCGCACCGCCCCGGATATTCGAGAATGTGCTGACCACGGTGATGATCCGGATGGAGGATGCGAGCGCCATCAAGCGACGCATATTCAATTATTTCATGGCTCATGCGCGCCGCGTTGGCGTCAGAATCCTGGACGGGGCATCTGTCGGTCTGGCGGACCGGCTGATGTATGCACTGGGGGAAGTGCTGGTCTATGGGCCGTTGAAGAACGTGCTGGGTCTGACACGGGTCCGGATCGGCTATACGGCGGGGGAGGCGATAGGGCCTGACATTTTTTCCTTCTATCGGTCCATCGGGGTCAATCTGAAACAGCTTTATGGATCGACAGAGGCGTCAGTTTTCGTGACGATTCAGCCGAATGGTGAAATCTACGACGATACTGTCGGCACACCGGCCCCGGAGGTCGAATTGCGGATCGCTGAGAATGGCGAGGTGATGTTCCGCAGCCCCGGCGTGTTCGTGGAGTATTTCAAGAACGAGGCGGCGACGCGCGAGGCCAAGACCGATGACGGCTGGGTCCATACCGGGGATGCCGGATTCATGGATGATCGCGGGCATCTCAAGATTATTGACCGGGCGAAGGATGTCGGGAAACTGAATGGTGGGACGCTGTTCGCGCCGAAATACATCGAGAACAAGCTGAAATTCTTCCCCAATGTGAAGGAAGTCGTCGCCTTCGGCCATGGCCGCGACTATTGCGCCTGTTTCGTGAATATCGACCTGGAAGCGGTCGGAAGCTGGGCCGAGCGCAACAATCTCTCTTATGCCTCCTTTCAAGACCTTTCTTCGCGACCCGAAGTCTATGAGATCGTGAAGGCGCATGTGGAGAAGGTGAATCAGGACCTCAGCCAGGAAGAAATGGTCGCGGGATCGCAGATCGCCCGGTTCCTTTTACTGCCGAAAATGCTGGATGCGGATGATGGTGAACTGACCCGGACCAGCAAGGTGCGTCGCAGTTTCATTGCGGAGAAATACGAGCCGCTGATTGCCGCGCTCTATGATCCGGATGCGAAAACCGGTTCCATCCGTAGTGAAATCACCTTCGAGGATGGTCGCAAGGGGATGCTGGAGGCAACCGTCGAAATCTGGGACGTGAAGACTTTTCCAACGGCAGCAGGCACTGCGAAAGCAGCGGCGGAATAACGATAGCCGGGATTGATTGCAGGAAACATGGTATCGCTTTCAGGGAGGCGAATGGGTGAACGACAGTACAGCACAGGCTAGTGAAATACCCTCCGAGGCGGTCACCAAACATCGGGAGCGTATTGGAGAGGTGATCCTGCGGGCTGAAGACATCACGCTGCGCTTTGGCGGGGTCAAGGCGATTAATGGTGTATCCTTCGATATCCGTAGAGGAGAGGTCCGGTCCATCATCGGACCGAACGGGGCTGGTAAATCGTCGATGCTGAACTGCATCAACGGATTCTATCAGCCGCAGGAAGGCTCAATCTGGTATCAGGGCAAGACCTACAAGCCTATGCGCCCCTATGATGCGGCGTCCAACGGTATCGCCCGGACTTTCCAGAACATAGCCCTGTTCAAGGGAATGACGACGCTGGACAACATCATGACCGGGCGCATCCTGAAACAGAAGGCGAGTCTGCTGGAACAGGCCTTCTATATCGGACGCGGTCGGACGGAGGAGATTGAGCATCGGGAATTCGTCGAGGAGGTCATCGACTTCCTGGAAATCCAGTCGATCCGCAAGACGCCGGTCGGTCGCCTGCCCTATGGATTGCAGAAGCGGGTGGAGCTTGGCCGGGCGCTGGCCGCGCAGCCGACGCTGTTGCTGCTGGATGAGCCGATGGCCGGGATGAACCTGGAAGAAAAAGAGGATATGTCGCGCTTCATCATCGACGTGAACGATCATTTCGGGACCACCATCGCGCTGATCGAACATGACATGGGCGTGGTGATGGATCTGTCGGATCGCGTTGTCGTGCTCGACTATGGATCGAAACTGGCGGATGGCACGCCTAGTGAAGTGCGGAACAATCAGGCCGTGATCGACGCCTATCTGGGCGTCGCCCACGACTGACAAGGGGAAGTTCTACCATGGAATCATCGTCCTTTCTTGCAGAACTGATGCCCGAAGTCTGGTTCTTCCTGGAAGTCCTGATTGGCGGGCTGATGGCCGGGGTGATGTACTCCCTGGTCGCACTGGGTTTCGTGCTGATTTTCAAGGCGTCCAGCGTCTTCAACTTCTCGCAGGGCGTGATGGTTCTGTTCGCCGCGCTCAACTTTGTTGGCTTCATCGATCTCGGCGTTCCGGCATGGATCAGTTTCATCCTGACCGTCGGGGTGATGATTTTGCTGGCCTTCGCGATTGAGCGGATTGTGCTGCGTCCATTGGTGAACCAGCCACATATCTCCCTTTTCATGGCGACAATCGGGATCGCGATCTTTCTGGAAGGATTTGGGGAACTGATCTGGGGCTCCAATATCAAGCCTTTGGATGTCGGTATCCCAGGTGATGTGACTTTCATTGGTGATGCGATGATTCAGGATGCGGACATGTTCGCCGCTGTGGTTGCCAGTATTCTGGTCGCGACGCTGGCGCTGTTCTTTCATTATACGCGGATCGGGCGCGCGTTGCGGGCGGTGGCGGATGATCACCAGGCCGCCCTCTCCATCGGTATTCCGCTGAATCACATCTGGATCATCGTCTGGTCGGTCGCGGGGTTCGTCGCGCTGGTCGCGGGGATCATGTGGGGCTCTAAGCTGGGGGTCCAGTTCTCGCTCTCTGTTCTGGCGCTAAAGGCGCTGCCGGTGCTGATCCTGGGCGGGTTCACCTCGATCCCCGGCGCGATCATCGGCGGGCTGATCATCGGTGCGGGTGAGAAACTGGCGGAGATTTATGTGGGGGATTTTCTGGGGGGGGCGATAGAGGAATGGTTTGCCTACATTCTGGCGCTCGCCTTCCTGTATTTCCGACCGCAGGGGCTGTTCGGCGAAAAGATTATCGAGCGGGTATAGGGGAAAAAGACAACCATGTTCTATCGTGAGGCCGGACAGTTCAAAACCTCCTATTCCGCAGATCAGCAGATGCTGCCGATCCCGCTGGACCGCAATTTCGTTATCGCGTTGATCGTTTTTGCGGCGGTTGTGGTGCCGATGATCGGTTCGCAATACTGGCTGGAATCGATCCTGATTCCGGTGATGATCCTCGCGATAGCCGCGCTGGGACTCAACATCCTGACCGGCTATGCCGGGCAGTTGTCGCTGGGGACGGGCGGGTTCATGGCCGCCGGGGCCTATATGTCGTACAAGGTTGCGACCAACATGCCGGAATTCCTGCCGATCTGGATCCCGGTGGTGGTCGGGGGCCTGTTTGCGGCGGCCATCGGAATCGTTTTCGGCATTCCCTCCTTGCGGATCAAAGGGTTCTATCTGGCAGTCGCGACTCTGGCGGCACAGTTCTTCCTGATCTGGATGTTTCAGAAGGTCGGCTGGTTCGTGAACGATTCCGTTTCCGGCGTTCCGTCCGCGCCGCCGCGCTCGGTACTCGGCTTTCCGGTCACCGGCGCGACGGCAATTCCAGAGGCGAAGTATCTCTTCGTCCTGGCCTTCACGATTATTTTGGCGATCATCGCCCGGAATCTGGCGCGCAGTCGTATCGGGCGGTCCTGGATGGCGATCCGCGACATGGATATCGCCGCCGAGTTGATCGGGATCAGGCCGTTGCAGACCAAACTCAGCGCCTTCGCCATCAGTTCCTTCTATTGCGGGATTGCCGGTGCGCTGTGGTCCTTCTGCTATATCAATACGGTGGAGCCATCGGCCTTTTCGATCCAGCGTTCCTTCCAGGTGCTGTTCATGATTATCATCGGCGGTCTGGGTTCGGTACTGGGTGCGTTTTTGGGAGCAGCCTTCATCTTTCTGCTGCCGATTTTCCTGAACAATGTTCCGGCCTGGTTCGGCCTGAACCTGCCGACCGATGTCATCACCCATATCGAATTCATGGTGTTCGGTGCCGCGATCATCTTTTTCCTGATCGTGGAACCCCATGGACTGGCGCGACTGTGGCAGATCGCGAAGGAGAAAATGAGATTGTGGCCGTTCCCGCACTGAATCGGTGCGGGGCGTCGGAACATCGGCGAAAGTCCGGTGTAGCCGCGAAAACCCGAACCCCCAGGGAATAAGAGGGGATAAGAGGGAAAGACGTGTGAAACTGCACGAAAAGCAAAACAAGGAGGAAATGTCATGTTGGTGAGAAGTTTGATGAAAGGATCGCCAAAGGCCCTGACCGGCCTGGCGGTCGGGGCGGTTCTGGGCGTCAGCGCCTTCGTTGCGGGTCAGGCTGCGGCCCAGGAACAGGTTATTCCGTCTCTGGTCTATCGCACCGGGGCCTTCGCGCCGGGCGGCATTTCGCTGGCCGATGGCTATGCGGATTACTTCACCCTGATCAACGAGCGCGATGGCGGCATCAACGGCGTCAAGTTCAAGGTTGTGGAATGCGAAACCGGCTACAGTACCGACCGCGGCGTCGAATGCTATGACCGGACCAAGAACGAAGGCAGTGGGGCGACGGTCTACAGCCCGTGGTCGACCGGCATCACCTATGCCCTGATCGAAAAGGCGAACCAGGACAAGATTCCCGTCCTGTCGATGGGCTATGGCCGGACTTCGGCGGCGGATGGACGCTACTTCCCCTACACCTTCAACTTCCCCTCGACCTACTGGAACCAGGCCACGGCCATCATTCAGTATATCGCCAATCAGGAAGGCGGGATCGACAAGCTGAAGGGCAAGAATTTTGCCTATATCTATCTCGATCATCCCTATGGCAAGGAACCGCTGCCGACCATGGACGTGATGGCGGCCAAGTTCGGCTTCTCCTTTGACCGTTATCCTGTGCCTCCGGCATCGATGACGGAACAGAAGTCGATATGGCTGAAGATTCGTCGTCAGCGCCCGGATTATGCGATCATGTGGGGCTGGGGTGCGATGAACGGCACGGCGGTGAACGAGGCCTCCAACATCAAATTCCCGATGGACAAGTTCATCGGCAACTGGTGGTCCGCCGGGGAAGACGCGGTTGAGGCGGCAGGCGATGGCGGTATCGGCTACAAGGCCGCGACCTTCCACGGTGCCGGGTCGGATTATGATGTCTATGCCGATCTGAAGAAACATGTCTACGACACCAACAAGTTCACCGGGAATGGCGATCAGTGGGGCCGGGTGCTCTACAATCGCGGTGTCGCCAATGCGATCTATGTCGTGGAGGCGCTCAAGCAGGCTCATGAGAAATTCGGGGCAGGCGTGATCACCGGCGAGCAGATGCAGTGGGCGCTTGAAAATCTCGATCTGACTGAAGCGGATATTGCGGCAATCGGAGCGTCGGGTCTTGTCCCGCCGGTCACCGTGACCTGTGAGAACCACGAAGGCCAGAATCCGGCGATCCTGATCCAGCAATGGAACGGCAAGGAATATGAAGTCGTCTCCGATTGGGTTCCGGCGATGGCGGACCTGACTCGTCCGATCCTGGAAGCGGAAGCAGAAGCCTATGCCAAGGAACAGGGGCTGGAGCCGCGCAGCTGCTCCTGATCCGTTACTTTGCATAACCTGAAATGAGCCGATAGGGGAGATGCCCGAATGAGCGCAGTAGCCCAGGACAACGTGGCCCAGGACAATATAGTCCAGTCCGCCACAGCCGAACCGCTGCTGAAGATCAGCAATGTGGAAGTGATCTACGACCACGTGATCCTGGTGCTCAAGGGCGTCTCCCTCTCGGTGCCGAAGGGCGGGATCGTCGCCCTGCTGGGGGCCAATGGCGCCGGTAAAAGCACGACCCTGAAATCGATTTCGAACCTGTTGCGAGCCGAGCGCGGCGAGGTGACCAAGGGGATGATCGAACTGGCGGGGGAGAAGGTGCACCATCTGACCGCCAACGATCTGGTCAAGCGCGGCTGCGTGCAGGTCATGGAGGGCCGCCATTGTTTCGAACATCTGACGGTCGAGGAAAACCTGCTGACCGGTGCCTATACGCGCGGGGGCGGGGCGGAGGTCAAGGCCGACCTGGAAAAGGTTTATTCCTACTTTCCGCGCCTGAAAGAACGGCGCAAGAGTCAGGCCGGTTATACGTCGGGCGGTGAGCAGCAGATGTGCGCGATTGGCCGCGCGCTGATGGCGAAGCCGAAATTGATCCTGCTGGACGAGCCGTCGATGGGCCTCGCACCGCAGCTTGTCGAACAGATTTTTGAGATCGTGAAACGCCTGAATGAGGAGGAAGGGGTGACCTTCCTGCTGGCGGAACAGAACACCAATGTGGCGCTGCGTTTCGCCGATTACGGCTACATCCTTGAGAATGGCCGTGTCGTGATGGATGGAAATGCCGATGCGCTGCTGGCCAATGAGGATGTGAAGGAATTCTATCTGGGCCTCTCCACCGAGGGGCGGCGCAGCTTCCGCGAAGTGAAGCACTACAAGCGCAGGAAGCGGTGGTTGTGAGCCGATGAGCGATCATTTCGACGACTTGGAGACCCAGAGCGCCGATGAGCGTCATGCCCGGCAGATCGGGCAGGTTCAGGCGCAGGTCGCGCTGGCCAAGGCCAGGGCACCCTATTTCGCGGACAGTCTGGCCGGGATCGACCCAGAGGAGATTCGGGACGTCGGCGATCTGGCGAAACTGCCGCTGGTGCGCAAGTCGGATCTGATGGATGTCCAGATGCAGTCCGCACCATTCGGCGGAATGACGGCGACCGGCATTTCGGGACTGGCGCGGGTCTACATGTCGCCCGGTCCGATCCTTGATCCCGAAGGCCGGGCTGCCGGGCATGACTGGTGGCGCTTCGGACGGGCGGCCTGGGCGGCGGGCATTCGCAGCGGCGATATCGTCGCCAACTGTTTTTCCTATCATCTGACCCCGGCAGGGCGGATGTTCGAGGAGGCGGCCCATGCCTGTGGCGCGGCGGTGCTGCCCGCCGGAATTGGCAATACCGAAGCGGTCGTCAATGCGATGTATCTCTATCGCACCAGCGCTTTCTGCGGCACACCGGATTATCCCAAGGCGCTGTTCGACAAGGCGGCGGAATTGGGTCTGGACCTGTCCTGTCTGAAGACGCTGCTGGTCGGGGCCGGGCCGCTCTTTCCGTCGATGCGCAAGGATTATCATGACCGGGGCCTGACCTGCCTTCAGACCTATGGCACTGCCGATCTGGGTAATGTCGCTTATGAGAGCAAGGCGATGGAGGGATTGATCACGGATGAGGGGGTGATGGTGGAAATCGTGCGCCCCGGCACCGGTGACCCGGTCTTGGCGGGGGAAGTGGGGGAGGTCGTGGTGACCCTGCTGGCCAATCCTGATTATCCGCTGGTTCGTTTCGCGACAGGCGATCTGTCCGCCATCCTACCGGGGACCAGCCCCTGCGGGCGCACGGCCCCCCGGATCAAGGGCTGGATGGGCCGCGCCGATCAGACCGCCAAGATACGTGGGATGTTCGTGCGCCCCGGTCAGGTTGCCGAAATCGTCGCCCGCCACGCCGAAATCGGGAAGGCCCGCATCGTGATTTCCTCCGACGCGGCGAAAAAGGATCTGATGACGGTCTATTGCGAGGCAACGGGTGACATAGACGCCGCCCGCGTGGCGGAAACCGTGCAGGGCGTGACAAAGCTGAAGGGCATGGTTGAACTGGTGACCCCCGGCAGCCTCGCCAATGACGGCAAGGTAATCGACGACACCCGCGACTTTTCTGCCTGAACGGGGTGCTTTTTCAGGTTAGCGGTTTTCCAGCAGGCGAATTGTGCTAGTGACAGGGTGATCCAATCGGGGTGACCACCATGGCACAGATCAAGAAGCCGGAGATTCGCGAGGCGATCCTGGGGGGCGCATCGGCGCTGTTTCGGGAACGAGGGTATCATCGGGCCTCAATGAGCCAGATTGCGAAGCTGTCCGGTGTTTCCACGGCCAATATCTATGTTTATTTCGCCTCAAAGCTGGAAATCCTGTTTTCGATCTATGATCCCTGGCTGCGGGCCAGGCTGGAGCGGCTGGCGGTGGATAGCGGCGGGATCGGGGATCCGGACCGGCGGCTGCGATTCATCCTGAAGACGCTTTGGAACGATATTCCGGCGGAAGAGAATTGTTTCGCGAACAATCTGATGCAGGCGCTGTCCACCGCCTCACCGGAGGACCGCTATTCCCGCGACCTGCTGTTCTGGGCGGAACGAAAGATCTCCACCCTGATCGCGGAGACCCTGCCGGAGGACCGACGGTATCTGTGCGAGAATGGCAGTACCGCCCATATCCTGTTCATGGCCTTCGACGGGTTTGCGATGAACCACAATCTCAATGGCCCGTCCCGCCGGATCGACCATTCGGTTGACCTGATGGCAAGAATGTTGCGCGGAACCGACTGATCAGGGGGCTGTGGCCCTGATACTGGTGCAGAAATGTCAAAAAAATGCTTTAGGCTTGAAATATATCCTTGACGCGGATTTAAAACCGAATGACAGTCGGTATTAAGAATTTCCATTCATGGAGCGAAATGATGAACCTTGCAGCGATGCGTCCCCAGGAACTCAATCCGGCCAAGCTGGCATCCCTCTACAGGCGCCAGTTCGAGATGTCGAAGGTCAGCAAGGGCGAGACGGTGTGCTGCGTCAGCGACCTGACGACCCGGCGTGAATATATCCAGGCGGCCTTTGCCGCCGCTGACGATCTGGGCGCGGACATCTACGAGATGTGCGTGAACTCCGTCCCATCCTGGACCAAGGTCGGGGTGCCGACGGTCGGCCAGTGCAAGGGAACGCTGGAAGCGGCGATGAAGGCGGACATCATTGTCGTCTTCCATGTGCCGCTGTTCACCCGCTGGCTGAAGGATGTGATGGCGGGTGGCACGCGGGTGCTGATGATCATCGACGGACCGGACGATCTGGAGCAACTGATCTCTCCGCCGGGCCTGAAGGAGGCGTGCAAATATGCCCATGACCTCTATACCGGCACGAAGACCGTGCGGGTGACCTCGGCGGCTGGAACCGACATGACCTTCACGCGCGGTGAATATCCGGTCATGACGCAATGGGGCTATTCCGACGAGCCGGGGCATTTCGACCATTGGGGCGGCGGGCATATCCACACTTTCCCTGATGAGGGGTCTGCCAACGGGACTGTCGTCTTCAAGCCGGGCGACATCATCATTCTGCCCTATTGCCGCTATGTCGTGGACGAGGTGCGCCTGGAAATCCGCGATGGCTTCATTCGTAAGATCGAGGGTGGCCTGGACGCGAAGCTGATGCAGGACTGGCTGGATGATAACAAGGAAAGCCCGGATGATCTGGATCCCTTTGCCGTGTCGCATCTGGGTTGGGGGCTTAATCCCCAGGCGCTCTGGTATGGCATCGCCCTGAATGGCGATCAGCCGGAGCGTAGCCGTGCCGCCGCGCGGACCTTCCCCGGTAACTTCCTGTTCTCCACCGGGCCGAATACCCAGGGCGGCGGCAATCGCCGGACGCGGGGGCATTATGATGTACCAATGCGCGATTGCACGATCATGCTGGACAACAAGGTCATCATCGAAAATGGCCGGATCGTGGACCCGAAGATGATTGTCGAGCGCGTTCAGATCGTGTGATGGTCTGGGGCTCGAGGGAAGGAAACCGCCGTGCAGATTGAACAGTCCTTTATCGTTGATGCGCCGCGCAGCCGGGTCTGGACGCTGATCCGCGACCCGGAGCAGATGATTGCCTGCGTGCCCGGCTGCGATTCGATTGAGCAAACCGGGCCGGATGCCTATCGGGCGGCGGTCACAGTCTCGGTCGGCCCGATCAAGGCCCGGTTCAGCCTGACCATCACCGTGCTGGAGGAGGTGGCGATGTCCTATGTCCGCACCGAATCCAGGGGGGAGGAGGGATCCCGCGCCAGCATTGTGCAATCGATCAGCGATGTACGTCTGGCCGACACGGAAGAGGGTGGTACTGAAATCACCTATTCCTCAATGGTTGAGATCAGCGGGCGTCTGGGGCGTTATGGCGCCGGGATGATGAAGAAGATCGCAACCAGACTGGCGGCGAAATTCGAAGAATCCTTCCGGACACTCGCTGAAACCCGTGAAGAGGTGAACTGACAGCGATGACACAGCCCGATTTCCGTAAACCCGATACCGTGGAGGATGCCGTCGCCCTGCTCGTCGAGGCGGGGGAGGAGGGGCATCCGATCTCCGGCGGCGCAACGCTGGTCGCACTTCTTAATGCCCGGCTGGTGGAGCCATCACGGCTGGTCAGCCTCTCGGCCATTGCGGAATTGAAGGAATTCAAGAGGCTGACGGATGGTAGTGTGCGGATCGGCGCGATGCGCCGTCATCGCCAGACAGCCTTCGAAAGTGACCTGCGGGACTCCCATACGGTTCTGTCGAAAGCCGCTGCACAGATTGCCAATCCGCCGGTACGGAATATGGGGACCATCGGCGGCTCGATTTCCTTCGCTGACCCGGCAGCGGATTATCCGCCAGCTCTTGTTGTCGCGAATACTGAGATAGAGATTGCCGGTCCCGATGGCCGCCGCCGCATACCCGCAGAGGAATTCTTCTTGGGCTGGTATGAGACCGCGCTGGAACCGGGCGAGATCGTGACTGCCGTGATCCTGCCGCCTGCCAAGCCGGGATCAGTAGGGCATTATGAAAAGCTGTGCCGGGTTGCGGGCGATTTTGCATTGGCCTCCATCGCGGCAACGGCAAACTTCGATCAGGACGGCCTTGCCACGGAGCTGCGCATTGCGGTCGGTGGCTGTGGTGGCGGGCCGATCCGATCCGAAGAAGCGGAGGCAATGCTGATCGGGACCCGTCTGGATGCAGACGTGATCGCAAGTGCGGCGGAAGTTCTCGTCGCCGAACTGGACCCGGTTGATGATGTGCGGGGTAGCGCCGACTACCGACTGGCCGTCGTGCCGCGCATGCTGAAGCGCACGCTTGGAATACTTGCGGAGACAAAGACACGGGAGACCACGCTGTGACGAGCCAGGAAATCCGACTGTCCGTGAACGGGCGCGACCACACCCTGTCCTGTGAGGCGACGAAGACGTTGTTGACTGCGCTGCGCGACGATCTGGGCCTTACCGGCAGCAAGCGCGGCTGCAATCAGGGGGTCTGCGGGGCGTGTACCGTACTGATCGATGGCGTCCCGATGCGGGCCTGTCTGACCTTGGCGGCCAATGCAGAGGATATGGCGATTACCACGATTGAGGGTCTTGCCGGTGATGGCGCATTGATGCCGATCCAGCAGGCCATGGTAGCAGAAGGCGCGGTACAATGCGGCTTCTGCACGTCTGGCATGATCCTGACCGCGCATGAATTCCTGCAGCACAATGCCAATCCGACGGTGGACGAGATCCGCACGGCCCTGTCCGGTAATATCTGTCGCTGTTCCGGTTATCGCGGAATCGTCGATGCGGTCGCCCGCGCGGCGGCGGCGGGAGGATCGGTATGAGCACGATCCATGACATGCAGGGCGTCGGCAGCAGCCCGGCGCGGCTGGAAACTCTGGAAAAGGTGACAGGGTCGGCGGACTATATCGCCGATCTGTCGCTGCCCAATATGCTGCATGCAGCCATCGTGCAGAGCACCGTCGCCCATGCGGTGATTCGTGGGTATGACATTTCCGCTGCGATGGCAGTACCGGGCGTCGTTGCCGTGCTGACTGGCGAAGACTTCCCCGATGGCCGGATGGGCGCCTTCATCAAGGATGAGCACGCCATCGCCAAGGACAAGATCCGCTATTTCGGTGAACCAGTCGCCGTCGTGGCGGCGGAGTCGGAAGGGATTGCCCGCGCAGCGGCCAAGCTGGTCATTGTGCACTATGACGAATTGCCTGCGATCCTGTCGCCGGAACAGGGCCTTGACCCCGGCGCGGCAATCATCCACGAGGATCTGCCCGACTATTTCAAGGTCTTCCCGGCGGTCTGTGAAGGCAATATGGCCTCCTTCACCGAATTGAAGGAAGGCGATGTCGAGACGGGATTTGCCGAGGCGGATCTGATTGTCGAAGGCGAGTATCGCACCGCACCGCAGGCGCATCTGGCGATTGAACCCTGCGGGGCGCTGGCCGATATCGACAAGCAGGGCCGCGTGACGCTGTGGTCGGCGAACCAGTCGGTATTCCGCGTTCAGGCGAATGTCTGCGAGAGCCTGCTGATGCCGATGAGCAAGCTGCGCTGCCTTACCCCGCGCGTCGGCGGCGGCTTCGGGAACAAGATGGAGCCGCATATCCAGCCCCTCGTCGTGCGCCTGGCACAGGTCACGAAACGACCGGTGAAGCTGATCCTGAACCGGGAAGAGGATTTCGAATGTGTGCGGGCGCGCCATCCTTTCAAGGTGCGCTGCAAGACCGGCGTGAAGCAGGATGGGACGCTGGTCGCGCGGGAAGTCGAGGTACTGCTGGATTGCGGGGCCTTCGGCGATGACAGTCCCGGCGTGCTGGGCTACAGCCTGTTGATGGCGCTTGGCCCCTATCGCATTCCCCACGCAAAATGTTCCGGAAAACTGGTCTATACCAACAAGCTGCGCTTCGGTGCGTTCCGGGGGTTCGGTAATCCCCAGGTCGCCTTTGCGGGCGAGCAGCAGTTGGACGAGATCGCGAAGAAGCTTGGCATGGACCCGCTGGACCTGCGTGAAAAGAACCTGATCCAGGTGGGTGATCCCTGGTTCGGTGGCGGGGCCGTGGCGTCGAACGGATTGAAGGAATGCATCGCAAAGGCGCGGGCGGCGTCCGATTGGGATAACCGCAAACAGCGCACAGCCCCTCCCGGTATGCGGCGTGGCACCGGTGTCGCGCTGGGTGCGCATATCTCCGGTCTTCTGGGCACCGGGGCCATAATCCGAGTGCTGGAGGATGGCAGCATCGTGCTGAATACCGGCGCGGTCGATATCGGGCAGGGGTCGGATACGGTTTTGAGCCAGATCTGTGCCGAAGCGCTGAATGTACCGCTGGACCGGATCAGCCTTGCCAGCCCGGATACGGACGGGTCGCCCTATAACTGGGGCACGACCGCCAGTCGTGTGACCTATACAACCGGACGCGCCGTCGTCGGCGCGGCGCTGGAGGTCGAAAAGCAGTTGAAACAGCATGGCGCGCAGATGCTGGAATGTTCGGAACAGGATCTGGAATTGCGGCCCGGCGGCGTGGTCGGGGTCAAGGGTTCTGACAAGGAAGTCAGCTTCCACCATATCTCGCTGCGCGCCCATTGGGCGGCGGGTGGACCGATTGTCGGGCATCATACATGGGTATTCAACCAGCCGACCGTGGATCCGAAGCGGGCAGTTGCGACCGGCCTGCCCTTTCCACAAATCGGCGTCTATAGCTTCGCCTGCCTGATCGTCGATACGCTGACGGATGAGGTCAGCGGCAAGACGGAAGTGGCAGAGGCCTGGTCGGCGGTCGATGTCGGTCGCGCGATCAATCCCGTCTCCGTCGAGGGGCAGATCGTCGGCGGCTTCGTACAGGGGATGGGGTTTGCGCTGACCGAAGAAATGGTCTGGGACGGGCCGCGCCTCGCCAATCCGACGCTGCTGGACTACAAGATACCGACCTCGTTGGACACACCTTACAATATCCATTCAATCATCGTGGAGGCCGCCGAGCCGGACGGTCCTTTCGGGGCGAAGGGGGCAGGGGAGATCGGCCTGGTTCCGGTTCCCGCTGCGATAGCCAATGCGATTTCGGATGCCATCGGGGTGCCGATGATGAGCCTGCCGATGAAGCCGGAAAAGATTCTGACCCGTATGCTGGAGGTGGATGATGCGGCCTGAAGACTATCCCCCCCAGGAGCCGCTGAGCGGCATCGGTCTGAAATATCACGAAGAGGTCATGGCGCGCGGCGAAGGGATAGAAGGCATCGATATCCCGGTCGGCAAAGATCCCTATCAATCCATCGCCGTCTACCCGTCGGAAAAACCGGATGGTGCCGTTCTGTGCCTGATGCATGGCGGCGGATGGACCAATGGCTACAAGGAATGGATGGCCTTCATGGCGCCGGGGCTGACGGCGCGGGGGGTCACGATGGTCTCCATCGGGTATCGCCTGGCACCGAAGCATGTCTTCCCTGATGGTCTGCGCGATTGCATGGATGCGGTCGCACTGGTCTATCGCCGGATTGCGGAATGGGGTGGCGATCCCGGACGCATCTTTGTCGGCGGGCATTCCGCTGGCGGGCATCTCGCGGCCCTGATGGCGTTGAAGACGGACTGGCAGGAAGGGCGTGGCCTGTCGCCGAATGTCGTGAAAGGGGCTTTGCCGATTTCGGGCACCTATCTGTTCGGGCCGGAATCCGGCCTGTCGATGCGGCCCCGGTTTCTGGGTGATCCGCTGTTGAACAATGAGTTTGATGCCTCCCCCATGGCGCATATGCGTCGGAATGCGCCGCCCTTTTTCATCACCTGCGGCAGTGAGGATTTTCCGCATTTATCCGCCCAGGCCCGGGATTTCGCCGATGCGCTGGAGCAGCGCGGCAATCGGGTCGAGCGCATGGTGCTGCAAGGCTGTGATCATCTGGGCGCGAGCTATACCAGTGGCGACCCGGACGGGCGTTGGATCGCCGCCGCCGCGCGCTTCATGGGTGTTCATGAGAGATAGAATACCGGATGCCTGAATGTGGATATTCCGCGCATCCGGATACCAAGGCCCTTGAACGGGCAAACACGGGAGAGATGGGATGTTGAAGAAATTCGTGAAAGGTCTGGCGGTCGCCGCGATGATCGCCGCGCCTGCTGCTGCATTCGCAGCCGAGCCGGTGAAGATCGGTTATTCGATTGCCAAGACGGGTCTGTTTTCGCAGGCCGCACCGTCGCAAGTGAATGCCTACGACCTCTGGGCTGAACAGGTCAATGCGGCCGGTGGTCTGGATGTCGCCGGAACAAAGCGTCCGGTCGAACTGATCTGGTATGATGATGAATCCGACCCGGTGAAATCGGCACAGATTTACGAGCGCCTGATTTCCGATGACAAGGTCGATCTTCTGCTCGCCCCCTGGGGTACGCCGCATCACCTGAACGTGGCGGGCGTTGTGGAGCAGAACGGTTTCCCGATGGTCGGCAACACCGCTGCTTCCGTCGCAATCCGCGAGGTCTCGCCGGGTAACATCTGGTTCCCGACCTCCGCTATCCCGGATCAGATCGGTCCGGAACTGGTCGCCATGCTGTCCGAGGCCGGGGTGAAATCGGTTGGCATCATTGCCAATGTGCTGCCCTTCAGTCAGGAAAACTTGCAGTTTCTGGTCGCCGCGCTGAACGAGGCCGGAATCGAGATCAAGCTGAATGAAAGCTATCCGCCCGACATCAAGGACATGACACCGCTGCTGACACAGCTTAAATCAGCCAATGTCGATGCGGTTCTGGCGCTGACCTATCCTGCTGATGCTTTCCTTTATACCGGTCAGGCGAAGGAACTGGGGATCGACGCGCCGTATCAGTTTCTGCTGATCGGACCGACGATTTCCGCCTTCAAGGACGCCTTCGGTCCGGTTGCTGATGGTATCATCACGGTCGGCCATTGGTCACCGAAGCAGGCTGACTGGCCGCGCGCCCAGCCGTTCTTCGACGCCTATGTCGCGAAATACGGCAGTGCGCCCGACTATCTCGACTCCGCTCTCGCCTACATGTCCTGTGAAATCCTGGCCCAGGCGGTCGCGGTGGCAGGGCTTGACCACGATGCCCTGCGCAAGGTCATTACCGAAACGACCTTTGATACGATCAATGGTCCGGTGCGGTTCGATGGGGTGGAAAACGCGATTACTCCGACCGCCTTCCTGCAACTGCAGAATGGCGAGATGGATATCGTCTGGCCGAAATCGATTGCCACGGCAACGCTGATCAAGCGCTGACGGGATTGCGCCGCCTCCGGTCCTTCGCGGATGGAGGCGGCGGTTCCCTTTCCCTCATTTCGGGGCCTTCGTGATGGATGTTATTCTTTCCGGCCAGTTGCTGTTCGCCGCCCTGGTGCTCGGCGCATTGTATGCGCTGATCGCGCTTGGCCTGAATCTTGTCTATGGCACGATGCGCCTCCTGAATATCGCCCATGGCGATCTTGTCATGATCGGGGCCTACGCTGCCTTCTGGTGTTTTTCGCTGCTGGGTTTGTCCCCAGTCATTGCGATGCCCGCCATTGCCTGCCTGACGGCGGGAATCGGCATCGGGCTCTATTTCCTGCTGTTCAGGGGGCAACTGGCCTCCAGCAAGCCGGTCGCACAGATCGAGGCGAACTCGTTGCTGCTGTTCTTCGGGATTTCCGTTGTGGTGCAGAATGTGACCGCGCTGTGGTTCAGCGCCACACCGCGCGCCTATCGCCATCTGGATGAGGTCTATCGCATCGGAGAGGTGGCGATGACCGGTAACCGGATCGCGACACTCCTCGTCGCCGTCACCTGTTTGATCGGGGTGGTGGTCTTCCTCAACCGCACCTTCTTCGGCATGTCGATCCAGGCATTGATCCAGCATCGGGAGGCGGCGCGAGTCGTTGGCATTCATGTCGAGCGGGTGCAACTGATCAGCATTGCTGTCGGCTTCGGTGTTGCCGGGATCGCGGGCGGGTTGGTCAGCATGACCGAGCAGGTCTCCCCCTTCATGGGCTTTCCCTTTACCATCGCCAGTTTCGTGGTCATCATCATGGGCGGGCTCGGCAATGTGATGGGGGGCATTCTGGCGGGTTTTCTGCTGGCCTTCATCGAGATCTATGCCGTCGCGCTGACCTCAGCCAATATGCGCTCCATCCTGCTGTACGGCATTTTCGTCGCGGTGCTGATCCTTCGCCCGCAGGGATTACTGGGCAAGGCACGGCAGTCATGAAGCGCGATGCTATTCTGGTCATTGCAGCGACCCTGGCCGGGGCCGCTCTGATCGCGGGATTGGGGATCGGTGGGGGGGCTTACTGGACCCTGGTTGCGCTCAATCTCTTCATGTGGATCGCACTGACCCAGAGTTGGAGCCTGTTCAGCGGCATGACCGGTTACATATCGCTCGGCCATGTCGTTGCCTATGGGATCGGGGCCTATGTTGTTGCGATCAGCTTCAAGATCCTGCCGCTCTGGGTCTCAGTGCCGCTGGGCGGGCTGACGGCGGCGGGGTTCGCGCTGATCGTTGCGATTCCGGTGCTGCGGGTGCGGGGCCCCTATTTCGTCATCCTGACCTTCGGGCTGGCGGAACTGGTGAAATACTGCCTGCTCAATCTGGAAACCGCGCTTGGTAAGTCCAGCCGCCTGATGTTCGGCGCTCCGAAGGCTGGCGATTTGCTGATCTATATGGCGGCACTGGCCGTGGCGGCGACGCTGATCACCTGGTTTGTCGGACGATCCCGTTTCGGTAAAGGTCTGGTGGCGATCCGGGAGGATGAAACGGCGGCGGAAACCGTGGGCGTGCCGATCACCCGCTTCAAGGTGATGGCTTTCGCTGCGTCTGCCGCGATCCCCGGTATGGTCGGCGGGTTGATGGCGTTGCGCTCCACCTATTTCGATGTCTTGCAGGTCTTCAGCCCGACGATTTCATTTTCCATCGTCACCATGGCGATTATAGGCGGGCGGGGCGATGCGCGCGGGCCGATCCTGGGTGCGCTGTTCATGGTCGCGCTGGCGGAATTGTTGTGGAGCACCGCGCCGCAGCTTTATTTCATCCTGCTGGGTGTCTTTCTTGTCGCCTTTGTACTGTTCGCACCGGACGGGATGATCGGATTGCTGAAGCGGTTCTCGCCCAGGCGGGGGGTGTCGAAATGAGCCTTCTCTCGCTGCAGGCGGTGACCAAGAATTTTGGCGGGCTGCGCGCCCTCAATGCGGTCAGTTTCGATGTTCGGGCGGGCAGTATCCACGGTCTGATGGGGGCCAATGGGGCGGGTAAGACGACGCTGTTCAGCCTGATCGCCGCCAATCAGCGCGCTTCTTCCGGTCAGATTCTGTTCGACGGTAGGGCGATTGACGGCCTGCGCCCGGATCAGGTCTGCCGCCTGGGGATTGCGCGGACGTTCCAGATCGTTCGGCCTTTCGCCGGTCTTACCGTACGCGAGAATGTGGAAACCGCCGTTCAGTTCGGGCGCGCCAATCCCCCGAAAGCGGTGGAGGCATCGGCGATTACCGATGGGATTCTCACCGATATCGGACTGGCCGCAATGGCCGGTCTGCCTGCGGGCAGCCTGACGCTGTCCGGGCGCAAGCGGTTGGAGGTCGCGCGCGCACTTGGCACCGCGCCGCGCCTGTTGATGCTGGATGAGGTGATGGCAGGCCTGACCCCGGTCGAGGTAACGGAGATGATCGCAACGATCCGTCGCATGAAGATCGCGCATGACCTGACCATTCTGATCATCGAACATGTGATGAGCGCGCTGACCGAAATGTCTGATGTCATTACCGTACTGCATCATGGCGAGAAGATCGCCGAAGGCCCACCCGCAGGGATCGCCGTAGATGCTGCCGTCCAGGCCGCCTATTTCGGCATCGACGATGTCGTGGAGGCGACGTCATGAACGGGTCGGTGCTGACGGTCGAGGATCTGCATGCGGGTTATGGTGAGATTCAGGTGCTGAACGGCATCTCGATCCGGGTGAAGCCGCAGGGGATTACGGCAGTGATCGGGTCGAACGGGTCCGGGAAGAGCACCTTGATGCGCAGACTGGCCGGATTGCTGCCTGCCTGGCAGGGGCGGATCGAATTCGACGGGCGCGATGTCACTGCGATGAAAAGCCATGAACTGGTCGCACAGGGGCTTGTTCTGGTACCGGAAGGGCGGCTGATCTTCCCGGAAATGACCGTGCTGGAAAACCTTCGGATCGGTACGGCGACGGATCGCGCCCGTGCCGGGCGGACGGAACGGATGGAAACGGTGTTCGGACTTTTCCCCCGCCTGCGGGAAAGGCGCGGGCAGTTGGGCGGCACCCTGTCGGGGGGCGAGCAGCAGATGCTAGCTTTGGGGCGCGGGCTGATGGGCAATCCGAAGCTGCTGCTGCTGGACGAGCCGACGCTGGGACTGGCCCCCGGTATCGCCAGGCAGGTCTTCCGGATCATTCCCAGCCTTGTCGAAATGGGGCTCAGCGTCATTCTGGCGGAACAGGACGTTCATCGGACACTCGCCATTGCGGACTATGTCTATGTGCTGGAAAACGGGAATATCCGCGCAGAGGGGCGGGGCCAGGAACTGGCCCAGGACGAGGCCGTGCGGCAGGCCTATCTTGGTGCCTGATCAGGTGACTGGCGGCAGCCTGCGCATCAGCTCGGCCAGGAAGGTCTGCGCCGGTTGTGGCAATTCCTGTTCCGGATTGGTCAGCACCGCCAGTTCAAAATAGATCGCTGGTTCGAAGGGCCGTACGGTGACACCGTCGCCCAGGGGGGCGGCTCCGTTCACCGCATCGATGAGAGCAAGACCCGCCCCGGCGCGCACCAGATTGCGGGCAATCGCGAAATAGGAGGCCGAGACGCGGCGGTGGATCGTGACCCCCTGTGCTGCGCAGAGCCGATCCAGTTGCCGATCAACGCTGTGATCTCCGGTGATCGCGATCATGGAGCGACCCTCCAGGTGTTTCGGTGTGATCACGTCTTCCCGGGCTAGCGGATCGTCTTCAGGCAGGGCGCAGACGCAGCGCGACCGGATGATCTTCGCCAGCAGGCCCGGAATCGGGACCGGTGCATCGATCAGGCCGATATCCGCCTGTCGACCGGCAACCCAGGAGGAAATCTTTCTGGAACTGCGCACCATCAGATCGACCCGTACCTTCGGATAGGTCTTCTGGAAATCGGAAATCAGCCATGGCAGTAGGTTGATGGCGCAGGCCCCGTTGCTGGCGACACTGATCGCCCCGATGCCACCAGCGAGGATCTGTCGCGCTCGGGTCTGTACACGCTCAATGGATACCAGACTCTGCTCCGCCTCGTGATGCAGCAGCATCGCCTCATCCGTCGGCGCGAAATACCCTTTGGAGCGGTGGAACAGTTGGAATCCCAGATCCTGCTCAAACTTCGACAGGGCGATGCTGACCGCCGGGCGGGTCAGGTTCAGCAGTTCCGCCGCCCGCGACACCGATCCCGCCTCCATCACCGCATGGAAGACTTCAAGCGACCGTAAGGATATATGCATGATGTCAGCCCCGTTCCCCGATCACATTTAAACAGATTATTATTAAATTTTTCGTAATTATAGCTAACTTAAATTAAATTGACTATACAGCAAAATCGTTCCGATACTCCCATCCAAGAAATGGTTTTCAGGTGAGGGCGGGGATTTTGTTCACGGATGATTTCAAGGAGACACCGTCCTGGTGGGACGAGTCGTCACCTCCTGACGTGCCGACGGTGGTCGACCTTCCGCAGCGTGTCGATGTGGCGGTTGTCGGGTCCGGCTATACCGGCCTGAATGCGGCACTGGAGACCGCACGGGCGGGGCGGAGTACCCTGGTTTTCGATGCGGAGCAGGCGGGTTGGGGATGCAGTTCCCGCAATGGCGGACAGATCAGCACCAGCATCAAGCCCGCTGTTGAGGAACTGGCCGGACGGTTCGGCCTAGACCGGGCACAGGCAATTCATCGTGAAGGCCATGCCGCTCTGGACTGGATCGGTGACTTCATTGCACAGGAACGGATCGAGTGCGATTTCGGACGGGTTGGACGATTCCACGCTGCCCATACGCCCGCACATTTTGAGGCGCTGACCAGGCAGGTTTCACAGCCCGGTAAGGGGAGTGTGGAGGCCTTCGTTGTTCCGCGCCGCGAACAGCGTCGGGAGCTTGGCACAGATGCCTATTTCGGCGGTGTCGTCTATCCGAACCATGCCTCGCTGCATCCGGCGAAATATTTCAATGGCCTCCTGCAACGGGCGATGGAGGCAGGGGTAACGGTGGCTGCCCATACGCCGGTCCTGCAGATCGAGAAGAAGGGCGACGACTACCATCTGACCACAAGTCGCGGCAGTGTCATCGCGCGCGATGTGGTGGTCGCGACAAACGGCTACAGCGGGGCGGTGATGCCCTGGCTGCGCCGCCGCATCATTCCGATCGGCAGTTATATCATCGCGACGGAGCCGCTGCCGAGTAGCCTGATCGACGATCTGTTTCCGACCAACCGGATTGCCAGTGATACCTGCCGGGTTGTCTATTACTACCGGGCTTCGTCGGATCGTCGGCGGGTGGTGTTCGGCGGGCGGGTCAGTGCGCGGGAAACCGATCCGAAGATCAGTGCCCCTCGGCTCTATGCCGATATGACGCGTATCTTTCCGGCACTGCGGAGTTACAGAATATCCCACAGCTGGGCCGGAACGGTTGCCTATAGTTTCGATACGTTGGCCCATTGTGGGCGTCATGACGGACTGTATTACGCGGCCAGTTATTGCGGGTCGGGTGTGTCGATGGCCAGCTATCTGGGGATGAAGACGGGGCGGCGATTGCTGGGGCTGAAGGATGGCACGACCGCTTTCGACGATCTGCCCTTTCCGACACGTCCCCTTTACAACGGCACTCCCTGGTTCCTGCCTGCCGTGGTTGCCTGGTATCGCTGGCGGGATGGCCGTGCCTGGGCGCAGGCCCATCGCATGGATGAGAGGAATTCCGAGGCATTGGTGACCATACCATAGAGGAGGTTCCCGTTAACCGGCGGTCCTGCGCCATACCGCCCGGTTCCAATCATAAGGCGACATAACGGTTATCGGACTAAACGGTCGTCAGACCAGGAATATCCCGATCACCCTGCACAGAGGAGAAGTAGCATGAAACACAAGGTAATCATCGCCAGCGCCGTATCGGCGATACTGGTATCCGGGGCAATGGCGCTGACTGCCAGCGCCCAGGACAAATCCGTCACCATCGCCTCATGGGGCGGTTCCTACCAGGAAGCCCAGAGCAAGGCGCTTTTCGTCCCTGCCTCTGCTGCCAGCGGGATTGCGGTGAAGGAAGAGACCTATGGCGGCATGGCCGACGTTCGTCTGCAGGTCCAGACCGGTGCGGTGACGCTCGACATCGTCGCCAGCGGGTCCGGCAGTGCCGCGCGGGCCGGTGCGGAAGGCCTTCTGGAAGAGCTTGATTATTCGGTGATTGATGTCTCGACTTTCTATCCCGGTCTGTATCAGCCCTATTGCGTCGGCGGAGATGTGTTCTCTACCGTTCTGGCCTGGAATACCGACAAGTTCGGTGCCGATGGCCCGCAAAGCTGGGCCGATTTCTGGGATGTCGAGAAGTTCCCCGGTCGCCGTTCCTATCGCGGCAGTGTCGCCGGTGCGCTGGAGCCAGCCCTGATGGCCGACGGCGTCGCTCCGGAAGATGTCTACACGGTGCTGGATACCGAGGAAGGGATCGAGCGCGCCGTCAATAAGGTGCGCGAATTGAAGCCCCATATCGACGTGTTCTGGACTTCTGGCGCGCAGCATGCCCAGTTGATGAAAGATGGCGAAGTCGACATGATCACCGGCTGGAACGGGCGTTTCGACGTTGCTGCAAAGGACGGGGCGAAGGTCGCCTATACGTTCAATCAGGCGCTTCTCGACTATGATTGCTTCGCTGTGCCGAAAGGCGCGCCGAACAAGGATGTCGCGATGGAATTCCTGGCGGAAATCTCCAAGGCGGAGTATCAGGCGAACCTGCCCGAATACATCACCTATGGCCCGACCAACAAGGCGGCCTATGAAATCGGCAAGATCGACGATGCTGTTTCCCGCCTGCTGCCGTCCCATCCGGATAATGCGGCGATGCAGCTTCCGATCAATATCGAATGGTACGCGAAATGGGAAACCGTCGCGTCCGAGAAATACCAGGAAATGTTGACGGAATAGATTCAACTTGGCCTAACCTGGGGCACGGGCGAATACTGTCGGTCGTGCCCCTGTTTTTTCAGCGGGTTTGATTTCGGGGAGTGGGGTTGTGTCGGGTAAAGAAAGAGTAGCCTTGCCGATAACGATCCGGGGCGTCACCAAGGCTTATGGCCGGGTGAAGGCACTGGACGCGGTTGACCTGGATATCCGCAGTGGCGAATTCCTGACGCTGCTGGGGCCATCCGGTTCCGGCAAGACGACCCTGCTGATGGTACTGGCCGGATTCACGCGGCCCGACTGCGGCAGTGTCAAATTCGGGGATCGCGAAGTCATCAATACACCGCCGCATCTGCGCGATGTCGGCATGGTGTTCCAGAATTATGCTCTTTTCCCGCACATGTCGGTGGCGGGTAATATCGGCTATCCGTTGCGGGTACGCGGAGTTCCGGCGGCGGAAATCGCGGAACGCGCGGAATGGGCGCTGGAGACGGTGCAACTCGGCGGCTATGGCGAGCGTCGCATCGACCAGCTTTCGGGCGGACAGAAGCAGCGCGTCGCCCTGGCCCGCGCCATCGTCTTTGAACCGCAGATATTGCTGATGGACGAACCGCTTTCCGCGCTCGACAAGAAGCTGCGCGACCATATGCAGATCGAATTGCGCCGCCTGCATGAAAAGCTGGGCATGACGACCGTCTATGTGACCCATGATCAGCGCGAGGCGCTGACCATGTCGGACCGGATCGTCGTCGTGAATCACGGACGCCTGCAACAGGTCGATATTCCGGCGAAAATCTATGATCAGCCGTCGAACCGCTTCGTCGCGGACTTTATCGGCGATTCCACATTCCTGCCGGTAACCCGCGCGGGGGAGGACGTTTACTACGACGGCAAGCCTCTGCGCTATAATCAGGAACTTCCGGAGGGGGAACTTGTCCTGATGCTGCGCCCGGAGCGACTGAAAATTCGCACCGATTCCTCCCCGGCGGGTATCAATCATTTCACCGGCACGGTGACGGATGTCGTCTATCAGGGGGACAGTTTCCTGATGTATGCGACTCTGCCGGACGGCACATCGGCGCGGCTGCGCGGGGTTGTGCGATCCTCCACCCTGTCGGCACTGCCGGATGTCGGCCAGCCGGTCGATCTGGTATTGGAAATCGACGATACCACCCTGATTTCCGCATCGGAGGGGTGAGATGGCTCTGGCACAGACGGATATCCCCGGACAGAGTCTGAATGCGGCCTCCCTGAAACGCAGTTCGCTGATGGAACAGCTTTCCCAGTTCGGGCTCTGCTCCCCGGCGCTGATCATCGTACTGGTCATTCTCGTGATCCCGGTAAGCTGGCTGTTCTATCTGTCTTTTGTTGGCTCGACCGGAGAGTTCTCCCTGGAAAATTATCAGCGTATGGCGGACAGCAAGGCCTATGCCCGGATTTTCCGCACGACATTCGAGATCAGTCTGCTCTGCACCGGGATCTGCATCCTGATCGGTTATCCGCTGGCCTATTTCCTCTCGCAACTGCCGAACCGGCTTGCCAGCCTGTGCCTGATCACGGTGCTGCTGCCATTCTGGACCTCGCTGCTGGTTCGGACCTATGCCTGGCTGGTGCTGTTGCAGCGCCGGGGGCTGATCAACGAGTGGGCGATGGATATCGGTCTGTGGGATGAGCCGATCCGGATCGTCCACAACATGACGGGGACCCTGATCGGCATGGTGCATATCATGCTGCCCTTCCTGGTCCTGCCACTCTATGGCTCGATGAAGGCCATCGACCGCAGCTATCTCAGTGCCGCCGCCAATCTGGGCGCGGGGCCGGTGCGCAGCTTCTGGACCGTGTTCTTTCCACTTTCCGCACCGGGCCTGTTTGCGGGATCGTTGATCGTCTTCGTTCTGTGCCTTGGTTTTTATGTAACTCCGGCGGTTCTGGGTGGTGGCAAGGTCATCATGGTGTCGATGAAGATCGCCTCCAATATCGAGCTTTTCGTGAACTGGGGTGCCGCCAGTGCACTAGGTGTGGTGCTGCTGCTGCTGACAATGCTGATCCTCTGGTTCTCGGGCAGGTTCCTCGGACTTGATCGCATGACGGGGAGTGCCCACTGATGATGTCCTGGCTCAAGCACCCCGTTTCAGATACGCAGGTCACTGTAGGTCAGCGGCTGTGGCTCTATGCCCTGTCGATCCTGATCATGATCTTTCTGGTCGCGCCGACACTGATCGTGATCCCGATGTCATTTTCCGAGTCCCAGTATCTGGAATTTCCGCCAGAGACATTTTCAACTCGCTGGTACGATCACTATTTCGGCTCGCCTGAATGGATGTCGGCGACCGTCACGTCGCTGCTGGCAGCATTTCTGACCATGCTGGTCGCGACACCGGTTGGGGTGCTGGCTGCCTATGGGCTGCACAATTCCAACAGGACCGTGGCGAAGGCGGTCTTCATTCTGCTGATTACACCGATGATGGTGCCGCTGATCCTGCTCGCCATTGGTGCCTTCTATATGTATGTGAAGCTGCAGATTCTCTATACACTGGCCGGTCTGGTGCTGGCGCATACCATGCTCGCCCTGCCGCTGGTTCTGATTGTCACTGCCTCTGCCCTGAAAAGCTACGACATGAATCAGGAAATGGCGGCACGCAGTCTGGGTGCCGCTCGGTGGAAGGCATTCGTGACCGTGACCCTGCCTCAGATACGCTTTGCAGTCGTCACGTCGGCCCTGTTGTCCTTCCTGACCTCCTTCGATGAAGTTGTCGTCGCCATGTTCATTTCCGGCGGCGACAATGCGACGCTGACCCGGAACATGTTCAATGCTCTTCGGGATCAGATCGATCCGACCATTGCTTCCATTTCCACCATCATGATCGTCGTGACCTCAGCGTTGATGACCGTTGCCCTGCTGTTCGGTACGACAAAACCCAAAGGCCCATCGTGACATCAATCCCCTCTGACGCCGCGTATGATTTCATCATTATCGGGGGAGGATCGGCAGGCTGTGTGCTGGCTGATCGGCTGTCCGCCGATGGTCGCCATTCGGTCTGCCTGGTGGAGGCGGGGGGGTCTGATCGGCGCTTCTGGATCGAGGTTCCACTGGGCTATGGCAAACTGTTCTACAAGGCGGCGGTCAACTGGATGTACACGACGGAGCCAAGCCCGAGCCTGGGTGGTCGCCGCGACTACTGGCCACGGGGTAAGGTACTGGGCGGTTCCAGTTCGATCAATGCCATGGTCTTCATCCGGGGGCAGGTTGAGGATTTCGACGGTTGGGCTGCAGAGGGCAATCCCGGCTGGGACTGGCAGGGTGTGCTGCCCTATTTCAAGGAAATCGAGGATTTTGAAGGCGGGGCCAGTGACCATCGCGGTACCGGCGGGGCATTGCATGTCAGCAAGGCCGACAAGGATGCACATCCACTCTGCGCCGGGTTCTTCAAGGCGGGCGAAGGTCTGGGCCTGCCGATCAATGAAGATTTCAATGGTGTCAGTCAGGAAGGCGTGGGTTTCTATCAGGTAACGACCAAGGATGGTCGCCGCCATTCCGCCGCGAAGGCATTCCTGCGCCCGGCGATGAAGCGCCCGAACCTGACCGTCCTGACGCACGGTCACGTTACCCGCATCGATCTTGAGGATCAGCGCGCTGTCGGTATCACTTGTCGCCATCGCGGGCAGGAGAAGACAATCCGGGCTCGGCGTGAGGTGATCCTGTCGGCGGGGGCCGTGAATTCACCGCAGATATTACAGCTTTCCGGCATCGGTCCTGGCGATCTTTTGCGTCACCATGGCATTCCGGTGGTGCTGGATCAGCCGCAGGTCGGGGCCAATCTGCAGGACCATGTCGGGGTCAGCTACTACTATCGGGCGCGGATACCGACTTTGAATTCTATTCTGCGCCCCTGGTGGGGGAAACTGCTGGTCGGCATGCAGTATGTGTTCAGCCGCTCCGGTCCGCTCAGCCGCAGCGTCAATCAGGCGGGCGGGTTTTTCCGAACCGGGCCGGAAGTGAACAATCCGAACATGCAACTCTATCTTCAGGCTCTCTCCACCCTGACGCCGGGTGAGGGGGAACGACCCTTGCTGACCCCGGATGATTTCCCGGGTTTTTCGCTGGGTTTATCGAATTGCCACCCGCGCAGTCGGGGACGGATTGAGATCGCCAGTGCCGATCCTCAGCAACCGCCGCGCATCATGGTCGACCCCTATAGTGACGAGCGGGATTTGGAGGAGATGCTGAAGGCGGTGAAGTTCTTGCGGCAGATGGCGCAACAGCCGGGTCTCACCGAACTGATCGAGGAGGAGGTCGTACCCGGCCCCGCCTGTCAGAGCGATGAGGAACTGATCGCCGATATTCGCGCGCGGACCGGTACGATATTCCATGTTTGCAGCACCTGCCGCATGGGACCGGATGCCGGGAGTGCGGTTGTCGACAGCCGTCTTCGGGTGCATGGCATCACCGGACTGCGCGTTGCCGATGCCTCGATCTTTCCGAAACTGATTTCCGGCAATACCAATGCGACCGCCATCATGGTCGGTGCGAAGGGTGCCGCGATGATTCTTGAGGATAACCCGTCATGAAGATCACCCGTCTCGAAACCTTCGCTACCCGCTATATCGGCTTCACCCGTGTGACCACCGAGGATGGGTCCGAGGGATGGGGCCAGGTTTCGACCTATAATTCCGACATCTCCGCCCAGGTGCTGCACCGGCAGGTCGCCCCCTGGGCGCTGGGCCGCGATACCGACGATCTGAAAGCCATCCTGAGTGAAATCCCGGAGAGAGAACATAAATTCCCCGGTTCCTACGTCTGCCGCGCGATGGCTGGACTGGATACCGCGATCTGGGACTGGCGCGGCAAGCAGGCAGGCAAGCCGGTCGCGGAACTGCTGGGCGGCAGTGCCGGGACTCTGCGGGCCTATGCCTCCTCGATGAAGCGGGACATCACCCCGACGGATGAGGCAGAGCGGTTCAAGATGCTGCGCGACCGGGATGGCTTCGATGCCTTCAAGTTCCGCGTCGGGGCTGAATGCGGGCATGATCAGGACGAATGGCCGGGCCGGACGGAGGAGATCATACCGACGATCCGGCAGGCGCTGGGACCGGATGTCGCCCTGCTGGCCGATGCGAATTCCTGCTATTCCCCGGCCCGCGCCATCACGGTTGGCCGCATTCTGGAAGACAACGGCATCAGCCATTTCGAGGAACCCTGCCCCTATTGGGAAATGGAACAGACAGCTGAGGTTACGCGCACGCTCGATCTCGACGTGACGGGCGGTGAGCAGGATTGGGATTTACAGCACTGGAAGCGCATGATCGCGATGAAGGCAGTGGATATCATCCAGCCGGATATTCTCTATCTGGGGGGTATCGAGCGCACGCTGACGGTCGCGGCGATGGGGGCGGCGGCGGGGTTCCCCTGTACGCCTCATTGTGCCAATCAGGGCCTTGTCACCCTGTTCACGATGCACCTGCTCCGCGCCCTGCCCAATGCCGGGAAATATCTCGAATTCTCGATTGAGGGCGCGGATTACTATCCCTGGCAATATGGCCTCTATGTCGAAGACCCCTATGCGATTGTCGACGGAAAGGCGACCGTCACCGATTCGCCGGGCTGGGGTGTCGAAGTCGATCCCGAATGGCTGGCGAAATCCACCTATCAGGTCAGCTGCCTGGAATAGCAGTGGAAATGCCAGCTACCGAACCGGATCTGCTATAGAATATCCGTTGCCCGGTGATCCTCAGATACGCCGTCAATCATGAAGATATCTCCTTTGGCATTGTTCAGGCGGAGTGGCAGGATTTTCCGATAGGCGTCGGACACATACCAGCCTGTGGCTGACTGCCGATCAGGGAAGCGAAGGGCGATGACATCGCCCGGCCACGCACCCTCCAGCATGGTCTTTTCCCCACCATGGATGATGTATTTTCCCCCAAACGGGGCCAGTGTGGCATCGATCTGCCGCAGGTAATCCTTGATCTCCTCACCGAAGCGGACATCGTGCAGAGTGGCGATGATGTAGCACGGCATCATGTCATCCCCTCATTGCGAAAGCAGGCATGGCCCGCTGTTCCAGAATTGCGAAACCGGCAACAATGATTGCCTGGGCGAGGATGAATGCCATGCCGATCATGTTGGGGACAATCAGGCCTGTAACGAGCAGGGCCAGGCTGGCGATGGACCAGCACCAGTTTCCTAGCACAATCAGCCGCACCGGCAGGGTGTGATGCGGCATCGCCTTTGCCGTGACTGCCATGAACAGGGCAATGGGGAACAGGACCAGCCCTGCATAGAACAGCAGGTCTGAAGGGATGTTCGTGAAGTCGGCAATCATGCCGTCGGCGGCTGTGAGGGCAATCCCCATTGCCAGACAGGTTGACGAGTCCATAAGGAGGATTTTCGAAAGTGGGGTCATGGTCATGTCCTTTCGCTGTGTGTGACCGCTCATGCGATCCGTGGCGAAGGAATGGACCGGAAAGGTGTATCGCGTCGATTACCTGACAGGTAATTGGCAAGACAGAAATTCATGACTAGGGTCCGGGCATGGACGGAACTTTCGGGGATATGCTGAGAACCTGGCGCCAGCGGCGGCGCGTGACCCAGCTTGATCTGTCGCTGGAAGCCGGGCTCTCTCAACGGCATCTCAGTTTCGTTGAAACCGGACGGTCCTTCCCCAGTCGCGATATGGTTCTGCGACTTGCAGAGGCTCTGGCGGTCCCTTTGCGGGACCGGAATGCGATGCTGGCAACAGCCGGTTTCGCACCGTGTTTCAAGGAACGCGCGCTGGATGATCCTGACTTGAAAGCGGCCATGGTAGCGGTCGATCTGTTGCTGACCGGACACGAACCCTATCCAGCCCTGGCTGTCGACCGGCACTGGACGCTGAAACTTGCCAATCGCAGTGTTGCACCTCTGCTGGCCGGTATTCCGGATGCGTTGCTGGAACCTCCGGTCAATGTATTGCGGCTCAGCTTGCATCCGGACGGGCTGGCTCCCCGCATTCGGAATTATCGGCAGTGGCGGCATCATATTCTAGCCCGACTGTCGCACCAGATTGATGTGTCAGGTGATCCGGTTCTGATCGCGTTGCTGGATGAACTGACATCATTTCCGGTTACACCGGGCGCGCGTCCCTTCACGCAAACGACGTCTGATCCGTTGGGGGGAATTGCGGTGCCGCTGGAACTGACGGCTGCCGATGATACGATCCTGCGTTTCTTGAGCACGACAACAGTGTTTGGTACGGCCGTGGATATCAGCCTGTCCGAATTGACGATTGAATCCTTTTTTCCGGCGGACATTCAAACGGCTGAGGTGCTGCGTCGGGGGTCGCCTTGACTCAGGTTTTGTATCGGCGCAACAGGTCTTTCATGCGCGATATGAAATCCTGCCCCCGTACTTCCAGCCGGGCGATGAAGTCGGGGCCTGATGTCGGTTCGAGGACGAGACCCACTTCGGCGACGGAGCCTTCTTCTGTCGTCGTGCGGACGACCAGTTCCACTGCGCCCAGCAGCACCCGATCACCCGGTGTCGGCTGACCATGGAACTCCCGCGTCATGAATTCACCCAATCGCAGATCAGCCTGTGTAGGGGGGACGGTCGCTCCGTACTGCTCCGCCACATCCGCAAGCCGGGCTTCCGCCGAGAGGGAAAAATCACCGAGCATCGTTTCCCCGGCAACCTCAGCGGGTGCGGCATAGATTTTATCGAGCAGGCTGACGAGGCGCGGGGCGGAGAACAGATAGACCCGGTCATTCGCTTGCAGTGGCCCGGCTTTGTGGACGGTCAGCGCCTGATCATCGCGCAGGATCATCACCGGGCGGGCCCAGCGCGGCACCCGCTCTCCACGTGCGACGGTGCTGTCCGGGTGGATGCGGTATCCGACCAGTTCCATCGCCGCATTGCCGGGCAGTTCCAGTTCCACGCGGTCGACGATACCGGGTCCGTCCGGAACCAGCATGCGCAGCTTTCGCGCCGTAAGTGGGATCGTCCAGCCCTGGATCAGCAACGAGGACAGGACCATGATGAAGACGATGTTGAAATACTGTCCACCATCCGGAACGCCGCCCAGGGTCGGCATGACGGCCAGCAGGATCGATACAGCGCCGCGCAATCCCACCCAGCCGACAAAAGCCGTTTCCCGGGTTGAGAAACCGAAGGGTTTCAGGCAGAGCCATGTGGCGACGGGTCGGGCAATGAAGATCAGGAACAGGGCCAGCGCGATGGATGGCAGCGCCACGGCACCGAATTGCGACGGCGTTGCCAGCAGACCCAGGGCCAGGAACATGCCGATCTGGGCAAGCCAGGTCATGCCGAGTTGAAACCGCCGCAGCCGGCTGGCGAAGCGCACCCGCCGCGCCCCGGCGACGACACCTGCGACATAGGCGGCCAGAAAGCCGCTGCCGCCGATCAGGCCGGTGCCGGCAAACAGGATCAGCGCCGCCGCCAGTGCCAGAATCGGATACAGGCCCGCATCCAGATTACGCATCCAGTTCAGAATCCAGGCAATCGCAAAACCACCGGCAATTCCGGCCACCAGACCAATACCGATCTGGCTCGCGAAACTTTCAAGCAATTCCCAGCCAAGTGTTTCCAGGGAGGCCCCGTCTGCCGCCGCGATCAGGCTGACCAGGGTGGCGACCAGAAAGATCGCCATGGGGTCATTCGCCCCGGATTCGATTTCCAGGGTGGATCGGACTCTGTCGCGCAGGGCAATTCCGCCGTTGCGGAGCAGGAAGAAGACAGCAGCAGCATCGGTCGAGGCAACAATCGCGCCGATCAGCATGCCCTCCAGCCAGTTCAGGCTGAACATGAAAAAGGCGGCGATGCCGACGAATCCGGTCGTCAGAATGACCCCGACTGTTGCCAGGACCATGGCGGGTGCTCCAGCGATGCGGTAGCTGCGAATCGGAGTTTCGAACCCGCTGTCGAACAGGATGATCGCCAGTGCCAGGGAACCGATGAAATAGGCGGTTGCCCCACTGTCAAAATCAATGCCGAGCAGCCCGTCCTCTCCCGCCAGCAGCCCGACGCCAAGAAAGACCAGCAGCAACGGCGCCCCGATGCGCTGCGAGGCGAGGCTTGTCAGGGCGCTTATGGCGACCAGACCGGCTCCGATCAGGATGGCGATGTTTATTCCGTCAAGCACCGGGCGATACTTTTCTTTTGGCTGGCAGAGTCCAGACGTGAAATGTTACATTTCATGATATAGTCCTTTTTCAGATCGATGCGATCTGTGCCTGCAAGTATCGGAAAAATTTACAATGATGGAAAGCGCGTCACGGCCATAATTCTGTAACGTCAGGTCTGTAGACGACGAGCGGTCCACACTTACCGGGAGAGATGCCATGTTTATGAAGTCAGTCCTCGCCGCCGTCGTTGGCGTATCCGTTTTTGCCGCACCGTCCTTTGCGGAATTCAAGCTCGATGATCGTTTCACGGATGCCGATGGCGATCTGATCGCCGATATTCCAAGTGATCCGTCGATGCAGGTTGATCCGTCCACGCTGATTTTCGCCTATACGCCGGTTGAGGATCCTGCCGTTTATGCAGCGGCCTGGTCGGATTTTCTGGCCCATCTCGAATCCGTGACCGGCAAGAAGGTTCAGTTCTTCCCGGTTCAGTCTAATGCGGCCCAGATCGAGGCCATGCGGGCTGGTCGCCTGCACATTGCCGGTTTCAACACCGGGTCCAATCCTCTGGCCGTGGCCTGCGCCGGTTTCCGTCCCTTCACGATGATGGCGGCGGCGGATGGCAGCTTTGGCTACGAGATGGAAATCATCACCTATCCGGGATCCGGCATCGAAAAGGTCGAGGACCTGAAAGGCAGCAAGCTTGCCTTCACCTCTGAAACCTCGAATTCCGGTTTCAAGGCACCTTCCGCACTGCTGCAATCGGTCTATGGCCTGGAAGCGGGCAAGGATTTCGAACCGCTTTTTTCCGGCAAGCATGACAATTCCATTCTGGGTGTCGCCAACAAGGATTATCCGGCTGCGGCAATTGCGAATTCCGTGATGGCACGGATGCTGGACAGGAATGTCGTGACGGCGGATCAGATCGTCACAATCTACAAATCCGAAACCTTCCCGACCACCGGCTATGGCGTTGCCCATAACCTGACACCGGAATTGCAGGACAAGATCAAGGAAGCCTTCGCCACGTTTGTCTGGGAAGGCAGTTCCCTGGCCGAGGAATTCTCCAAATCCGGAGAGGCCCAGTTCATTCCCATCACCTTCAAGGACAACTGGTCGGTCATTCGCCAGATCGATGCGGCGACAGGGGTTTCTTATTCCTGTAGCTGAGACGGGTTGTTTCCGGCATTGGCCCGGGTCGTCCCTTTTCTTGTGAGAGGGGCGGCCCGGTTATGTCGTGGTATGTTCGGGTTTTCAGGTGAAGGACGATCCTATGCTGCGTATCGAGGGATTGAGCAAAACCTACAAGACCGGTGATCGAGCCCTGAATTCGGTTTCGTTTTCCGTACCGGCTGGACAGGTCGTCGGTCTGATCGGGCCGTCAGGGGCGGGGAAGTCAACGCTTATCCGCTGCATCAATCGTCTGGTCGAACCCACCGCCGGAAATGTCTATCTGAATGACGTGAACATCACGGCGATGTCGCGTGGTCACCTGCGCGATGCCCGTCGCCGGATCGGCATGATCTTTCAGGAATATGCGCTGGTTGAGCGGCTAACAGTGATGGAGAATGTCCTGTCCGGGCGGTTGGGCTATGTGCCGTTCTGGCGCAGCTTCCTGCGCCGGTTCCCCCAGGCCGATGTTGATGCGGCCTTTGCGCTGCTGGAGCGTGTCGGACTGACCGATCATGCCGACAAACGGGCCGATGCCCTGTCCGGCGGGCAGCGCCAGCGGGTCGGGATCGCCCGTGCGCTGGAACAGAATCCCGAATTGTTGCTGGTCGATGAGCCGACGGCCTCCCTCGACCCGAAGACATCCCGTCAGATCATGCGGTTGATCAAGGAAATCTGTGCGGAACGCACATTGCCCGCCATCATCAATATCCACGATGTCGTCCTGGCCCAGGGGTTCACCGACCGGATCATCGGATTGCGGGCGGGAGAAGTCGTTTTTGACGGTGCGCCGGAGAAACTGAACGATGCAGTCCTGACCGAGATCTATGGTGAGGAAGACTGGGCGCAGATGCGCAAGGGGCAGGAAGAAGAGGATGCCGCCGCAGAAGAGGCAGCACTGGATCGTGCCCGCATAGCAGGCGCGCGCTGATGAGTGTCGTGGATTCCGCCCCGCGTCGCTGGAAACGGCCACCGCTGCTGATCCGGGAACGGAAATGGCGCTGGATGATATACGGTGGTGCGCTGGTCTATCTTGTGCTGGCCTCTGCCTCAGTCGATGTCAACTGGGCGCGAATCGCTGAGGGAATGGAACGTGGCCTGCGATTCGTTCAGGGGTTCTTGATACCGGACTTCACCTCACGCTGGACGGATATTCAACAGGGGTTGATCGAAAGTCTGACCATGACGGTGACATCGACCGTCGTCGGCATTCTGATTTCCGTCCCCATTGGGATCGGTGCCGCACGCAATGTCGCACCCCGTCCGGTCTATCTGTGCTGTCGCGCCGTGATCGCCGTGTCGCGCTCCTTTCAGGAAATCATCATCGCGATCCTGTTCGTTGCGATGTTCGGTTTCGGGCCGTTTGCAGGGTTCCTGACGCTCAGCTTCGCGACCATCGGCTTCCTTGCCAAGCTGCTGGCCGAGGATATCGAGGATATCGACGAGAGTCAGGCGGAAGCGATACGGGCAACCGGGGCAAGCTGGTGGCAGTTGATCAATTACGGTATCCAGCCCCAGGTCATGCCGCGTCTGATCGGTCTGTCGCTCTATCGTCTCGATATCAATTTCCGGGAATCGGCGGTGATCGGGATCGTCGGGGCCGGGGGGATCGGCGCGACGCTGAACACCGCCATTGACCGCTATGAGTATGATTCCGCCGGGGCCATTCTGATCATCATCATCGTGATCGTGATGCTGGCGGAATATTCCTCTTCCTATGTTCGGAAATGGGTGCAGTGATGCCGGTTGAAACCGAAAGTGGACGCCCGGTCTGGGCCCATCGCACACCCCGGTCCCGCCTGCTGCTCTGGGCGGGTTGGCTCGCCCTGGTCGCGCTGTTCGTCTATTGCTGGCAGGTGATGACGAAGGATACCATCTGGTATTTCGTCTATGATGCGCCGACCCAGGCGGGCGACATCATTTCGCGGATGTTTCCGCCCCGCTGGTCCTATATGGACAGGCTGTGGTGGTCGCTCTGGGATACGCTCAACATCGCGACACTGGGAACCCTGCTTGGGGTGATCATCGCAGTCCCGGTTGCCTTTCTTGCCGCCCGCAATACGTCCCCCAGCGCGACTTTCCTTCGTCCCATCGCACTTTTCATCATTGTCGGCTCGCGTTCGATCAATTCGCTGATCTGGGCCTTGCTGCTGGTTGCGATCATCGGACCGGGCGTGATGGCCGGGATCATTGCGATCGGTCTGCGTTCCATCGGTTTCATCGCAAAGCTGCTCTATGAGGCGATTGAGGAGATTGACCACAATCAGGTGGAGGCCGTTGCCGCCACCGGGGCCAGCCGGGCGCAGGTCATGGACTATGCCATCGTTCCGCAGATTCTGCCCGCCTTTGCCGGGATCACGGTGTTTCGCTGGGACAT
This sequence comes from Alphaproteobacteria bacterium, assembly GCA_965223125.1. Taxonomy (GTDB): domain Bacteria; phylum Pseudomonadota; class Alphaproteobacteria; order UBA8366; family Aestuariispiraceae; genus Pacificispira. The sequence continues at coordinate 855,100 of OZ244984.1, read as the reverse complement.
CAATATCCGCGAATCCGCGATTCTGGGTCTTGTCGGCGCGGGGGGGATCGGCTTGCAGTTACAGGCGTCGCTGAATGTGCTGGCCTGGCCGCAAGTGACGCTGATCTTCATCGTCATACTGGCGACGGTGGCGGTTTCCGAATGGGTCTCCGCCAAGGTGCGGCAGGCCATTATCTGAAACTGATTATCTGACCGCCGCCAGCAGGGCTGCATGGATTTCCGGACTGGCAGCGGCGATGACGCGGCCATCGGAGTTCAGGCTGAGGGGTCGCCCCTGCCAGTCGGTTATGATGCCACCCGCGCCCTCGATGACACCGACCACCGGCAGGTAGTCATAGGGTTGAAGATCGAAATCGACCACGCCATCGACCCATCCGGCGGCAAGCTGGGCATAGGGGTAGCAGTCGTTGGTGGAGCGCTGGTAACGCCCCAGCTTCATCAGTTTGCCGACTGTTTCCGGCGCCACGCGCAGCATGGTCGGCAATTCGTTGTAGCACAGGAAGGCGTCTTCCAAAGCGACGCTCTGGCGGCAGTGGATCGGGGTCCCATTCAGGGTGCTGCCGCCCGCCTTTGTCCCGATGAAGGTTTCCCCTAGGCCCGGCATGTGGATTGCGCCGATCAGCGGCTTGCCAGCTTGCAGCAGGCCCAGCAGCGTGCCGAACAGGGGAACGCCGGAGATGAAGGATTTCGTGCCGTCAATCGGATCGATGATCCAGACGAAGTCTCGATCCATGTTTTCCGATCCGTATTCTTCCCCCAGGATGCCATGCTCGGGAAAGCGCTCGGCGATGGCAGCGCGAAGCGCAGCTTCGGTGGCGCGGTCGGCGATGGTAACGGGGCTGGCATCGGCCTTTCGTTCGACTGCGAAGCCGGTGCGGAAATGTTCCAGCGTGATCCGGGTCGCGCAGGTCGCAATTTCTTCTGCGGCGGCAAGAAAGGTCGTCACGGGTGTCGGATTCACCAAGGGATCACTCCTCGTTTTTGGCTTCGTGATGGTTTTGGGCGCATCGGATCTCGATCCCGGCAGCGACCAAACGGGCCGCGATATCAGATGGCGGTTCGCGGTCGGTGACCAGCATATCGAAGGCCTCGGGATCGGCAATACGGATCGCGGCCTGGCGTTCGAACTTGCTGGCATCGGCGGCAACGATCACGCGCTCGGCGCATTTCAGGATTTCGCGGGAATACTCCGCCTCCTGCATGTCCTGAAGCATGAATCCATGTACGGCATCGATCGCGGCGGCGGACAGGACCGCATAGGTGACACTGAACTGCCGGACATAGGAAATCGCCTCCTGTCCGAATGCGCCGCCGTCATGGGGACGCAATTCACCGCCAGCCAGGAAGACACGATTATTGTTCCGGGTCGCAAGCGTCTGGGCGACGGCGATGGAATTGGTGACAATGAATAGATCACTGTGCCCCCGCAGTGCCCGCGCGACATAGGCGGTGGTCGATCCGATGTCGAGAATCAGCGAATCGCCATTCCGGATGATCCGTGCCATTTCGGCGGCGACCAGGCGCTTGGCGTCCGGATTGACATTCATGCGCTGGGTGAAGGTCGGTTCATGCACCCCATCGGCCAGATAGACACCGCCATGAACCTTACGGACCATGCCCTGCTGTGCCAGTTTCTTGACGTTTCGGCGGATCGTTTCCTCTGACACGTCCAGGCGGCGAGACAGATCCTGAATTCGGCAGGAACCTGAAACTTTCAGTTCCTCCAGTATCTCCATTTCGCGATGCGTTGCGGGCTGGTTCACCAGCAGCTCCCTATCCTTGTCATGCCCGTTCTTGTCATTCCCGATGCTTTATCGGCTTTGCCCGGTCCTGGCCAGTATCTCGCAGGGAGGCAGTAGTCAGCAACAAAATTACACGCGAAAACCACAAAACATGTGATTGATTGTTGACATATGTGGTATTTCGCTCCGAAACTGCCTGAAACAATCAAAGTGACGACCAAAAAGATACGACGAACCTGAACAGGAAGGGTGAAGCAATGGAAAACCGGAAAATAGTTGGAATCGTGCTGGGGGCTGCCCTCAGTCTTGGCCTTACGGGTGGCGCGCAGGCGGAGGTCGAGTCGAAGGACCCGATCAAGATGACGCTGCATGACTGGACCGGTCAGTTGATCACGACCCGGATCATGGGTGAGGTCCTGAAAAACGCGGGCTACAATGTTGAATATGTCCAGGCGGACTATATCGCGCAATTCGCGGGTCTGAAGACTGGCGACCTGCATGTCGCGATGGAGATGTGGGAGACCACGGGTCGCGAGGCGATGGACGAGGCGACGGCGACCGGGACGGTCGAGAATCTTGGCGAAACCGGGATGCTGGCCATCGAGGAATGGTGGTATCCGCTCTATATGAAAGAGAAATGCCCCGGCCTGCCGAACTGGGAGGCGCTGAATGACTGCGCCGAAGCCTTCTCTACGCCGGAAACGGCACCGAAGGGTCGCTATCTTGGTGCACCGGTCACCTGGGGTGGCTTCGATGATGAGCGGGTCGAGGCTCTGGAACTGGATTACGAGGTGGTGCATGCGGGCACCGATGCGGCGCTCTTCGCAGAACTGGAATCCGCCTATCAGCGTCAGGCACCGATCCTGCTGTGGGTTTATGCACCCCATTGGGCACCGCTGAAATACGAGGGCGAATGGGTCGAATTCCCACCCTATTCAGCAGAGTGCTACAATGACGCCTCGACCGGTATCAACCCGGATATGGCTTATGATTGCGGCAAGCCGCGCGGGCCGATCTGGAAAGTCGCTTCTTCTGTCGTGAAGGACAAATGGCCGGGTGCCCATGCGGCGATCAAGGCCTTTCACGTCACCAATGACGAAATGGGCGCGATGGTCGCTGCGGTCGATCTGGACGGCAAGGAACTGGATGCAGTTGTCGCCGATTGGCTGGCGAAGAATGAGTCTGTCTGGAAGGGCTGGATTGGCCAATAGAACTTCCCTCTGGCCCCTGGGCCGGTCGGGCATATGATTGTTTCGCCTGCTCGACCGGCTCTTTTTGATGGTATGATATCGGTGTACAAGAGGGCCGGATGAGCGGGATGTCTGTTAAACTTTCCTGCCGCAATGTGTGGAAGCTGTTCGGGGACGGGGCAGAGCGGCTGCTGACGGAACACCGTGACCCGGATGCGGCAAAGATCGCCGGGGCGGGCCTGATCGGGGCCGTCTGCGGTGCGACACTGGATGTGCGGCAGGGCGAGATTTTCGTCATCATGGGCCTGTCCGGATCCGGCAAGTCCACCCTGGTGCGCTGCATGTCGCGGTTGATCGAACCGACGGCGGGGGAGATCCTGTTCGACGGGCAGAACCTTTTGGCCGCCAGCGACCGCGAGATGATTGAAATCCGCCGCCACAAGATGGGTATGGTGTTCCAGCACTTTGCCCTGCTGCCGCATCTGACCGTGTTGCAGAATGTCGCCTTTCCGCTGGACGTGCAGGGCATCCCCCGCGCAACGCGGGAGGAGGCGGCGCGCAAGGTGATCGATCTCGTCGGTCTGAAAGGGCGAGAGGACAATTTCCCAAGGGAACTGTCCGGTGGTCAACAGCAGCGCGTCGGTATCGCGCGCTCCCTGGCGGTGGAGCCGGAACTGTGGTTCCTGGACGAACCCTTCTCTGCCCTTGATCCACTGATCCGGCGCGAGATGCAGGACGAATTCATTCGTCTGCAAAGCCTGCTGCATAAGACAATCATCTTCATCACCCATGATTTCGACGAGGCGATCCGGCTTGCCGACCGGATCGCGATCATGAAGGACGGGCGGGTGATCCAGATCGCCACGCCGGAGGAACTGGTGTTGAATCCAGCTTCCGACTATGTCGCCGAATTCACGCGCCATATTCAGCGGGCGAAGGTGCTGACCGCAGCATCGGTGATGGTGCCTGGTCCGGTTACGGTCGATGTTGCGGGCAACATACAGGCGACGGATCGCATCGAAGACATCGCCGACCGTGTGGAATCTGCCGACCGTCCTTTCGCAGTCCTGGATCGGGATGGACAGGTGCTCGGTACAATCGACCGACGGGCAGTGATCGATGTGTTGATCGGAAGGATTTCCCGATCATGATCACCGTGGGTCACTGGCGGATATCCCGCATGGCTTTGCTCTGGATCGGCCTTGCTGTGGCTACCTGGATCCTGGCGCAGGTCGGTGCTGATCTGGCGAAGACACTGGACGTGCGTTGGGCAATGAAGCTGCCGCGCAGTCTGCAGGTCTCGATGAAGGGAGAGATCAGCGCGGCCATGGCCTGGCTGGTGGACAGCGCGCATTTTGGCCTGTTCAGTTTCAAGGACCTGACCCGGGGCATTTCCTGGCTGATTGAGCAGCCATATGATCTGGCGCGTGGCCTGCTGATCGACGGTGTCATGGTCGGGCAGGGCAGCGAGGCGGTCCAGGTCTTCCCACCACTCAGCTGGATCGCGGTTATCGTCACCATCACGGCCATGGGCTATTATGCGCGGAGTTGGAAGCTCGGTCTTTTCGTCGGGCTCTGCTTTCTCTATCTCGCGGCCTTCGGGCAGTGGGACAGCGCGATGATCACGCTGGCCTCCATCATGATCGCAGTCCCTTTCGGGGTTCTGGGCGGGTTGCTGGTCGGGATCGGGGCCTATCGCTGGCGCTGGTTCGACCGGATCACGGCACCCATTCTGGATCTGATGCAGACGGTGCCAGTCTTCGCCTATCTGGTGCCGATCCTCTTCCTGTTCGGCTTCGGGCCGGTTTCGGCTTTGGTTGCGACGGTCATCTATGCCATGCCGCCCATGGTGCGGGTGACGACCCATGCGCTGCGCGGTGTGCCGGAGGAAATTCGGGAATTCGGCAGAATGGCGGGTTGTACTGACCGTCAGTTGATGACCCGCATCCTGCTGCCCACGGCACTGCCCGGTCTGATGGTGGGCGTCAATCAGGTGATCATGCTGTCGCTCAACATGGTCATCATCGCCTCGATGATCGGCGCGGGCGGGCTTGGCTACGACGTTCTGACCTCCCTGCGACGGCTCGACATAGGCGGCGGGATTGAGGCGGGGGTTGCCATCGTCGTGCTAGCTATTGCGCTGGACCGGTTGAGCCAGGCGCTGCCGTCGCGATTTGCCCAACCGGACAGCCCGTCGGACTCAGGCTTTGTGCGACAGCATCCCTGGCTGATCCTGTCCGGGGTCGGGATCGTTGCAACGGGATTGATCGGTCTGCTGGTCCCGGCGGTGCAGAGCTATCCCGATGCGGCGCAGATCACCACCGGCGCGATCTGGGAGGATATGGTTCGCTGGATCAATGTGAATTTCTTCGACCAGTTGGAGGCGGCGAAGACTTTCATGCTGCTGACCTTCATGATTCCGGTGAAGCGTTTCCTGCTGGGCCTGCCCTGGCCCTGGGTGATCCTGATCGTCACCCTGGCCGGTTGGCAGTTGGGTCGCTGGCGTCTGGCACTGCTTTGTCTGTCGCTCTGTCTCTTCATCCTGCTGAACGGGTTGTGGGAGGATGCGATGGTGACGCTCTATCTCTGCGGTGTCTCGGTCGTGATTGCCTGTCTGATCGGTATTCCCATCGGTGTACTCTCGGCACAGAACGAGCGGGCGAACCGGGTGGTGCAGGGCTTTATCGATACCTTGCAGACGCTTCCCAGTTTCGTCTATCTGATCCCGGTCGTGATGCTGTTCCGGGTCGGCGATTTTTCGGCGATGATTGCCGTCATCCTCTATGCCCTGGCTCCGGCCGTGCGCTATGCCGCCCATGGCGTCCGCAGCATCAGCCCGCATCTGCTGGAGGCGGGCGTGGTTTCCGGCTGTACACCCCGACAGTTGCTGACGCGCATCAAACTGCCGCTGGCGATGCCCGATATCCTGCTGGGAGTGAACCAGACGATCATGCTGGCCTTGTCCATGCTGGTGATCACCGCCCTGGTCGGGACCCGCGATCTGGGGCAGGAGGTCTATATTGCCCTGACCAAGGCCGATACCGGGCGAGGTATCGTCGCCGGGATAGCGGTCGCCTGTATCGCCATCATCGCTGATCGGCTGATCGCGGCAGGGGCCGCGCGGACCCGCCGTCGCCTGGGTCTGGCATAGGGAGGATCGGGGCATGAGCGAAGCGAAAGCGAAAGTGGCGGGTCTGTCCTTCTGGCAGGGGCCGGTCGATCCGCAACCGCTCGGCGGTGGCATCACCAATGTCAATTTCGTGGTCGAGGATGCGGGTCATAAATACGTCGTGCGCGTCGGCAACGACATCCCGGTCCATCAGGTCATGCGCTTCAACGAACGCGCCGCCAGCATTGCGGCGGAAAAGGCGGGCCTTTCCCCTGCCGTGCGGCACCGGGAGCCCGGAATTCTAGTGATCGACTTCATCGAGGGAAAGACGCTGGGCGATGCGGATGTGCGCCAGCCGGAGACACTGGCACGAATCGTCCCGCTGATCCGCCGTGCCCATCGCGACATGCCGGTATTCCTGCGCGGGCCGGCCCTGATGTTCTGGGTCTTTCATGTCATCCGCGATTATGGCTGGACGCTGGAGGAGGGCGGCAGTCGCCATCGCAGTCGGTTGAAGGAGTTGCGCGCCGCTGCCGCAGACCTGGAGCAGGCGGTGGGACCGGTCGAGATCGTCTTTGGTCATAACGACCTGCTGCCCGCCAATTTCATCGATGATGGGGAGCGGATTTGGCTGATCGACTGGGACTATGCCGGGTTCAACAGCCCGCTCTTCGATCTTGGCGGTCTTGCCTCCAATAACGGGTTCGACGCCGTGCAGGAAGACTGGATGCTGGAGCACTATTTCGAGCATCCGATGGACGATGCGCTGCGCCACCGGTATGGCGCGATGAAATGCGCCTCCCTGCTGCGCGAGACGATGTGGAGCATGGTGTCGGAAATCCATTCCGAGATTGATTTCGACTATGCCGCCTATACCGAGGGAAACCTCACCGCCTTTGAAGCCGCTTATCGAGCATTCAAAAGCTGACAAACCCTTACCTGATACCCTTACTCGATCCTGGGGATACATGATGACCGAGTTTCCGACAGAGGCGAAATGCGTGATTATCGGCGGCGGCATCGTCGGCTGCTCGACGGCCTATCATCTGGGCAAGCTGGGATGGACCGATACGGTTCTGATCGAGCGTCACAAGCTGACCTCCGGCACCACTTTCCATGCCGCAGGTCTGGTCGGTCAGTTGCGTTCCAACGCCAACATCACCCAGCTTCTGGGCAATTCGGTCGCGCTCTATAACCGGCTGGAGGAAGAAACCGGACTCGGCACCGGCTGGAAGATGAATGGCGGGCTGCGTCTTGCCTGTAACGAGGCGCGCTGGACCGAGGTGAAGCGGCAGGCGACGACCGCACGCTCCTTCGGGCTGGAGATGCACCTGCTGACCGCGAAGGAGGCGCAGGACCTCTGGCCGCTGATGCAGGTGGAAGACGTTGTCGGCGCGGCCTATCTGCCGACCGACGGTCAGGCCAATCCGTCAGACATCACCCAGGCGCTGGCCAAGGGCGCGCGTAATTCCGGTATTCGCATTTTCGAGGATACCGGCGTGCTGTCGATCAAGGTAGAAAACGGCAGAATCCGAGCAGTGGTAACGGATAAGGGGGAGATCGCATGCGAGCGGGTGGTCTGTTGCGCGGGGCAGTGGACGCGCAGCCTTGCCGCGACGGTCGGGGTCAATGTACCGCTGGTATCGGTCGAGCATCAATACATGGTGACCGAGGCGATTGCGGGTGTGACCGCGACATTGCCCACGTTGCGCGATCCCGACCGCCTGACCTATTACAAGGAGGAAGTCGGCGGGCTGGTGATGGGTGGCTATGAGCCCAATCCCATCCCCTGGGCAATGGATGGCATTCCGGATGGGTTCCACTACTCTCTGCTCGACTCCAACTTCGATCATTTCGAACAGATCATGGAACTGGCATTGGGTCGGGTTCCAGCCCTGCAGGAAGCCGGGGTGAAGCAGTTGATCAACGGGCCGGAAAGCTTCACGCCGGATGGGAATTTTATCCTCGGCGAAGCGCCGGAACTGCGGAATTTCTTCGTCGGTGCCGGGTTCAACGCCTTCGGCATCGCGGCGGGTGGCGGGGCCGGGCAGGCGCTGGCCGAATGGGTTTTCAAGGGGGAAGCCCCCTATGATCTCTGGCCCGTCGATATCCGCCGCTTCGGGCGGCCGCATTTTGATGCGGACTGGGTGCGTACGCGCACACTTGAATCCTATGGTAAGCATTACACCATCGCCTGGCCGTCGGAAGAACATGACAGCGGGCGTCCCTGCCGCCGATCACCGCTTTACAACTTGCTGAAGGCGGACGGAGCTTGTTTCGGAGAGAAACTCGGCTGGGAGCGCCCGAACTGGTATGCCGACCTGAAAGCCGGGGAAGTCCCGAAGGATGTCTACAGCTTCGAGCGTCCGAACTGGTTCGATGCCGTCGGGCGCGAACACCGGGCGGCGCGGGAGGCCGCCGTGCTGATTGACCAGTCCAGCTTCGCGAAGTTTGAGGTCAGAGGGCCGGATGCCGCCGCCGCGCTGGAATGGATCTGCGCCAACCGGATCGACAAGCCTGTAGGGAGTCTGACCTATACCCAGATGCTGAACCAGCGGGGCGGGATCGAATGCGATCTGACTGTTGCGCGGACCGGACACGAGTCCTTCTATATCGTTACCGGCACCGGCTTTGCGACCCATGACTATGACTGGATACGCCGTTCAATCCCGTCGGGGATGAACTGCCAGGTCTTCGATGTGACCTCCGGCCATGCGGTCCTGTCCCTGATGGGGCCACGGGCGCGGGACATCCTCTCGCGGGTGACACGGGACGATGTCTCGAATTCGACCTTCCCCTTTGGTCAGGCCCGTCGGATCGGGATCGCGGGCTGTGCCGTACTGGCACTGCGCGTGACCTATGTCGGGGAACTGGGATGGGAATTGCACATCCCGACCGAATACGCGGTCGGGGTCTATGAAGCACTGCACCGGGCGGGGGCGGAATTCGGTCTGGTCAATGCGGGCTATCGCGCCATCGAGACGCTGCGGCTGGAGAAGGGCTATCGTGCCTGGGGCTCCGATATCGGGCCAGACCACACACCGGCGGAGGCAGGGCTTGGCTGGGCGGTGAAGCTGAAATCCAATCTTGATTTCCAGGGCCGGGCAGCGGCGGAGGCACAGGCCCGTGGCGGGGTCCGTAAGATGCTGGCCTGTTTCACGGTCGCGGATCCGGCGGTAACCTTGCTGGGGCGGGAGACAATCTATCGCGATGGTCAGCGCGTCGGCTGGCTGACCAGCGGTGGCTTTGGCCATACGGTCGGTCTACCCATCGGCTATGGCTATGTCCGCAACCCGGATGGCGTGGACCGCGCCTATCTGACAGGCGGCAGTTACGAGTTGGAGGTTGCAACGGTACGCATTCCCGCCGAGTTACATCTGGAGGCCCTGTATGACCCCCGGATGCTTCGGATAAAGGCATAGGCTACATCAGGTCAGCGTTCATCAACTGATCGGCGGTTTGCCAGTGTTTACCGCCAATTGAGCGTCGAAAGCCCGTTTGTAGGCGGGCCGGGATTCGCCGCGGACGATATAGGCGGCCAGGTTCGGATAGTCGTTCAGAATACCCGATGATTTCAGCCTGAGCAGCACCGATACCATCATCAAGTCGCCCGCGCTGAATGCACCATCAAGCCAGTCAGCATCACCCAGGCGACGGGAAAGCTGATCCAGCCGGTTGCGGAGGCGATCTTCGACCAAAGGCAGACGCTCTTGATACCAGGGTTTATCGGTCTCCAGGAGCCTGGCGGTTTCGCGTTCGAGGATCAGGGGCTCGATTGTGTTGAGTGCGGCAAACATCCATGTGAGGGCACGCGCGCGGACATTGGTATCGTGCGGCAACAGGCCTGTATAGCGCCCAGCGATATGGAGCACGATAGCCCCAGTCTCGAACAGCGTGAGATTCCCTTCCTCATAGGTCGGGATCTGGCCGAAAGGATGAAGTGCCAGATGCGCGGGTTCTTTCATCGCATGGAATGAGACAAGGCGAACCCGGTAGGGCTGGCCCGCTTCCTCAAGCGCCCAGCGAATGCGGGTATCACGCGCCAGTCCCTTGCCGCCATCAGGTGATCGCTCAAAGGCGGTTATGGTGATGGTCATTGCGAGATATCTCCTTGGCGCTGTTTGTTGGCCACACGAAAAGCATACAGATCTGACAGCAAAGCAAATTTTTCACTCATGTGTTGGATTTCATTAGCGATTATGTTGGCAGCAACGCATTTCTGGGCTTCGTGATCGAGAAATGTCACCATAAATTACTTTTTGTCTCACTACCGCTTACGTTTTCCGTTTCGGATATCATTAACGATTACGTTTTCAATCGGACTTTACCTCAAAGACGCTGTACGAGAAAAGCGGTAGTCTGGCGAGCTATTCCGACTTTGCGCTCGATCTGTGCCGCATTGTGCAAATGCAGAGTATACCGGGATACGAACTTACCCTCACGTGGGGCCGGCGGGATCGGAAATGCCTTCAGTCAGAATGTAGCAGCGAGGCCTGTTATTCGCAGCGCTAGTGACATCGCATGCAGTATTATTGGATTTCACGAGTGGTTAAGTTGCAGTAGAACGATTTCGACCTAGCCATGAACCATGATAGACTCAGTTTTGTTGAAATTCGATGAATGAAGCTCAAGAGTTGCATCTGTCCCAGGTTCGTCTGATGAAAAGAAGAAATCAAAGCGCATGCTCAGCACAGTCGCGAAGTTAATTCGATACCTGGACGTCAAAGGCGGGGAGACGTCGGTTGGGAGCAAATGATGCGATAAACCAGAGGATATTCGAGACGTCGCTCGACTTGATTCTGGTGGTGACACGTAAAGGGGATTTTGTGCGAGTGAGTCCCAGTTCGGAGCAGATCATCGGCTATCATCCTGACGAGATGGTTGGGAAAAGTGCGATTGAATTCATATACCCAGACGATCTGGAGAGTACGCGCAACGAGATGAGGCGAGCGCTGAAGGACGGCCAGAATCGAAATTTCGACTGTCGCTATATCCATAGAATCGGAACAATTGTGCCCCTTTCATGGACCGGGGTCTGGTCGAATCCGGAACAGCAGTTCTTCTTTATCGGGCGCGATATGACGGAGCGGAACGCAATCGAGCTGATTCTGAGACAATCGCAGAAAATGGATGCCGTTGGGCAACTGACAGGCGGAATTGCACATGATTTCAATAATATACTGGCGGTTATCATCGGCAATCTTGAGCTGGTCAAGCATGGACAAATCGACCGGGATGTAGCGCAGAAATGTATAATTACAGCCTTGCGATCCGCTCGGCATGGGGCCGATCTGACCAAGCGACTACTGGCATTCTCACGCACCCAGGAGCTTCAGTTACGGACGGCAACCGTCAATGAGCTTATCAAGGACATGGAAATCCTGCTTCAGAGAACCCTGGGTGAGACTATCGATGTTTCTACCGATCTGGCTGAAACGGTCTGGCCAACAAAACTTGATCCGGCGATGTTCGAATCCGCCATTCTGAACCTGGCGATCAACGCGCGCGATGCGATGCCGGATGGCGGGCGCCTGACGATCCAGACATGCAATGTCGAGGTGGCGAAGGATTATGCGGAGATCAATGACCTTGTCCCCGGTGCCTATGTCAATGTGATTGTCTCGGATACGGGAACCGGAATGACACCGGAGGTTCTGAGCCATCTATTCGAACCCTTCTTTACGACCAAGGATGTCGGCAAAGGCACCGGTCTCGGGCTGGCCATGGTCTATGGCTTCATCAAGCAATTGAAGGGCATTATCAAAGTCTATAGCGAGTTGGGGCATGGTACGACGATCAATATCTACCTTCCCAAAGCAGAAACGCGGAATTCCGAGCGAACATCCGATGACGAGAAATCTGCCATCAAGTCAGCGGAATCAATCGAAGTAATTCTGGTCGCGGAAGATGATCCCGATGTCCGGGATACCGTGGTGATGATGTTGGAAGGATTGGGTTACGACATCATTGAGGCGAGTGACGGTCCCAGCGCTCTGTCTCTTCTGGAAAACGGCTGCCCCTGTGGATTGCTGTTTACCGATATGGTCATGCATGGCGGGATGAGCGGTCCAGAACTCGCGCAGCGTGCTGTGGCTCTGCGCCCGGACTTGAAGGTGCTTTTCACCTCGGGATATCCGCGCAGCGCGCGGCCTGAACTGGGCAAGGAAGCTATGCTGCTGAGAAAACCCTACACGCTGTCAGAATTGTCAACGGCAATTCGGGATGCACTGAACCAATAGCCCCGATATAGTGCTACACTTCCAGTTTCTTGCCGTCGAACGGGAATGGCTCCGGCATTGTGTCATATGGTCCGCCGATGGCAAGACCGGAACAATATTCCAGCGAACTGTAAGCCAGTTCTATCAATGTCGTGGCGTTGCGAATTCCAGAGACGCCCGCCTTCCCCCCCTGTTTGCGGATTCGGTCGCTGATCTGTTTCACCCATGCGACCTCCTGATCGACATAAGTTCGGGACAGACGCACCATCAGGCAGTCGATACCGCCTGATCGCAACCGCGAGACAGTCCGCCCGAGATCCGACGATGCCTTCCGGGGAAAAATTTCGGCGGCCAAGACGTTGGTATAGTTTCGTACCTGTCCGGTGATATCTCTCAAGCGCGCTTCTGTGATCCCTTCTGGAATGTGCATAATGATCGGATATATAAATTGCCGGAGATGATCTGGTACAAGCTGCAATAATGCCTGAACTTTCTCCCGGCTCTTTTTGCCAGCCAGGGTTTCATAATGAAAGTTCGGGCACAAGCTGACAGGGATACCCCGGTTTATGTGATTGATGGCAGCCAGCATGCCATATTCAAGAGTGGCAAGATCCAGATCGCATATATCACTGATCTTCGGGGTATTGCCCAAAACCGCATAGTTCCAGAGTTTGTCTGCCGCACCGGCAGCCTGACGGGTCGGCACACAGTTGAACATCTCGACCCGACGCTGCGAGACGCTCCAGACCGGCATAAAACTGAATTCGATCGGGCTGGACTCAATCATAGTGAATTTCTGTAGAAGTTCCGACCTGAATGACGGAATTACCTCGGTCGTATCCTTATGCTTGACGTCCGTATTAGCAGGCGTCTCTGCTGCAGATGATAGTGCGGTGCGGGTGTTGGAATTCTTCTGGCGAGTATCAGAATGATTCCCGGCTACTGCTTGTGCAGGCGGGGCCACATCGAGCCGCTTGGCAGAAGCAAGCAGAGTGTCCAGAATCTTTCCAGCAGATTTTCCTCGACCCGAACCGGTGTCGTTGGCGATCTGTACGAGAGACCGAACTTCGGCACCGGCTAAGTCATCGGATCCGAACAATGCCTTATTCACTATCGTCGCTGCTTTCGCCGCCACGGCCTCGCACCGCTGGGCATCGTTATCCGCAAACACAATCACGACCGACCCATCCGGGCATTTCAAATAAACATCGTCCGGTCGGCAAACTTTCCGAACGGCATCGCTAATCAAATTTGCAACACGATCCTTGAGCTTTCGCCATTTTGCATCGCCGACCCGTCGGCGAATCTCATTGATGCCAATACAGAAAACCTGGCCGAGGGGGACAGGTTTCCCGTTCGCTTCAAGTAAGTCCCGAACAGCCTGTTCGGATTCAGCGCGTTTCGGAGAATTTTCAGTCGCATCGACATCGGAAAGGTCCGATATTTCCGATCCGCTGGCAGCTTCATCCCTCAGGAGATCGGATATCTTACGTTGAAAAGATCGGATATCGACCGGCTTTGAAATGAAATCATCGACCCCGATCCTGTAAGCCGCTTTGATGAACTCCGTATCGGCTAATCCGGTCAGAAAGACGAACTTAGTTTTCGCATGGTCTGGATATTCTTTGCGTAGGTTGTTGAATAATTCGTATCCGTTCATGTTTGGCATCTTGATATCCGAAACAACGACACGTGGATGCTGTTCGAGAATCAAGCTGATCGCGTGCCGACCGTTTGACGCTTCGATAACAGTTATACCGATTTCCTCCAAAACGCTCCGTAATGTCTCACGTATGGATTCCTCGTCGTCGACAAGAATAACGTCGGGCCTGTTCGTTCCACGCATCATATCGGCCTTTTGCACGGTATTGCACCCAGTCGCTGTTCGATGGCACAACCCACTTCTGTTCAGGCGATATTCCTGAAGCTTCCGGTCAGGATGATATCGTAATTTTCTCCATTCCGCTCTTCAGATTGACGAGGCTGTATCAGTTGTTAGCATGACTGATGACCCTGTGTAGGCGTCACCCACTATCAATCTATTCACTAATGCAAAAAGCCACCGCCTTGCAAAGTTCGTCGCGGGTAAATGGCTTGTTCAATGTCATCGCCGCACCAAGCTTCATCGCTACATTCAAATAGTCGGCATAACGACCAGAGGCTCCCGAAATGGCGAGGATAGGTAATTCCGGAAAGGCGCGCTTTACAAGCTGGATTGTCTCGATCCCTTCCGTACCCGGCATCAGGATATCTGTTATAACCAATGCGGGATCCAGCGACTGGACTAATTCCACGACAGTTCCCCCATTGATCGCCGTGGTAATCTCGTAACCCTGCTCCTGCAATATCGCCTCGATCGTCGCCAAAACAAGTTCGTCATCGTCAATCACAAGTATGCGCGCCATCGGACCATCCCCTGGTCTCCATAAATACAACCGTTTCGTCCGATTATTTTTACGCTCTCACGTATCGTTGGCAATCCAATAAAAAAAATATGTGTATAAAAGCAAAGGCTCCGTCGGAACGGGCTCCTCTGACCCCGCTCGATCACGACTTCTCCAGTCTGCCGGAGAGAACGCTTTCACTCTTCCAGGTGTCAACAGCTTCCTGAGTAGGAACCGCCCGCCCGAAGTAAAATCCCTGGGCGCAATCACAACCCAGATCGACAAGGCAATTCAGCGTATTCTCGTTCTCCACACCTTCCGCGCAGACCTCAAGCTCCAAATTATGGGCCAAATCAATGATTGAGCGGGCAATCATGCGCGCGCCCTGAGAAGACTCGATCTCACAGACGATAGACTTGTCGATCTTCAGTTCGGTAAAGGGCATCCGATGAAGCTGCACCAAGGAGGAAAACCCGGTGCCGAAATCATCCATTGAGACCCGAAATCCTTTGAGCCGCAGCCGTGACAGAATATCCATACAGACACGAATATCCGTCATGGCAGCCGTTTCTGTGATCTCAACTATGATGCGGTGGGTTTCGATTTTTTCCGCCCGGCACATTTTCGCCAGCCTGTCCGGCAGTGCCAAGTCGGTCATGACCACAGGGGAAAGGTTGAACGATACCGATGGATTGAAGCCGCTATCATCCCATTCGGATAGTTGGGCCGCCAACAACTCTATGACGTAATCCGTGAAGCGCCGCATATGACCCTGCGTTTCGATCGGTGGAATAAAATCTTCCGGCGATATATCTCCGATACCGGGTCGATGCCAGCGGGACAGTGCTTCGAAACTATCGAGTGACCACGATTTGCCGCCATACATCTTTCGGATTTCGTCTGAAGCGGGTCTATCGCCATGTTCACGCAGCTTTATCTTTGGTTGGTAGAACAGTTTGAACTCCCGGTTCGCGAGCGCCGCAGCAACTTCGTCCGCAGGCGAAAACCGAGCCGGCTTGGTCAGACCGTCCAGACAGTCCCGCAAGGCCTGCACCGTCATGGGTTTCTGAAGCGCTCCCTGCATTGATAGACCGTGCTCGCGGCCAAGTCGCACCGCCGCTTTCAACACGCGGGGGTCGTAACCGCTCATGACGACGATCTCGGCCTCGCATTTCTGTTCTCCGAGGACGCGAAGATACTCTACCCCATCGACATCGGGCATTTGCAGATCCAATAGAATGGCCGACATCGATTGCCCCTCATACGCGGATTTGAAACCCGCGAAATGATTGGCGATTTCAACTACATAGCCGATCTCCTGTGCAACGTCCCGAACCAGTTCCGTGATGTCAGGGTCGTCGTCCACGACGAGAAGCCGCCAGTCTGTAACGATACGTGTCATGGTAACCAATATCCTGACCCGCCCACCTCTAGACCATCCGCCCGAACTTATTGTCCGCACGTTGTCGCTGTAATACTGACCTGAGTTTCCTTGCCAATGCTACCTGTGAATAAGGCTTCGCCAGCCATTCCGAATCCGGTTCGATATTCGTGGAATTTTTGCGTAGCGCCCCTTCAGCGTAACCGGAAGTGTAGAGCACGGAGATATCAGGAAATTGCTTCCTCGCCTCAGTCGCCACGTCCAGTCCGTTCATGCCGCCCGGCATCACGATATCCGTAAAAAGCACGTCGATGTCTGGATATCTGTCCAACTGCTGCATTGCTTCGTGACCATTCGACGCAACCACAACCTTGTATCCAAGTGTCGCAAGCATCGCTTTAGCAACATCCCGAACGTCTTCGCTGTCTTCAACCAGCAAAATGGTTTCGGTGACAGGTTCATCGCCGAGTTCATCGGGATCTTCCGCCACTCTCTTTTCAGCTTCACCTTCCATCACAGGAAAGAAAAGCCGCACCGTAGTGCCATGATCAACCTCGCTATAAATCGACAAATGCCCATTGGACTGTTTGACGAAACCATAGATCATCGCCAGACCCAACCCTGTCCCCTTCCCAACTTCCTTGGTCGTAAAAAAAGGTTCCAGGACCCTGGGGAGGATATCATTGGGTATTCCCATTCCGGTGTCGGACACCGAGATCATCACATATCGTCCCGGACTCACCTCGCTATGCGTTGCTGCGTAGTTGTTATCCAGATAGCATTCTTCGGTCTCCAGAATGATCCTTCCCCCATCAGGCATTGCGTCGCGCGCATTGATCGAGAGATTGATAATCGCATTCTCAAGCTGCGACGCATCCGCCCTAATGGGTGAAATTTCGGATCCGAGAATCAGAACAAGTTCGATATCCTCTCTCAATGTCCGATCCAGCATGGATTTGGCGGATCGGATGGTTTCGTTCACGTCCAACACCTCCGGTTCGAGTACCTGACGGCGTGAGAAGGCAAGCAACCGTCGGGTCAGATCCGCCCCTCGAAGGGT
Source organism: Alphaproteobacteria bacterium (assembly GCA_965223125.1). Classification (GTDB taxonomy): domain Bacteria; phylum Pseudomonadota; class Alphaproteobacteria; order UBA8366; family Aestuariispiraceae; genus Pacificispira. The sequence continues at coordinate 838,016 of OZ244984.1, read as the reverse complement.
TGCCCGGAGCGCTGTGCCCTGCCATTTCGTCAGTTTTTCGTCTCCAACCTTGGCGAGCCGCATCGCCATAAGCTCAAGATTGCCCTGAATGACAGTCAGAATATTATTGAAGTCATGGGCAACACCGCCGGTCATCTGACCGATGGTTTCCATTTTCTGGGCCTGCATCAAATGGGCTTCCGCCATTCGCTGTTCGGTGATGTCGTGGAGATAGATGCAGGTCGCCCAACCGTCGTCCCAGGGAACGCGGGCGCTGTGGCACAGCACATTCAACTCATCTCCAGCGACCGTATTACAGCGGACTTCGCATGTGGAACGCCCGTCAGGAGAACGAAGCAGTGTCTCCCGGACATCCATTAATCTGTTCAGTTCCTCGCTCTGAACCATATCGAGAGAGGTATTCATCGCCAGCACCTCGCCGATATCCGCAAACCCGAACATGCGGACAAATTGCTTGTTGGCGTAAATTGGCTTGAAATCTCTCGACACAAGAATTCCGTGGGCCGCCTCGGCAATCAATGTCCGGAACCGCCGTTCGCTGGTCTGCAAGGCGATCTCGGAGCGATGGCGCTGAAGCACCGGTCCCAATAATCGCGCAATCGATTCTATCAGCCGAACAATCCGGGGTTCTTGTTGGAATACTTTTTGCGCATAGAAACACATGACGCCAAGACACGAGTCTTTCAAAATAACCGGGACGGAAATTGCCGTTTTTACCTTACTCATACCTTCGGGATATTCGGAGTAAAGATAGCGAGGCAGTTCATCTTGATCGGCGATCCATTGCATCTGCTGCGAATCGGCCGCAAGTACGACAAGATCATCCGGATCACTGGGCGGCTGAACGAATGCAGAGAGACCATCCCGCTCCTCTCTTTCAACAATAGTTACAGGCAGTACGTCGGCCAGCATGCTCCAATGCCCGTCCTCGTGTCGTTCCCAGGCGCGCCCAAAATCCCACCCGGTCGCCTCCAATACAGCGTTTATGGCATACTGCAGGGCGTCATCGACCTTCATCGAGGCCGAAACCTGACGGGTGACGTTCAAAAGAAGAGTCAAGTCCTGCTCATTGTTCTTCTGGTCCGTGATATCGCGGGTAATGCCAACCAGACCGGTGATCTTTCCACGCGCGTCCCGTGTCGGTGTCTTGTTGGATTGGAGCCATGCAAGCCTGTCATTCAGCGCCATCTGTTCAATCAGCCCTGTGACCGGCTGACCGGTTCGCAGCAGTTCGATCTCCTGTTTCTGATGACTTTTACTGAGATTGGGTGGCAGAAAGTCCGCATCTGATCGACCATATGCCAAATTGGGTGTGGCGACTCCCAGAATTCGCGCCGCAGATGGATTGATCCGCGTGTAATTCAGATTTTTATCCTTAAACAGAATCGCATCCGAACTGTTTTCCATCAGATCGTGAAACAGTGACCGCTCCTGCTCCAGATGATTGTTCAGTTCGTAAAACTCCACCGCTCTGTGCAGGACCATCTTCAACCCATCCGGGTCCCATGGCTTGGAGACATAACCGAATATTTTACCATCATTCACCGCCTGCACGACGGCTGTCATATCGGCGAACCCGGTGATCATGATGCGTGTCGCGAAGGATATTTCCTTCGCCTTTGCCAGGAACTCGTTGCCCAGCATTTTTGGCATGCGCTGGTCGCACAGGATCACGGCAAGGGAGGGTTCCTTCTTCAGTATCCGCAATCCCTCCGAGGTATTGGTCGTGGTTATGACCCGATACTCGTCTTCCAGAAGGTCTGACAGAGCCGCCAGCATTTGCGGTTCATCGTCGACAATGAGGATTGGCAGAGTAGTATCGCCCATGTAGGCGGCACCCTGAGATTGGCTGTTAACCATCGCTAATCTCCTGTAAATTCGTAGGTATCGAAACAGTGAAGGTCGTTCCTTTGCCTTCCTTGCTGTCGACGGAAATTGAGCCTTTGTGTCGGGCCACAATCTTATAGGCGATCGACAGGCCAAGGCCGGTGCCGCTGCCAACGTCCTTGGTTGTGAAGAACGGCTCAAAAATCCGATCCTTCAATGATGCCGGCACTCCAAGGCCTGTATCGGAAACCGTGATGTGAAACTGATCCCCTTCACGGGCGGTCGACAGCGAGATCGTTCCCGAATCACCGGTCGCGTCAATCGCGTTGGATACGATGTTCATAACCACTTGATTCAGTGCACCGGGCGCGCAGTACAATGCGCTGTGATCCGTAAAATTAGTCTTAACGACGACATCATTCGGGATCCGGTATCGCAGAAGTGTCAGCGTGGATTCGATATTCTCCACCATATCGCAGATCTTGTATTCTCCCTCGTCCAGACGGGAGAAAGTCCGCAGCTTGTTGACCAGTTCCCGCACGCGTTCCAATCCCTCGACCGTGTCGCGAACCCGCACGCGAATCTTGTCGAGTTGTTTGGAGGAGGTTTCGTTCAGTACCTCCCCTGCATTTGACGGTATTTTGCCCAGAAGGTTCCCGATTGTACCGAGATGGCTCAGCGAGAATGCGAGCGGGTTATTGACTTCATGAGCGATCCCCGCGACGAGTTCCCCCAGCGATGCCATCTTGGCGGACTGGATCAGTTGGGATTGCGTCTCCCGGAGTTCGGAATTCGTTTCCTCCAGTTCCGTGTTGGCCTGCTCCAGTTTCTCGACGAGCGCGGCTCTGGCCTCCGCAGCCTCCTGTCGGGTCCGAGCCTCGACAGCCTCCAGTTCCTTGCTCTTGAATTCTTCAATTATCTTACGGTTCTGCTCCCGCAGGAACTTGCGCCGCAATAGCCCCCGGACCCGGGCACGCAGCAGGACCGCATCGCTGGATTTGGTCAGGAATTCATCGGCACCGGCCTGTATGGCGTTTATCACGTTTTCACGTGTCTCATCACCGCTGACCACAATCAGAACGATGTCGGAGCCCTCCCGCAAGCGCCGCTCAGCCAGTTCCTTGCAAACCTGAATGCCATCTATTTCGGGCATTACCACATCGATGATAACGCAATCGAATTGCACTTCCTCGACAGCCCGGAATGCCGACTTGCCATTATCTGCGACGGCAACGTCAAACCCTTCCTGCATCAGTTCGTTTTCAAGGAAACTGGAATATGTCGGGCTGTCGTCCACGACCAGTACCTTTGCCCGCCGCAACTGCGTATTCACCAGGAAATCAAATGATACCTGGGATTTCGCACGTGCCAGATGCGTCTGTACGCGCATCAGGACCAATTCCGAATCCTCGGATTTGGAGAGATAGTCGTCCGCGCCGCTGTCCAGTCCCTGCAAGCGTGTCGCCATGGACCTGTCCTCGGTCAGCATGATGATCGGAATGTCCTGCGTAGACAGATTCATGCGCACCTGACGGCACAACTCGTCGCCCTGAATGCCAGGCAGGTGACAGTCGGCTATGATCACGTCCGGGCGTTCCCGCGCGATGCATTCCAGAGCCGCTTCGCCTGAATTGGCCCATTGTACTGTCAGCCCTTCGCTTTCAAGGATGGATTGCAGGAGAACCGCCTGTGTCGGTGAGTCCTCCACAAGCAGGATGAGTTTTCCGGTCATGACGCGACCCTCCCCGCCCGGTCCGCCAGGGACAGCAGACGCTCGGCAATAGCGTCTACCGGTAACGATTCCACGACTGCACCCCGTTCGCACGCAGCGGATGGCATTCCGTAAACAACGGCAGTTGATCTGTCCTCGGCGATCGTATACGCGCCCGCGGCCCGCATCGCTGCCAATCCTGCCACACCGTCAGCCCCCATCCCGGTCAGGATGACACCAACACCGGATTTTCCGGCATCCGACGCCAGGGATTCCAGCAATACATCCCCGGACGGGCAGTATAGCGATACGACCATATCCGCGGCCTCCGTCCACAGGCGGCCCTGTTTAAGCCGAAGATGTCGATCGTTTGGAGCGAGATAAACGTGACCGCTCAAAGGCCTCTGACCCTCCTTGGCGAACTGCACATGGAAAGGTGTCGTCTGGTCCAGCCAATCGACAAACGGCTCGAGAAAGGCTGGAGTCATATGCTGAACCAACAAAATCGGAATGGGGAAGCCTGGGCCAAGTCGGTTCAGGATCATGGACACAGCCTTTGGACCACCCGTTGACGCAACGATACCGATACACTCCACGATATCCGGTTCGGTGGTGGGGCCTGGATTGGGTAAACCACACGGCCCCGGCGGCAACTTCCCCGCGTCGGAGAATCGCTGTTTCACAACCTTGACCTGACTCATCGATACGAGTTGAGTGCAAAGTCGCTGGGCCATTGCTTTGAAATCAGGGTGCGAAGCGCCGACGGGCTTCTCCACCACCGAGAGGGCACCGACTTTCAGCGCCTCCATTGTAAAGGCTGCGTCTTTCGTGCGGGTTGTCACGGAGACAATGACGATCGGTGTCGGGTTCGCCGCCATGATCCGGCTGGTTCCCTCAATACCATTCATCCCCGGCAGGTGAATGTCCATGGAGATTACGTCGACAGTTTCGCGCTCCAGATAGCGGAGTGCTTCTTCCGCAGAATCCACAGTCGCCGCCACACACAGTCTGGGGTCATTTGAAATCACATAGGCGAGGAGTTCTCTCACCGTTTGAGAGTCCTCGACAATCAGGACCTTGATCTTTTCCCCGGATTTCATAACAGGCGATCTATCGTTTCCAGAAGTTCGCGTTGATCGAAATGTCGTTTGACGATGTATGCACTGGCACCAAGCGTCATACCCTGCTTCCTGTCTGTCGGGTCTTCGCGAGAGGTCACGACGATGATCGGCAAATCCATGGTAGCCTTTTCCGACCGCAGGCTCTTGAGCAGTCCCCAGCCGTCCATATTCGGCATTTCTATATCGGTAATGACCAGATCAACCGGATTGCCGCGCATTTGGTTCAGCGCGTCCAAGCCATCCACAGCGATCCGAACGCGATAGCCGTGGGCTTCCAGGACACCTTTTTCCAGTGTCCTTGTGGTAAAGGAATCATCGACAACCAGCAGGGTCGGAATCCGTTTCTCAACGGCCCTAGAAGACAGGATCAATTCCTTCCGCATACCGGATTGCCGATATTCGGTCACAATAGCTGCCGGATTGAGAACGCAGACGACCGTTTCTTCTTCCATCGATACGCCGCCACTGACACATTTCAGCATCTGCGCGGGCAGACCGAGATCAAGAACCATCCCACTGAACAATGACAGAACGTCATCAACCGCGATGGCAATACGATCATCGCGATGTCGCAGGATAAGCGCTGAGACCTTGCCGCTGTCGATCTTGATTTCGGTACCCTCAATGCCCAGAATACTTCCAAGCGGTACCAGGTCGATGAAACCTTTATCGTAGGAAATTTTCGGCTCGTCGGTAATATGCTTGATATCCGACGGATCGATCCGGTCGATATGTTCCACCCCGTCTACGGGCAGGGCGAAACGATCCTCCCCTAGCTTTACCAGAATCATACGTTGAATTGCGATTGAAAGCGGCGCGTCGATCCTGAAATCTGTGCCTTTGCCTCGGATACTCTCGATCATCAGCATGCCGCCAAGCCTTGACACCGAATCGCGCACGACGGAAAGCCCGATGCCCCGCCCGGCGATCCTGTTCACACCGCCCGCCGTTGAGAATCCGGGTTGGACAATGTGTCGAAGCAACTCATCCTCGGATGCTGTCCTGGCCTCCTCCTCGTGCATCAGGCCGGATCGGACAAGCTGCTCTCGGACCCGGTTGAAATCGATCCCCGCGCCGTCGTCCGACACCGTCACTTCGAGGCGGGAACCGTCCACGGCGAACCGCAGACCAATGCGGCCAACTGGCTTCTTGCCTGCCGCACCGCGCGTATCGCGGCGCTCGATTCCGTGAAAAACTGCGTTCCGCAGCAGGTGCATGATGGGGTCTTTCAGCATCTGAACCACCGACCGGTCGACTTCGGTTTCAGTGCCTTGAATGCGGAACTCTACTTCCTTTCCTTCGTCGCGTGCGATGTCACGGACCATTTTCCCAAAAGTACCGAAAGCGCTCTCCATCGAAATCATTCGTGCCTGGACGATCTCGGTCTGAAGCGTGTCGGCAAGCTGCTGGCGGGACCATTCCAGTTCATCCTGAATTCGCCGCAAGCGGCCAATCTCGGCAATCGCGGATGACAAATGCCGGACCGACGCCTCGATTATATCCAGAGTGCCGCGCCCATCGCCCCCATGTGCCGCAACCGGCAGCCCGCGAGTCCTGGAAGTCTCGTTAGCGCGCAGCGATTGGCGCAGTTGATCCAGTGATTCTGCAACGCGGCCCATCCCCGCGCTCACCTCATCTAGATTTGCGCTTTTGGAAACCAACTGACCCGCTGTGCGCAGGATCACACTCAGCTTTTTGACACTGATCTTCAGATCGTCGATACCCTCATTCCCTGCGAGGCCGGTCATCGACTGACGGCTAGGCACTGGCTCGGCTTGTGCCAACGGCGCGTCGCCACCGGCTGCCATCGGGGCCGAGTCCGCCGCTCTTTCAGTTGCAAGCGCGTCCATGACCGGTGCAAAGGCGAGATATGCTTGGATTTCGGCCAAAACCGGCGCGGTGTCGACTTGATCCGCGTCATCATCCAGGCCAAGCACCCAATCCTCGATTGAATCGAGAACTTTACCGACGATCTTGATCGCATCGAGGTCCAGAAGGCGACTTCCGTCGCGCATCGCGGAAAACAGGCTTTCCATTTCATGCGCCAGAATCTCGACAGTCTCCAGCCCTGCAGCGCGGGCCGCCCCCTTCAAGCTATGGGCACGTCGGTAGATTTCGAACAGGACATCGTCACCCGGCGTTACTGTGCCGGTTTCGAAACGCGCAAGCTCTGATCGAATATGCGTCAGGTGATCCGCATATTCGATCTTGAACGCCGCAAGTGTCCGTTCACGGATATTCATCACGTCCTGAACTGTTCTGTCATTGATTGAAGCTGCTGCGAAAGCGAATTCAGATTACGGGCCGATTCAGCAAGTTGTTGCGTTCCGGCCGAGGTTTGCTGACTGCCCTCACGTATTCCATGAAGACCCCGCGTCACCTGTTCGATACCGATCTTCTGCTGACCGGTTGCACCGACGATCCGTTCGAAAATCGTCACGTTTTCCTCTATCGTCTCGGCCATCTGCCGGATGCTGTTCTGTGCGACATCGGATCGTTCCTGGCCGGTTTCAACTCGTTTCACCGACTCTTCGGTCAACATTACCGTCGTGTTGATGCCACGCTGAATTTCTTCCAGGATATTCTTGACTTGGCCGGTTGCGGCCTTGGCCTGATCCGCCAGGTTCTTCATCTCGTTTGCGACGACCGAGAACCGCCTTCCCTCGTTACGGGCATCCGCCGCTTCGATTGCCGCATTCAGCGCGACCAGGTTGGATTGCTCCGCTATATTGGTGACCGTGGCGATGATCTCGCCGATAGCCTGGGTGTTCTGACTCAGGGCGACCACGTTCCGGGCGACGGTCTCGACCTGATCGCGAATAGCATCCATTGCGTTGGTGGTATCCTCGACGGCAGAGAGGCCCTCGCGGCCGGATTGTGCCATGACCCGCCCCGCCGCCGACACTTCCTTGGCACTGTCGGCAACCTGTCCGCTGGATTGGTTGATTTCTTCCACGGTGGAGGTGATCTGCTGTACGGCGGAGGATTGCTCCGCCGTCGCGGATGTCTGCTGTTGAATGGTTGCCATGATCTCGGCAGATGCGCTGTTGAGCGACGCCGTCGCTTCGCCAATATCCTTATTGATGGTGCGGATGGAGTCGACCATCGTATCGAATGCGGCACCCAGATCACCCAGTTCATCGCCCTTCGGCAACGCGGCCTTTGTGGTCAGATCGCCTTTTTCCAATCTGGAAACCGCGCCGATGAGTACCGACATCGGGCGCAGGATCGACCGGATTGTCAGTCCGGCGAAGAGGCTGAGAAACAGCACCGCAGCAATGCCGACCGCATATTGCGTCACTCGGATCGTGGAAATCAGTTCGAGCAGTTCGGCGGTATCCGTATCCCGGTCTCTGCCCAGTACATTTCCGAGCGTATCGAATGCATCCGTATAGGCCTTTTCCGATATTCGAACTTGCAGGTCGATCTCGGAAGCGGACGCGCCCCTCGCAACAAGGTTCTCCGCCCGATCCGCCATTTCCTGATATGCGTGAATCCCCTCCGCAATCGTATCGAGAGCCCGTTCCTCCTCGGCGGTGAGGCCCCCCACCGCACGGTATCTTTGGACGGCGTCAAGGCCCAGATCCGCTGCGCGTCGAAACTCCAGAAGATATTCCTGTTCGCCGCGCAGTACGTAATTCTTGAAATGATGGATGGCGCCACCGAATCCGATATGCTCGTTCATCGACCGGAAGGCGCGCATTTGCGTGACGATTTCGCTCAGAAATCTCTCGGTATCCTTGTTGATCCGGTTCAGGCCATAGGTCGATAATCCGGCCACGACGAGAACGATGAGAATGCCAAACGCGGCAATCCCCAGGATTCGACCCCGGATGGTAATTCGTTCGAGCATTGTCTTCCCCCCGCTTTCAGATTGAATGGCCGGTATCGGCGGAATGCTGGACTGGTGCGACCAAATCACGGATCGGTCGATGATCCAGAACGATTGTCGAATCCGGCAGAAGACCGACCTTGAATGCCACGGCCAGGCCTCCTCCGGAACCCGACTCCGAGACGGTACTATCGAACACGGTCCGAATACCTATCGTCTGGTCTATGACGATGCCGACCGGTCGGACGGGTGCCTTTAGATACATCAGATTTCCGCCACGAGCGCTCTGCTCCATCGACAGGCCAAGCAGGTGATGCAGGCTCAGGACGGGGCAAATATCACCACGCAGATTCGCAACCCCGAGAATCTCCGGTGGTGTACCGGGGACTCGCGTGACGATCCGGTTCCGAACGAGTTCCTCAATGGCCGAAAGGGTGAAGGCAAAGCGTCGGTTGGCGAGTTGGAATATCAAATAGGTCGTGCTTCGTTCCTTGTCCGCACCTGAAACTGCGCGACTGGCAAGCAGTTTCGCGCGCTCACGAAGCGTGTCGGTGTGTCCTGCCAGAGATATCCTTCCCGCTTCCAAGGAAGAACCGCCCATGGTCTTCGCCCGCTTCGAGGGCGCTCGCTGACCTTGTTTCATTACAGCGGATTTCCCCACCGATCCGGCGGGGGGCTTGTTGCGGCTCATGACGGTGTGCTCCTAACGACATCCTGTTCGGGAATCTCATCGTCAAGCCATAGGGCAAGTACGGCATACAACTCGCCCGCCCGCGTCGACGACCCGGCAATGATTGGTGAATCCGGATCGCGGATCTCCAACTTCTTCGCCAAGGCTCGAAACTCTCGGCGTGCCCTGTCCAGGTCACCGCAATCCTTCAACAACGAAGCGAGCAGATAGTGGGACAACAAATTATCGTGGTTCAGATAGACTGAACGCCGGAATGCTGCTTCCGCCTCGGAATGTCGTCCCAGATGAGACAGGGCTACGCCATGACAACGGTGATTCTCGTCGTTCAGCGGATCATCTTCGATCAGGATTTCAGCCATGGCCAGCCCATCGGGCCAGCGTCCGTCGTCGATTAGTCCCCGCAGATGTTCGGTGTCGCCAAGCGATGCGACGTGCGGCGTCCGGTTTGGTGGGCGAGGTGTGGTGACCGGATCGACAGGGGAAGTTGCCATATCGGGTTCTGCGCGATGAGTTCGCAGAGGGGTTGGTTGGGGGGTCGGTTGCGGACGGACCACGGGCGCCGATTTAAACGGTTTTGCTGCCTCCATGCGCACCGGTGAAGTGATCTTAACGGATGTGACGGCTGGAACAGGTTGAACCGTCGCCTGTCTCGGTCGGTTCCGATATACAATGCCGCCCGGCGTATAGACCGGTTCAAACGTTGCCAGGCTGTCCATCGTCTGCGGCAGCACTTCCGCATGGCCGAGAACCAACCAGCCTCCTGGCGCGAGGCTTTCCTGGAACTGCCGCAGCAGCTTCGGCAATGCCTCGACCCGGAAATAGATGGCGACGTTCCGACAAATGATCAGATCCAGCTTTTCCAGCCCGATCCTGGGATCGGGGATCGGATCGCTGACCAGATTATGCTCGAAGAATGCTACATTCTTCCGATAGCGGGCGTCCAGTTCCCACTCGTTGCCGACCTGCCGGAAACAGCGGGTCAGAACGTCTTCCCCAACGTCGCGCATCGTCCATTTTGCGAACCGCGCTGTTTCCGCCTGACGCAGGAAGCGCCGGTTGATGTCCGTTCCGAGAATTCGGTATCCACGTTTATCGCCGCCAACCCTGTCTTCCATCAAAATCGAGAGACTGTAGGGTTCGGCCCCTATGGAGCATCCTGCGGACCAAATCCGAACCGGTTCCTCGTCCCTGGCTTCCGCCTGGATCGCGGGTAGGATGGTCTTCTTCAGCGACTCGAAAATCCCGGAATCACGAAAAAAATGCGTTTCACCAATAGTCAGTTCGTCGACAAGTTCTTTTAATTCTCTGGCATCGCCGTCCCGCTTGATTCTCGAAAAATAGTCACCGACAGATTTTGCATCGGTTTCCCGCATGCGAATATTAAGAGCCCGACGCAACGAGTAATCGTTTGCAGTGTCGTCCAAAAAGGAAAGGCCGGTCACTTCAACAACAAATTCCTTCAAGAAGGAGAATTCTTGAGACGCATTTTCTGGTATGACTCCATAGGAGTTCATCGCGCTTCCATCCGCTCTGTCGGTGAGATCAGAGCCAATCTGTTTGTCGACCACCTGATGAATTCATCCAATATCCGTGCCTCCTCCTCCACCAGAATGCTGTCGATCCGCAGAAGCGACACCGCCTCGCCCCCATGAAAAGCCTGAGCCTGAATGCAGCTATTGAACGTGAGGTCGGACTCCACCGGCCGAATCTGATCCTGACTTATCTCCACCAGACTCTCGACGGACTCCACCAAAACAGATAGCGCGATACGGGTATTTTTCAGAATAATAACTGGAGAATACAAGCCAAAAGAGAACTCGGGAAGGTTAAATAATCGATCCAGCCGAAGGACCGGCACGACACCATCTCCGATTTGTAGCATCCCCTGTATAATGGCCGGGGTGCCCATCGGTCGATGTAGTTCCGGAATATGCAGGACTTCTCGAATGGCGCTGGCCGGTATGCCGCAACGAACGCCGCTGACACTGACTAGAAGATACGTATTTTTACCATCAGGTTCGGCATCGTTTTTGCTGTCTTGCGCCGTGACTTCGCGTCCCATTTGATTCGATCCTACCGCAATCCGAACATCGACACAGCTGATGCCCCTACTGGCAATTCCACTTCAATTTTGTGGTTTTTTGGTAGCAGTTTTCTAACAAATTCACTGCATATATGAACGCTAGATATATTAATAAAATATTAACGAGACCAGAAATATGCATTCCGGATGTCCAGACGTGATGCGAAAGTTGATCCGGCCAGATGCTTCAAGGCTGGAATGGCGTCAGCGTGAAAATAATTCACATCAACTTAGGGTGTGGACTCAATTGATCCAGCATCTGATAGCGAAGATGTATATCATGTTGTGGAAATGGATTGCGTGTTTTTCGAAGCGGGTTGCGAGCCTTCGCATGTCCTTCATCTTGCAGAAGAATCTTTCGACAATGTTACGCATGGCATAGAGGTTCCGGTCGTGGGGGACCGGTTTGCGCGCATTCGACTTGGATGGAATGACGGCAACCGCGCCTTCGTCGGCGATCTGCTGCCTGATCTGGTTTGATGTGTAAGCCTTGTCGGTAACGATGGCGAGCGGCTCATTCTGCCATCCTGTGAAGGCGTCGAACATCTGGCTGTCATGGACCTGCCCGCCGGAAATCTCCAACCTCAGAGGTCGACCGTATTCGTCTACAGCCGCGTGAACTGACCTGAGTCCTTAAATTTCCTCCAGATTTGGGGAGAGTCCGTCGATCTTTTGACCCTGTCCCCGAATTGCGTCCGGCCAGAATGAGGGAATCCGGCCTTCATCGGCTGGGGTTAACCCCAGCCGATGAAGCAAATTCGGCCGGTGTCATGAACCCCAGGGATGTGTGAGGTCGGGTCTCATTGAAGTCCCGACGCCAAGCGCAATGAACTTTTCCGCGTAACCAGGCGTTCGGTGCGATCGGTGATTGTCGTCTCCGAGTCAGCGGCCGTCAGACTGATCGTTCGCGCCAGGGCGTGGAAATCCCGCCTGTCCAGGCGATCATCTTTCCCATTGAGTTTCAGGGCCATGCGGTCACCGGCAAGACCTGGAAAGACCCGCGTGGTAACGGCGTCATAGAGTGGGGCGAACCGCACTGTTGTAAATCCCCTGGCATCTGCTTCGGCAGTTTTGAGCATGGCAAGGTTCTTCAGATGTATATCGCCGTCGGCGATCAGCCAGGCGAAGACCGCTCGACGAAACAGAATACCGAGGTCGGCAACCGGATCGGTCGATATTGATCTTTGCCCCTTTGCCATTCGTTCGATGGTGCCGTCATATTTTGCCGAGGTCGGCAGATCGAGGATCGAGCAGAAGTCTTCCAATGCAAAACGGCGCTGGTCCTCGACGCTGTGCCGGATATCAATCCGACATCATTGCTGACGCGATTGAATGGCCTATTTTTGACGGCACGTTCAAGGACAGTGAGCGCATAGACGAAGTGCGGCTGGCCGAGCGGTTTGAGGTTTCCCGAACGCCCGTGCGTGAGGCATTGCAGCGGCTGGCTTCTTCGGGACTTGTCGAGGCCTTTCCCCGGCGCGGGACGTTCGTCCGCCAGCCGGGACTCTCGAACTGGTCGAGATGTTCGAATTTATGGCGGGGCTTGAGGCCTTCTGCGCGCGTCTTGCGGCGACGCGGCTCGGCAATGCGGCTTTAGCGGACCTAAGACAGATGAATGCCCTTTGCATCACCTCGGCCAAGGCGCAGGATGCGGAAACCTATTACGAAGAAAACGAGCGCTTTCACGCGGTCATTTATCAGGCATCGCAGAACCGGTTTCTGGAAGAAGCGACATTGCGGCTGCTGCGGCGGCTGCGTCCCTATCGGCGGATGCAACTGACACTGCGTGGGCGACTTGGCCAATCGCTTTCCGAGCATGAGCAAGTTCTCAACGCACTTGAAGACGGGGACGGCAATCGCGCGACGACCGCCGTGCGCGAACATGTGATCGTGCAGGGTGAGAAGTTCCACCACATTATGAACAGCCTCAAACAAAGCCGCAAAATGACGGCGTCTTAATGCGCTGATCTAGAAAACCAGTTTGAGCGGACCACTGCCTCGCGCCGGTGCTGCAGAGCAGAGCAGAACGTCACCATTTTCGATGGGAGCCGTTGTGGGCTGCGTGTATGTGACCGCGCCGGATTTAAGGTCGGCCCGGCATGTGCCACAGGTGCCTGTACGACAACTGAAAGGGGGCGACAGCCCCGCCGCTTCTGCGCAGTCGAGCAGGGAACCGGAGCCGGGCTGCCAAATGGTTTCTACCGACGCCTCGGGAAAGGCGATGTCGACCGGTTCGTCGGCGGGAGGCGGATCGATGTCAAAGGATGTTTCGCCGCTTAGCATGCGAACAATGCCTGAGGGGCCAAAGGCCTCTGCATGAATTCGATTGTCGGCGATGTTCATGCTCAACAGCCCGTCATAGACCGACTGCATGAACGGCGTTGGGCCGCAGACATGGAAGTCGTACTCATCAAAGGGCAGGATTGCGCGCAGCAGGTATATGTCGATGCGTCCGGCGTAATCGTAATCGGCGCCGGCCCTGGCATCCGTGATGTCGCTCAAAACACGAACCCATTTTATGGCGCCCTGCGCGGCATCGACCAGCTCGGCGATTTCTGCGTCGAATGCCCGTTCGCGCTTGTACCTTGCGGCATGAAACAGCCAAGCCGGACGGGTTTGGCGCGTGCGTTTGCCCTCGTAAACCAGATGTCGCAGCATCGATAAAAGCGGCGTGATGCCAATCCCCGCAGCGAGCATCACCGTGGGGCGGGTCTTTGACGGATCGCAGGTGAAGGCGCCGGCGGGGCCGCGTGCTTCTATAATGTCGCCGGTTTGCAGCGTGTCATGCAGATGCGTTGAGACGCGGCCATCGCGCTTGACGCTAATGCGCAGGAAATCGTCTGAGGGCGCCGACGAGATGCTGTAATTGCGGGTCACCGGCTGATTGTCACCCGGCAGGGTTAGCCTGATGGGCAAGTGCTGCCCGGCGGCATAGGGGATCAGGCCAGCGCCATCGGCGGGAGCGAGATGGAAGGAGCGTATGGTTGAGCTTTCATCGATAATGTCCACTACCCGGTAAGGGTGCCAGCTTTTCGCGAGCGATTTCACTTGTTGGCGCTTTTCGCTCTCTGCCCAGCTGCCCGTGAGTAACGCGTTCTGTGACCAAGGCGTGTCCTGCATTTGCCAACGCAACGGTAGGGCCGCCTGGCGGCGGATAATCTTGTGGGGGGTGAAGGTCCACAAGCGCTCGGCACCCTGAAAGGTCGATATCTCATCTGAATCGAGAATAATATCGGCGTCGCCGGTTATTTGAAGAAGATCGCCGGTGTTGAAATCGACGAACAACAGCCCGGCTTTTTTGTTCAGCGCAATATTGCCGAGCGTGTTGAAAAACTGATTGCCGGCAAAATCCGGAATGGCAAGGCTGCCATTATCACCGATCCGCACAAAGCCGGGCTTGCCGCCGCGGTGGGAGACGTCGACCTGCCTGCCGGAACTGGGCGTGTCCATATAGGTGGCAACAAAAAACGTGTCCGCATTTGAGATCATCTCACTTGCGGTGGCGTCGAGGCCGTTGATTTCCTCCGCTGCATTGGGGCCAGGAGAAGAAGGCTGGCGCACAAATGTGAAATCGCGCAGCTGAATATATTGCGGGCAATTGCCAAAGGCTTGCCCGACCTTGATATCGAACCGCTCAGGCGAACTGCGACTTATGGTGCCGTTGAGACGATTGCGGCGGCGGGTGTGTAACTCGATACCAAGAATGGCAATCGCATCACCGTCATCAAGGCCGCTTTCCGCTGGGTCGCTTTCGTCGCGACCGGCCGCGACGCTGAGCGTGTGGATGTCGGGGCTGCGCAAAAATCCGGGGTGGCCGCATTTGAGCGTCGCCCAGACCTCGCCGCGCTTGTCGACGGCGCCTAGCACAACGAACGGCAGGAGAGGATAAAACTCCCTATGCTGATCGATCAAAAGTTCGCGTATGACCCGGCGGCCGACTGCATCCATGCGATCCACCACACCGGCGTGCCGCTGAAGTTCGATCTCGCCTCTGTGCCAGGGAGATCTCTCAGGAATTGTACCAGTCATGAAGGATCCGGGATGCCGATTTCCGTTTTGGGAAAGGGCACGAAGCCATCCAGCGCCTCGACGCGTTTCAGCCACGTGGTGACATTGTCATAGCGGAAGCGGTCAACATTCCCCTCCGGGCAGCGGGCGATGTAACTATAAAGCGCCACATCGGCAATAGTCGGTTGGTCGGCGGCGATCCAGTCACGACCGGAAAGTTCGGTGTCGATGATTATCAGGGTGTGGTGCGCGCGGGCGATGACTTCCTCAGCGTTGAATGGCTTATTGAAGACGGTCAGCAGGCGGGCAGCGCAAACGCCATAGGCTATTTCGCCCGAGGCAACCGAGAGCCAGCGCTGCACTCTCGCGGCGCCCTCGGCGTCGTCGGGCAGCCAGTCGGTTTTGCCAGCTTTCTTGGCTAGGTAGACCAGAATGGCGGTGGAGTCGGTGATGACGACGTCGCCATCCTCAAGCACCGGCACTTCCCCAAACGGGTTCTTGGTCAGAAATTCCGGCCTCTTGTGCGCGCCATTGGCAAGGTCCATTGCCACCAGTTCGAGATCCACGCCAATTAGCGCACTAAAGAGCCGGGCGCGGTGGGCGTGCCCCGAGAGTTCGAAGTCATAGAGTTTCATCGCCATCTCCATTCAGAATGATGCTGTATATTGATTGTTGTAGAAATTGATGGGAAGATTGATATTTTCCAATATAGAATTGCGAATTATGAAATAATAAATGAGGACCGGATGGATAGGTTGCAGTGTATGGTGATCGTGGTGGAGGTGGCCGAAACCGGCAGCTTCGCAGCCGCCGCCCGGCAGTTAAACATAAGTCCGCCAAAGGCCACCCGCGCAGTGGCGTTCTTGGAGGACGCGATTGGCACGAAACTGTTTGTGCGCTCCACTCGCGCAGTCCGGCTAACGGAAGCGGGACGACACTACGTGGAGGATTGCCGGCGAATCCTGGCTGAACTGAAGGAAGCTGAAGCCGCGGCGGCGGGCTCCTATGCCCAGCCGGTTGGCACGCTGACAGTTACCGCGCCGGTGATGTTCGGGAACTTATTTGTCATGCCGACTTTGACCGCATTTTTGGACCGCTATCCTGCGGTGCAAGGGCGCGCATTGCTGCTGGACCGCATGGCTAACATGGTGGAGGAGGGTGTGGATGTGGGCGTGCGCATCGGGCACCTGCAGGATGCCGGTTACAATGCCATCAAGGTGGGTATGGTCAGGCGGGTGGTGTGCGGCGCGCCCGCTTATTTCGAAAAATGCGGTGTGCCGGAAAGTCCAAAGGAACTGGCGGATCACACGCTGATCGGCACGACCGGTTCATCAAGTCCGCTTAACTGGCGTTTTGGGATGGCAGCACGGCCAGCATCTGCTCTTAAACCTCGGTTGCATTGCACAGGGGTCGAGGCCACGATTTCGACCGCTGCTAGCGGCTGGGGACTGGCGCAAGTTCTCTCATATCAGATCGCCCAGCTGGTAAGGCAAGGGGCCTTGCAGGTGGTGCTCGAGGATTTCGAGGAAGAACCCTGGCCCATACACATCGTCCATCCCGAGGGGCGGCACGCCTCGGCAAAGACCCGTGCATTTGTTGATTTTGCAGTCGAAAGGCTTCGTGCTGCGGGGCCCTTTGATTGAGAATTCACAGGGCCGATTGCAGACTGTCACTTTACAATTATTCCTGCCGTAATGTTGTCTGGCCACAAAACCAACCGGGTACGGGTGTGATGAACGATCCAAGAAACGCACAGGCCAGCGGGGTCAAGCTTGTGCCGGACCATAATCTCGGCCACGCTGGTGAACGGACGATGCGTGAGCGCTTTCCATCGAGAAATCAATGGGGTGACGAAAGCCTCACCAAAATGATGAACCCGGTAATTCCGCAAGGGATGGCGAATTTCATCAATGCCCAGCCATTTTTCTTTCTGGCGACTGCCAGCGCCGAGGGGCATTGCGACGCGAGTTTCCGCGGACAAGAATATGATGCTGAGGGCCGGCCGCTACCGGCCTTGCTGGTGCTCAGCGAAGATCATTTGATATTCCCTGACTACCCGGGCAACGGCCTCTACAACAGCCTTGGCAACATCCTGGTCAATCCGCATGTAGGAATTTTGATTGTCGATTTCGAACGGCAGAGCCGGTTGCAGCTCAACGGGATTGCGGAAATCAAGCCGGCGAATGCGGATATGAATGCAGTCTGGCCGCTGGCGCAGTCCATCGTGGTGGTCAAGGTCGAGCAGGTTTATAGCAATTGCTCGAAACGTGTCCCGAAGATGACAATGCGGGTCGGTGGCGGATAGGCGTCCATATCGACAATTTTTGATCGTCCTCCTGCAAATACGCCAAACCATGTGACTTCCCAAACTCTCAGTCTTGATTGTTCTATGATATGCAAAAATCCTCTTCCGTCGCCGCGTATGCTATGTTGATTATTGTCGCGCTGATCTGGGGCGCGAATTCTGTCGCCTCGCGGCTGGCCGCCGGCGAAATCGGGCCGATGATGCTCACTTGGATGCGCTGGGCGTTTTGCATTGTCGTACTCGTGCTGCTGACAGTCAGTCGAAGGCAGACATGGCGCGCTGTCATGCGGCGCTGGCGTTACTGCGCTATAATGGGAGTGCTTGGTCTGACGGTTTTCAATGCGCTTTCTTATGTATCAGGACATTTTACTCAGGCAGTGAACATCTCCGTCCTGCAAGGAGCGTCGGCGCTGATGTGAAATGACGCATAACTCTGGAATTCAGACACATAAACTTGGAAGTCCTGACGCATAAGACAGACCTCCGTGGCGCATAGAACTCAATGCCGTCTGATGACGGTACGCTACAAGACGGACCCAACACGGCCGCGAGACGTCAGGGTGTGACCCTGAGAGGACGTAAGACGTGGTATTCTGGAGTTGACTACCAAGCTTCCGATGTCTCGGATTTCAGGAAAGACAGGAACGTCTCTTGCGGCGGTGTGTGGTCGGCTGTCTTCAGCCAGGCGATGCCGACATCGGAACTGGGCGGTTGCTCGACGATATCACGCTTCACGATGCGGCGGCCCTCCAGCGACAGCGACCGGTAGACCATGTCGGAAAGGATGGCGATGCCCAGATCGTTCGCTATCATGCTGCGCAGCGCCTCAAGATAATGGGTTTTGAACAGAATCCGGGGCTTGAAATCATACTTGTCCCAGTAGCGCCGGATCATCGGTTCGTGGTCGTCCATGGTGGGAACGATGTAATCCAGATCCTGTAGGTCCTTCAGCGATATCTCCTCGCGATTGGCGAGCGGATTGCGGCTGGATACCCAAAGGCGGCGGGGCGATCTGATTAGTTCTTCATAATGGAAACTGTCCGACTGCTGAATGTTCGACGTCAGCATCATGGCCATGTCGAAGGTGCCGTCCTTCAAACCGGTCTCCATGTCGGCATACTCGACCTCGGTCACTTCCAATGTGATGCCGGGAAACTCCCGGTTCATCTTCCGCCACACCGGCGGGAAGACATAGGCGGCGATCGTGCCCGTCACGGCCAGCCGGATCGACCCTGAGGCATCGCTCGGCTGGGCCGGGTCCGGTTCGACCGCATCCTCGACCGTGCGCAAGATTGCATGGCAATGCCGCAGGAACTTTTCGCCCTGGGCCGTTAGCTGCATGCCGCGGGATTGTCGTACGAACAGCTTGTATCCCAACGTGTTCTCAAGCGCGGTGATGGCAAGGGTGATGGAAGATTGCGTGATGTTGCAGAGTTCCGCAGCGCGCGAAACCTGACCGCTTTCCGCCGTCGCGACAAAATAGCGAATCTGTCGTAGGGTCAGCTCCATTGAATAAACCAATATCGCAATTTTATTTTTAACAATAGCAATATCAAAAATGTGAATCAATAGTGACACCGAGAACAGGGGGCACGCCTCATTGAGGCGCTTCCAGACGCAGAAAACGACCAACAAATGGTGTCAAACCGATGAAAAATCATTATGTTTTGAACTTTTCCATGGGACGCAGGAGTTTCCTTCTGGCGGGTGGCGCTGCCCTGACAGCAGGGATGATACCGTCCGCAACACGCGCTCAATCGGGACCACTTGTGGTCTCCAACTGGGGCGGGTCCTGGAACGACTACATGGTCGACTCCTTCGAGAAACAGGCATTCGAAGGCACCGGTGTCGATCTGATCAAGGATCTGGCCCCGGTATCGGAGCGGAAGACGCGGCTTCTCGCTGAACGCCGACTGCCCCGCAGTTCCGTCGACCTGATCTGGCTCAGCGACAGCGACGCGTTCGAAATGTATCAACAGGACGTTCTGGAGGAGTTGGATTTCGACCGCATGTCCAACGCCGCCCAGCTTCTGCCGTCCCTGAAACAGTCCTACTACGTGCCGGCGATCTATGGCGGGGTGGTGATCCTCTACAATCCCAACAAGATCAAGACGCCGCCGACCAGCTTCGCCGATCTCTGGGACCCGAAATACAAGGGCCGGGTCGGCCTCTACGATCAGATCTACTTCAACTACATCTACGCAGCCTCCCTGGTTGCCGGCGGTACGTTGGGCAATGTCGAGCCCGCCTTTGACAAGCTGATGGAGATGAAAGAGGCGATCCAGCCCCGTCTCTATCCGTCGCATGACGCGCTGGCGGCCGGTTTCGAGAATGACGAGATCGATATCTCCGCCAATTACAGCGCCCGCGCGCTGCTTTGGAAGAACAACGGCCTGCCGATCGAAATGGCGTATCCGAAAGAGGGCGCCGTGGCGATCTCCTTTGGTGTCGGCATGTCGAAAAAGGCCAAGAACAAGGACGCGGCCTATGACTATCTGAACGCGATGCTCGCGCCGCAATCCATGGCCAGCATCGCACGCAAGACCTATTACTCCGTCGCCACCTCGAATGCGGATTTAAGTGCGGAAGAGAAGGCGTCCCTTGAGTTCACCTCGGCACAACAAGAGGCGTTGCATTTCGTCGACTACCCCTATGCGGCGGAAAACGATGCGGCCTGGCTGGAATGGTGGAACAAGGAATTCAAGGGGTGACTTCGGTCAGTGCCATGGCGATGCCGTCGGGTTCCCGAACCCGGCGGCACGTCAAACTTCCTTTCGGCGCGCTGCCGATTCCCAGCCTGTTGCTGGTCGCCTTCGGCCTGATTCTGCCCTTGATGCTGATGGCGCGGTACAGCCTAGCCGTATACAATCCCACCGACATCATCGCCGAAGGTCTAACCCTGGAGAACTATCTAAAATTCTTTACGGAACCCTTCTATCGCGAGGTCCTGGGCCGGACGGTCTGGGTCGCCGCGCTGACGACCCTGTTTTGTCTGGTCCTGGGAATTCCAGCGGCCTATGTCATATCCCGCACGAAATCTCCGGTATTGCGGACCGTGTTGATCCTCGGTTCGATCATACCACTGCTGATGGGAAACGCCGTGCGGGTTGCCGGCTGGATGGTGTTGCTGGCCGACCGGGGGTTGGTCAACGAGACCTTGCTGGTTCTCAACATCGTCGATGCGCCCGTGCGCATCATGTATACGCTGACGGCGGTCCTGCTCAGCCTCGTTGCAGTTCTTTTGCCCTTTATGATCATCACACTGCAAAGCGTGTTCGATAGGATCGACGGGGCGTATGAAGAGGCGGCCGCGACACTCGGCGCCCCGCCTTGGACCGCGTTCTTCCGAATATTCGTGCCGCTGTCGATGCCCGGTATCTTCTCCGGCGGCCTGCTCGTCTTCATCCTCAGCATGAATGCTTATGCCAGCCCGGTCCTTCTCGGCGGCCCCACGTTCCACATGATGGCGCCGATGGTCTACGAACAGGCGGTCAAGGTCTTCAACTGGCCGTTCGCCGCCAGCCTCGCCTTTGTTCTGATGTTTGCGACCCTGGTCCTGACGGTCGTCTCGAGCGTAGTGCTGCAGAAGAAATACGGGAGGATGTGAGCCATGACCTTCCTTACCAGATCCGGGGACAAGATATTCCGCATTGCCATCACCGGCCTCGCCGCGCTCGCCTTTCTGGAGCTGATCGTGCCCTTGGCGTCAGTGATTTGGGTGAGCTTTTTCGAAAACAAGATCATCAATTTCCCACCCAAGGGCTATACCCTGGACTGGTATGCCAATGCCTGGAGCATGCCCCGGTTCCGGGAAGGTTTCCTGATGAGCATCAAGGTCGGCTTCGTCGCGACGATGGTCAGCATGCTTGTCGGCGTGCCTGCCGCGATTTTCCTGGCGCGGACGCAGTTTTGGGGGCGAGAGATGATCCAGACCATTCTGCTTGGACCGTTGATCGTCCCCGGAATTGTAGCGGGCAGCGCCCTGTTCATGTTCCTGATCGGGTTTGAGGTCGCGACCGGGGTGCAGATCGCCCAAACCTTTGCTGGCCTGTGTCTCGCGCACAGCCTGATCGCACTGCCTTGGACGATCCGGCTGGTTACGGCCTCCCTGGTCGGTATGGACCGGCAGGTGGAGGAGGCGGCGCTGACGCTGGGGGCCCGTCCGTTCACCGTGTTCCGGCGGATCACACTGCCCGCGATCCGGCCCGGCATTTTTGCTGGCGGGCTTTTCGCCTTCGTGATCTCCTTCGTCGATCTGGAGAAATCCCTGTTTCTCGTGGGGCCCGGGTCGACGACGCTGCCGATCGCGATCATCAATTATCTGGAATGGAGCATCGATCCGACCATCGCTGCGGTTGCCACCGTGCAGATCGCGGCCATCACGCTAGTGATGGTCGTAACCGACCGTTTCTTCAAACTTACCCGCGCCTTTTGAGGATTTCCGACCATGTCTAGCATCACCCTCAACAAAGTAATCAAGCGGTATGGCTCCCTTGTCACTGTCGACGCTCTGGATCTGGAAATCGATCAGGGCGAGTTTCTAGCCTTTCTCGGCCCATCGGGCTGCGGCAAGACGACGACGCTGCGGATGATCGCCGGGCTGACGATCCCGGATGGTGGCAGCATTCATTTCGGCAATCGCGAGGTGACGGACCTGCCGCCTTATCTGCGCAATGCCGGACTGGTCTTTCAGGGTTACGCCCTGTTTCCGCATATGACGGTCGCCGAAAACATCGCTTTCGGGCTTGAGATGCGGAAGGTCGACAAGCGGGACATCGAACCCCGCGTGACCGAGGCGCTGCGGTTGGTGCGGATGGATCATCTGGCGAACCGGCTGCCGCGGCAAATGTCCGGCGGACAGCAGCAGCGCGTCGCGCTCGCACGGGCCATCGTCTACCGGCCCGACGCGTTGTTGCTGGACGAACCCCTGTCCGCGCTGGATGCAAAATTGCGGCACGAGGTGCGGACGGAATTGCGGGCGCTGCAGAAGGACCTGGGTCTGACGACGGTCTTCGTGACCCATGACCAAGACGAGGCGATCAGCGTTGCGGACCGGATTGTCGTCATGTCGAACGGACGCATCGAACAGATCGGAACGCCGGATGGGATCTATGAACGTCCCGCCAATCGTTTCGTGGCGGAGTTCATCGGCACGTCCAACTTCCTGGCGGGGTCGATGGACGGAAAGGACCGGTTCAAGCTGGCCAGCGGGGAAGTAATCGGTTTCGGTCATGTCGGCGCCGGATCAGAGAAATCGACGATTTCGATCCGCCCAGAGCAAATCCGGCTGCGCTCCCCGTCCGCGAAACCGGCGGCGGGCGCGGCGGGCAACGAAATCGGTGCCATCGTCGAAAACATCATCTATCGGGGCAACATGACAGAAGTCGTGGTCGGTGCCGGTGCGCAACGCCTGACCGTACTTCAGCAGAACGGCTTCGGGCGCGCGACGCCGGAGTTTGAGCCCGGCGAAGCGGTGATTCTGGAATGGTCACCGGACGCGGCTGTTTTACTCTGACTAAAAGCACCACTATGGGCCAGCCGGCCCCAAGCCGACGGTAGGCCAAAGCTCTTCGGAACCACCCCGACCGACTCCAGACAGGAGGAAGCATGACCAGTACGACAATTGACCTCGGGGCAGAAGCGCCGCGGGATGCCAGAGAGGTGCCCGGTTATTGCACCTTATGCCGCTCGCGCTGCGGCACCCTGAACCGGGTCGAGAATGGTCGGCTTGTATCGGTGCGCCCCTATCCCGGCCACCCGACAGGGAAGGCCATCTGTCCAAAAGGCCGCGCCGCGCCGGAACTTGTCCACAGCGCGCGCCGACTAACCAAACCCTTGAGACGCACCCGGCCGAAGGGCGACCCTGATCCAGGCTTCGTCGAAATCGAATGGGACGAGGCGCTGGACGCCATCGCCGGCACGCTGAAAGCGATCGCGTTGGAAAGCGGCCCCGAATCCGTCGCTTTTTCCTTCTCCTCGCCCAGTGCGACCTCCATCTCCGACGCGCTGCCCTGGCTGGAACGGTTCGTCTGGAATTTCGGCAGTCCGAATATCAGTTGGGCGACGGAACTGTGTAATTGGCACAAGGACCATATGCACAAGCTGACCCTCGGTACGGGCCTGCCGGTGCCAGATTACGGGAACAGCGATCTCATCGTGCTGTGGGGTCACAATCCCGAGGCCGTCTGGCTGGCCCAGGCCGATGTCATCTCGCGTGCTCTGCGTGATGGTGCGGATCTGGTAACCGTCGATCCCAGAAAGACCGGCACCGGCGCCAAGGCGGCGCAATGGCTGCGCGTCCGCCCCGGAACGGATGGGCCCCTGGCCCTCGCACTAATCCGGGAACTGATCGAAACCGAAGGGTTCGATGCGGATTTCGTGCGGCAATGGTCGAATGCCCCGTTCCTGGTTCGGGACGACAACGGCGAGATGCTGCGCGCCGCGGACGTTGGATTGTCGCCGGAAGATGCATTCGTCGCATTCGATGACAGGACGAAAACGCTGGTTGCCTTGGACACTCGCGTAAAACCGCCCGCCGATCTGTGCGCGGCCCTGGTGCTGGATCACACTGGGATGGCCGAGTTGCAGGACGGCTCTCAGGTCTCATGCTGCACCGCATTTTCCCATCTCCGGCAGGCGGCGGCGAGATATACGCCCGAATACGCGGCCGAGATATGCTGGCTGGAGCCGGAGGCCATCCGGCAGTTCGCCCGGCGCATTTCCATGGCAAAGCGCATCAGTTACTATTGCTGGACCGGCGTCGGGCAGCACGGCAACGCGACGCAGACGGACCGCGCCATCGCCTGCCTTTTCGCAATGACCGGACAGTATGACGCCCCGGGCGGCAATGTGGCTTGGCCTGCGATGCCGATGCGCCCGATCAGCGCCTATTCCATGCTGGAATCAGACCAGGCGGCGAAGGCCTTGGGGCTGGCGGAGCGGCCGATCGGCCCAGGAAGCGGTGGCTGGGTCACCGGAGCGGAACTGTACCGCGCCATCCTGGAAGCGAAGCCGTATCGTATACGCGCCCTGGTCAGCTTCGGCAGCAATGTTCTGTCGTCGCAGCCCGACCCGGATGCCGGAAGGGCGGCGCTCAAAAGTCTGGAACTGCAGGTCCACTGCGACATGTTCCTGAATCCCAGTGCGATGTTCGCCGATATCGTGCTACCCGTTACCAGCGCGTGGGAGCGGGACGGGTTGCGGCCCGGTTTCGAGTTGTCGCTGTCGGCGCAGCAATTGCTGCAACTCCGTCCGGCCATGGTCACGCCGAGAGGGGAGGCCCGGTCCGATTTCGACATCGCCGCCGCGCTGGCCGAACGCTTGGGTTTCGGAGACAAGTTCGCTCATGGGGATTGGGATGCCGCCCATGATGAGATCTTGGAACCGCTCGGCGTAACCACGGCGACACTGCGGGAGAACCCGGAAGGTGTGACCGTTCCGCTGCAGCACGGGTATCGGACCTATGGTGCGGACAATGGGCATGGCGGGGTGAAGGGCTTCAATACGCCCTCGCGGCGCGTCGAACTCTATTCCAGCCTGCTGCAGCAACACGGTTATGCGCCGGTGCCGGATTATGTTGCACCCGAATCGACGGATGATCGCCATCCGCTGGTCCTGACCACCGCGAAGAACGGGTATTACTGCCACACGCAGCATCGCGGCCTTTCCGTGCTGCGGCGGAAATCCGTGAAGCCGCGGATCGATATCCATCCCGATACGGCCAGGGCGCGCGGCATCGCAGAATTCGAGCCGGTCGAGATTCTGCGCGGTGAGCGCCACGTGACGATGGAGGCGCGCTTCGATGCGGATCTGCATCCGGGCCTGGTCGTCGCGGAATATGGCTGGTGGCAATCCGCCCCGGATATCGGCGCGCCAGCCTATGAGATCGGCGGCGCAACGGATGCCAATTATAACTCCATCGTGCGTTCCGATTGTCTGGACCCGGTCAGCGGGGCACCGGCGGTTCGGTCGTTGGTATGCGAGGTTCGGCCTGCCCGTACCGAACACGGCCGGCGCTGGAACGGATACCGGCGCCTGATCGTGACCGCCAAGACGGTTGAGGCCCCGGGGGTCACATCCCTCACTCTGGCGGACCGGGACGGCGGCATCCTCGCGCCCTTCAAGGCGGGGCAATTCCTGCCCATGAGATTGACGACGAACGGGCAGGCTTCGCCGTCGCGCTCCTTTTCCCTGATCGGCGCGCCCAGCACGGCGCCGACGGCATATCGGGTCGCGATCCGGCGGCTTGAGGACGGCCAGATGTCGGGCAGGATGAGCGACATATCGGTCGGGGAGGAAGTGGAGGCCGGGTGCCCGGACGGCCATTTCACGCTGCCGTTCGAGAACGAATTCCCGGTCGTATTGTTGGCGGCCGGGATCGGCATTACGCCCTTCATGAGCCTGCTGGAACAGCTTGCCGGCGGTGAGGGGCCGGAGATCCGGCTTTATTATGGATCGCGCAATGGCGACCATCACGCCTTCCGTGACCGGATCGCGGCAATAGCGGACGCGGTTCCGAATCTGACGGTTCGGAATTTCTACAGCCGTCCACTGCCCGGCGATACCGGGGCCTTCACGCCCGGTCGCCTGAGTTTGGAGCGGATTGATGCGGATCTCTTCGCTCGGCGGGCCCGTTTCTATATGTGCGGACCGGACGACATGCTGACCGAGTTCCGGGCCGGGCTGCTGGCGCGCGGCGTGCCTGCCTTTGAAATTTTTCACGAGCGCTTCATTGCGCCGAAGCGCAGCACATCCGGAACCTTCAAGCCCTGCGACATCGTCTTCCGGCAACAGGGCACGACGATCAGGTGGACGCCCCAGGATGGGTCCATCCTGGAGTTTGCAGAGAGCAAGGGGCTGTCTCTGCCGGCGGGCTGCAGGACTGGCCAATGCGAAAGCTGCTCCCTGCCGGTGATCGCGGGAGAGGTCGGACACTTCGTCGAAATCGCTGAAGGCGAGCCGGATTCCTGCCTGGCATGCCAGGCCTTTCCCATATCGGATCTGGTGCTGGACGCCTGATTGGCTGGGAGGTCCCGGATCTGGACGTGGATCTGGGACCTGAATCCTGACCAGGAGTATCCGGGTGTCGGAGGGGTATCGATTAATTGATATGTTAGATTGACATATAAAATTGCCATTGCTATTATCCGGTCAGAATGGAGGCTGAAGTGATTTCTCACGGTAATCGGATTTCCCGGAAAGGGACGGACGGCGGCAGGCCCGTTGCGCGATGCGGCCGGCACGGGTGCACGGCGGCGGATGGTCGACCGGGCATTCGGTTCCAGATGCGCGCGTGGCTGCTAACCCCTTGCGTCCGGGAGGACGGGGGTACTACATTGGGCGCCTCAACGGGCCAGAGAGAAGAGCCGGTCAAAGGTGGCCAAGATTCCGAAAACATCTGTGAAAGAACTCTCGGCGGTCGATCAGGCCTATTACGGCATTATCGACTTGGTGCTGAGCCGAGGCTTGCGTCCGGGAGAGCGGACATCGGTCTATCTTCTGGCAGACCGGCTGAAGCTCGGCCGTACACCGGTCCGGGAAGCCATCAACCGATTGCAAAGCGAGGGGTTCCTCTCCGTCGCGGGCCGAAGCGGGACGGTCGTCAATCCGATCGAGCACGATCAGGCGCGCCAGTTGTTTGCCCTTCGGTCGACCTTGGAGACATTTGCTGCGCAATACGCCGTGGAGAACGTGACCGACGCGGATCTGATGGATCTGTCACGGGGGGTCGAACGGCTGGGGGATGCGGGATCGTCTTCGGATTTCGTTCGGGCCAACACGGATTTCCATTCCGCGATCATCGCTCTGGCGGGCAACCCGACCCTGAGCCGGTTCTATGCCCAGCTTCAAATCCAGTTTCACGTCGTATCCTATCTGGCGGAACGCGGGGTCAATCCAGCGGCGGCCGAGATCCGGCAGCGCGAGCATCAGGACATTCTGAACGCCCTGCAGTCGCGCGACGCCGCGGCGCTCGCAAAGGCGCTGCAAGCGCATATCCGCACCACGGAAATCGCCCTTCTGGGAAGCTAAACCGGGCCGTCCGCACGATCATCGCAGCATCACTGCGGTCCTTCCGGGCCGCCGGTCCTGCTGCGTCGTCCCATCGAACCCATCCGAACCATTATGTAAGGAGCATGGTATGCGCCTAAGGAACAAAACTGCCATCATCACGGGGGGCGGGTCGGGGATCGGACATGCCGCCGCGCTGCTCTTCGCAAAGGAGGGGGCGTCCGTCTGCATCGCTGACTGCAACCAGACTGACGGTGAGCGGGTCGCGAAGGAGATCGAGGCCGCGGGCGGCAAGGCGTTTGCGACGGAAACCGATGTCTCGAACGAAGATCAGGTCGTCAAAATGGTCGAACTGGCCCAGACAACCTGGGGCCGGATCGATGTCCTGGTCAACAATGCGGGATATGGCATTGGCGGGACGGTCGTCGACACGACGGCGGCCGACTGGAACGCTCTGATGGCGACGAATGTCAACGGCGTGTTCTTCGGCTGCAAGGCGGTGATCCCGATCATGGCGGCACAGGGCGGAGGCTCGATCATCAATACGGCGTCCGCTGCATCCGTCGTCGGCATCTACAACCGGGCAGCCTATGTCGCGTCCAAAGGGGCGGTCGCGGCCTTGACCCGGGCGATGGCATTGGATCACGCAGACCAGAAAATTCGCGTGAACTGCATCGGCGCCGGGACCGTGGAGTCACCTTATTACGACCGCTTGTTCGCGGAAAGCTCGGATCCGGAAAAGCTTCGCGCACATCTTGAACAGCGCCAATTGTTCAACCGCCTCGGCCGCCCGGAAGAGATCGCCGCCGCCATGCTTTTCCTGGCAAGCGATGAATCGTCCTTCTGCACAGGATCGACCCTTTTCGTGGATGGCGGCTGGACGGCTCGCTGAAGCGCGGGCCTGCCCAAAGGAGACCTTTCATGGAATTCGTAGACGCCCTTCGTGTCCGGATGGACGCGATGGCAGAGGCCTGCACGGCCTGTGGCAATTGTTTCACCGCCTGTCCGATGACCGGCGCCATCGGCATCGACACGGCGGATCCGACTGGCGTCCTGCGCGGCATGATCGATCTGCTGCGCAGGGGCGACGGGACCGAGGAAGCCCAGAGCTGGGCAGCGGCCTGTTCGAGCAGCGGCTTGTGTGCCGATGCCTGCGACTATGGCGTCGACCCGCGCATGCTCGTCCGGTTGGCGAATTATGCCCGGATTCGGAAGCGCGACGGGGCGACGGTGAAGGTCAACGCCCTGAAGTCCTTCCGGTCCATGGCGAAGACGGTCCGGGTGGTGTCGCGCCTACAATTGCCGCAACAGGCCATTGACCGCCTGCAGCCGTCGCGCGCGGTCTCCAGCGAGCCCGAAGCGGCGGATCTGGTCCTGTTCACGGGGTGCAACATCCATAAGACCCCGCATATCCTGGTTCTGTGCCTAGATGTCCTGGAACGGATCGGCGCACGGTATCAGGTCGTCGGCGGGACGTCGGCCTGCTGCGGTATCAACCAGTTTCGCGCTGGCGATGGCGAGACTTCCGGGCGCGCCGGGTTGAGCACCCTGAACCAGATCCGGGAAATCGATGCGCCGGCGAAAGTATCCTGGTGTCCTAGCTGCCAGTCGCAGTTCGATGAGATCATCATTCCCAATTACGAGAAGATGACGCAGGATCGGTCTTTCCACCTGCAGCCGTTCTTCGAGTTTCTGGAAACGAGGCTCGATCAGCTTCAGCCGCATTTCAAACACCGCGTGAACAAGACCGTCGCTCTGAACGAACGGCCGGGCCTGCCCGGTGTTACGCGGGCGGTGAAGGCCATCCTGAGGGCGATCCCGGGTGTTGAAATGGTAGATCTGGATGTGCCGCGTGCCGGCCTGATGTCCAACTACCTGACGGTAACGCCCCGCTTCAAGGATGCCCTGCGCGAGAAGGAGTTCCAGGCGGCGGCGGATGCCGGCGTCACCACGCTGGCGACCGTGTTCCACGCCTGTCACCGCGAACTCTGCCATTTCGAAAAGGACGTTTCGTTCGAAATCGTCAACGTCATGGAAATCATCGGCGAGAGCATGGGGCTCCATGCCGAGGATATCTACAAACGGATCAAGATGATGGAGGGCGTCGACCGGATGATCGACGAATGCCGCGATCTGATCGACGCCCATGGATTAGACCCCGATGAGGCCCGTGACATTCTGTTGGCGGACCAGATCGCGGCCAAACCGGTTCAGGGTGCCGTGATCGAAGGCGCCTGACCAGAAGGAAGGATTGTCAGTCATGCCTAGCCTAACCTTTGTATCGCCGCAGGGCGTTCGCCGAGAAATTGCCGTTTCAGGCAATTCCTCCGCGATGAACGCGGCGCGCCTGAACGGAATCGGCGGGATCGAAGCCGAATGCGGCGGCGCTCTGTCCTGCGGGACCTGCCATGTCTACGTCGATGAAGCGGACATCGAAAAGCTTCCGCCGCCCAGTGACGAGGAAGGGGATATGCTGGACCTCGTCGCGGCCCCGCGAAGAGCAACCAGCCGGCTGTGCTGTCAGATCGAACTGTCCGATGAGATCGACAGCCTGACCCTGCACATCCCGGAAACGCAATTCTGATCGACAAGACGGGGCGGGCTAGGACATGGATACCATCGTCATTCTGGGCGCCGGTCACGCCGGTTGTCAGGCGGCGTTTGCGCTGCGCGAGAACGGGTTCAGGGGCCGGGTGACCCTGGTGAACGGCGAGGAGGTCTCGCCGTATCAAAGGCCGCCGCTATCCAAAGGCTATATGAAATCGGGACGTCGCGACGAAATCTTGCTTCGCGCAGAGACGGCCTTTGCGGACCACGATATTCATCTGGTTTCCGGCATCGCGGAGGAAATCGACCGTGACCGGCAGCAGGTGCGGCTGGGTACCGGGGATGCCTTGCCTTACGATCATCTGATCCTGACGGTGGGGACGGTCAATCGACGCATCTCGGTGCCGGCCGGGGACAGCGGCGTCCACTATCTGAAGAGCCTGAGGGACGCCGATATCCTTCGAGGGCGCCTGCCGCAGGTCCGCCGGGTCGCCGTCATCGGCGCCGGATTCATCGGATTGGAATTCGCGGCACTGGCCGCCGCGCAGGGCAAAACCGTGGCGGTAATGGATATTGGCGCGCGGGTCATGGCCCGTGCGACCTCGGAAGAGGTGTCCGATTTCTTCCGCCATCGCCATCAGGACGCGGGGGTGCGCTTTCACCTTGGGCAGGGGGTTGCCGAAATCTTCTGGCACCTCGGAAA
Organism: Alphaproteobacteria bacterium; assembly: GCA_965223125.1. Taxonomy (GTDB): domain Bacteria; phylum Pseudomonadota; class Alphaproteobacteria; order UBA8366; family Aestuariispiraceae; genus Pacificispira. The sequence goes on along the minus strand of OZ244984.1, from coordinate 807,180 downwards.
CCGCGCGACCCTATTGACGACAGCGGGCGGCGAGATTGAGGCAGACCTTGTCGTGGCTGGGGTCGGTGTGATGCCGAACACCGAACTGGCCGCGCGCGCCGGCCTGGCCGTGGATAACGGTATCATCGTCGATACGTATCTTTCGACGACCGATCCGGCAATTTCGGCCATCGGCGACTGTGCCCGGTTTCCCTCGCCCCATGCGGTGGTGCCGATCCGTTTGGAAAGCGTTCAGAACGCCAATGACCATGCCCGCTGCGTGGCGCGGCGACTGACCGGAGACCGGAAACCCTATTCGGCGGTGCCTTGGTTCTGGAGCGATCAGGGGAGCGACAAACTACAGATCGCCGGCCTGCCCGGCGATGCCGATCAACAGGTTCTTAGGGGAGACCCGGAGCAGAACCGGTTTTCCGTCTTCCGTTTCCGGAATGGTCAACTGGCCTCGGTCGAATCCGTCAATCAGCCCGCGGACCATATGGTTGCGCGGCGCCTGATCGGGTCCCGGTCGGAAACCCTGCCGGACCATGCAAGGGACCCGGCCGTGGCGGCGAAGGAGCTTCTGCAACACCTGCAACCGGGGAACGCCCATGCCTCGGTTTGACGGAATTTTCCCCTATATAGTCTCCCCGGTATCGCCCGACGGCACTGTCCGTCGGCAGATGCTGGCGACACTATGCGGCGATCTGGTCGCCAAGGGTGTCCATGGCCTCGCGGCCCTTGGGTCGACGGGCGAATTCGCCTATCTGAATCGGGGACAGAAGGAAGCCGTCGTGCAGACGGTCGTCGCGGCCGCCGAAAAGCGTGTCCCGGTCCTGGCCGGTGTCTCTTCGACCTCGACCAGGGATGCTGTCGACCAGGCGAGGCGATACGAAAGCCTTGGGGTCGACGGGATCATTGCTGTCGTCGATTCCTATTTTCCCCTCGCGCCGCATCAGGTGGAAGGGTATTTCCGGGCGATTGCCGATGCGGTCGCCGTGCCGATCGTTCTCTATACGAATCCCAATTTCCAGCGAACCGACCTGTCCATCGACATGATCGTCCGTCTTTCGCAGCACGAACGGATCCAATACCTCAAGGATGCGTCCTTCAATACCGGACGACTGTTGTCCATCCTGGACAGATGCGGGGATGATCTGGGCATTTTCGCCGCGTCGTCCCATCTGCCCGTCGCGGTAATGATGATCGGCGGGCAAGGCTGGATGGCAGGCCCCGCCTGCCTTGTTCCCGAACAATGCGTCCGGCTCTACGATTTTTGCCGCAAGGGTGAATGGGAACGCGCGGCGGCCTTGCAGAGGCGGCTTTGGATGCTGAACGATTTCTTCAATCGCAATGGATTGGCAGCCTGTGTGAAAGCTGGGCTGACGATCCAGGGCTATGATGTCGGCGACCCTGTCGCGCCGCAGTCTCCTCTGGCCCCGTCGCAATGGCAGGATCTCGAACGCCTGTTGGCCCAATTGGCGGCACCTTCCGATCAAAACAGTTACCCAGTCCTGGAGGAGTCTCGATGCTGACACCCGAAACACCCGGACGTCCCCTTTCGGAGGCGGAGATTGATGCGTTCTGGCGCGACGGGGTCATCGTTGTGCGGGGTCTCTACTCGACGAAATGGATCGATACCGTCCAGGCCGCGTTGGACGAAATATGCGGATTTGGCGAAGATCGGTCGGCCGAGGCAAAGAAACCATTTTTCCGGTCCGATCCCTATACCTGGCACAGGAACGATCATGTGCGGGATTTCGCCCTGTTCGGACCGACGGCCGGGCTCGTTCAGCAGGCATTCAGATCGGCCCGCGTCAATCTGTTCTGCGACCAGATCTTCGTGAAGCAGGCGTATAACGCGGACCGGACGCCTTGGCATCACGACATGACATTCTTTCCGTTGAGCGGTGCTCAGATCGCATCGGTCTGGACCTCGGTCGATCCGGTAAAGGCCGAGGAATCCGCCTTGGAATTCATAATCGGTTCCCACAAATGGCTGCAGCGTTTCCGGCCGTTGGGGGTCGGTGGGATTGTGAAATCCGTAGCTCAATTCGATCCGACGCCCGACTTTGAAGGTGCGCGGGACAGCTATCGGATCGCCAGTTGGGACATGCAGCCGGGCGACGCTATCCTGTTTCACGCCCTGACCCTTCATGGCTCGCGCGGCAAGCCCGCCGGGGGTCTGAACAGGCGTGCCATCGCGACGCGCTGGTGCGGGGACGATGCCAGATACGCGCCCACCGAAACGGAGCTTCAGGTCGCCTGGCGGCACGGCCTGCAGCCGGGTGACCCGATCGGCGGTCCCATATTCCCGCAGGTGCTGCCCCATCTGGACGAGGACGGGATCGCGGGCCGAATGAAAGGGCCGGTTCTGCCGGACCCGGCAATTGTGGCCCAGAACCAGAAACTGGCGGAGAAGTTTGAAGTCGTTCCCTTGTAAGGGACCGATTCATGGAACCCGGTCTGCCGGAAAGGACGCAGGATGCCCCAATTTGACGAACCCGCCATGAAGTTCGGTGACACGGTGTTAAGCCCGCAGAAGGAAGTCGTTCGAAAGTTCTATAATGACATGTGGAACCACGCGGATCTGTCGCTGATCCCGGAAATCTTTCATCCGGACTTCACGTTCAGAGGCTCGCTGGGCCCGACCCTCGTCGGCCATGAACAATTTGCCGGCTATGTCCACTGGGTGACTCAGGCATTGGGAAACTACACCTCCGACATTCTGGAGATGGTGGAGGAGGGGGACCGGGTTTTAGGAAAACTCCGCTTTCACGGAATCCATCAGGACACCATGTTCGGGCACGCCGCCACCGGACGGCATGTCTGGTGGTACGGCGCACCGATCTTTCACTTCGATGGCCCCAAGGTTCGCGACCTCTGGGTGCTGGGTGACGTCCACTACCTGATCCGGCAGTTGACGGGCGAACAGACCGACGGATCCGAATATCAGCGGTGACCGGTCAGTCCCCGAAGCCCCTTCCGCGACGTCAGATATAGGTTTCAGAAACGAACTTGGTGCGCAGGAACGCTTCCAAGCCTGCAATCCCGCCTTCCGATCCGTAACCGGATTCATCGACGCCGCCGAACGGCGTTTCCGATGTCGACATGCCCAGATTGTTGATGCCGACCATGGCTCACCTGGGTGCTGCACCACATCGCCGATCACAAGATCAACTGCATTGATGAGTTGCTCCCGTGGAACTGGACAGTCGCTACAACCGAGGTTGCCCCATGACAGTATCAGTCGACGAAAAGGCCGCCATCACGGCGACATGCCAGGCGTTTATCGACACCGTCCTGAAGTTGCGGTTCCTGCCGGTCATCACCCCGACCCGCTTCAATTATCCGAAGACGATCCGGGTGGACAATGGCAGTGAATTCATCTCGCGCGATCTGGATCTCTGGACCTATGCGCATGACGTGACGATGGACTTTTCCCGACCAGGGAAGCCAACGGATAATGCGTATATCGAATCCTTTAACGGCAGTCTCCGCGCGGATTGTTTGAACAAGTGACCTGAGCCCTTAGAATTCCTCCAGATTTGGTAGAGTCCGTCGACGCGAAGGAGACGGATTTATGAAGCGCAGCCGGTTCACGGAAGAACAGATCATCGGGATATTGAAGGAGCAGGAATCTGGCCAGAGGACGGCGGATGTTTGCCGCCGTCACGGTGTCAGCGAAGCGACCTTCTACAAGTGGAAAGCCAAGTTTGGCGGGCTGGAAGTGTCGGAGGCGAAGCGGCTGAAGACGCTTGAGGACGAGAACGCGCGTCTCAAGAAGCTGCTGGCCGAGGCGATGCTGGACAACGCCATGCTGAAAGACGTTGCATCAAAAAAATGGTGACGCCCGCTGCGATGCGGGAGGCGATCGCTCATCTTCGTGCGGTGCATGGCGTGAGCGAGCGGCGGGCGTGCTTTGTGCTGGGGGCAGACCGGACCTCGGTTCGCTATCGATCCCGTCGGCCGGATGATGCCGAGATCCGCGAGCGGCTTCGCGCCCTGTCGCGGGAACGCCGCCGTTTCGGCTATCGGCGTCTGCATCTGCTGTTGAACCGGGAGGGGATCGAGATGAACCAGAAGAAGTTCCGGCGTCTGTATCGCGAGGAGAAGCTCCAGGTGCGCCGCCGTGGCGGCCGGAAGCGTGCCTTGGGGACGCGGGCACCGTTATCGCGACCCGACGGGCCGAACCAGCGATGGTCGCTGGACTTCGTATCGGATGCCTTCACGGATGGACGCCGGTTCCGGATTCTTGCGGTCATCGATGACTTCACGCGCGAATGCCTGGCTCTGGTGGCGGACACGTCCCTGTCCGGCCTTCGTGTCGCCCGGGAACTGGATGCTCTGATCTGGCAGCGTGGAGCCAGGCCGAAGACCATTGTCAGCGACAACGGCACCGAACTGACCAGCATGGCGATCCTGCGCTGGAGCCAGGATCGGGCTGTCGATTGGCATTATATCGCACCGGGAAAGCCGATGCAGAACGGCTTCGTGGAAAGCTTCAATGGGCGGCTCAGGGACGAATGCCTGAACGAGACGCTGTTTACCTCAATCCGCCATGTCCGTATCGAACTCGCCACCTGGATGGAGGACTACAACACAGCCAGACCCCATTCGAGCCTAGGTGGGAAACCCCCCGCCGAAATCGCCGCCAAAGCCTGTCCGGGGCATGCCCCGGACAGGCTTGCCATCACCGCAGCAAAAAGCCAGTTTTCAACCAAAGGACTCTCCCTCTGACTGGAGGATACTTGGGGCGCAGGTCACCGTGTATTAGCCTGCGTACTAGTTAACTGGCTGCGACGTGACCATTCACTCTTTTCTAATCCATGGTTATGTTTTGTTCGCGAATGTAAGCCTTAATGAGATTCAGCGTAAATGTCGGATTTCATTAGCGATTACGTTGGCAGCAACGCATTTCTGGGCTTCGTGATCGAGGAATGTCACCATAAATTACTTTTTGTCTCATTACCGCTTACGTTTTCCGTTTCGAATATCATTAACGATTACGTTTTCAATCCGGCATTTCCTGGAAAAGTGCACTTGTGCATTTTCAAGTACCCCCACATGTATTTTCACCGGTACAATGTCCTTCAAGATTACCAGATTTTTTAATCCCGTTGGATTAATTCATTGAGAGAAGGTTGTGATGTGGTCCGCTGCCCCCAGCAAAGCGGGGCAGAAGGACCTTGATGCACGTTGGACGATGAAGGTGGGCGACAAGGTGCGATACCGGCGCGATTGCACGCCGTTACCGATGATCGCGGTGCCGGTCTTCGGCTATAAGTCGCATAACAGCATAGATCGACGGTTCGGTTTCATCCGGGGCCAAGCCTTGAATCGGCCCCTTCACCGGACGGACGGCAGTTGCGCACCGTTATCCGCACCGACAACACGTCGGGCGAAATTGGTTTGCCCACAAGCTTGCGCTTATGGATGCGACCAACGAGCAATCAGTTCGATAATCATACCTTAACGTTACTTTAAGCGTACATGTTAGACCCAATAAATCTTGCACCTCACACCCATATTACTTCGTTTGCATTTCCCTTGGGACACCACGAAAGTTTATTCGATGTGATATTCATGGCTGGTGCTCGGAGGATTCCCTTATGGAGGCGGATTACATTATTGTTGGGGCAGGATCGGCTGGATGTGTCCTGGCAGACAAATTGAGCGCACAATCCAACACTCGTGTAATCGTTATTGAAGCCGGTGGTAAAGACACCTCTTTCTGGATATCGACCCCAATCGGATATGGCCGTCTGTTCTACGATAAGCGTGTCAACTGGTGCTACACAACAGAACCGGATACCAGCCTTGGGGGCAGACAAAGCCATTGGCCACGGGGGCGTGTCCTGGGCGGCTCCAGCTCGATCAATGCCTTGGTCTGCATTCGCGGAAGATCAGAGGATTATGAGGATTGGGCAGCGGCTACGGGTGACTCCCGATGGGGTGCCAAAGCCATGGCAGATTGTTTCCGATCCATCGACGACAGTGACGGCGGCGCGAATGAATGGCGCAATTCAGGGGGCGTCTTTCCAATCCGCAGCATTGACGGGAACTCTCATCCAATAACCCGGAATTTCCTGGATGCCTGCGAGGAAGTCGGTGTCCCACGGAACCCGGACTTCAATGGGGAAAGCCAGGAAGGGGCGAGCCTCTATCAAATCAACACCCGGGACGGCAGGCGGGTTTCGGCAGCAGATGCTTTCTTGCGGCCCGCCATGCGTCGGCCAAATCTGATAGTGCTGGAAAGGACGCGGGCTCTGCGATTGTCCTTCTCTGAAAACCGATGCACCGGCGTGGTCGTGGAGCGAAACGGGAAGCAGGAAAACCTGATCGCGCGCAAGGAAGTGATTCTTGCCGCCGGCGCCATCGAGTCTCCAAAGCTACTTCAACTATCCGGGATCGGGGATGGGGATCTGCTGTCGAAATTTGGTATAGAAGTGCGCGTTGATAACCGGAATGTAGGGGCCAATCTTCAGGATCATGTGGGCTTGAACTATCATTTCAGATCCAGAATCCCTACGCTGAATCAGGAGCTCTCCCCCCTTATTCGGCGATTCTGGAATGGTGCCCGGTATCTCGTTACACGGTCTGGCCCGCTTTCTTTGTCGGTGAATCAGGGGGGCGCATTTTTCAGAACGTCATCGGACAGGGCCCTGCCGAACATGCAATTATATCTGCAGTTGATCACCACGCTCAACGGCCGTGGCCTTTCGCGACCGCTTCTTGCGCCGGACCCATTTCCGGCATTCACGCTGGGCCTGTCGAATGTTCGGCCGAAAAGCCGTGGGACCATTCAGATCGACAGCCCGGATCCAAAGGAGCCCGCCAGGATACACGCCGAAGCCTATGGAGCGGTGGAGGATCTGGATGAAATGGTGGAGGCCGTGGAATTCATCCGGAAACTGGTTGCAACCAAAGCCCTCTCAAGCGTCACGGAGTCAGAACTTTTACCGGGACCATCGGTGCAATCCCGTGAAGAACTTATGGACGACATTCTGCAACGAACTGGGACGGTCTATCACCCCAGTTGCACCTGCGCGATGGGCCTGGATGCGCGCACCAGCGTGCTCGATTCGGAGTTGAGGGTTCGGGGCACCGATGCGCTCCGGGTTGTCGATGCCTCAAGCTTTCCCAATATTGTCAGTGGGAACCTGAATGTGCCGGTGATGATGTTGGCGATACAGGCATCAAAGATCATCCTTTAGTACACTTTCCAACCGGTCAGTGGTCAATCGATTGAATCTGGTCAATCAGCCAGGTTCTGAACAGAACCATTTCCGGCTTGGCGATCTTCCGCTTATGGGGGGATAGCAGGTAATGCGCTTCTTCAATAGGCAATGGGAAATCAAATGGCATAGAGAGCGGCAGTGTCTTGGCGGCCTCGACAGCGTGTGAACGCAGGACGATTGCCGCCCCAGCCCCATTTGCCACCAGCGTCAATGCGGCCAGGGAGTTATCCACACGCAGTGAACGCGGGATAGATGGGTCTTCAAGCCCCAGAATCTCAAATGCCTTCTTCCAATGATCTTCGTATCCTACGATGTGAATGAGGGGAGACTCGGCGATTGCCGCACGCAATCTGGATGCATCCCCCTTACATTTTTCCACCAGAGACCGCTGGATGACGATCACGGAATGATCCTGCATCAAGCGTTCGGCGGAATAGCCGGGCCACTTTCCAGACCCAAAGCGTATGTCCAGATCAGTCGTCTCATCTGCCAAAGCATCTGCCCAGACAAGCGAGTAAAGCTGGATCGGGATTTGGGGATAATGCGCCTGAAAGTCCGCCATCCGCGGAGCCAGAAACAAAGCTACAAAGGACAGCGGCGCACTGACCGTCAGAACGGAGCCGGTTCCAAGCCCGAAAAGCTTCACGGTCGTAGCAGATAACCGCTCCAAGGCTTCTCTGACTTCCGGCAGATAGGATGCCCCCATTCCGGTAAGCCGCACGCTTCTGGCACGACGCTCAAACAGCGGGTGGCCAATCTGTTGTTCCAGCGACCGGATTTGATGGCTGATTGCCGTTGCCGTCAGGTTCAATTCCCGTGCCGCTGCCGCAAAACTGCTGTGCCGGGCACTGGCTTCGAATGCACGTATCCAGTTGAGGGGGGGAAGCCGATAGCTCATTTTGAGGCCCAATTTTTATTATGCCTAAGCGCCATAAAACTTCACTTGTCTTGGGCAAGCAAGTGGCAAATACTTTTCTGAACAAGAACGCAGTCGTTTCAGTGCGCAGATTGAGGTTCCAAAAAGAGCCTTTGATGGGGGCAGTTTCATGAAAATAAAAAGACTAGAGACGTTTTATAACCGTTACATTGGGTTCCTGCTGGTGACTGATGAGGCAGGTAATCAGGGTTGGGGACAGTTCTCGACCTATAACTCGGACATTACAGCAACTGTCTTTCATCGCCAGGTCGCGCCCCATGTTCTGGGGTGTGACACCGAAAATCTGGAACAGCTCCTGGCCCTTGTGCCGGAACGGGAACACAAGTTTCCCGGGGCCTATCTGAAACGCGCATTGGGCGGGCTTGATACGGCGATCTGGGACTTGCGTGGCAAGATCGCGGGCGTCCCGGTCACCTCCCTTCTCGGGGGAACCCCTGGGAAACTGCGTGCCTATGCGTCCTCAATGAAACGCAACATCTCCCCCGAAGAGGAAGCCGCACGCTTCACCAAATTGCGGGATGAATTTGGCTTTGATGCCTTCAAGTTCCGGGTCGCCAATGAGTACGGGCACGATGTGGATGTCTATCCCGGCCGCAGTGAAGCGATGGCCCCGACAATCCGCAAAGCCCTTGGAGACAAGGTATCGCTTCTGGCCGACGCAAACAGCGGGTTCTCTCCAAAGCGCGCCATCGAGATCGGTCGCATGCTGGAGCAGAATGGTGTCGAGCATTTTGAGGAGCCTTGCCTGTATTGGGAACTTGAACAGACCCGTGAAGTCACCGAGACGCTTGATCTGAATGTGACCGGTGGCGAACAGGATTGTGAATTTGTTGTCTGGAAGGAAATTACCGGGCGAAAGATCGTGGATATCGCCCAGCCTGATATTCTCTATCTCGGGGGTATCTGTCGCACGTTGGAAGTTTGCAAAATGGCAGCAGAAGCTGGCTTGCCGGTGACCCCGCATTCGGCAAATCTGGGCCTGGTGACTTTGTTCACAATGCACCTGCTTCGCGCGATTCCCAATGCCGGAAAATACCTGGAATTTTCCATTGAGCAGGCGGATTTCTATCCGTGGCAATATGGCGTGCTGAGGAATGATCCTTACAAGATTCAGGACGGGATGGCGGCGGTAGGCGAAGAGCCGGGATGGGGCTTTGAGGTCGAACCCGATTGGCTGGCGCGGTCCGAGTATCAGGTCAGTGAGCATGCGTCATGAACGCCCCTGTAATCATCTGGCATTGTTCGTCGGTTGCACCGGCATTGAGATTGGGCAGGGCACATCATGGCATCTATTGAATTACAGGACGTAACCAAGAGATTTGGCAATCTGACCGTTGTCGACAGGGTGAATCTGTCCATCGACGATGGTGAATTGATGGTCTTTGTCGGGCCGTCAGGCTGCGGTAAATCTACTACGTTGCGGATGGTTGCCGGGCTGGAGACAACGACATCCGGCACGATTCTGATCGGGGGTCGCGATGTCACCAGGCTTGACCCGAAAGACCGTAATATCGCGATGGTTTTCCAGAACTATGCGCTTTATGCCCATAAGAATGTTTACGGCAATCTGGATTTTGGACTGCGCATGCGCGGGGTTCCGAAACAGGAAGCTGAACGCCGCGTAAGGGAAGCGGCAGAAATTCTGGGCCTGACAGATTTGCTGCATCGGAAACCCAAACATTTATCCGGTGGTCAACGGCAACGCGTCGCTTTAGGGCGCGCATTGGTTCGGGATCCGGACGCGTTTCTGCTCGACGAGCCGCTCAGCAATCTGGATGCGAAACTGCGCGTCAAGATGCGGGAAGAAATCGGCAGTCTGCATACCCGACTGGGTAAGAGCATGCTGTATGTGACCCATGATCAGGTCGAAGCCATGACCCTTGGAAGCCGGATCGCCGTGATGAAGGACGGTGAGATGCAGCAGGTCGGGGCACCCCTGGATGTGTATGACAATCCAGCCAACCAGTTCGTAGCGGGCTTTATAGGGTCGCCGGAAATGAACCAGGTTTCGGCAGAGGTAATCGAGAAGGATGGTGCGCTCTGCATCGCCGGGGAAGGGTTCTGCTTTGTGGTGCCCGAGGGCGAAGCGGATGGGCTGATGTTAGGCGCATCGGGTGTGTTTGGCGTTCGTCCTGAAAACCTTGAAATCGTCTCAGACGAATATCGAGCTGATGCGCCATTCAGGATGCGTGTGGATCTGGTTGAGCCGATGGGCGCACAGACATTGTTGTTATGTCGCGAAGGAGAGACTTCGCTTCGAGTTTTGATTGCCCGTAATGACCAGATCACACGCGGTGATCACGTTGGGATGCAACTGGGCAATGGTCGCTGTCATTTCTTCGACAGAGCGACAGGGAGGACCCTGAAGTCAATTGGGACAACAGGATCGAATGGGAGACCGAATGGTCGGAAGGAAGAAAGTCATGGCTGACAGTAACAATACAAAATTGCCACGTTCCGGTATGAAAATGATGGGGATTGGTTTTTCAAGACGGTCGGTGGTCAAGGGATTGGGTGCGGCATCCATGGTCCCCTTTGCCTTGTCGGCACCGAATGTTCTCGCTGCGGATAAAACCATTCGCTTCCTGAACGCGGAACCAAGTGCTGATAGCGTAAGAGCAATGCGATTTGCTGCCGCGCAGTATGAAAGGGAAACTGGCATCAAGGTTCAGATGGACAGCGTTCCTGGTGGCAAGGCATTTGAAAAGCTGCAGACTTCAATTCAGTCCGGTCGTCCCTATGACATTGCGACACTGAGCTTCTTCGGGGACGTCCTGTTGCTGGCGAATGAAAAGAAGATCGTTCCATTGAACAGCATTCTCCAGAAATATGATTGGGGTCCCAAGATACTCTACCCCGTGAAGGGTGACAATTTCTGGTACCCCTATGATTACAATCTGTGCTGGATCAACTACAGAAAAGATCTGTATGCCTCGAAAGGCCTGACCGAGCCCAAGAACTGGGATCAGTATCTGGGCAATCTTGCCAGCGTGACGGGAAGCGGTGAAGGACAGTTGCCAAGTGGCGTTGTTCATCCGATCGGTAGCAACGGCGCGACGAATTACACGGCATTCGGATATATGTGGGCAAACGGCGTGAAGCTGTTCGACGATAACTGGAATGTCATCCTGGATTCTCCGGACATTCTTCCAAAAGCGGCGGAATATGTCGACTTCATGGCTGATCTGACCCAATACATGCCGCCCTCACCGATGCAGGCGGGATGGGCCAATCTGGTCGGGGACTTCCAGGGCGGTATCATTTCACATACGCCGGGAACCGGGCGTCTGATCGATCAGATGAACATGACTATGCCGGACAAGGCGCAGCAGGTTTCCTCGTTCCTGTTCCCATCAAAGGACGGCAAGAAATTTGCCGTCAATCATGGCTACGATGGCTGGGTTGTCCTCGATACAGCGATGACGGATGAGGCGTTGAAGTTCCTCGAATGGTTCTCTGATGAACATCTGATCAACTTCCTGCACAGTTCTCCTGTGCATTATCAGCCAACCCGCCTGGATATCTATGAAGATCCCCGCTGGCTGGCGCATCCGGCACTCGAGACTTTCTCTGATATCATTGCGATGCAGAAGCGGGTGCTGAATGACCCGGATGTTATTATCCGGTCAATTGATACCGAGGGCCCAGAGCCCGATGTGCGCGCCGGCAAGGTGTTCAGATCCTATGCGCTGCCTGAAATGCTTCAGGATCGCATTCTGAATGGAATGTCCGGTGAAGACAGTGTGAAGGCGGCTGCGGCCAAGATTCGCAAAGTCATCGCGTCTTAAGGGAGCAGGAGGTGTCGAGCGTGCGCAAAGCCACTCGGCACCTCCGCGCGACCACCATGATCCTCCGTCAATCCCTAAGCGGGACTCTTTCCTATGCCCAGTGATCGCATAATTTATGTAATTCTGTTTCTGGCCTTGGCCTTTACGGCGGTTCTGGTGCTTTATCCGGCATTCTATGCATTGGAGTTGAGCTTTCAGCACCGGGAGTCTCTGATTTCTGAGCCGGAATGGGTCTGGTTTGCGAATTACACGCAAGTTCTTGCTATGCCCGAGTTTTGGGCGGCATTGGGGCGTGGGGTTATCTTCGCAGGTCTTACAATTTTTCTGCAGATAGTCCTGGGCATTGCCTTTGCCCTTTTGCTGGCTCGGGAATTTCCTGGCATGCCGGTCATTCGGGGCCTGGCTGTCCTGCCCTATCTCTTGCCGACTGTCGTTGTTGCCTTGACCTTCAGATGGATGCTCGACGGTTCGGTTGGCATATTGACGGTTGCGGCACAGTTTTTCGGTTATGACTACATTCCATGGGGGGAGGATCCGACCCTTGCGATGCTGACCGTCGTTTTGATCAGCGTCTGGATCTGGACACCCTTCGTCACGCTGACATGTCTTGCAGGCCTCCAATCCATCCCAGAGGAACTGTATGAGGCCGCGCGCATCGATGGTGCCGGCCCCTGGCAACGGTTCTGGCATGTGACCCTGCCACAGCTTCGCTCGGTTCTGCTGGTCGTTCTGTTGTTGCGGGCAATCTGGATGTTCAACAAGTTCGATATCATCTGGTTGATGACGCAGGGCGGACCGCAGCGTGCGACCGAACAACTGCCCGTCTTTTCCTACCGTTTGGCCTTCGAGACATATGATGTGGGGCTGGGCGCGGCAGTATCGTCGATATCCTTCCTGATTTTGTCTGCAATCATCCTTTTGTACTTCCACTTTTTTCCATTAGAGCAGAAGGATTGATCGACAATGTCTAGGCCGATTTACCGAGCCCTATATTGGTTTCTGCTGTTGTGCATGGTCGTGTATTCCGTGTTTCCGGTTTACTGGATGATCAATACCAGCTTCCGCGATCCTCAGACCATATACAGTTCCATAGATTTTTTTCCGGCCCCGTTTACGCTGGAAAATTTCTCGACTTTGCTGGAACTGACGGACTATCCGACATGGTTCATGAACTCCGTCATTGTGGCGTCCGGAACGGTGGTGGTGACGATAATTCTGTCGGTCCTCATTGCCTATTCCGTCACGCGGCTGCAGTTTCGCGGCAAGAGCCTGATAATTGGCACGATGCTGTATGCCTATATGTTTCCGCCCCTGTTACTGGCGATACCCCTGGCAACATTATTCGTTCAGACAGGTATTCCTGACACACTGCTCTCGCTTATCATCTCGCACACGACTCTGGCTCTTCCGCTGGGGGTTTGGCTGTTGTGGGGGTTCTTCAAGCAGATCCCGACAGATGTCGAAGAAGCCGCCATGGTGGATGGGTGTTCGCGGTTGAAGGCGTTTATTCTGGTCGTTCTGCCTCTGACCTTGCCAGGGATCGTCACGGTCGCGATTTTCGCCTTCCTGCTATCCTGGACCGACTATGTCTTCGCGCTGGTGATGATCAGCAGTGATGTCAATAAAACACTGCCGGTCGGTCTTGATACGATGGTGGGGTTGTACGAATTGCGGTGGGGCGAGTTAATGGCAGGCTCCACGCTGATTGCCCTGCCGCTTTTTGTGATGTTCACCTTTTTAAGCCGGTTCTTCATACGAGGTCTTGCAGCTGGGGCGGTGAAAGGATGATCCCGCTCATTGGCTATGCAAATGACCTGGACGCACGTCCGGGCGAAAGCCTCGGGTTCAAGGTCAGTTCCATCAGCGACCAACCCTATGATGTCCAGATGGTGCGGATTGTATCGGCCGATCCGAATCCGGATGGTCCCGGTATCATTCATGAGGAAGTCGATGCCGCGTGCAATGGTCGCTATCCCTCACGCTTTCAGGACTATGCTCTGGGATCCTATGCGGTTGTGCCGCTTCGACATGCAACGAAGCATGAGCGGTTAACGCTTGCTGTGACGGTATGTCCCTTCCTGGCAGATCGGGATCGCCAGACTCTCGTGGCAATAGGCGATACTGTGACGGGACTACGCTTGGAACTCTCAGTTGATCGTGACGGTCCCGCTCTTATCCTAACTCGGGATGGACAGACTGACCGACTATGTCTTGAGGCCAAACTTCGCCTGCGCCATTGGTATCGTCTCGTTGCGATGCTCGATTTTAAATCGGGCAACACGAAGCTCTTGTTACTCAATGCGCGTGATGGGTCCGTCGTGAGAGCAGTTTCCGGTAGGCAGTCATCCAACGCACCGCTGAAACTGTCCGACCTGTCGCGCATAACCATCGGTGCCTGGAAGGCCGATAGGAAGCCGGAAAATCTGTTCAATGGTCGTATAGAGAACCCGAGAGTGCTTACAAATTGTGAGGAGGAGGTTGATCCATTCGGAGAGCCTCTGACAGCGGGATGCCTCGCGGCCTGGGATTTTTCAAAAGGGATCGACACGGACAGAATTTTCGATACCGGGCCAAATGCTCTGCATGGCTATCTGGTGAATATGCCGACACGGGGTGTGACAGGGTCAGGCTGGCGGGGGCGCGAAATGTGCTGGCGTCATGCGCCGGAGGATTATGCGGCGATTCATTTTCATGAGGATGATTGTCACGATTGCGGTTGGGACGACGACTTTGTTTTTGAAGTACCGCAGGACTGCAAAAGCGGAAACTATGCCATGAGGCTTCGCTGCGGCGAGGACGAGGATTATGTCCCGTTCTTTATCGCGGCCCCATTGGGAAAGCCGCGCGCATCAATCTGTGTCGTGATTCCAACCTATACTTATGTGATGTATGGCAATAACGGGCGCTATGACTATGGACCGGCGATTGAGCAGAGGATGAAGGATTGGGGCGCGTATCCCTATAATCCGGAGCGTCATAGTCAATTCAGCCAGTCCAGCTATAATTTGCATCCCGATGGATCCGGCATCAGCCTGTGCTCCTGGCGAAGGCCCCTCTTAAATCTTCGTTCCGGCTATCTTACCCTGCTTGCACCGCGATGCGGATCTGGATTGCGGCACTATCAGGCAGACAGTCATCTGTGGTCCTGGTTGGAGAGCAAAGGTCTGGACTTTGATGTTGTCACCGATCATCAGTTGGAACGCGACGGTGCCGAAGCACTGAAGCCTTATCGCACTGTGCTGACCTGTACCCATCCTGAATACCATACCGAACGATCCCTGGATGCCTTTCAGGGCTACATCGATCAGGGCGGGAATCTCTGTTATCTGGGGGGTAACGGATTCTATTGGCGGATTGCGGTATCCGATACAATTCCGGGGATCGCGGAGATTCGCCGCAATGAAGGCGGCATCCGGACCTGGGCGACGCAACCGGGTGAATACTACAACGCTCTGGATGGTCAGTATGGCGGCCTGTGGCGGCGCAATGGACGCCCGCCGCAGGTTCTGACCGGTATCGGGTTTTCCGCTCAGGGAACCTTCAACGGATCCTATTATCGTCGCATGCAGGACTCCTATCGCGCCGATCTGGACTGGATGTTTCGGGGCATTGATGATGATATTCTGGGCAATGAGGGCCTGTCAGGCAGCGGTGCCGCCGGCTACGAATTGGATCGCCATGATCCGCTGTTGGGGTCGCCGGACAATGCAGTCATCGTGGCAAAATCCGAAGCCCATGCCTCCACCTATGTTGTCGCGCCAGAGGAGATGCTGACCCATGTCAGCACAACAACCGGAGATCCGCCCGCAGACCTGATCCGTGCGGATATTGTCTATTTTGACACCCCTTCCGGCGGTGCCGTCTTTTCTGTCGGTTCCATAACCTTCTGCGGCAGCCTGCCCTGCAACAATTATGACAATGCCATATCCCGTCTTCTGGAGAATGTCGTACGGTGGTTCTCGAAACGTTAGGCTGAGAACGGTGGTACAAAAGTCGACCACGGTAATGGCAGGGTGACCCTGCTATGAGTGGTGTAAAAATTGTCCGCCTTTACCCTTTCGGGGGACAGGGAGGGCGGGAGAATTTACACTGTGAACCTTGACTTCTTCATGGCTAATTTCTCCAGCTCAGTACGCTTCGAATTTGCCAGAATCTCTCATTCTCAATTGACGCATTCTACGGGACAGGGTCACCCGGAGCGGACCCCAATCTTACCTCTGGCCGAGGTAAGGCGTCTTTGAAACTATTCTTTATAGTCTTGCATAGGTAGGAGCCAGAACCTGATTTTGTTCGCCGTGTATTAGAGCGATTTGATCGTAATTTGACTCGCTACGGGGGATTCCCATGAGTTGCGAATTCTGATTCATTAGGTTCCGTGAAATCACGGAGGCGAAGATGGCGGCATCGTTGAGTGTTGACCTGCGTTGGCGGGTGGTACGGGCGATTAATGAAGAGGGTCTGTCGATCCGCGCGGCGGGCCGTCGGTTTTGTATTGGCGAGAGCACGGCGGGCCGCTGGCACCGGCTGTGGCGCACAAGTGGCGACATTGTGCCGGGACGTAAGGGCAATCCAGGTGGCTCGCGCCTGGACGCCCATGCAGGCTTCCTTCTTGGATTGGTCGAAGCGGGGGGCAAGGACATCACGCTGGCAGAGATGGCTGAACGGCTTCGGACAGAACGTAGCGAGGCGGTTGATCCGTCCACGATCCATAATTGGTTGAAGAAACGCGGGATCACTTTTAAAAAAAGACAGGCCATGCTGCCGAACAGGCTCGCGAAGACGTCGCTGCGGCCCGCCAAGCCTGGTTCGACGGCCAGCGCGATCTCGACCCCGAAAAACTGATCTTCATCGACGAGATCGGGGCGTCCACAAAGATGGCGCGCTTGCGTGGGCGGGCACGCAAAGGGGAACGCTGCCGGGCTTCGCTTCCGCACGGGCACTGGAAAACCACCACCTTTACCGGGGCGTTGCGCCTGTCGGGCATGACCGCGCCGATGGTCCTCGACGGGGCCATGAACGGGGCCGCCTTCCTTGCCTATATCGAACAGGTTCTCGTCCCCACACTGCGTCCCGGCGATATCGTCATCATGGACAATCTACCCGCCCACAAACCGGTCGCCGTGCGCGAGGCCATCGAAGCGGTTGGGGCCAAACTACGCTTCTTGCCGCCCTACAGCCCCGACCTCAACCCCATCGAAATGGCCTTCTCCAAGCTCAAGGCGTTCCTGCGCAAAGCCGCAGCCCGCACCGTAGACAATCTCTGGAACGAAATAGCCAAAGCTATCGAAACCTACACGCCGCTCGAATGTGCAAACTTCTTCAGTGCCTGCGGATATGAGCCATATTAAACTCAAAATGCTCTAGCCTGCGTACTATTTAATCGACTGCGACGTGACCATTCACTTTTTTCTAATTAATGTTTATGTTTTGTTCGCAAATATAAGCCTTAGTGAGATTCCGCGTAAAAGCTAGTGAAATCCGACAAGAAATGCAACGCAACAACACAGCAAATCCGGCAATTTTGGGGAAAGAGTTATCGGATTTCATTAGCGATTACGTCGGCAGTAACGCATTTCTGGGCTTCGTGATCACCGAATGTCATCATAAATTACTTTCTGTCTCACTACCGCTTACGTTTTCCATTTCGAATATCATTAACGATTACGTTTTCAATCGGGCTTTACCTTCAAAACGCTGTACGAGAAAAGCGGCAGTCTGGCGCGTTAACCCGACTTTGCGCTCGATTTGTGCCGCATTGTGCAAAAGCAGAATATACCGGGATACGAACCTACCCTTACGTGGGACCGGCGGGATCACAGTCATCAACGA
This sequence comes from Alphaproteobacteria bacterium, assembly GCA_965223125.1. Taxonomy (GTDB): domain Bacteria; phylum Pseudomonadota; class Alphaproteobacteria; order UBA8366; family Aestuariispiraceae; genus Pacificispira. The sequence goes on along the minus strand of OZ244984.1, from coordinate 789,409 downwards.
CGATATCGAGCGGTTTACGTCTCCGCGCAGGCCATCAGCATCTCATGTGTGCCCACCATTCGCTCCAGCGTCCGTTCGACCCTCTCGCGCCACTTGGGCCCTCGCGACATCGCGTCTTCATAGGCGTCCCAGATGTCTGACGGACGATCCTCGGCCATGGTCTTGATAATGAACGCGGCCTGCTGGCGGTCTTTTTCCGCCTTGAAGGACGCGGGCCCGTCGCGGCGGCGGTCCGCAACGATCAGCTTGTGGATGGCGAATTTCTCGGGTCGCGGGATCTGCACAAGGATACCATCACGATAGAGCGCAACGGCGTGGATGGGATCCGAGACCAGGTAGTTCAGATGATGCAGGGCCCTCGCCTTGACCCCCAAGGCGGGGAGATCGCGAATACCCTCTTCTGCGTCAAAAGATGGTGTCAGGAACTCGATCATCATGCCCGTCCGTCCGCTTTGCCGCCACCGCCAGACACTATCGCGGTCAAGACCCTGAACGGGATCAAATTTGAGCGCCGAAAAGGTTTCGGCAAGCGATGGCTCGACTGCGTCCTGCAAGGCGACAGACAGACGCTCGAATTGCGCGATATCGACATCCCCGGTGCTAGCCACGCTTCCAAGAGGGAGGGTGGTGCCCAGTTCTCCCTCCATCAAGCGAAAGGCATTCGTGCCGATCAGGGTGCCGCCCAGCCTGAACGTTCCGACCTTAGCCATGGCGAGCAGCAAACCGCCTGTCCCACGGTCGACAGGAGTCATACCCTCGGCGCGCAGCAGGCGCGCGAGCCTGGCGCGTTCCTGCTTGCGTTCCGCAGCTTGTTCGCGCAACTCGTTCATGCGGTCTACACGATTGCGAACCTCAGTGCTGTCCGGACCGAGATACCAGAACTTTACGTCACTGCCGATCTTCTCGGCTGCGTACCAGTAGACCTTGCCGCCTCGCTCCTTGGTGACAAGCGAGCCGCGGACATTTGCGACCATGTCGTCTTTCAGGAGACGCAAGAGATCCCCATAGGCAGACCGTGCTACTGAACTCAGGTTCGCCATCTCGACCTCTGCTGTTACAGTGCCGGTAAACTTATATTTTTCGGTTTATCGTGACAACCGGTAAACCAATTTATTTTCGTTTACCGAAAGCTCCGAGGGTCATACCCTGCCTCAGACCCCCTTGGTACCCGATTCCAGACCCGATTTTCGTGGCAGCACCCATTTAAGCCGTGGCCGCACCCTTTTTGCCACCCGCGAGTTGGAGGGGCGCGAGGCTTCGGCCTCGCTTCTCATTGTTGGTGTCCACGATCAATAGTGGACACTATCGCCAATCCTAACATCACAAAATGGGCGGGTTCACCGTAAAATGAGGAACAAGCTGACCTGAGCCCTTAGAATTCCTCCAGATTTGGTAGAGTCCGTCGACGCGAAGGAGACGGATTTATGAAGCGCAGCCGGTTCACGGAAGAACAGATCATCGGGATATTGAAGGAGCAGGAATCTGGCCAGAGGACGGCGGATGTTTGCCGCCGTCACGGTGTCAGCGAAGCGACCTTCTACAAGTGGAAAGCCAAGTTTGGCGGGCTGGAAGTGTCGGAGGCGAAGCGGCTGAAGACGCTTGAGGACGAGAACGCGCGCCTCTCAAGAAGCTGCTGGCCGAGGCGATGCTGGACAACGCCATGCTGAAAGACGTTGCATCAAAAAAATGGTGACGCCCGCTGCGATGCGGGAGGCGATCGCTCATCTTCGTGCGGTGCATGGCGTGAGCGAGCGGCGGGCGTGCTTTGTGCTGGGGGCAGACCGGACCTCGGTTCGCTATCGATCCCGTCGGCCGGATGATGCCGAGATCCGCGAGCGGCTTCGCGCCCTGTCGCGGGAACGCCGCCGTTTCGGCTATCGGCGACTGCATCTGCTGTTGAACCGGGAGGGGATCGAGATGAACCAGAAGAAGTTCCGGCGTCTGTATCGCGAGGAGAAGCTCCAGGTGCGCCGCCGCGGCGGCCGGAAGCGTGCCTTGGGGACGAGGGCACCGTTATCGCTGCCCGATGGGCCGAACCAGCGATGGTCGCTGGACTTCGTATCGGATGCCTTCACGGATGGATGCCGGTTCCGGATTCTTGCGGTCATCGATGACTTCACGCGCGAATGCCTGGCTCTGGTGGCGGACACGTCCCTGTCCGGCCTTCGTGTCGCCCGGGAACTGGATGCTCTGATCTGGCAGCGTGGAGCCAGGCCGAAGACCATTGTCAGCGACAACGGCACCGAACTGACCAGCATGGCGATCCTGCGCTGGAGCCAGGATCGGGCTGTCGATTGGCATTATATCGCACCGGGAAAGCCGATGCAGAACGGCTTCGTGGAAAGCTTCAATGGGCGGCTCAGGGACGAATGCCTGAACGAGACGCTGTTTACCTCAATCCGCCATGTCCGTATCGAACTCGCCACCTGGATGGAGGACTACAACACAGCCAGACCCCATTCGAGCCTAGGTGGGAAACCCCCCGCCGAAATCGCCGCCAAAGCCTGTCCGGGGCATGCCCCGGACAGGCTTGCCATCACCGCAGCAAAAAGCCAGTTTTCAACCAAAGGACTCTCCCTCTGACTGGAGGATACTTGGGGCGCAGGTCACCGTGTATTAGCCTGCGTACTAGTTAACTGGCTGCGACGTGACCATTCACTCTTTTCTAATCCATGGTTATGTTTTGTTCGCGAATGTAAGCCTTAATGAGATTCAGCGTAAAAATTAATGAAATCTGACACCAGCATCCGGAATTTCCACAATTGGATAATTTTTCTGATGACTTTTAAAACGAACAGTTCACAATGATCATTAAATTTAACATCTGTTTCATGAGCCGGAGTACAGGGTGGGAATCGAACGGCAGGAAATCATTGCCAGGCTGACTGAAAGCCTGAACGGCCTGACGCCGCAGATGCACCAGGCGGCGGTCGGGATTCTGGATCGGCCGGAGGATGTGGCGCTGAGTTCCATGCGTGGTTTTGCGGCGGCGTCCGGTGTGGCTCCTGCGACGCTGTTGCGGCTGGCACGGCATCTGGGATTCCCCTCCTACGAGACATTCCGGCATGCGTTTCAGCAGGCCCTGCGCACCGGCGGCGATTTTGCCAGTCGCGCGGAGTGGCTCCAGAAGATGGCAGCGGACAATGCGTCGGGGGAGGTCCTGTCCGGCATCGCCATGGCGCAGATTTCCAATATTGAAAGCGCCTATCGCGAAACCGATCCGGATGCACTGGCTGCGGCGGCGGATTGTCTGCGTGGGGCGAACACAGTTTTTGTCCTGGGCGTCGCAGCGTTGCACGGGATCATGCGCCATTTTCATTTCGTCTGCCGCTTCGCCCTGCCGCAGGCCCAACTGGTTTCCAGCGAAAGCGGCAATGCGGTGGACGGTTTGATTCATCTAAAGCCGCAGGATGCGCTGTTGACGGTGACGGTCAGTCCCTATGCCAGGCAATCGGTGGAATCGGTCGCCTTTGCGAAGGAAAAGGGAGCCTCCTGCGTGGTCATCACCGACCGGCGCAGTTCGCCCGTGGCGGCGATGGCGGATCATCTGTTCCTGACGCCGACCGGCAGTCCGCAGTTTTTTCCATCGCTGACCGCCTCACTGGCGCTGCTGGAGAGTTTGACGTCGCTTATCGTCTCCCGCGGGGATCACAACACGGTAGAAGAAATCGACCGGATTGACAGGCTGCGCGCCGAACGCGGCGTCTATTGGAGCCGGGGGGCGTCATAGCAGGGGTTCCGCATGGCGGGAGTTCCCGTCATGTGAATACGGAAGGCCTTCCGCGCAGGGCGGAGGCTTTCGGCAAGCGGGCCGTCACGCAGGCGGCGGAACTTTTGGGAGATGTGTGATGTTCAAGAAAGTGGTGAGTGGGCTGGTCCTGGCGATGAGCCTGAGCGGACTGTCCAGTGTGGCGGCACAGGCCGACCTGCTGGCAGAGATCAAGGAACGCGGCAAGCTGGTCGTCGGTGTGAAGCAGGATTACCGCCCCTGGGGCTATCTCGATTCCAGTGGCAATATCATCGGTCTGGAAATCGATTTGGCCAAGGACGTGGCCGAGCGTCTGGGCGTTGAAATCGAACTGATTCCCGTGGTGGCATCCAACCGGATGGAATTCCTGCAACAGGGCAAGATCGATCTGATGATCGCGACGATGGGCGACAATGCCAAACGCCGCGAAGTCGTCGGCATGATCGAGCCGAACTATTATGCCGGTGGGACCAATATTGTGGCACCGAAGGCTGCGGGTGTGAAATCCTGGGCGGATCTGGCAGGCAAGGATGTCTGCGCCATCCAGGGCGCATATTACAACAAGCGCGTGACCCAGGAATACAGCCCGAACCTGATGGCCTTTGCCGGGATTGCCGAAGCGACCTCCGCGCTGAAGAATGGCAACTGCATCGCCTTCCTCTATGATAATACCTGGATCGAGTCGCAACTGGCCTCCGACGAAAGCTGGGCCGATTATGAAATGCCGGTCCCGACGGAAGATCCGCAGTCCTGGGCGATTGCGGTGCCGTTGACGGAACTGGACGGTCCCTATGGCGATTTCATGCGGGAAGTCTCGGTCGACTGGCACAAATCTGGCAAGTTGATCGAACTGAACCGCAGTTGGGGGATCAAGGACAATCCCTTCCTGATGGAAATGCACGAGAAGTACAAGAACTGATCCAGGCTGTGCCTGACTGATGGCGTATCGAGGCCCTATCCGCGCAGAAGCGACGCGGATAGGGCTTTCACGAACGGGTGGGGAATTCTTGATCTTGGATGGAATCGAACAGTTCTTTGTCTGGCTGCACAAGGCACAGGGCATCAACCTGACGGTCGGCTATGACAGTTATGATCGCGGACGCCTGTTCAGCGGCATGTGGGTGACGGTCCAGCTATCGGTGATCTGCATCGGACTGTCGCTGGTGATCGGTGTCGTCGGGGCCTGGGCGCAGGGTGCGCGATCCGCGCTGGTACGCAACGGCATGCATTTCTATGTCGCTTTCTTTCGGAATACACCGCCTCTGATCCAGCTCTATTTCTTTTATTTCGCATTGAGCGCCATTCTGCCTCAGATTGAGGATGGCAGCGGTCTTTCGCGTCCGATCATCAATAATTTCGGCTGGGCCGTGATTTCGCTTTCCTTCTTTGCCGGAGCCCTGAATGTCGAGATATTCAGAGCCGGACTGGAAGCGGTGCCCAAGACGACATCGGAGGCGGCAGAGGCGTTGGGCTATTCCCGCTGGCAGTCCTATCGCTATGTGATCCTGCCACTGGCGGTGCGGATATGTTTGCCGTCGCTGGGGACCAATCTTGTCAATCTGGTGAAGACGACGACGCTTGCCTATGCAATCGCGGTCCCGGACCTGCTCTATGTCTGTGCCCAGATCTGGTCGGATGAATTGAATGTGCGTGAGATGATGAATGTCGTGCTGCTTGGTTATGTGCTGATCGTCGCGGTACTGGTCTGGGTCCTGCATCGATGGGAAAAGACCCTGCGCATTCCTGGTTATGGGAGGGTCTGAGCCATGGCATGGAACCCGAATTTCGGTCCTGGATACGGTGCTAATTCCGTGTCGGGCAAGGCGATGGCGGTGCTGCTGCCCTTCCGGCCCGGTGCGACGACAGGCCGGGTGGCGTTGACGGCTCTGTTCACACCACGCATTGCCTTGCTGCTTTGTGTGCTGATTGCCGTCGCATCCATCGCGCCTGCGCTGGCACAGGGCGATGGGACGCGACCGGGTGTGTTGTCCCTGATGTGGAAATGGACGCCGACCCTGTTTGAGGGCTTCCTGTTCAATATCCTGATTTCCTTCCTGTCGATGGCCATCGGGACGGTGTTGGGCGTGACGCTCGGCATTTTGCAGGTATCGCTGACGCGACCAGTGCGCTGGTCGGCCTGGGTTGTGACGCAGTTCTTCCGCAATGCGCCCTGGCTGGTGCTGCTGTTCTACTGCATCCTGCTCATCCCGTTTGAAATCAAGCTGTTCGGACTCACGATCCCGTTCCCCGGATGGATCAAGTCGGTGATCGGCCTGTCCCTGCCGGTGATGGCCTATGTTTCGGAATTCGTGCGCGGTGCGATCCAGTCGATCCCGTCCGGACAATGGGAATCAGCGGAATCCCTGGCCTTCAGCCGCTATCAGACGATGCGCTATGTGATCCTGCCGCAATGTGTAACCCGGGTTCTGCCGTCCTGGATGAACCTCTATGCGGTTCTGACCATGGCAACGCCGCTCGTTTCCATCGTCGGGGTGCAGGAGGTGATGACCCTGACTGGGGCGGCACTCAATTCCGAATCCCGCGTTGACCTGCTGATCCCGCTCTATCTGTTCATCCTGAGCTGGTTCTTCTTTTATTGCTATCCGATCAGCCGATGGACCGCCCGCCTGGAGCGGCGCTATGCGGTGGCTGGCTGATTCAACCGTTCCAAGGAGATTGTCAGGCATGGCCTGGACCAGTGACCAACCGATCATCGATATCCGTGATGTCCACAAAGCCTTTGGCAAGACCGAGGTACTGAAGGGCGTCAGCCTGCAGGTGATGAAGGGCGATGTGATCTGCATCATCGGACCATCCGGCTCCGGCAAGTCAACCTTGCTGCGCTGCATCAACGCCCTTGTTCCGATTGAGGGCGGCTCGATCACCGTTGAGGGTGTTGAGGTGAATGACCCGAAGCTGGACAAACTGGCACTGCGCCGCCGTGTTGGCATGGTGTTTCAGCAGTACAATCTGTTTCCGCACAGAACCGCGCTGGAAAACGTGATGATGGCCCCGACCATCGTCTTGAAACAGGACCCGAAGGAGGTCGAGGCACGGGCCTATGCGCTGTTGAAGAAGGTGCGGTTGGAAGGCAAGGAACTGCAATTCCCGGGGGAATTGTCTGGTGGCCAGCAGCAGCGCGTTGCCATCGCCCGTTCATTGGCAATGAATCCGGCGGTGATGCTCTTCGACGAGGTGACCGCCGCGCTGGATCCGGAGACAGTGAAAGAAGTGCTGGTGACAATCCGCGACCTGGCAGAGGAGGGGATGACGTGCCTTCTCGTCACGCATGAAATGGGTTTCGCGCGGGAGATTGCCGATCATATGTATTTCACGGATCGGGGTATCATCGTCGAGGACGGCCCGCCAAAGGAGTTTTTCGCCAATCCGCGGGACCCCCGCACCCGCGAGTTCCTGTCGCAGATATTATGACTGCATCTTAACAGGGCTGGTACTTAATATTTCGGCTATATCCCCGCACCGACACGGCCATGCCAGTCGATGCGGGGTTAAGGCCGTTTGGTCTGAGCTATAGCTTCAACAGGATGGCCTCGGCAGAGGAGACTTCGAAAGCCCCCGGCTCTTCGACCGCCAGGTGGCTGACGGTGCCGTCCTCGACAACCATCGCGAACCGCTTTCCGCGCACGCCCAGGCCTGCAGCGACCAGATCCAGTTCCAGACCCAGCGCCTTGGTGAAGGTGGCGGATCCGTCCGCCAGCATATCAACCTTGCCGTCGGTACCCTGATCCTTGCCCCAGGCACCCATGACGAAGGCATCGTTCACGGACAGGCAGGCAATGGCATCAACACCCTTCTTCTTCAGATCGTCGGCATGGGTGACGAAACCGGGCAGATGCTTTGCCGAACAGGTCGGGGTAAAGGCACCGGGAACGGAGAAGACGACGACTTTCTTGCCCGCGAAGTAGCTTGCTGTGTCGACATCTTCAGGGCCATTCGCGCCCATTTTCTTGAGGCTGATGGCAGGGAGTTTCTCACCTTCTTTGATGCTCATGATCTTGGTTGTCCTTATCGTTGGGTTGTTGTCGTGGCGGACCCGGCAGGTACCGCTACATGCAAAGCTGGAGATAGGATCATATCCTGTCCTGTCCAGAAGACTCTTGGCGAGCAAAGCGCAGGTGTCAATGCGCCTTCGCGACGCTGGCTTGGGGATCGGCGGTAACAGCGGCGTTCAGGACTGCGCGGGCCGTCAACAGTTCCGGCAGTGCGATCCCTTGTGGCGCATCCGGCCCATAGATGATGTTGAAGGGGATGCCATAGCGTCCGTGCCGAGCCAGAAAGTTAGATATCGCAGGGTCCGGGCGTGTCCAGTCCGCCCGCATCGCGATCACGGAGTCCTGGGCAAGCCAGGTCGCAACATCGCCGACCTCCAGCACCGTCTTCTTGTTCCACTGACAGGTCACGCACCAGTCGGCGGTGACATCGACCAGAACTGTCTGGCCCGCAGCAACGAGATCCGGAATGGTTGCCTCATCGAACCGCTGCCATGAAATCCCGGCCTGGGCAGCCGTGACCGTTGGCAGGTTCCCTGGGGCTTCCAGTGTCATGGTCAGGGGGGCGGCGACCGCTGCAAGGGCCAGGGCGGCGGAAACCGGCCAAGCGGCGCGGCCCAGTCTGGACCCTTCCCGATGACGCAGTGCCAGAACAGCGGCAGCCAGTGCCACCAGCGCCGCTATGGCAATGGTATTTTCAGCCCCGAGCGTTACCTGCATCACGCTCAGAAGCCAGAGCGCGGTGCCGACCAGAGCGGCGGCCAGGATCCATTTCAGGATCTGCATCCAGCGACCGGGTCGGGGCAGGAACCGGATCAGGCCGGGGATCGAGGCAACCAACAGATAGGGCAGGGCCAGTCCGATGCCGAGGGCCAGGAAAACCGCAAGGATTTCGCCGCTGCCCGCACCCAGCGCGAAGCCGACAGCGGTGCCGAGGAAGGGCGCACTGCACGGCGTCGCCAGCAGGGTTGCGAAGGCTCCGGTCAGGAAATCCTTGAACAATCCGTTGCGCCCTTCGCCAACTGATGCGGCGCGGTCGCCCAGTTGTCCAGGCAGACGGAATTCGAACAGGCCCAGCAGATTGCAGGCAAACAGCACCAGCAGTGCCACCATCAGCGCCAGGAAAACCGGTTGCTGGAACTGCATTCCCCAGCCGACCGAGACCCCTACCTGTTTCACCACAATCGCCGCCCCGGCCAGCAGCAGGAAGGAAAGGATGATCCCGGCGGAGGAGGCAAGGAACCCGGCGCGGATCGCCGACGCATCCTTGCCGGATTTGGTTGCGACCGACATCAGTTTCAGCGACAGGACGGGCAGGACGCAGGGCATCAGATTGAGGATCAACCCGCCCAGCAGGGCAAGGCCCAGGATCGTCCACAGGTCGATTGCCTGGACAGGACCGGCGGGGGTGATAGACGATCCACCGGCCTGTGGGGTGATCCGTGCCTCCAGCGCGCGGGTCTGATCGACCAGCGTGATCGTCACTCCTTCGCCTGTCAGGCTGGCAAGCGTCATCCGCGAGGGTGCATCGACGGTGAGTGTCGCGTTGTGGCGATCTTCGGAAAGCACGATACCCGGTGCATCGAAATAGGCCCCGCCCGGACCTTCGATGAAGGCATCCGGGGTGGTCAAGGCTTGGTCCGGTGAAGCGACCTCAACCACCAGCCGCACGCCGCCTTCAGACTGTTCGTTCACGGTGCTTGAGGTGATCGACAGACCGGCGCGGGTGCTGTCGGTGACCGGGACGGCGGCGCGGAACCGTTCGATCCGGTGCGCCTCGGGCGCGATGGAGGCGGGGCCGGAGGGCAGGCTGAATGCTAGGTCGGCTCGTCCCGGAATGCAGATTTCGGCACAGGCCAGAAAGTCAATTTCACCGGCAAGACGGATCGGGGCTCCGGGAATTTCCGGCGTGACGGTCAGCGGGAAGATGATTTCGCCGCCATAGCCCAGTGTTCCGATATCGAATATCTCGAACCGCTCCGGCACCGGCCAGTGCATGACGACATCGGCCACATTGTCCGACTTCGACCAGTCCGGGACCGGTGGCAGGCCCGCATCACCCGGCGTGCGCCAATAAATCTTCCAGCCCGGTGCCAGATCGAATTCCAGTCCCATTGGGATGGTTTCGCCGGAGCCGCTGGCCGTGACCGCAGATATCAGCCGGGCTGAGGCGACATCAAGGCCATCCCAACCCGCGCGGGGGTTGGTGCTTTCCTGGCTGCTCAGGCTTTGAGAGAATACGGTCTGGCCTGCCTGAAACTGATCCGGCTGGATATTATTTGTCTGGTTCTGAGCGGTGGCAATCGATCCCGCCATAAGGGTCAGGATGCCTGTCGCGGCGGAAACGAACCATCTGGGAAACCTAGAAAACGCCATTGTCGAACCGCTTTTCATTGCACTTGCCGTCTCTATTGGTGAGTATATAGGGCTGTTGAAGCATCCCTGAAACTCACAACTCCGTGGGATGCGGCGACCACTCAATCAGAACGGTATGATGGCGGAAAGAGTGCAAAATCACGCAGGGTACCTCACCGGGCAGTTCCTGGTGGCGATGCCGAGCATGACCGATCCCCGGTTCGCGCGGACCGTCATCTATCTGTGCGTCCATAATGCCGAGGGGGCGATGGGGCTGGTCGTGAACCGGTCCGTCGATTCCCTGACCTTCGATGAATTGCTGGAGCAGCTGAACATATCCCGCGCGCGGGGCGGCAGCGAGATCCGGGTACATTTCGGCGGCCCGGTGGAATCCGGGCGCGGTTTCGTGCTGCATTCGACCGATTACATGCGTGAAGGCACGGTGGTGATGGATAACGGCGTCGGGCTGACCGCGACGGTCGATATCCTGCGTGACATCGCCGACGGATTCGGGCCGCGCGATACATTGCTGGCGCTGGGCTATGCCGGATGGGGGCCGGGGCAGTTGGATTCGGAAATTCAGGAGAATGCCTGGCTGACAGTTCCGGGCGATGCCGGGCTGCTGTTCGATACCTCGCTGGATCATAAATGGGACCGGGCTGTCGGTCTGCTGGGATTTGACCCCAATCTTCTGTCCTCCGAGGCGGGACGCGCCTGATCATTCATTCTCACGACCGCGTGACCTGCGATTGACGGCGGGATCGTTTCGGCCATCTTTAAGCGATGGATGTCCTGTGCGAAAATGCGCATGGCTGCGGTATGGTGGAACGAACGGGAGCATAGGCAATGCTGATCAAGGTCAAGCGCGGATGGGAATTGCCGGAATCGGCGGCGATCAGCGAAAGCGACTATCGTAACAGGCGGGAAATCCTGAAGCGCATGGCGGGCGGTGCGTTCCTGGCCGGAACTGCGCTGACGGCAGGTCTGGGCGGCAGTAGACGTGCGGCGGCAGAAACTGATCCATCGGCCAGTCTGTATCCCGTTCCGCGCAATGAAACATACATCGTCCCGGAACGTGGCCTGACCGACGAGGCCGATGCCACCACCTACAACAATTTCTATGAGTTCGGCAGTCACAAGCAGATCCATGAGGATGCCCAGGCCATGAAAATTCGGCCCTGGGAAATCCGGATAGACGGGCTGGTTGAAAAGCCGATGGTCATCGACATCGATACGCTGCTGCGGCGCGTGCAACTGGAAGAACGGGTCTATCGCCTGCGCTGCGTCGAGCGCTGGGCGATGACGGTGCCGTGGTGTGGTTTTGCGATGTCGCAATTGATCGACATCGCCAAACCGCTCAGCGGTGCAAAATACATCAAGATGCAGACACTCGCCGACGAGGAGACAATGCCGAACCTGTCGGCAAGCTGGTATCCTTGGCCCTATACCGAAGGGATCACCCTGGCCGAGGGCATGAACGATCTGACATTCCTCGTCACCGGTATGTATGGCAAGCCGGCACCGAAACAGAATGGTGCGCCGCTGCGTCTGGCCCTGCCGTGGAAATATGGATTCAAGTCGATCAAATCGATTGTCAGCTTCACCTTCACCGAAGAACGCCCGGTCAGCTATTGGGAAGAATTGCAGAGCAGTGAATACGGGTTCTGGGCCAATGTGAATCCGGACGTGCCGCATCCGCGCTGGTCCCAGAAGGAGGAGCAGTTGCTGACCACCGGCGAACGGGTACCGACTCAGATATATAACGGCTATGGTGAGTTCGTCGCGAGTCTGTATGACGATGTCCGGGAGAGTGCCGGAGACCGGCTCTATCGTTGATTTTTTAAGTATCTGATTTAAAATACTGAATCCTGGATTTTACCGGCTTATTGTCGGGGAGAGCCGAGATTTTGGTATTAAATTACATAAAATACCATGAAAATTTTCGTAGATTGACCGTAATATTTTTTCGGTGAACTTGCCAAATTTCATGCAAGGGCGCGATAATGGGCGTATGGTCAGAGTTTATGCGCATTTCAGTTGATTTTACAGGGCTTTCCCGAACGGGATTCATTGCTGCCTCATGTGTTTTACAGAGGGTTTTTGCAGGGAAAGTAGGTTCGTGTTGCTACCCAAGGTGATGGTCCTGTGATGGCGGTCACGGTGTTTTCCCAGGAATGCGCGTAGAGTGTATGAGTGCCGGATTCAGGTTTGGGTCCAAATCGGGCAGCGCTGTCGAAAGGCGCGCCCAATGCTGACAGTGGGACGTGAAACAGATGAATATCTTGCAGGCCTTGCAGGCAGAGAACGGGGCGAGCGGCGAAACCTTCGTCGATCTGAACGCAAACGGACCGACCGTCCTGCCGGGCGGCGAAGACGTGCTGTTGAGCGAATATGCCCATATCGGCCCGGATCTTCAGATCACCCTGCCGTCGGGTGATACTATCGTCGTCGTTGATTATTTCGCAGGCGACGCCCCGCCGCCGGATCTGGTGACCGAAGGCGGCGCGGTTGTGAATGGCGCGCTTGTCACGCAACTGGCGGGTCCGATGGTGCCTGATACCCAGGTTGCGCAGACCGGGACGTCCGATGCCCTCGGTGAGCCGGCCGGATCGGTCGATACGCTGAAGGGGATGGTCGTCGCGGTTCGCGGCGGGGTCGAGGTCGAACTGGGTGCCGGTGATCCCGTTTATGAAGGGGATGTGCTGGTGACCGCCGGGGATTCGGCGGTCGGCATTATTTTCGTTGATAACAGCACCATGTCGATGGGTGGGAGCGCGCGCATCGTCATTGACGAGATGGTCTATGATTCGTCGTCCGAATCCGGCTCCCAGCTTTTCGATATCGTCCAGGGTGCCTTCGTGTTTGCCAGCGGGCAGATCGGCAAAACCAATCCGGAGGATGTCCAGGTTCGCACGCCGGTCGCGACCATCGGGATCCGGGGCACCAAGTTCGGTGTCAATGTCGACCAGGAATTGAACGATGCGACGGTCACCCTGTTTGAAGGGGCCGTGGTCGTGGAGAACGGGGCGGGACAGGTTCTGCTGAATTCCATCGGCCAGTCGACCGTCATTGGTGCGGCCAATCTGGCACCGGGCGATGTCTTCATCATGGACCCGGACACGCAGACCCGGACTTATGGTGAAGCCATCGACTACAGCCCGGATGCCGCACGCCGAGGCGACGATGATGGGGGCGGGGAAGATCAGGATACTGGCGACCTCAGTCCAGAGGAGCTGGAGAAACTGGCGGAGCAACTGGAAGATCTGGACACGGCTGCCGGCCCCAGCGGGGCGATTGGGGATGTCACCCAAAGCGCGCTGTTCCTGCGTCTGCTGAATGGTGTACTCGGCGGCAGTGGTGGGTTGAGTTCCGGCACTCTCGACGGCGAGAGTTACAATTCCGGAAATGACTTCGTGTTCAGCGATACTGACAAGTCGAATGTATTTGATATTGGCTCGCCGATCAGTGGCGATCTGGGCGGTTTCAAGACGCTGACCTTTGATTCAGGTGGCGGCACGGTCTCCTATGCCTATGGTTCCGGAAATGCGAATGTCTTCGGCGGCAGCGGGTTCGACCTGTTCTCGATCAACGCCTCGGGCGTGACTTATGGGATGGGTTGGAATGTTGGTCAGAACTCCAGCGGCGATGTGATCATTTCTGAAACGGGTGGTGCCGGAACTCAGATCAACATGACCGGCGTCGAGGAACTGGCCGTCAATCTCGGCGGCGGTAACGACGCCATCACCATCGGCGACCTGACCAATACTGATATTGCCGACAGCACCGTCTTCGTGAATGCCGGGGACGGCGATGATGTCATCTCCGCCTCCGATGCGGGCAAGCGTCTCGTCATCGATGGGGAAGGTGGCGATGATGTCGTGACCGGCAGCACGATGAATGACGACATTCGCGGCGGTGACGGCGATGACATTCTGGATGGTGGTACCGGGAACGATTTTCTGGATGGCGGCGCGGGCGATGATGTCCTGCGCGTGACCCTGGAAGGTGGCACGGTCACGGAAATACCGACCCAGGAAGATCCACAGCAAAGCGGTCAGGATGGACAATCGGGAGGCGAAGGATTTCCCGTTCCGGATGGCGAATTCGGCGACAGCGCCCTGGCGCTGGCCCGTACCTATGACATCATCCGGGGAGGTGCCGGGAATGATACGGTCGAATTGCGGTTCACGGACGAACAGGCGCTGGATGCGGAATTCGTTGCGGAACTGCTCGAACTGAAGGAATTCATTGAAAACGGGGATACGGAAACCGTCAGAACCTTCGATGTGCTGGGACTGGAGATCAGTGGCGTTGAGGCGGTAACCTTCCTGGGGGATTTCCCCGATCCCGATTTCACGCCCGAGCTGGTTGTCGGAGAGGCCGTAGAGGATGGTTCCGTCCCGCTCAGCCTCACTCTCGGTGAAGGGGCGGACAGTCCGCTGATGTCGGTCAGCGTGACCGTGGCCGGGGTACCGGAAGGCGCGGTCCTGATCGCAGCCGATGGGACGGAATTCCCCGGTGGCACCGATATCACCCTGTCGGTGGCACAGCTTGGCGAGATGAGCATCCAACTGCCGCCGGATTCCGATGACAATTTTACCCTTGGCGTTTCCGTTTCCGCGGAAAACATCCTGACCGGAGATTCCGGTGCGACCGATACCACGGCCAGCGTCGCGGTTGATGGCGTTGCTGACAATCCCATCATTACCGTCAGCAATGCCAGCGGTTCGGAGGATGATCCCATCGGCCTATCCATCGCGGTGGCGCTGGGCGATCAGGACGGGTCGGAAACCCTGACCGTCTCGATCCAGGGGCTGCCGGAGGATGCGATTCTTCGTGCGTCGGATGGAACGCAACTGGATCCGGACAATGTCCCGGTGGAGGCACTGTCCGGCCTGTCGCTGCTGATGCCGCAGAACTATTCCGGCACCCTGTCGCTGACGGTCATCGCAACCAGCACGGAATTGTCCAATGGCGATACCGCAATGGTCAGCCAAAACTTTACTATCGATGTGGCCGGGGTCGCCGATGGCGCGGTGATCGGTGGCGACGACAGAACAACCATCGAAGATACTTCAGTCCTTCTGGGCCTGTCCGTTTCCCAGATTGATGATACGGAGACCTTGACGGTTTCGATTGACGGATTGCCGGAGGGTGCGGAGCTGTTGGATGCCACAGGCAATCCGGTTGATCCCGCCAATATTCCGGTGGATGCGATCAGCGGCCTTGCCGTTCGTCCGCCACTGAATTTTTCCGGTGAAATGACGTTGACCGTTACGGCGACGACCCAGGATGGCGACAGTGTCCCTGTCTCGACCCAGAAAAATCTGGTCGTTTCGGTTTCCGGCATTGCCGATGATCCGACTCTGACCGTCAGCAACGTAACGGGTCACGAGGATTTACCGATCTCGCTTTCCATCGGTGCGGTGTTGACCGATACGGATGGGTCGGAGACTCTGAGTATCGAGATCGGCGGTTTGCCGGAAGGGGCGATCCTTCTCGATGCGCAGGGGCAGCAGATTGCTGATCTGTCAGCCCTGACGGTCGATCAGCTTGCCGGGCTGCAACTGGTCCCGCCCGCTGATTTTTCCGGCACTATCAATCTGACCGTTACTGCAACCAGCAGCGAAGACGGCACCACGGCAAGCAGTCCGACAGAAACGGTCAGCATCGCGGTTATTGGTGTTGCAGATGCACCGGTCGTATCGGTTGTCGATGATATCGGTCAGGAAGGTCAGCCGCTTGATCTGTCGATTTCGGCAGCGCTGACGGATACGGATGGTTCGGAAACGCTCAGTGTGGAGATTTCTGGCTTGCCCCCGGAGGTCAGCCTGACTGACGGGACGAACAGCTATACCGGCAGCCCAGTTTCGGTTCCTGCTTCGGCTCTGTCCTCCCTGACTCTGGTCCCGTTGGCAGGCTTTGCCGGTGTTGTGACGCTCAGCGTCACCGCAACCGCGACAGAGGCGGATGGAGATACCAAGAGCACGACAGAAACACTGACCGTATCCTTTGTCGATACGGTGGCGGCACCGTCGCTCAGCATCCTGAATGCCGCCGGAAATGAAGACAGCAATATTCCGCTGACCATCGCGGCTGGCCCCGGCGGGTCAGGTGATACCGTCAGTGTCACGATTTCGGGCCTGCCGGATGGGGCAGTTCTGACCAATGCTGTGGGGGAAACTTTCACCGGCTCTGAGATCGTATTGACCCCCGTACAGCTTGCGGGGCTGAAAGTTCAACCCGATACGAATTCGGATCAGGATTTCACCCTCACCGTGACAGCAACCGCGACGGATGGGGACGAGACAGAATCACTTTCGTCCAGTCTGACCGTGACGGTCAATGCCGTCGCCGACGCGCCCGTTCTGACGGTCGGGAATGCCGCTGGCGCGGAAGATACGGCAATCGCCCTGTCGCTGGATGCCGCCCTGACCGATACCGATGGGTCGGAGAGCCTGACGGTCCAGATTTCCGGCCTTGGCGATGGGTTCGTCCTGCGCGATGCGACAGGTGCGGAATATACCGGCAGCCCGGTCGAGGTGCCGAGCGAGACCCTGAGCGGCCTTGCCCTGATCCCGCCGCTGAATTTCAGCGGCAGTGTCAATCTGACCGTCCGGGCGATGTCGACCGAGGCCAGTAACGGTGCGACGAAGATCGTGGAGAAGAACTTCTCCGTTAGCGTCACCCCGGAACTGGACCTGCCGACGATTTCGCTGATCAGTGCCAGCGGGGCGGAAGATGAGAGCATCCCGCTCGACATCACGCTTGGCAATATCGATCCCGGTGAAACTGTTACTGTCACGATTGAGGAACTACCCGATGGGGCAACGCTGACCAATGCGGCGGGGGAGAGCTTCACCGGTTCATCGATCACCTTGACCCTGGAGCAGCTTGATGGGTTGGCGGTCATTCCACCGCAGGATTCGGCGGTGGATTTCGATCTGAAGATTCTTGCAACGACGAGTCAGGGCGGAAATTCAGAAACAACGTCACAGCAGACGCTGGATGTCACAGTCACGGCGCGGGCAGATCAGCCAAACCTGACCGTCGGCGATGCTCAGGTCGTTCTGGGCCGGGCGGACTCGACAACGGAAATCGGTACGTCTGGCGATGATACGATCATCGGCGGTGCTGGCAGCGATACGCTGCTGGGTGGCGATGGCAATGATTACCTGGTCGGCGATGGTGATAATGTCGCGGCAACCGTGACCTTGGACATCTCTGCCGCTGTAACGGATATCGACGGTTCAGAGATCATCACGGTCATTCTGTCTAATTTGCCGGAAGGGGTTGAACTCTGGCAGGGTGGCGAGTTGCTGGTAACCGGCGGCAGCGCCGTTCTCGCGTCAGACGCTTTGAATGATGTGCATTTGGTCGTGCCGCCGGGCACGGCGGATTTCAATCTGACGGTGACAGCCCGGACGACGGATATTGATCCGGACGGCGGTGGCAATTCCCGAACTGATACGGCGTCGATTGCAGTCTCTGTCGATGACGGCTCCGGACTTGGGTCGAATGATTATCTGGATGGCGGTGCGGGAGACGATATCCTGGAAGGCGGTGCCGGTGCCGATACGCTGATTGGCGGCGGTGGTTCCGACACATTGCTTGGCGGCAGCGGCAATGACCAGTTGTTCCTTGCGACCGGAAATGGTGCAGATATCGTCGATGGTGGCAGCGGGACAGATACTCTGACCCTGACCGTCACGTCCTGGGATCTGGAAAACGAGGATATCGTCGGCGAATTGCAGGCGCTGGCCGATTTCGTTGCTTCGGGCAATGCCGCGACGGGCGAGCAGGAATTTCCGCTGCTTGGTCTCGATATACGCGGGATCGAAGCACTGAATATCGTCGATGTTGACGGGAATCCGATTGATATCTACAGCGTTACCTTTCCGGACCCGGATCAGGGTATCATCTATACTGGTGATTCCGGTGATAATGTAATCACGGGAACTGATGTCGACGATACGCTGGCCGGTGGTGGCGGTGATGATACGATTTTCGGCGCAGGCGGCGACGACGCGCTTTACGGTCAGCAGGGCGACGATGTTCTTTATGGCGGGGCCGGGAATGATGTCCTGGAAGGCGGCAGCGGCGACGACACGCTGTATGGCGGCAGCGGCGACGATGTTCTGAACGGTGCGGCTGGCGACGATGTGATCTATTCCGATGGCGGTTCCGATGTTGTGAATGGCGGTACCGGGGATGATGTCATCACCGTGGTCGTTGATCCGGCGGAAACGGGCAGGAACGTCACTGTGGACGGTGGTGCGGGTAGTGATATTCTCCGGATATCGTTGGCACCGGATCATCCGAATATGGAAGCCGTGCTTGCGGAAATCGCCGCGGCCACAATTGCCACGCATCAGAATGGCGCTGGACCGCATGTGATCGAAAGCCTTGGCATCACCTTCTCCAATATCGCGGATGTCGAAATTCTTGTCGGTGGGACGCGGCTGGACTACGCCCCGGAAATTGATGATCCGTCGGACATGACGGTCAGCACCGATGCCCTGGGGGATGGCGTGGCCGTTCTGTCGGGGGTTGAGGTTTCGGATATCGACGGTGATCTGCTGATGCAGGCGAGGGTGGAG
Source organism: Alphaproteobacteria bacterium (assembly GCA_965223125.1). GTDB lineage: Bacteria > Pseudomonadota > Alphaproteobacteria > UBA8366 > Aestuariispiraceae > Pacificispira. Next base: position 770,696 of record OZ244984.1, on the reverse strand, counting down.
ATTTCGGATGGCTATGCCGAAGGTGACAGGCTTGCTGCCGATATGGACCTGCTGGCGGATCTTGGTCTGACGCTTGATGCGACCCAGACACAGCATGGCTATCTCCTCACGATCTCTGGAGACGCCTCTGTTGCCGATTATCAGGCGGCGCTTGCTTCCGTCCGGCTGGTCAGCGACGACAGTGTGCCGGAGCCGGGAAATCGCGAAATTAGCGTTCGTGTCACTGATGATGACGGCAATGTGTCCGAAATCGCGACCGTCGATGTCGCGGTCACCATGCCCGATGCCCCGAATCTGGCCGATGTGTCCGGTCAGGCTCAGGACTCCGTCGCTTTCCTGACGGAAGCCAGCCAGAGCGGCGCGACGGTTTCCGGGCTTAGCAATGTTCCGACGACATCGACCCAGACTCTGGTCCTGGAAGTCGGCAAGCTGGGCTATGGCAGTTCCGGTCAGTTCGAAGTGCTGGTCAACGGCCAGTCGATTGGCACCTTCACCACGACCGCCAAGATCAACGGATATGGCGGTGGGTTCGAAACCATCGAGATTGATGGCGTCACCGTGAACCGGGCTGAGGATACGACGATAGAATTGCGGGCGGTTTCGTCGAATTCCAATGTCGCGGTGCAGAGCATCAGCTTTGGTGATGCGACCCTTGACCCGTCCAATGGCTGGTCCGGAGAGGGCAGTCACGACCACGATCATGATCATGGTCATGGCTGGTCGCAACTGTTCCACTTCTTCAGGTTCCATCTGTTCGGGGGATGGCAAGGCGGCGGGGACGACGAGGACTATCTGCGTCTCGACGACAATGGAGAGGCGCTTGGTTTCACCATGGAAGCGGAGGAACTGGCCCCCGATCTTGATGCCTGGGAAATCACGGAAGACGGGACGGCCCGTGCCTTCGAAGACGATGATCTGGATACCCGGTTTGATGACATCAATATGGGCGAGGGTCGTGACTGGGCGGTCGCTGCGGCAGGCGTTGAGGATGACCTTCATGTTGATCTCTCCAGTTCGATCTGGAGCGGGGTTGAGAATGTGCTGGGTGGTTCCGGTGATGATGTGCTGATCGGGAATTCGGATGCCAATCTGCTGGCAGGGGGTGACGGGAACGATGTCCTGATCGCCGATGGCAGTGATGACCTGCTGGTCGGCGGTGCCGGGAACGATATTGGGCATTACGATATCTCGGATATCCAGACTGCCGGGATGGCACCGGACGGTGCAGGTTTCGGTGCTCTCGATGATGCGATTGCCGCGGCCTATGACGCCAACGATCAGGACGGCATCGAGGCACTGGAAAGCCTGCGCGCCGGGTTCGATGGCGGCAGTGGCACCGATACGCTGAAACTGGGCGGCGGCGATGCTGCGGGTAATGCTCTATCCGGTGATGCGCTGGCCAATGCGGTCAAGAACATCGAAATCCTGGATGTGACGGGTGTCGAGGGCAAGGTCGATATGTCGCTGTCGGTCGATGACCTGATCCAGATGACCGATGACCGTGATGAGTTGAAGATCCTCAAGGAAGACGAGGATACGGTGGTGATCGGTGGACAGGAATATGCCTCCGGCCAACACACCATCAATTACGAGGGCGTCGATTTCAAGGTCACGATCGAGGATGTCGAACCCCCGCAGCAGGGCTGATCAATCAGTCAAATGCAGGAAAACCCCGTCGGCACATCGTCCGGCGGGGTTTTTCTTGTCCGGTATGTGCGGTACACAGATCGCTGGATGATCGGATAGCAGGATGCACGGTAATGGGGGCTTTTGATCGGGTTCTGGGCAGAAAGCTCTCCCCGTTTGGCGAGTCTGACCTGCGCGCGTGGTCCGAAGTATCGGAGAGCATTCTGATTGATGTCGGCACCGGTCAGGGCAAGTTCATTCTGGATGCGGCGCGGGAAGATCCGGGACGGTTCTGCATCGGAATTGATGCGGTGGCGGAGAACATGGCCCCTGCGGCCCGAACTGCGGGCGCGTCGTCTAGGAAGGGTGGTCTTCCGAATGCGCTGTTCGTGCGTGCGGCGGCGGAACGCCTGCCTGGTCCTTTCGAGGGGCTGGCCGATGCGCTGACCGTGCAGTATCCTTGGGGGTCGCTGATGCGCATCGTTTCCGCGCCCGTGGTGGAACATCTGCGCGGCCTGCGCGCCCTCTGCAAGCCGGGGGCGGCTGTCAGCATATTGCTCAACCATTCCGTTTTTGAGGACCGAGCCTATCTGGAACGGCTGGGAATGGGCGATATCGCCGACCCGGCGGACAATCCGCAACTGCCCATTGATTATGCGCGCGCTGGTTTCGTGGTTACGCAGCGCGACCTGATCCAGGGTGATCCGCCGATTCGCAGCGCCTGGGGGCGACACCTTGTTCGAGGCTCCGCCAGGGCGACACTGATGATCGAGGCAACGGCGAATTGACATTGCGGCGCTGCACGCCAATCCTTGGGCGATGAAACATCTCGCAAAGCCGGTCCTGATACAGTGCAAGGGCCATCCCAATATCCGTGCCTCCCATGCGAAGACCTTCGAGGTGACGCATGATCCCGATATCACCAGTGCCGGAACCTGCATCATCGGGGTGGAAGCGACCTATGATGCGGCTGCGCTGTTGAGCCTGCGCGGGGCGGTCCAGATGATCCTGCGCTGTGGCGATCATGAGGATCGGGCGGTAGCGCGGATCAACCCGAAATACGCAGCAGGCGCGCCGTTGATCTGGCGGCGGATGCCGACGCCGGAACCGCGCACCTTCTGCATCGGCAGCGACAAGGGCTCGGCCCAGCTTGACCGGGATCTGATCAAGGCACTGCAACAGCCGGGCGCGATGCTGGATATCCATATCGAGCCACTTTTAGGGGGAGATGAAGCGGCGGTTGAGGACGGGATACTCTATCTCGTCGGGATGCCCATCGGCAATCTGGACGACCTTTCTCCCCGTGCGCTCGCGGTCCTGCAAAGCGTCGATCTGGTGCTGTGCGAGGATACCCGCACCACCAAATCCCTGTTGTCCGGTTTCGGGGTCGAGGCACATCTGACGGCCTATCACGATCATAACGAACGCGGTCGGACGCCGGAGATGATAGATAGGCTTCGTCAGGGCCAGCGGCTGGCCGTGGTCTCGGAAGCGGGAATGCCGCTGGTCTCCGATCCCGGTTATCATCTGGTGCGCGCAGCCAGGGAGGCGGGGCTTGCGGTTACCGTCGTGCCCGGTCCCGATGCGGTGACGAGTGCGCTTGCGATTGCCGGGATTCCACCGGACGATTTCCGCTTCATCGGCTTTCTGCCACGTAAACCGACAGTGCGCCGACAACGGTTCGAGGAATTGCGCGGCGTATCCTATACGACCGTCTGCTTCGAAGCGCCGCACCGGATCGACAAGACCCTGGCCGAGATTTCGGAAATCTTGCCTGATCGCGTCGTCGCCCTGTGCCGCAATCTGACGAAATTTGGTGAGAAAGTGCTTTCCGGAACCGCTGCCGAAGTCCTGACGCAGATTGAGGGCGGCGAAGCGGTGAATGGTGAACTGGTGCTGATCCTGTCCGGTACGCCGCCGCGCGACGAAGAGGCTTCGGGGGCGATGCTGGATGAGACCGGTGCCGTGGATCGGATGCTGGAAAGTCTGGTCGCCGCCGGATTGCCGACCAAGGCGCTGGGCGATGCGCTGGCCCGGGCGACGGGAATAGCCCGTCGCGATGGGTTTGCCCGCGTCCAGGCGCTCAAGGATGCCGCAGAGGGTGATTGAAGTGATGATGACGCGCGCGCTATAACTGTCCCGAAAGAGATAAACGATACTGGAGGAACATCCGTCATGACCGCTGCAATCGTAGGTTGGGCCCATACGCCGTTCGGCAAGCTGGAAGATGAGGATGTGGAATCCCTGATTGGGCGCGTCGCGGAACAGGCGCTGGCCGATGCCGGTGTGGCGGCGGAGGATGTCGATGCGATCTATCTCGGCTGGTACAATGGCGGCTTCTCGAAACAGGATTTCGGCTCATCCTTGGTCATGAACAGCGTCGAGGGGCTGCGCTTCAAGCCCTCGACCCGGCTGGAAAATGCCTGCGCGACCGGCTCCGCCGCCGTGCATCAGGGGGTGAATTTCCTGGAGGCAAAGCAGGGTCGCATCGTGCTGGTGATCGGGGTCGAGAAGATGACTTCCACGCCCGGCCAGGAAATCGGCGGAATCCTGCTCCAGGCAGCCTATCTGAAGGAAGAAGGTCAGGTCGAAGGCGGCTTTGCGGGCGTCTTCGGGCAGATCTGCAACGGCTATTTTCAGACCTATGGTGATCAGTCCGATGGCCTGGCGACGATTGCCGCGAAGAATCACAAGAATGGCTGCGAGAATCCTTATGCGCAGTTGCGCAAGGATCTGGGCTTCGACTTCTGCCGCACGGTATCCGACAAGAATCCGATTGTTGCGGGTCCGTTGAAGCGCACCGATTGTTCGCTTGTCTCTGATGGTGCGGCGGCAGTGGTGCTGGCCGACATGGATACCGCATTGGGCATGAAGAAGGCCGTCGCCTTCCGCGCCCGTTCCCATGTCAGCGATTATCTGCCGATGTCACGGCGCGACATGACCTTCCTCGATGGCTGCGCTCGGGCCTGGGATCAGGCATTCACCAAGTCCGGCCTGTCGCTGGATGACCTTGATTTCGTTGAAACCCATGACTGTTTCACGATTGCCGAGATGATGCAGTACGAGGCAATGGGGCTCGCCAAGCGCGGGGAAGGGGCCAGGGCCGCGCTTGATGGTGTCACTGCAAAGGACGGGCGTCTGCCGGTTAATCCGTCCGGTGGCTTGAAATCCAAGGGCCATCCGATTGGGGCGACCGGTGTCTCGATGCATGTCATGACCGCGATGCAGACCCGGGGCGAGGCCGAGGGTATGCAGGTGAAGGATGCAAAACTGGGTGGCATCTTCAATATGGGCGGTGCCGCAGTGGCGAATTACGTCTCGATCCTGGAAGCGGTGAAGTAAGGTCCGCTACCAGTCCGGATTGACGCCGGGCAAGGCGGCGCGGGCGCGGAGGATCTGGGCCGGGTCGTTCTCGGCATATTCGGCGAATGCCAGCAGGTCCGGTTCGTGGCCGAGCAGGTGGTCCAGAACAGCCCCAAGAAAGGCCGGTTCGCCGATCCGGCTGCGAATGGCACCCTGATCCAGACCGGAGAGCGCCAGAAACCGCTCCATCCGATCTTCATCTTCGGCCAGGAAAGCGACCGCTTGCAGCGCCATTGTTTCTGCCTGTTCCTGCTTCATTTCTGCCCTGCCTGAAGAATAGATGTCATCCCTGACCGACTCGGGCGATATCACGGTATTCGCTGTTCTGAAAGAGGAGAGCGGGACAGGAGATGCAACCTTTCGCATTTTGGGTGGTCTTCGTTAGCCCTCCTCAAGGGGAGGGAGCAAAAGACCCACCTCGCCGTCATCCCCGCGCAGGCGGGGATCCAGGAGCGGCGAGCGGGATCGGTGCGGATCGCTCTGGACTCCCGCCTGCGCGGGAGTGACGGAGGTATGAAAGGGAACGACAAACCGTGATGGCGCAAACCCTGGGGCAGCGACTTCTGACCAGCGTTGCGATCTATGGGGATCGACGTATCGTGCTGATCGCGTTGATGGGGGTGGCGAGCGGCATGCCACTGCTGCTGACGCTCAGCACCCTGTCATACTGGCTGCGGACCCAGGGTCTGGATCTGACTTCTATCGGTCTGTTCGCGGCAGTAGGCTTGCCCTATAGCCTGAAATTTCTCTGGGCACCGGTCATCGATACGCTGCCGCTGCCGTTCTTTACCCAGACATTTGGGCAGAGGCGGGGTTGGGCACTGGCTATCCAGATTTTGCTGACCGGCGCGATCTGCGGGCTCGGCTTCACCGATCCGGCAACGAATCTTTTGCCAACGGCCCTTTTGGCGACACTGATCGGATTCCTGTCGGCTAGCCAGGACGTGGTGATCGATGCGCTTCGCATTGAGATGCTGGAGGAAGATGAGCAGGGTGCCGGGGCTGCCGCGACCCAGGGCGGGTATCGGATCGGATTGCTGATTTCCGGCGCGGGGGCTCTGTTCCTCTCTGATCTGGTAGACTGGTCGTGGGTTTTCATCATTCTTGGGGCCTTCATGCCCATCGGGATGATTGGAATCCTGTTGGCGAAGGAGCCGGTGCGCCCGCCGGATGCGCTTGTGCGCTCGCCCGGCAGTTTTCTGCGCAAGGGCGTGATCGCGCCATTCATGGAATTCCTGACCCGGCCTGCCGCCCTGATCATCCTGGCCTTCGTGCTGCTGTATAAATTCGGGGATGCGATTGGCGGGACCATGGCCAATCCTTTCTATGTCGATATGGGGTTCAGTGGCACCGATATCGCGCTGGTCAGCAAGACGGCGGGCTTGGTCGCGACCATGATGGGGATATTTGCCGGGGGGGCACTGGTGCGGGCAATCGGATTGCTGAAGGCGTTGGTGATTGGTGGTATCCTGCAGGCGGTCACCAATTTGCTGTTTGCCTGGGTAGCCGTGTCGGGGACAGATGTCGCGGTGCTGGCGACGGCGGTCTGGGGTGATAATTTCACCGGCGGTCTGGGATCGGCCGCTTTCGTCGCCTACCTTTCCTCGCTCTGCAATCGGGCATTCACGGCGACGCAATATGCGCTGCTGTCGGCCTTCATGGCCTTTGGACGAACCTTGCTGTCGACGCCGAGCGGTTGGCTGGTGGAACAGGTCGGATGGCCGGAATTCTTTGTCATGACGGCCTTTTTGGCGGTGCCGGGACTGGTGCTGATCGCCATTCTGGCCCGCCATGGCAGTGCCCGGCCAGAGCCATTTGTCGATAAAGGATGATGCGACGTTATCGCTCATGTTGCAGTGCAGCAATTTCGGTACTATATGAAGGGATAAGAGGCAGCGGTCGCTTTAGAGCCGCGCGGTGGATAGAAGGACAGTATCATGCTGATCGACAAGATTCCGGTGGGGAAGAACCCGCCCTGGGACGTCAATGTGATCATCGAGGTGCCGCTGGGCGCCGATCCGGTCAAGTATGAGCTGGATAAGGAATCGGGTGCGATGTATGTCGACCGCTTCCTGCATACCGCGATGTTCTATCCCGCGAATTACGGCTTCATTCCGCATACGCTCTGTGGCGACGGCGACCCGATTGACGTGCTGGTGGTCGGTCGCGTGCCGGTCGTTCCGGGCGCGGTTGTGCGGTCCCGCCCGGTCGGGGTGCTGATCATGGAAGACGAGGGCGGCCAGGATGAGAAAATCATCGCCGTTCCCCATGACAAGCTGCATCCCTATTACGATAATATCACGAACTATCGTGATCTGCGGAAGGTCCTGCTGGACCAGATCGCCCATTTCTTCAGCCACTACAAGGACCTGGAGAGTGGCAAATGGGCGAAGATTTCTGGCTGGGGCGATGCCGCCCAGTCCGCGCAGATGATCGAAGCTTCGATAGCGAACTACAATGCTAGCAATGGCGTAAAATAGGGGATTCCCGGAAAGCGGAACAATGTCGATATCATCACCGAGCCTTGTGCATGTCCCTTCCTACGACCGATTGAGTGTCGTCGTCGGTGACATAACGCGCCTGTCGGTTGATGCCATCGTCAATGCGGCGAACGAACTCCTCACGGGAGGCGGGGGTGTCGATGGCGCGATCCACCATGCCGCCGGCCCGGAACTGCTGGAATACTGCATGACGCTGGGGGGCTGTCCGACCGGCGAAGCACGGATCACGCCGGGCTTTCGGCTCGCCGCCCGTCACATAATCCACACGGTTGGTCCGATATGGTATGGTGGAGAGAGCGGAGAACCTGAACTGCTGGCCGCCTGTTATCGGGCCTGTCTTTCCCTGGCACGCGAGAATGGCATTCGCACCATCGCCTTTCCGGCGATTTCGACGGGTGCCTATGGCTATCCCGTCACCCTGGCGACGGAAACTGCCGTCGCTACGGTCAGGGAAATGATGGCCCGACCGACCTGTGTCGAGCATGTCTGCTTCTGCTGTTTTTCCGAAGCGGTGGCGGAGTATTACGACACGGCTCTTACGCGCTGAAGACGCGAAGAGATTAAAGAGTACCGGGACGGACGCTCAGGCGCGTAATTGAAACCGCTACAGTTCTCAAAGGTGCCGCATGTCCGTTCGTGACCTGGATTATCTATTGAAGCCCCGCTCGATTGCCCTGATCGGGGCATCGAAGCGCCCCGGCTCGGTCGGCGCGGTGCTGGCGCACAATCTATTCAGTGGAGGTTTTGAAGGGCCGGTTATGCCGGTCAATCCAAAGCATGCCGCCATTGGCGGGTCGCTGGCCTGGAAGGATATCGCCAGCCTTCCGACCGTGCCGGACCTTGCCGTTATTGCCACGCCCTCCGATGTCGTTCCAGGCGTTGTTGCCGAATTGCGAGAGAGGGGATGCAAGGCTGCCTGCGTCATTACCGCCGGGTTCGGCGAGGGAAACGACGCCGAGGGCATGCGCCGCCGTGAGGCCTTGCAGCAGGCCGCTGGTCCGATGCGCATCCTGGGCCCGAATGTGCTGGGCCTGATGGTTCCCGGTATCGGCCTGAATGCCAGTTTCGCGCATATCCCGCCGCTTGTCGGGGATCTGGCCTTTGTTGCGCAATCGGGGGCAGTCCTGACCTCGGTTCTGGACTGGGCGACCGGTCGCGGGATCGGCTTTTCCCATCTGATCAGCCTGGGCGACAAGACCGATGTCGATTTTGGCGATCTGCTGAATTACCTGGCAACCGATCCGAATGTCCGCGCGATCCTGCTGTATATCGAGGCGGTTGGTGATGCCGCGAAATTCATGTCCGCCGCCCGCGCTGCCGCCCGGACGAAGCCGGTGGTTGCGATCAAGGCAGGCCGGATGGCGGAAGGGGCGAAGGCGGCCAGTTCCCATACTGGCGCGCTTGCGGGGTCTGACAGTGTCTATGATGCAGCTTTCCGGCGGGCCGGGATGCTGCGGGTGTACAGCATGCAGGAACTGTTCGATGCAGTGCAGACTCTTTCCAGCGCTCTGCGTCGAATGGGCAGCCCCAGCGACCGGTCGGAGGATACGGTCGGCGACCGCCTTGCCATTCTGTCCAATGGTGGCGGGATCGGGGTTCTGGCGACCGACAGTCTGATCGAGCAGGGCGGCCATCTGGCAACCCTGACGCCGGAGACCATCGCACGGCTGAATGCCTGCCTGCCCGTAACTTGGAGCAAGGGAAACCCCGTCGATATCATCGGTGATGCGCCGCCGGAGCGGTATCGCGAGTCACTTGAGGCATTGCTTGAGGATGATACATCGGACGCGGTTCTGGTATTGAATTGCCCGACCGCGATCAGCAATTCGCTGGATGCGGCGGAGGCGGTGATTTCAGTCTCGAAAGGTAAATCCCGTCCGATCCTGACCAGTTGGCTTGGTGACGGTTCCGCTGCCCCGGCCCGACGCCGTTTCGTTTCGGAGCGCATCCCGACCTATAATACGGCAGAGGAAGCGGTGCGCGGCTTCATGCATGTGGTGAACTATCGCCGCAACCAGTCCAATCTGATGCAGGTACCCTCCGCCCGTCCGAATGTGACGGAGCCGGACCGGGATGCCGTGCGCGCGCTGATCGACACGGCCCTGGCGGAGGAGCGACCCTGGCTGAGCGAAGTTGAGGCCAAGCGGGTGCTGGAGGCCTATGGCATCCCCATCGCGCGGACTGAGGTTGCCCGCACGGCGGAAGAGGCGGGGGTCTTGGCCCGTGGCTTTGCGATGGGCGATCTGGTGGCGGTGAAGATACTGTCCGCCGATATCACCCATAAAAGCGATGTTGGCGGGGTCGTCCTCAATCTGTCGTCGCCGCAGCAGGTGCAGGAAGCCAGTGCTGCCATGCTGAAGCGCCTCGCCGAAGAGTTTCCGGAGGCTCGGATTGAGGGGGTCAGCGTGCAGCAGATGATCCGCCGCCCCGGCGCCCATGAACTGATCGTGGGCCTGAGCGAAGATCCGCAATTCGGTCCCGTCGTGCTGTTCGGCAAGGGTGGCAAGGAGGTGGAAATCGTCGGCGATACCGTCACCGGCCTGCCGCCGCTGAACGATGTCCTGGCCCAAACGCTGATCGAGGAGACCCAGATTCACAAGCTTCTGCGTGGCTATCGTGATGAGCCACCGGTGGATTTCACCAGCCTGCGCCATGCCCTGATCCAGGTCGGGCAACTGGCCATCGATTTCGCCGAGGTGAAGGAGTTGGATATCAATCCCCTGATTGCCGACCGCAATGGGGTGATGGCGCTCGATGCCCGCATCCGGGTGGCACCGATCAGCGATGCGCTGGCTGCCAATCCCGCCAAGCGCCTCGCCATCCGGCCCTATCCGCGCGATCTGGAAGGGGTCTTGAACCTGCGCGACGGGTCCGAGATTCCGGTGCGTCCGATCCGACCGGAAGATGCTCCGGCCTTGCGCGACCTCGTCGCCCGTTCCGATGCGGAGGATATCCGCTTCCGGTTCCTGCATCCGATGCGCGATCTGCCGGAACGGCTCGCCGCCCGTCTGTCCCAGATCGATTACGCGCGGGAAATGGCCTTTGTCGTCTTCGATCCGGAAGACCCCAGCGCGATTATCGGCGTCGCCCGCCTGATCGCCGATGCCGATGGTGGAGAGGCGGAATATGCGATCCTGCTGCGCAAGGATCACAAGGGCGAAGGCCTCGGCTATGCCCTGATGACCCGGCTGATCGATGTCGCCAAAGCCCGAAACATCGGCATGCTGTATGGGGATGTGCTGAAGGAAAACGGCCCGATGCTCGCCATGTGCAACGACCTCGGCTTCACCACCCATTGCGACCGCGACGACCCCGGCCTCATCCGGGTAACGCTGATGCTGCAGGCGGGTGAGTAACCGCGTCTACCGCTCGAACAGCATGCCGTGTTGTGGCAGCTTGTCGTCGATCCCGGCGAGGCGGAGGCAGTGCCAGGCCATGGCGTGGTTGGAGGAGGTGACGGGCTTGCCCAGTTCCGCCTCGATACTCTGCACGTCGAGGGCGAGGCGCAGGCTGGTGCAGGATAGGAAGACCATGTCGACATCGTCCCGGCGACCGAGGGTCAGGATCGCCTGTCGCATGCTCTCGACCGAGATGCGGGCAGCGACATTGTCATTGCCTTCATTGAATGAGCCGAAGACGGGTATGGTATAGCCACGCCCTTCAATGAACTTGCGGACACGCTCGTTGACCGCGCCGATATAAGGGGTCAGGACGGCAATCCGTTTGGCATCGAAGGCATCGAAGGCAGCAAAGGCGGCGGTGATCGGGGTGGTCGGCTTCGCTTCCGGTCGGCCTTTGCGGATTTGCTCGAAAACGATCTCCTCGCCCAGAACCATGGTTGCAGATGTGCAGCCATAGGCGACGACCGGCAGATCCACGCCGGGCAGAATCACCTCGGCACGACTGGCGATGTCGCCCTTCATCGCGGTCAGGCTCTCCATCGTCACGTCTGGTGACATCGGAATGCGCGAGACGTAGAAGGCGACGCCGGGTAGGTTGAGCAGATGGCGGAATTCATGCTCCAGCGTATGGTCGCTGGCCAGCACGACAACGCCAATCCGCGCCCGCCCGGCAAGGCCAGCATCGGTCTCGAAGGGAAAAGGGTCGATTCCGTCCATTGGTCAGATCATCCGCCGTTGTTGATTCAGTTCCGGATGCGTGACGGGCGGCGGGCAGCTCCTTCCGGCACTTCCTCGGACTTGTTGTCGAAGAAAACACGGATCCAGGCTGTCTTGCCATTGGCATCGGTGCCCAGCATCCAGGCCCGGCCATAGGCGGTATCGATGAGAACCGTGCCCGGCTTTCCGTCGATGTTGGTCGTCAGCGCGGTATAACGCCCGACCGCATCGAGCGCCGGTGCCGTATCCTGTGCGTGAACCACTGTCGTCATGCCGACAAGTCCAGCGGCGATTACTGTCGCGGCCAGGAAAGTCTTAACGCCTGTCATACCCGAATTCCTCCTTCCATCCAGATTACCGCCATCGAGAGGCGATGGGCGGGAACCTAACTATAGGCCGGGACGTCGCGCCGGGGAAGTCTCCTATCCGTCATGCCGGGCGAAGGCGAGGCCGATCCCGGTGGCGATCAGCAGAGTGCCGGTCATCCGCGCCCGCAGCACCGCCCGTTTCGCATCCATCAGCAAGGGACGGATACGCCCGGCCACCACGGCATAACCGCCGTCCAGGAGGATCGCCAGACAGATCATGCTGACCGTCATGATGCTGATCTGGGGCAGGGCTGGAAGCATCGGGTCAATGAATTGTGGGAAGAAGGCGATATAGAAGACGATGGTCTTGGGATTGGTGACACCCACCAGGAATCCGTGGCTGAACAGCCGCCGGAAGGATTTGCGCCGGTTCGGCTGCGCCTCCTGCAGCAGGGCGGCGGTTGATCGCCATTCCCGGATACCGAGATAGATCAGATAAGCCGCTCCCAGCCAGCGGACAATATCGAAAAGGTCTGACAGCAGCGCCATCAGCGCCGTCAGCCCGACCGCTCCGGCCACCAGCAGGATCGCAGTGCCCAGATTGGCACCCAGGCTGGTGACAATGCCATAGACCGTGCCATGTTTCAGACTGTTGGCTATGACCAGGGTCACGACCGGCCCCGGCATCAGGATCAGCAGCGCCGTTGCCAGGACGAAAGCCCCATAGAGTTCGACATTGACATAGTCCATGATCAGATGACCTCTGTTTCCTCCAGCGGCCGACCCGCCAGAACGCGCTCATATCCAAATGGGGAAAGATCGATGCTGCGATAGGCCCCATGGGCGATGATTTCGGCAAGACCCCGCCCGACGGCAGGGGATTGCTGCATGCCATGGCCGCTGAAGCCATTCGCCAGATAGAAGTTCGTTACCTCCGGATGCGGCCCGAGTATGGCATTCGCATCCAGCAGGCTCATCGCATAGTGACAGCCCCAGGCCGAGCTTTGCCGGATCGCTTCAAAGGCCGGAACCCGATGCGCCAGACTGGGCCAGAGAAATTCCTCAAACTGGCTATAGTCCACATCATAGTCGGTGTTCTCCGGGTCCGGCTCACCGGGGCCGGGGGATCTCCCGCACAGGAATCCCTTTCCCTCAGCCCTGAAATAGGTCCCGGAACTGTCGATCACCAGCAGGCCTTGCGGTACCGCCTCGCGGGTCTCGCAATAGAAAACACAGCGCTTGCGGGGGGAAACCGGAAGATCGCCGATCCCTGCCATCTCCGCCACCCAGCGCGCGCGCCCACCCGCCGAATTGACGAAACTGCCTCCGGATACGCGCTCGCCTTTTGCCGTCACGGCGGCGGTGATCCGCGCACCCTGCCGCTCCATTCCCACGATTTCCTCGTCACGATAGGAAACGCCCAGATCGATGGCCTTCTTGCGGAAAGCCCGCGTCAGCGCATAGCCGTCGAACCAGCCCTCCCGCGACAGACCCAGATGCGCGAAGGCAAGGTCTTCCGCATTCAGCCAGGAAAACCGTTCTTCCAGCGCTGCAGAGCCTTCGATCCGCTCTACCTCAGCGCCGCAGGCATGTTGCAGTGCCAGTGTCCGGTCAAAGGCATTCCGGCTCTCCTCCGCGCCGAGGAAGAGATAGCGCCCCTCATGGAATTGGATGTCCGGCACTTCGCCTGCGACGCTCAGATGTGTGTCGATAGCAGTCAGGAAGTCATAGCCGAAGCTGGATATCGCGATATTCTCCGGCGTTGAGAATTGCTGGCGGATCGAGGCGACGGAGCGGGCAGAGGTTGAGAATTCGTAACTCGGATCCCGCTCGAAGACAGTGATGCGTCCATTGAAATCCGGGTCTTTGGCAAGGAAATAGGCAATAGCACTGCCGATCACACCCCCGCCGATCAGTATGACGTCGCTCATTTAGCCTGACTGCGCAGTTTCGTGATTGTCGTGCCGAAGGAAATCGCTTCCGGGTCCGTCATCAATTCGATCAGCGCCGGTCCCTTATGGGCACGGGCCTTGGCGAAAGCCGCTTCGAATTCCTCGGTTTTCTCGACCCGGATACCCAGCGCGCCATAGGCTTCCGCCAGTTTCGCGAAATTCGGGTTGCTGAGATCGGTGCCGGAGACGCGGGCGGGATAATCCCGCTCCTGATGCATCCGGATCGTGCCATAGGTGCCGTTGTTGGAGACGATGATCGTGATGTCAAGATTGTGCTTCATTGCCGTTGCCAGTTCCTGACCGTGCATCATGAAACAGCCATCGCCCGCAAAACACACGACCTCCCGATCTGGGGCCTCCAGCTTTGCGGCAACGGCGGCGGGCAGGCCATAGCCCATGGAGCCGGAAGTCGGAGCCAGTTGCGTGCGATAGGAGCGATAGCGGTAATAGCGATGCAGCCACCCGGCATAGTTTCCCGCCCCGTTGCAAAGGATCGCGTCATCGGGAAGCAGTGCATCGACATGCTTCATGACCTGCTCCATCCGCACCGCGCCGGGGGTCTCCATCGGCTCCAGGCTATCCAGATAGGCTTGATGCAGGGCCGCCATTCGTGCCGCGTCGCGTGGCATTGGCGAGATGCGCAACTCGGAGAGTCCATCGGCTAAGGCCTGGGCGGTGGAGACGATACCCAGTTCCGGGCGATAGACTCGTCCGATCTCGGAGGCGTCGGGATGGATATGCACCAGGGTCTGTTTCGGATTGGGACTTTCGACCAGAGTATAGCCGCTGGTCGTCATCTCACCCAGTCGTGCCCCAACCGCGATCAGCAGGTCAGCCTCCAACACCGCCTGTTTCAGGCTGGCAATCGGGCCGATTCCGCAATGACCGGCATAGCTGGGATGGCGGTTGTCAATATAGTCCTGTGACCGGAAGGAGGTACAGACGGGCAGTGCCGCCCGCAGGCAGAATTCCTCGACCCGACGGCGGGTATGGTCCGACCAGCCAGGACCGCCGACCATCATCAGAGGCCGCTCGGCGCGCTGGATCAGGTGGGCTAGCTGTGTCAGGTCATCGGAACCGGGGCGTGCCTTGGCCGGATTGGCGCGGGCCGCATTGCGTACAGAGATTTCCTCCCGCAGCATATCCTCCGGCAGGGCCAGCACCACCGGTCCAGGGCGTCCCGACTGCGCGACGTGATAGGCCTGGCTGACATATTCAGGAATCCGCTCGACCCGGTCGATCTGCGCCGCCCATTTGGCCAGTGGCGCGAACATCTGGCGATAGTCGACCTCCTGGAACGCTTCGCGATCCATCATGTCCCCGCCGACCTGACCGATGAACAGGATCATCGGGGTCGAATCCTGGAAGGCGATATGAACCCCTGCCGAGGCATTGGTCGCCCCCGGTCCACGGGTGACGAAACAGACACCCGGTTCCCCCGTCAGCTTGCCATGGGCATCGGCCATCATGGCAGCGCCGCCTTCCTGGCGACAGACAACCTGCTCAATCTCCGTCACGTCATGCAGCCCGTCCAGTACCGCCAGATAGCTTTCCCCCGGTACCAGAAAGACCCGCCGGCACCCCTGTGCCCGCAACTGGTCCGCCAGTATCCGCCCGCCATGCCGCATGCCGCCCGCCGTCCCCGAAACCATCACCTGAACCTCTGTTATTGATTGCCGAATATCCGCCAAACCCTATGCGAGCCGATCACCCGTCGGCAAGCTCTGTGAGGCGCTTTTGATGCTGGACAAGTCTTTTCCATCTGCGCATCGGCACCACAACTGCTGTGACGGCGGGCGCGCCTTTCGGTCTGGATAAATTGCGTTGCGCACGGCACAGTCCAGGAAACGTAATTGGATGGGAGACAGCAGGGTGGTGGCAACGGACGGAAAAATCGGCTTCATCGGGACCGGGATCATGGGCGGGCCAATGGCTCGGAATCTGGCAAAAGCCGGGTTTTCGGTCACGGCCTGGAACCGGTCGCGGGCGAAGAGCGCCGCCCTGGCGCAGGCGGGAATCGTGGCGGCGGAGACGGCGGCGGATGCTGCCAGCGATTGCGATATCGTGGTGGTGATGCTGAGCGATGGTCCGACCTGCGATGCGGTGCTGCTGGCCGATGGCGATCATGGCAAGGCGGTCCTTCCCGCAATGAAGTCCGGTGCGCGTCTGGTGGTGATGTCCTCAATCCCGGTCGAGACGGCGCGGGCGGAGGCGGAACAGGCTGCGGCGTTCGGTGTCGGCTATCTCGATGCTCCGGTTTCCGGTGGCGAGAAGGGGGCGATAGAAGGCACGTTGGCGATCATGGCCGGTGGGGAACAGGCGGATTTTGATGCGGTCGCGCCCGCTTTCCGGGCGATGGGGCGGCCAACCCGCGTGGGTCCTCCCGGAACCGGGCAGCTTGCCAAGCTCGCCAATCAGATCATCGTCGGCAATACGCTGGCGACAGTGGCCGAGGCGCTGATCTTTGCGGCTCAGGGCGGGGCCGATCCGGCGGCGGTGCGTGAAGCCCTGATGGGCGGGTTTGCCGATTCGGCGATCCTGAAGGTGCATGGTGAGCGGATGTGTCAGGGAAACTGGACCCCCGGCGGTTTCTCTCGCTACCAGTTGAAGGATCTTCGCACGGCGATGGCCTTTGCACAGTCGGTCGGCCTGACGCTTCCCGTCTCCGATGTCGTGACTGGTCTTTATGAGGATACGGTTGCGCATGGTGACGGCGACAAGGATCAAAGCGCTGTGTATCTGGAGCTTTCCCGGATCAATAAATTGTAACCTGCAAGAATTGTCGCCTTTCTGTCCGGACGTGCTACGGTTGGGCTGGTCTTGGTTCGAGGGTGAGGGTCGACATCGGGCATGTCTGAGGATCGGAGTCCCATCGGGACACGCAGTTTGGGGCGAACCGCCCATGGACGGTTCCTGGCAGCCTATATCCCGGCTGTGATCATCGTTATTGCCGTTTTTGTTGGCGTTTTCGAGTATTTCGCCTTCCAGAACGCAATCCGGGACTTGCAGGAAAAGCTGAACCGAGTTGGGGCCAATCTCTCCATCGTTCTGGCCGAACCGCTGGCGACGCGACAGGATATATTGATCGGGTCGGTTATCGCCAATGCGATCAATGATCGGGATATCGCGGAAATAATTGTACACGACCCGGCTGGACGCCCCGTCGCGCAACTGGCGCGAGATGGCGTTGCAGGGGCTGTGGGCCTGGTCTTCGAAAAGACGGTCGTCCTGAATGGCCCGAACGGGGACGGACAGGTCGGTGCGAATGCGGTCGGATCGCTGCGCGTGTCGATGAGCGATGCCCGGATTCACGCCGCAATCCTGGAGCGGCTGTCCTTTGTGGTGATGCTGTCCGGCATGCTGCTGGTGGCGATGGTGGTGATTGCTTCCGTGGTTTATCGCCGGGTCATCGGTGCTCCATTGGATCGTCTTATTGCCGTTATAAATGAGACCGATCAGGGGCGGGGCATGACGCGGGTGGAGCCGGATCGGGACGATGAGGTCGGTGACGTCTTTCGCGCGTTCAACCGAATGCGTGACCGCCAGCATCGCAATGAAATCGAACTTGAGGCGGCCCGTGCGGGATTGGAAAAGCGGGTACGGGAACGCACGGTCGAACTGAAACGCGCCCATGATCAGGCGATGTCCGCCAATCGCGCGAAGAGCCAGTTTCTGGCGAATATGAGCCATGAATTCCGGACCCCGCTGAATTCCATCATCGGTTTCGCGGAAATCCTGACAAGCCGTGCTGTCAGGGATGAGGCACTACAGGCGGAATATGCCGACGATATCCGTCGCAGCGGCCAGCATCTGCTGACATTGACCAATGATCTTCTCGACCTGTCGAAGGCCGAGGCCGGTAAGCTGGAGTTGCAGGAAGATCTGATGGATGTCGCAAGCGTCATCGATGCCTGCCTGAACATGATCCGGAATGGAGCGATGGAGAAAGGCCTGACACTGGAGGTCAGTGTACCGCCATCCGCCCCGTCCCTGTGGGGCGATGAGCGCAAGATTCGCCAGATGATCCTGAACCTGCTGTCCAATGCGGTGAAGTTTACCCCCAATGGCGGCACGATAACCGTCGCCAGCCGACCGGCCCCTGATGGTGGTTTGCAGATCAGCATCACTGATACCGGGATCGGCATCGCGGAGAAGGATCAGGCAAAGGTGCTGCAACCCTTCGTTCAGGTCGACAGCGCCTATACCCGCGCCCATGCCGGAACCGGCCTTGGCCTACCTTTGGTCCGGACCCTGGCTGAATTGCATCGGGGACGGCTGGTTCTGCACAGCAAGCCGGGTGAGGGAACCACCGTGAGCCTGCATTTCCCCGCCGATCGCGTGCAATATGACAGCCGCATGGCCCGGATGGCGGATTAGGCGCATTTCACTCTAAAAGATTTATCCATTCTGAATGGATTGGAGAAGCGGGTCCTGATGGCCGGTCAGGATGTCATCTGCGATCAATCGCCCGATCAGCGGGGCCAGGGTGACGGCGGGGTGAAGGATGGCGGTGTGGATATCGTCATATCCCGGCACGCGCCCGATAATCGGGCGACCCGCTGTCGGGATTGGTCGCCAGCCGGTCTGGACCGTGTCGAGGGAGAGTGAGTGTGCACCTCTCAGGGCGTTCCGCAGGATATCCAGCGCTCTTTGGGCAATTGCCTCCGGCCCATTCTCCCCATCCGGGTCCTGATAGTCTTCGGCGGCGACAAGGCTTCCAGGACCTGCCTGCCGAGCCTCGAATTCCGGGCCGGAAACAATCCGACGAAGCAGCGGGTCGCGGGTTAGAAAACGCATCAGGATTGCCGGGGATGCGGTGATATCGAGCGTAATCCCGAGCGGTGCGACGAGAGTGGCACCTTGCGTACCGGTGGCCAGGATAACCGTATCGGCGGGAATCCTGTCCGTGCCGACGGCGACAGCGGTCACGCGCTGACCGCGGATCAGGATTTCGGTAGCCCGACATCCCGTGATCAGCTTGGCTCCAAGCGATTGTGCGAGGGTCATCAGACGTCTTGCGACTTCCGGGGCGTTCACGGCACCTTCCCGTGCGGCGAAGGCGGCGAGCGGGGGTGGCTCTATCAAACCGGGTTCCAGTGTGGTGAATTCTGCTGCCATGACCCCGCGTACATCCAATCCCAGACTGGTTTGCTGTTGGATGAATGCTTCGGTTTCTGCGGTGGTTTTGAACCAGGTCAGCGCCCCGCACCAATCCACCGATACATGGCCGTCGGTCTCGCGCTCCAGGCGTAGATATTCTTCCAGCGCCGCATGCCTCAGTTTCAGGGCAGGATCGTCCGGCGGGGCGGTATGGTGCAGCCACCCGAAGGCCTGTCCCGTTACGCCGCCTCCGACCTGGCCCGCTTCCAGGACGGTTACGAATGCGCCGCGCCGGGTCAGGGCATAGGCGATGGCCGCGCCGACTATACCACCCCCGATGATAACGATCCTGCGGCTGGTTCCGACCATCAGGCCGATGTCCTGGTCTGGCGGATATGCGGGGCGCGGCTGTGGTCATTGCCAAGATCCGTCGCCTTTCTGAGCAATGCGATCAACTGGCTGCGTTCCGTCGGGTCGAGGCCCGTGAGCATTGCCGTCTGAACCTGTTCCACCACCGGTTCCGCCCGCGCGAGGAGGTCTGCACCCTCTGCCGTCAGGGTAAGTTGTCGGGCGCGGCGGTCGCGGGGGCTGACAGTGCGGTTAATCAGGGACTTTCTTTCCAGTCGGTCGATGACGCCGCCGATTGTCGCGCGGTCATAGGCGATGTCGCCTGCCAGTGTTGCCTGATCGATGCCCGGTCGCTGATGGATCGTCTTCAGGGCGGCATACTGGATCGGCGTCAGATCGATACCCGCCGCCGCCGTCTGTTCGGTGAAGACCGACAGCGATATCTGCTGCAAACGTCGGATCAGGTGACCCGGCATCGTGTGGATGTCGTGCATGAACACTCCTTGCCACGGGATGATACAATGCCGTGTCGTGGCTTGCCAATTGACAGCAAGTCTAGCAGATAGTATGCATACTTACGATAAAGAAATTTCCGGGAGGACAGTAATGTCACAGGCGTCGGGCACGCAGGCATTGGGCAGACTGGAAGATCTGCCTGAGAACTATCGGGCGGATATGACGGCGGCAGGCGTCGCCCCGCTCTGGCCGATGATGCGCAATCTGCTGCCGCATGGCGCGCCGAATCCTGTGTCGGAGGTTGGCCACTGGTCCTATCCCGTGGTGCGTCCGCTGCTGCTGAAGGCGGGCGAACTGACGCCGGTCGAAAAGGCCGAGCGGCGGGTGCTCGTCCTGTCCGATCCGGGGCGTGGCGTCGGCGCGATGCAGGCCACCGCGTCGATCTATGTCGGGATGCAGTTGCTGCTGCCTGGAGAGACGGCCCCCGCCCATCGCCATACCCCATCTGCCGCCCGGATCGTTATCGAGGGGCGCGGCGGCTATACCGTTGTCGAGGGTGAAAAACTGCCGATGGCGGCGGGCGATCTGGTACTGACGCCCGGCGGCGACTGGCATGATCACGGTCACGAGGGCGACGAGCCGGTGATCTGGCTGGATGCGCTGGACCTGCCCCTGTTCGCCTATCTGGAAGGCTCCTATGCCGAGGAGGGGGTGTTGCAGCCGCAGCGAAACCGCCCGGATGCGAGCCAGGTCGAATATGCTGCCGCCGGAATTGTCCCGGCGCGTCGTCGCGCAGCGCCCGTGCGGCGCTATCCCCTGATGCGCTTTCCCTGGACCCGCGCCGAGGCGGCGTTGCGGGAATTGGCAAAATATCAGGATGACCTGATAGAGATTGATTACGTCAATCCCGAGACCGGGGAGGATGTGCTGCCGACATTGGGATTCTCGGCCATGATGCTGGTTCCTGGTAAGGATGCGACTCTCCCTGTCACATCGTCCAGCGCTGTCTTCCATGTTGTGAAGGGGCAGGGGAGAAGCCGGATCAATGGCCGGGTGGTGGAATGGGGTCCAAAGGATGTCTTTTCCGTCCCGGTATTCGCGCGCATTGAGCATAGTGTATCGGAGGAGGCTTTCCTGATCCGGGTTCATGATCGGCCCCTGCAACAGAAACTTGGCTATTACGAGGAGCGTGACCAGTGACCCATCTGTTCAGCATTGAGAATGATTTCAGCGTCCCGGTCGCGGGGGAGACGGCGACCTATCCGGTTGGACGCGTTTTCTGCGTCGGGCGCAATTACGCCGCTCATGCAGCGGAAATGGGTGTCGAGGTTGATCGCGAGGCACCGTTCTATTTCACCAAACCTGCATCCGCCACAGTCCTGACCGGGGCGATGGTTCCCTATCCGCCGGGGACCGAGAATTATCACTACGAAATGGAACTGGTCGTCGCCATCGGCGCGCCTGCCTTTCGGGTGTCGGCGGCGGAAGCACCGAAGGCGATCTATGGCTATGCCACCGGGCTGGACATGACTCGGCGCGACCTGCAACTGGCCGCCCGCGCGAAGCAGCGTCCCTGGGACCTCGGCAAGGCCTTCGAGCAGTCGGCGATTATCGCACCGATCACGAAGGCAGCCGATTATCCGGCGCTTGGTTCGCAGAAGATTACCCTGGCGGTGAATGGCGATATCAAACAGTCGGCAACCCTGGCTGACCTGATTCATTCGGTGCCGGAGATCATTGCCGACCTGTCGAAATACTATCATCTGGTGCCGGGCGACCTGATCTATACCGGGACCCCTGCTGGTGTCGGTCCGGTCGTGTCGGGCGACGTGATTCATGGTGAGATTGACGGGCTGGCACCGGTTGACCTGACAATCGGGGAGCCGGAATGAAGTATTACGGTTATTTCCGAAGCTCGGCGGCCTATCGCCTGCGCATCGCCTTCAACTTGAAAGGCCTGTCGCCGGAGATGATCCCCGTGCATCTGACCCGCAACGGCGGCGAGCAGAAAACCGGTGCCTATCGCGCCGTCAATCCTCAGGCCATGGTTCCGGCGCTGGATGTTGACGGGACAATCCTGACCCAGTCCATGGTGATCCTGGAATGGCTGGAGGAAACCCATCCGCAACCGGCGCTGCTGCCCACGGACCCGATCCGGCGTGCCCAGATCCGGGCATTCGCCCAGGTCATCGCCTGCGATATCCATCCGTTGCAGAATCTTCGGGTGCTGAGCTATCTGCGCCAGACATTCGGTCAGGACGAGGCCGGGGTTCAGGCCTGGTGCCAAAGATGGCTTGGCGACGGACTCGCCGCCTGTGAACAGCTTCTGCAAGGCCAGGATGCGGAGAGTCCCTATTGTTTCGGCGATACCCCGACACTGGCGGATATCTGCCTGGCGCCGCAGATGTTCTCGGCCCAGCGGTTCAAGGTAGACCTCGACGCCATGCCACGATTGCGGGCGGTGCAGGCCACCCTGGATGCGAATCCTGCCTTCGCGGCGGCGCATCCGTCGCGACAGCCGGACGCGGAGTGATAGTGCGGTCAATCAGAAGGACGGAATGATGAGCGACGCGACGCGCATTCTGATTGCCGGGGGCGGGATCGGCGGTCTTGCTTTGGCCAGTGGCCTCGCCCGGAAGGGTATTCCATCTCTCGTTCTGGAACGGTCGAGGGCACTGGGGGAGATCGGGGCGGGTATCCAGCTTGGCCCCAACGCCTTTCATGCTTTCGATTATCTGGGTGTCGGTGACAAGGCCCGCAGCATGGCGGTCTATATCGATAATTTGCGGCTGATGGATGCGATGAGTGGAGAGCAGATCTGCCAGATCCCGCTGGATGACGGGTTCCGCGCCCGGTTCGGCAATCCCTATGCGGTGGTTCATCGCGGCGATCTGCACGGCGTTTTCCTGAAGACTTGCACCGATCATCCGCTGGTCGAATTGCGGACCAGTTCTGAAGTGGTGGATTTCGATCAGGACGAGAATGGCGCAACCGCAATCCTTGCCGATGGCAGCCGGATTACCGGGGCGGCGTTGATCGGGGCGGACGGGCTGTGGTCCAATATTCGAAAGCGGGTCGTCGGCGACGGCGCGCCGCGGGTCTCCGGCCACACGACCTATCGTTCCGTCATCCCGACCGAGCAGATGCCGGAAGAACTGCGCTGGAATGCGGCGACCCTCTGGGCCGGGCCGAAATGCCATATCGTGCATTATCCGCTGTCGGGCTGGAAGGTCTTCAATCTGGTCGTGACCTATCACAATGACGCACCGGAACCGGTCGCCGGATTACCGGTGTCTCATGAGGAGGTGCGGCGCGGGTTTGAGCATATCCATCCCCTGCCGCGCGAGATCATCGAGCGGGGTCGGGACTGGAAACTATGGGTGCTGTGTGACCGTGATCCGGTGGAGAACTGGGTCGATGGCCGGGTTGCCCTGCTGGGCGATGCCGCGCATCCGATGATGCAGTACATGGCCCAGGGGGCCTGTATGGCGATGGAGGACGCGGTCTGCCTGACCGCGCAGATGGAGGCCGCATCCGGTGATGTCGGGCAGGCGCTGCAGGCCTATCAGAAGCGCCGTATCCTGCGCACTGCCCGCGTCCAGTTGCAGTCCCGTGCCGTCGGGGATCACATCTATCATCCCCAGGGTGCCCATGCCTCCCTGCGCAACGCGATCATCCGCGCGAAATCGACCGAGGACTGGTACGAAACCATCGACTGGCTCTACGGCGGCAGTGGCCTTAGCGAGGCTGCGGCCACGGAGTCCTGAAATCCGCTATCGCACGAGCCCCTGGCGTTCGTGCCATGCGGCGATGGATTCGTCCGGGTATTCATTGAAACTCTTGTCTCCTGACCCTTCCTCGACCGCGCACCAGGGGGCCTTGTAAGCCGTCA
Source organism: Alphaproteobacteria bacterium (assembly GCA_965223125.1). Classification (GTDB taxonomy): domain Bacteria; phylum Pseudomonadota; class Alphaproteobacteria; order UBA8366; family Aestuariispiraceae; genus Pacificispira. The sequence continues at coordinate 747,032 of OZ244984.1, read as the reverse complement.
TCAGGTTGACATGGCTGGGCGGGACCGGCAGCGGTGTATCGATGGCCGAGGCTAAGGGATGCACCAGATCCGGCCAGCGCGGGTCATAGCACCAAAGGCCCGATCCGCAGAGACCGCAGAAGTGCCGTGCCAGGGGACTAACCCCGTCGGGACTGCGGGCATCCTTTGCGCGATAGATGCTGACATGGTGCCTGCCCTCCACGGCGAGTGTCGCGTAATCGCCGCCCAGATTGATGGCATAACCACCCCCACCCTGCGTCTTGCGGCAGATCGAACAATAGCAGCGGTTATAGGGATAGGGATGCGCACTCTCCAGGGAGAAGCGGACGGCACCGCAATGACAGCTGCCCGCCAGCTTCATGGGTGAGGATGCTCCTCATGCCCGACGGCGTGGTAGTCATAGGCACCCACCCCCTGCACTAGTACCAGCCGGGCCGTCACATCGCCGATGTTGCGGACCTCATGGGCGACCTTCTCAGCTACAGAACAACTGTCTCCGGGCAGAAGATGGTGCATCGCTTTCGGTGCGCGGCATTCGATCTCGACCTTGCCCGCCAGACAGTAGAAACGGTCAGTGATACCGCTGTGCCAGTGCCAGGGCACCTTTTCCCCGACTTCCAGCGTCATCTCCAGGACGCGTAGGGTCGGGGTTTCCTCGACGATGTCGATGCGGGTTACGGTGAACTGGTTCTCCCAGGGTTTGGTATCGGGCATGGCGGCGGCTCCTCCCGGTTCAGGATCATTTCATCATCTGCATGTCGCCATCGACACTCAGCGCCTGCCCCGAGAGTGTACCGCAGGCATCGGATGCAAGGAAGAGTGCCATCGCGACAATATCATCCGGTGGGATCAGGCGGCCCATTGAGGCAAGGTCGGTATAGATCGCCAGCATTTCCTCATAGGGGACGCCCCGTGCCTCGGCCTTGGCCGCGATGACCCGTTCGATCCGGGGTCCTTCGACGGCACCGGGTAGGATCGCATTGACCCGGATGTTGGCCGAACCAAGTTCTGCTGCCAGCGACTTGGTGAACCCGACCACCGCCCATTTCGAGGCGGAATAGGGGCTGCGCAACGGGAAGGCGAATTTGCCAGCCGCCGAGGACAGGTTGATGATCGCACCGCCGCCAGCCGCCTTCAGATGCGGCACGGCAAGCCGGGTGCAGAGGAACTGCCCGGTGATGTTAATCGCCAGTGTACGCTCGAAATCGTCGGGGTCGATGGCCTCCACGGGACCGGTCGGGCCGGCGATTCCGGCATTATTGACCAGCACATCAAGCCCGCCCAAGAAGGACAGCCCGATCTTGAAGAAGGTCTCCACCGCTGCGCGGTCGGATACATCGGCCGTGATCCGTCCGATCTGCGGATGGGCGGCTCCCAACTCGTCCAAGGCGACGCCATCAACATCGCAAACGAAGACCTTTGCTCCGGCGGCACTCATCGTCTCTGCCATCAGTCGTCCGATCCCGGCCCCACCCGCTGTGATCAGGATGCGTTTTCCGGTCAGGTCGAGGTTCATTATTAAGGCTCCCTGTGTATGAGTTCGGCATAGAGGTGAAGTGTTTCTGCCACGACGATTGCTTCGGCGAAATTCTGCTCGACCGCTCGTCTTGCGCCCTTGCCAAGGCTTCGGCGGAGGGCCGGGTCTCCGGCGAGACTCTGTAGGGCATCGGCCAGCGGTTCGACGGATCCTGGTGGTACGCGGATCCCGGTCTCCCCGTCGCGGCAGATTTCGCGACAGCCGGGAACGTCGGTTGCAACGATGGGGCGGGCGCAGGCGGCCCCTTCCAGCAGCGATTTCGGCAGTCCCTCCCGATAGGAGGGCAGGACTGCGATATGGGCGGAGGCATAGGCACCGGGGATGTCGCTGGACGGGCCTGCGACTTCTACCACGCCTTCGTCCTGCCAGGCCTTCAGGGTGGCGGCGGGGATGCTGGCCGGGTTCGCATCGACGGGACCAACAAGGCGGATTGTCAAATCGACCCCGCGTTGCTTCAGCAGGCGCGCGGCCTCGACCAGTTCCCCGATCCCCTTGTCCCAGAGCATGCGGCTGACACAGACGGCGACCGGCGTGCCGGGCGGTTCCGGAGTCGGGCGGAAGGCGTCGATATCGACACCGGACCCCCGGATGATCGATATCCGATCCCGGTACACGCCGATGCGGTGCTCGAACAGGTCGGCATCGTCCCCGTTCTGGACGATAAGCCGGGTTGTGGGTCGGTTGTTGAGCCAGCGGAAGGCGCATTCTACCAGCGGGCGCAGCAGGCGGATTTTCAGTCCCTTGGCAATGAACAGGAATCCCAGCCCCGCCATCGCATTGACCACGGCGGGGGTTTTTTCCAGCATTGCGGCGATACCGCCATAGAGTACCGGCTTCATGGCGACATGATGTACCAGGTCGGGGCGTTCCCGTCGATAGACCGCGCGGATGGCCTTCAGGGTGGCGAGGTCGCGGATCGGGTTCAGGCCTGACCGGTCGAAGGGAATGTCGAGGGCGCTGAAGCCTTCGGCCTCGATCCGCGCGCGATGATCGGTCATGCGGCTGGCGACGATCACGCGGGCACCGGCCTTCTTGGCGGCGCGGGCGAAGGGCAGGCGATGCGACCAGAAATACCAGTCCTCGGTGACCAGATAGACGATCGTTCGGCCTGTCAGATCGATGCTCACGCGCGGCCCATCCAGCGTTCGGCCCAGGCCTCCAGCATGCAGATACCCCACAGAGCCTCCGCCCGCGCCCCACGCCCGTTCAGGTGGTCGCGCCAGGCCGCACGGATCGGTGCCGGGTCCAGCCAGCCGCGCCTTTTCAGGCGTTCCTCGGACAGCAGCGTCTCGGCCCAGTCCCGCAGCGGGCCGCGCAGCCAGTCATCCAGCGGTATAGCAAAGCCGGATTTCGGGCGGTCAACCAGAGTCCGGGGGACATGGCGATAGAGCACCTGCCGCAAGGGCCACTTCGTCACGCCGCCCCGGATTTTCATTGCGGTGGGCAGGGTCCAGGCGAATTCGACGACGCGGTGATCCAGCAGCGGCACCCGCGCCTCCAGGCTGACCGCCATGCTCGCCCGATCCACCTTGGTCAGGATATCGTTCGGCAGGTAGCGGATCGTATCGACGAAGGCCGCCCGCGCCGAAGGGGCCAGTTCGGGTGTGAAATCCGGGATGCGGGCGGGAGTGTTCAGCCCGGTCAAATCTTCCCGCCAGTGGGTGACGACATCCAGATAGCGCTGATCCGCCCCGTCAGCCGCCAGCGCGCGGGCAAGTTTCTGGACCTTCGTTCCCACCATCCGCGGGCGCTTTGATTCCGAAATGATCTGGGCGATGGCATCCAGGACTGCAGGATCGGGCGCGGCCAGGGCACGGGCCATCAGCCTGCGCAGCGGGGCAGGAATGCCGCCGATCCGCCGGTCCAGTTGCGCCAGTACCTTGTGGCGGTTGTAACCGAAGAATACCTCATCCCCGCCATCGCCGCTGAGGGCGACAGTCACATGCTCACGCGCCAGCTTGCTGACGAGATAGGTCGGCAGGGCAGAGGAATCAGCAAAGGGTTCGTCATACCAGTCCGACAGGGAGGGAATCAGGTCACGCGCCGCATCGGGCGAGAGGTCTAGGCTGGTATGCTCCGTTCCCAGATGACGCGCCACGGCGGCGGCGTGATGCGCCTCATTATAGTCGCCCGTACCGAAACCGATGGTGAAGGTCTTCACTGGTCGGTCCGATTCCTGCTGCATCAGGGCGACGACAGTGCTGGAATCGATGCCGCCGGACAGCAGCGCACCCAGGGGCACATCGGCGACCATGCGCAGTTTCACTGCTTCGCGGATCAGCGTCTCCGTGCGATCCACAACCTCTGCCTCGGACAGGTCCGCGATGGGCTGGCGCGCGATGTCACCCATCGACCAGAAGGCCGTTCGGGTTGCCTCCCCCGACGCCTCGATCCGGGCATAATGGCCCGGCTCCAGCATTTCCAGATCCTGATAGATACAGTGGGGTGCCGGTACGGCATTGCCTTTCAGATAGCCATCCAGCGCCGAGGGGGAGAGTTTCGCCTCGAAATCCGGATGGGCACGGATCGCCTTCAGTTCGGAACCCCAGTAGACCCGGTCACCCTGTCGACCGAAATAGAGCGGTTTGATGCCCAACCGGTCGCGGGCCAGTACCAGACGGCGCTCCTGCCGGTCCCACAAGGCGATGGCGAACATGCCGACCATGCGGGGCAGGGTGGCGGCGATCCCATCGCGGGCGAAAAGTTCCAGGATCACCTCGCTGTCAGATGCGCCACGAAACTGATATCCGCGTTCGGTCAGGTCGCGCGCAAGGTTACGATAATTGTAGATTTCGCCATTATAGCTCATCACGAATCGGCCATCGGCGGATTGCATCGGCTGCGCTCCCAGCGGCGACAGGTCGATGATCGCCAGCCGTCGGAACCCCATCGACACACCTGCCACAGCATCGACCCAGACATCACCCATATCCGGCCCGCGATGCAGCAACGCCTCAGCCATCGTCTGACCGATCCCGGTCAGGCGCTCCGACGATGTCTGCTGTTTCAGGTCAATGAATCCGGTAATGCCGCACATGGTTGCGGACGATACAGCGCTTTGCCGGGGGCGTCATGCCGGAATATGGCAATAGAGCGACGGGTGCGAATTCTGACCCATCCAGGGAACCGCATTGGGTGCCGGTGGTCCACTTTGCAGCCCCTTGGACGACGTCGAAGACGCTTGACGATGAACCACATCGCCTGCGCGCCCTCTCCTTGCCAAGGGTTCGCAAAGCCGATCCTGGACGGGTCAGAATTCGCGCCCGCCGCTCTAACCGGGGACCGGCACCTGATCGCCCTCTTTCACGGTTTCCATGGCGACATAAGTGGCGGTGGAGATGACGCCGGGCAGGGGGTTGATGACGTCGCCCAGGAAGCGGCGGAAGCTGTCCATGTCACGGGTGCGGACTTTCAGCAAGTAGTCGAAGCCGCCCGCAACCATATGGCATTCGGCGATGCCCGGTTCCTGCTGCACCGCTTCCTTGAAATGGTCGAAGATGTCGCTGGTGGTGCGGTCCAGCGTCACCTGGACGAAGACGGTCAGGCCCGCCTCCAGCCTCATCGGGGACAGGCGGGCGGCATAGCCGGTGATATAGCCGGCCTTCTCCAGTCGCCGCACCCGCTCCAGACAAGGCGTCGGCGACAGGTTCACCTGTTTCGCCAGATCGACATTGCTCAACCGCCCATTGGCCTGAAGCTGGCGCAGGATATTCCGGTCGATCCGGTCGAGCGGGCGGGACGATTCCGTTGTCATGGAGTTTTCCACTGCAAAATTGATGTTTGAGTGCAGGATATATCGCCAATTTCGGTAAAACAGAAGCACATTCGGCTGATTTAGACATAGTATTCCGGCCATCACATCCGGCCCCAACATGTCCAGTCAGGGAGACGATTATGCTGTTAACCGACCAACAGGCAGACCGCCATCAATCCATGTCCGATCTGCGTGCCGCCGTGCGCGCGGCCTACCGTATGGACGAGGAGACTTGTCTGAAGGAACGGTTGCGTCAGGCGCAACTGGACGCCCCGGCACGGGACCGGATCGAGGAGCGGGCGCGGCAACTGGTGGTGGAGGTCCGCAAGGATCGGGTGAAATCTTCCGGCATCGATGCCTTTATGCACGAATACGAATTGTCGTCGCGGGAGGGCGTGGTGCTGATGTGCATGGCGGAGGCACTGCTGCGCATCCCGGATGCCGAGACAGCGGATGCGCTGATCAAGGACAAGATCGGCGGGGCCAACTGGGAATCACATCTGGGCCAGTCGGAAAGCTGGTTCGTCAATGCCTCGACCTGGGCGCTGATGCTGACCGGGCGCGTTGTCGGGGGTGACGAGCAGGGGGGCGATCAGGACTGGCGCGGTGTGATGCGCAAGCTGGTCCATCGTTCCGGGGAGCCTGTCATTCGCAAGGCGGTCAATCAGGCGATGCGTGTGATGGGCCGCCAGTTCGTAATGGGCCGCAAGATCGATGAGGCGCTGGATCGCGCCAAGGGGCATGAAGCCAAGGGCTATCGCTATTCCTACGATATGCTGGGCGAGGCAGCGCGGACCATGGCGGATGCCGAACGGTATTTCGTCGCCTATAGCAATGCCATCGACAAGATCGGCAAGGCGGCGAAGGGACGGGGACCGGTCGAGGCACCGGGGATTTCCGTGAAACTGTCCGCCCTGCATTCGCGCTACGAGTTCGGGCAGGAAGACCGGGTTTTCAATGAACTGATTCCGCGCCTGCTGGACCTGTGCCGCAAGGCGAAAGAGTATGATATCGGCCTGTGTGTGGATGCCGAGGAAACCGACCGGCTGGATATCTCCATGGATGCGATTGAGGCGGCAGCGACCGATCCGTCGCTGGCGGGTTGGGATGGGTTCGGCCTTGCAGTGCAGGCCTATCAGAAACGCGCCTATCCGCTGATCGAATGGCTCGCCGCCGTTGCAAAGCAGGGCAAGCGCCGCCTGATGGTCCGGCTGGTGAAGGGGGCCTATTGGGATACCGAGGTCAAACGCGCCCAGGAACTGGGGATGAGCGACTATCCGGTCTTCACCCGCAAGGTTTCAACCGATGTATCCTATTTGGCCTGCGCGCGGCTGCTGCTGACGGAGCAGGAGGCCTTCTATCCCTGCTTTGCGACCCATAATGCCCATACGCTGGCGGCGGTGGCGGAAATGGCCGGGAACCGCAGTGATTTCGAGTATCAGCGTCTGCATGGCATGGGAGACGCGCTCTACGATCAGGTCGTCAGCAAGGCGGGCAAGGGTGGATATCCGGTGCGGATCTATGCCCCGGTTGGCAGTCATGAAGACCTGTTGGCCTATCTGGTGCGACGCCTGTTGGAGAACGGGGCGAATACCAGCTTCGTCAATCGCATCGTTGATGAACAGATGCCGATTGCCGAGATCGTGGCTGATCCCCTGCGTGAGGCCGAACGGCTGAATCCGGTGCGCCATGCGCAGATCCCGATGCCCGATTCCCTGTTCGGGCCGGGACGGAAGAACTCGGAAGGACATGACATTACCGACGTGCCGACGCTGTTGCGCCTGCGCGAGGGCATGGCCGCTGCCGAGCGCGAATTATGGATCTCTGCCCCGCTGGTTGGCGGTGTGCCGGTCAAGGGTGTGGAGCGGGATGTCTTCTCACCGGCGGATAAAGGCCGCCGCATCGGGCAGGTCGTGGATACCAGCGCCGAAACCGCGAAGGAGGCGTTCGAGCGGGCCTTGCGCGCCCAATCCTTGTGGGACGATACCCCGGCGGGCCGTCGGGCAGAAGTATTGGAACGGGCAGCGGACCTCTATGAGACGCATGGACCTCGCCTGATGGCGATTGCGATGCGCGAGGCGGGCAAGACCCTGAACGACGCGATTGCGGAACTGCGTGAGGCGGTGGATTTCCTGCGCTACTACGCAGTGCGGGCGCGGATGGAATTCTCGAAGCCTGAAGCACTGCCCGGCCCGACAGGGGAGATCGATGAGATTTCGCTGCACGGGCGCGGTGTTTTCTTCTGCATTTCACCCTGGAATTTCCCGCTGGCGATTTTCACCGGCCAGGTATCTGCGGCGCTTGCAGCGGGGAATGCCGTGCTGGCAAAACCCGCCGAACAGACGCCACTGATTGCCTATGAGGCAGTGAAGCTGTTGCATCTGGCGGGTGTGCCGGTGGATGCGCTGCATCTGCTGCCGGGCGACGGGCCGACCATCGGCAATGCGCTGTTGTCCGATCCGCGCCTGGGCGGCGTTGCCTTTACCGGCTCGACCGATACGGCACGACTGATCAATCGGAAACTGGCGGAGCGCGATGGCCCGATCATTCCGCTGATCGCCGAAACCGGTGGGCAGAATGCGATGATCGTCGATTCCTCTGCCCTGCCGGAGCAGGTGACGCGGGATGTCGTCATTTCCTCCTTCCAGAGCGCGGGTCAGCGCTGTTCGGCGCTGCGATGCCTCTTCGTGCAGGAAGATGTAGCCGACAAGCAGATCGCGATGATCGCCGGTGCGATGAAGGAATTGCGGGTCGGCGATCCGGCCTGGCTGTCGACCGATCTTGGGCCGGTGATCGATGCGGAGGCAAAGGCGGCGCTGAACGCCCATATCGCGGCCCTGTCGGCATCGAAGGAAGCGAAGAAAGTTGGCGAATCACCCTTGCCCGCTGAGTGTGACACGGGAACATTCGTCGCTCCGGTCGCCTTCGAGATACAGGGCATCGAAACCTTGGAGAAGGAGCATTTTGGACCGGTCCTGCATATCGTGCGCTTCAAAGCGTCGCAGTTGGATGCTGTCGTGGATGCAATCAACGGAACGGGTTTCGGCCTGACCTGCGCCATTCACAGCCGCATCGATGAGACGATAGCTCGGATTCTGAAACGCCTGAAGGTTGGAAATGCCTATGTGAACCGGAATCAGATCGGTGCCATCGTCGGGGTTCAGCCCTTTGGCGGTGAGGGGTTAAGCGGTACTGGACCAAAGGCGGGTGGTCCGCGATACTTGCATCGTTTCGCCTCAGAGCGCACGGTGTCGATTGACACGACGGCGGCTGGGGGGAATGCGTCTCTGATGACATTGGAGGCCTGAACCAAACAGGGTCGCCAGCTTCATACGGCGAGTTTCCATAGACAGGTGACCAGGGCGCGTGCTGCGGTTGGGATTGGTTTTGCTATTGTCGGTCTGGTGCGCGTCCGCTGCAGCGCAGACGCAGCCCGTGATCCGTGTCGATCCCCTGGCACCGGGGTTGGTTCTTTCCAATGAGTCCCGGTCAGCCTATGAGGCGGGGCGGCTGGTTTTCAATGGTCACTGGCGACCGGCCGGAACCTCTGGCCCCGATGGTCTGGTCGGGCTGGGACCTTTGTATAACCGGATTTCCTGTGCGTCCTGCCACAATGCGGGCGGGCGTGGCAGGCCGCCGCCGGGACCGAGGGAGAATTTCCTGACTGCCATCGTGCGGATCGGTGTATTGAACGAACAAGGGACGGTACAGCCGCATCCGCTCTTCGGGACTCAGATTCAGGATCGTGCCATTCCGGATGTAGCACCGGAGGCGGAACTGTCGCTGACCTGGCGGGAGGTTCCGGGTACGTATCCGGATGGAACGTCCTACTCGCTGCGAAAACCCGATCTGACGATCACGCCAAATCCGGGCCCTGATGCCCGATGGTCGATCCGCATTGCACAACCAGTTCACGGCGTCGGTCTGCTGGCCCGTGCCGTGACCCCGCAGGATGGCTCCGGGCGGTTCGGATGGAAGGCGCTGATGCCATCCCTGGTGGCGCAAAACGCCCATGCTCTGGCCCATGACATGGGGATCACGAGCCTGTTCGAGCCTGATCCGATCTGCCCGAAAGAGGGGGAGGAATGTCAGTCGGGTCCACCGGAAATCAGCGGTGTCATGTTGTCCTATCTGACTCTGTTCACCAGGCTGCTGGCCCCCCCGGTCGAGGGGCCGACAACAAACCCGCAGGGGCAGGTACTGTTTTCCAGGACAGGCTGTGCCATTTGTCATGTCCCGCAACTGCCGATGCGGGACAGTCCGGACATGGTCACGGCATACAGTGACCTTGCCCTGCACGATATGGGGCCGGGCCTGGATGATGGATTGCCCGAAGGCCGGGCCCGCAGTTCAGAATGGCGGACACCCCCTCTCTGGGGGCTGGGGCGCGTTCTGTCGAGGGATTCCGCGACCCCGCTGCTGCATGACGGGCGTGCCCGGGGGGTGGAGGAGGCAATTCTCTGGCACGACGGGGATGCGCGCGCAGCAAGGGATGCTTTCATGGCGCTGGCAGAGGACGAACGGGCGGCGCTACTGGCCTTCATCTCCGGTCTTTGACCAATACAAATAATGGAGTTTGAAACTGCGTCTGACTTGCAGTCTCGCTCATTCGCGGCTATAACGCGCCAGGAATGACATTGCGAGGCATTCTCATTAATTTAGACCGGTCCGGATCATTGATCTAGATTCGGTGAAACAGGAGTGGTGCTATCTGGCGCCACCGACACAGCGAGGGAAAGGAAGGCACCACCATGTCTTTTGGAATTAATAAACTGCGTCGTAGTCTGACCCTGGGTATGGCTGCTGCGGGTCTTTCGCTCAGCCTTGGTGCGGCGTCGACAGCAGCCCATGCCGAAGGTGAGGTTAATATCTACTCCTTGCGGCAGGCATTCCTGATCGAGCCGATCCTGGAGGCCTTTACGGCGGAAACCGGGATCAAGGTCAATGTGCTGTTCGCCAAGGATGGTCTGATCGAGCGTCTGGCCCAGGAAGGGCGCAACAGTCCTGCGGATATCATCCTGACCAACAGCTTCGGCAACACCGTCCGCCTGGCTGATGAAGGTCTTGTGCAGCCGGTCGATAGCGAAGTTCTGCGGGAACGAATTCCTGCCAAGTTCCGGGCCGAGGACAATGGCTGGTTCGGTCTGACCCAGCGCGCGCGTATCCTTTATGTCTCGAAGGATCGGGTACCGGAAGGCGCGATCACGACCTATGAGGAACTGGCCGATCCGAAATGGAAGGGCAAGGTCTGTACCCGCAGCGGCACACATGAATACAACGTCCAGCTTTTCGCCGCCGTCGTCTCCCATTACGGCGAAGCGAAGGCCAAGGAGTGGCTGGAAGGCGTGAAGGCGAATCTCGCCCGCAAGCCCCAGGGCAACGATCGTGCCCAGGCCAAGGCTGTGTCCGAAGGTGAATGCGATATCGCGGTGGCCAATTCCTACTACTACTTCAAGATGCTGGAAGAAGAAGAGCAGAAGCCCTGGGCGGCTGCTGTGCGCCCGACCTTCGTAACTTTCGAAGGTAAAGGAACGCATGTGAACCTGACCGGCATGGCAATGGCCCCGCATGCTCCAAACCCGGAAAACGCCAAGCTTCTGATGGAATTCCTGGCCGGAGAAATGGCTCAGCGTCTCTATGCCGACGTCAACTATGAGTATCCGGTCAATCCGGCGGTTGCCCCGTCTGAAGCCCTGATGTCGATTGGTGAACTGAAATCGGATGACCTGCCGCTGGATCAGGTGGCGAAGAATCTGCCCGCCGCCTTGCAGATCGTCGCGGATACTGGCTATAACGAGTAAGGTTAACCAGAAATCAGGCGTATGAGTGTATGGCGGTAACGATACCAGGTGAGGTCGGGGCCAGTCCCCGACCCGCCGCGCATACGGATACATCCTGGATATGGACGGTCGGGGCGGCTTTTGCCGCCTCGATTGTTATGATTCCCATCCTTGCGATCCTCTGGCTGTCCTTCTTTCCGAATACTGAGGGTTGGTACGGAATCATACAGGCCAGTCTGCCGAGATATGTCAGCAATACGCTGATCCTGATGCTGGGTGTCGGGATCGGTACGATCATCGGGGGAGTCGCGACGGCCTGGCTTGTCACTGTCTGCCGTTTTCCCGGTCATCGATTTTTCGAATGGGCGCTGTTGCTGCCGCTGGCCATGCCCGCCTATCTGGTTGCCTTCGTCTATACCGATATTCTGGAATTTGCCGGACCCGTGCAGGGTCTTCTTCGCGATCTGTTCGGCTGGACGCTGAAGGGCGATTACTGGTTTCCAGAAATCCGCAGCCAGGGTGGGGCTATTATCATCCTGACGCTCGTCCTCTATCCCTATGTCTATATGATGGCCCGTGCGGCATTCATGCAGCAGTCGGTCTGCGCGCTGGAGGCGGCGCGGACGCTGGGCCGCAGTCCCTGGCGCTGTTTCTGGACGGTCGCCCTGCCGATGGCCCGGCCCGCACTGGTGATCGGCGTCTCGCTGGCGCTGATGGAAACCCTGAACGATTTCGGCACAATCGATTTCTTCGGGGTGCATACGCTGACGGCGGGGGTTTTTGAGGTCTGGCGTATTCTGGGTGACACTGGCGGTGCGGCGCAGATTGCACTTGTCATGCTGCTTTTCGTGGTCGCCCTGTTGTGGCTAGAACGCACATCACGCCAGCGCCAGCGCTATGACCAGACCAGTTCGAAAATTCAGGCCCTGCCGGGTTTTCGACTGAAAGGCTGGCGGCGGATTGCAGCCGTCACCGTCTGTGCCACCCCGCTGATTTTCGGCTTCGCGATTCCCTTCGCGGTCCTGGCAGTGAATGCGATCCGGCGGCTGGAATCGCAACTGACTCCCGAATATCTGACCTATACCTGGAATTCACTTGCCCTGTCGGGGACTGCGGCGGTCTGCGCCGTGGTCATCGGTCTGTTCATGGCCTATGGCGTGCGCCTGAACGGTTCGCGCAGCCTGCGCATCCTGACCCGCTTCGCCTCTATCGGCTATGCGATACCGGGCGCGGTCCTGGCTGTTGGCGTGATCGTGCCCTTCACCAGTTTCGACAATGCGGTCAGCCTGTTTTTTGAGGAATGGATTGGGATGCGCACCGGCCCGATCCTGTTCGGCACCGCCTTCGCCCTGATCTTTGCCTATGTCGCACGCTTCATGGCCATCGGCTTCGGGGGCGTTGAGGCGGCGCTGCAAAAAGTGACACCGCATATGGACGATGCCGCCCGGACATTGGGCAAAGGACCGTGGGAGACCCTGCGGCGCGTGCATCTGCCGATGATCCGGGGTGGTATTCTGGCAGGGGCCATCCTGGTTTTCGTCGATTGCATGAAGGAATTGCCCGCGACCCTGATCCTGCGGCCACCGTTCAATTTCGATACGCTGGCGACCTTCGTTTACCAGTATGCCAGTGATGAAGCCTTCGAACTGGCCTCACTCGGTGCGATCACCATCGTGCTGGCCGGCATACTCCCCGTTATCCTTCTGGCAAAGGCCATCCGCAGCACCCGTCCCGGGCATGAGGCGGGATAGGATATCCAAAACGATACGATGCGCCTCAGATACGTTCGCTGAGCCAGATTGCGAGGCGTGAGGCGCGTTTGATGGCACCGGAGAGCAGCGGGTAGGCCGGTGCCTGTTCCGCACCATTTTCCAGGCCTATATCGCGGTGTTCCAGTTCTTCCAGCCGGAATTCCTCGATTGTCGCCTTCAGCGCCGCTTCGTCTTCTCCAAGATGATCCTGCTGTTCGCGATAATGCGCATCAATCACTTCCTCGACGGCGACGGTGCAGGCCATTGCCGCTTTTTCGCCCAGCAACGCGGTACCTACCCCCAGCGCATATCCCGCGACATGCCAGATCGGATGCAGGACAGTGGGCCTGACCCGGCGTTCAGCAACCAGGGTCTGAAAAGTCTTCAGATGCCGTTCTTCCTGTTCCGCCATATGGCGCAGGATGTCGCCCTTCGCGCCTTTACCGAGAACCGCAAGCTGTCCTTCATAAATCCGCTTGGCACCGAATTCCCCGGCGAGATCCACCCGCAGCATCGAATCGACCTGCCGTCCGGCGCGGCTGTCGCCCGGCAGGTGGCAGGGGCCATTACGGGTTTTGGCGACGGCCATTGTCTACAAGACCTTTCCAGATCACCAGACCGGCCAGAGCGGCAACGGTCAGGGAGAGAAGTACATTATAGCCCGCCATGGAGATGCCGAACAGGGACCACGCCACTTGGTCGCAGGCCGGGCCTGCCGGACCAGTCTGGGTATTCTGGATTGCAGCGGCGAGGCCGCCCGCCAGTTCCTGCGCACCGCTGCACCCTGCGGGGCCGGGCCAGAACTTGTATTCCACCCCTGCATGATAGGCGGCGATGCCCGCACCGATCACGATGGCGATAAGTGCGGTTATGCTGAACAGCAAGGCCAGGACACCCCGCCTGTTCACGATCATCGTCGCCATGGAACCGAGGCCAAGCGCGATCCACCAGGGAAGCCGCTGATAGAGGCATAATTCGCACGGGATATAGCCGAAACCGAATTCGAAGACATGCACCGTTACCAGCACCAGCGCCGATATTGCCGCGATGAACAGCGGGATATGTTTTGGCGTGACGTGGCGCGCGAGAGTTTCGATCATAGCACCAGTTTGATCGCCAGGAAGCCGCCGATCAAGAGTATGAAACCGACTGCGACAACCCATCCCAGGCGGCGCTCAATGAAATCGCGGATCGGCGCACCGAATTTCCACAGCAGGGCGGCAACCAGAAAGAATCGCACGCCGCGCCCGATGATCGAGGCAGCGGTGAAGGCAATGGGGTCCAGTGCCAGCGCGCCCGCGGTGATCGTGACGACCTTGTAGGGGAAGGGGGTCATGCCGCCCCCGAGCACGATCCACCAGCCATGCTCTGCAAAGTCCGCCTTTACGCCCTCTAGCGCCAGTCCTGCCCCGTAGAATTCGACCAGCGGCTGCCCGATTGTGTCGAACAGGAAATAGCCGATCCCATAGCCTGCAATCCCGCCGAGAACCGATGCGGCGGTACAGACCGTCGCATAGAGGAACGCACGGTTCCGCGCCGCCAGGATCATCGGGATCAGCAGGGCATCCGGCGGGATCGGGAAGACCGAGCTTTCGATAAAGGATACGGCCACCAGCCACCAGATGGCGTGGCGATGGGCGGCAAGGGACAGTGTCCAGTCATACAGGCGGCGGATGAGATGCATGTTTGCCTCGGCTTGTGAAGCCGGTGCTAGCTGAATCCGGGGAGCAGGTCCAGCCGATTCCCGAGGCACCGGATGGCAGACATTGTATTGTCACAATCCTTTCGGAAGATACAGTCGGCTTAATTGTCGATGGTAGGCGGCAGAAGCTCTTCCGGATGTGTACTTGGACAGCACCTTTGACTGACCCCGGATTCCGGTGAAAGCGCTGACCTTACGCACTTGCGTCGTGGTGCCCCCTCGGCTACGAACCTGTCTGGGAACGCTTGAAGCGCCCGTGGCGGGCCTTCGACGCGCGATGCTCACAAGGAAAGGCAGACCTGATCATGGCACGGAACAAGATCGCGCTGGTTGGCGCAGGAAATATCGGTGGGACGCTGGCGCTGCTGGCGGGCCTGAAGCAGCTTGGCGATATCGTCGTGTTCGACATCGTTGATGGCATGCCCCAGGGTAAGGCGCTGGACATCGCCCAGGCGGCCCCGGTCGAAGGTTTCGATGCGGTTCTGAGGGGCACCAATGACTATGCGGATCTGAAGGGATCCGACGTGGTAATCGTCACCGCCGGGATCGCCCGCAAGCCGGGGATGAGCCGCGACGACCTGATTGGCATCAACGCAAAGGTGATGAAATCGGTGGGCGAGGGGATCAAAACTCATTGCCCGGATGCCTTCGTGATCTGCATCACCAATCCGCTGGATGTCATGGTTGGCCTGCTGCAGCGTGAAAGTGGCCTGCCCGCGAACAAGGTCGTCGGCATGGCGGGCGTGCTCGACAGTGCCCGCTTCCGCTGTTTCCTGGCCGAGGAATTCGATGTCTCGGTCGAGGATGTGACTGCCTTCGTACTGGGTGGCCATGGCGACACGATGGTGCCGCTGATCCGCTATTCGACGGTGGCGGGCATTCCTGTGCCGGACCTTATCAAGATGGGTTGGTCAACGCAGGAGAAGATCGACGCAATCGTGCAGCGTACCCGCAGCGGTGGCGGCGAGATCGTTGCCCTGTTGAAGACCGGTTCGGCCTTCTACGCGCCGGCATCCTCGGCGATTTCGATGGCGGAAAGCTATCTGCTGGACAAGAAGCGGGTCCTGCCCTGCGCTGCCTGGTGTGAGGGTGTTTACGACCTCGACGGTCTCTATGTCGGCGTGCCGGTTGTGATCGGCCAGAACGGAGTCGAGCGCGTGGTGGAAATCAGTATGGACGCTGAAGAGCGCGCCATGTTCGATCATTCCGTGCAGGCGGTGAAGGAATTGAATGCGGCGCTGGATACGGTTCTGAACGCCGGTTAATCGTCCTTCAGATCAATCCAACCCGGAATGACGGGAGTCAGGGCGGCGCCACCTGCAGTGAGCGCCGCCTTTCCTTTGACGGCGTCGAGGCGCAGTAGGGCAAGGCCCCAGCCGTCCGCGATACTGAACAGCGTACCGGCATCTTTGCCCTGATCGGTGGTGACCTGCACCCCTTCTTCCGGTGCATTACCCGTAAGGCGTACCGGAATCAGGCGCTTCTTGACTAGGCCACGATACTTGGTGCGGGCGGTCAGTTCCTGCCCCATGTAGCAGCCCTTCTGCCAGTCAACGCCGTGAAGTTCATCAAACCCGGCCTCCAGCAGGATCGCTTTGTCCGGCTGCATGTCGCGCCCGCCGTCGGGAATGCCAAGCGGTATTCGGTGTGAGTCCCAGTCGTTCCTGTCCCCCTCGACCGCGTCCAGTTCCAGCAGTCTCGCACGGATAGCATCACGCGGGGCCAGGATGCGGATTCCCATCTCCGGCAGGCGCGGATCGGAAAAGGCGATGCCACCAGCGAATTCACGCTGATACTCACCATCAGGGAGTTCGATGATATCATGCGATCCCGCTCCCCAAAGGGCGAAACAGGACAGTTCCTGATCGATTCCCAGTTTCGCATCGGCGCGCAGGACATAGCGGCGCAGTGTCTGTCCCAGATCCATCATCCGGTCGCCACCTTCGCAATCCAGCAGCAGCCGGTTATCCTGGGAGAGCAGGAAGAAATCGTGCCGGAACTTGCCCTGGGCTGTCAGCAGGGCCGCCCAGACCGGTTTCCCGGCGGTGGCTCGGGTAACATCGTTGGAGATCAGGCCCTGCAGGAAGGCAACACGATCCGCGCCTGTCACTGTTATGACACCGCGTCCGGTCAGTTCAGCAAAGTGTGGCATGGACCCTGAAACTCCCCCTCGCGCGTGACGCCGGAAACCAACCGGGTACCTGTCTCAGGTAGGAAGTCCGGGTGGATTTGGCAATATGCTGTCAGCGATCAGATTTCACGAGTGATTACGGTTTCTATCGAGATATGCAGGAAATTTAAGAGCAGAGTCAGCCTGATCAGATCGGTTGCAATGATGATTATCGTTGGCAAGGGTTGTTAATATTATATCAAGATAACTATAATTTTGGCTTTTCATGCTGTCGGCGCATGAAATATAGCTAACTAGATATAAATCTTGCTAGAATAGTGATTCTATGCAAATATATAGTACGAACGCTATATAAAGGTGCGCCGTGGTCAGTGTCGACGAGACTAGAATATCAACACCGGAAGAGATGGGATATCTAATCCGGCAGCGGCGGCGTGCGCTGAAATTCAGCCAGGAGACTCTTGCCTCCGTCAGTGGTGTTCCGCAACCAAACCTGTCGAACATCGAACGCGGGAAGAGTGTTGCCACACTCGATACATACCTTCGTCTATTCTCTGCGCTCGGTATCGACTTGTATGGGGTTCCGAGGTCATGAAACTGGATGTATGGCTTGAGACAACGGACATGCCTGTCGGTGCGCTGGAGAGAGCGGACGACAAGTCTCTTCGGTTTACCTATTCAGCTACAGCAGACACACCGATTTCTGTATCCTTGCCGCTCAGGCATGAGCCATACAGCGATGCCGCCTGTGTTGCCTATTTTGGGAATCTTTTGTTTGAAGGGGAGGAGCTGGAGCGTATCGTTGCCGTGCATGGTCTGGACCGTGATGACATCGGACATCTTCTCTATCATCTGGGTGCCGATTGCCCAGGGGCCGTGTCGATTACACCGGAAGGGACGGGGCCAGGCAAGCGGCCCGGCAATTTCCCGGATGATTATGAAGAGATCAATGAGGGCCATTTGCAATCAATCGTGGCGTCTCTGCATCGGCATGGTCGCCTCCCAGAGAAGGAGCGAGATCCTTCTCCGGTCGCCGGTGTCCAACCGAAGATCGCCATCGTCTATCATGAGGGCCAATTCTATCGACCGCGCGAAGGCAGCCGAGCGCCGACGACCCATATTCTGAAGGTCTCGCCCAGAAAAGACAGAAATCTGGCACAATATGAAGCGGCACTGCTCAATTTCGCGTCCTCGATAAAAATAGCGGCGGCTGAAACAGAGTATCTCCCTTTCAATGCGGATGGGGAGGCGATTGGTGCTGTGCTTTCCACCAGATTTGATCGTCAGGTATCTGGCGCGATGATTTCCCGCCTGCATTGCGAGGACTTTTGTCAGGCGCTCGGTCTGTCCAAAAGCCTAAAATACGAGCGCGGCGCCGGACGCGAAGACCTTCGCTTCTCCGCACAGGCTGTGGGGCGATTGGCATTGTCCGCCAAGGTTCCTGCAAAGTTCCAGGTGGATTTCTTCACTCAGACATTGTTCAATCTTGCGATTGGAAATACTGATAATCATGGAAAAAACGGCAGCATCCTGTATCGCGGAACCCATGGTGAACTTGCACCGCTTTATGATGTCGTTCCAATCACCATCGACCCGGATTACACACATGAACTTGCCTTCAGAACCGGTGGTGCGACCTGGACAGAGGACGTCACGGTCCCATGTCTGGAGGCATTGATGCGGGACCTTGGATTCGTCCGGCCGAAGTTCAACGACAGATGGGAAAAGCTGTTGCGTCGCATCGCCGATAGAGGCGTGCCATATTTTGAGAAACACGGCGGGAAGCGTCTCGCCGACGGCATTGCCGCGCAGCTATCCATCCTTCAGGTGGCAACCGGACTCGACTTGAATATCCCACAAAGGGATTACTTCCCGAGACCGGTTCGGGATCGTTGATTGAAGGAATGGTCTGGTCTTCACCCGTGGATGCACAGCCCAAAGGTTTGGTGAAATCCATCCTCAATCGATGCCGCGCGCCCGTCGATCCAGAATCTCGTGCGCCTTTAGATGAATTTGGAGGGAGTAGGCCGCTGCAAAATAGGCCAGGGCCAGACCGTAAACGCCCTCCTTGTAGCCCTTGCGCGCGATATAAGATTTCCATCCGCGTGAAATGATCCGGCGTAGGGCGGAAGGGAGGGAGGGGATGGCATCCTTTTCCACAGCATCCTGAGCCATCAGGCTGGTGTAGCGGTTCATGCGGTTGAACATGTCAGACAGGTCGCGGTCAACCAGATGGATCAAACCATGCGTCAGTGACCCCAGCCTTGGCCCGGTTTTCAGGGACGGATGCACCCGTTCCGGCCCCCAGATCTTGGCTCCCCTGGAAAACAGGCGCGGCGCGGAGGCGGCACCGTTATAGGCACCCCAGCCATACCGCACTTCACGCCCACCGATGACATTGCGGATCGGGATCAGATACAGACCATTCGGGCTGGTCTGGATCAGGGTGGTGACTTCGCGGGCGACATCCTCCGTCGCGCGTTCGTCAGCGTCGACCTCCAGAATCCAGTCGCCCCGGCAGGCTTCGATGCCGGTATTGCGTCTGGCTCCTTCAGATTCCCACCCGCCTTCGATGATCCGGGCATTGGCAGCCTCGGCAATGGCACGCGACCCGTCAGTGGTTCGGTCCAACACGACGACGATCTCATCCGCAAAACCGAGCGAGGCGAGACAGTCGGGAAGCATCGCCTCCTCGTTTCGGGCGACGATCAGGCAGGACAGGGATTTGCGATCCTTGGCGGGTTCGTCAGTCATGGCGCATGCGTATAACGGAGTTTTCCGCGACCGAAAAGGGCAGGATTGATTTGCCTCGTGAAACGACCCTCTGTAGACTCTGTTTCCAATCGTGATCGGTTCACATGTCGGGATCGGTCCCCTCAAACGGATAATTCTGTGTCCGCGCCCTGATGACAGATCCTGCGAATACCCATCCCCTGATCCGTTTCGTGGACGGCCCGCTTTTCGTTGGCGTTGCGATGCTGGTCGCCCTTCTGGTGCCGCAGGGCGTGATGATTGCCGCTGTCCTCTGCGCGCTCGTCATTCTCGTGGTGCATGGGCGCGGCCTTGGGGCGGTTCCCCGCGCGCTGGGTCCGATGGGAGTGATCCTGCTGTTGCTGGCGCTCTGGATCACCGCCAGTATCGGTTGGTCGCATGACTCTGGAACGACGGTATCGATGGCGCTTGTCGTCGCCGCCGCGATCCTTATCGGTATGCCGACTGTGCTGGTTATGGCAAAGGCTCCACCCTTTGACAGCAGTCCGGTCGTGTCGGTGATTCTCATATGCACCATTATGGGGTTGCTGGTTTTTGACGTGGCTTCGGGCGGTCTCCTGTCGGATCGTGTTTTGCGCGGCACGGACAGCATGGATGCGCTCTATGCCATGCTCGCGGTGCTCTCCTGGCCGCTCGCCGCCGTGATCCAGCGCCAGTATGGCTGGAAGGAGGCAACGCTCTGGCTCATCGTGGCCCTGCCTGTTGCGGGTTTCGGCGGGGGTTTGACCCATTGGGTTGTCATCGGCTTTGCCGCATTGCTGTTCAGCCTTGGATTTTTCTCGGCGTTTCTGTCACGTGTACTGCTCTGGCTGGCCGTCATCATCTGTGGATTTGGTCCGGCAGTTGCCGTGATGGTGGATGCTGACGGTCTGACCGATTGGTCAACCGGGCTTGGTGCCTCATATTCCGGTATTGCCGAACGGGTCGAGTTCTGGCGTTTTGGCCTGGAATCCTGGGCCAATGCCCCGATCCTGGGATGGGGCGCGGGAGTTGTTTCACCCGATGGCCGGGGGCTCGACGGGGCCATCCAGGGTAATCTCAATGCCTTCCTGCATCTTCTGGTTGGCACTGGGGCGGTCGGGTTGATCCTTGCCATGACGGGTTATGGTCTGATCGTGTCGCGAAGCATCCAGGGGGAGGCGGATGGCTGGCGTCGTCCGGCGATTGCGGCGACCCTGGCATCGGGGCTTGCGGTGGCGGTATCGGGGATCGGCTTGTGGCATGGCTGGATGCTTGGCACATTCGTCGTGGCCGCCATCGTACTGGCGGGATCCCGACCGAAAGCAGCGCAGGGGGCGGCATTGGGATCGATTTTCGATGCAGCCCGTGAGGATCCGACATTGTATCATTTCAATTCGCCGGATGACGACGAAGACGATTTTGACTATGACGACGATGAGGATGCGGACGAGTCTTCCCCGGAAGATGATGCGGACTGGACCGTGGATCCGGATTCAGTCGATCCCAAAACCCGAAGATAGAGAGCAGTCTGGTGACGGTATCTGTGTTACAGGTCATGGCGGGGGCACAAACCGGTGGTGCTGAAGCGTTCTTCGTGCGTCTGGTTTGCGCGTTGGCGCGGGCGGGCACGCCGCAGCAGGCTGCCATCCGCGCCCATGAGGAACGCCGTGTGGCCTTGACGGCGGCGGGCGTTCCGGTGACGGAACTTCCCTTCGGGGGTAAGTTCGATTTGATCACCAAGAAATCCGTGCGCATGGTGGCGCGGAGCTTCAATCCCGATATCGTTCTGGTCTGGATGAACCGGGCGGCGAAAGTTGCCCCGAAGGGTGACTGGACCGTGGTCGGGCGGCTGGGCGGTTATTACAAGCTTAAGAATTACAAACGCTGCGATCATCTGATCGCCAATACCGAGGATATCCGCGACTATCTGCTGCGGGAAGGCTGGCCTGCCGAGAAGGCGTGGTACCTGCCGAATTTCGTCGATGACCGGCGGTTGCCGCCGGTGGATCGCGCCGGGCTGGATACGCCGGAAGGGGCTCCGCTGCTGCTTTGTCTGGGTCGCCTGCATCCGAACAAGGCATTCGATACCGCGCTGGAAACACTGGCGAAACTGCCAAAGGCCTATCTTTGGATCGCTGGGGACGGCAAGGAGGAACAGGCGCTGCGCCAGCAGGCAAGCAGGCTTGGCGTGGCCAGTCGGGTGCGGTTTCTGGGCTGGCGTGACGATGCCCCGGCCTTGTTGTCGGCTGCGGATATCTTTTTCTGCTCCTCGCGCCATGAACCATTGGGCAATATGGTGCTGGAGGCCTGGGCGCAGGGCGTGCCGGTCGTCGCCGCCGCGTCTCAGGGACCTACGCAACTGATCGTCGATGGCAAGACGGGGTTGCTGGCACCGGTGGATAATGCCGATGCACTGGCCTTGGCCGTCAATCGGTTACTTGAAGATCGGGCACTGGGCCAGGATATTGCAGGTCAAGCGCATGCCGAATTCACCGCCCGCTTTTCAGAAGGACCGGTGGTTGCCGCCTATCAGGAGTTTTTCGATACAATCCGCCGGACATCCTGACGTCTTCTCTCAGGATATCGGCCAAACCGGAGCAGGTCAGCGCAATCATGTGCGGCATAGCAGGGATCATGACGCGGGATGGTTCCGCCCCGGATGAGGCGGTGTTGATGGCGATGCTGAAGGCCCTGAGCCATCGCGGGCCCGACGGAACGGGGCGGCATCTGGCGGGTGATACCGCCCTGTTGCAAACGCGGCTTGCGATCATCGACCTCGATACCGGGGACCAGCCGCTCTATGAGCCGGGCGGTGCCGCACTGGTGGCGAATGGAGAGATATATAATTACATCGAATTGAAGGCCGATATGCCGCAAGTGCCGTTTCGGACGGCGTCTGACTGCGAACCGGCGTTGTTTCTGTATCGGCAGGAGGGTATGGGCTTCGCACGACGGCTCAGAGGCATGTTCGCAATCGCGATACATGACCCGACGGAGGGGGGCAGCCTTGTCCTCGCACGCGATCCTTTCGGCATAAAGCCGCTCTACTATATTGAAACGCCGGAGCTTTTTGCTTTCGCGTCGGAACCGGGTGTGCTGCTTCGGGCTGGTCTGATCAAGGCGACTCTCGAGACGGAAGCGCGGGATACCCTGCTTCAGCTTCAGTTCTCCTGCGGGCGGGCGCTGCCGGTGCAGGGAATAAAGCGGGTTCTGCCGGGAGAGACGCTGGTTGTAAAACAGGGTCGGATTGTCGCCCGCGAACAGCGCCATGCGCTTCCCAGTGGAGGTCCGGAAGTCATTTCAGAAGTCGATGCCCTGGCGCGGCTCGACGCTGCCCTGCGCGACAGCGTGCGTGTGCATCAGCGCTCTGATGTGCCCTATGGGCTGTTCTTGTCCGGCGGTATCGATTCCAGTGTGATCCTCAGCATGATGGCGGAACTGAATGAAAGTCCGGTCGTTGCCTTTACCGCCGGTTTTGATGGTACGAGCGTCCATGACGAGCGCGATCATGCGCGAATGCTGGCTCGGCACTTGGGGGCTGTGCATGAGGAAGTCACGTTCGGCGCGGTGGATTTCAATCGCCTGCTGCCGCGGATCGCGGCGGCGGTTGACGATCCGACGGCGGATTATGCGATCCTGCCAAGCTGGATGCTGGCCGAACGCGCGGCCCAGGATCTGAAGGTTGTTCTGTGCGGTGAGGGCGGTGACGAGATATTCGCGGGTTATGGACGCTATCGCTCGGTCCTGCGCCCCTGGTGGCTGGGCGGCAAGGCGATCCGGGGCCGGGGAGTATTCGATCGTCTGGATGTGCTGCGCGACATATCGTCGACATGGCGCGACAGTATTTCTGGACGTGAGGCACGGGACCGGAATGAGGGCCGCAACCGGTTGCAGACCGCCCAGGCCAGCGATTGCGAGGACTGGTTGCCGAACGATCTGCTGGTGAAGCTGGACCGCTGCCTGATGGCCCATGGTCTGGAAGGCCGCACGCCATTTCTTGATCCCGCCGTGGCGGAGGCCGCGTTCCGGTTGCCTGACGACATGAAAATCCGGGACGGGCGGGGGAAATGGATATTGCGGCGATGGCTTGACCGGCGTCTGCCTGAAGCGGCGGCTTTCGCCCCTAAACGTGGTTTCACGGTTCCGGTCGGCAGTTGGATCAAGGCGGATGCCGGACGGTTGGGAGCAGCGATTGCGCGTCAGTCCTGCATCGCCGAAATTGCCGTTCCGGGCCGGGTGGAGGCCCTGTTCAAGGCGGCGGATGGCAAGCGGGAAGGGCAGGCCGCCTGGGTCCTGCTGTATTATGCCCTCTGGCACAAGGCCTGGATTGGGGGTATCGATACGCGCGACGCGACGATTCTGGAAGCCCTGGAGGCGGCATGAGCAAAGATACGCTGACCCTGATCCGGCCCGATGACTGGCATATCCATTTTCGGGACGGGGCCATGCTGAACGCCGTCGTGCCGGTAACGGCTTCGGTCTTCGGGCGCGCCATCGTCATGCCCAATCTGGTGCCGCCGGTGATGACAGCCGCCGCTGCCCGTGCCTATCGCCAACGGATTGTCGCGGCCTGCCCGGCTGGTAGCGGGTTCCAGCCTTTAATGACCGCCTATCTGACCGAAACGACGGATCCGGATGATCTGGCTGCAGGATATGAATCCGGAGACATTGCCGCCGTGAAGCTTTATCCGGCAGGGGCGACGACGAATTCGGACGCGGGAGTGCGGGATATTGGCAAAGTCGGTGCCGTTCTGGCCCGGATGGCGGAAATCGGCATGCCCCTGCTGGTACATGGCGAGGTCACAGACCCGGCAATCGACATCTTCGACCGCGAGGCGGTTTTCATCGAGCGGATATTGAAGCCGCTGATGGATCGGGAGCCTGATCTGAAGATCGTGCTGGAGCATATCACGACGCGCCAGGCGGCTGACCATGTCATGACGTCAGGGGACAGGCTGGCGGCGACGATCACGCCGCATCATATGGAGATCAATCGCACGGATTTGTTCCGGGGCGGGATTCGTCCGCATCTATATTGCCTGCCCATCGCCAAGCGGGAGGAACACCGGCTGGCCGTTCGAGCGGCGGCGGTCAGCGGGCATCCGCGCTTTTTCCTCGGTACAGATTCGGCACCGCATCCTGTCCATGCCAAGGAATCCGCCTGTGGCTGCGCCGGTATCTTCAATGCGCTGGGCGCGCTCTCATTCTATGCCGCCGCCTTTGAGGCGGAAGGTGCGCTCGACCATCTGGAAGCCTTTGCCAGCCTGAACGGGCCGCGATTCTATGGCCTGCCGGTGAATACCGATCACATTACGCTGCGAAGGACAGAGTGGCAGGTGCCTGAATCGATAACGGTCGGAGTGGAGCACATCCGTCCTTATCATGCTGGAGAGATGGTTGGCTGGTCGGTCGTCTGACCGAACTTCACGCCCCCTTGTGGGAGAATTCCCAGTACAGGTCCCGAGCCAGTTTGTATTTCGGGCCGGGTTGCAGATCCCGGGATTCATAGCGGATGACCGGCATGACCTTGCCGTAGTTACCGGAATTGAAGATTTCATCAGCCTCCAGGAGATCCTGTGTGGTCAGGCGGGTTTCCAGCACGGTCTCGCCCCGGTCGCGCAGCAATCGGATCACGCGCTGACGGGTGATGCCGTTCAGGAAGGTGCCATTCACGACGGGCGTCTTCACCACACCATCCTTTGCGATGAACAGGTTGGCGGTGGCGAATTCTGCGACATTTCCCAGTGGGTCGAGCATGACGCAATTGTCGAATCCCTTGCCGCGCGCCTCCAACAGGGCACGCCCGGCATTCGGATACAGGCAGGAAGCCTTTGCATCGGTGGGTGCGGCATCCGGCATTGGTCGGCGGCGGGAAGACAGGCAGGCGGAGAAGCCGCCGGTTCCCGGCATCGGCAGCGGGTTGACCGTCAGGGCAAAGCGGGTCGAGTCCGGGTCCGGGGCGACAAAGCCGACATCAGCCCAGAACATGGGGCGGATGTAGAGCGCGGTGTCTGAGGAGAAACGCTTCACGCCTTCCCGTGCAATTTCCTCAATCTGTTTTGCCGTCAGTGTCGCGCGCAAGCCCAGAGCGCCAGCGGATCGCACCGCCCGTTCGCAATGCAGATCGAGATCCGGAGTCACACCTTCGAAGGCCCGCGCCCCGTCAAAGATCATCGAGGAGAGCCAGACGCCATGGGACATCGAACTCCACAGCGGGGCATTGGCGTCAATCCAGTTTCCATCGACATAGGTGATTGCGGTCGTCATGGCAGGTTTCCTTACAATATCTTTTGATGCGTCCGGCTGAATCAGTGGTGGCCGGACCGCTATTGGCGGGCCCATGCGATACGGGTGATCCAGGTCAGGTCCTGTGCGGGGATGACCTCGTCGCCGCTGCCGTCCAGACTTCCAATATCGATGGTGAAGGGAGTTTGACGGAGCAGGACCCCGATGAAAAGACCGCATGGCATCGAGGCGGATCTGTTGAGCCGATAAGCGACCCGATCACCGCGCCGGATGCTCATTCCCGGCGCACAGACCAGCAGGGTTCCATCCCGATATATCGGTTCATATCCATCCCCCTGAATCAGGATGCCGAAACAGTTGGGGTCCTGGATATCCGGGAATTCAATGCGGTCCCAGGCCGGACCGGTCGGGAATCCGTCCTCGTCGTAATTGTCTTCCTGTGCGGCCTTTGAAATCGGAAGTGTGGGCAGGTGAAAGCCGGATCGCGTCGCCGGGTCGCCATGCATGTAGTTGACGAAATCACCGATGGAGATGTCAGCGACGTCCAATACCTTCGCCAGACTGTCCATGGATGGCCAGCGCAGCCCTCCTTCCGGCTTTCGACGTCTGCCTGCACTGAATACAGCCTGGTCGAGTCCGGCCATGCGCGCCAGCCTGGCCGGAGTCACACCGATTTCATCCGCCAGTCGGTCTATGCCACGCCAGACATCTTCCTGTTTCATCCGTATTCCCATGACCCGTTTGATACATATGAAAGACTTTTGATCGTTCTGTCCCGCAGGAACAGCTACTGCATTGAAAACATCATTGGTACCAATGCATAGTAGGGAGATTATCCGCTGTGGTGTCAGATAGAAAGACCCTGGTTGCAAACCGTTTCCATGATCTAGAGGTTTGAAAGATAATGTTAGAGCGACAAGATTAAAGAACAAATTAAGATCAGAAAGAATTTTTATGCGATTAATTCACTTTAAAAGGGTTGACGATAAAACGTAGTAGAAATACGGTTGGCCACCTGCCCGGAAGTTGCAAAGCAAAAAATCTACATGTGGAGACAGAGGATGGCGCGACCGCGTTATGTTCCACGCCCAACCAACCCTGTGGCGGGCATGGCTTTTGAAAGTTCCGAGGAGGCCTGGCTCTGGGCCGCCCATGCCGCGCGGTATGCGGAGGCAGGGGCCAATCTGACGGCCAACAAGGCCGTGATTCCAAAACGATGCGAGCCTCGGGACGTGATCGCTCTGGCCTGCCGATTGCGACGTCAGCAGATCCTGAGTGGTCTCGAATTCGGGGCCCTGTGCCGTTTCGGGGTGCAGGAACGTCCACCCGATGCACGGGTTCGGGAGGAGGAAGCCGACGCCCGTCTTTGGGACTCGGCTCTGGACAAGCTTCATCAGCCACTGGTTCGGAAGGGTATCGTGCAAGCGCCCATATGTGCTGGGAACTGCGCTGCCCCTTGTTCAATGCAGGATCATGTTTGCATAAGGAACAAAACATGAAAATTTTAAATAAATCGTATATGTATCCTCACTGCGTCATCATCGCCTATACGGATCGGACCAGCCTGACCTATCTCAAATGGCTGCGTCGCGGGTTTCGTCACTGTCTCGTCCTGCGGTCGGCACCCCCGCATTGGGTATTGGTCGATACCACCTCGAATCATACCCAAATTGCCGTTCTGGATGTTGTCGGACTGGCGGATTACCTGGTGATCCTGCATCGCCACGGATATCGGTTCCAGATGTCGCGGTGCCGTATCAGACCCAGTCGCCGGGTGAGTTTCATGCCCTGTACCTGCGTCGAGGCGGCCAAGCGGATTCTGGGAATCGTCGATTATCGGGTTTGGACTCCGTATCAGCTATACAATCATATTAATAGAAACATATTGACAACATAAATTGGAATGAATTACAGTCATCACCTGTAGGACAGGATGTCTTGCACGTCGGTGACTCTTCCACCGCCAGGGTTTCGGTACAGTTTTGCCAAGCGCAATCATTTTTCGAACAAAAGGAGAATAAATATGGGTGGTTTATTCAGTGCTCCGTCACCGCCGCCGGTCCAGCCTCTGCCGGAGGTCAAGGATCCGTCCGAAGACGAACGGGCTCGTCGGCTTGAGGAACTGGATCGCCGTCGCCGCGGGCGCAGCGGGACCGTGGAAACCGGATTTCGCGGTGTGCTTTCGCAGGGCCAGTCCGGTGCAGCCAAAACCGGCAAAACCTATCTGGGGGAATGATCATGACGGCCAGGACGATCGATGCGATGCCGGTTGAGGCTGTCCTGGGGCGATATGAGCGGGCGAAGGCCCGCCGGTCGTCCTGGGAAAACCACTGGCAGGAATGTTACGAATATGCCATGCCGCAACGGGATGGAGCCTTGTCCCCGGCAATACCCGGTGAGAAGAAAACCGACCGGCTGTTCGATGGCACGGCACCCGATGCGGTGGACCAACTCGCGGCCAGCCTGATGGCGGAACTGACGCCGCCCTGGTCGCGATGGTTCGATCTGGTGCCTGGCCCCGATATTCCCTCGGACGATGCGATGCGAATGGCCGGACCGCTGGAGGAGGCGTCCGCGACGATTCAACGGCATTTTGATCGATCCAATTTCGCAGTCGAGATACATCAGTGCTATCTGGACCTCGTGACCGTCGGCACCGCCTGTCTGATGTTCGAGGAGGCACCACTGGGTGAAGGTACTGCATTCCGGTTCACGGCGGTTCCCCTGGGTGAGGCGGTGCTGGAAGAAGGGGCGACGGGATTGCTGGATGTCAGCTTCCGGCGCTCTGAATTCACAGAGGAAGCGATCCGGGCGCGGTTCCCGAAAGCGGAGCTTCGCAAAGACCAGGCAGTGGGGGAGACCGATCAGGGTGACCGGAAATACGCAATCCTTGAAGCGGTTCTGCCGGATCGTGACCGGGGCTATGCCTATCGCGCGTTGCTGACAGAAGGACCGGATGTCATGGACCGGGCGAGTGAACTTGCCAGTGGCAGCTTCGCATCATCGCCCTTCATCAATTTCCGATGGGTAAAGGCACCGGGGGAAATCTATGGGCGGTCCCCGGTGATGAAGGCCCTGCCGGATATCAAGACGGCGAACAAGGTCGTCGAACTGGTGCTGAAGAATGCGACCATTGCGGTGACCGGTATCTGGCAGGCCGACGATGACGGGGTACTGAACCCCGCGACCGTCAAGCTGCTGCCCGGTACGATCATACCGAAGGCGGTTGGGTCCAGCGGCCTGACTCCCCTTTCAGCGCCGGGAAATTTCGATATTTCCAGCCTGGTGCTGGACGACATGCGGGCCAGAATCCGGGCCAGCCTTCTGGCGGACAGGCTGGGGCAGGTGAACGCACCCCGAATGACCGCGACGGAAGTATTGGAACGGTCGGCGGAGATGGCCCGGCAGCTGGGGGCGACATATGGTCGGTTGCAGGCGGAACTGATGTTTCCGTTGATCCGGCGGGCGGTCTCCATCCTGCGGCGTCGGGGCGAAATTCCGGATATTGTGATGGATGGTCATGAGGTCGATCTTCAGATCGTCTCCCCCATCGCCTTGCACAGGCGGCGGGCGGAGGCCCAGTCCGCGCTGCAATGGTTCGAAATGATCGGCCTGTTCGGCCCGGAAGCATCCCAGATCGTGAAACCTCAGGAAGCCGCGCGATGGTTGGCCAAGTCATTCCGCATTCCCGATACCCTGTTGCGGACGCCGGAGGAAATCGCGGAAGCGGCGAAGCAATTGGCGGATGTCGCTGGAGCCAATTCGGTCAGCATTCCGGTTGGGGGTGGGGCAGAAGACCCCCTGGCCGCGCTTAGTGCCCTTGCCGGTGCGGCCATGCCACTGTCGTCACCGGTCTCCCAGTCATCGGATCAGGCATCCCTGTCGGTGGCAGGAGGAAGGATCGATGTCTGACATGGTTTCGGAGGGCTGGGGGTCTCTGAACCCCATTATCCATTCCGGTGATCCGGAGGCAAAACAGCGCATCGAGCGGGCATTCGCCCGGTGCTTTTCCGGATCGGACGGGGGATTGGCGCTCACCCATCTGCGGGCCCTTACACTTGACCGTGCCCTCGGTCCCGCTGCCAGCGATCCTGCCGTGCGGCATCTGGACGGGCAACGCTGCCTTGTCCTTCACATCCAGTCCCTGATCGAACGCGGTCGCGGATGCCCTTGAAAGGAACAAAAGATGAATAAATTAAATGCATTGGGTGCCGATGTTCAACCACCCCTTTCGTCGCCCCCACCTTCATCGTCTGCCCTCAATTCAAATGCCGGGAAGCCCGGTGCAGGTGTTCCTGTGAAGTTCATTGATCCCGAAACGGGTGCGGTCAATGTCGATGCCCTGGTCCAGTCCTATCTAGCGCTGGAGCGGAAGCTGGGGCAGCGCGACAGCGAAGTGCGGGCCGACCCGGAAACCCTCGATCATGCCGCCATGCTGAAGGCATTGGGCGTTCCCGACACGCCGGAGCAGTACAGGATCGAGATTCTGGAAGATTATCTGGAACGAAATCTGGAGATGGAAGCGGTGCTGCATGCGGCCGGTTTCACCGAATCCCAGGTGCAACTGGTTTATGACCTTGCCGCCGAAACACTGGCCCCGCTGGTGGCGGAGGTGGTCAGAACCGCGCAGGGGGCGGGGGATATCGCCCGGCTGGAGGCGCATTTCGGCGGTCCCGACCGCTGGAAGGAAATCCGTCGCCAGATGCAGAAATGGGCACGAAAGAACCTGCCGGGGGAGGCCTTCCATGCTCTTTGTGGCAGTTTTGACGGCGTGATGGTCCTGCATCGCATGATGGGTGCCGGGGACGAGCCGGGACTGACCCATGGCGGGGATGGCGGTGAAATGCTGACCGAGGCGCAGTTGAAGCGCCTGATGAATGATCCCCGCTATTGGCGGGATCACGATCCGGCGCTCAGCCGGAAGGTCCAGCACGGTTTCAGGCAACTATATCCGGAGGGCGGTTGACCCTGCCGGACTGATGCCGGTCCCCGGTTACCATCGCGGGCGGGTCCGGTTCCTCCCCGGTCGTGAGGATCGGGGGAAGACAGACGCGATACCTTGTTCACCATTGATCAGCACTGAAAGGAAGAAACAGATGTACAACAACAATCGAACCGTCCAGGTAATCGCATCGGGGTTGCAGAGCCTCACCGAAGAGGAGTTGCAGGAACTCGATGCGATCATCACCCCGCGGGCCGCGGTCCTGCTTGCAAAGGCCTTCGGGCCGGAAATCGGCCAGTTGATGGGGCCGCTCATCGCCAATGACGACCCGGCGGCGAAACAGGCGGCGGAAGAGGAACTTCGCCGGATGATGCGCGATCCCCGCTACTGGCGGGACCGGGATCCCCAGGTTCTGAGCGCGGTCAGCCAGGGGTTCCAGAAGCTCTATCCGGAAGACAGCATGGCACCGTAATCGCTTTCGCGTCATGCCTGTCATGCCGGATGGCGGCACCGACGGGGGATGGGCCGGGATGCTTTGCCCGGGCAGGCCCCATCACCCGTCGGTGTTTTGCTTCCCCTTCTCGGGTTTTCTCGTTATACAGAGGTTCTGATCCAGAATGGATTACAGTGCAGCATACAGACAGGCGGCAGAAGGCCGATGCGCGGGATGAGCAACCTTTCTCCTTTTTGGATTCCCGGTTCATGTGCGGGATAGCCGGGTATATCGGGCGGCAGCCACCGGATGCGGCGGTGCGGGCGCGGACTTTGCGGGGGATGGCGCATCGCGGGCCCGATGGGGCCGGGGAACGGGTGATCCCTCTGCCGGATGCAACACTGGTCCTGCTGCATACGCGACTGGCTATCATCGATCCCGATCCCAGATCCGCCCAGCCTTTCGAGGCAGATGGCTGTGTCCTTGTCTTCAATGGTGAAATCTACAACTACCTGGAACTCCGCGCCGAACTGATCGCACTGGGCCATTCCTTCCGTACCGACAGCGATACCGAGGTGCTGCTGCGCTCCTATCTTGCCTGGGGCGAGGCGGCGCTGGACCGGTTTGAGGGGATGTGGGCCTTTGCTCTGTTCGATGCGCGGGACGGGCGGGTGCTGTTGTCTCGGGATCGGTTCGGGGAGAAACCGCTGCATCTCCATCGCTGCGCCCACGGCCTTTACTTCGCGTCCGAAGTGAAGCAACTGGCGGCGCTGACCGGGGCGCGGTTTGCGGTGAACGAGGACAAGGTTCATCGCTTTCTGGCCCATGGCTATCGCGCGCTGTTCCGCGACCAGAGCTGTTTCTTTCGGGATGTGGAGGCGTTTCCGGCGGCGCATTCCGCCTGGGCCGGCGCAACCGGGATCGATGCGCCGCACCCCTATTGGAAGCCGGTTTTCGCCCCTGTGCCTTTGTCGTTCGAGGAGGTGCAGGAAGCGGTGCAGGCGGAAATCGACCGGGCGATCCGTATCCGTCTGCGTGCCGATGTTCCCATCGCGATCAGTCTGAGCGGCGGGATCGACAGCAATGTGCTGACCGGGATAGCGGTTCATCGCCACCATCAGCCGCTTCATACCTTCTCCATGCTGGAGGCGGATAGGGACTATGATGAGAGTGCCGCGATCCGAATGGCCGCAGCGGCGCTGGGCGTGCCGCATCACGAGACGAGGGTGTCGAGCGACGGGTTCCTCGACCGGTTGGCCCGGATGGGTGCGGCCTATGACGGGCCGGTCCCGTCGCTGGGCATGTATCTCGACGGGTTCCTGTCGGAAGCGGTGTCGGCGGAAGGATACAAGGTCCTGATCAACGGCAATGGCGCGGACGAGATTTTCGCGGGCTATTATGATCACTATCTCTTCTGGCTCGCCGGTCAGGCGGGTAATCCTGATTTCGGCGGTCTTGTCACGGATTGGCAAACCTCGTTCGGACAGCATGTGCGCAATCCCCTGCTTGCCAACCCTCATGCCTTCATCGATGTACCGGGGGAGCGGGGGCACCTGCATCTCAACATGCCCGATGTTGCGCGCTGTCTGCACCGGCCTGTAGCCACCGCGTTTGAGGAAATCCCCTATTGCGATGACCTGTTGCGGATGCGGATGCTGAACGAATTGCTGGTCGAGTCAGTGCCGGTCCTGACCTGGGCCCATGACAGCCACTACATGGCCCATTCCATTGAAAACCGCGCCGCCTATCTGGATCGCGGCCTTGTGGATTTCATGTTGACCGTACCCAGCCGATATCTGATCCGGGACGGATTCTCAAAGGCACTGCTGCGGGGGGCCGGGGCGGGCGTGGTGCCGCCGGAGATTCTGGGCCTGAAGAAGAAGCTCGGCTTCAATGCGCCGATCTCCTCGCTGCTTAACCGTGATGACGCAGATGTACGGGACCGCTTGCTGGCGGAAAGCGCGATCTGGGATCTGGTGGACCGGGAGTCCGTGATTGACCTGCTGCGGCCGGAGACCGAGACTCGGGGGCGGGATAATTTCCTGTTCTGCCTGGCCTCGGCGCGGCTGTTCTATGAGACCTTTGCCGATTGATCTGAAAGGGACCAATCCGATGGAAAAGACCTATCTGCCCCGCTTGCAGGAATTGAAGCGCCTCGCCACCGACCTGCCGCGCACCCGCTTCATGGCACTGTCGCGGATCGAGGCCCTGATCCGGATGAATATGGGCTGGGAGGCGCTGCAATACGATACGGCCCTGGCTGAACATCCGTTCCTGCTGACCCATCGTCTGGTGGACCGCGCCATCGAGGATCTGGAAGCAGCACGCAAAATAGCGTTTTGCGATGGTGGGCTGTCGCTGGACCACGATCCCAGGGAACAGTCAATGGAGGAGGAGCACCAGGACCTGTTCCAGTCGCTCTGGACCCAGTTCGATGCGAATCAGTATCGCGAACGCATTACGCGCTACGATGACCGGCTGCGCTTCAACGGGCTGGAGTCCGGCACGTTCGAGGGAATGCGCG
Organism: Alphaproteobacteria bacterium; assembly: GCA_965223125.1. GTDB lineage: Bacteria > Pseudomonadota > Alphaproteobacteria > UBA8366 > Aestuariispiraceae > Pacificispira. The sequence continues at coordinate 713,499 of OZ244984.1, read as the reverse complement.
TCGTCGATATGGGCTGCGGCCACGGCAATTTCGATCATGCGATCCTGAATGCAGGCGCTGCGGAAGTCGTCGGCGTCGATTATGGCGAGAACAGCATCCGCTATGCGGAGGCGGCGCGGGACCGCCTTGGTGTGCCGGAAAGCCGCCTGCGCTTCATCCTCTCTACCGTTTATGATGTACCGGAGGCATCGGGGAGTTTCGATGCGGCGGTTCAGAACGGGGTCTTTCACCATCTGGACGATGAGTACCGGGCCTATCGCGAAATGCACCGGCTGCTGAAACTGGGCGGCATTGCCTGGGTCTATACCGAGGGCGAAGGATCCATCGCCCGCGACCTGTTCCATGTTTCAGTCCAGATACTGGCCGATGTTCCGGCACGGCTGGTGCAGGAGCATCTTGCCCATCTCGGCTTCTCGATCAACAAGCGCTATCATCTGGGCGACGGGTTGAAGGCGGTCTATCGCGCCACCAGCTGGGCCGATATGACGGGTCGCCTGGAGTCTATCGGCTTCGGCGATTTCCGGCGTCTGATCGGCGGTTTTGATACCGACCTGGACATCACCGACGCAGACCCCTACGCCGCAGAGAAATACGGCGAAGGGGATATCCGCCTGCTGGCGACGAAGCTGCGATAGCCCTGACCCGTTACTCGAACGGGCAGACCGTCGCCTTGATCTCTTCCCCGTTCTGGAGACATCTGCGCGAACCGGGCATGGGATACCCTTGCGACGTGTAGGGGTGACTGATCTGCCAGCCATGCTGCTTGCCGTCTTTCAGGCCGCCTTCATTGCGCAGTTCCGTCCCCACATACGTCCGAGAGTATCGCAGGTCGCCGCCCTGGCTCTCTTCTACAGATGTCGAATACATGCCCAACGACGGATTGCGGATGAATGTCATGCTGGGGGCGGACTTATATTCCTCGCCGTAGCTGCGGTAGACGTAGGTTCCAGTTGGGGACTCGCTCATTTCCCGCAGGAATTCCCAATCCTGTTCCTGCGCTTTCAGGGCACCGTCATCACCGGGTTCGAATGTGATGTTCCGCGTGATCAGAATGTCGCGCACGGGGCCGTGCCGTTTTCCGTCCTGGAATGTACCGGTGATCCGCGACGCTGTATCCGTAACGTTCACCCGCACGAAATCACCCTGTCCGAAGCGGGTAATCGTGCGGACCTTTCCGACAAGTTCGACCGGTCCGTCGATGCCCTGTTCCGGACAGGGGCCGGAAACCGAATGAAGCTCCAGCGAGTCGAAATCAATTATGAAGGTCATGCCATGCGGTGCGTAATACTGCTGCATCTCATCGGGGGCCATCTGGTTGATGACCTGATAGGCCTGTGCAGGATCCATCCTGCATGGTGTCGTACCATCAGCAATCAACCCGTCCCAGTTTCGCTCAAACCGGGCATAGTCAGCTTCAAACTCGGTTACCATGGCATTGAGGGCAGGATCCGGAAATGTCGGATTCCCCTGTGCGGCAATCCGGGCATGTTCCGCCCGCATATCTGATTCAACCATCCCCTGGGCGATGGTTTCGAAACAGCCGGTCAACAATACGACTGCTGCGCCAAGGGCTGCCAGTTTAGAGCCTGCGGTGAAAATCCTTCTCGTGCCGGACATTGTCTTCCTTTCTGAATATGGGAACAGGAGATTATTGTTCCGCACATTGCGGATGGCCGCAGTCACGCTGGCAGCGCTGGCCTGCGGCATCGAAATCGTCGAACTGGTTGCAGGCATAGGTTCGGGCGAAATTCTTCATCGCCTCACCGCAGGTTGGATTGCGATAGGCGACCGGTATTGAATAGTTACCCCCCGCCGGGCAGGAGAAGGAGAAGGTTTCGGAGGTGAGCGCACTACTGTTCAAGCTGCCGCCGGACGGGCTGGCCTGCGCGGTCTGGTTCTGTTGACCACTTCCGCCCTGACTGCGGGCGGACTGGATGCTGCCACCCTGTGCCTGGCCCTGTCCAGATTGCGGCAGTGCAGTCTGGGGCGGGGACTGGCTGGCTGGTCCCGGTGTTGTAGAGGCCGTTCCGCCACCAGTCGCCTCACCGGTGAGGATTCCACTCAGAACCGATTCGAGACCGGGAGCCTGAAAGGAATGCGTTCCGGAGAAAAGGCCCCCCATGTCATTCTGTCCCGAGAAGGCATTCAGGGCCATATCCATCATGGCTGTCCCGTCGCCATCGCCCGCAACGTCGGTGATGAAGGCTTCCGCCAGCGCCAGCTTGTCGAAACTCGGCAGGTCGGAGCCACCAATCAGCGCCGCACCGAGTCCGAGAGCGAGCAGCATGCCGAAATCATCATCCCCAGAGTCAGCCGGTTGGCTGCGATAAGCCTGAACGGCGGCGGCATGGCGCTGCTGGAACTGGTTCAGATAGTCGGGCGTTGCCTTGATGAGATTGAGTTCCTGACCCTGATAGGTATCCTCCGCGATGAAGATTCCATCCTCTGACGTTCCGTCCCACAGCACCTTTTTTCCGACCAGAACGAAACTGCCCTTTGTCGCCTGTCCAATGGCCAATCCGGAATTACCGAATCCACCGGTAGCACCTGCCATTCCGGTGCTGACGTTGTCACTTCCTCCGAAATAAGTGAAGGTGCCGATATAGGCCGCATCGCCGGGGATGGCGTAGACGCCTTCGTCGAAGGTCACCAGCGTCTGCCCCAGGAACGGATGGTATTCTCGCTTGAACGTACCTTCGAAATAGGGCTGCCGGTTTTCCGGTTTGACGTAACTTTTCCGCACCATGATGCCATGCAGGACGGGTTCGCCGGAATGGAGGAATTGGGTTATGACATCGTTGGTGATATTGGCGCGGGGCGTGGGTGCCAGGAATATGTCCTGTTCCGTCGGACCCGTTGCCGCAGCTTCCGTGTCATGCTGCTGTAGCAACCGCATGGCATCCAGCGCCATGCCCTGCTTCTGATCTCCATTGTTCTGAGCGGATGCCGGGCTGACATCGGAAACCTGAAATGACGCAAGGCTCAACAAAAACACGACCAGAACAACTCTCACAGCACGCTCCCGCAACAAGATCAGTACACCCAACTTTGTTCCATAATATTTTTTACTTTCACGGAAAAAATTAGGTCAGCCCCGCCAATTCATGCAAGGAAAAAATCTGGCGACGGGAATACGGTGTGTTTGGATCATGTCGCAGGTTACGCGAAGGGGTTTCGCCCCTCCCTGTCCTCGATCTCGATGATCCAGAGGTCCGGATCTCGCGTCCGGGTGCGGGCGATATAGGCATCGGCTTCCGCTTCGGTCGGGAAGGGCATCTTGGGCAGGGCATCGACCCAGCGCAGGATTCCTTCGATGTCGCGCTGCTGTGCCAGCAGGCGCGCCGTACCATCCAGCAGGGCGATTTTCACCAGGACCACACCGGTATGCGGATCGCCCTTGTGCAGCACGACCGCCGGAATACCACGACCGGAACAGAGGGCGAGCCCGGCCTGGACCCAGATGCCGGTGGGCAGGCGATCATCCTGCATTGGAAGTATCCTGGTTCGGCGACAGGCCTAGTTCTGCCAGAATGCGGGTACGGTCGCCATCCAGCCGGGGGGCAGGGGGGCGGGTGGACGGATCGATGACACCCGACAGCTTGATCGGATTGCCCGCCATGGTCAGGTTCGGGCCGTCCGGGTCCTGCATTTCGACCACCATGTTCCGGTGACGGATCTGGGGGTCGTTCAGAGCCTGGGCAACGTCGTTGATTGGCCCGTTTGGGACGCCGGCCGCATCCAGGATTGCCAGCCAATGAGCGGTAGGGTGGGTCTTCAGGCTGTGTTCAAGTTCCACCTTCAGTGCATCGACATGGGCGGCGCGGTCGTTATTGGTGCGGAACCTGGGGTCTTCCGCCAGTTCGGACCGCTCCAGTCCCCGGCACAGATCGACGAAAAGGCGATCATTGCCTGCTGCAATGATCAGATGGCCGTCGGCGGTCTCATAGGCTTCGAATGGCGTGATCGACGGATGGCGCGCTCCCAGCGGGCCCGGTGCCTTGCCGGTTACGGCATAGCGCGCGATGGCGTTTTCCAGGATCGCGATCTGGCAGTCCAGCATGGAAATGTCGATCATCCGGCCCTGACCCGTTCGTTCCCGCTCGTACAGCGCCGCGTTGATTGCCGACAGGGCGAACAGGCCTGCGGTCAGGTCGCCAACGGAGGTTCCGACCCGTGTCGGTGGTCCACCCGGTTGCCCCGTTACGGACATGATGCCACCCATTCCCTGCACCACCATGTCATAGGCCGGGCGGGTCTTGTAGGGACCGGTCTGGCCAAAGCCGGAAATCGCGGCATAGATCAGCCGTGGATTGGCCGCATGTAGGGCGTCCCAGTCATAGCCGAGCCGCGCCATCGCCCCGCCGCGGTAGTTCTCCACCAGCACATCTGCGCGGCGGATCAGCGCATCGAAGACGGCACGGTCTTCGTCGTCTTTGAGGTTCAGGGCGATGGACTCCTTGCCCCGGTTCAGGCTCAGAAAATAGGCAGAGACGCCCTTGATGAAAGGTCCGAAACTGCGGGAATCATCGCCAAGTCCCGGGGCCTCCACCTTGATCACCCGTGCGCCAAGGTCGCGCAGCATCATCGTGCAATAGGGACCGGCCAGCACGCGCGTCATGTCGATGATCATCAGGCCGGACAGGGGGCCGGATTGAGAACCGGTCTGATTTTGATCTGAAAATTGGTTGATCACGAAAAAATCCTGCTAGACTGTTTCAGTTTGTTGCAGTGGTTCTACTTTTTGTGAGGCAGCGGCACAATGGCGGTTGCACCGTCATTTATCCAGGCCATATCGGGTTTGGGTTCGCGTGAAATGAAGATAAGGGACGGATATGACGACGACGATTGCGATCAAGGAGGAAAGCGGCTTCTTCGCCCGGACGCTGGCAAGTCTTCGGGAAGTCTGGGACGACCTGGCCGGGACCGAGAATGTCGCAGGGTTGAAGCCCGATCTGGGAGGGCGCGACCTGACCACGGTGCGCAAGCAGATGGTCGCCTGTCTGGAACGCAAAGGCGGGGAGGTTTCCGCCCGCAAGCGCGCGGCGGCGCTGGGTCAGGCCTATCTGTCGCTCAGTCGGGACGGACGCCGTCGGTTTCTGCTGCTGCTGGCCGAGGAGTTCGGGACGAAACCCGCCGAGATCGATGCGGCGCTGGATGCCTGGAAGGTCTCGACCGATGCCAGGAGTCGGTTCAAGGCGGAGCAGGCGTTGCGCCGGACATTGACCGCGCCCAGTACCGCCCTGCTGACCCAGTTCAATGCGCTGCCCCAGGGCGTCAAGTTTCTGGTCGACATGCGTGCTGACATCCTCTCCTTCCTGAAGGAAGAGCCGGGGTTGGAACCGCTGGATGCGGAAATGCAGTCGCTCCTGACCAGTTGGTTCGATATCGGCTTTCTGGAGTTGCGGTCGATTTCCTGGAAGTCGCCTGCGGCGCTGCTGGAAAAACTCATCGAATATGAGGCGGTGCACGAAATCCGCTCCTGGGAGGATCTGCGCAACCGGCTGGAATCCGACCGACGGCTCTATGCCTTCTTCCATCCCCGCATGCCGGATGAACCGCTGATCTTTGTCGAGGTGGCCCTGGTCAACGGCATCGCGGGGAATGTGCAGAAACTGCTGGATGAGGCCGCCCCGACCGGCGATCCGCAGAAGGCGGATACGGCGATCTTCTATTCGATTTCGAATACCCAGAAGGGGCTGCGCGGGATCAGTTTTGGCAATTTCCTGATCAAGCGGGTGGTGGATGATCTCAGCCGCGATCTGCCAAATCTGAAGACCTTCTCCACCCTGTCGCCGATACCGGGGTTCCGGAAATGGCTTGCCACGGCGATTGCCGAAGGGCGACCGAACATCCTCACTGCGGAGGATCGCCGTCGTCTGAAAGAGGCAACGTCAAGAACCGTTTCCAAGGGGCAGCTGCTGAAACTCATTTCCAACCCGGATTGGACTGGAAACGAGGCTCTGGCTACCGCCCTGAAGGAGCCGCTGATGCGGCTCTGCGCACGCTATCTGGTGGAGGAAAAGCAGGGTACCCAGCCGCTCGACCCGGTCGCGCGCTTCCATTTGCAGAATGGGGCACAGGTCGAGCGGATCAACTGGATGGGTGATACGGCGGACAAGGGGATCGAGCAATCCGCCGGTATGATGGTGAACTACCTCTATCGCCTGTCGGATATAGAACGCAATCACGAGCGGTTTTCCAGCGACGGCACGGTGGTCTATTCCAGCACGGTGAAGGCGCTTTTGTAGGCCTCTTCGACATATCGAATAGACTCAGGTCTTGTTGTCTCCAGATGCAGTTTCGTCACCCCGTACTTGATACGGGGTCCAGAGCGGCAGGTCCGACTGTCTGCCCATTGCTCTGGACCCCGGACAGTCGCTGACGCGCCTTCCGGGGAGACGATCCTATGGGTATTCCGAGTTCCACTCTCAACGATGAGGAATCCCTACCCATTCGGCAGATCGGTGGAGTCGCGCCAGGCGCGGCGCAAGGCCGCTGCTGTGTCATGAAACGGCTCGTTCAGGCGGTGCGCATTGCGGATGCGGTCGATCCGGAAATTGCGGAAATCGGACCGCAATTCGCACCATGCTCCCAGTACGATCCCGTCGATATAGTAGATTATGCCGAGCGGCAGGATTGTGCGGGTAGTCTCTTCTCCGCTTGCATCAGTATAATCGACCCGCAGACGGTCCTCCTCGCGTAAGGCTTCGCGGAAGAAGGCGGCATCGGCCTCTGGTATTGCATTCCAGGCGGAGGCATAGAGGGTTCGTTCCTCAAGCGTGCCCGCCTGCTGGGGCAGGGCCGAGCCGATCTTCCGGGCGGCACTTTCGGCGGCGCGCAGCAGTCCCTGATCCCGCGTGCGGCCCAGCATCGCAAGGCCGACGATGATCGCCTCCGTTTCGTCCGCATCGAACATCAGCGGTGGCAGGTCATATCCGGGGCGCATCACATAACCGACCCCGGCCTCACCCGCGATGGGAACCCGCATTGCCTGCAGGGTTGCGATGTCCCGATAGACCGTGCGCTTCGCGACCTCCAGCGCATCGGCGATTGCCTGCGCTGTCAGGGGCCGCGCGGTACTGCGCAGGATCTGGATGATTTCGAACAGCCGTCCGGATTTGCTCATGATACCTTCCTTTTCAGAGAGGCATATCATCACTGCTGACATACAGTTGTCAGCAGCATTTTCGTATTCATTCTTCCGGGACGAAGTGGAAATAGGAGAAGAAGCACATGATAAAATATCTCTATCCCGATGGAACGCATTGCTATCGGGCCTTGCATACCACTCATGCTGTCTTCCGGAAGGCGGGGGGAGTCCTGATGGCCCGCGCCCAACGGGCGGATGGCAGCGGCCTGGATGAATTCGCGATCAGCGGATTCGAATTGCTTGAGCCGGGGGTGTATCATGACTGAACACTCGGTAACCCTGGATGCGTTCGAAACACATTCGGTTCGGATGGTGCGGTTCTGGACGGTGACGGTACAGGCCCCACAAGAGGATGTTGGCAGGATCATGGCATATGTCGCGGAGGTCGCGCCGTTGCGGCAGGGGCCTTATGACAGCAACGCCTATGTCGCGCCACCGGGGATAGAACGCTATCGTCCGCTGGACGGGGCCGCCGCCGGGCCGGAGACCGTGGTCCGCGAGCGACCCGGCGTTGTCGAGGTCAGTTTCGAGCTGCACCCTGATTCCGCTCTGCTGGACCAGGTAGTCGAGACGATCTTTCAGGTCCACAGCTATCAGGAGCCGGTGATCAAGGTGCAGGAAACCCTAGTCAGTCGCTCGAAGGGTCTGGATGACAAGGACAACCCGCACCGCTGGTGGAATACGACAGGAGACTGGAAGGAAAAGGATCAGAATGGATAAGAAAGACGGCATCGTCATACACGAAGCTAATCTGGACCGATGGGATGATTTCGTGTCCCTGATGGGGCCGAAGAAGGGTGGGTCTGGGGGATGCTGGTGCATGCTCTGGCGGCTGGACCGAAAGGCATTCGATGCGGGAAAGGGGGATGCCAATCGCGATGCGATGCGGGCTTTGTTCGCAACCGATCCGCCGGGCTTGCTCGCCTATTACGGGGAGCAGGCGGTCGGCTGGTGCGCCATCGCACCACGCCCTGCCTATCCCTACCTCGCGCGCTCACGGCTGTTTCGCGACCTGGATGGTTCGGATATCTGGTCCGTCTCTTGCCTGACGATTACAAAGACGCATCGCCGCCAGGGCCTGTCGGTCCGGCTGCTGGAAGGCGCGGTGGACTTCGTTCGTAGACGGGGCGGCGCGGCGGTCGAGGGCTATCCGGTCGAACCGGATCGACCGAACTACCCCGCTGTCTATGCCTGGACCGGACTTGCCTCGGCCTATCGCCGGGCGGGCTATGTCGAAGTGGCCCGTCCTTCCGTGACTAGGCCGGTCATGCGACGCGATGTGAAGGATACGCTGTGACTGATCCATCTGATGAGAAATGCGCCGATTTCCGACAACTTCATGTGCCAGGCCATCCGCTGCTGCTGCCCAATCCCTGGGATGTTGGGTCGGCGCGGATACTGGCGGCGCTGGGGTTCGAGGCCTTGGCGACGACCAGTGCGGGCATGGCCTTTTCGATGGGGCGTCCGGAAGGATCCATTGACCGTGCAACGACACTGGATCATTGCCGGATGCTGGTCGGGGCCACGGACCTGCCGGTTTCTGCCGATCTGGAACGGGGCTTTGCCGATGATCCGGATGGCGTCGCGGAGACAGTGCGCCTTGCAGTGGCGACCGGTCTCGCAGGCTGTTCGATAGAAGATCATACCGGCGATCCGGCCAATCCGATCTATGATGACGGGCTGGCGGTGGAGCGGGTGGCTGCTTCGGTCGAGGCCGCACGGGCACTGTCGCCGAATTTCGTCCTGACTGCGCGCTGCGAGAGCCTGCTCTGGGGCGGATCGGGAGGTGGATCAGAGTGTAGGCGGGATCTGGATTTTGTGATCCGACGCCTATTGGCTTTCGAAGCTGCCGGTGCGGATGTTCTCTATGCACCTGGCCTTTCCGATCTGGATGATATCTCGCTAGTTTGTCGTTCGGTCTCCTACCCGGTCAATGTTGTCATGGGCCTGTCCGGCTCGACGCTGACCGTTGCCGAACTGGCGGAAGCAGGCGTCGCGCGGATCAGTATCGGATCGACCTTCGCGCGGCTGGCCTATGGTGGATTGGTCAAGGCTGCGCGCGAGATGCGGGAGGCCGGAAACTTCACCTTCGCGTCGGAGGCGATGGATTTTCAAAGCCTGGATCGGCTGCTTCGGCAATAGCCTGATGGCATGCCTCTTGCTTGTCAGAGTGGCGGGTGCGCCTTCTGACCCGTCCAGGATCGACTTTGCGACCCCTTGGCAAGGAGAGGGCGCGCAGGCGATGTGGTTCATCGTCAAGCGTCTTCGACACCGTCCAAGGGGTCGCAAAGTCGACCATTGGCATCCAATGCGGTTCTCTGGACTGCGTCGCACTCCGCTTGCGATGCTCCAGCATCGCCGCGCAAAGCGCTCCTAGCCAGAAAACCGCATTGGATGTCCTAGATGGGTCAGAATTCGCGCCCGCCACTCTAACCAAGTCGGAGGCGTTTGATAATGAAGATTGAATCCTTTCTGGAGCCGTTCTGGCCCGATGGCGGGAGGGAACCGCTTTTTGGCGAAAGCGAGACTCCGCTGCTGGGCCATGCCCGCCGCCTTGCCCGGTCTCGCCCACCGGGAAAGGCGGGGTCGCGCGACCGATATCGTCCGGAACCACCGCCACTTGGCGACGCGGCGGACCGGATCGTGGTCAGCCGGGAATCGACCTATCTGCTGGTCGGGGACCGCTATGACCCGCGCGCGCTCAGCCTCCAGGATATGGTCGCCATGACCGCGATGCTGATCCGGGGGCGGGTCATAACCGAATTGGAGCAGTCCCTTCTGCTGTCCGGACCAGGCGGCACCGGTTATGACATGGCTGATCCGTACCATGCCGAGAACCGGATTGCCGAATGGCAGGCCTATCTGGCCCGCGCGGTCGGACGGTCCAACCTGACCGGAGTTACCCGTGCAATGCGGGCATTGGGCGTTCTGGGGCGGATCGCGGCGACCCGCCTGCCGGACTAGGCATTCATATCTGTACCGCCCCGTACTGTATCGCGACATAGAACCCGTAGCCTATCAGCATCGCGAAGGCAGCGATGCGTCCGATGGAGCGGGCGAAGAACAGCATCAATGCAAAGCCGACGGCAATCCCCAGCATGATCGGGGTATCGAACAAGGCCAACCTTTCGGAGATCAGGAACGGGCTTATGATCCCGGTAATACCCAGAATGCCCAGTATGTTGAAGATGTTCGACCCGACGATATTGCCGAGCGCGACATCCGACTTGCCACGGGCCGCCGCAATCACGGAGGTCGCGAGCTCCGGCAGACTGGTCCCCACTGCGACAATTGTCAGCCCGATCACGGCATCTGAAATTCCGAAGGTTTGTGCGATCCTGACCGACCCATCGATCAGCCAGCGCGCGCCGACAAACAGCAGCGCGAAACCGATCAGCAGCAATCCTGTTACTTTCAGGCTGGAATGCTGCGGTTCCTCATGGGGATGGTCCGGCGCATCGGCCTGTTGCACGTCATCGCGATAGGCATAGACCAAATAACAGATCAGGAGGCCCAGAAGGACGAGTGCCGCCGGTCTGGACAAGGCCCCGAACAGGGCGACCCCGACCAGCGCCACGGACGCGGCGATCATCACCAGGGCATCCCGCCGCACTGATTTGTTCCAGCCTTTTGGCGGTTTGACCAGGGCGGCCAGGGCGACGATCAGGATCACGTTGGCGATGTTCGAGCCGACGACATTGCCATAGGCAATGCCCGGCTGGTCGGCCAGCGCCGCCTGAACGGAAACCAGGAGTTCAGGCAGCGACGTCCCGAACCCGACGACGGTAAGACCGATCAGCAGTTCCGACAGACCAAGTTTCCGAGCCAGACTGGTGGCACCGGTCAACAGGAATTCCCCGCCGACGAACAGGGCCACCAGGCCGCCGGCGATCAGGACATAGTCCATAAGCATGATGGGAGTGTCTTTCAGACAGGGTTGAGCAGCCTACAAATGGCGATGGCCGGGTGCCGTTCAAGCCAGCCCGTAAAATTCATTTTAGGGTCGCTGTTTTGCCGGTTTTGGTCATTATGCCTCGTGAGGATCATTATGGCTGTCAAGCTGTGGACGGATGCAATTTGAAAGGGTGATGGCGATGCTTCGACTGTCTGGATCAGTGCGGGATCTGTGGCTTCATGCGGCTTTGGGCGCGGCGGCAGGGCTGTCACTCTGGATCTGCTCGGAACTGCTGTCGAATCTGCTGGGCATGACGGCGGTTGTCACTTTTCTTTTCGTCGGCACGTTGATCTTCTTCGTCGCTGTTCTGCTTTTGCTGGGGCCGCTGTCCGTATCGCGCGCAGTTTTGTCTTCAGCCGGCCTGGCTTTGGTTGGATCGTTGCTGTTCCTGTGGCCCAGTTTGCGGTTTTCCGGGATTGAGACCTATCTGAATCATGCCCATTCGGGGTTTGCGCTGTTCCTGGCCTGTGCGATTGCGCTTCCCTTCATCGTCGCGCTGGCGGAAGGCCGCAATGGCTGGCGGCGCTACGACATCCTGTTCGATCAGGCCTGGTCTCTGCCGGTGCGCGCCCTGACAGCCAATCTGTTCACAGGGCTGTTCGTCGGGGTGCTCTATCTTGGTGATTTGCTGCTCTCTCTGGTCGGGTTGGAGATTATTTCCGATCTGCTGGACGTGGATTGGGTGCGCTATATCGTAATCGGCACGGTGCAGGGGCTGGCGCTTGGTGTGCTCTACGAACAGCGGCAGGTCGTCTCCGTCCTGCGGCGGCTGGTGCTGCGTCTTCTGCTGCTGCTGTTGCCGCCGGTCGCGGCGGTGACTGCTGTGTTCATTCTGCTGCTGCCGGTGCAGGGCCTCGATTCCGTCTTCGGCACACTTTCCGCCGCCGCAACCCTGATGGCGATTGCTGCGGTCGCCTGCAAGCTGATCACCGTCGCCACCGATGGCCGGGAAGAGGACGCGACGCAGTCTTCCATACTGGTCTGGTCGGCGCGACTCCTCGCCTTTCTGCTGCCGGTTGTCACATCGCTGGCGGTCTATGCGATCCTGATTCGGGTCGGGGACTATGGCTGGACCCCGAAACGCATCATGGCGTTGACCGGGGCCTTGATCCTGCTGGGCCATGCCGGTCTGTATCTCTTCGCGCAGTTTCGCGGCGGGCGGAAACATGAGATCATCCGCAGGGGCAATACGGTTCTGGCGCTGGCAACCGTCGGGATCGCGGTGCTCTGGATGACGCCGGTGCTGAATGTCGAGCGAATCTCCGTCAACAGTCAGGTCGGAAGGTTTCTGTCGGGGCAATCCACCGCATCGCAGCTTCCGCTGCTGGACTTCCGCAAAAATTGGGGGTTGGCGGGAACGGAGGCTTTGGCCCGGCTGGAGGCGTTGGAAGACCACCCGGAACGTGACGCCCTGCGCGACCGGCTGGCCCAAATCGACCAATCCAAGACTGAGCCAGAATGGATTCGGGTATCGCCCGCCGAGGAACTGGAGGAAACGCTGCCGGTCTTTCCCGCCGGGGCATCATTGCCGGATGGGCTACTCGCTTCGGCGGAATTCGGCCTGATCGATGTTCGGGATGCCTGCCGGACTCGCGTGCAGTCCGGGCATCCTGGCTGTCTGATCCTGATTTCACGGGATCAGTCAGAAGATCGGATGCAGGCCTTCCTGATCGCGGGCAGCTATCCCAATGGTTCGGTCAAGCTGAGGGTTGTTATCCAGGAGGCTGATGGAAGTTATCTGTGGATTCATCGACCACCCTTCGGGGCTGCGCATCCGAATACTCTGGCTCGTATGATCGACGCAATCCGGGAAGGGCGCTACGCGCTACCTCAGATTCCCATAACCGTGCTGGAAATCGAGGGCGAGACGGTTTTGCCCTGGGGGCGGTAGGCGGCTTTACTCCGCCGCCGCGCGGGCGTGGCGTTCGGCCCAGACCGGCCTGCTGCCATCGACGGCGGGCTGGTAATGGTGGGAGAATTCGCGCATCGCGTCCAGCCAGCCTTGTGCGTCGGCCCCGTCCCGAACCTGATACGCATCGAAACCTGCCCGGCGCATGAACAGATACTGATCGCGCAGAACCTCGCCCGTGGCGCGGATTTCGCCCTGGAAGCCATAGCGCTGACGCAGCAGGCGGGCGGCGGAATAAGCGCGCCCGTCGGTAAATTTCGGAAAGTCGAGGGCGATCACCTGGAGGCGCGGCAGGTCGGCGGCGATGGCGGACAGATCGTCACCGGGCGAGACCTTGACGCCCAGTTCAGCACGACTGCGTACCAGTTCGTCCCGTTCGGCGATGAACCGCGCATAGCTGACGATGGTCGGTATATCCGCCTGAACCGGTGTATCGTCCCCGGCGAGAAGCCACTGATCGGAAACCTGGGTACCGTTCTTGATCAAAGCCATGGTATCGATCCTTTTGATCAGGCCGCCTTTGGGCCGTAGAGACGTTCCTTGAACGGGGCATGCCCGATCCGCTCAAGCGTGTCGATGAAGCGTTCCGCAGGGTCCTGGCGCAGCGAGAGATAGGTATCGACGACCGTTTCCACCGCATCAATGATGCCATCAGCATCGAAGCCGGGACCGGTGATCCTGCCGATATCCGCCGCATCGTCGGCCCGTCCGCCGAGGGTAAGCTGGTAATGCTCCTCCCCGCGACGGTCGACGCCCAGAATGCCGATATGTCCGACATGGTGATGGCCGCAGGCATTGATGCAGCCGGAAATCTTGATCTCCAGTGGGCCGATATCAAACTGCCGGTTCAGATCGGCGAAACGGTTCGAAATTTGCTGCGCGATGGGGATCGCCCGCGCATTCGCCAGACTGCAATAGTCGAGGCCTGGGCAGGCGATGATATCCCCCGCCAGTCCGATATTGCCGGTCGCCAGATCGACTGCTTTCAGCCGGTCATAGACGGCAGGCAGGTCCTTCAGGCGGACATGCGGCAGCACCAGATTTTGTTGCAGCGTCGCCCGGATCTCACTGTCCAGGGCATAGTCGTCGGCGATATCCGCAACGGCGTCGAGCTGTGCACTGGTGGCGTCGCCCGGAATGCCGCCAGTCGGTTTCAGCGAGATATTGACGATCCCGTAACCCGGCTTGCGATGGGCGACGACATTGCTGCGGACCCAGTGGCGAAAATCCCGGTCCTCGAACTGGCGGGCCTCAAAGCCGCTGTCGGATTCCGGCAGATCCTCGAAGGCGGGCGGTGCGAAATAGGCGGCGATGCGATCCCGCTCCTCGATGGGCAGATCGACCGAGGTCTCACCCTTCATGGTTTCCCATTCCGCCTCGACCATCTCGCGCAGCGCCTCGATCCCGACCTCATGCACGAGAATCTTGATCCGCGCCTTGTACTTGTTGTCGCGGCGTCCCAGCATGTTGTAGACGCGCAGGATCGCCTCCAGATAAGACAGCAGATTGTCCTTTGGCACGAAGTCACGGATCGTCTTGGCGATGAAGGGGGAACGCCCCTGACCGCCGCCGACCATTACCTCGAATCCGGTTTCACCCGCCTCGTTCCGGCGCATGGTCAGGCCGATATCGTGTACGCGCACGGCTGCGCGGTCATTCGGCGCACCGGTCACTGCGATCTTGAACTTACGCGGCAGGAAGGAGAATTCCGGATGGAAGCTCGACCACTGCCGGATCACTTCCGCCCAGATGCGGGGATCCTCGAATTCGTCCGTTGCCGCGCCTGCATAGGGATCGGCGGTCGTGTTGCGGATGCAGTTCCCGGATGTCTGGATCGCGTGCATTTCCACGCTGGCCAGGTCTTCCAGGATATCGGCGGTATCCTCCAGCTTGATCCAGTTGAACTGGATGTTCTGGCGGGTGGTGAAATGGCCGTAATCCCGGTCATATTTCCGCGCGATATGCGCCAGCATCCGCATCTGGCGGGCATTCAGCGTGCCGTAGGGGATAGCGACGCGCAGCATATAGGCGTGGATCTGAAGATAGAGACCGTTCATCAGCCGCAGCGGTTTGAACTCGTCTTCTGTCAGTTCTCCCGCCAGGCGACGGGCGATCTGGCCCCGGAACTGGGCCACGCGCTCCGACACCAGCGTTGCGTCGAATTCATCATACCGGTACATCAGGCAACCTTTCCAAGGCGGTGCTGCGGTTCGGACTGTTTGCCAAGATCAAGGCGCACGGTCGGGCCCAGGGCGCGGATGCGCTCCTTGAACTTGCTCGGTACCGGCTGTCCGTCTTCCAGGTGAACATCGATCAGCGCGGCTTCGACAACCTGGCTTTTCTTGGTTTCCGCCGCACCGATGGCTTCCAGTGCCGCATGGCCGACCTCGTCCCGCTCGACCCGCGCATCATGGACACGCTCAGTCCAGCGCCCGGTCGGGGACAGCCAGACGGCGATACCGTCGCTCAGTCGGTTGGCGGTCATGGCTTTGAGACTCATCTGAACGATCCTTTTCGTTACGCGGTAAGGGCGCGGGGTGCGGCGATATCAGCCGTCGATCCATGGCGCAAGATTTCATGATCACAGGGCGCGATCTGGCCGGGCCGGGCCAGTATGGCGATGGCAAGGCCCCCGGCTGCGGCGTCATTGGCAAGGTGTAGCGCCTCGCTGCCGGACCGAGTAGCGACCCGATCGGCATCGCGGCGCACGAATTCCAGTGTCGTCTGGTCGAAGGCTGCATCATGCAGAACCAGATCGGCGCGCTGCAGGATGCGCAGGGCGCGCAGGCTCAGCATGTCCGGTGCGGCGGGGTCGAGGTCGATCACCGTCACTTGACCCTTCAGCGGGCGTTGGGCTTCGCGTCCATTCAGTGCCGTCAGCATGGCTTCGCTGGCCCCGGTCTCGTCGCCTGCCAGCACCCGGCGGGCGATGGGGCCATCAAAGAAACGCTCCCAGAATGCCTTGCACTGCTTGCCATCGGTCAGTGTGGCGGAAACCGCGCTTCGGAACCGTTGTGAGAAGGCGGCAAGCACGCCCAGCCGAGCGGGCAGAATCGCCTCCAGCGTTTCGCGGATAGTGCGCGCCAGGATCGGTGCGGCACCGCCGGTCGCAATGCCGATCACGACCGGGTTGCGATCAACGATGGAGGGAATGATGAAATCGCAGAGGGCGGTGCGGTCCACGGCATTGACCGGAATCCGCGCAGCCCGGAGGATTGTTACGGCGGCATGGGCCTCGTCATCGTCATCGGTGGCGACAATGGCAAAGGCGGTATTGTCCGGTATGTCCCCGGCGGAAACGGGCGCGCGCGTCAGGGTTGCCCGGCCAGTTGCCACCAGGTCCGCGACTTCCTGAATGGGGGGCGTCAGCGCATGGATGCGGATATCCGCCGCAGTCCGCGCAAGCAGGCGCAGCTTGCGGGCCGCTGCTTCGCCACCGCCGACGACGACGATGGTTCTGCCTTCCAGACGCCAAAAGGACGGGAAAACGTCCATCTCCACTTACGCCTTCTATCCGGGTTAAATCACACAATTAAATGTGTGAAACAATCTATAGACAAAATATAAGTGTGAATTAAAGATTTGTCCAGACCGCAGTGTGAAAATAGCAACTTCGGTCAGTTGGAGGACGGGGCTTAGTCGTAGCGCAGTTCCGTCGCCTTGCCCCGAAACACGGAATAAGCATAGGCGGTATAGATGCCAATGACCGGCAACACGAACAGGGTTCCAACCAGGATGATGATCAGGCTTTCCGGTGCGGCGGCGGACTCATAGATCGTCAGTTGGTCCGGCACGACATAGGGATAGAAGGAATAGGCAAGGCCGAGGAAGCCCAGCACGAAGACGCCGCCGGTCAGGATCAGCGGCAGCCAGGCATGGCGGTCCTGCGGTTTCGGCAGTTTTCGCAGCGTCAGCAGCAGGGCGGCGAACAAGGCGGCAGCACCGATGGGCAGCGGGGCCAGGATGATCATTTCCGGCAGCGAAAACCATTTGGCAAAGATGCGGGGGCTGGCAATCGGCGTCGCCAGCGATATCGCCGCCATTCCGACGGCGGTGAAGATCAATGCCTTTTGTGCCCAATCCACGGCCTTTTCCTGCAATACGCCTTCCGTCTTGAAGATCAGCCATGCCGCGCCGATGGTCATATAGGCCGAGGCGAGACACAGCGCGATCAGCAGGGCAAAGGCGGCATTGACCAGTGTCCATTCCAGACCCATCACATACATGCCCAGCATGAATCCTTGGGACAGGGCGGTGGCCAGGGAGCCGATGAAGAATAGCCGGTTCCAGAGCGGCTTGCGCGGTGGGGAGACCTTGGCGCGGAATTCGAAGGCGACACCACGCAGGATCAACCCGACCAGCATGATCGCGACCGGCAGGTAAAGCGCGGTCAGAATCGTGCCATGGGCCACCGGAAAGGCGACCAGCAGCAGGCCGACCGCCAGCACCAGCCAGGTCTCGTTCGCATCCCAGAACGGCCCGATGGAGGCGATCATGCGATCCTTTTCCGAATCCTCCGCCCGGACCATAAGCAGGCCGACGCCAAGGTCATACCCGTCCAGCAACACATAGATCAGGATCGAAACCCCCATCAGTCCTGCGAAAACGAGGGGAAGCCAGATACCGGGATCGCCAAACAGGTCCATAATCTCTACTCCGCCGGTGACGTGTTGAAACGGTCGGGTATCGCCGTTTGTGCCGGTTCTTCCGTGCCGCCCTGTGCTGCCTTGGCCGCGATATACATCAGGGTGGCAATATAGGCGACGATCAGCCCGGCATAGACGGCCAGATAGGCGGCCAGCGTCCCGGCAATCATGCCGCCCGCGACATCGGATGCGGCCTCCGCCGTTGTCAGCACACCAGTGACCAGCCAGGGCTGGCGGCCGATCTCCGTCGTGTACCATCCGGCCAGGGTTGCGACCCAGCCGGAAAACGCCATGCCGACCAGGGCACAGGCCATCCAGGCTTTCAGGTCTCCACCCCGCCGCAGCATCCAGACCGCCGCCCAGGAGACGGCCAGCATCGCCATGCCGACCCCGACCATGATGCGGAAGGCGAAGAAGACCGGGGCGACCGGCGGATGTTCCACCACTCCGTCCGACGTGACGAAATCGTTTAGGCCGGGGATCTCCCCGGCGGGATCGTGCTTCAGGATCAGGCTGGCCCCATTCGGCACGGCGATCTCGAACCGGTTCTCCCGCGCCTGCTCATCCGGCCAGGCAAACAGCAGCAGGGGGACATTCCCTCGTGTCTCCCAATTGCCTTCCATCGCGGCGACCTTTGCCGGCTGGTGTTCCAGCGTGTTGAGCCCGTGCAGGTCGCCAACAAAGATCTGCACCGGGATCAGGACGGCGGCGATGGTGACACCGGTGCGCAGCGCCGCATGATTGGCCGCGCTGCGATCCCCTTTCAGCCAACGCCAGGCGGACAGCCCGGCCACCAAGAAGCCGACCGTCAGGCCGGAGGCAAGCAGCATATGGGTGAGGCGATAGGGCAGGGACGGGTTGAACAGGATCGCCCACCAGTCCGTTGCATGGGCAACGCCGTCCCGAACTTCAAATCCGACCGGCGTGTGCATCCAGGAATTCAGCACCAGGATCCAGAAGGCGGATACCGTGGTGCCGAAGGCGACAAGGAAGGTTGCCGCCGTATGGACCCGCCCGGAGACACGCCGGAACCCGAACAGCATGATCCCCAGGAACACGGCCTCCAGAAAGAATGCTGTCAGGACCTCATAGGCTAGCAGGGGGCCTGCAATATTCCCCACGCGCTCCATGAAACCCGGCCAGTTGGTGCCAAACTGGAAACTCATCGTGATGCCTGAGACGACGCCCATGGCGAAGGACAGGGCGAAGACTTTCACCCAGAAGAAATAGGATTCCATCCATTTCATGTCGCCGCTGCGGGAATAGGCGATCTTGAAATACAGCAGAACCCAACCCAGCGCGATGGTGATCGTGGGGAAGAGAATGTGGAACGAGATATTGGCCCCGAACTGAATGCGTGCCAGCAAGATCGGATCCATGCCATGCCCCTTTCCAGACGTCGTTTCCCCCATAGGGAGGATACGCCGTATCTGAATTCACGCAACCCGGACAGCCTGACGCAGGACAGCCTGACGCAGGGGAATCAGAGCAGACTACGTTTCCGCAATTCGCGCAATGTCGTGACGATGGCCAGCGCATCGTCCATTGCATCATGGGCACGGCCTTCGCGCGGCAGGCCGACGAGGGTGGGCAGGTCACAGGAGCGGCTGTTTGCGAATTCGGGTCCCGCCCGGTGGCCCAGCACGCCGTCGATTTCTCCGAAGCGGGTCCATTTCGGGGGCTTGATCCCGCTCAGCTTGCAATTCTCTGCCAGAACCTCCGGATCGCCGGAATAGGACAGGATGGCACGCGCGCCGTCGCAGAAGTCCAGGAAGACGTCGAACGCTTCCTCGAAATCGAATCCCTCATCGTCCACCGTCTGCTGGTCGATTCCGGTCAGGGTGATGATATAATCGGACAGAGTCGGATTCTTCACCGGGGTCACATAACAGACCATGCGACCGATCTCGGTGAATGCCGCATCATCCTGGACTCGGACCGCCCCGATCTGGATGATTTCCCGCTCTTCCCAGGGCTCCGACCAGTTGCGGTCCTGGCTGCCCTCCCAGGCGGTGAATTCCAGGTCGAAGAAGACCAATTCACCACCGCGTTTTTCCGGTGTAAAGGGGTCCGTCTTTGGGGCGGATACGGGAGTATCGTTCATGAATTTCCTATCGAACTTTGCATCAGGTTATGAAGCGAGGGCGCGCATCAGCCGACCGACGGCTTCCGGCATGCTCTCAATGGGGACCGCTGAAAAACCGAGCAGCAGGCCGCGATCCTCCGTCGGCTCTGCATAATAGGCGGTCAGTGCGGATACTGTCACGCCATGTTCCGCCGCGCGTGCCTGAATGTCGCGGTCACTGAGGCCGGGCGCGATATCCGGGGAAAACCGTGCCAGCAGATGCATCCCCGATTCCGACGGGGCAATCTGGATATCGTTCCCCAGTTGCGCTGTCAGGGCCTCCGCCAGGGCGCTGCGACGTTCTGCATAAAGCCTGCGCATGCGCCGAAGATGCGCAGCGAAATGTCCTTCCTCGATGAAGCCCGCCAGCGCTGGCTGCGCAATGGTGGAGGGATGATCGTCCAGCGCCGCACGGGCCAGCCGGAACGGTTCGGCCAAATCAGCGGGGACCACCAGATACCCGATCCGCAGCGACGGGAACATAACCTTGGAGAAGGAGCCCGCATATACGACCCGTCCGTCCCGATCCAGCCCTTGCAGGGCGGAGAGCGGGCGTCCGGCATAGCGGTATTCGCTGTCATAATCGTCCTCCAGTACCCAGCCATCGGTGCGCTGCGCCCAGTCCAGCAGTTTCAGGCGTCGGGCCAGCGTCATCGTCACACCCAGCGGATACTGATGCGAGGGCGCGACGCAGACGAGGCGCGCATTGGGTGCGACCCGCTCCCCCGCGTCGATGTCCAGTCCCTCGGCATCCACCGGGGCGCAGGCCGTTCGCACTCCTGCTCCCAGCAACGCTCCCCGGACACCGGGATAGCCCGGTTCCTCCATCAGCGCGACATCGCCCTCATCCAGCAGGACATGGCTTGCCAGACCGATGGCCTGCTGCACACCCGCAACAACGATCACCTGTTCCGCCTCGCAGCGCACCCCCCGGGCAGTGCGCAGATAATCCACAATCGCGCGCCGCAGCGGCAGATAACCCGCAGGTTCCGCATGGGCCAGCAACTCTCGGGGCGGGCGACGCCAGGCCTTGGTCATCAGTCGCGACCAGACATCGAAGGGAAACCCGTCCAGATCCGGCAGGCCGATGGAAAAGGCGGGTATGCGCCGGTTGGCCCGGCTGCCCCGCAGGGCGGCCAGCCGGGCACCGCGCACCGACAGCCCCTGACGTCTGGGCTTCGCCATGCCGGGATTGACATCGCTCTGGCGCAGGGACAGGGCGTCCTCCGGCAGTTCGTCAGACACAAAGGACCCCGCACCGACCTTGCCGACCAGATAGCCCTCCGCGAATAACTGGTCGAAAGCGCCGGTCACGGTGTTGCGGGATATCCCCAACTCCCGCGACAGGGTGCGGCTGGAGGGCAGCCGAGCCCCCACCTTCAGCCGCCCGTCCAGAATCAGGGCGCGCATCTGGTCATAGAGCTGGCGGTGCATCGGTTCCGCCGCCGCGCGATCCAGCGCCAGGGGCAATACCGTGCCATCGGATACCCGACGGGCCATGCGGGGCACTCCTTCCAATAAGTGGCCCTATGATTTCTTCCTATTCGGCCCTTTTTGGCAAGCCAATTATCGGCGATGTAGAGCCAGTTCCACAGCATTCGGAGTGACAGACAGATGTCCGATACAAAATCATCCTTTACGCCCACCGACCGGTCCCGGATCCGCCGGAACAACAAGCGCGCCGTCTATGACCGGGACGCCGTCTTCGCGGTGGTCGATGCGACGCCGATGTGTCATGTCGGCTATGTCATCGACGGTCAGCCCTATGTCACGCCGACGCTGCACTGGCGGGAAAGGGAGGTGATGTACTGGCACGGCTCGTCGGCCAGCCGGATGCTGAAGGCGGTGAAGACCGGGATTCCGGTCTGCCTGACCGTCACCCATTTCGACGGGTTCGTGATGGCCCGAAGCGCCTTTAACCATTCCGCCAATTACCGCACCGCCATGCTCTACGGCCAGGCCCGCGCCGTCGAGGATGTGCAGGAAAAGGAACGGTCGCTGAAGGTCATGATGGATATGCTGTTCCCAGGTCGCTGGGAAGAGTTGCGCGGTAATACCGATCAGGAACTGAAGGCGACGACCGTGGTCGAAATGCCGATAGACGACGCCGTCGCCAAGATCCGCACCGGCCCGCCCGGTGATGATGAGGAAGACTATACCGCCCGCTGCTGGGCCGGAATCCTACCCCGCAGCGAAATCTGGTCTCCCCCGATCCCCGACCCACGCCTGACACCGGGCATCGCCGTCCCCGACTATCTGAACGCATTGGTGAGGGAGTGATGGCGCGATAGGCGGGGTGACCTTTGATGCGATAGAGTGTACGCACGACAAAGAGGTCTGAACCTGAGAGCCAGAGTGACGTCATGATCACGGATATTGAAGACTACTTCTTGAAAGATTGTGGCCGCTGTGAGCGCTTCGCCACGGCGGATTGCTCGGTGCAGCAATGGGTCCATGGGCTGGCGGTTCTCCGCCGGATTTGCCGCGAGTCAGGGCTCGTCGAGACGGTCAAATGGGCACATCCCTGCTACATGCATGGCGGTCGCAATATCGCAATCATTGGCGCCCTTCGCGGCGATTTTAGACTCAGTTTTTTCAACGCAGCCCTGATGAAAGACCCCGAAGGCATCCTCGAAAAGCAGGGTCCGAATACCCGGCACCCGGACATGATCCGCTTTACGGATAATGCGCAGGTGGCGGGGATGGAGCCGGTCATCCTGTCCTATCTGAAGGAAGCGATGGGCTATGCGGAAGCGGGTATAAAACCGCCCAAAGAGGACACCATCATCGAACTGCCCGATGAATTGGTCATGGTATTGGATTCCGATCCCGACCTTGCGGAGGCCTTTCACGGTCTGACTTCGGGGCGGCAGAAAAGCTATGTGATCAATCTCAACGCGGCAAAAGCCTCCGCAACGCGAATCTCCCGCATCGCCAAATTCCGCGAAAAAATCCTCGCAGGAAAGGGTGCGACGGATCGGTGAATTGCGGGAATCGACGATTGACCCGGTTATTATACTTGGGGTTGATGTCGATAGCCTGATTGAGTTTACCTGAACCACCACTGTTGTAAAAGCATGGTGAGGCTGGCAACGGGTCGGTTGCCGAAGGAGTTTGGCTGAGAGCGAAATCGCCGCTTCAAAGCAGATTGTGGCAGTATGCACCCCCAGCCTGTGTTGATCCAGCTTGTGTTGATATTGAGCTTTCGCTACCGATTCCGTGGGCGATAGTTCAGTCGATGTAGCGATCGTGGTGGCGCACCCAGTCCATTCCAGAAACTTCGTTACGCCCCTTCGGCATGAGGTCGAGCATGGCGTAGGTGCCCATCATCACCTCTACCCCGCGGCCGAAAGTGGAGTAGGTGTGAAAGACATCGCCAGCCTCGTCCTTGCAGAAGGCGCTCACGCCAGGCCATTCCTCGCCCGTTACCCGCCATTCGCCGAAGTTGTAGTCGATATGTCCGGTGGCGATCTCATCGGGCGTGAAACTGACCCGGAAATCGTAGTTGAAGGAGGTGCCGTTCGAAGATACCCACTTGAACTGCCAACCCATGCGCTGGCGAAACCGCTCGATCTCGACAAGCGGCGCACGTGAGACCGCAATCATGGTGACGTCGTGATTGGCCAGATGCAGGTTCATGCCGTCTGTGTGATCGGCCATGAAGGAACAGTGCGGACAGCCCTGCTTCCATCCCGGTGCGAACATAAAATGCTGAACCAGGAGTTGTGATCGACCATCAAAGAGATCAGCCAGCCCGCACCGGCCATCCGGCGTGTCAAACACGTATTCCTTGTCGATGCGCATCCAGGGCAGTGCGAGCCGTTCCTGGGCGAGTTTGTCGCGAAATCGAGTAAGCTCCTTCTCCATTTTCAGGAGATCCCGGCGGGCGGCCAACCAGTCTTCGCGTGAAACAACGGTGTGTTGCATTGTCAGTCTCCTTCGGTTTTTGTAACGGGAGTGGTGCGATGCTGCGAACGGGCGGAAAGGAGCTTCAGCCATGGCGATAAGTGAAAGAAGCCCATCAGCAGATACATCAGGGCCATGTCGTTGATCGGCACGATAGCCGGGGCGGTAGAGCACATCGACATGCCCGGCGAGCCGACTGTGGAAATCCAGGCCATCAATGCGAAACTTGGGGCTGCGGCGCGCTTGAGCCAGTCGGCAATATCTACCACCGGCCCAAGCGACGAATCGACCTTTCCTGTTGCTGCGAGCATCGTCATGTCCGATCTTCCGGTGAAATTCGCCGTTCCCGGCGGTTGCGATATGAAGAAGCTATATCGGACGGAGGGCTCGGTGAGAGTTACAAGTGTGACGGGATTTCAATGGACTCACTGATCACTGCTGCGGCGCGTGCGCTTTCGGCAGGCGACCCGTTCGCCGCGTTGAAAAGGGTGGCATTGCGCGATGACGCCCCGGCGCTGGCGTTGCGCGGCATCGCCATGGCGCAGCTCGGCGACCTTATGCGCGCCAGAGAGCTTCTGCGAAGCGCGGCACGTGCCTTTGGCCCGAAGGAGCCTATGGCCCGTGCGCGTTGTATTGTTGCCGAAGCGGAAATCGCGCTTGTTTCGCGTGATCTGGGCCGATCGTCACAAACGCTCAACACCGCGCGGGCGGTGCTCGAGGCATCAGGTGACCGACCGAACGCCGCTCATGCCGGTTATCTCGAAGCCCGGCGCCTTCTCCTGATCGGCCGTCTCGACGAAGCCGAAGCGATACTCAATGGGTTCGATATCGGCATTCTGCCGCGCGCGTCGCGGGTCGGATGTGAATTGGTGATAGCCGGCATCGCCATTCGACGTATCAGGACAGAGCAGGCAGGAACCGCTCTGGAACGCGCGCGACGGGCAGCGGACAACGCGGGCATCCCAGCGCTTTCGGCCGAAGTCGATCAGGCGGTGCGCGCGTTCCAGGCACCTGCGGCGCGTTTCATCACTCGGGGCGTGGAGCGGTTGTTCCATCTCGGTGAGGTTGAAACACTGTTGGCCTCGGATACGCTCGTTGTGGATGCCTGCCGCAACGCTGTGCGGGCAGGAACAATCATCATTCCGCTCGCCACCCGCCCGGTGCTGCTCGTCCTCATCCGTGCTCTTGCGGAGAAATGGCCGGATGATGTGCCGCGCGAAATACTTCTCAAGCGCGCTTACCGGGCACGGCATGCCGATGAATCGCACCGCGCGCGACTGCGTGTCGAAATTGCCCGGCTGCGAGAGGTGATCAAGCCGCTGGCGGCGCTGAGTGCGACCAGGCAAGGTTTTGTCCTGCGGCCTCACACTGCGGCTGCTGTTGCCGTGCTGGCTCCGCCTCTCGAAGATGACCATGCGGACGTGCTTGCTCTGCTCGGCGACGGCGAAGCCTGGTCGAGTTCCGCATTGGCGCTGGCGCTGAGCGTGAGTCCGCGGACGGTACAGCGGGCACTCGAAGAGCTTGCCCGGAACAGCAAGGTTCAGGCCTTCGGGCGTGGGCGCGCCCGCCGCTGGATTGCGTCGAGCGTGCCGGGATTCCCGACAAGTTTGTTACTCCCCGTCGCGGGAATTTCTGGCTAGGATGGGGATATGAAACAGTCAATCGCCGAAATCATCCGTGAATATGGCCCGTTTCCTGATGTCGATGACGTGGCCGGCGTCAGCTTCGACGGTACTCAAGTCTGGTTCGCAACCGGCGAAAGACTGAATGCCCTCGATCCTGAAAGTGGAGAAATATCAAGATCGCTCGACATCCTTGCCCATGCGGGGACCGCCTTTGACGGCAGGCACTTGTTCCAGATAGCGGATGCCGTGATCCGCAAGCTTGATCCCGTTACCGGCGAGGTGATCGCCGCAATACCAGCGCCCGGAGGCGGCGGGGATTCTGGTTTGGCCTGGGCGGAAGGCTCGCTGTGGGTCGGCCAGCATCGCGGGCGCAAGATCCATCAGGTGGACCCAGAGACGGGAAAAGTGCTGCGCACAATCGAATCGGATCGATTTGTCACCGGCGTCACCTGGGTTGATGGCGAGCTTTGGCACGGCACATGGCAAGATGGCGAAAGTGATGTCCGCCGCATTGATCCCGAGTCAGGGAAAGTGCTCGAGCGACTGGACATGCCCCCAGGCACCGAAGTTTCGGGGCTTGAATCCGATGGCGGTGATCGCTTTTTCTGCGGCGGCGGAAGCAGTGGAAAAGTAAGAGCCGTTCGTCGGCCCAGGCAGGACCTTAAGTGACACGAGGACTTTCGTCTGCTTCCATCAGCAGAATATCGCCTTTGGCCCCTTGATTCTTTCCGCTTCGCGCCACAGCATCGCCAGCCTCCCCCGTTCAGACCGAGTGGACCACCTGTTGAGGATATCATCTAGTGTCGTCTGCCGACGATCAGCCCTCTCCCAAAGCACGGAACATCATCCGGAAACATCCAGATCAACGGCCCCTCATTCCCACTCGATCGTTCCCGGTGGCTTCGAGGTCACGTCGTAGACGACGCGGTTGATGCCGCGGACTTCGTTGATGATGCGGGTGGCGACGCGGCTGAGGAAGGCGTGTTCGAAGGGGTAGCTGTCGGCGGTCATGCCGTCGGTGGAGGTGACGGCGCGCGATCATTGCCGCTGTTGCGATAGCCAATGACTGCATCGTCATCACGGATAATGAGCGCGACTTCCAGGGTATCGAGTATCTGAACCCTATCCGTGGTGGCGCCCGCCGCTTTAGCATGGGGGCCATGCGCAAGTGCCGACAGAACCAAAGAATTCAATCCCGGTGATAGGGATGGCCGTCGAGGATCTGCTGGCATCGATAAATCTGTTCGGCAAGCATCGGGCGGACCAGCATATGGGGCCAGGTGACGCGACCGAAGCGCAGGCGCAAACCTGCCTGCTGACGCAGGGGGTCTGCAAGACCATCTGCCCCGCCGATCAGGAATGCGACATCGCCGATACCGGTATCCTGCCAGTTCCGAAACTGATCCGCGAGTTGACGGCTGGTGAGGTCATCGCCCCGCTCGTCCAGGGCAACCAGGGCCGCGCCGTCAGGGATCTTTGCGCGGATCAGTTCGGCTTCCCGGGCAATCCGCTGTTCGGTGGGAAGCGGTCGTTTCTCTTCCACTTCGACTAGGTTGAGGGACCAGGAAAGCCGCGCGCGATAAACATCGTAAAGACTTGTTTCGGGACCGCGCCTGGCGCGACCGACCGCGATGATGCGTATCCGCATCGAATCCCTTTCTGCCTAAACCCGTTTGGCGTGCCTGATCAGGCGTGTGCGCTCAGGGGCTCCGGCATCTCGACACCCCACATCTTCTCCAGATTGTAGAAGCTGCGAACCTCCGGACGGAACAGATGGACGATGATGTCACCGGCATCGATCAGGACCCAATCGCCCTGCTGCATGCCTTCTACCATCGCGCCCTGAACGCCGGACGCTTTAAGCTTTTCGAGAAGATGGTCGGCCATCGAGACGACCTGACGGCTGGACGTGCCACTGGCGATCACCATGTGATCGGCGATGGACGACTTGCCGCGCAATTCGATGACGGTAACGGCCTGGGCCTTGTCATCGTCGAGTGAGGTTTCGATCAATCCCAACATGGCGTCGGGATCCGGGTATTGCGCGTGGTGGGTAGCGATCTCTTGTCTCTCCTTCTATCAGTGCCGACATTGATGCGGTGAATTCCATAACCGGGGAGGGTCATTGCGCCTGCGGGTCCTGTAGAGTCGGGAACCCGCCGGACGCCCTGATCGCGGTTGCAGAGGCCGCATGTCGGCGTATCGCCATGAAAATCCATGCCGGCGGCGCTCTATATGCCAATGTGGGGGCACGCCGTTCCGGCATATGCGCCCGCGCAAACCGAGCCGCCGCCTGCCCAGCTAACGCCCGTGAATCATACGTAGGTCTGGCAAAAACGGCAAGAGGTACGGTCGTGAAGATTTCATGCCAGCGATACCAGCGATGAATCTGCAACAGATTGTCCGCCCCCATCAGCCAGACAAAGCGGATTTCCGGGAACCGTCGCGTCAACTGCTTCAGCGTCAGGGCGGTCTGGGTGGTGCCCAGTCGCTGTTCGATATCGGTGACCCGTATCCGGGGGTCGCGCGCAACAGCCCTGGCAGATTTCAGGCGTGTCGCGAAATCCGCCATGCCCTGCGCCGCCTTCAGAGGGTTCTGCGGCGAGACCATCCACCAGACCTGATCGAGTCGCAACCGCTTCAGCGCCTCGCGGGAGATATGCAGATGTCCCTCATGGGCAGGATTGAAAGATCCACCCAACAGCCCCACAGTCAACCGCCGGTTCCGGCTTCCGACGCCGCCCCGTGCCGTCATGCAGCAGACCTGTCCGTCGATGCCATCACGGGCGGACCTGCCCCGAGCCCCGGACGCGGTACTTGAAACTGGTCAACTGTTCCGCCCCGACTGGACCGCGGGCATGCATTCGCCCGGTGGAAATTCCGATCTCCGCCCCCATGCCGAACTCGCCGCCATCGGCGAACTGGGTCGAGGCATTGTGCATGACAATCGCGGAATCGACCTCGGTCAGGAACCTGTCCGCCGCCGCGTCATCCTCGGTCACGATACAATCGGTATGCTCTGATCCAAATTCAGAGATATGCACCATCGCCGTCTCAATCCCCTCCACGACCCGGATCGAGAGGACCGCATCGAGATATTCCGTGCGCCAGTCTTCCTCCGTCGCAGGAGCGATATCTGGCAGAATCCCCTGTGCTATTGCATCCCCCCGCAGGGCACAGCCTGCCGCGATCAGTCCTTCGGCGATCCGGGGCAGCAGGTCCTGTGCTACCGCCCGATCAATCAGCAGTGTTTCCGTCGCTCCGCAGATTCCGGTGCGGCGCATCTTTCCATTCACTGCCAGAGCCACCGCCTTGTCGGGATCGGCACCGCTATGGATATACAGATGCACGATTCCTTCCAGATGCGCGAAAACCGGGACGCGCGCATCGGCCATGACACGGGCAATCAGATTCTTGCCGCCGCGCGGAATGATGACATCAATCTGCCCCGCCGCGCCCAGCATCGCCCCGACAAATGCCCGGTCGCGGGTGCGGGAAATCTGGATCGCATCCTGCGGCAATCCAGCCTTCGCCAGACCTTCACGTAGGCAATCGGCAATCAATCCGGAAGAATGAAGGCTTTCCGATCCGCCGCGCAGGATCACCGCATTCCCGGCCTTGATGCAGAGCGCCCCCGCATCCGCTGTTACATTCGGGCGGCTTTCGTAGATCACACCGACGACGCCGAGCGGGGTCCGGACCCGTTCGATCCTCAATCCGTTCGGGCGGTCCCAGGCGTCGATTATCCGACCCACCGGGTCCGGCAGATCCGCCACGGCTTCTACCCCGGCGGCCATCGCCTCGATCCGGTCCGGCGTCAGCAGCAGCCGATCCAGCATTGCGGAACTCATGCCCTTTTCACGCGCAAAGGCCATGTCCTCCGCATTGGCGGATTCGATCTCTGCTGCGCGGAGCCGCAGCACTGCCGCCGCCTGACGCAGCCCATTGGCCCGCTCCAGCGACGAGGCAAGGCCAAGCTGCCGACAGGCACGGCGCGCAAGCCCCGCCATCTCGGCCACTTCTGTCGTCACATTCTCTGCCGTTGTTGTCAGTCCATCCATGATCCTACTCCGTCACCGTCAAGCCTAAGCCCGGCGAAGTCTCCACCGCAACCGCAATTTCGGATTGATCGACCGACATGTCGTCCCGGTGGATTAGTTCCGGACGCCCATCGAAACCCAGTATCGTGCGGATTTCCGATGTCCGTCGACCGGCGATCCGCCCGGCATCCAGGGAAGAATAGGCCGACAGCCCTTTCCCGACCGTCCGCCCGTCCGGTCCCTTGATCAGCACAGCATCGCCCCGCTCAAACGCTCCGGAGACCTGGCGTACGCCTGCGGGCAGCAGGCTTTTGCCCCGCCCCAGCGCCGCCAGGGCTCCGGCATCGACGGTGATTTCCCCAACCGGCTTCAGTGTTCCGGAAATCCAGCGCTTGCGCGCCGCGACCGGCTGGTCGGAGGGGATGAACCAGCTTGCCCGCGCGCCATCAGCCAGCGCCTTCAACGCATGATCCCGGTGCCCCAGGGCGATCACCATGCGACAGCCCCCGGCCAGCGCGATCTTTGCCGCATCCAGTTTGGTGATCATCCCGCCGGTGGAGACACCCGGCACGGCATCACCCGCCATTGCCTCAATCTCCGGCGTGATCGTGCGGATTTCCGGTATATGCGCAGCATCGGGGACCTTGCGCGGATCGGCGGTATACAGCCCGTCGATATCCGACAGCAGAACCAGCAGATCCGCGCTGGCCATCGTCGCGACTCGCGCCGCCAGACGATCGTTATCGCCATAACGGATCTCGCTGGTGGCGACCGTATCATTCTCGTTGATCACCGGCACGACACCGAATTTCAGCAATTGCAACAGCGTTGCCCGTGCATTCAGATGACGGCGGCGTTCTTCGGTATCCGACGGAGTCAGCAGGATCTGCCCGACCTTGATGTCATGGGGCGCCAGCGCTTCCTGATAGGCATGGGCCAGACGGATCTGGCCGATGGCTGCAGCGGCCTGTTTCTCTTCCAGTTTCAGGGTTCCGGTCCGCAATCCCAGCAGCCGCCGCCCGACGGCAATGGAGCCGGAGGAAACGATCATCACCTCCTGCCCGGCAGCGCGAAAACCGGCGATATCCGCAGCCAGCGCCGACAGCCAGGTCTGCCGCACGGCACCACCGGCATCGACCAGCAGGGCCGACCCGATCTTGACCACCAGACGTTTGGAGTTCCGAAGGCTCATCGTTTTCAAGTCCCGATGTAAAAATCAGATCGGACTCCAGTCGTCGCTGGCCGAGCGGGGAACCTGTTCCAGCTTTGCCGCCGCCGCATCCGCTTCACGCGCCCGTCTTTCCGTTTCCGCCATCCGGAACGGCTCGACCACCCGCCAGATCGCGCGCAACGCATCGACAACCCCGGTTCCCGCCGCACCGGACATGGTCAAGATCGGTGCGGACGTTACCTTGCGCAGGGCCGCCACCTGCTCCTCCAGCAATTCGGGGATCGAGGCATCGGATTTGTTGATCGCGATGATCTCCGGCTTTTCCGCCAGGCCTTGGCCATAGGCGGCAAGTTCTCCCCGGATCGTCTGATAGGCACCGACAACATCGTCGTCCACCCCGTCGATCAGATGCAGCAGCACCCGGCAGCGTTCAATATGGCCCAGGAAGCGGTCACCCAGCCCCTGACCTTCATGCGCGCCTTCGATCAGTCCCGGAATATCGGCAATGACGAATTCGTGGGAATCGACGCCGACGACGCCCAGTTGAGGATGCAGCGTGGTGAAGGGATAATCCGCGATCTTCGGGCGCGCCCGGCTGACAGCGCTCAGAAACGTCGATTTTCCCGCATTGGGCAGGCCGACAAGGCCCGCATCGGCAATCAGCTTCAGGCGTAGCCAGATCCAGCGTTCTTCCCCCGGCTCGCCGGGATCGGCGCGGCGCGGGGCCTGATTGGTGGAGGATTTGAAGGTCGTGTTGCCACGCCCCCCCATGCCGCCCCGGGCCAGGATCGCGGTCTGGCCGATCTCCGTCAGGTCGGCAAGGATCGTCTCCTTGTCCTCTGCCAGAACCTGGGTCCCGACCGGCAGTTTCATCATAATGGCGGGGGCGCTACGCCCGGTGCGGTTCTCGCCCTTGCCATGATCACCGGTCTTTGCCTTGAAATGCTGCTGATAGCGGTAATCGATCAGGGTGTTCAGACCATCGACGGCCTCCACCATGACATCGCCGCCGCGCCCGCCGTCGCCACCATCCGGCCCACCGAATTCGACAAATTTCTCACGCCGGAACGAAACGCAGCCCGCCCCGCCATTGCCGGAGCGGATATAGACCTTGGCTTCATCGAGGAACTTCATGACGCGACTTCCAATCCTGTAGGGCCGTCTTCTGAATGGCCGATCCCTTGATGGGCCATAGCGTTGAGACGCTGGGCCACGAGACGCTGGGCAACGAGAAAAGGGGAACGGCGCGGCCGTTCCCCCTCTCGATCCTCTGATGCATCGCCCCGGTGGGGCGCGCGATCTTTAGAGTCCGGGACCAGCCTTACTCGGCGGCCTCCGGCAGCGGTCGCACACCGATCACGGTGCGATCACGAGTCTTCTTGAATTCGACATTGCCATCGACCAACGCAAACAGCGTGTAGTCGCGGCCGGTGCCGACATTGGCACCGGGGTGCCATTTGGTACCGCGCTGACGGACCAGGATATTCCCGGCCAGTACCGCTTCGCCGCCGAACTTCTTCACGCCAAGGCGCTTGCCGATCGTATCGCGGCCGTTCCGGGAACTACCGCCTGCTTTTTTGTGAGCCATGGTTCAAGCCCTCCAGTATCGCTATGCCTTATTCGGCGTCAGATTTCTTGGCCGCAGCCTTCTTGGCGGCGGTTTTCTTTGCAGCAGCCTTTTTCGGGGCTGCCTCGGTGGCGTCAGCCTTCTTCGCAGCAACCTTCTTGGCAGCCGTCTTCTTGGCGGCAGCCTTCGGGGTCGCCTTGGGGGCATCCGCATCGTCGGACTTGGCCGGGGCAGCGACCTTCACCTTGGTGGTGGCCTTCTTGCCCGAACCGTCCAGGGCGATGTCGATCACCTTCAGCACGGTGATGTGCTGGCGGTGGCCGCGCTTCCGGCGGTAATTCTGGCGCCGCTTCTTCTTGAAGATGATGATCTTCTTGTTGCGGGTCTGCTCGACCACTTCCGCCTCGACAACCGCGCCTTCCAGCATCGGCGTGCCGGTCTGGGCACCATTCTCGTCGGAAATCATCAGCACTTCATTCAGCAGGACGGTATCACCCGCCTCCGCTTCGAGTTTCTCAACCCGGATGACATCGTCTTTGGCGACACGATACTGTTTGCCGCCCGTCTTCACTACCGCGAACATGGGTCTCTTCCTTCACATCGCTACACGCGTTCTGTGGTGCCACCCCAGGCCCCGCCCCGCAAGGGACCGGACAGAAGCGGTCTTTTCCCCCATATGGGGGTCGGCATCGACTTGTATCGAGCCGGACCTCGAACCGCGCACTTCCGCATCATGCGACCACGCATAATGCGCTGCACCCCCGAACCGAGGCTGCAAGAACGCGCGGACTATACGGATGGCGTCCCCCAAGTCAATGCATAACTGCACCCCACCGCAGGGCTGACGCCGAGGCCAATCCAGGACCAAGCTCGGAACCAACCTGGGGCCAATCCCGCATGATTTTCAGGGCTTGGCAGGTCTCGATGCATCGTGTAGGAAACCGCACGTTTCGATCCGGGGGCCCGATCCCCCTTCCGCGGAGAGGTGCCGGAGTGGTCGAACGGGACGGTCTCGAAAACCGTTGTGCCTTTACGGGTACCGTGGGTTCGAATCCCACCCTCTCCGCCAGTTTCTGAAATTATCTCACGATATCAATTAGTTAGCGTCCTATCGTTTTTCTGATCTCCGTGCTGGTACATATAACTGGTACAGGGACGGTATTCGATGCGTTTCTCACGCCCCAGATATCTGCTTCGCCGAGGCGATCTTTACTACTTCAGGAGAGCTCTCCCCCAGTGGTGTCACACACTTTCCAGTCGCCATGAGATTAAGTTATCCTTATGGACGGCAGATCGTTTTATTGCCAGGCACCGAGCAGCACTCGCGGGGTATCTGTTCGAGGAGATTCTGAGGGAGGTGCGGAAGTTGGTGGAAGGAAAAAGCCTACCAAGAGACTGGCTAAAATATATCCTAAACCAGTATTTCCTCGCTGTGCGTCGAGAGTTTCGTGGGGATTACGAGGAAACGGTAAGGACGCTGGGTGATGATTTACATATCCAAATAGATTCTCTGAAAGAAATGGAGGCCGATCTACGCACCAAAATAGGTGGTGGTGAGATTCCACCGTGGGCAGAAGCGCAGGCCATTTCATCTCAGGGGCATTCGCGGGCTTTTTCGAAGGTTTCTGTTAGGGTGCTGGATCGGTCTGTTACGATCATGGGCTCGAACGCTGATTTGTACTCTGCGGGCATTGGATACATAGGGGTGTAGGACAAACGAGGCGCATCGGTTGTTGCGGAATAGGTGGGGCGTGCCTCGCGCCACGTCATCCGCATCTGTGCGAATGAACCTACCCCACGCCGTCTTTGAAAGCGATGCAGCGGCATGAGGAGCGACAGGATCGAGGATTGCATCGGTAAGTGCTGCCGCCAATGCCAAGCGTGACCAAATGCATGCCGCACCAGGGCCCTCCGCCGCCCCCTCATGTTCAGCAAGTTGCCAAAAAAGGTAGCAACTTCATCAACCGGCTCAATTGGTCGTTCAACCAGCTTCATCCCATCCATATCGCTCAACAGGACATTGGGCAGGAGCTTCTTTTCATCCGCAGCTTGTTGGAAATACGGCGTCCCAACAATTGGGATTGTCGTCGATATGAAGGCGGGCAAGCGCATGCGCCTGTCTTCCAGAACGCTATCGATCTGCTCTGCTACTTGCGCCATAGTTTGGCGTCCGAAATCGACCATCATCCCATAATCGAATAGCACACCATTCTCCGCGCAGACCTGCGTTAGGTTGAGGGGGTGCGATGTCAGACTTTGCTTCTTATTATAGGATTTTAGGATTTCGGGGTCCAAAGTCTCAACCCCACAAAAAATCCCAAGGCAACCGTTCCGGGCAATGAGCGCCACGTTTTCGGTGTTGGCAAAGAAGTCACCGGTAACAAGACATCCCCAGCCACCGATCTGCCGAGAGCGAACGCGTGCCCCCAGCATGGCGACGCGCGCTTCGAAGCTCTTTCGGTTGTTACCAAAGAAGTTGTTATCCAACAGCATAACGCCGTGCACTTTTCCAACTGCATCAAGCTGGCGTGAGATCGAGTCTTTCGTATGGGCGACATAACCTCGTGCTTCCCCGGTCAGTGCGCAAAATGAGCAGGCAAAATTACAGTTCTTCGTCGTTTCAACAAAACCTAAGCCCAACTTCGGACAGGTCAAATCAGCCCGTGGCGCGCCATCGAGTATCGCCGCAGAGAGCCCCAAAACATCTTCAATAACCTGCGTGATCTCTTCCGTATCGCCCATGCAGGCATAATCGAATGATTGAGCGCACAAGCCAGGAAAGGCGCGGGCAATCGGACCACCAATTACGGTGATGACCTTCGGATTCGCATGACGGAAATAAGCTAAGAGCTGCCTGACACGATCCAGTGCTGCCGTCAGCCCCGAAAACACAACAATATCTGCTGAGGCGAACACGTCGCGTTCTAGCAACGCGCCATGGAAGGCTTCGTCCCAAACGCGGACTTCACAAAGCTCTTGATTAAAGTGACCAGCAAGAAAATAGGGTGCCATTGCCCTTGGCACGAACAGGCGGGTCGGGGTCGCGTTCCGCCATGGATCGTAATAGGCATTGATGATCAAAACCCGTGTACGCCCTGATCGACGGCCAATCTTCGTCGCTGACGGGACTGGCTTCACTAGGCCATCATTGACAAGCGTCCCATCCATCCAACGACCACAAACTTCGGCAGGGGTTCCTATTGATTTTAAAAGGATTCATGTTGCGCTCAATTGGAATAGTATCATACAGATAAATAAACAAGTGTTTAAGGAATCAGCGGGTGATGACAAGCGAGCAAACTGTACTGGATAAGCTTCGCACTCATTCCGTATTTCGAGATTTGCATGCAAGCTCTTTGGAGCACATCACCCAATTCGCATCCGAAAAAGTGCTTCAGGATGGAGAAATCCTGGTTGCGGAAGGAGATCGCGGCCGTGACGTGTTCTTGCTGCTTGAAGGTGATGCGCAAGCTTCCCGTAAGGCAAGTGACGGGGAAGATATTGTCTTGAACAAGGTCCATGCCGGGGATTGCCTCGGCGAACTTGCGTTAATTGATGAAGGACCTAGATCCGCATCGATCCGTGCAGCAGGTCCATGTCAAGTGATCCACATCCGCGTCGATGAGATCACGGAAGACAGCGTGATCAACGACCTGAAAGTGACGTTTGCAAAAGTCGTTGTGCAACGAACACGGAAGCTGAGCGACGAGATGCTGGCGGGAATGCAGGAGCGGCTGGAGGCAAGAACCCTTCAGAACCAGTTTGGGACCGTGCTGATCTTTACAATCGTGGTACTGCTGCTGGCGACCAGCCTATTTTACCTGGTCGCGGAAGACTATGTGGACGATGTCTATTCCATACAGTTTTCCTGGCAGACTGTGATCGTTTTCTCTGTTCCGTGCATTGCGATTATTCTCTACCTTAAAATTCCGCTCAAACAGCTTGGCATCAAGCGGGAGGGGCTTTGGCGATCAGTGTGGCAGGCGCTCGCCATCTCAGCAGCGCTATGCTCTCCGGCCTTGATCTACATGTTGGTCATTAAGGAACCAATCCCCGCCGATGAGCGGCCAGTCCAAATCGGTGCCCTTTTCCTGGTTCAATACTTTTTCCATTCCGCCTTACAGGAATTGGGCGCGCGCGGACTGATCCAAAGCCTTTTTGCACGGTTCCTTGATGATCGAAAAGGCCATCGCGCCATCTTTCTGGCCAGCATGATCTTCGCCTCCTTGCATGTAACGATCGGCATTGATGCCGTCGCCGTCTCCTTTTTTGCGAGCCTGATGTTCGGATATATTTTCCATTATCAGCAGCACCTAGCAGGTGTAACGATTGTGCATTATTGTTTGGGAACAACCGCTGCACTTCTGGTCGCGTTTTAGCATGCGTAACCCCAGTGGAATGTTGGGCGGCACGCATCCCAGATGAGCCAAGACAACGTTGAGGACCCTCAAACATGCAGCGAAGTCGAACCGTTCGATCCATCTTCCTGTCGGATATTCACTTGGGCAGTCGCCACTGCCAGGCTGATCTGGTGAAAGCCTTCCTGGACGCCCATGAGGCAGAGAAACTCTACCTCGTCGGCGATATCATCGATGGCTGGCAATTAAAGAAATCTTGGTACTGGCCCGCCAGCCACGAAGCCGTCGTACAACATGTCTTGCAGATAGCGCGGCGTGGGACCGAGGTATACTACATCCCCGGAAATCACGACGAGTTTGTCCGAACTTATGCCGGGCGTCTTATCAGTAATGTCGCGGTGCGGCGGGAAATGATCCACCGAACGATGAAGGGCCGGATTTATCTAATCACCCATGGTGATAAATATGATCCGGTGATCCAAAAAGCGAAATGGCTGGCTCATTTTGGATCATCCCTCTACGAGTTGGCACTGAGCAGCAATACGGCCCTGAACTGGGCGCGCCGACGGTTTGGAATGGGGTATTGGTCCCTGGGAAAGTTCGCGAAGCGCCACGTAAAGAGCTTCATCGGGATTATCGGTGAATTCGAAGCAGAGGTGATCAAAGAGGTCCGTGCCGGGGCATGGGACGGTGTCATCTGCGGTCACATCCACCACGCGGTTAGCCGAGACATCGAAGGCGTTCATTACTTAAATGCCGGAGATTGGGTGGAAAGCTGTTCCGCGATTGTAGAGGATCTGGACGGGGAGCTTTCCATTCGTTTCTGGCGGGAAAACAGCATCGCACATCCGGCTTATGACGAGCTACAGGGCGAGATGGACCATGCAACGGCAGAGCATCGGGCGCCGTGAACCAAAAGGCTGCCAACGAACCACCGCGGGATGAAAAGGCCCTTCTGATCGTAACGGATGCCTATCGCCCTCAGGTGAATGGGGTGGTTCGGTCAATCGAATACATGGAACAAGAACTCAGCCGCTTCGGCTACCGTGTCGAGATCCTCAGCCCCGCGCAGTTCCGCACCATCCCTTGCCCGACCTATCCGGACATACGCCTAGCCCTTACGCATCGCGGGGTCGTCCGGCGCCGTATGTTGGAGGCAAACTGCGCTCATCTTCATATCGCGACAGAAGGTCCCCTTGGCCTGTTGGCCGCCAGTGCGGCGCGAAGAATGCGCTGGGCCTACACGACAGCCTATCATTCGCGGTTTCCTGAATATGCGGCCGCGCGGTTTCCATTGCCGGCATCCTTTTTCTACGGCTGGTTTCGCCGGTTTCATAATGCGGGTCATGGCTGCATGGTGGCGACACAAACGCTGGAAGACGTTCTGAACGAACATGGATTTAAGAACCTAATGCGATGGTCTCGCGGTGTGGAGACAGACCAGTTTCGCCCGCGTACCGATCCCGTGCTACCAAGCGACCTTCCCCGCCCGATTTTCATGTATGTCGGGCGTGTTGCTGTTGAAAAAAGCATTCCCGAATTCCTTGACCTGAACTTACCCGGAGCAAAGGTCGTAGTCGGTGACGGACCCGACTTAGAGCGGCTTCGCCAGACTTATCCTGACGTATATTTCGCAGGCGCCCAAACCGGCGACGCACTCGCCCAACACTATTCAAGCGCCGATGTCTTCGTATTTCCATCGCGCACCGATACATTTGGACTGGTTCTTCTGGAGAGCCTCGCCTGCGGGGTTCCAGTCGCAGCGTATCCAGTGATGGGACCAAAGGATGTCTTGGCGGACAGCGCGGGACCCCATGGCGTTGGCATCCTATCGCACGACCTGCGGCAAGCAGCATTGGACGCATTGGACATCCCGGCTGATCGCTGCCGCGCCTTTGCCCTGCATCATAGTTGGGAGAATTGTGCCAAACAGTTTTTAGACAATGTCCTGTCCGTGGCATTGTCAGAGGAAAATCGTTTTTGACCACGGATGGGCCTTCCCCTAACTTTTCCAGATGAAAAATCGCTCACCATTTCGCTATTTCAAGACGCCCCCCGAGGTCATTCGCCTGGCCATGATGATGTACGTTCGGTTCCCGTTATCACTTCACAATGTTAAAGATCTGCTGCACGAACGCGGGATCGACATCTGTCATGAAACGGTTCGGTTTTTGTGGAACCGGTTCGGCCCATTGTTCGCGGCCAAGATAAGGAAACGCCGAGTAAAAACGCATTCATTTTCAAGCTGGCGTTGGCACTTGGATGAGGTGTTCGTGCGCATCAATGGCAAACGACATTACCTTTGGCGCGCCGTCTATCATGAGGGCGAGGTTCTTGAAGTCTTCGCTACGAAACGCAGGGATCGCAAGGCCGCACTACGATTTCTGAAGAAGGCCATGAAAAGATATGGTCTGCCCCAAGTGATCGTTACGGATAGGCTCCGATCATATCGGGCGGCATGAGTGTAATCGGCAATGCCGCCCACCAGGTCTGCGGTCGATGGCTGAACAACCGAGCTGAAAACTCACATCAACCGTTCCGGCGACGAGAAGGCGCAATGGCCAAATTCAGGGACATAAAGACCCTCCAAAAATTCTCGTCCACCCATGCCTCGCTCCACAATCACTTCAACCATCAACGCCAATTGATCCCAAGAGACGATTTCAAAGCAAAACGCGAAGCTGCGATCATTGAGTGGCAGTAGCTTTCTGCTGTATAAATCATTCTAATAAACGGCAAACTGAGACGAGTTTGATTTCGTCTGACACCACCGCCATTACCTCCTTCGGACCGTGGGAATCCCTTAATCATTTGAAAGAAATGGAAATATTCTGGGCTTGATGCTCTTCTTTCCGGCAGTAAACCAAATGGTCACTGAAAGCCATTCTCAAGATCGCAGGGCACTTGGCCGTTGTTCTATTCTCGTTAATATTTCAATGGCTTGTGAGATTTTCTGGGGTGAGTTCGAAAATCTCTCGAGAGATATTTCGCGGGCTGGTCTTTGCGTCTAGCGTTTGAGCCATGGCGAGTTGCTCGCGTTGCAACTCCGTAAGGGTAAACTTGCCCGGGTCTTGCTGCTCGCTCACCGCAATGTCGAGCGGCATTTCCTTTGCATTCAGGTGGGTCGAGAATAGTGCGGGGGGCGTTTGGTTTTCATGGAGCGGTTCACGGTGTCTTCTCCTCCCGGCGGCAAAGGAATCTCTCAATCGAGCACTTTGAGCTGTGTTCACAATCCGCCAATTCTTGAAAGAGGGCATTCAATTAAACACTCAGGTAGAATAAATCCCTAAGACTATGCCATCAGCCGTTCGTCGAACGGGTAGCGGGTCAGGTTCTCGCAGCCGGATTCGGTGATCACCACCTGATCTTCCAGCTTCACCCCGCAGGAGCCGCCGACCGCGCCGACATAAGCTTCAACGCAGACGCACATACCGGGTTCCAGCACACCGTCATAGCCGACCGCCTCCCAGTCCTCCGGATAGTAGATCGCGGGATATTCATCGCACAGACCGACGCCGTGATACATCACGCCATAGCGGCGTTCGCGGAATTTCTCGGGCAGAGGCTTCGCCTTCTGCATCAATTCCTTGAAGGAAACGCCGGGGCCGAGCAGTGCCATATTATTGCTGATCTGCTCATGGGCTACCTGATAGGCCTCCCGTTCCTCGTCTGTCGCTTTGCCGCCGCCTATCTTCCAGGTTCGGGACAGGTCGGCGCAATAGCCATAAGGGCCGATCATATCCGTATCGAAGGCCAGGATATCGCCCTCCTTCATCCGGCGCGGGCCGCATTCCTGGAACCAGGGATTGGTGCGCGGCCCTGACGACAGGATGCGGGTCTCGATCCATTCGCCGCCCCGGATGAAGTTCGATTTCTGCAATTCCGCCCAGGCCTCGACCTCGGTCATGCCCGGTCTAACAGCCGCCTGCATTTCCGCCATCGCCGCTTCGCAGGCCGCAATGGCACAGCGCATGGCGTTCAACTCATTGGCGTTCTTCACCTTGCGGGCATGCTCTGTCATCTCCTGACCGATGCGGATGTCGAAGCCGACATTCTGCAATGCCCAATGGGTCGCAATCTCGCTTTTGTCTAACCCGAGGCGGCGGTTCGATCCGGCGTGGTGGCGAACCAGGTCATCAACTTCCGCCGCGAAGATCGCAGCCCGCTCTTCCGCCCGCTGTGCCGCGTCCATATAGAAGAAATCGGCTCCGGTGCGAACCTCCTTCACCAGTGGCAGATAGGCCGACAGATGTCGGGCAGGGGCATAGTCCCAGAGCGCCAGATGCCCGTCCGGCAGCACCAGAGCGGCGCGACAGAAATTGTGCATCACCCAGATCTGCATGTTCGACGTATCGGTCGCATAGCGGATGTTGAGCGGATCGAACAGCAGCAGCCCGCCCAGATCATGCAGCCGGGTCTGCTCCACCAGCCGCGCGAGGCGATAGTCGCGCAGTGCCGAGAGGTCGGGGATGGTCAGCCCCAACGCAGTCCATTCGGCAAAGGCAAGATCGGTCGGCCCGATCTCCACCCGGTCATCGTCATTCGGGCTTCCATCCGGCAGGAAGGCGGTGGCGGAGGAGGGACGCCGGGTCGGATCGATCTTCCGATTGGACCCGAGGGAATAGGGATCATAGGGCATGGCCACCGGCTTTCAAAAGAGATCGCGCGATATCCGCGCAGTCTGAATGTGATCCCCGTTTCAAGCGCCGGTCAATTCCAATCGCGACAGGATTGGGTGCGATTTGTCCTGGAACCCTCTTGCCGGAAATGAAAACGCGGAGGCACTGGGTTGTGCCTCCGCGTTCTTCACGCCGATACGCAGAAAAGATGGAGGATCAGAACAGACCTTCGATCTGTCCCGCATCGTTCAGTTTGATGGAATAGGCCGAGGGCACGCGCGGCAGGCCGGGCATGGTCATGACCTCACCGCAGATCGCAACAATGAAACCGGCCCCGGCGGACAGGCGGACTTCCCGGACCGGGACAACATGGCCTGATGGCGCACCGCGCAGCGCGGCATCGGTGGAAAAGCTGTACTGCGTCTTTGCGATGCAGACCGGCAGATTGCCGTAACCTTCCTCTTCCCACTGTTTCAACTGGTCGCGGATTTTCTTGTCCGCAACCGCCTCGCTCGCACCGTAGATCGAGGTGCAGATCGTGTTGATCTTGTCGAACAGCCCCATCTCTTCCGGATAGAGCGGTGCGAAATTCGCCTTGCCGCTGTCGATCAGGCCAACCACGTGATGGGCCAGGGCTTCGGTCCCTTCCGACCCCTTGCCCCAATGTTCGCAGACAATGGCCTCGACACCCAGCGAG
The DNA here is from genome assembly GCA_965223125.1 of Alphaproteobacteria bacterium. Lineage (GTDB taxonomy): Bacteria > Pseudomonadota > Alphaproteobacteria > UBA8366 > Aestuariispiraceae > Pacificispira. The sequence continues at coordinate 671,731 of OZ244984.1, read as the reverse complement.
CGGGTGAATTCCTGGATCGCGGCGAATTCCGCATCGGTATCCTTGATGAAGCGGTTGATCGCAACGACGGCGGGAACACCGAATTTACCGACATTCTGGATGTGGCGACCCAGATTGGCGAGGCCCTTCTTCAGCGCCTCGACATTCTCGTCGCCCAGCTTGTCCTTCGCCACGCCGCCATGCATTTTCAGCGCACGGACGGTGGCGACGATGACCACGGCTTCGGGCTTCAGGCCCGCCTTGCGGCATTTGATGTCGAAGAATTTCTCGGCCCCCAGATCGGCCCCGAAACCGGCTTCGGTCACCACGTAATCGGCAACCTTCAGCGCCGATTTGGTGGCAGAGACGGAGTTGCAGCCATGGGCGATATTGGCAAAGGGACCGCCATGGATAAAGGCCGGGTTGTTTTCCAGCGTCTGCACCAGGTTCGGCATCAGCGCATCCTTCAGCAGCACGGTCATCGGGCCTTCCGCCTTCAGGTCGCGCGCCAGGATCGGCTTGCGGTCGCGGGTATAGCCGACGACGATGCGGCCCAGCCGGTCTTCCAGATCTTTCAACCCGTCAGCTAAGCAGAAGATCGCCATGACTTCGGAAGCGACGGTAATGTCGAAACCGGTCTGGCGCGGGAAGCCGTTGGCAACACCGCCCAGCGAGACGACGGTATCGCGCAGCGCGCGGTCGTTCATGTCCAGCACCCGACGCCAGGCGACACGGCGCTCATCAAAGCCAAGCTCATTGCCCCAGTAGATATGGTTATCGATCAGGGCGGAGAGCAGGTTATGGGCCGAAGTGATAGCGTGGAAATCGCCGGTGAAGTGCAGGTTGATGTCTTCCATCGGCACGACCTGGGCATAGCCGCCACCGGCTGCCCCGCCCTTGACGCCGAAGCAGGGGCCGAGTGAAGGCTCCCGCAGGCAGATCATTGCCTTCTTGCCGATCCGGTTGAGCCCGTCGCCGAGGCCGACCGTGGTCGTGGTCTTACCTTCACCCGCTGGGGTTGGGGAAATCGCGGTGACAAGGATCAGCTTGCCATCCGGCTTGCCCTTCAGGGAGTCGAGATAGCTGAAGCTCATCTTGGCCTTGTTCGGGCCATACTGCATCAGTTGGTCGGCGGGAATACCAAGCTTCGCGCCGATCTCCGTGATCGGCTTCATTGTCGCTTCCCGGGCGATTTCGATATCGGACTTGCTCATTCCCATTCCCACCTTTCGATTGGTCCTAAGACCGGATGATTGCGGTATCACGAAGAAGGGGGACAGGCTATGCCGATCCCCCTATCAGGATATGGGTGCTATAGCTAAGGGCTAACCCGCCTGAGTGAGCGCGCCCCCGCGACTTGTTTTGCGTTCAAGACGACATCGACTGTCGGAAACAGACGATTGGATCAAATGTTACCCGGCAAAGGCCTTTTCGATCACGAACTGTCCCGGCTTGGCGTTGGAGCCTTCTTCCAGACCAGCCGCTTCCACGACAGCCTTGGTGTCCTGCAGCATCGCCATGGACCCGCAGATCATCACCCGGTCGGTTGCCGGATCAAAGGGCGGCATTGAAAGGTCGGCGAACAGCTTGCCGCTCTGGATCAGGTCGGTGATGCGCCCGGTGCGGGGATAATCCTCCCGCGTCGTGCTGGTGTAATGGATCAGCCGCCCGGCAACCATCTCCCCGACCAGCGGGTCGTTCAGCGTATCGGCAACCAGCTTCTCGCCATAGGCCAGTTCGGCGACAGTGCGGCAGGTATGGGTCAGGACAACCTTCTCGAACCGATCATAGGTTTCCGGATCGCGGATGACACTGGCGAAAGGAGCGATGCCGGTGCCCGTGGAAAGCAGATAGAGCGTCTTGCCCGGCAGCAGCGCATCCAGCACCAGCGTCCCGGTCGGTTTCTTGCCCAGCAGGATTTCGTCGCCCGGCTGAATCTTCTGCAAGCGGCTGGTGAGCGGCCCGTCCGGCACCTTGATGGAGAAAAAATCGAGTTCGTGATCCCAGGACGGGCTGGCGACAGAATAGGCACGCAGCAGAGGCTTGCCATCAACCATCAGGCCGATCATCACAAATTCGCCGGAGCGGAAACGGAAACTGTCCGGTCGCGTCACGCGAAAGGAAAACAGACTGTCGGTCCAGTGATGCACATCCACCACGGTAACCAGATTGACCGATCCGGGGATCGACTGCGGCTTCATTTCCATTGCATGCACTCCAGTGCGTCCATCCTGACCATACGTGGCCATGTGAACGATTCCGTTGCTGTTTCAGCGGGACATATACAGGTTGCTTCCGTTGGAAATCAAGGGGTGATGCCATTTTTGTCGCGGTTATGTGTGAATTTATTTATTTCACATATTTTTATGTGATTAAATAATCCTCACAGAAGGACATTCGATATCACCTATTTTGCGGTAAAGACCGGGGCACGTTTCCCCAGCAAGGCGGCAACTGCCTCGGCATGATCTTCGGTCCCGTGCAACAGCGCCTGATAGGCGGCGCAGAGGGAAAGATGATCCTCCAGCGTCTGATGCGGCGCGCGGCGCAGCAACCGCTTGGAAAGCTGCACCGCCAGAGGTGCATTTCCGGCGATTCGATGGGCCAGCGCGCGGGCTTCTTCCATCAGCAATTCCGGCGCAACGACGCGGGAGACGAGACCCATTGCCCTGGCGGTTTCCGCATCGGCGGGTTCTCCGGTCAGGATCAGTTCCGCCGCGACGGAGGGACCGACGATCCGGCTGAGGAACCAGGCGGCCCCATCACCGGGTGCAATGCCGATCTTGACGAATGGCGCACCGAATTTCGCCGCCGTACTGGCGATCCGGATATCGCACATGCAGACCAGATCAAGCGCCGCCCCATAGGCCGGGCCGTTCACCGCCGCGATCACCGGAACTTCCAGATTCCACAGCGCAGGCGGCACGCGGTGGATGCCCTCTGCATAGGCCCGCTCGATATCCGCCGCCGTGCCCGCGAACATCTCCGTCCTGTCCCGCATATGCTTGACGTTGCCACCCGCCGAAAAGGCCCGCCCCGCCCCGGTCAGTATGACGCAACGCACATCCGTCTCCGACTTCACCCGATCAATCGCAGCCAGAAACGCCTCGATCATCGGCAGTTCGGAAAAGGCGTTCAACTCATCAGGCCGGTTCAGCGTCAGGGTGACGACAGGGCCTGTCCGTTCGTAGAGGATGCGGTCGTCTGACAAATCCTATGCCTCCGATGCGCGGTCCCGGCGCGGGGAATGGCCGAAGAATTCACGATAGCACTTTGCGAAATGGCTGGCAGAGACGAATCCGCAGGCCAGCGCGACATCCAGCACTGACATGCTGGTCTGGCGCAAGAGGATGCGGGCGCGCTGCATCCGCAGACCGAAATAGTATTTGCGTGGTGTCGAATTCAGATATTTGCGGAACAGGCGCTCCAACTGCCGGGTCGACAGACCGACCGCCTCGGCGATCTCCTCACGGTCCAGCGGCGTTTCCAGGTTTTCCTCCATGAACTGAATCGCGCTCAACAGTTTGGGATGGCTCACCCCGACCCGGAAGCGGAGCGCCATGCGCTGGTGTTCCGACTGTTCGCGGATCTGTTTGTGCAGGAACCATTCAGAGACATGGGTTGCCAGATCGTGGCCGTGGGAATGGCTGATCAGATGCAGCAACAGGTCGATGGCCGCCGTCCCGCCGGAACAGGTGATGACATTCCCGTCGATCTCAAACAGTTCCTCACTGATATCGAGATAGGGGAAATCCTCCCGGAACCCGTCCAGATATTCCCAATGAATGGTGCAACGCCTGTTGTCCAGCAGCCCGGCATAGGCCAGCAGATAGGGCGCGGTGGAAACCGCCCCGATCACGGTGCCGATGCGCGAGAGCTTTCGGATGAAATTGATCGCGCGCGGGTCGCGGATCTTCTCTGCCCCGGTGCCGCCGACGATGAAGAGATAGTCGAACCGCTTTTCCGTCGCGACCGATGTATTGGGCATGATGTCGATCATGTTGGAGGCAGGCACCGCCTGACCATCCATCGATATCATGGTCCATTCGTAGAGTTTACGTCCGGCAATCGTATTCGCCGCCCGCAGCGGCTCTACAGCGGACGAGAAAGCCATCAGCGAAAAGCTGGGCAGAAGCAGAAAGCCGAACTGTTCGGGGTCGCCCGTTCCACGCATTGTCATGGCGCTAACCTACCTGCTCGCGCCGAAAGGAAAAGCGGGTTTTATGGTTCACCGGTACCGATCTCTTCCTTACGCCCGGCAACAAATGCGTCTACCGATTCCTGACAGGCGGGATCAAGTGGAGGCTGCTGGTATTCCTCCAACACCAGTTGCCACAGATCTGTCGCGCGCTGCGTCGCAGTCTTCGCTCCGGCGATTTCCCAGGCCTCACTGTTTGTCCAGTCGGACAGGATCGGGGCATAGAACGCGGTCTCGTAGCGCGCCATGGTATGCTCCGAACCAAAGAAATGCCCGCCCGGTGCCACCGCCCCGATGGCATCGACACCCAGATCATCAATCCCGGTTTCGATAGGCATCATCAGGCCGATCATATGCTGGATCACCTCGACATCGACCATCAGTTTCTCGAAGGAAGCGACGAGTCCTCCCTCCAGCCAACCCGCCGCGTGATAGATGAAATTGCCATGACCCATAACCGCGCCGAACATCGCCATCATCGTCTCATAGGTCGCCTGGGCATCGACGGTGTTGGAGGCATTGCAGGCACTGGTGCGATAGGGAACCTTATATCGGCGCGCCAGTTGCCCGCCTGCCAGATTGGCCTTCGCATTCTCCGGCGTCCCGAAGGCGGGGGCACCGGATTTCATATCGACATTGGACGTGAACCCGCCATAGACGACCGGTGCGCCGGGCCGCACGATCTGGGTCAGGCACATTGCAAACAGGGCTTCGGCATTCTGCTGCACCAGGGCCGCCCCCATCGTGACCGGCGTCATCGCCCCCATCAGGGTAAAGGGTGTCACGATGGTCGCCTGGTTCAGTTCCGCCATCTGGATCAGACCCGTCGCCATATGCTCATCCAGCTTGCGCGGGCTGTTCACATTGATATTGCCGATGCAGGCGGGCTGGCGGGCGATCTCCTCCAGCGTCTTGCCGCAGGCTCGGGCGACGATCTCGCAGGAATCCTTTGCCCGTCCGGCCCCGATCAGCAGATGATTGAAGGCCTTGTCGGTATAGATGACATTGGCGCGGGTCGAATCCATATGTCGCGTATTGGCAGGCAGATCGGTCGGCGCGACGGCCTGGTTGCCGAGAAAGCGGATGCAATTGAAGAACTGCGCGAATTTGGCGAGCTTGATGTAATCTGCATAATTGCCGCTGCGACGCCCGTTGATGCAGTCGTGTACATTGGGCGGACCGGAAACGAGACCGAAATTGATATGATTGCCGCCCAATGTGATCGCATGGTCAGGATTGCGCGGTGTCAGGGTGAACTCCTCCGGCGCGGTGGCCATCAGGTCCATCACCAGCGCGCGATCCATGCGGACCATTTCATTCGCACGGTTAACCTCGGCCCCGGCCTTGGCATAAAGGTCCAGTGCCGCCTCGCCATTCACCTCTAGCCCGTGCCGCTCGATCACATCCAGGCTCGCCTCGTGGATCGCCTCAACCTGATCATCCGATAGTGGACAGATCGGCGGGTAGGGGTTGCGCAAAGTCTTAGTCCAGGGAAGCTGCTTTATGCCTGCAGACTTGCCACGACGGTCGCGCATTGCCTGACGGCTGGAAGTTCGGGCCATCCTGTCTGTCTCCTCACCGCTTTTTGTCTATGCCGCGACAAGCATCCTCTACCACCGCCAAACCAGTGTTCGACCTGCGACATAAATTGCTTATTTTTGCCGTTTGTTTTCAGGCGGGCGTACTTCGGGAAACCGGAACGACAGGTTTTTTAAGTCGGGATTCGCGGATCGCGATATAGGTTGCCGACGCAAAGATCACAGCACCCCCCAGTAATGTATAAAAACCCGGCACCTGTCCGAAGATGAAATAGCCCAGGATCGCGGCCCAGATCAGCTTGACGAAATCGACCGGCATGACGACGGCGGTCTCTCCCCGCCGCAATGATTCGGTCAGCCCCCATTGTGCCACGCCGCCCATTGCACCAATGGCCAGCAGCCAGAGCCACGCATCCCCCTGCGGCCAGGTCCAGACCGCCCAGGCGAAGGGCAGCGACAGCGGTGTCATCATTAATCCCATATAGAGCGTTATGGTCAGCGATGAATCCGATTTTGAGACCGTCTTGATGACCATCATCGCACAGGCCCATAGCAGGGAGGATCCGATCACAAGTCCATGACCCAAATCGACGGTCGCAAATCCGGGGCGCACGATGATCAAGGCTCCCAGGAAACCGAAGATAATCGCCGTCGCGCGCCGCCAACCGACTTTCTCTCCCAGGACCGGGATTGCCAGGGCAGTGGCAAAGATTGGCGCCGTGAAGGACAGGGCCGTGACATCCGCAAGCGGCGCCAGGGTTAAAGCCGTGAAAAAGGCCATCATCGCTGCCAGATTAACCACCGCCCGCAGGCTCAGCAACCAAGGTCGCTTCGCCCTCAGCGGCTCCCAGCCATAGCGCAGGAACAAAGGGGTGAGGATCAGAAATCCGAACAGGTTCCGGAAGAATGCTATTTCGAACGGATGGATATCCTGCCCGACATGGCGGATTGCCGCATGCATTCCCGCAAAAGCCAGCCCCGCCAGGAACATCCAGCCCATACCGATAAGATTGGCACGCCGCAGTTCCGTATCGCTGGACATGGACTCTCCGAGAGGTTGCACCGCACCATAGGCCCCTGAGCCGGATGCTTGCAATCCCGCATCCGGCGTCTGTCAGAGCAATTGCATATGCCGGATATTGCCCGCCATCGGGAGGTGCCCGGATCAAATCCAGGCACGACGTGCTCTTTCACAACGACAAATCCGTCGCCGTCGGACTTGATCCGGCGGCCTCCCAGAACCAGGCGAATACTTCGTTCAGGAAACCCTCACCCGTATCAGGTCAATTCCGCACGAGAGTCGATATGCAATACCCCCGCAGTGCCTGCTCCCGGACGGCGCTGGGTTATCCGAGGATAGCCAACGAAATAGCGCTTTTATCCAGGCCTTTGCGACCAATGACAACCAGTTCGGAACGGCGGTGCTCTTCCGATCTCCAGGCACGGTCGTAATATCGGCGCAGTCGGGGACCGACGACTTGGACGACTTCGCGACGGGTTATGCCGGGACGGTCGAGGAAACCCTTGACGCGCAGAATGTCATGATCGGTCACCGCCTGAAGGATGCGGGCATCCAGCGCGTCGGCATCGTCGATGGCGGCAAGACGCAGGGTGAAGCTGTCGAAATCGTCGTGATCGTGATCGTCCACCCCGTCGCCATGATCGTCATGATGGCTGGGCCGGTTGGCGAGATCGTCTTCCGCCGCCGAGTTGAGGCCGAGCAGCACCAACGGATCGACCGCCGCTTCCCGGGCATGGACGAACCGTACGCCGGGTCGCAGATGGGCGGCAAGGTCACGTTCGATCCGGTCGGCCATACCGTCTTCCAGCAGGTCGAGCTTGTTCAGCACAACCATATCGGCACAGAGCAACTGATCCTCGAACACCTCTTCCAGCGGATTGTCATGATCCACGGCATCGTCGGCCTCCCGCTGCGCCTGGACCGCATCTTCGTCATCCGCAAAGCGGCCTTCGGAAACGGCCTTGGCGTCGACGACGGTAATCACGCCGTCCACCGTCACCCGCGCCTTCACTTCCGGCCAGGCAAAGGCCTTCACCAGCGGTTTCGGCAGGGCAAGACCGGAGGTTTCGATCAGGATGTGATCCGGTGGATTGGGTCGGGCCAGGATTGCCTCTATGGCGGGCAGGAAATCGTCGGCAACGGTGCAGCAGATGCAGCCATTGGCCAGTTCGATCACATCCTCCTCATCGCAACCCTCGATACCGCAACCCAGCAGCAATTCACGGTCGATCCCCAGATCGCCGAATTCGTTGATCAGAAAGGCCAACCGCTTGCCGCGATTGTTCTCGATCATATGGCGGATCAGGCTTGTCTTTCCGGCACCGAGGAAACCGGTGATGACGGTGGCGGGGATACGGGTGGCCATGGGGAACGTCTATCCTTTCAGGGTCAAGGGCAATCCGGCGGCGATGAATTCGACTCGGTCGACCGCTGCGGCAACGGTCTGGTTCAGGCGGCCCTGATCATCGCGGAACCGCCGGGCGAGCGCATTCTCCGGGACGATGCCAAGGCCGACTTCATTGGAAACGACAAGGACCGGACCCGGTGCGTCATTCAGCGCCGTGACCAGGGCTGCCGTAGCCCCGGCGATGTCCCGTTCCGCGAAGGTGAGATTGCTGAGCCACAGCGTCAGGCAATCAATCAGCAGAACCGCATCAGGCTGTGCGGCATGACAGATGGCTTCTGGTAGATCCAGCGGAGCCTCAACCGAGCGCCAATGCGGCCCCCGTTCCGCCTTGTGCAGGGCAATACGCTCCGCCATTTCCGCATCGAAGGCCTGAGCTGTGGCGATATAGACGGGCGTTGCGCCGCTCCCTTCCGCCAGTGAGAGAGCGCGGCGGGTCTTGCCGGAGCGCGCCCCACCGAGAATCAGGCAAGTTCGGAAATCCTGGCTCATCGCAGCGGCTTTCCACCCGGCGGACGCTCACCCGGCAGGCGGTTGACCAGAACGGTGCGCCAACTCAGGCGACCCAGACCCGGCTGCGGATCTTCCGGCCCGGTCTCTATCCGGTCGATGCGGGTCAGCGAACAGTTGTCAATGGTGAAGGACAGTGCCCGTTCCGGGTCGAGCCCCAGGGCGATGGCCAGCGCCGCGCGGATCGTCCCGCCATGGGCAACAGCAATGATGTGACGGCCCGGATTGGCATCGGACACGGTTTCGATCACCGGGGCGACACGGGCAATCAGATCAACAAAGCTTTCCCCACCCGGCGGGCGGCAATGGGCGGGGCAAAGCCAGAAATCATGCACGACACGGGGGTCAACAGCCTCGATATCCGCGTAATGCCTTCCCTGCCAGTCGCCGAAATTCTGCTCCGCCAGATCGTCGAAGACCTCTCGTTCCGGCAGCGTCAATCCTGCGGCGGCTATCGCATCGGCGGTCTGGTGGGTCCGCATCAGATTGCTGGTGACCAGCAGCGCATCCTTTGGCAGCATCGCGGCCAGACCGGCATAGAGGTCCGGGTCATCAGTCACACAGGGCAAATCCGAACGTCCGTAGATCCGCCCCTCGTTCGCCGTGACCGGGGCGTGTCGAATCCACCACCAATGCGTAACCGTCGTCGCCATTGCGCCTTCCCTTCAGGTTCCAAGTATGATCGCGAGCATCATCAGGCAAGCGATCTCGGAGACTTGCTCCATCGCACCCAGACAATCGCCGTTCAATCCGCCCAGCTTCGCCCGCGCCATCACCCCCAGACCCAGGGTGACGGCCCCGACCGTCGCCAGCAGCGCCAGCGCCATCCAGTCCGGTGTTACGGACAGCGCCAGCCCGGCGATAGCGGTGCCCAGCAGCAGGGCAATACCGGCGGTCAGTCGGTCAGGTCGCCCGGCCATGGCGGCAAGACCGGTCTTTCCGGCTGCAGGAATCAACGCCATCGCCAGGGGCAGACCCGCCCGCGCCAGCGCATGGCTGGCAACCAACATCATCCAGACCGGCTGCGCGCCCCAGTATCCGGCCATTTCCCCGATCAGTACCGCCTTCAGCCCGGTCGCCAGAATCAGGGCCAGCACGCCATAAGCACCGCTGCGGCTGTCGCGCATGATCTCCAGACGCCGCTGCGGCGAATGCCCCCCCCAGAAACCATCAGCGCAATCCGCCAGCCCGTCCTCATGCAAGGCCCCGGTCAGCATGGCACTGGCAAGCAGGGTCAGCAAGGCAGCGGCATAGGGTGGCAACGCCAATTCCAGCGCCGCCCAGAGCACGGCCCCGGAGAATAACCCGACCACGGCACCAGCCAACGGAAAGGCCCATGCCGCATCGGCAATCGGCGGGTCGCGATACGGGACCGGCAGGCGTGTCATGAAGGCAAGCGCCACCAGCATCTGGTCAAGGCGCACCCGGCCCGGCCCGAAGAACACGTATCGTTTTCCATTTTCCGTCTTGTCGGTCATGCTTCGAAGGCTTAATCCCAAGCACTATAGGGTGCAAGCACCGATGCAAGCAGGGGACAGAGAACGATGCGTGACGACGGGTCCGAGGAAGCGGTGAAGGCCGATCTGAACGAGATCAGGTCGCTGCTACGCGCTCTTCCCGCACCGGATTCGGCGGCAAGAGAGGCCGCACGGCAGCGGGAATCCCGCCTGACCAAACCGCCCGGTGCCCTGGGTCGACTTGAGGAACTGGCCGCATGGGTCGCCGCCTGGCAAGGACGCACGCCGCCACGGATCGAGCGTCCGCGTGTCGCCATCTTCGCGGGAAATCATGGCGTTGCTGCTCAGGGTGTATCGGCCTATCCGTCCGAGGTGACGGCCCAGATGGTTGCGAATTTCCAGTCCGGTGGCGCGGCGGTGAACCAGCTCTGCGCCACGCTGGATGCGGAACTGCGGGTCTATGAAATGGCGCTGGACCATCCGACAGAGGATTTCACCAAAGGCCCGGCGATGGACGACGAAGGCTGCGCCACCGCGATGGCCTATGGCATGATGGCGGTGGATGAGGGCATTGACTGCCTGTGTCTGGGGGAGATGGGGATCGGCAATTCGACCGCCGCCGCTGCCCTTTCCCATGCGCTGTTCGGCGGCAAGGCGGAGGATTGGACCGGCCCCGGTACTGGCGTTTCAGGGGATGCGATGTCGCGCAAGATCGCCGCCGTGGACAAGGCGGTGACGCTGCACCTGCCCGACACGACAGACCCGTTCGATGCGATGCGCCGTCTGGGTGGGCATGAACTGGCGGCGATTGTAGGGGCGATCATCGCTGCTCGGATTGGCCGCGTGCCGGTCATTCTGGACGGCTATGCCTGCACCGCCGCCGCCGCCGTGCTGTACCGCATGGACCCGCTTGCGCTGGATCATTGCGTTGTCGGGCATCTGTCGGCAGAACCGGCCCATGCGCGGCTATGCGCTGCCATCGGCAAGCGCCCGATCCTTGATCTGGGCATGCGGTTGGGAGAGGCGTCGGGGGCGGCTCTGGCACTGGCCATCGTGAAATCAGCCGTCGCCTGCCACAGCGGCATGGCAAGTTTCGAGGAGGCTGGCGTCAACGACAGGGAGACCTGATCCCTTGGTGAACGATGAACAGACACCGGTTATCGGTTTCCTCTCCGATCCGACCAGTCATGGCGGGGCGATACCGGAACGGGTGGAGACCCATGGCGCCATCGTCTTTCTGCTGCCGGAGAGAGTCTACAAACTGAAACGCGCCGTGCGCTATTCCTTCATGGACTTCTCGACACCCGAGAAACGGAGGGCGGCCTGTCTGGAAGAAGTACGCCTGAATCGCCGCACGGCCCCCGATCTCTATCTTGGCTGCCGCCCGATCCTGCGGACGGATACCGGGTTGGCCTTTGGAGAGATTGATCAATTTCCGGATGGAACCGTGGAAACCGTCGTCGAGATGCACCGGTTCGAGAATACGTTGGCAGACAATGCCGCCAATGATGCTGAACTGAGGCAGGTGGCGCAGATCGTAGCGGCTTTCCACGAGGCCGAGCCGCCCCTGATCGATGCAGGCGGGTCGGCGTCTATGCGGGCGGTGCTGGATGGCAATCTTGCCGATCTGGCAGCCGATGCGGCATGTAATCCGGATGGTCTGGCAGCATTGATCGATCTGGCCTGCTCTACGCTTGCAGCGAGGGCCGGGAGCATCGATGATCGACGCGCGGCGGGGGCGGTGCGGCACTGCCATGGCGATCTGCACCTGGGGAATATCTGCCGCTGGCAAGGCCAGCCGATCCTGTTCGACTGTATTGAGTTCAATCCGGATTTCGCGCGGATCGATACGCTCTACGACCTTGCCTTCCTGCTGATGGACCTGGATGCACGCGGACGGCGGGATGCGGCGTGCCTGGTGTTGAACCGCTATCTGGAGCACCGGGTGCAGGAAGTCGGGGCATTGGACCTGCTGCCGTTGTTTCTTTCCATGCGTGCCCAGATCCGCGCCAAGGTGACCTATGCGGCGGCATCACTGGACCAGACCGGTAAAGCGGCGGAACAGCGGCGACAGGCGGGGGCGTATCTGCAAAGCGCCATCGACTATCTGTCGCCGCCGAAACCTGTATTGATCGCGATTGGGGGTCCGTCGGGCAGTGGAAAATCCACCGTCGCGCGGGCCTTGTCAGCGCATATCGGGGCAGCCCCCGGTGCCGTGATTGCCCGCAGCGACGCGATCCGTAAGCGACTCCACGGAGCGCGGGAGGAAACCGAACGTCTGCCCGCCGAAGCCTATTCGACCGAGGCACATCAGGCCACCTATGGCGAGATGGAGCGTATTTGCGCTGCTGCCCTTTCCCAGGGTCATGGCGCGATTGCCGATGCAACCTTCACCCATGTCGGCAGTCGAGATCGAATTCAGGAAATTGCTCAAGCGGCGGGTGTGCCCTTTGTCGGCATCTGGCTCGATCTGGATGAGACGACGGCACGGGACCGGGTTGCCGCACGCCGGGGTGATGCCTCCGATGCGACGGTAGACATCGTGACCCGTCAGTTCGCCAACGGATGGGGTAAAATTAACTGGAATCGCATTCCAGCCACCCTGCCGCTCGACGCGCAGATCGGGTTTTGTCTCAAAGCGTCAGGGAATAGACCGGCTGAGGCTCAGTGACGCCACGCAGGCGGTGACTGCCCATCGGCTCCCATTCCGCATTCGAAATCGCGGTGAAGGCGTCGGAGGCAAGCACGGTGCATTTCAGGGTCTTGGTCAGGTCCTGAAGCCGTGCCGTCTCATTTGCTGCCGCACCGATAACGGAGAATTCCAGCCGCTCCGGCACCCCGATATTGCCGTACAGGACATCCCCCAGATGCAGGCCCAGCCCGAACTGGATCGGGTCCGGGTCCGAGTCCGGCGGTGTCCGGTTCATTTCCGCGACACGCTGAACCGCATCGCGGGCGGCGGAAACTGCCATGCGCCCGGCCCGCTCCGCCCCGCCCGGCCCGTTGATCGGGAAGATCGCCAGCACCGCATCACCGATGAAACGCAGCACTTCACCGCCATGGTCCAATACCGACCCGGCGGTGCATTCGAAATAGCGGTTCAGGCGGTTGAGGAAAACCTGCGGGTCCATCCGGTCGGCGAAAGCGGTGGAGCCGCGCATGTCGGAAAACCAGACCGCCGCGCGGATGCTCTCGCAATCGCCACGCTTGATCCGGCCGTTCAGCACCCGCTCCCCGGCCTGGCTGCCAAGATAGGTGGAAGCGAGATTCTGCGCCGTCGATTCCCGCACATACATTTTCAGAGCCAGCGCGAGGCGTGGAAACAGTCGTTTTATCACGGCGAGATGCTGATCGGTAAAGCCACCTTCAGCATCTGTCGCGAAGGTGGCGATGCAGCCGTCCATATCACTCATCGCGCGCTCTGGCGGGGTGGAGAAAGCGGCGACCGTACAGAAATAATCAGTATAGCCCCGTTCCCGAAACTCTTTCAGGACTGGGAATTCTTCTATGCCCTCCCCCAGATGAAGACGCACCCGGAGATCCTGGCCCGGTTTCTGGGCGACCGCGCGCAACGGGCTTTTCATCCAGGCATCGCTGCTCGTCCCGTCAAAGCTGAAATTGTCGCGCACAAGCCCGGTATCCCGAGTCCAGGCAATTCCAAAAGCCCGGAACAAGGGATGCAACTGGCCGCAGGCGACATTCGCCCGAACAAGCGGAATCCCGCCTGCGACCAGTTGTTCGCAGAGATATTTCATCACCCGGTCGCCGCGGGTTCCTTGCAGGCTCTCCGTGACCAGCCAGTCACTGGTGCACTGAATCCAGTCATTCATCGTGTGAGCCTATGCTTATGCTCCCTTGTGAGGGAGTCTCAATCGTTTGCAAGCAAATGGATCAGGCTCGATGTATCCCAGCGTTTGCCGCCACGGGCCTGAACCTGCGCGTAGAACTGGTCCACCAGTGCGGTTACTGGCACGCGCGCACCATTGTTCTTCGCTTCAGCAAGACATATGCCCAGATCCTTGCGCATCCAGTCGACCGCGAAGCCGAAATCGAATTCGCCTTTCACCATGGTATTGCCGCGGTTCTCCATCTGCCAGGATCCTGCCGCGCCTTTGGAAATCACCGAGATGACCTTTTCCATGTCCAGCCCAGCCTTGGAGCCGAAATTCATGCCTTCGGACAATCCCTGCAACAGGCCCGCAATGCAGATCTGGTTGACCATCTTGGTCAACTGCCCTGCCCCAGCCCCGCCCATCAGCAGGCAGGACCGTGCGAAGGCGGCAATCACCGGTTCTGCTTTGGCATAGACATCCGCGTCGCCGCCGCACATCACCGTCAGCACACCATTCTCCGCCCCGGCCTGACCGCCAGAGACCGGCGCGTCGATGAAACCGATACCCAGTTCCTTAGCCGCAGCATAGAGTTCGCGCGCGACATCTGCCGATGCGGTGGTGTGATCGACGAAGATCGACCCCTTCGTCATGCCCGCCAGCGCCCCGTCCGGACCCAGCACAACGCTCCGCAGATCATCGTCATTACCAACGCAGCAGAACACGATCTCCGCACCGCCGACTGCCTCCTTGGGGGTCTGCTTTGCCGCGCCACCGAACTGTTCGACCCATTTCCCCGCTTTGGCGAAGGTGCGGTTATAGACGGTCACATCCTGGCCGCCCTTGGTTTTCAGATGTCCGGCCATCGGATAGCCCATGACCCCCAGACCCAGAAATGCCACTTTCATTCCGCGCTCTCCCTTCGTTTGTCTTGTTTCAGACTTCGATTTCCATTCCGTCATAGGCCGGTACGGTACCCGCTGGCAGGGTTTGTGCAAGTGTCCGGTAGTCCAGATCAACATGCATGTTGGTGATGATCGCCTGCTTTGGCTTCAGCCGTTCGATCCAGGCAAGCGTCCGGTCGAGATGCGCGTGGCTGGGATGCGGGCGATAGCGCAGCGCATCGACGATCAGCACCGACACCCCTTCCAGCACCGCCATCCCCTCCTCCGGAATGTCGGAGACATCAGGAATATACCCGATATCACCGATCCGGTATCCGGTGGCGTCGATTGATCCATGCCGCACCTGGAACGGTGTGATCGGGAATCCGGCAATCGTCACCGGATCATTCAACGCAAAGGCGTCAAGGATCGGAGGGTAGTCCTTCACCTGACGGAAGCAATAATTGAATCGTTCCGTCAACTGCACCAGGACCGATGGCACTGCGAAGACCGGAACCCGGCGATGGCCGGCCAGGGCCAGCCCCCGCAAATCGTCAATGCCATGAGCCTGATCGGCATGCACATGGGTATAGAAGACCGCGTCCAGGTGGTTCACCTCTGCCGTCAGCAACTGTTCGCGTATATCAGGTGCGGTGTCGATCAGGATGCACTTGTCACCTTGAGTGAACAGCACCGAACAGCGGGTGCGCCGATTGCGCGGCTCCCTGGGGTCACAGGCCCCCCATCCGCTGCCCAGACGCGGCACGCCCCCCGACGACCCGCATCCCAGAATCCGGACCTTCATGCGGCCAGCCCCGGAACCGGCGCCGGTGGCCGGGCCTTGCTGAAATAGCGGAAGAAGTTACGTGTCGTGTGTGCCGCCAGATCGTCCGTCGAAACACCTTTCAACTCCGCCAACTTCCCGGCGGTATGCACGACGAAAGCTGGTTCATTCTGCTTGCCGCGATTTGGAACCGGGGCGAGATAGGGTGAATCGGTCTCCACCAGCAGATTGTCCAGCGGCACGCCCGCCACGGCCTGACGGATTTCCTCTGCACTCTTGAAGGTCAAGATGCCGGAAATTGAGATTGCGAAGCCCAGAGCGACAGATCGCTCCGCCAACCATTGGCTGCTGCTGAAGCAATGGATCACGCCGGGAAAGGAACCCTTCGCCATTTCGTCTTCCAGGATCGCAATCGTATCCTCGTCGGCATCCCGCGTATGCACGATCAGCGGCAGGCCGGTCTCACGAGAGGCGGCAATATGCGCGCGGAAACTCTGCTGCTGAGCGGCGCGTGGGCTGTGTTCATAGAAATAGTCCAGGCCCGTCTCGCCGATTCCCACCACCTTCGGATGGCGGGCCAGTTCAACCAGTTGCGTAGTCGTCACCACCGGTTCGCTTTCCGCTTCATGCGGATGGATACCAACCGTGCACCAGACTTCGGGATGTGCTTCCGCGATGCTTCGGATCGTATCGAAATCAGAGACTTTGGTGCAAATCGTGACCAGCGTGCCGACACCCGCCCGCCCGGCACTGGCGACGACTTCCGCCAGGTCGCGCCCGTCGCGCTGCAGATAATCAAGATGGCAGTGGCTGTCGACCAGCATGGCTCCGCTCACGCCTCCTCAGCCTCGACATAGCGCGGGAAGATCGGACTTGGCGCAGGCAGGGTTGTTTCCGGTACCAGGGCCGATTTGATATCGGCGAACTGCCGGGCCTCTTCGGTCACGGCAAGCTGCCCCAGCAGCCGCGCCGCCGCATCCGGCACAATGCACTGGACATAGATACCAAGGATGCGGATCACATCGGCCAGGGCATAGAGGACCGTCGCCATCCGCGCCGGATCTGTCTTCTTCAGCGACCAGGGTGCCTGGGCATCGACATAGCGGTTGGCGTCGCCCACGACCTTCCAGACCGCCTCCAGCATCTTGTGGATCGCCTGGCTCTCCATCGCCGCGCGCATATCGGACAATGCGCCCTTTGCCGCCGCGATCAGAACCTCATCCTCCACCGTGAAATCGCCCGGCACCGGCACTTTACCGTCGCAGTTCTTGGCAATCATCGACAGGACCCGCTGACCCAGATTGCCGAGATCATTGGCAAGGTCGGAATTGATCCGGTTGACCATGCTTTCCTTGGAGAAGGAGCCGTCATTGCCATAGGGGACTTCGCGCATCAGGAAATAGCGTACCTGATCCAGCCCGAATTCACCGATGATGGCCTGGGGCGTCAGGACATTGCCCAGAGACTTCGACATCTTCTGGCCTTCGATATTCAGGAAACCGTGACCGAAAACCCGCTTCGGCAGGGGCAGGTCGGCGGACATCAGGAAGGCAGGCCAGTAGATCGTATGAAACCGCATGATGTCCTTGCCAACGACATGAATATCGGCAGGCCAGAACTTTTTGAAAGCGTTGGAATTCGCGTCCGGGAATCCGACGGCGGTGACATAGTTCGTCAGCGCATCGAGCCAGACATACATGATATGCCTGTCGTCGCTCGGCACCGGAATGCCCCAGTTGAAACTGGTGCGCGAGATGGAAAGGTCCGTCAGCCCTTGCTTGACGAAATTCACGATCTCGTTGCGGCGATAGTGGGGCAAGATGAAATCCGGGTTAGCGGCGTAATAGGCCAGCAGCCGTTCACCATATTGCGACAGGCGGAAGAAATAGGATTCCTCCTCCACCCATTCGACCTCGGCCCCGGAGGGTGCGAGGAACTTACCTGCCTGATCGCCCTCGCCCTTGGTCAGTTCGTCTTCACCGAAATAGGCCTCATCGCGCACCGAATACCAGCCGGCATATTTATCCAGATAAATATCCCCCTTGCCGGCGATCCGCTTCCAGATTTCACGAACGCTGTCATAGTGGCGCGGTTCCGTGGTGCGGATGAAGTCGTCATTGGATATATTCAATTCCTGCGTCATTGCCTGAAACTTGGCGGCAATGGAATCGCAGAAGGCCTTGGGATCGGTGCCGTTCGCCTTGGCGGTCTTCTCCACCTTCTGGCCGTGTTCATCCGTGCCGGTCAGGAACATCACGTCATAGCCGTCCAGACGCTTGAAGCGTGCCATCACATCGCAGGAAATCGCCTCATAGGCATGCCCCAGATGCGGCGGCCCATTCACATAGGAAATGGCCGTCGTAATGTAGAATGTCTTATCGGTCTCGGGCGTGTGCGTCATGATGATCCAGTTCCGGCTCGGGCTCGTCAGGCGGGGTCAGTGTCGCTGAGCCGCCGCCTTCTGGATTTCCAGGAATGCGGATACGATCAACTGACGCTTATCTAGATTGGCCGGATTGTCCGATTGGGCAAGAAGGCCGGTTAGCTTTTCCCATAGCTGCATGGAGGTTTCAAGGCCGCCCAATGCGTCCCAGCGATTGAGCGCACGTTCTTCCTCCGCCAGGATCACCGGCGGGCGCACCCCCGTTGCCTGGGCGCGGATTGCCCGCTTCATCCACCAGTCCAGCATCATGCGAAAGGCGCTATAGGCCTGATCCGCCCCCTTGGCCGACAGCATATCCGCCAGGCCATAGAGTTGTTTCGCATCCGGCCTGGCAGGGTCGGAGAGCAACACCATCGCGGCGCGATAGAGATCAATCCCACCCGCTTCGGCATAGTCCAGTGCCGTGCCGATACTGCCACCGCCCAGTTGCACCAGCAGGCGCTGATCCGTCTCATTGATCTGTGGGGCATGTTTCGCCAGCAGACGCATCATCGTGGCATCGCTCAGGGGGGACAGCATCAGCTTGCGACAGCGCGACCGGATCGTTGGCAGCAGCCGACCCGGCGCATGGCTTACCAGCACGAACAGGGTATGGGGTGGCGGCTCCTCCAGCACCTTCAGGATCGCATTCGCCCCCGCGATGCTCAGGGCATCGGCACTGTCCACGACGATTGCCTTCCAGGCGCTTTCCGCCGGGGTCTGGTGGATGAAGTTCAGCACCGCACGCACATCATCCACCGGGATGATGGCTTTCCCCTCGGGTGGCTCCAGCGCGCGGAAATCCGAATGCCCGCCGGAAACGATGCGCCGGAACGTCCCCGCCTCGGGCGGCATGTACAGGCTGCGCGGCGCGTCACCGAACATGCCCCCCCCTTGATCCGCCTGACCACCGGCCAGCACCCAGCGCGCGATGCGATAGGCCAGGGTGGCCTTGCCGATGCCCTGCGGCCCGCAGATCAGCCAGGCATGCGGAAACCGCCCGGCCTCCCAGGCGGACACGACCGTCGTTTCCGCTGCCTCATGTCCGTAAAGATCGGGATTGCGGCGTGGCAGATGGGGGTTGTCGTCCGGATCATCCTTCATGGATCATGCGGCCCGTCGTCAGGCATGCGGAGAGGCGGTCGATGCGCCCGTTATCGTGCCCGCATGGTCATAGTCGAGCGTAATCCCGCCATGTGCCTTTGCGACGGTTTCAAGTCTTTCAAATGCAACGGCGAAAGTCTGCTCCGGTGTTCCCGCCGCATCAATGTGACAATAGTTCGGGCCGCGTCGGGTGCGGTAGATTTCTCTCGCCCGGAGCAGAAACGCCTCCGTTTCATAGACGGAAGTTCCCAGATTTCTTTTCGCTATTCTCGCAAGACCGATTTCAACAGGACAGTCGAGAATGAAGGTAATGTCGGGGATGAGAATCTCAGACCGGAATTTTTCATACATCACATCGGCATCTGCCGGGTCCATTGCCTGAAATGCCAGAGTGGAATCAACGTACCGATCCGTAATTACAGGAATTCTTCTATCCAGAGCCGGTTTGATCCTGTCCGCAATATGCGCAAGACGGTCCAGATGGAAATATTCAATCTCCTCATCCCGGGACAGCCGACCTTTCATCGAGGCCTCACGAAGAATTCGACCCCATTTCGACGTATCCGTTGGCTCCTTCGTCACCATCGGCACAGGATGGAGAGTTGCAGCCAATTGCCGAACGAGGGTCGTCTTCCCGGCTCCGTCAATACCGTCCACAGCGATAAACATAGGCATTCCCCCGGTTTCGCGGAACCGTACCTGCCGGATGCACGACAATCAAACCAAGCGGTTTCGATTTTGCCAATATTTCCGCAGCATTGTCGTCAATCGCTTGTATAGGGCCTCAAATATCCGCTCAAATCAATTATCAGCGGGTTTGCGTCAGCCCGACTCCCCGAAGACCAGATACTGAAACGCCGATCTCAGCCGTCCGAAGGAACCCAGGCGCTCGACGGATTCGCCCGCGACAACGGGAACACGGATCGGGTCGATGCCGGGAGCTGTGACAACCACTTCACCCTGGATGCTGCCCTGTTCGACCGGTGCTGAAACCGGCTCTTCCGTCCGCAGGGTCACTTTCATATTCTTGCGGGCGGAGCGGCGCAGGATGACGGAAACAGGCTCTTCCACGATCAGCGGCACGCGCGCTTCCGTTCCCAGCCAGACCGGTACTTCTTCGACCGTCTCCCCGGCGGCAAAGAGCGGATAGGTGCCGAATTCCCGGAATCCCCAGTCCAGGATTCGTTCCGGTTCCTGAGCCCGTTCGCGCATCGAATCCAGACCGTTCACCACCACGATCAACCGCTGTTCGTCGCGTTTCGCAGAGGCGACAAGACCATACCCCGCCGCTTCCGTATAGCCGGTCTTCAGACCGTCGGCACCGACATTGCGATACAGCAGCGGATTGCGATTTTGCTGAGTGATGTTGGCATAGGTGAATTCCGTCTCGGAATAGAGATGATAATATTCCGGAAACTGGCGGATCAGCGAGGCGGCAAGAATGGCAAGATCACGGGCGGTGGAATAATGCTCCGGGTCGGGCAGGCCGCTGGCATTGCGAAAACTGGTATTCATCATGCCAAGTTCCCGCGCCTTTTCGGTCATGCGGCGGGCGAAGGCCTCCTCGCTTCCGGCCAGCCCTTCCGCCACGACGATCGTCGCATCATTCCCGGACTGCACGATGATGCCCCGCAGCAGGTCCTCTACCCGCACACGGTCATCCACGCGCACGAACATTTTCGATCCCCCGGTCTGCCAGGCTTTCTTGCTGACCGGAAAGGTGTCGTCGAAGGACAGCGTCCCCCCCTTCAACTGTTCGAACATCAGATAGGCCGTCATCAGCTTGGTCATGGAGGAGGGATACATCCGCTCATCCTGGTTCTTGCCCGACAGGACGGTACCGGAATTGTAGTCCACCAGGATCATCTGCCGGGCCTTTGTATCCAGCCCCACAAGGTCCTGCGCCATGGATGACATGGAGAACCCCATAGAGACGAGAAACGCGGCGGTGAAATAAACGATGCGGGCAAACAGCATGGATCCTCCAATGTTCACTTAACTACAGTCCGGCCAGCCTGCCGGTAATACCGACCCTGCCGGGGCACAACAGTGTGCCCAAGCGATGCGGCAAAATCCAGGCATCATCCGGGCAAACTGGGTCTAGTTTTTTGCCACCACGATGGTCGCATCGCTGTAACCAGCCTGAATGACCGCGACCAGCAGAGATTCCAACTGCTCATCATCGGCCAGCGGCCCCAACCGGACGCGAAACAGCGGCGTCTCGGACCGTGTGATCTCCTCGACGATGATCGGTCCCAGATAACTCAACTGCGAGCGGGCGCGATTGGCATTCGTGTATTGTCCGAAAGCCCCTGCCTGGATGAAGACCATTGGATTTGCGACCACGGGCATCACCGTCACGCTGCTGTCCAGGTCTTCTTCCATCATCGCCTCACGCTCGACCGGTACCTGTGCCTGCTGCACCGGCAGACTGTCCTGCGGCGGCGGGCTTGAGGATTCGGTGCCGGGCAGCGGTTCCAGATCCTCCCCGCTGACGATGGATGTCGGCGCGGCGGCGGGGGGAGGCGGCTCCGCCGTTGGCGCGGCGCTGGCGTATTGTGGTCCACCGGATACGGATGCGGCAAGGCGACGGCTTTCCGCTTCAAGCGCCTCGACCCGCACCAGCGCCGTCCCCTTCACCTCAAACCCGAGCAACTGGGCGGCGCGGCGGGACAGATCGATGATTCGGCTATGGGCAAAGGGTCCACGGTCATTCACGACAACCTTGATCGAGCGCCCGTTTTCCAGATTGGTTACCCGTACCATGGAAGGCAGTGGCAGCGTACGATGGGCGGCAGACACCTTGTTCTCATCGAAGATCGCGCCATTCGCCGTCTGCTTGCCTTGAAAGCCAGGGCCATACCAGGAGGCGATTCCTTCCTCGACATAGTCGAATTCAGCTTTCGGATAATACCAGATGCCGCCGACCTGATAGGCATTCCCGACTTTATATTGGGGACCAAGATCCGGGATATTCGGATCGCCCGGCGGTGTTGCGACGGTGCCGCCGACACCTTTGGATGCCTCCGACAGGAACTGTATTTCGGCACATCCCGACAGGCCGATGGCGACGGCAAGACTGAATCCGAGTTTTCTCAACGCCATCCCCCTCTCACTGGCTCCGCATGATTGAAAGAAGATCCTGCGTAGGGTATCCGTCCGGCGGCAGGCCCCGCGCGCGCTGATAGTCCTTCACCGCCGCGCGCGTCACCGGTCCTACCATGCCGTCGGGCTCGCCGGTATCAAACCCGGCCTCCGTCAACAGACGCTGTAAATCCAGAATATCGGTGCGATGCAGCGGCTTCTCATCGACCGGGCGCGTTGCCAGCAGCGGTCCCGCCCCGTTCAGCCGATCAGACAGATGCCCGACGGAGAGCGCGTAATGGATTGACCGGTTCCAGGTCATGATCGCACTAAAATTGCCATAGACGATAAAAGCCGGGCCCTTGACCCCGGCGGGCAGGATAATAGAACCGGCAATATCCACGGCGGGCAGCGCCGCCCCATTTGCCCGCCGCACGCCAAGAGCCTGCCATTCGGACAGCAGCTTTTCGATTTTCATATCAGCAAGATCAAGGTCGAAGCCTTCCGGGAGCCTTACTTCCCGTCCCCAGGTTTCGTCATCGCTCCAGCCGATCTGCGAGAGGTAGTTCGCCGCCGAGGCAAAGACATCCGGCAGGCTGTTCCAGATATCCTTGCGTCCGTCACCGTCACCGTCCACGGCATAGCCGGTAAAGGTCGAGGGCATGAATTGCGGCTGTCCCATCGCCCCGGCCCAGGACCCCTTCATCTGTGCCAGTGCGATATGGCCGTCATCCAGAATCTGCAGGGCATGGAACAGTTCGGCACGGAAAAAGTCCGACCGTCGCGCATCATGGGCCAGTGTCGCAACCGATGGAATGACCTCAAAACCGCCGGTATAATCGCCGAAATTGGTCTCCATTCCCCAGAAGCTGACAAGAAACCGCGGCTGAACCCCATATTGCCGCGCGACCTGCCGCAGCAGCGCGTCATGCTCGACCAGGAGTTTGCGCCCGCGGTCAATCCGGTCCTGTGTCACGAATGTGTCGAGATAGCTCCAGAACGTGCGGGTGAATTCCGGCTGCTTCACATCCAGTTCCAGCACCCGCTCGACCGGGGATATACTGCCAAGCGCCACATTCAGCGTCTCCGCGTGCAGCCCTCTGGCAAGTCCCTCCGTCCGGACGCCTTCCAGCCAGACATCAAACGGAACCGTTTCCTGTACCTGCGCGAATCCCGTCCGCACGGATCCTGTGGCCAGCAGGAGAATCAGGGGAGCGGCACTCAGCAGGCGAAACAGTGACCGAGTTTTCATCACGTCAGATACCGCCTTATGCAAGAGTTGAACGAAAGCCATAGGGCACACCAGATGTGCACCGCAAGACCATGCCATAAGCATATGAAGCATAAACTATTTCCCGCTTCAATGGTTTCCCCGGATCTGATGTTTCCACCGAATCACCCGAACCCGGCATTTGCCTGTCTCGGCGGTCTGGTGTAACTCAATGGGCAGGCGATGGGGTAACTTTCGGGGCATGGACCCGCCGATGAGCGGACAGCAGGGTGACGGGGACAGCGACGCGGAGCGTCGGTCCTTCCAGGCGTATATCGACGAGAGCGGGCGCATCGCAATGGCGCGCGGCAATGCGGATCGCTGGCTGGGTGCCAGTCCGGAAGAGCTGGAAGGCCGCTCCATTGTCGAATTCGCCGCCGAGGAATCGCAATTCGCGATCAGCGAAATACTCGTCCACGCCGCATTGCGTGAATTCATGGCACCCAGCCTGTTCTTCCTGCGTGAGGGACGGATGGGTTCCGTCAGCGGTTTCGAGGTCACCGGCAAACCGCAGACTTTCAACGAACTCTACCGGCTGAATTTTGTCCAGGACCCGGCGATGGAATACGGGCCGCAGTCGAAGAATTCCCGCGAAGGCTTTGTCGGTGCGGTGGAACGCGCGATCCAGACCGCCGGGGAGGAGGATCGGGATATCGACATGACCTTTGTCGATATCGGTGATGTCGGGCGGCTTGGTTCCATTTCCGGGATGGATGCGGAGGGGGTGCGCCGTTTCACCGACCGCATCGAGACGCGGCTGAAAGCGGAAAGCCTGGGCGGCGATTCACTGGGTCGGGTGGATCGCGGCAAATACGGTCTGGTGCATGATCGCAGCGCGAATCTGACCGATCTGCGCAGTGAAATCGAATCCTATGCCCGCGACATCGATCCGGAAGGCATGGCGCTGTCGGTCGGCACCTCCACCGTCGCGCTGGATGCGGACGCTCTGGAAGGCGAGGCGATCCGCACCGCACTGGAACATGCGGTCGATGAATTCGCCGATACCGGCCTGGATGCCGTGATCTTCGAGACGCTGGCGGACAGCCAGGCCTCCTATCTCGACCGGCGGGAGACGCGCACGACCCTGCTCAACCGCTGTCTTGCCGATGATGTGCTGACCTGCGCCTTCCTGCCGGTCTGCAACATGGCGCAATGGTCAACCCATCACCTGATCTCCGAATTCCGGGCCAATCTGGACGATGACGGGCTCGGCGCGGCGGAAATTCTGAAGCTCACCCATGACGATATCGACCTCCGGACAAAGGTGGATATCGCCCAGTGCCGCTATATCCTGAACGACGAATCGCTGGACCAGATCAGTGTCGCGGTGAATGTCGCGATCCATTCGCTGCTCGATCCGGGCGTGATCGGCATGCTGCTCGACTTTCGCGCCCGCGCGCCGCAGCGCACGGTGATCCTGCGCCTGTCAGGCCTCGACAGGATTCCGTGGGAGAAGGTGAAGGCGCTCGACATCCTGCGCCGCGCGGGCTTCGCCATCGCGCTTTATGGCAGGGATGTCGGCGCGGTGACGGCGGAAAAGCTGGAGGTCCTGCCCGCTGATTACATCCTGCTCGATCCCAGCTTCGTCACCAATGTCGATCAGTTGAAACGCGGTCTCGGCATGCTTTCCAGCATGGTCAACCGGTGCAGCGAGCATGGCATTTCCATCGTCTTCGAAGGTGTCCTGGAAGCCGCCGCCGCCCGCCTGCTCTCCAAGCTTCCCGGCGCGCTCTGCTCCGGCCCCTATTTTGGCGAGCCGGTGGAATCACTGGAGACCCTGAAACTTCCCGTCCAGTCCCGCTGACCATTTCCGCCGCACCGGACAAGCCCGCTTGAAACCCCACCCCGGAAAATGCTAATCACCCCCGTCCCGCTCTGGCCCCAACCAGCCGGTCCGGGCAAAGCGGACAGGTGGCCGAGCGGTTTAAGGCGCTAGTCTTGAAAACTAGAGTGCGGGAGACCGTACCGTGGGTTCGAATCCCACCCTGTCCGCCATCACCGCTTTTGGGCTGTGATTTCCACTTAAGGTTTTGAAAAAAATGGATGTATTCGGAGTTCGAGACCCTTCATTGCGAGCGTAGACTAGAGGCTTGCAATACGCCGGTTTCAGTATCGTTCTCTTGTGTTTCAGAAGACCACTTATTCATATAAAACAAATGCTTGACAGGAACATCAAGGAGATTTCGAATATTTCGGTGAATGGGTGTTTGGTGCGCACTCGAGATCGGAAGTTTTCTTACTTTCCATCAAGCGCCGTAGTTCGGTCTTTCGAAGGCGGGAAATGTGTTCGTCCTTAATTCCGGGCGACTCATCCGTCACTATTCGGTCAGATTGATGGTGAAATCCAGGGCAGTGCCGACATCGATTTCCTGGAAACCGCCAGTCTTGTAGCCTCGTGCGGCGCAGTCCGTGTCGCCATAGATGGTGAAGACTTCCTCAATATAGCAGAAATTGTAATCATCCGCCCAGTGGCCGTCCTCGGCCTCGCCACGGATGTAGTAATATTGGTTCTTCAGATCGCCAGCGACAACTGCCGCGCAATCACCCGGATCGATGTTCCACCATCCCTCGGAGACCCAGTCGTTGTTTTCCTTGTACCCTATGGCAATCGATGCCGGGGTGGCGGTGTTGTTGCAGATGGTGAAATCGGCAGATGCGGAGGATGGAAACCCCATCGGGCCGAAGACAACGGCGATCAGGGCAAGGGCCAGAAGCCCGAATTGAATGCGCATTGACATCCCCCTTATCAACGGCCTCTGTTTTCCCCTAAGGCCGAGGTCTCGTATCTCGAAGATAACCTCAGATCATCTTTGTAAAAATGTATCAGAGTACAAAACTGAAAAATAGCGAAATGAGCGGGGTGACGTGTAATAGGGCATCGCGATGGCAGTGTGCAGTTTGGAAATTTCGTCTCCCCGGAAGGCGCGCAGCGACTATCCGGGGGCCAGAGCGACCGGCAGGGAATCGAATCCGCCGCTCTGAACGCCCGCCTTCACGGACGTGACGATGAGGGTTTTTCACGTCCGTTGCCTTTCAGCGGGGGCCTGGAAAATACAGTCGGCATTCGCAAATGCCTCAGCGTCCTTTGCGTCTCCTCCGCGTCCTCTGCGATAAATTTTTCCACGCGACTGTCGGGGAGTCGAAACAGGGGTATGACATCGCAATCTGGACCCGTTGCCGGAACCGGGGCGCGGTTGTACAAATGTCTCCCGTCAATCGCATACCGCTCCCGGAGGCCGTTATGGACCTTGCCAATTATCTGACCTACTGCCTTGCCCTTGCGGTGGCGATTGCGATTCCGGGGCCGGGGGTGGTGGCGCTGGTGGCGCGGTCGTTGGGGTCGGGGGCGCGGGCGACGGTGCCGATGATGCTGGGGATGGCACTGGGCGATATCGTCTATCTGGCCGCTGCGATCCTGGGCCTTGCCTATATCGCCGCCACATTTGGCTCGGCCTTCGCGGTGATCCGCTATCTCGGGGCCGCCTATCTGCTCTATCTGGCCTGGAAACTGTTCCGCGCATCGGTGGACGGGGCGCGGGTTGAGGTGGGTGCGGGGCAGGGGGCACTGTCTGGTTTCATGGCCGGATTCGCGATAACGCTCGGCAATCCCAAGGTGATCGTCTTCTATCTGGCACTGCTGCCGACCTTCCTCGATCTCTCGCAGGTGACGCCGGTGGATATGGTTGCGCTGATCCTGCTGACCTTTACGGTGCTGATGGCGGTGCTGCTGCCCTATATCCTGCTGGCGGGACGGGCGCGCCATGCCCTGCGCACGCCGCGCGCTCTGAAACTCCTGAACCGGGTGGCGGGCGGCTTTCTGACCGGGGCAGCGGTCTTTGTTGTCGCCAAGTCGGCCTGACGATCCCCGAATGGGGCACGGCAGCGGCAGGGTGACGCTGGGAATTGATTGGATTTTCCGACCCGTTGGTGATGACGCGGTGCAATGTCGGGGTTAGACTGCATCTCCTTCCTTCCTTCACCCTGACCTTTGGAACAATAAATTGGATCTTATCGCGAGCCTGTTTGCGGTTCTGGCACCGGTATTCTGCATGGCGGCCATCGGCTATGTCTGGATCAAGTCCGGACGGACGCTGGATACCAACCAGTTCACCCCCATTGTCGTCTATATCGGCAGTCCGTGCCTCGTCTTTTCGACACTGATGAAATCCGGTGTTGGGCTGGAACCGATGGCGGAGATCGCGGTTGTGGCGATCCTGGCGCATGTCGCGGCTCTGGCGATGGGGGCGGGGATCCTGACCCTGCTGAAACTGCCGATCCGGGCCTTCCTGCCGTCGCTGATGCTGCCCAATACCGGCAATATGGGGTTGCCGCTCTGTCTGTTTGCCTTTGGTGAGGTCGGGCTGGCGCTGGGGATCGCCTATTTCACCATTTCCTCGCTCATCCAGTTCACTGCCGGGATTTCCATTGCGGCGGGCGGGCTGTCCTTGAGGCGGTTCCTGTCGACGCCGCATATCTATGTCGTGCTGGCAGCGGGCGCCTTGCTCTGGACCGAAACGATTCTGCCGGTATGGCTGACCAATACGGTAACGCTGATCGGTCAGTTCACGATCCCGATGATGCTGCTGTTTCTGGGCGTCTCGCTGGCGCGGTTGACGGTGGAAAGCGTCGGGCGCGCCATGATCCTGTCCGTCGTGCGGATCCTGGGCGGGCTGGCGGTCGGGTTGCTGCTGGTCTGGGGCTTTCAGCTTGAGGGCGTTGCGGCGGGTGTGGTGCTGCTGCAATCCTCGATGCCGGTCGCGGTCTTCAACTATCTCTTCGCGCAGTATTACAACAACAACCCGTCGGAAGTGGCGGGGCTTGTCGTTGTCTCCACCCTGATGAGTTTCGCGACCCTGCCGATCCTGCTCTATTTCATCCTGTAACGGAAAACCCCCGGCACGGTGGTGCCGGGGGTCTCAGACTAGGGACTGTGAAGGGGCGGTTTACCGCGCGAAGCGGACGGCCACGAAGATCTTGCGATCCCCGCGCAGCACTTTCAGCAGAACCGAAGACCGGCCCGCCTCCAGTGCACTCTGTACTTCGGTTTCGACATCCTTCGGGGTTGTGACGGCGTTCTGGTTCACTTCCAGCACGACATCACCGACCTGAAGGTCCTTCTCTTCGGCATCGGAGCCGCTGGCGACGCCAGCGATCACGACACCGCCTTCTTTCGAGGTGATGCCGTATTGTTCCATCAACTGATCGGTCAGACCGGTAATTTCGAGGCCAAGCGATTCAAGACGGCTGACCGAACTTTCACCCTCCTGTGCCGGACCTGTATCCGAGAGCGACGCGAGGTCGATCTTTTCCCGCTGGCCCAGGGTGGGGTTCAGGGTCATGACCTTGCCTTCGCGCCAGACTTCGACGGTGACGGCTTCCTCGACCGGTGCATTGGCTACCAAACGCAACAATTCGCGCGTGTCGCTGACCTTCTTGCCGCCGAAGGAGACGATCACATCGCCTGCCTTGAAGCCGGCTTCCAGAGCGGGTCCGCCGTCATGCACGGTGGAAATCAGCGCGCCATGGGCTTCCGTCATGCCAAGCGAGTCGGCGATGTCGTCGGTCACTTCCTGGATCGAGACACCAAGCCAGCCGCGCCGGGTCGATCCGTATTTCAGGATCTGGTCGGCCACGTTCATCGCCTGGTTTGACGGGATCGAGAACCCGATCCCGATTGAGCCGCCGGTCTGCGAGAAGATCGCGGTGTTGATGCCAATCACCTGTCCGTCCATGTTGAATAGAGGGCCACCGGAATTGCCCCGGTTGATGGAGGCGTCGGTCTGGATGTAATCGTCATAGGGGCCACTTTGGATATTGCGTCCACGGGCGGAGATGATCCCGGCCGTCACGGTCCCGCCAAGGCCCAGCGGGTTGCCGATGGCCACGACCCAGTCGCCGACACGGGCCACATCGGAATCACCCCAGGGAACGGAGGGCAGTATCTTTCCGTTCAGTTCGATGCGCAGTACGGCGACATCCGTCGCGGGATCGGTGCCAAGGACTTCCGCGGTATATTCCTTGTCATCCTGCAGGATGACCTTCACTTCCTCTGCACCATCAATGACGTGATTGTTGGTGATGACGATGCCCTTCTCGCCATCGATGATGAAGCCTGACCCCAGGCTCTGTGCCCGGCGTTCCGGACGCTCTCCCTGACCGCCGAAGCGTTCCAGGAATTCCTCCGGGAACGGACCGGAGCGCTTGACCGCCTGTTCCGAGGAAATGTTGACCACGGCGGGAAGCAGTTTCTCCGCCAGATCGGCAAAGCTTTCCGGGGCACCGCGCGCGAAGCCGGGGGCTGCCGCCAGCATCATCACGAGGGTGACGGCAATTGCCGCAGCGAGGGCCTGGAGCTTGAAGGGGATCGCAGGGTCGGGAGCCTGTACCCGAACCTTTGATCGGGACTGCACTCGTTCCGCGCGATAGGAATCTGGCGTTCTGATATGTGTCATCGAAGTCCTCAATTGTGTCCGTGCCGCATGTTGGCGCGTGCCTGTGTCGATCAGGATATCATGGAAAGCCGGTCATGCATCCGCTTTCATGGCCCTGGATGGGTATTGATCCGCAATGAAAGTGGTGCGCGCGCGCGCCTACGTCAACGGACCAGGGCAGAGTTCCGGGCAAAGCCACAGTTTTGCCTCAATCTGAGGTCGCACATGGCCGGATCAGCAGTTGATGGCAGGCGAATGTGAACAGTCCCGATGCCGCGATAGCCAGCGCCATCGGCAGCGGCGAGGCGGTTCCCGCCAGCAGAAACCCCTGACCGACGGCAATCCCCACGACGGAGGCGATGGTGTATTGCATCGTTCCGACCAGTGCCGACGCGGTTCCGGCCATATGTGGATAGGGGCCGACCGCACCCGCCTGACCATGGGGCAGGACGATCCCCATGCCGACCATGTAAAGGATCATCGGCACCAGCAGGGTTGCTATCGATGCAAAACCGAACAGCAGCGGGGCCAGCATCGCACAGCCAAAGACCAGATTGATCACGGCTCCCCATCCGATTGCACGCGGCCCACCCTGCATTCTGGCGGCGATCCGTGCCCCGATCACGAAGCCGAGGATGGCGAGGGAGAAGCAATACCCGAACTCGGTAACGGAAATGCCGAAATAGTCGATGAAGACGAAACTCGATCCAGAAATGAAGGCGAACAGACCGGCATAGCTGCCGCTGGCGGCCAGCGCATGGCCGCGAAAATGCCGGTCTCGCAACAGAAGGATGATATTTGATACGATCCTGGTGGGGGCGGTGGCATCGGGATCGCAATGCCGGTTGGTTTCCTGTAACAGGAGTATGCCACCAGCCAGCGCCAGCCCGCCTGCCAGGGACAATGCGATGAAGCAGGCCTGCCAGCCGAAGGCATCGGTCAGATAGCCCCCCAGAATCGGGCCGATCAGCGGCGCGATCCCCATCGCCGCGACAATCTTGGAAAGCACGCGCCCGGCCTCCGCCGCGCCATGCACGTCGCGCACGATGGCGCGGGCGACGACCTGCCCGCTGCAGGCACCCACGGCCTGCAGGAAGCGGGCGGCGATCAGGATTTCCATGCTGTCGGCAACAGTGCAGAGCACGGATGCCGCTGTATAGAGGCCGAGCCCGGCAATCGCGATCCGTCGACGCCCGAACCGGTCGGAGAGTGGTCCGAAAATCATCTGGGACAGCGCGAAGGCGGCAAGGTAGACCGACAGCGTCAGTTGAACCGTCGCGGTATCGCTGTTGAAATAAGTCTGAATTCCGGGAAGGGCAGGCAGGTAAAGGTCGGTCGAAATCGGACCGACGGCAACCATCAGCACCAGCAGGCCGGTTACTGCGCCGGAGGCGGGATCGGGTTTTCGGATCATACGGAAGGCCTCTGCCGGGTCAGGACCAGATACTGGCCAAGTGCGATGACCGCGACCGCCAGGATGACAATCGAGAGCAGGAAAGCGGTGCCGTCATAGAGCGGCTGCACGATCAGACTGGTCATCGCCGCACAGAAGAACTGGGAAAACCCCAGTACCGCCGATGCACTGCCCGCAACACGGGGGAAGGGTCGCAGTGCCTCGGACATGCTGCCGGGGATCGTCATGCCGAATCCGATCGTATAGAGGGTCATCGGTGCCAGAACCCGCACGAGGCTGAGGCTGCCTGAGAAAAGGAGCAGGAGCACCGAGCCGACCAGCAGGAAGCCGCATCCGATAAGGATCACGCGCCGTGCGCCGAGCCTTGGCACCAGGCGCCCGGACAAGGCACTGCCGCTGGCATAGCCGCAGACCGTGAACAGCATCATGAAGCCGAATGTATCCGCGCCCAGTCCCAACTCACCGATGAACAGGAAGGGAGCTTCGGTGAAATAGGCGAAAAACCCGGCGAAGGCGAGGCTGGAAACCAGCACATTGCCCATGAAATAGGGGCTGGTCAGCAAATGCGCGTAGATTCTGAGCAACCGATCCGGTTTCAGGGCCTCCAGGTTCTTATGGATCAGGGTCTCTTTCAGGCGAAAGAGACAGAATGCCAGCAGGCCGAGGCTCAGCATCGCGAGAAACAGAAAATTGGCGCGCCAGCCCACTGTGGTCTGAATCAACCCCCCCAGGATCGGTGCCAGCGCAGGCACGACCGCCAGCGCCGTTCCCAATACCGCAAAGGCCGCTGCCGCAGCGGAACTGTCGAGCGAATCCCGAACCACGGCACGGCCTACTACCGGACCGACACAGGCAACGAAGCCTTGCAGGAAGCGCCCGGTCTGCAAGGCATCGATCCCCCAGGCGAAGGCGCATCCCAGGCTGACCGCCGCATAAAGGCCCAGGCCAAGCAGCAGCACCGGCCTGCGCCCGAACCGGTCGGAGAGGGGGCCGAACAGCAGTTGTCCACCGGAAAAGCCCAGGAAAAACAACGTCAGTGTCAATTGCGTATCACTGGCCGTGACGCCGAATTCCGACTGGATTGCAGGCAGAGACGGAACGTAGAGCGCCATGGAGGCAACGCCCATTGCGACCAGGGCGGTCAGCAGGGCCAAAAATCCCGGCGCTATTCGAGACGCCATGGCGCGTATTCCTTCTCTTCACACTTCGGCATTCACCCGATCCGGTGCAGCCGTGCGCCGTGAATTCCGAGCCAGTCGCGCGCCCGTCTGTAGTCGGGGTAAAGCGTGGCGACCGTGCGCCAGAAGGCGGCGGAATGGTTCATATGGACAAGATGGGAAACTTCATGGGCGGTGACGTAATCCAGGATGTCGGGTGGCGCAAGGATCAGTCGCCAACTGAAGGAAAGATCACCCTTGCCGGAACAGGATCCCCATCGGGTGCGCTGGTCGCGGATGATGATGCGACCGGGTTTTCGGTCCAGTCGCGCGGCATAGTCCAGTGCCAGTGGCCGGATCGTCGCCCGTGCCTGTGCCTTGCAGTAATCGGTCACGCGCCGAGACACATGCTCCGCTCCGCCCGACACGATCAACCCGTCTGATACAAGGCGCACCCCGCCGCGGGCCGTCGGGTTGTGATCGATCCGGCAATCCCGTCCCTGGAAGGGAAAGATGACA
This sequence comes from Alphaproteobacteria bacterium, assembly GCA_965223125.1. Classification (GTDB taxonomy): domain Bacteria; phylum Pseudomonadota; class Alphaproteobacteria; order UBA8366; family Aestuariispiraceae; genus Pacificispira. Next base: position 638,724 of record OZ244984.1, on the reverse strand, counting down.
TCCGGCGCGAAGACCAGTCGTTCCGGCAACCCGTCGATCCGGCGCTTTGCCCAGCCTGAATTCCGGGACAGGAAATCCAGCCCTTCCGCATCGGATACGCCGGGTGGCAGGGTCAGGACGGGCAGGCCGGTGACGGTATCTATCTGTAGCTTGATCCGACGGGCGCGCGGATGACGGCGCAGCACGACCTCCATCTCTCCCTGTGCGAATGGCACGGTGAGACGGCTTTCCACTGGTCCTGCCTTTAAGGGGCGGCCCAGTCCGAATGCGCGAAGCAGATTCATGTTTCGTCTCTAGCGTGACTCGATGGCGACGGGAACCAAATTCAGTTCCCGGATTTTGATGCGACCAGGGGTTTGTGGTTTTTCAGTCCGGCAGATTTACGATATCCTATGGCAACGGATGGGGATGCCGGTGGTGCTGGGTGGAAAGAGCATGATTCATGATTACGACCATATCGACCGGTTTTTTTGACGGTGAGAGTCCGCGATGCGACTGGAACGTACTTGATCTGGCGGATGCCCGGCGGTCGGAACCCTTCAAATCCGTAATTCTGCGATGGGAGTCGCTGCGACAGGACGGATATCTGCCGCGAAAACTGGATTTTTCACCGGAGCATATTCGACCGGCGACCCTGCCACTTCTGATGCTTCTGGATGTCGAACACGATCCGATGCGGTTCCGATACCGGTTGACCGGGACGGAGGTGGAGCGTCTGCACAATCGGAATTTTACCGGAATCTATGTCGATGAACAGAATCCAAAATCACTGCGCGACAAGCTGATCGAGGATTATACGCGCCTTGCCGAAGAGCGGGTGCCGCAATATTTCCATATGGTTTTCCAGAACACGCTGGGTTATCTGCGCGACATCGACGTGCTGCGACTGCCACTTGGCGACAACAAGACACCGGAATCGGATCGGGTCGCTCATATCCTGATCGTCGTGAAATTCGCACACTGAACCCGGCATCAGTCTTTTTCGTAGCGCACAAGTTCGTTTCGGGCGCGATTCAATTCGCTGGTCGTCAGAATCAGGCGTCGTCCGAGATCGCGGGTCATCTCGAAAGCGAAATGCGGGTCCTGGCGTGCCATTTCCGAGAAGACCTCCCGGTTCAGGCGCAGTGCCGTGGTCTGCTTGCGTGCCCGGACGGTGGCCGTCCGCTTCGAATCACAGAGAAGTGCGAGTTCCCCGACCAGTTTGTTGGCTCCCAGTTCGAACAGGACCTGTTCCTTGCCCTCGGTTTCGATGATGACCTCGGCAGCACCGTCCAGGATGACATAGGCATCCTCCCCATCGTCACCCTGGCGCATCAGGACTTCGCCTTCCTTATAGGTCAGCCTTTCGCTGGTGAAGGCGAGGAATTTAAGCTTTGTCGCATCCAGATTGGCGAACAGCGGCAGTTCCCGAAGGCTCCGCGCTTCGGAATTCAGCGCGTCGCCTGCCAGGACTTCGTCTTCGGCACGGTCTCCGTTTGCGGCATGGGGTACCTCCGCATCGGCATCGAGAATTTCGGCGATCCTGCCCCCCTTGATCTCGAAAGTGCGATTGAAGTCCAGCCCGTCCTGCAAAGTGGCACCGATCCAGATCTGGGTGGTTTCGGTCAGATATTCTCCCAGATTGCTCGCGATCCGGGCCCGCTGTCCCGGTTCCACATTGCTCAACCCATCGACGACGACAAGGATGTCCGGGCGCTTCAGGATCGAGCGGATGAGGTTCAGTTTCTGGCGCTGTGTCGATGAAAGCCGACCGCCCCCGATGCCGACCTGGAAATTGAGTGCCGTGTGCAGGATGGCGCTTTCGATGTCCAGTTCCCGTGCGACCTCCCGCACCAGTGCGGACACTTTTTCCAGCGCGTCTGCACGGCCATGGACGATGCGCCCGAACAGGATGTTGTCGAGGATGCTGAGGCCCAGATTCACCTGATCCTCGCGATAGGGCTCGATACTGCCGCCTGGTTCGAACAGTTCCGGATGGGTGGCCCAGAGGTCGTGGCGCATCGCGACAAGGCGCTTCATCATCGCTTCGTCGATCAGGCCCAGGCGGTGGCGCTGGATCGTCAGGTTGAAGGGAAGTCCCATGATCAGTCGGCGCTCATCCTCGCTGATCTCTGTTCCGGCGGATTTCTGCTCCGTTTTACGCAGGATCAGCTTCAATTCGGGCAGTTGCTCCTCGCTCACGAAACTGTATTCATCGAAGAAGGGGTGGCCAGGGGGCAGATCCTTGAACAGGTCCACCACCAGCCCGGCACATCGCAGGCCGACCTCATAAAATCATCGACCAGGTCATGCTTTTCCATCAGCGCTCGGATTACCGGATTGGTCGGCCAGTTTTCATATTCCCATTCCGGCGCGATGGCCTTTCCGAAGACGATATTGCCCGCGACGGAGGCATAGGTGTTGTAGCGGTCGAAATCATAGGTCTGGACCAGATCGTCCATCCCGCGACTGTCCAGCAGTTCGCGGATATGGGTGCGGGCAAGCGTCATTCTGTCGGCCAGTTCCGGTTCCCTTACCGGATCAATGGTCAGTCGCAGGCCCAGCGCATACATATCATCTTCAAGTTCGACGGTCTTCAGCAACCGGATCGCGCGGGCGGTTACATCGTGTCGGGATTCCGCCCCGGCGGAAGCGAAGTCGATCCAGTCTGAGGCATAGTCGAAAGGGCTGTTGCCGGATGCGAGAGCCTCGATAATTTCCAATTGCCTGTCTTCACTGGTCGAAGCCGCCTCCAGTTCCGCTTTTGGCGGGAGCCGGTTCAGGCCAAGTAACAGGTTCTCCTCAATTGTACCGCCAAAAAAGGACGCATCCCCGGCGACATAACCGATCCGGGCACCGACCGTTGCCTGATGCACGCTGTCGGCATTCTCGCCTCCCAGCGAAAGATTGCCGCCGGATGGCAGCAGGATGCGGCCCAGCAACTGGCCGAAAACATCCTTGGTGGTTCCGCTGGGAGCCAGCACGGCGACGGTCTCGCCGGGCTCTATGCTGAAACTGGCATTATCGATGACACGCAAGCCGTCCTCGTCCGCCCAGGTCAGGCCCGAGGCCTGAATCCGGCCATTCAGTCGCGGCAGTTCCTCCGGCGGGTTCTCGACCAGTGCCTCCGGCAGCATCGCGTCGGGTTCGAACTGCCCGATCAACTGTTCGTATTTGATCTTTGAGTCGGCCAGACGCTGATACCAGTTCAACAATTCCTTCCAGGGGGCCGCCAGTTCCTTGTATGCGGCCAACGCTGCGACAAGTGCACCCAGTGACAGATCTCCAAACAGTACCAGATAGCCGCCGATGGCATAAAACAGGAAGGGCGTGAACTGATTGATGAAATTATTGACAAACTTCATGAAGAACTTGCGCTGGAATATCTCCAGCCGGACCCAGAAAATCCGCCCCAGGCGGCGCGAGACATCGCTTAGTACGAAGCCGGTATTGTTGTGCACGCGAACATCCTGGACACCGTTCACGACTTCGCCGATGCGGTTGGAAAGGCTGCGGACATGGCGCACCCGCTCCTTCCCCAACTGATTGATCTTCTTCTGCATTCTGGGAATCAGATAGCCCTGCAGCGGGACCAGTGCGGTTGCCGCGAAGCCCATCATCGGATCCTGCACGAACAGGAACAGGATCACGGTCAGGAACATGCCGCCCTGATAGATTGGCAGGACGAGGGCATCGCCGAAGAAACCGCCCAGCGGTTCAACCTCTGCCGTCACCATGGTGACGACCTCGCCGGAAGATACTTTCTGGAACTGCGGTACCGGGAACCGCAGAGTGCGTTCCACCAGGATATAGCGCATGCGGCGCAGCAGCCGCTCCGCCATGATGCCGGAGAAGGTGTTGATCCGCATCTTGAACATGCCGTTGATGCAGACCAGGACCAGGAACAATCCGCAAAGCAGGAAAAGATAGGGCAGGCGCTCCATCTCCAACCCGAAGTAATCTGTCAGGTCAAAGCCGAAGACATCGACGCGAACGACTTCCTGCGGTACCGGGACGCCTGAATTGTCTGTCCCGGACGGATCCTTGATTGCCTTGTTGATGATCGTTTTGGGCAGATCGAAGGAGTAGTAGAGGAAAGGAAAGGAGATCAGCGTCAGGAACAACGCAATGAGTTGTTCACGTTTGGAATATCTCCAAATGAACCCGTACATGGACTTGATCATTCGGTACCTGCCCCCAAGGCATTTACAGAGATGGTGCGGGTTAGCCGCTCCCGCCGCATCAGACCCTCATTGCGCAGTCTTGTCGGCTATACGTCAAGCACTCCGATGGTCGCATAGCCCAGCGCGGTATAATCAGTTCAGGTTGCGAATTGCTCCTTGAGGATGCGTTCCTCAAGATTGTGTTCGGGATCGAACAGTATGATCGCCGCAATGGATCGATCCTCAATGATCCGGACATGGCGGATATTGCGGGCCTCGGTCGAATCCGCGACCGCGCTGACCGGTCGTTTTCTGGTATCGCGGACGTCGAATTCCACAATGGCGGATTTCGGCAGCAGGGCACCGCGCCAGCGCCTTGGACGAAAGGCACTGATCGGCGTCAGGGCCATCACGCCGGCCCCCAGAGGAATGATCGGTCCGTGGGCGGACAGATTGTAGGCGGTGCTGCCCGCCGGTGTGGACAAAAGGACGCCATCGCAGACCAATCCGTTCAGGCGCGCGATGCCGTCGACCCGGATATCAATCTTTGCGGCCTGCCGGGTTTCCCGGAACAGCGATACCTCGTTGATCGCCAGTGCTTCCGTCACGGAACCATCGACACCCGTTGCCGTCATCTTCAAGGGGTGGAGTTGTAACTGGGCCGCGCGGGCGATTCGCTGATACAGATCGTCCTTTTCGTATTCGTTCATCAGAAAGCCGACGGTGCCCCGGTTCATGCCATAGATCGGCTTGCCCTGCCCGATATAGTGCCGCAGCGTGTGCAGCATGTAGCCGTCACCGCCCAGGGCTACGATGATGTCGGCATCCTCAGCCCTCTCCGCAGCGGGATAGGTTCGGCGCAGTTCCGCCAGCGCCTGCTGGGCACGGGTCGCGTCCGAGGCGACGAAGGCGAGTTTTGGTTCCGACATGACAATTGCTCCTGCGTATCCTCAATGGCGATACGCTTGCCAGCGACCCCGAATGACGGCCACAGTAGCCCAATCGTTCTGGAAGGGGAAAGCACCGATGTTTCAATGCCGACATGGCATCCTGTCTGGCCTGGCCTTCATCCTGACCCTGTCGGGGTTGGTCCTGTTCGCCCAGCCGTGCCTTGCCGAAAGCCAGAGCCATGACGGTTACTATTACCCCGCGCCGCAGACAGAGGAGCGTTATCGCCCGCGGGTGCCGTCCTCCGCAGATGCAAACCGGCGAAACCGCATCGGCTTCACGACCGGCCTTACTGCCCAGATGCTGGCCTCGCCGAGCCCGCCGCGTTTTGCCATCTTTGCGAAGGGCGAGGAAGCGGAAAAGCTGATCATCGTCAGTATTACGGATGACGCCTATAACACGCTCTACCGCTTACGGGCGCTGATGGCGATGCTGACCGCCTATGCCCGCAGCAGTCCGGCCTTCAACGGTTTCTCCAATCCAGAGGATCTGACCTTTCTTGATATGGTCTATCTGATCGGATTCACACAGGTGACGGTTTCCGACGGACGTGACATCTCGCACCGAATATACCTTGACCCGGAAGTGAAATGAGCCAGCGCCAGCATGCCGAAATCCTGTTTGCCAATGAGCGTTTCTATGCCGCATTCGCCGGTGGCGATTCCCAGGCGATGGCAGAACTTTGGGGCGCGGAAGGCACCCTGTGCTGTCTTCATCCCGGCTGGGAACCGCTGTTCGAGCGGAACCGGATACTGGCCAGTTGGTCGGCGATCCTGCAGGCACCGCCACCGGTCATCTGCGTGGCACCTTCGCTTGTCGATCTGGGGGAAACCGGGGCGGCGGTGATCTGTTGGGAGGAGATTGCGGGAAACCATCTGATCGCCACCAATCTCTATCGCTTGGAACAGGGCAAATGGCGGATTGTCCATCATCAGGCAGGCCCTGTGCGTGGCGGTCCACCAGATCTGACGGGTGGTGAGATTTCACCGGCGCGCGCGAATTGACAGGTGTGGCGATGGCTTGATCCCGCTGGTCTGTCGGGTAAGGATGCAAAAAATCGTAACCGTAATGAAAGCGACTATGTCTGATTATATCCTAGCCCCGACTCCAGCCGATCCCCGTCTGACCCGCCAGGTTGAGGGTGTGGACCAGAATGGTCAGCCGGTCACCGCCTCGGTTGTTGTGGAACGTCCATTGACGCTGTTCCTGAACGGCCAGGAAATCGTCACCAATATGACGATAGGCGATCACCCGGATTATCTGGCGGTCGGGTATCTGTTGAATCAGAACATGCTGCATGCCGATGATGAGATCACGGCCATCGACTATGACGAGGATCTGGAAACCGTTGTTGTCCGCACCGCACGGGAAACGAATTACGAAGAGAAGCTCAAGAAAAAGGTTCGGACCTCGGGCTGCGCGCAAGGCACCGTCTTCGGTGATCTGATGGAGAAGATCGAGGGCAGTCGACTGCCTGACGGCCAGGAACTCAGGACGTCCTGGATGCAGACCCTGACACGGGTGATCAACACGACGGACAGTCTCTATCTTCAGGCAGGCGCGATCCATGGCTGTGTCCTGTGCCGGGAGGACAGGCCGCTGGTCTATATGGAGGATGTCGGTCGCCACAATGCGGTCGACAAGATCGCAGGTTATATGTTCCTGAACGGCCTGTCGGCGGCGGACAAGATATTCTACACGACAGGTCGCTTGACCTCTGAGATGGTGATCAAAACGGTCCAGATGGGGATTCCGATCCTGATCTCCCGCTCCGGCTTCACGGCCTGGGGGGTGGAACTGGCGCAGGCGACCAATCTGACGCTGATCGGGCGGGCGCGCGGCAAACGATTTACCGCCCTGTCCGGGTTGCAACGCATTATCTATGATGTTGATCCAGATGATGCCGAGGACGAACCGATATCGGCCCGACGGAAGGCGGCAGGCGATGGCACCTGATGCGATGGGTTCCCAAGCCCCGCCACCGCTGGTTCCCGCAAATGTGCTGCAGGCGGTTGATGCGGCGATTGAGGAACAGGGGCGCTGGCTGACCCGCTGGCATCGTGTGCTGGTCTGCGATCTGCCACTCGATCCGGATCTGGTGGCTTCTGGCTCTGAGGATCTGACCGAATTCGGGCACTGGCATATGATCCATGCCGGGGATCCGCTGATGGCGCAGCCCGCATTCCAAGACTTGTGGCGCAGCTATGTCGGTATGCATGAGACCGCACGTCGCGTGCTGAAGGGGGCTGCCAGTGGGCGGGTCAGTCCCCAGGCATATGATGGCGTGATAGTGAAGGTCGATGATTTCCTGACCCGCGCCCGGCGAATCCGCGATGCCTTCCGAAAGGCGGTCTCGGATCTGGACCCGCTGACCGGCCTCGCCAACCGCACGACGATGAATGCGGAACTGGCGGCAGAATATGACCGCGCGCTGCGCACCGGCATTTCCTGCTGCTTTGCGCTGGCTGATATCGATCATTTCAAGAAGGTGAACGACACCTATGGCCATGCCGTCGGCGATCAGGTCCTGGCGGCGACGGCGGGGCGGTTCCTGTCCCGTATGCGACCTTATGACCTGATCTATCGCTATGGCGGGGAGGAATTTCTGCTCTGCCTGCCCAATGCCGATCTCTTCGCTGCAGAGGCGGTGCTGGAGCGATTGCGTGAGACCCTGTGTGAAAAGCCGGTTCCGCTGGAATCCGGCGGGACGCTTCCGGTCACCGCCTCTTTCGGGGTGTCGGAAATCACAGAGGGTATCGCCCTGAAACAGGTTATCGAGCAGGCTGACCAGGCGCTCTATCAGGCAAAGCAGGCCGGGCGGAACCGGGTTATCGGTTTTCGGGCGGAGGAGGCGGGCGCATGACGGATACGGCGGGTCTGCTGCTGGCGGGTGGTCTTGCACGGCGCATGGGCGGTGGCGACAAGGGGATGCGGCTGCTTGCGGGTCGCCCGATCCTGGATCACATCATTGATCGGGTGGCGGGGCAGGTTGGGCCGCTGGCACTGAACGCCAATGGCGATCCGGCGCGATTTTCCGATTATCGGCTGCCGGTTCTGGCCGATGTGGTCGAGGGTCATGCCGGTCCCCTTGCAGGTGTGCTGACCGGCCTTGACTGGGCGGCGCGCGCGCACCCGGAATGCGCCTATGTCGCCAGTTTTCCGACCGATGCTCCGTTTCTGCCACTCGACCTCGTGGCCAGGCTTCGCCGGGCGATTGAGGTGGAGGGGGCGGATATGGCCTGCGCGGCATCCGGCGGGCGCGATCATCCCGTGGTCGGGCTCTGGCCGGTTCGCCTTGCTGACGATCTGCGCCACGCCATGACGCAGGAGGATATCCGCAAGGTCGATTTCTGGACTGCTCGCCATCGTCTTGCCGTGGTCGATTTTCCGACCAAGCCGATAGACCCGTTCTTCAATGCCAACCGCCCCGATGATCTGGCGGCAGCGGAAGCGCTTCTGGCAGCAGGGTAGCGGAAGGGTGATTTATCCCGAAATGCGAACGGAGGCTCCTGGTCTGGGAGCCTCCGTCCGTTGTCGCGCGTTTCACGCTCTTTTACTCAAGATCCCTGACCCACCGGCCGTAGTGAGTGGGGTCGATCCGCTGCAGGGCTTTGCTGCGGAGTTTTCACCGTCGGACTTTCACCGACCGCGTGAGAGAAAGTGTCCTCCCATACGTTTTTTCGGTCAAGGGGGTTGTCTCGCAGTGCGAATTCGCGATGCGTCAGGTCTGTAAGATCTTGGTTCCGCGCCGGATTTCGGCAAGTGCCGGGCCGGTATCGTTGCGGCGCGAAGTCCAGAGGCCGCGCTCTTGCGCTTCCATAAGCCGGGCAGCGATGTCCTGCAGGGCATCGGGATTGACCCGTTCCAGGAAATCCCGAACCTCCGCATTCATCAGATAGGCCTCGAATACGGCATCGAAATGATGGTCTGAAACCGCCCGTGCCGTGGCCGCAAAGGCGAAGAGGTAGTCGACTGTCGCCGCCATTTCGAACGCCCCCTTGTAGCCATGGCGCATGACGCCCGCGATCCATTTCGGATTGACCACGCGGGCGCGGACCACCCGGCCGATCTCATCTTCCAGGGTCCGGACCTTCGGGGATTCCGGGCGGCTGTGGTCATTGTGATAGACCGGGACCTTCGTTCCCGTCAGGCTGCGGGCGGCGACTGCCATGCCGCCTTCAAACTGGTAATAGTCGTCGGAATCCAGCAGATCGTGTTCCCGGTTGTCCTGATTGTGCAGGATCGCCTGGACCCGGCCCAGTCGCCGCTCCAACCCGGCGCGGTCCGCCGTACCTTCCTGTCCCGCACCATAGGCATAGCCACCCCAGGTCAGATAGGCCTCCGCCAGATCCGCATCCGTGGTCCATCCCTTCTCGTCGATCAAGGCCTGCAATCCGGCACCATAGGCACCCGGCTTCGACCCGAATATCCGCGCCCCGGCCCGTACTGCAGCCTGATCAGGGGACAGCCCCTCCAGTATCAGCGCTTCCGTCTCCGCTTTAACTCCGGCGGCCAGCGGGTTGATCTCCGGCGGTTCGTCCAGAGCCGCAACGGCGCGGGCCGCGCTGTCGACCAGATCGATCAGGCCGGGGAACGCATCGCGGAAAAAGCCCGATATCCGCAATGTCACGTCGACCCTGGGCCGGTCCAGCATGTCGGCTGGCAGGATTTCAAAGCCGGTCACCCGACGGGATGCGCTGTCCCATTGCGGGCGCACGCCCATCAGCGCCAGAGCCTGGGCAATGTCGTCACCACCCGTGCGCATGTTGGATGTCCCCCAGCAACTGAGTGCGAGGCGGGTCGGATAGTCGCCATGGTCCTGCGCATAGGTTTCGACCAGCAACTGCGCGGATTTCCAGCCGAGAGTCCAGGCAGCCGGGGTCGGCACGGTGCGGGTATCGACGGAATAGAAGTTCCGTCCGGTCGGCAGCACGTCCGGGCGTCCCCGCGTTGGCGCACCGGAAGAACCGGGCGCAAGAAAACGTCCGTCCAGGGCGGTCAGCGCACCCGCGATCTCGGCAGGTCCGCATCCTTCCACCATGTCGCGCAGCGGCCCGTTCATCCAGTCCAGAACCGCCTGACTGCGCATGCCCGGCGCGGCGGCTTCATCCAGCACCAACAGCCGGGCCAGCCGCTCCAGCCGTTCTACCGTATCGCCGTTGCTGCGCCAGGGAGCCTCATCCACGTAAAGCAATGCCGCAGGCTTCGGCCCGGTCCAGGTATCACCCATGACACAGTCCAGCGGATCGAAATTGGGTGGGAAATCCAGATCGGCGGCGAGTGCACGAATGATCGACGCATCGCCCCCTTTCGCCGCGCCACGCGGCACCCGCGTCAGCGCAACGAGGAGATCGGTAAGCTGATCGCCAACAGGCGCGCGCCCGAAGATATGCAGCCCGTCGCGGATCTGCATTTCCTTCAACTCGCACAGATAATTGTCCAGTTTGGCCAGCGCCTGCTCCTCGGCATCATCGGTCAGAATACCACAATCCTGTGCCAGACCGATGCGATGGGTCAGGTCCAGGATATCGCGCTTCAATACCTTGATCCGGCGCGGATCGGTCCCGGCGGCCTCGAAATACTCATCGACCAGCAGTTCCAGGTCTTTCAGCGGACCATAACTTTCCGCCCGGGTCAGCGGCGGGGTCAGATGATCAACGATGACCGCCTGCGCGCGGCGCTTGGCCTGGGTTCCCTCACCTGGATCATTGACGATGAAGGGGTAGATATGCGGCATCGGCCCGAAGACCGCTTCCGGCCAGCAGGTCCCTGACAGGGCCAGCGCCTTGCCGGGCAGCCATTCCAGATTGCCATGCTTTCCCATATGCAGTGCCGCATGGGCGCGGAACCCATGCCGGATCCAGGCATAGAAGGCCAGATAGCCATGCGGCGGGATCAGGTCCGGGCTGTGATAGCTGGATTGCGGGTCGATGTTGTAGCCGCGCGCGGGCTGCAGACCGATGGCGATTTTCCCCAGCCGGAAGACCGGCAGGATGAAATGGCCGCAGTCGAGTTCTCCAGCGCGAAAGAAGGGATCGTCCTCTGGTGCCCCCCAGCGGTCCTGCAATGCCTGTTGGAGAGTGTCCGGTAGACCGGAGAGGAATATCTGATAATCGCCGAGGCTCAGCGTTTCCCGGACCTCTCGCCCCTGGATTGCGGCATTGGTCGGCCCGGCCTTCATGTGGGCGATCAGGTCGTCCCCGGTTTCGAATCCGCCCTCGACGGCATAGCCCGCTTCCAGAAGCCCTTGCAGTAGGGCCAGTGTCCCGGCAGGTGTGTCGAGGCCAACACCATTGCCGAGTCGGGCATCGCGGTTCGGATAATTGGCAAAAATGATGGCGATGCGGCGGTCCTGTGGGGCAGTCCGGCGCAGGGTCAGCCAGTGCGAAGCCATCTCCGCGACGAAACGGCAGCGGTCGGGGATCGGTTCATAGTTGACGATATCGGCCTGGGTCAGCGGGTCGCGGGCGGCGCTACCCTTGAAACTGACGGCCCGGCTCAGGATGCGGCCATCGACCTCTGGCAGGGCAACATTCATCGCAATGTCGCGCGCCGAGAGTCCGCGTGTGCCCTCTCGCCAGGCTTTCTCGTTCCCGCCGGAGAAGACAACCTGCAGGATCGGGCAGTCCCGATCGTCGAAGGGCGTCTCGCTGCGGGCTGCACCGGGGACCGACAGCGCGAAGCCGGTTCCGTTCAGGACGATTCCGACATCGCCCTCCGCCATCAGGCCACGGACTGTCTCTGCTGCGACCGGGTCCTTCAGGCTGGCGGCGTAAATCGGCAATGGGTTGACGCTGACCGCCTGAAGCGCGTCGATCAGCGCGTCTATCACTTTCAGATTCGCGGCCTGATACAGGGCGCGGTAGAAGACGATGGCTGCCGTCGGCTGCATCGGATCGCGGGGCAGGTCGGTCAGGATGGGAAGGCTCTTTCCCGGCCAGTACAGCCCGGCGCGTAACAGCGGTGCCGGTTCGCGCCATGCCGCATCCCGGCCAAGCAGTGTTGCGGCATAGGCGAGAAGGTTTTCCGCATTGTCGATCCCACCCTGGACGCAATACTGCCAGAGCCGATGAACCGGTTCGGCGGAAAGTGTGGAGAGACCATGCAGTTCCGCATCCGGCTGATCGTCGCCCGGCAGCCAGGCCAGTGCGATCCCCTTCTCCCGGCACAGGGCGGTGACCTCATCGACGCCATAGGACCAGTAACCCCGCCCGCCGAGCAGCCGACCGATGACCAACTTTGCCGATCCGATCACCTGTTCCAGATAGAGATCGACCGAATAGGGATGACCCAGATGCAGCAGATTGGCACAGCGTAGACCGGGCGCATCCGCATCGATTCGACACCGCCGAGCCTGGGCAGCGGCAAGACAGGCGATTTCCGTATCCGCAGCGGTCAGAAAGACGATGGCGGCCGGATCCTGCCCCAGATCCACGGCCTCTGATCCGTCATCAATCCCGCCCGGTGTCGCTGCCAGGAGATGCATCGGAATTCCTGTTCAAACAGGTCGGCGTGATCCGGAAAGAGGGGCGTTTACTCTTCCGACGGGATCGCCATGCCGACCAGGTGGTAGCCGCTGTCGACGTAATGGACTTCGCCGGTAACGCCGGCCGAGAGATCGGAGAGGAGATAGAGGCCGGCATTCCCGACTTCCTCCAATTCGATATTCCGGCGCAGTGGGGAAGATTTGCCCTGCCAGTTGTAGGTGAAGCGCGCACCGGCGATGGCGGAGCCTGCCAGAGTCCGCATCGGACCGGCAGAGAGCGCGTTGACCCGCACTCCATTCTGCCCCAGATCGGTTGCCAGGTAGCGCACGGAGGCTTCCAGCGCCGCCTTGGCGACACCCATCACGTTATAGGAGGGCATAACCCGCTGCGCGCCCTCATAGGTCAGGGTCAGCAGGCTGCCGCCGGGGCGCAACATCGGTTCGGCATATTTAGCGACCGATGTGAAGGAAAAGCAGGAAATGTCGAGCGTATTGCGGAAATTCTCCCGTGTCGTTTCGACATAACGCCCCTTTAATTCTTCCTTGTCAGAATAGGCGATGGCATGGACAACGAAATCGAATGTGTCCCAGACCTTGCCCAGTTCCGTGAAGGTGGCCGCGACGCCCTCGTCTGATCCGACATTGCAGGGCAGACAGGCTGCCGCTCCGACGCCTTCAGCAATCGGACGGACCCGCTTCTCGAATGCTTCCCCCTGATAGGTGAAGGCAAGTTCGGCGCCGTGATCGTGGGCGGCTTTCGCTATGCCCCAGGCGATGGAATGGTTGTTTGCCACTCCCATGATCAGGCCGCGTTTTCCGGCCATTAGTTTTCCTGCGCTCATCGACCGTATCAATCCGTGACTTTTCGGAGGGCGAGCGTGGCATTGGTGCCGCCGAAACCAAAGCTGTTCGAAATGACGAGATTGAGGTCGATATCATCAATCCTCTCCCGCGCGATGGGCAGGCCGACCGCGTCCTCGTCCAGGTCGTCAATGTTGATCGACGGCGCGACGAAGCGATGCTTCATCATTAGCAGGGAATAGATCGCTTCCTGCACGCCGGTCGCACCCAGGGAATGGCCAGTCATCGACTTGGTAGAGGAGATGATCGGCATATTCTCTCCGAACACTTCCTTGATCGCGGCCAGTTCGCGGGTATCGCCGATCGGTGTGGAGGTGCCGTGTGTATTGATATATCCGACCGGCTCGTTCAGCCCCTGGAGTGCCAGCTTCATGCATCGAACCGCACCTTCGCCGGATGGCTGAACCATGTCGAATCCATCGGAATTGGCGCCATAGCCGACGACTTCGCCATAGATCTTGGCACCGCGCGCGCGTGCATGTTCCAGTTCTTCCAGAACGACGACACCGCCGCCCCCGGATATCACGAAACCATCCCGATTCTTGTCATAGGCGCGACTGGCCTTGGTCGGATCGTCGTTATAGCCGCTGCTGAGCGCCGGCATGGCGTCGAAGACCACCGTCATGGTCCAGTCAAGTTCCTCGCCGCCGCCGGCAAAGACGATGTCCTGCTTGCCCCATTGGATCAGTTCCGCGCCGTTTCCGATGCAATGGGCGCTGGTAGAACAGGCGGAGCTGATGGAATAGTTGTACCCTCGGATCTTGAACGGCGTCGCCAGAGTCGCGGAGTTGGTCGACGACATGATGCGCGGCACCATGAAGGGACCAACTCGCTTGGCGGATTTCTCGCGTGCGGTATCCCAGGCCCAGAGCATGTTCTTGGTCGAGGGTCCGCCGGACCCCATGATCAGGCCGGTACGCTCATTCGATACATCGTCGTCGGTCAGGCCCGAATCCTCGATAGCCTGTGCCATCGCGATGTAGTTGAATGCCGCACCATCGCCCATGAAGCGCAGCAGCTTCTTGTCGATATGGTCGGCGACATCGATATTCGGCTTGCCGTGGACGTGGCTGCGGAAGCCGCGTTCGGCATAATCCTCGCTAAAGCTGATCCCGCTGCGCCCGGCGCGCAGGGAGTCCAGCACTTCGTCCTGATTGTTGCCGATGCAGGACACGATGCCCAGACCGGTAATGACAACTCGCCGCGTATTCATCTGCCTCGCAGCTCCATTCTGATAGTGACGTCACGAACGCCGAAGGATGCGTTCATCCAGATGTAAGGGCGGGTGGTTGATTTTACGACCCGTCGGTTTTGAACAGGCCTACTTTCATGTCCCGCGCTTCGGCAGCGGGCTTGCCATCGACCCGCATCAGTCCGTCGGCAATCCCCATGACCAATTTGCGCATGATCACCCGTTTGAGATTGATCTCGTAGGTCACCTTCTTCGCGGTGGGAAGAACCTGATCGAACAGTTTCACTTCACCCACGCCCAGCGCGCGACCGCGACCGGGTGCGCCCATCCAGCCCAGGAAGAAGCCGACCAATTGCCACATTGCATCCAGACCCAGACAACCCGGCATGACTGGATCGCCCTGGAAGTGACAGTCGAAAAACCAGCGATCCGATGTAATGTCGAATTCGGCGAGGATTTGTCCCTTTCCATTTTCACCGCCGTCTTCGGTGATCGACACAATGCGATCCATCATCAACATCGGTGGCAGCGGCAGTTGCGCATTGCCCGGCCCGAATAGATTTCCCTTAGCGCAGTTGATCAGTTCTTCATATGTGAAACTGTTCTGGCGCGCCGCCGCTACCGCGTGGTTTCCAGTCAAGAGTTCATCCTCATTGCAACGCCCCGATTGCCGGGGTCCCCGAAATGCGAGGGTCGGACTTTATGGTTAGTCCCTAGCCCCCTCTGTCCATTGCATACATACCGAAGATGATCCTTGAACACAATGGATAGACGTTCAGGTGCCGGTTCCCCGGATCATGACACCGTATGGACCGTGTTCGATCCAAGGCGCGCATGTTGCGCATGCATGTGATTCGTCGAACTCCTCTTTTGCGATGCCGGTCTGTCAAGACATCAATATCCTTGACGTTCATTTGATGAACGCTGTACAGGTTCATGACGTGAACATGATTTCGGGCGATCCTGGGATGAGCGAAAAGAAGTCATCGGAAATCGAGTCCATTGATGCGGATATGGCCATTACTCTTGGCCTTCTGAACGCGGTGGAGCGCGAGGAACAGGTCACCCAGCGGTCCCTGGCGAGCGAGTTGGGCATCGCGCTTGGTCTTGCCAATGCCTATCTCAAGCGGGCCGCTCACAAGGGCTGGATCAAGATTCAGCAGGTTCCCCCGAATCGCTATGCCTATTACGTGACGCCTCAGGGCTTCAACGAGAAGGCCCGTCTGACCGCCGAATATCTCAGTGGCTCATTGACTTTCTTCCGTCGGGCCAAGGCCCAGATCGGAGAAGCGTTGCAGCGATTCGTGGATCAGGATCGCCGCAGGATCGTGCTTGTGGGCGTAAGCGAACTGGCTGAAATCGCAGTCCTGTGCCAGTTGCACATCGACGTGGAACTGGTTGGCATTGTCGACCCGACCAGCGGCAAGGACACGTTCGCCGGGCTTCCCGTTGCCGCACGACTGGAGGATCTGCCTGCTGCGGACGGATATCTGATCACGGATGTCAGGCAGTCGCAGGCAACGTTTGATGCCATGGTGGCGCGGTATGGGACGAAGCTAGTTCAGGCACCTGCCGTCCTGAATGCGCGGCGGTCCCGACCTGCATCCGGCAAGGTCGGTACGCCATGAAGCAATGGTTCGTTGTCTATACACGTGTTGCCCAGGAGGGCATTGCTGAACTGAATCTGAAGAATCAGGGATTTGTGACTTATCTGCCGCGGCTAGCCCTGCGCAGGAAGCAGGCGAACAGGGTCGCATCAGTTACGGTTCCGATGTTCTCACGCTATCTTTTCGTCCAGGTCGATCTGGCCGCTGCCCGGTGGCGGTCGATAAACGGAACCTTCGGAGTTGCGAATCTGGTTTCCTTCGGCGACCGTCCCGCACCGGTTAGCGATGCCGTGATTGAAGAGTTGCGCAGTCGCGAGGATGAGGACGGGATCGTCCGTCTGCCAAAGATAGCGCCCTTCCTCGAGGGCGAATCGGTTGCCATCACCGATGGCCCATTGTCCGATATGAAGGCGATGTTTACGGCACGCACCGAAAAGGAGCGGGTTTTCGTACTGATGTCGCTGCTGGGTCGCGATGTGAAAGTGCGCGTCGGGCAGGACAGACTACGCCGGGCTTCCTGATCGAGAGTTGTTGCATTTCCTGCCACGCGTGAATTCCCTTGCCTGTCCCGTCGCCTGCACCGTAAACCCGACTTATGGGATTTCTTGGCCTATATGCGCTGATCCTGCTCGGGGTCAGCATCGCGCTGACCGGGATCGTGCTGGTCTGGTTGCGGCGGTGCGCTATTCTGGATGCGCCGAACCAGCGCTCCAATCATGACATACCGACCCCGCGTGGTGGTGGGCTGGCGGTGGTTCTGGGCATCGGGCTGGGCTGGGCTGCGCTGTTGATCTTGCGCCCGGATATGGCCACCGGATTGAACCCGGCCATGATGTTGGGTGCCGTGCTGCTCTGCGCCGTTTCCTGGCTGGATGATCTGAAGGGGCTGGGCGCGGGGATCCGACTGCCGATGCATCTTCTGGCTTGCGCGCTGGGCCTCTGGGGGCTGCCGGGGGAGGGGATGGTATTTCAGGGGATGCTGCCGGTATGGCTGGAATATATTGTCCTGATGCTGGCCTGGGCAGGATTTCTCAATTTTTACAATTTCATGGATGGCATCGACGGAATCACCGGTGTTGAGACGCTGGGAATCGGGCTGGGCCTGTCCCTGTTGGCGCTGCTGGGCAGTGATCAGGCTCTTCCGGTCGCTGGCCCGCTGACCCTGACAGTTGTAGCGGTGGGGTTTCTGGTCTGGAACTGGGCTCCGGCGAAACTGTTCATGGGGGATGTCGGCAGTATACCTCTGGGCTTCTGCCTCGGCTGGTTTCTGATGGCGCTTGCTGCGGCGGGGTACTGGGCGGCGGCACTGATCCTGCCTGCCTATTATCTGGCGGATGCCGGGATCACATTGTTGCGGCGGGCGGCTCGGATGGAAAAGGTCTGGCAGGCCCACAGCGAACATTTCTATCAGCGCGCGGTGGCGAAGCGGCTTGCATCAGGGCAGGACCGGACCACGGCGCACCGCCGCATTTCCGCCGCGATTGCATGCCTGAATGCGGTTTTGATCGGGCTGGCGCTGCTCTCGACGGTTCAGGTGGTTCCGGCCCTGGTAGCGTGTATGGTCGTGGTAGGAGGAACCTTATGGTGGATGACACGCTAGAGCCGGGCGACCAGATTCTGGTGACCGGGGCGAGCGGTTTTGTCGGGCGCGCCGTCTGTCAGGCGCTGCGGGAGGCCGGATTGCGCCCGAAGCCTGTCGGTCGCCATGAAATCGGTGATATCCATCGCGGTACGGATTGGTATCAGGCCCTGGAGGGTTGCGGTGCCGTGATCCATCTAGCGGCCCGCGTCCATGTCATGGCACGCGACCCGAAGGAGGGCGAGGATCTGTTCAGGGAGATCAATCTGCACGGCACGGCAGCGCTTGTCCGGCAGGCCGCCCAGCGTGGTATCCGGCGTTTTGTTTATATGAGCAGCCTCAAGGTTCTGGGCGAGAGCGGGATCGAACTGGCCCCGGAGGACACGCCCGCCCCCCATGATGCCTATGCAGTCAGCAAGACCGAGGCGGAGGCGGCTGTGCGTGAACTGTCCGGTGAGATGGAGACCGTGATCCTGCGCCCGCCGCTGGTTCATGGTCCCGGTGTCGGGGCGAATTTCGCGCGTCTGATGTCCCTGACCGCATCCGGCTGGCCGCTGCCTTTCGGTGCGATCGAAAACCAGCGCAGCCTGATCCATGTCGATAATCTTGCGGATGCGGTGCGTCATGCCCTGTCCTGCCATCCGGGAACTTATCATCCGAAGGACAGCCGGGATTTCAGTACCGCCAATCTGGTGCGGCGGCTGGCGGAGGGCATGGGACGACCCTGCCGTCTGATTCCGATCCCTGTCGGTCTGATGCGTGGATTGGGGCGGGCGACCGGAACCTTTCCGACGGTGCTGCGTCTGACCGGCAGTTTTACATCGAATGGGGCAATGGATGGCTGGACGCCGCCGCTTGCGGCGGAAGACGCGGTTCGGGCCACGGCGCAGGCCTTTGCCGAAACCCGTTGAGCCTCCGCGCCCGCCGCTTGCGCCACAAGCGGCGCGGCGCTATACGCGAGCAATGTTTGGGGTGATCCGACACAAGCGGGCGCGCATCGCCTTCGCCCATGACGTGGTGATGGCTGCGCTGTCCTTTCCCCTGTCGCTCTATCTTCGGATGGGCGACACAATGTTCTATTTCACCGACCGCTTCCTGTGGCAGGGTACGCTGCTGTTTGCCGGGATCGCCGCCGGTGTCTTTCTTTCGAGCCGTCTGTACAAGGGAATCTGGCGCTATGCCTCGATCAACGATCTGGTTGCGCTGACCAAGGCGGTGACCCTGATCGTTCTGTTGTTCCTGCCGCTGATGTTCGTCATCTCGCGACTGGAATTGATTCCGCGCTCGCTTCCGGTGATCAACTGGTTCGTGCTGCTGGCGATGCTGGGCGGCCCGCGTTTTCTGTACCGATTGTTCAAGGACCGCAGGCTGGACCTCACCTTGGAGAGGGGCAATGTAAAACGGGTACCGATCCTGCTTGTCGGGGCGGGCGACGGGGCGGAACTGTTTCTGCGTGAACTCAGGCTGGATGTGTCGGCACCTTACAATCCGGTCGGCATTCTGGACGAGAAGGGAACCCGTGTCGGTCGGGAGATCCATTCCGTCCCCGTTCTCGGCACCATCGAGGACATGGCCGATGTGCTGAAGGGTTGCGCGATACCGCCGCAACGCCTCGTGATCACAAAGGAGCATCTGGACGGGGCCCTGGTCCGTCGGGTCATGGAACTGGCGGAAGCGAATGGACTGACCGTTTCACGTGCGCCAAAGCTGACGGAACTGCGCAGCGGGGCGGATGCCGGGAGGCTGGAAATCAAACCGGTCGCGGTTGAGGATTTGCTGGGCCGCCCGCAGCAGCCGCTTGACCGTGAGGCGATGCGAGCCATGGTGCAGGGGCGACGGGTCATGGTGACCGGTGCCGGGGGCACGATCGGATCGGAACTGGTGCGTCAGATTGCGGAAAAGGGGCCGTCGCATCTGATGCTGTTTGATGTCTCCGAGTACCAGCTCTATCTGATCGATATGGAATTGTCGGAGAATTTCCCGGATCTGCCGCGGGAGGCGATTCTGGGGGATGTACGGGATCGCGTGCGGGTTGATGGGACATTCGCCCGGCTGCGCCCGGATATTGTTTTCCATGCCGCCGCGCTGAAGCACGTGCCGATGGTTGAAGCCAATCCGATGGAAGGGGTGCTGACCAATGTCATGGGCAGCCGGATCGTTGCCGATGCCTGCCGAGCCCATGGCGTTGCCTGCATGGTCCAGATTTCCACCGACAAGGTTGTCAATCCCACCAATGTGATGGGGGCGACCAAACGGATGGCGGAGGCCTATATCCAATCGCTTGATCCGGTGTCGCGCGCCGAGGGTCGGACCCGCTATGTCGTTGTCCGGTTCGGTAATGTGCTGGGTTCTACCGGTTCCGTCGTCCCCCTGTTCCAGCGTCAGTTGCAGGCCGGTGGACCGCTGACCGTCACCCATCCGGACGTGACCCGCTACTTCATGACGGTTCGCGAGGCAGTCGAACTGGTGCTTCAGGCCGCCGTGGTGGGGATCGAGGATGACGATGCGACCGGGCGCATTTTCGTGCTGGACATGGGACAGCCGATCAGGGTGCTGGATCTTGCCCGTCAGATGATCCGGCTTGCCGGTCTGCGCCCGGACAAGGACATCGGCATAGCCTTTACCGGTCTTCGCCCCGGCGAAAAGCTTTTTGAGGAACTGCTCCACGGATCGGAATCGGAATTGCCCACCAGGGCACCGGGTATGACCCTTGCGGCACCCCGCACCAGCGATCTGAAACGGATGCAGGCCGCTTTGGACGCCCTGGAGGCATCCGCGCGTGATGGCAGACGGGATGCGGTTTTCGCACAGATAGTTGATCTGGTTCCGGAATATGTCCCGGATCCGGCAACCCTTGACGCGGTGCAGGCCGCGCAATAGGCATTTACGCAACAGGCCTTCGGCTGACCGCCAAGCTGCGACAAATGAGGAACGGACCAATCATGAGTGATGTTCATATTCAGCGCGCCCTGATATCGGTCTCCGACAAGACCGGTCTGATCGAATTCGCTCAGGGTCTTGCACGGCACAAGGTCCGGCTCCTTTCCACCGGCGGTTCGGCCCGGGCGTTGAAGGAGGCCGGACTGGCCGTCACTGAGGTTTCCGATCATACCGGGTTTCCCGAGATCATGGATGGGCGGGTGAAAACGCTGCATCCCTCGATCCATGGCGGCATTCTGGCCCGGCGCGACGATCCCAAGCATCGGGTGGCGATGGAAACGCATTCGATCTCTCCCATCGACATGGTCATCGTCAATCTCTACCCCTTCGTCGAGACGGTCGCCTCCGGCGCGAGCTATGAGGATTGCATCGAGAATATCGATGTCGGCGGGCCCGCGATGATTCGCGCGGCGGCGAAAAATCATGAGACTGTTACCGTCGCGACGGATCCGGCGGAATATGCCAGCATCCTGCAGGCGATGGACGAGAATGACGGTGCTACGACGCTGGAACTGCGCCAGTTCCTGGCACGTGAGGCCTATTCCCGCACTGCCGCCTATGACAGCGCCATCGCCAATTGGTTCGGCTCGCAACAGGGCGAATACTGGCCCAAGCGCCTGTCAGTCGCCGGGCGGCGGTCGCTCCGGCTGCGCTATGGCGAGAATCCACATCAGCAGGCGGCGCTCTATACGCGCGCGGGTGATCACCGGCCCGGCGTTGCCAATTGCGAGCAGTTGCAGGGCAAGGAACTCAGTTATAACAACATCAATGATGCCGATGCCGCCTTTGAACTTGCCGCCGAATTCGAAGAACCGACAGTGATAATCGTAAAGCATGCAAATCCCTGTGGCGTTGCTACCGGTGCAACTCTGGCCGATGCCTGGGACAGGGCGCTGGCCTGCGATCCCGTTTCGGCCTTCGGTGGGATCGTCGCGGTCAACCGCTCGATCAATCTGGATATCGCGGTGAAGCTGAAGGAATTGTTCCTGGAGGTCGTGATTGCGCCGGAATTTGGCTCCCGTGCGCGGGAAACCCTGGCAGAAAAAACCAATCTACGGCTGCTGCGCACCGGAACCATGCCGGACCCGAAGATGGCGCGTCATCAGGTGAAATCCATCGCCGGTGGCCTGCTGATCCAGTCGACCGATAATGGTCGCATTGAACGTGCCGATCTGAAGGTCGTCACCAAACGGCAGCCGACGGAGAGGGAACTTGCCGACATGATGGTCGCCTGGCGTGTCGCCAAGCATGTGAAATCCAATGCCATCGTCTATGTCCGCGACGGTGCTACGGTCGGAATCGGTGCAGGCCAAATGAGCCGCGTCGACAGCGCCCGCATCGCCGCCCACAAGGCATCCGAACAGCAGGGAACCGAAGGCTCCGTCGTTGCTTCCGACGCCTTCTTCCCCTTCGCCGATGGTCTGCTTGCCGCCATCAAGGCGGGGGCTACCGCCGCGATCCAACCCGGCGGGTCCATGCGCGATGAAGAAGTCATCGCCGCCGCGAATGAGGCCGGGATCGCAATGGTCTTTACCGGAATGCGCCATTTCCGGCATTAGAGTGGTGGGTCAGAATGCACACCCTCCGCTCTAAGACAGATCAGAATGTCGGTGGAGTACAGGCGCTGACGATGATGCAGGGAGTCGATCCGGGATTGCGGAATCGGTGGGCGAGGCGACTGTTGAAGAGATAGGCGTCACCCGTTTTCAGCAGTCTGGTTTCCGTGCCGACGGTGATTTCAATTTCGCCTTCGATCACGATCCCGGCCTCTTCCGCCTCATGGCTGTAGAGTTCCGGGCCGGTATCGGCACCGGGAGGATAGTGTTCGTAGAGCATCTGTAATGTACTTGCCCCGGTGCCGCCTACCTGTAGGAAACTGATCGTCTTTGCTGCATCCGGTGGGGCGGGGGCGCCACGCTTGATTTCGGGATTGATCTCACCCAGATCGGCGCGGGTGAAATGCCAGCGCTGCGGCTCATTTGACACCTCCTCGAAAAAGGCACCAAGGGAGACGGCAAGCCCGCCGAGGATTTTCCTCAAGGTGGCGACCGACGGGCTGGTGCGGTTCTGTTCGATCATCGAAATCATTGATCCGGTGACACCTGCCGCTTGTGCCAGTTGCCGCTGCGACAGGCCGCGAGTTTCCCGCAGCGTCTTCAGTCTCTCGCCGATATCGACATCGCTCATGCCAAGCTCCGAATTCTCCCGGAAGAACAGCGCGCGATTGCCACGCCGTTTCTGAGATGATAAATATATTGAGCATTTGTTATGCAATGTCGACCATCTTCTTGGCAGGCGGTGCGAGAATCCGCCCGAACGCAAAGGATATCCAGCATGCTGAACAAGGAAATTGAGGCACGACGCAGCGGCGCGATTTCGCGTGGGGTCGGCGTGATGACGCAGATATATGCCGAGCGGGCGGAGAATGCGGAAATCTGGGATGCCGAAGGGCGTCGCTACATCGATTTCGCCTCCGGCATCGCGGTGCTGAATACCGGCCACCGCCATCCCCGCGTGATCGAGGCGGTGAAGGCGCAGTTGGACCGCTTCACCCATACCTGCCATCAGGTCGTGCCCTACGAGAATTACGTCGCCCTGGCCGAGCGTCTGAACAGGCTGGTGCCGGGCAGCGAGCCGATGAAGACCGTCTTCGTCACGACCGGGGCGGAGGCGCTGGAAAACGCGGTGAAGATCGCGCGCGCCTCGACCGGGCGTAACGCCATGATCGCCTTCTCCGGCGGGTTCCATGGCCGCACGTTCATGGGCATGGCGCTGACCGGCAAGGTTGCGCCCTACAAGCTCGGTTTTGGCTCGATGCCGGCCGATGTCTTTCATGCGCCGTTCCCGACGGAACTGCATGGCGTTACCGAGGCGGATTCGCTGGCCGCACTGGACAAGCTGTTCAAGGCCGATGTCGATCCCACTCGTGTCGCAGCGATCGTGATCGAGCCGGTGCAGGGCGAAGGCGGTTTTTATGTCGCGCCCCGCAGTTTCATGAAAAGTCTGCGGGAGATTTGTGACAAGCACGGCATTCTGCTGATCATCGACGAGGTCCAGACCGGCTTCGCGCGCACCGGCAAGATGCTGGCGGTTGAGCATTACGATATCGAACCCGACATGGTGACGATGGCGAAAAGTCTGGCGGGTGGTTTCCCGCTGGCAGCGGTCACGGGCAAGGCGCGGATCATGGACGGCCCGGCACCCGGCGGCCTGGGAGGCACCTATGGTGGCAATCCGCTGGGGATTGCCGCAGCGCATGCCGTGTTGGACGTGATCGAGGATGAACAACTGTGCGAGCGCGCCAATGCGCTGGGCTCTCGCCTGAAGCAACGCCTGGAAAGCCTGCGCGAGGATATCCCGGAAATCGTTGATATCCGTGGTCCTGGCTTCATGAATGCGGTTGAATTCAACGATGTGAAGACAAAGCTGCCCAGCGCCGATTTTGCCAACCGGGTCAGGGCCAAGGCACAGGAGCGGGGGTTGATCCTGTTGACCTGTGGCATCCATGGCAACGTGATCCGCTTCCTGTCCCCGATCACGATCCAGGATGAGGTTTTCGTCGAGGCGATGGATATCCTGGAAGCCGCCATGCGCGACGCCCGCAGCGAGACCTGAAGCCGCGAGCTTTCCCGGTGATCTTTGCGGGTGTTGATCCGGCACGGTCGGCAATCCTGGTTGTCAGGCGTGGAGGCAGCCGGTTCAACCGGGTGTTGACCTGGATTTTACACTTTGCAAGTTGCCAATGGGCTGATTTATAAGGAGGGTGTGGAGGTCACTTCCGCATCAGGGGCGGTGTGGCGTTTCTTCAGGAAGGGCGGATCCGTTGATAAGGCGCAACACGTTCATTTCAAGAACTGATGTCGGCGCATATCGGTCCATTGGTGTATCCGGCTCACCGGCGTTCCAGTCCTCCGGGCAGATTTTTGATGTGCTGGAGCGGCGCCTTTCAAAGCGTCACCGTCAGGTCTTTGCCGAACCGGTTACGGATGGTCGCAGCCAGGACATTGATTGGTGGACCGATGCTGAAGGGCCGGTCACCGCCTATGCCGACATGTCCCCGGAGGAGCAGGATGCGCTTCGGCAGGAAGTTGGCGGGCTGTTTTCCGATATCGAGCAAACCGCCCAATCTCTGATTACCGCGAACAAGGGCGACAGCGCGGCGGTGGGTGCCCTGTTGCGGGCTGCGATGCAATCCCCGGCTCCGGTCGGTCTCTATCGGGTCGGGGAGTCACCGGTCGTGATCCTCTGGGGTCATGAGCCGCAGACGAACCAGGTTTCCCCGATCATGGCCGATCCAGTTCGACCGCCACCACCCGGAACACCGCCGATAACACCGGACGCGCCTCTCCCGCAGGAGGAAGAGCCGGAGGAACGGCGCGGCTGGATCTTCCCGGCCTGGCTGCGTTGGCTGTTGTTGGCCCTGCTGCTGCTTTTGCTGGCGTTCTTCCTGTTGCGTGCCTGTGCTCCCGATATTCTTGATTTGAGGACTCAACCAACTTCAGAAAGCAGCACCGAGCCGGAGGTGGATCCTCCTTTACAAGAAGAACTTCAAGATCCTCCGAGGGAGGAAAACGTTCTGGGGGTGGATGACAACACCGCTGAGGATAATCGCGATACGCCTGTCGTGATCGCGCCGGATACCGCGCCGGACCGCACAAACGATCCGGATGTCGTCGTCATCACACCGGAACGGGAGGCCGAACTGGTCATCCTTCTGGATCAGGAACGACTGCGAGAGGATGAACTGCGTCGCCGGATCGCTCTTCTGGAAGCGCAGATCGCGGAGAAGCAGAGGGAATGCCCTTCCGGTATCTGTGTGCCGCAGCAGACCCTGCCGGAGGATGTCCCGGTAGAACTCGTTCCGCAGCAGGTGCCGGATGCCGAGCCCGAAATCCCGCAGGATACGGATGTGATGGAGCAACCGCCCCAGGAAACTGAGGCCCAGGCACCCCCACCCCAACAGCCCCCACAGGAGGAGACTCCCCCTCTTGAAACGCCGCCCCAGGAGCCGGATCAGGCACAGGAATCCTGCCCGCCCGAACGCCAGCCATTCGATGCGCCCGAGGTCGTCGTCGTGCTGGATACATCCGGCAGCATGGCGATTGACGTTAGCGTTCCCGCCTCCCGCATCGAGGCCCTGGTCGCGCGGGCCGATGCCGGAGACGTATCGGCGATACGGGAACTGGATTCCCTGACCGGCGCGGAAGGATCGAGGCGGATCGATCAGGCACAGTCGGCACTCAACAACATGATCGCCAATCTGCCGGAGGATGTCGATGTGGGTTTCATTGAATTCGGATCATGCGATTCAATTGTGAACCATGCTTTCTATCCCATGTCCCGCCGGGCGGAGCTGATGTCGAAAATCGAGGCGACAGAGCCCAATGCGGGCACGCCCCTGGCCCGCGCTCTGGAACGTGCTGGCAATATCATCAAGGGCCGCACGGCTGAGGATAAAGGGGTGATTGTACTGGTTTCCGACGGCTACGGCACCTGTGGCGGGGATGCCTGCGCTGCGGCCCGTGCGATTGCGGCACAAAAGCCGGGCGTGGTGATCAATGTCGTCACACTGGGCAGCTATTCGGAGGCACAATGCATCGCACAGGCCGGGAACGGGCGGGTTTTCGATGCGGAAGGGGGGGATATCCGGGATGCCATCGTAAAGGCCTCGGAAGAGCCGCCGCTGCCTCCCCACTGTCGATGAAAGGATAACCATCCGGGGCATGGGCCAGCGGCACGGCAGTCACCTAGAGACCACGTCCCGGGCGGTTCTGGATCCGATCGGTGCCTTTGGTGAACCCGTTTGGCGGAACAGCGATCAGATCAGAGAGACGTTGCGGTCACGGCTGTCACCTGCCCATGCCGATCTGTTCGCCATCCCGCGACAGCGCGAGGATGGCATTTCAACAGACTGGTTTTCCCCCTGCGAAGGTCAGGCCGTCCGATGGGTCGATCTGTCGACGGACGAGAAGCGGCGTTACGCGGAAATAGTGGAAGCCTATGTTCGGGATATCGCGGCGGCAACGAATCGCCTGCGCGCCAGCGGCGCCAGGGGTGCCGGGATGATCTGCGACAGCATCGATGCGGCGGGTTATGTCGGGTCGACGGAGCATCTGTACATCGTCGGGGAACAGCCGGTCGCGACGGCCTGGGGAATGAAAGTGCCGGGGGAACCGTCGCCTCCATCAGTATTGCCGTTCCTGTCGCAATACGTGCTTCAGTCGGAAATGCCGACAATGGCGGGCGGGTCAGAATCATCCGCGCCAACGGTGCGTTCCTTTCCATGGAAGATGGTCGGAATTGGTTCCATCCTGGTTTTGATATTGCTGCTGATCGTTCTTGTCTGGACTTTGCACGACCGGTTTTCCCCGATGGAATCCGGTTCGTCTGCCCCGGATACCGCCGAAGTGGGATCAGGGGTGTCTCTGGTTATTCCGGAACAGGCGATTGCCGATGGGGATGTTTCCTTTCTGGCTGGACGATGGACATCAGTATCGGACCTGATCAGTATTGAAACCGGGGAAGGTATCGTGGTCGAATATGAATTCGACGCGGAAGGACAGGGCCGCGCCTGGGTTGTGGAATCGCATCAGTCCTGCGCAACATCGGCCAGTGCGTTTTTCAGCGGTCGTAATCTCGTGATACGGGAAGATGCTCCTGCGCGCTGCCCGGATGGACGCGGTTATGTCCGCACGGATGTGATATGCACGGTCGGCACTTCCGGTGGAACGGCGTCCTGCATCGCGTCGCAGGAGGGGGTGGAGGATATTGTCGTCGACATGCTGAGGCACTAGGCGTGGATTGGATGACCATTGATGAAGGCGTATTCGAATGCTGGCAGAGCCGACTGAAATCCAGGGCAAAATCAATCTGATCCCGCGTAGCGGCGTTCAGTTCGTCGATCTGCGCCTGAACATGGCCGGGGCAGGGAAACGAAGCTGGCTGTTCCATGATCTGGATGGTCAGTTGAACGGGCTTGAAGAAGACCCGGAGACTCAGGATCTTTTCTATTTCAATGCCGATGGCAGGAAGGAAGTCGTGGCGCAGGAGACATTTGATGTCGGCCTGACGGACATGCTCGGACTGTTTGAAAATGCATGGTTGCCCCTGCCTGTATTCAGGGAACAGCCGCCATCGGGGTTTTCCCTCGGGCCTGTGAATTGGGCGCGGGCCCGCCTTGTTCCCCTGAAGGATGTGATCAATGGGCCGGACAAGGATGGAAATACCCATCACCTGACCCTGGCCTTTGATACCGATCTTCTGCCGACGATTCAGGGGCGGGACTATCTTGCCCCGTCTTCCGAGGATGCGCGGGCGGGGCGGCAGTTCAGGCTGACGACCGCACAACATTTTCTGGGTGATTTCGTTGCCGCGCAATGGGTGGAGGAATGGATTTTCGATCTGTTCCGGGCCCGTGAGTTCAAGCGGTCCAAATCGGATCGGAAAACTGACGAGGTGGTGCTGGAAGCGATGGTCGACCGCTATGGCGTGGAAAATTTCCACATTGCGGCCTATCTCGCCTTTCTCTCCTTTCTCAAACTGTCCGGTGCGGATCGCCCCGTCGTATTCAGTGATGTGGACAGTGACCGCGATGTCGCGAAAATCGATGTCGATCTGGTGCTTGATCTGGGCAATTCGCGGACCTGCGGCATTCTGATTGAGTCCAACCCCGATGGGGGGCTGGTCCTGAAATCGGCATCCGAACTGGAACTCCGCGACCTTTCCCGTCCCGAACTGATCTATCGGGAGCCCTTTGACAGCCATATCGAGTTCCACCGGGTCACATTCGGCAAGGACAACCTGTCGCCATTGAGCGGGCGAAGCGATGCATTCATCTGGCCCACCATCGTGCGGGTCGGACAGGAGGCATCGCGGCTGGCGGGGTTGCGGGAGGGAACCGGCGGTAATACCGGCATGTCCAGCCCGAAGCGCTATCTGTGGGACACGCGTGCCCGTATCCAGCCGTGGCGCTTCAACGGTCGCGGCGCGGACAGCGAGTTGGAACCCTATGCAAAGGACGGGATCTTTGCCGGATTGGTCAATCGGGAGGGCCGCGCGCGGCATCTGATGGAGGCGGAGGATCCGGAAAACCTGCCGCCGGTCGAGGCGAAATATTCCCGCAGTTCGCTGATGTCGTTCGCCCTGTCGGAAATCTTCTATCACGCCGTCACGATGATCAATTCACCCGAATATCGCTATCGGCGGGGTCATTACCCGGTTCCGCGTCGGCTGCGCTCGATCATCATGACGATGCCGACCGCGATGACGAAGCCGGAACGGGATCTGCTGGAGGAGCGGGCGAAGACCGCGATTGAACTGACCTGGCTCTGCATGGGGTTGGCGGCGGATGCGGCGGATCTGCCGAAGCTGGAAATGAACTGGGACGAGGCGAGCGCGACGCAACTGGTCTATCTCTATACCGAAGTGGCGCGGACCTTTGCCGGTGATGCCCGCGCCTTCATAAACCTGATGAAGCGCCCTCATATGGAGGAACCGCGCCCCGGTGTCCTGCGCATCGCCAGTATCGATATCGGCGGCGGCACCACCGATCTCATCATCACTGATTATGCGGTGGAGGGGGCTGGGACCGCAGTCTCCATCATCCCCGACCAGCGCTTCCGGGAAGGCTTCAATCTGGCCGGGGACGATATCCTGCGCAAGGTCATCGACCGCCATGTGTTGAGCGTGATCGAGGCCGCGGTGGCTGCTGCCGGAGTTTCCACGGCATCCGCCCTGATGACGGAACTTTTTGGCGGCGACCGAAGCGAGACGAAGAAGGCGGAAAGCACGCTGCGCCAGCAATTCATCTCGCAGATTGCCATACCCATCGGTCTGGCCATCCTGTCCGAGTATGAGGGATTCGATCCGTTCCGCGCGACCGATACCCGCTCCCTTTCCTACAGCGATGTCTTCTCCGCCGACAAGGAACCGCCCGTCCGCGTCCTGCAGTTCTTTGAGAACAAGGTGATCGAGCGTGGCGGCGTGGATTTCGTGCTGCGTGATTTGGTCTTTCCGGTCAATGTGAATGCCATCGCCAAAACCGTCGGTGAGGTGCTGAACCTGGCCTTTTCCGCCATGTGCGAGGCGATCCGGGCCTATGATTGCGACCTGCTGCTGCTGTCGGGCCGTCCTTCCCGACTGCCGGTCGTGCTGGAACTGATCCGCGCCTCCGTTCCGCTGACACCGGATCGCATCGTGCCGCTGCATCGCTATCGGGTCGGCGACTGGTATCCGTTCCGCGATGCCGCCCACCGCATCAAGGATCCCAAGACCACAGCGGCGGTCGGGGCGATGATTGGCGCGATTGCGCGGGGGCGATTGCCACAATTCGGATTTCGCAGCGATCTTCTGACGCCGAAATCGACGACCCGGATCATCGGGAAAAGTGATACCGAAGGGCGCATCCGCAAGGAGGATGAGTATTACACGAACGTCAATCTGGATGATCCGGATTATATGTTCGAAGGCCCTGGCATTCCCTTCAACAATACGATGGTGATCGGGTTCCGGCAGTTGCCGATTGCCCGGTGGCCCGCGACGCAGCTTTATGTCCTCGACTTTGCGGATGACGAATCCGCGAACAGGCTGCGCGCCCATACGCCATTGAATGTTGAATTGAGCCGGGTCACGCGCGGGCGCAAGGGGGCGGTCGGCGAAACGCTGGAAATTGCACGGGTCACCAACAAGGATGGCGAGGAGGTCAGCAATCGACGCCTGTCCATCCGGCTCCAGACGTTGCGCAATGACGAGGGCTACTGGATCGATACCGGCGCGATCCGCTAGGGTTGAACGAAGAGACAGGCATCTTTCAGGAAATCATTCATCCGAACCGTTAGAGCTGACAATGACGACGATTGACGAAAAGACCGAAGCCTTGGGCATCCAGTGCCGAAGCCTCTCCAATGCCTCCGCCGAGGCTCTCGACTGGCTGGAACGTGCCCGGCACAGTTCGGTCGCGGTCGAACAGCAGTCGGTCGCGCTGGAGGGTACCCTGCGCCGGATACAGAATGCGTCCGCTCGTCTGGGGAGGGCGGCGGGTCGGCGGATGTGTGTCGGTGTATTCGGGGCCAGTCAGGCTGGAAAGTCCTATCTGGTCAACAGTCTCGCCCGGGGCAACGAGACCTCATTCAAGGTGCGCCTGGGACAGGAGACCTTTGATTTCCTCAATCAGATCAACCCGCAGAATGAATCCGAATCGACGGGACTGGTCAGCCGGTTCTCGGCGAAATACGAGAGCGAAGACCCGGATTACCCGATCACGCTGCGGTTGTTGACCGAAATGGATCTGGTCAAGATCCTGATCAATTCCTGTCAGGAGGATGTGCTGCACGATCAGACGAAGGAATTCGATCTGCCCAATGCGGAAGGCACCCGTACCGCGCTGGCAAAAGCCGCAGAAGCTGCGGGCGATCCCGATGCTGACCGACCGACATCGGCTGAAATCTTCGATCTGCGCGAATATGTTCACGATCATTACAGAAAGCGGTATGGCGAAATCACCGCCAGCGGCTATTGGGAACGCCTGGCCACGCTGGCCCCGCGCCTGACGTTGACCGAAAGGGCGGAGATATTTTCACTGCTCTGGGGCAGCAATGTCAATTTCACCCGGCTTTTCCTTCTGCTGGCGGAGGCGAGTCGCATGCTGAGCCGCGCTTCGGATGCGCGCTGTGCGATAGATGCATTGTTGCAACCCAGACCTGACGGGGGCTGGGAGCGGCATACCAGAAGCATCCTGAACGTGACGACCCTGTTTCAGCTTGGCGTGGATTCCAAGGATTTACTGGATATCGTCCCGATCCGCGATGGCAAAGCCTGTGGTGTAGTGAAACTGCCCCGCTCGCTGGTCACGGCCCTGACAGCGGAACTGCAACTCGGGCTCGGTAGTGACTATTTCGATTTCTTCAGGAATGCGGATCTGCTCGATTTTCCGGGCGTCCGGGGTCGTCTGGGTGCCCATAGTTTTGAGGCAGGAGGAAAGCAGCCAGGCGAAAAGGGTGGTCCCGCCCAGGATGTCAATGCGGGCGCGAATTTCTTCCTGCGTGGCAAGGTGGAATATCTGTTTCAACGCTATGAGGCGGAGCGGGAGCTGACCGCCATGCTGTTATGCGTCGCGGGCAGCAACCAGGAAGTCACAGTGCTGGGCGAGATGGTGCATAGCTGGGTCGAACGCACCCTGGGCGCAACGCCGCAGGCCCGGTCCCGCAGCCCCAATACGCTGTTTTTCATTATGACCAAATTCGACAATGAATTCGGCCAGACCATGGGGCAGGATGAGAATTCCCAGCGCAAGCGGTTCGATGCACGGGTCAATGAAGGCCTGTTGAAATTATGGGAACGTCGGGGCTGGACCGCCGACTGGGATGGCACCGGCCCGTTCAGAAACGGCTATTGGCTTCGTAATCCGGCATTTCTGCGGCGGGATCTGATGGAGATCGATGCGGATCTGCGGGAAACGGGCATTCTTGATTCGATGCAGGATTACATTGCAACGATGCGCCGCTATTGCATCGAATCCGAACTGGTTCAGCGTCATATGGCTGACCCGGGCCGCGCCTTTGATGAGGCGATGAAGCTCAATGATGGCGGTGTCAGCTATATCGTCGAACGCCTGACGGAGATATGCGCCCCGGACCTGAAGCTGCGTCAGGTGTCGGAGCGTCTGTTTGATGAAGCCCAGGCTTTCGATAAGGCCCTGCGGCGGTTTTATGACGATGCCGGTGCGGACCAGCGCGACGGACGGGGTAAGGCAGCGGAAAAGACGATGCTCGGCCTGCGGGATTGCATCGCCAACCAGCGGTTTGGCGAATTGCTGGCGATGTTGCAGTTTCCGATGGAGGATATCTGGCCGATCCATGCCGGTGTCGGGGTTGCAAGCGATGATGAATTGTCGGGCGGAGCTGAGAATTCCATTGCGGTCGGGTCCGCCGAAATCGACATGGACAGCATTTTCGAGGGTTTTGACAGCGTCGATGACGATGTTGGTGATACGGGGCAGGGTATCCGGGGAACGGTGCTGATGGACCGGGCCAATCGGTTCGCCAATGATGTTCTGCAACAATGGATGGAGGAAATCCTGCGCCTGTCCGGCGATGAGATCATCCAGCGCCGCCTGATGGTTAAATCAGAGACGCTGGGCGAGATAACCCAGGAACTGGCGAAAAGCACCGAGCGTACGAATCTGCGTGCCCGGATCGCCGATCATGTGCGGCAGGAAACAAGTCATGCCAACGCGCAGTGGGATCAGGTCGGGCCGCGTGCGGTTGCGATAGCCCATCGCATGCTGTCCGATCATGTTGCCTGGCTGGGCCTGAACGGTTTGCCGCGCGATAAGAGACCGCGTGCGCCGGTGAAAGGGAGGGAACCGAGGCTCGTCTTCGATGATCCGGCCCCTGTTCTGGACCTGCCGGACCTGCCCGAAAAGCAGCAGGGCACACCGACCTTTCTGCCGGATTGGCTGCATGCCTATCGCCATATGGCGGTTGAGAATGCGGGCTTCATTGGTGGCGGTCTGCTGACGGCGGAGGAGAACGGGAAACTGGGTGAGATTCTGCGCAAGGTGCCGAAATCGGCGCAGAAAGGGGCATCGGCATGAGCCGCGTCATTCAGTGCACAGCGGAGGCGGAATCCGCTCTTGGTCCGGGCTATGCGCGGATCACCCTGACAGGGGTGGATCCCTTCACGGGCAGGACACTGAAAGTCAGGATCGAACGGGGCGGCGAGTTAGACCCGGTGCTGGGCCCGGACGGCTGGCAATCGGGTTCGCATTGGATTGATCCGGATGTGGTGGAGATTCTGAAAGGAGAAACCTCGATCCTGCTGGGCGCGCCAGTCACGCGCCATCTGCGAGTCGGCACCACGGTAAGTCTGACATTCCAGGGCGATTCCGGCTGGCCGGAATCTACCAGCGCCGTTTCATGGCCTGCCATCGTCGGGGCGACCGCCGCGCCGGAGGGGGGGCGAAAGCGGACAGTGAAACTGGGCCGGGGTCAGGCGGCACCGCCTGATCCGCAGACACTGCCAGAGCCGGACCCGATGCCAGTATCCGAACCTGAGGTCGAAGCAGAGGTTCTACCCCCACCACAATCCGAATCTGAAAGCACATCGAAGCACGGGCTTCTGATGGGAGCCCTGGCCGCCGGGCTTCTTCTTGTGCTTATCGGGGGCGGTACGCTCGCCTATCTGAATGACTGGTTCGGTGGCACGCCTGAAACCGCAACAGAAGAAACCAAGCCGGATGAAACTGTAGCGGCAGAGCCTGTCGAAACGGCATGGCCGCCCGATCAGGTGCGGGCCTATCTTGGCGATGCTCCGGTGGCGGCTGACAGTCTGGCCCAGGCTCGTTTGCAGATGGAGGCGGGCGCGCTCGACATGGCGTTTCTGCTGTTCAAGAATGCAGCCGGTCAAGGGGATGCCGCCGCGCTTGCGGCATTGGGCATGATGTATGATCCAGACCTGCACAGTGCGGAGACAAGCCCGCTGCCGGATCCGAACCCGGTCATCGCGGCGCAATACTATCGGCAGGCCGCAGATGCGGGTGATGTCGTGGCGCAAAGGCGTCTTGGCATCCTGATGATCGAGGGCCGACACGGTGCCGATCCCGATGTGGATGCGGGCCGTACCCTGCTGACCGCCGCTGCCGATGCAGGCGATGCCGAGGCAAAATCCTACCTGGAGTCCAATCCATGACTGTCTATCGGCGCATTGATACCTGTCTTCACTGGTTTTCCGGATGTCAGTCCATATCCGGGGTCACTTGCCGATCCCTGATTCCCGGTTTGATCCCTGGTCTGATCCTGGCGCTGGTCTGCCTTTGCCTGACCCTGACAGCCGGGCATGCCGATGGACGCCAGCCCCTGCTGATGGAAGGCAAGAAGACGCTGTTTCAGAAGGTTCTGATGCGCCCGAATGCCCGGATATCGTCGGAGCCGAAAGCCGCGGAGACGCAACCGACAACGCCGTTCAGCGTCATGTATGTCTATGGTTTGACCGACGTCGATGGGGAGGTCTGGCTGGAAGTCGGAACCGATCAGTCTGGAACTGTCGCGGGCTGGGTTCCGGCATCGGGGACGGCGGAATGGCGGCAGAACCTGACCGTCGCCTTTACCAATCCGGCGGGTCGACAGCGGACCTTGATGTTCCGTGACCGGGCGGGGCTGGAGGCTCTTCTGTCCTCCAGCGATCTGCTGGTGCAGGCGGAAACCTATCGGGAGCAGATCCGCAAGGGAACCCTGCCGCCGGACTCTCCAGTGATTTCGATTGAACCGGAAAATCACATCGACCTGCAAAAGCAGTTCTACCTGCTGCCAATCATGGAAGCGGAGGAAGTGTATTTGGACAGCGGGTTCCCGATGACCCTGTTGCGCGTCGCCTCTGTCTCGGAGCAGCCGCCTGAGGAGGCACCGCCTGAAGAGGAGGCACCGGTCCGGGAATTGCGGTCGGCCGTTACTTTTGTGATCGATGCGACGACATCAATGGGCCCCTATATCGATCAGGTGCGTCAGTCAGTTGAGGCGATCTATCGCAATATCGATGCGGCCGGGATCGGTGAGCAGGTGAGTTTCGGGCTGGTCGCCTATCGGGACAGTCTGGAAAAGGCACCGGGTCTGGAATACACGACCTGCCTCTTCGCGGATCCTAATGAGGTGCGCAATGCGGAGGATTTCCTGAACAAGGTTGCCAGCCTGGCCCCGGCAAAGGCATCCAGCACCGGCTTCGATGAGGATGCCTATGCCGGGGTTCAGGAGGCTATTTCCGCAATCGACTGGTCGGGTTTCACCGGGCGTTATGTGATCCTGGTGACCGATGCCGGTGCGCGCGAAGGGTATGATCCGCTGTCGGGAACCGGTCTGTCGAGCCAGCAGATGCAGCAACTCGTCCGCAACAAGGATGTGTATCTGTATGTCATGCATCTGAAGACCCCGGCAGGGGCGTCCAATCATGAATCCGCGGCCAATCAATACCGGGCACTGTCGCAATATGGCGAGGCCAGCGATGCGGTGCTCTATTTCCCCGTTCAGGCGGGGACGGTCGGTGCCTTTGCTCAGGTCGTTGAAAGTCTGGGTGATGCGATCATTGCGCATGTCCGCCGGACCCGGGAAGACCACGCCGCCCAGGAGGCCGAAATCCAGCGCCGGCGCGAGGAGATGGCACAGGCGCAGACCGATGAGGAACGCGCCCGGACATCCCTTGCCTATAATACCGCCGTGGTCGGCCTTGCCATTCAACTGCGTTATCTGGGCCAGATCGAGGGTGACAGAGCCCCCAGTGTCTTTGATGCCTGGATGACGGATCGTTCTTTCCGGGACCCCGACCTGCCTGTCCTGGACGTGCGGGCCTTGCTGACCAAGAACCAGTTGAGCGATCTTCAGCAGACCCTGGCGCGCATCATCGATGTCAGTGAATCCGGGCAGGTGTCGCCACAGAACTTCTTTTCCTCCCTCCAGGCCGCCGCCGCTGCGATGGGTCGCGATCCCGACCGGATCAATCAGGCTGAATCCCTCGCCGAAACAGGGATCGTGGGCGAATATCTGGATGGCCTGCCCTATCGCAGTGAAGTGATGAACATCACCCAGGACATATGGACAAGCTGGGGCGTCGGGCAGCAGCAGCAATTTATCGATACGCTGAATTCCAAGGTGGCACTGTATCGCCGGTTTCATGACGATACGGAAAACTGGGTTCTGCTGAATCCCGCCGCACCGGCTGGAGAGGCGGTCTATCCGGTGCCGCTGGACACGCTGCCGTGATCGGTCAGGGCGGGCTGCTGAGCGTCGCCGACCTGTGTTTCGAGCGATGCACCGCCCATTGGCGATTTGGACTTCATCTTGATGAACTGACGGTGATGCCGGGGGAGCACAGGGCGCTGGTCGGCCCGTCGGGATGCGGGAAAAGTACGTTGCTGGACCTGCTGGCGCTGGCACTGGAACCGGGAACCGTTGGGCGTTTCCGATTGTCGATTGGGGCGGAAGATCATGACATCGGCGCAATCTGGCGGCAACGACCGGCGGTTCTGGCGGGGCTGCGCGGAAATCATATGGGCTATGTCCTGCAACAGGGGGGATTGCTTCCCTTTCTGACCGTCCGGGACAATATAATGCTCCCTGCGCGGCTGCAAAACCGGGAAGACCCGGATTTCTGCGCCTTTCTTGCCGGGCATCTCGGTATTGATGTCCTTCTCGACAAGCGCCCTTCGGCCCTGTCCGTCGGGGAGCGGCAGCGTGTCGGCATTGCGCGCGCACTGATTCACCGGCCTGCCCTTCTGTTCGCGGATGAGCCGACCGCATCGGTCGATGCCGCGAATGCGGAGGGGATTGCCCGGCTGCTTGTCGACATGGCGGCTGTGGTGGGTGCGGCCATGATCGTCGCAACCCATGACATGGCACTTGTGTCGCGCCTGAAACTCGATCCGCTTGGATTGACGATGACGCGCCGTGAGGACGGCATGTCCAGTGCCTTCAGTGGGTAAACGAATGATGATACCCCCCACTTCTCCTGTCGGACGTTCAAAAGCCTCCCACCTCCGGATCGGGGCGGGGCTGGCCATGCGCGACCTGGCCGTTGATTGGCGGATGACGACCTGTTTCGTGCTGGCTCTGGCGGCAGTGCTCTCGCCCCTGCTGGTCCTGTTCGGGTTGAAGTTCGGTGTCGTGGATGAATTGCGCGACCGCATCCTGCGTGATCCTGTGACGCTGGAGGTAACGATCCTGGGCAACCGCCCCCATGATCTGGATTGGTTCGAGGCGTTGAAAGCGCGGCCTGATGTTGCCTTCGTCATTCCCAGAACCCGATCCATAGCGGCGACCCTGTTCGTTCAGCGTGGTGATGCGGGATCGCTTTCCAGGGCCGAGCTGGCTGAACTTGTTCCGACCGGAGAGGGCGACCCGCTTCTGGCCGATATGCGGTTGCCGAAAGGGCCGCAGGAAATCGTTCTGTCCGAAAAGCTTGCACGGGATCTGGGTGTTGCCACAGGGGGGACGGTTCGTGGTTTTGCCACGCGGGATGTCGCCGGAAAGCCCGAACGGGCAAATGTCGTGCTGACCGTCGTTGACATTCTACCCGAGCGGCTGTTCGGGCGTGGTGCCGTTTTTGCGCCCCTAGAACTGCTGGTAGCGGTTGAGGACTATCGGGACGGTTATGCGGCCCCGCTGCTGGATTGGCCCGGATCGGCGCGAACCGCTGGGCGTGACAGTTTTGCCAGCGCGCGGCTTTATGCCAGCGATCTGGATTCCGTGCCGGTCCTTGCCGCTGCTCTGGAGGCCGATGGCAATACCGTGCGCAGCCGTGCGGCAGAGATCGATGGCATACAATCGCTTGATCGCAGCCTGACTCTGGGATTCTGGATCATCGCCGGTCTTGGCGCGGGTGGATATTTTTTCTCCCTTGCCGCCAGCCTGTGGTCCAATGTCGAGCGCAAGCGGATACCGCTCAGCGTCATGAGCTTGCTTGGCATGAGGCGGATCGGGTTGTTATCGTTTCCGGCGACCCAGGGTTTTATCATCGGCCTGATCGGTGCCGCCATAGCCTGTGGCTTGTTCTTCCTGGCTCAGCTTGTTGTGGACCGGGCTTTCGCGGGCATCGTCGGCGTTACGGAAGGATCGATCTGTCGTTTGCTGCCGGTCCATTTCGCAATCGCATTTGCTGTGACTCTGGTGTTCTCGGCTGCGGCTTCTCTCTGGGCGACTTTGCGGGTCGCGCGGATCAATCCCTCCGACGGTATGCGGGAAACATGACATGCAGAATGGTTCACCCTCAGTTTTCTCGGCGGTATGTGCCGCCTTCGTCATTGGCGTCTCGGTTCTGTTTTCCGGCCCTATTCTGGATGTGCATGAAGCGCGGGCTGCGGATGCCCTGATCACATGGGATGCAAATTTCTATAATCCGAAGCCGGAGGCTGATGATCTGATCCTGCCGCTGCCCTGCGGTGGCGCAATGGCGTTCCGTCCGATCGCCGTAGCGGTGGAATCGATCATGAATGATCGCCGGATCCAGCTTGGGACCAGCGATCCCACCTATGGATATGCAGAAGGTCTGCGAACTGTCCATCTCAGCGCCCCGTTTTCCGATCCCGCGGATCCGAACCGACGTCTGTTCTATTTGGCAAAATATGAAATGACAGAGGATCAGGCTGCGGCGATACGCGGATCCTGCCCGGCAAAGCCATCGATGAAGGGACGGATTCCGGCACTGGACATCAATTGGATGGCGGCGGTCGGTCTGGCGGATTCCTATACCCGCTGGATTCTCTCCAATGCGCCGCAGGCGCTGCCGGTTGAAGATGGCGTAAACGGATATCTGCGCCTGCCCAGCGAGGCAGAATGGGAATATGCCGCGAGGGGCGGGTTGAAGGTTTCCCCCTCCGAATTCATCAAGCCGCTCTTTCCCATGCAGGAGGAAGTGAACGGCTATGTCTGGTTCGGGGGCACCGGCTCCGCCAATGGCAAACCGCGTCCGGTCGGCCTGAAGGAGCCCAATCCGGTCGGGCTGTACGATATTATCGGTAATGCAGAGGAAGTGGTGCAGACATCCTTCCATCTGGTGCATCTCGACCGGTTACAGGGCATGGCTGGGGGATATACGGTGAAGGGGGGCAGCTATCTGACACCGCTTGGTTCTCTGCGGAGTTCGTATCGTCAGGAAGTGCCCCATTATGATGCAAACGGGTCGAGAAGCGTTCCAACCGTCGGAGTTCGGCTGGCTATAGGTGCGCCGATCCTGACTTCACCGGAAAGGCTGGCGCAGATTGAGGATGCCTGGGGAAAACTGCCGCGCGCGGGTAGCGAGTCGGTGGCGTCGGTCACCGGTTCGGATGCGGTGGAGGACGATCCGCTCAAGGAACTCGACGTGTTGGGCAAGGCTGTGGCACAGCCTGAAATCCGCGCCCGCTTGCAGGCGCTTTCCGCTGTCTTCAAGGCGAATATCGAGGGCTTGAACAATCAACGCAGCCTTGCCGCCCGAAGCCTGTTGCAGCAGGGCGCGCTGTATGAACAGTCTCTGGCATCCGATGCCGCTCTGATAGATCGCGCCAATCAGTCGATTGAACTGTTGCAGAAATCCGGTGCCAGTGTGGAGACCCTGAAATCGGCCTATATCGGGCAGGAGCGTCGTCTGGCCGCCGTTGATCAGAACCTGCGCGTCTATGCGGACCTTGTCGTGTCTGTTTCCGAGGCCTTTGAGGAGGGGCTGCTGCTCGACCAGCAGAAGGTTCTCAATACAACCCTGCGCGAAAAGTCATATACCGATGCGATCATTTTTCTCGACGGATTTGTTGATTCCGTGCGTTCTTATAAGAATACTGGCAGCATTGATCTTGACGTGCTGAAGGATAAGTTCGGAATTTGACCGAAGGGAAATGATTATGTCGGGTTTTTTCAGAAAAGCGGTTTCCGCGCTGATGGTGGTGGTGCTGCTGGGGGCCTGCCAGACGACACAGAATTCGGCGAACAACGCCAATCTGACACCTGAAGAGCGCCGCTTGCGGGAGCAGGCCGAGGATTTCAACACGACCGTTGTTGAAGGTGCGATCGTCGGGGCGCTGGCAGGGGCTATTCTGGGCGCGCTGCTCAGCAGCAACAATCGCGCTCAGGGGGCTGCCATCGGTGCCGGTGCCGGTGCGGCCATCGGTGCGGGAAGCGGCTATTACGTCGCGAAGCAGAAAGAGCAGTTTGCCAATGAACAGGCCCGGCTGGATTCGATGATCACGGAAGTGAAGGCTGACAATAATCGGCTGGAGGCCTATATCCAGACAACGAACACGGTGGTGGCGAAGAATCGCGAAGAACTGAATGCGATGCAGGTCGCCGTTAAGAACGGCACCAAGAAGCGCGCCGATATGCAGGCCCTTCTGGTCCGCGCAGAAGGGAACCGTGATGCCATTCAGGTCGCTATCGCCAAGCTGAAGGAAAACAGGGCTGAATATCTTAATGCCTCCAACCAGATGCGAGTGGATGCGGGAAATACGGTCGATGTCGGCCCGTTGGACGCTGAAATCGCGCGGCTTGATGGTCAGATTCAGGTGTTGGAACGCGAATATGCGGATCTGTCGCGGGTGATTACCGTCAACCAACTTTAAGTCTGAATGCCTTTAGCAGAGGGGATGACCTTATTCCATGCGCCGTTCGATCCTGATCAGTATCAGCCTGTGCGTCCTATTGATAGGTGCCGGATGTCAGACCACGGACCCTAACAAAGGGGGATTCTTCGGTGGTATCGGAGGATTGACGAGCGGGAACTATCAGAAGGGCGTCGATGAGCGTGAAAAGGCCCTGGAAGATGAAAAGGACGCACAGATCGGACTGACACGGGAGGCGGAGCGTGCCGATCAGCGCAATGAGGCGTTGAAGCAGGAGATCGCGGCCCTTCAGACTGAGTTGGATACGCTTTCCCGTGATGTCGATGTGCTGCGTCAGCGGATTGCGACGGCAGAGGCCGATAAGGCCGCCGATCAAAAGCAACTGGACGCGCTGAAGGCGGAACTGGACAGCATTGACGGGGAAATCGAAAATCAGCAGCTGACTTTTGATGAGGCCGAAAAACGTGCCAAGATCGCCGAATTGCAGCGCCGCAAGACGCAATTGCAGGAAGCGCTGACAAGTCTGCTGAAGTAGCAACTCACGATATTTTCGACCAGGAAGGCCTGTTGTCTGTTATGGGGCCGGGCAGACTCGATCATCGATGACCAGGGCAACCCCGGATTTCTCAGAGAAATTAAGAATCTCCCTGGATGACAGCGCAAAACCGGCGCGGCTGGCCGTTTCCTGATCGGCGGTGATGAAGGTATTGATGCCGACGATCCGCCCGCACCGATCCATCAGCGGTCCGCCGCTGTTGCCGCTGCTGATACTGGCGGTATGGACGATGACAGGGATGCCGTTGCCGGATTGCTGAAGGGCGCTCACTTCGCCGCTGCTGAGCACAAGATCCGGTGCGACATCGGCATTTCCGTCCATGAAGTCCATAAGGTTTCTGTCATTGGATACGACAAGGCCCGGATATCCGGCGGCAAGGACCGTGTCGAGTTTTCCAACCGTGCGGGTGATGTCGATTGTCGGATTGCCGGACAGGCCCTCCACCCGCAACAGGGCGAAATCGGCGGTGCCCGGTTCGGCCTTTGGCGTGGTGGCGATGACGGTTGCCAGATAGGGCTGTCCCAGGGCGCTGCTGGTAATCAGGATCGCGTCCTGTTCGCCAACCGCAACCCCGTCAATCACATGCTGGTTGGTCATCATCAACCCGTCCCCGACCAGAAACCCGGACCCCGAACTGCCGGTTTTTGTCATAATGAAGGCGGTCACCTGCTCCAGCCTCTCAACGGATTGCAGATTCCCCATGGGTATCGCGGCATTACTGACATTGGCGGTTTCAGGTGCGGGTTCGGCTCGGGATTCATCGATTCGGGCTTCATCCGCAGGGGGAGCCGAAGGGGTGGAGGGCACCGGATTCAGCGCCGCCCCATCACCTGAATCAGGGTTGACTGCGGGTCGCGAGAAATCGATCAGGGGGGAGGGTTCCAGGCAGGCTTCCGGCCCCTGTTGATCCAGCGCGGCGCAGACATCGGATGCGAGTTCTTCTTCCAGATTGCGGATGCGCTGTTCGAGTGCCTCATTCAGTGTGCGCTGCTGCTCGATCCGCCGTTCTGTCTCGCCGGGAGGTACAGGGGTTCCCTGCTGGGGGGTGCCCTGCTGAGCGAAGCTGATACCGGGAATGCCGAGGTTGACACAGGCGGTCACAATCAGGATCTGACCGCCTCGTCGAGCAGCCATATGGAATGCCGAAGCCATTTGTCCGGTCCTCAGTGTCATCGCCATCCAAAATTCCTTCGGGAAACATTGTCTCCCTACAGTTTATGGAATGCGCTGCAAAAGAAAACACTATCCGGTTAGATGCCCTGCGTATTTTGGCTGATATGGCAATTTCTGGGTCTGCGATATGTCCAGGTTCATGCTGTCGGTGGCAGATGCGGTGTCAGCGGTGGTATCAGGGGGGATGTCCTGCTGTAGCATCGGTTCGCATAAACCAGCGGTGCCTGTTCGGGGCTCACCTGTACATCCTCGACATTCCCGATGAGGATCCAGTGTGTGCCGTATTCGATTGCCTGGGCGATGCGGCAGTCGAATGCCACCAGCACACCGTCGATGACGGGGGAACCGGTGCGCAGGGTCTGGCAGTCGATTTGCTCGAACCTGTCGGATTGTGTCGGTTCAACGCGCCCTGAGAAGATATCGGACAGTACCGATTGATCCTCCCGCAGCAGATTGACACAGAAAACGCCATTGCGGCGGACCATGGCGGCGGTCAGGCTTGCCCGGTTCAGGCATACCAGAAGCGAGGGGGTCAGTGAATCCGCCGAGACGGAGGTCATCGCGCTGACCGTCATGCCACTTCGGCCTGCCGGTCCATCCGTCGTCACGACACAGACGGATGCCGCCGCCCTGCTCATCCCCTCCAGAAATTTCTGCCTCATCGGTTCATCCTTTGTGAAATATTTGTGCGCTAAGCGCATTATTGTGCGTTTGGTGATACATAAAAAGTCATGATATGTCAATGGGCGGGATGAATTGAAAGTCTGCTGGGGAGATGCGGGGCAACTCGCTTGTTGACAAACCCCTTATGAAGTGTGACAACTAACGCACAAAAATGCGCTTAGCGCACAAATTGAGTTTTAACCGCAAGAACCCTGAAGGGGCATGGTCCTCGAAAGAGGAGAATCCGCGTCACCCGCAAAAGGCCCGTCAAGATGCTGCGGGGGTGAATGACAACAAGGGCCGGGGAGACCCGGACGCCAATGATCCGTGGGAGGATATGATGAAAAAGTTTCTCGTTGCCGCAATCGCCGGCATGTTGATGAGTGCGACATCCGCCTATGCCCAGAACATGACAATCGGAACATCCCAGCAGGGATCCGCATCCTTCCTGACCGGGTCCGCCGTCGCGAAGGCTGTCTCCGACGCAACCGACATGAACCTGCGTGTCGTCCCGGAAGGAGGGTCGGAAATCATCCTGTCACGCCTTCACGCCGGTGCCATGGAATTCGGTATCGCAACCAGTCCGCCGCTGCTTCAGGCCTGGGCAGGCGGT
The DNA here is from genome assembly GCA_965223125.1 of Alphaproteobacteria bacterium. Lineage (GTDB taxonomy): Bacteria > Pseudomonadota > Alphaproteobacteria > UBA8366 > Aestuariispiraceae > Pacificispira. The sequence goes on along the minus strand of OZ244984.1, from coordinate 594,896 downwards.
GAGGAATACAAGGGTGTGAAACAGGAGAATGTGCGGGTCGTTGCCGTATTACGGACCCTCCGCACCGCCTTCATGGTCCGGGCGGATTCCGACATAGCCTCGACCGCCGACTTTGCCGGGAAGCGGATTGCCGAAGGGTTCGGGCGCCAGCGTGCAGCCGGGCTGATGCAGGATGCAGGTCTTGCTGCTGCCGGGGTCAGCAAGGATGATCTGACCCTGGTGCCTGTCGCGGGCGGTCCGAAAGCGGTCGACGATCTTGTCGCGGACCGTCTGGACATCACCCATTTCTCTCTGTCATCCGGAAAGACACGAGAAGCTGATGCTTCCGTCGGCATCCGTTTCATCACCATTCCCGATACCGACGAAGCCAAGGCGGCGGCCAGTGCCTCGATGCCGGGCGTCTTCATCGAAGCTGTCGAGCCATCTACGGCCTATCCGGGCTTTTCGGAGCCGATCAACGTCATCGCGTCGAAATACCTGCTTGTCACCAATGCGTCCGCTGACGAGGATGCGGTCTATGCCGCAACCAAGGCCCTGTATGAAAACAAGGAAGGGCTTGTCGCCGCCTATCCGGCCATGGCCGAATTCGATCCGGAAAACATGCAGCTGGATTTCGGGGTTCCCTATCATCCGGGTGCTTTGAAGTTCTATGCCGAAATCGGCAAATAATGTCTGCTCACCAGGCCGGGATATGCTCAGATCATGACGGACAATCACAATTCCGATGGTTCGATTGCGGGTCCAGTGACTTCTCCCCGGCTCGTCCGGTGGATTGGGAAACCTCTGCTGGTCCTGATCACACTGGCATCCCTGGCCTGGGCCGCCGATCTCTACCGGCGGGCCGGACTGATTTTCCTGAATGAGCAGTTCTATGCCGGCATGCTCGCCCTGGGCATGCCGGCCCTTTTTCTGATGATCCCGGCTACGGGGGGGCGCAAGCGCCTGCATGTACCCTGGTACGATGTCATTCTGGCCATCGTGATGGGGGCGACGTGCCTGTATATCATGATCCAGTTTCCCGTCTTCATTATGGATTTCTCCGGGGCCACCACCGGAACCCTGATCGCGGCGACGATCCTGCTGGTCGGTGTCGCGGAAGGTCTGCGACGCACTGCCGGGACCGTCCTGCTGGTCTTTCTGCTGACCTTCCTTGCCTTCGCCCTTGTCGGGCACTGGATCCCGGGACGACTTCAGGGGGACAATGTGGCGCTCGACCGGCTGATCCCCTATGTGACGCTGGATCCGAACGGCATATTCGGGATTCCGATCCATGTTTCCACGACAATCGTGATCGCCTTCATCTTCTTCGGCTTCCTGCTGGAACCGAGCGGGGGCGGGCGCTTTTTCACCGAAGGCTCGACCGCCCTGATGGGTCGGTTCCGGGGCGGATCGTCTAAAATCGCTGTCGTCGCCTCGACACTGTTCGGGTCGATATCGGGCAGCGCCGTTTCCAATGTCATCGCAACCGGATCGATCACCATCCCGATGATGCGCAAGGGCGGCTATGGCAAGTCCTCAGCTGCGGCCATCGAGGCGGTCGCTTCCACGGGCGGTCAGTTGATGCCGCCGATGATGGGTGTTGCGGCCTTCCTGATGGCGGAACTCCTGCAGGTCGATTATTCGGAGGTTGTAATCGCAGCCATTGTACCGGCCTTTCTGTATTATGCCGCACTCTTCTTCGTGGTTGACCTTCAGGCGATCCGGGACGGCATTTCGGCGGTGGATCGAAAGCTGATTCCCCTGCTGCTGCCGACGGTGAAGCGCGGCTTCCTGTTCCTGCTTCCTTTTGTCGTGATCATCCTCGGGCTGTTCGTCTGGCATCTGCAACCGGAAACGGCGGCGCTTTATGCGGCACTGATAACGCTGCCGGTCGGGTTCATCTTTGGATACAAGGATACAAAGCTGACCGCACGGAAAGTCCTGACGGCGCTGATCAATACCGGGAAGGCCTCGCTGGAATTGCTGATGATCGGCTGCGCTGCCGGGGCGATCATGGGGGTGCTGAACATAACCGGTCTCGGATTTGGCCTGACTCTGGGGCTGGTGGATCTGGCCAGTGGTAATCTGCTTCTTTTGCTGGTGCTTTCGGCGGTGCTTTGCATCGTGCTTGGCATGGGTCTGCCGACGACTGCGGTTTATATCCTGCTGGCAACTCTGGTGGCACCTTCAATCGTGGAAATGGGCGTTTCGCCGATGGCGGCGCATATGTTCGTCTTTTATTACGGCATGATGTCGATGATCACGCCGCCGGTCGCCATTGCCGCCTTTGCCGCCGCCACGGTTGCGGGTGCGCCGATGATGCAGACTGGATGGCGGGCGGTTCAGTTCGGCTGGGTTGCCTATCTGATCCCCTTCCTCTTCGTCTATTCGCCCTCGCTTCTGTTGCAGGGATCGGTGCTGGAAATCGGTCTGACCCTGGTGACGGCGACCGTCGGCGTCTGGGTCATATCCGGTGTCGTGATCGGCTATCTGGGCCGGAGGCTGACCCCGCTGCGCCGCTCCGCCTATCTGTTGATCGGGCTGGCGCTGTTGCTTCCGGTGGATGCGGTCGCGCATGCGCATTGGGTCAATGCGGTTGGCGCGCTTTGCCTGCTTCTGGTCATGGCCTCTGAACATGCATTCCGGCAACGCGCTGTCCCGGATATCAAGGGCGGGTCGGAATAGAATCCGAGAATGCTCCTGTTGCTTACTTTTCGATCTGCATGGCCGGTTCGATCTGTTGCGCGGTTTCCCGCAGCAGCGGCAGGAACCGGGTGACCAGATCCTCCACGGACGCAAAGGTCGTGGCCACACTGGAATTGAGACCGGCAACCACTCCGCCGTCGCGCCCATGGATCGGGATCGCGATGGATCGGACGCCAAGCTCGGTCTCCTGATCCGAAATGCTGTAACCCTGTTCGCGGATTCTGTTGATGCCAGCCATGAATTCATCGATGTCGGTCACCGTATGGGGCGTTCGCTTCACCAGGTTGATGGTGGACAGATAGTGCCGCAGGTCCATATCCGAACGTCCTGCGAGGATGATGCGTCCGATGGACGAGGAATAGATCGGAAAGCGCGACCCGACGGTCACGTTGATGGCATAGACGCTGCGATGACTCTGGGCGCGGGCGACATAGATCACCTCGTCACCGTCCTGGACGCCAATCGAGATCGTTCCGAGCGTTTGGTCGCAGAATTCGTTCAGGATCGGCTGAATGGCCTCCCATTTCGACATGGTCGAGAAATAGGCATAGCCAAGTTCCAGGACTTTCGGGGCCATATAGAAGCGTTTCTTGCTTTGCCGCACATATCCAAGATCGCACAGGGTCAGCAGGAATCGGCGCGTCGTTGCCCGGTCCAGATCGACGATGGCGGCTATGTCGCTGAGCGTCGCGCCTTCGGTGACTGTGCCGAGCGCCTTCAGCGTGTCCAGTCCACGTGCGAGGGCCCGGACATGGGATCGATTGCTTTCATTCTTGACATCATCGGGTGTCATCGGAAGGATGGTCTCCTGAAGAACTATTGTGCGCTGTATGAAAGTTATAGAATGAATCCTGAAAACTTCCAGTGCCGATTATAGGGAGTCTTCCCGATAAACGCCAAGTCGGACAACCCGATACGTTTCAATCGCCATTTCAACGGGAGTCCGGGCCATGCCAGCCAGTATCGCACCCATATCGCCGCATCGACTGGCCGAGTGGCTAGACGATCCGGAGGAAATTGCGCTGATTGATGTACGGGAACAGGGTGATTATGCAAAGGGTCATCTCCTCTTTGCCTCGTCGCTGCCTCTGTCGCGTCTCGAACTGCTGGTCGGTGGCCTGATTCCCCGGAAATCGACACGGGTGGTTTTGTGCGACGGGGGAGATGATGCACTCGTCTTCCGGGCGGCACGGGTTCTGGCCCAATTCGGCTATCGCAATCTTCACTGGCTGACCGGTGGCGTCGCCGCTTGGTGCGATGCGGGGTTCCGGGCATTTTCGGGTATCTACGTTCCCAGCAAGGCATTTGGTGAGATTGTCGAGCATCACTATGACACACCGAATATCGATCCGGATGATCTGGCCCGACTGCGTCTGACGGATAATGCCTTGAGGATATTCGATTGCCGTCCGAAGGCGGAATTCCGCCGCATGAGTATCCCAGGCGCGGTAAACTGCCCTGGTGGGGAGCTACTTCTGCGTCTGCCGGAACTGCTTCCTTCCCGCGATACGATCGTGGTCGTCAACTGTGCGGGCCGGACGCGCAGTATCCTGGGGGCGCAGACCCTGATCAACGGGGGGCTTCCCAATCCGGTCATGGCGCTTCGCAACGGCACGATGGGCTGGCAACTGGCGGGGTATGAAGTGGATCGGGGGCGGGAGAATGCCGCCCCCTTGCCTGGACCTGCCGGACTGGCCTGTGCCGGGGAACTGGCGGATGACTGGGCCGGACGGGAGACGCTTCAGAGTATCTCATGGGAGGATTGCCGCCGCATGATGGGGGAGGGCGACCGGACGACCTATCTGTTCGATGTGCGGGACATTGGCGAGCATCAGGCGGGGTGTCCGGATGGTGCCACCCTGGCGCCTGCCGGACAGCTGGTGCAGGCCACCGACAGCTATGTTGGTACGCTCAAGAGCCGGATCATCCTGTATGACGACAGGAAGGTGCGGGCCGTTATGGCCGCGATCTGGCTGTCCAAGGCCGGTCGGGACGAGGTCTATATCCTCACCGATGTGCCACCGGAGGATATCCATATTCCGGATCCGGGTTCATCTACGCCGGTCCCGATAATACCGGCGGATCGACTTCTGTCCCCGGATGTTCTGGCCGCGCGGCTGAAGGATGAGTCGATCTGGCTGCTTGACCTCGCCACCAGTCCGGAATTCCTGAACGGTCATATTGCAGGTGCGCATTTCTGCATTCGGTCCAGACTGGCAACAGCCCTCTCGAAGCTGGACCGGGGTCGGGAGATCGTGCTGACGTCACCGGATGGCATTCTGGCGGCTTGGGCACTGCCGGAGGTGGCGGCAGTCTGGGACGGGCCGGTTCATCTGCTTTCCGGCGGGACGCGAAACTGGCATGCGGCAGGGATGCCGCTCGTCCAGGGGTTTCAGGAGACGCTGGAGCCACCGATCGATCTTTGGCATACGCCCTCGTCGGAATTCGGTGGCGGCAAGGCGGCCATGGCAGAATATATCGAATGGGAAACCGGCCTTATCCCGAAGCTTTCGGGAGAGCCAGGCCTGCGGTTCAGACTACCCTACTGATCCGAACAGCGGGACCGCGAAGCATCAATCTGCCGCTTGTTCTGTCCGGTAACGAGGAATTCCGTCTCATGGACATAAATACCGTTTCTGCCAGAGATGATTTGATGGTTTCTTTTATCGATTATGAAAAATGGTGGTTAGGTTCCGGTTTTTATTTGTATGTACGTCTGTAGAAACGAAATAATTAGCATTATTATCAATTAACATTGGCATAAATTATATTAATTATAATTAATTACAGATTGATTTTTAATTTTATTAAGGGGCTGTCCCAGATAACTACCTGAGCTGACGCTTAACCCATTGTCTGAGTTGAGCTAATTGATCTGACGGATCGCTGTTGTTGAACCGCCACTCGCACTCCTTCAAAAATAGACCGAAATGGGCCTTCGGGACACCGTTGAATTTACGCATGTGACGCTTGGCCTGGTTCCAGAAATTCTCGATCCCGTTAATGTGGTTCCGCTTGTCGGCGAACAGCTCCGAGTGATTGATCCGAAAGTGTTTGAAGTCGGAGACGTCGAGCGCGTTGTAGCCCTTCCAGCAGTCGGAATAGACGATGCTGTCGGGGATGACCTTGCCCTCAATAATCGGCAACAGAGTAGCGCCGGAAGCATCGGGAATGATCTTCGTATAAACCTTCCCGCCACGCTTGAGAAGCCCGAAAACCGGGACTTTCCCCGGCGCACCACGACCTCTCTTGCCCTTTCTCTTGCCGCCGAAATAGCTTTCGTCCACCTCGATCTCGCCACCGAACATCGCCTCGCTTTCGGCCTCAAGCTCATAGGCGATGACCTCGCGCAACCGATGATAATAGAACGCCGCTGTCTTGCGGTTCACGCCACAAAGACAAGCTGCCGTACGAGCCGTCGTCCCGGCGACAAAATGCTCGATCAAACGATCCTGCTTGTAGTGACTCAGACGGCTCTTGCGCATGGACCCCATGATAACCCCCAAACCGGGTTATCTGGGACAGCCCCTTTATTAATTATTATATTCTCTATTGGATAGTTTCTGTCCCCGATCCAGCAGAATGAACGCCTAATCTATGCCTTGCTTGCGGCTATGGCCATCGAGGGTGGTAGTCATCCACAATCAGGGCATGGGTGTGGCGTTGGTGACCTTTAAGATGCGGGTGGTCTAGCGACAGATTGTCGTGGGTGTGCTCGACATTGATAGGATCGCCGGATGGCCAGAAGTAAAGCGCGACCAGAGTGGCAGAACCTGTCAGCGCCGCCAAGCTCATGAGTGCGTTCATGACGCCGTAATACGTCAGCAGCCAGCCTGACAAGGGGTAAGCAACGAGCCAGCAGGTGTGGCTGAGGGCAAACTGGGCGGCGTAGAGTGCAGGGCGGTCTTCCGGATGGGAGGATCGTCTCAGAAGCCGCCCGGACGGCGTCTGTACAGTGGAGAAACTGATACCTATGACGAACCACGCGCAAAGTAGCAAAGGCCAAGTCAAATCGACTAGCCAGATCATTGTCGCCAGCCAGAGGAGCGCGATGAGCATGAGGGTGGCTCCGCCCACCATCGCCGTGCGATCAGAAACATGCTCCAATACCCGTGGCAAGATAAACGCAGCAAGCATCGAGCCCGCTCCAAATGCACCCATCGTCCAGGCAAGTGTGCTATCCGACAAGCCAAGCACATCACGCACCAGCAACACCGAATTCACCAGCACCATGGCACCGGCGGCGGCGGTCGCGAAGCTAAACGCCAACAATCCGCGAAGCCTCGGCGTTGCGAAGTAGATTTTCATGCCGCGCGTCATCCTGTCATAGATGCCACGGGGTGTGCCGGGCTTTGGTCCCGGAAGGATGACCGACAGAATCAGCATGGCCGATGCAAGAAACCCTGCCACGGTTCCGAAAAAGAGAGCATCATAGGTCAGCACTGCCAACAACAGCGCCGCCAGTGTCGGACTGATGATATTCTCCAGATCGTAGGCCAGACGGGAAAGCGAAAGGGCGCGCGTATAGCGTTCTTCTTCCGGCAGGACATCGGGGATTGTCGCCTGGAATGTCGGCGTGAATGCCGCCGAGGCCGAATGCAATAGAAAGATCAGGATGTAGATTTGCCATACTTCACTGACGAAAGGTAGGCAAAGTGCCGAACCTGCGCGTACCACGTCCGAGCCGATCAGTAGTGCCCTTCGGTTAATGCGTTCTGCGAGTGCGCCAACGACGGGCGCGATGCCAACATAGGCAATCATCTTGATGGTGAAGACGCCCCCTAGAACTAGGGCGGTGTCACTTCCTGCAAGGTCATACGCCAAAAGCCCGAGAGCGACAGTGGTAAGACCCGTGCCGAGTAGCGCAATGATCTGCGCCATGAAGAGGTGCCTGTAGGTGCGGTCGCGGAGGATCTCCAGCATAGGCTCGCTTATAGGAAGCGCGTGATCGCCCTCAATTCGTCACGATCCGCCTCCACGCTGTCCTCATCTAGGCAATGGTCCATATGGTCGTGGATCAGCATCCGCTTCGCATTCGCGACGGCCTTCTCCACGGCCTGCATCTGCTGGGCGATGTCCAGGCATGGCTTGCCGTCCTCGATCATCTCGATCACGGCACCGAGGTGCCCTTTCGCCCGCTTGAGCCGAGCGATCAGGGCCGGGTGTGTGGAATGGGTATGGACATCTGACATACGAATACGTTATCCCCTAGGGGAGGATACAGCAAGTAGCTTTCTAAACTACTGAAGATAATGGTGCTCCCGTATTATGAGACTAGCGATAGCGAGATCTATGAGGTTTTGGCGGCACTTATGCCCCCTCGCGGTTTGTCTCTGCATTGCGTTATGGGCTGCCATGCCAGTCCCGCCCCATGTGCCGTCCGTTCTGGAAACTATTCAGCAGCATACGGCGTTCATCGCAGAACACGGACATTCGCACGGGTTCAAGGAAGACCTTGCTGCCGCGATTCACGGGCATGCTCACGACACGGTAGAGCACGATCATACGGTGGCTACTCTCTCCCTTACGCCTGGTGTTCATATTTTACGTTTTGGGCGAGAAATCGCCCGACCCCCATCTTCCGACGCGCGCTTGGGTCATGTATTCCGCATAGAGCGCCCTCCCCGCGACTGACCGGTGCCGCGCGGTGTCGCGGCTTCCCCTTCGGTTAGACCTTTATGGAGATCAAATTATGTTCCCAACCGCACATCTCGGGAGGACGTATTGGCTTGGGCAGGCCGCCATCGTGGCAAGTCTCACAGTCGTTGTCCTCGTCGCGTGTATCAATCCGGTATTCGCTCACAATGTCACAGCGGGAGATGCTGGATACATTCAGGAAATTTGGGGTGTGAAGCTCATCCCTTTCACGTATCTAGGTGCCAAGCACATGGTGACTGGTTACGACCACATCCTGTTCCTTCTCGGCGTCGTCTTCTTTCTTTACAAGATGAAGGATGTCGCCATCTATGTGAGTCTGTTTGCTCTGGGCCATTCGGTCACCATGCTTGCGGGCGTTTGGTTCGGCTGGGGTATCAATGCCTACATCATCGACGCCATCATCGGCCTCAGTGTCGTCTATAAGGCCCTCGATAACCTGGGAGCCTATCAGCGTTGGTTCGGTTTCCAGCCAAACACGAAGGCAGCGACGCTGATCTTCGGTTTGTTCCACGGAACAGGCCTCGCCACCAAGATCCTGGAATATCAAATCGCCGAGGACGGGCTGTTGCCCAACCTTTTGGCCTTCAACGTCGGAGTCGAGATCGGGCAAATCCTGGCCCTCGCCATGATCCTCATTGTCATGGGCTACTGGCGAAAGACAGACGGGTTCATGCGTCAGGCCTACACCGCGAACGTCATGATGATGTCGGCAGGATTCATCCTCATTGGCCTTCAGATCACCGGCTATTTCGTCGCCGCCTCAGCTTAAGGAGATTACTGATGTTCAATGTAGAAAAACCAAGCCTGGAAGAACTGCCAACCTCAAAGCAGTTGGTCCGCTCCACCGTCATGGCGGTGGTCGCAGCCGTCGTCATTCTCGTTACCGTGGTGCTGCCTGCCGAATACGGCATCGATCCTACAGGCGCGGGCGGTGTTCTCGGCCTGACGGAGATGGGTGAGATCAAGAGTGAATTGTCCGAAGAAGCTGAACAGGACCATGGCGGCGGCGCAGGGACCGGGGACCAATCTTCCCTGTTCAATCGCGTCTTCGCCGTCATGATGTCGTCCGCCCATGCTCAAGATAGCGGTGCGTGGAGTGACGAGGTCGAGTTCACGCTTGAGCCGGGTGATACCAACGAAGTGAAGATGACGATGAACAAGGGTGATACTGTCGAGTACCTGATGATCGTCTCCGGTGGCCGAGTAAACTACGACCTCCACGGCCATGGCAACGGTAACTCTATCACCTACGAGAAGGGTCGAGGATCGACCAACTCTGAAGGAGAATTCACTGCCGCTTTCCCGGGAGGCCACGGTTGGTTCTGGCGTAACCGCGATAGCAAACCTCTGACTGTGAAACTGCGTTTGAGGGGTACTTACAGCGAACTCCGTCAGGGCGAATAATAGTATAGCGCCTGCGGCCACCATGCCGCGGGCGCATTCTCCTCCAGACTCTTGTCATTGGCGGGTTTGAAATCCAAAGCCTGACGATCCTCGGTTTGCCGGAGTTTCAATGATTGATGGTGCAAGAGTCACCGCAATCGAGCTTATGGTATGTTCTTGAATGTAAGCCTTGGTAAGTTTCCGTGTAAAAATTAGTGAAGTCCGAGATCGGGAACGCGGCTATGGCCGCGTTGGCTTCCGCGTTGACATCGGTTGGGAACGAGTCTATTTTAGCAATTAACGCACAAACGTGCGCATAGTGAAATTTATAAGTTTGGAAGGAAACGGGCGAATGGTTCTGGGTTTGTCATCACGGCATATGGAACTGGTGGAGCGGGTCGATACCATCGCGAAGGACGGCATTGCCGCGCGCGCGGCGGACTATGACAGGGATGCGGCCTTCCCCGTCCAGGACATTGAAGATCTGCGCCAGGCTGGGTTGCTGCTGTCCACCCTCCCGGAACGGGACGGGGGTCTGGGCTATGGCATCAACGGGTCGGACCCGCTCTCATTCTTTCTGATCGTCGAACGTCTTGCCACCGTCAGCCCGGCGACGGCCCACTGCTTTCAGGTCCACTCGAATGCGATGCAGATCCTGCGCGAATACGGTTCGGACGAACAGGTCAGCCGTTTCATTCAGCCGACGATTGAGAAGGGACATCTTTTCGTTGGGGCCGGGTCGGAACCGGGCGGGGGTCGCCATTCGTCCTCCGCGCGCCCTGTCGGGGGTGGTCTGAGCGTCACGGGCGTCAAGCATTATGCGACCAATGCGACCCACAGCACCTGGATGACGGTGCATGTCCGCAACGAGGTCAGCGGGTTGATGGAAACGCTGGTCGTCAACACGGCGAGTCCCGGTCTGGAAATTGACGCCGGTGTCTGGGATCCGACGGGTATGCGCGCCTGTGTCAGTCCGCTGCTGACCTTCACCGAGTGTCTGGTTCCGGAGGATTGCATCATGGCGGATTCGGAAGGCTTCTTCCGCAATCTCTGGCTCGGCAAGATCAATTTCGGGTTCACGGCGAATTATCTGGGTGGAATTCAGGGGCTTTATACCTTCACGCGGGATTATCTGCGTGACCGGGGGCAGAAGGACAACGAGGTCTATCAATCGGCGCTCGGCACGATGAAGGCGCGGATCGATGCGGTGCGGCTGCTGTTCTATAATGCGGCGATGATCCTGCCGGTGGATTGCGAAAAGGCGCTGATCGCCAGTAATCAGGCAAAATGGCTGGCTGTTGAAACGGCAAACCAGTTCATTGCCGAGATTGGGCAGTTGATCGGCAGTTCCGGCTTCTTTCGGAAGTATCCGCTGGAGCGATTGGTGCGTGACCTGCAGGTTCATACGCTGCACCGCCGTCATCATGTCGGTGCTGGTATCGTCGGCCAGGCGGAGCTTGGCCTGCCCTATGATCTGAACAAATCCTGAGATTCGGCATGACACGGATCCGAAATGCGGGGAGCGGAACATGAAACAGGAGAATCCCGACGACGAAAATCTGGGTGAACCCGACGGTGTCTATAATTCCGCGACACCGGGGTCCTGGTCCAGGGCCTGGCAGATGGACCCGATGGGCGGCGCGTTGAGCGATCACTGGCCGGACCTGATTGCAACCTTTCGATCCCGTGCTCCGCTGGGCAGCCCGGCCCCGGATTTCAGCGGCGAGGTGCTGGACGGTGCCCCCTTGCGCCTGTCTGATTATCGTGGACAGAAATCCGTTCTCATCGTTTTCGGGTCGCTGGCCTGTCCACCCTGCGTGACGAATATCCGCATCAACGAACCGAATCTGGTCGGCTTGTACGAGATCTTTGGTGCTGCGGTCGAATTCCTGTACCTCTATACACGTGAAGGCCATCCCGGCACGAAGATCGGGCCGCATGGCACGATAGAGGACAAGCGCCGCAATGCCCGTCGGCTGAAGGCGGAGGAAGGGATCACCTTTCCCATCGTCATTGACGACATGGTGGGCAGCATCCAGCGTTCCTTCGTTCACCCGCATTTCAACAATCCGGTTTTCCTGATCAATCGCGCCGGGATCATCACCTACAAATCCGCCTGGTTGGACGCTTCGGAACTGCCCCAGGTGCTTGAGGATCAGGAATTCTGGGACCGCAAGACGCAGACCGATGCGACCATCAAGAAAAGCTACAGTGAGCGCATCCGCCCGTTGCGGGAACCCTATGAGCCGGATTGCAACAAGCGGATCAAGCGGCTGATGGATGATATCGGCCTGCCCCAGATCGCGATGGGGGCAATTCCCGGCATCGATTCCGAAAAGGCGGGAGGGTGAGATGAAAGCAGGCTTCAAGCGCGTTCAGGCCGGCCCATATGTCGTGGACCGCGCCTGTTATACCGATCCGGAGATATTCGATCAGGAGATCGAGCGCATCTTCGAGAAATCCTGGATTTTCGTTGCTCAGGCAAGCGAACTGGCCAATACCGGCGACTATCGCACGGCCCTGATCGGACGCCAGCCGGTGATCGCCATCCGGGGAGAGGATGGCGAGGTCAGGGTCTTTTTCAACAGTTGCCGCCACAAGGCGACCATGCTGCTGAGCGAAAAACAGGGAAACTGCCAGAAAATCCGCTGTCCCTATCACCACTGGCAGTATGATACCGAGGGTAACCTGAAATCCGTTCCCCGGTTCGAGGCCTATGGCGGGGCGTTGGATATGACGCGCCTGGGTCTGATTCAGGTACCCCGGATGGGGGAGATGTTCGGTCTGGTCTTTGCCAGCTTCGACCCCGATGCGGTACCGCTGGAAGACTATATCGGCGATGCGATCCCCTATCTGAAGGATGTCGCGCTGTATGCTGGCGAGGACATGGTTACCATCGGTACCTATGATTATTCCTATGACGGCAACTGGAAGCTGTTGATGGAGAATACGGTCGATGACTATCACGCGGAATATCTGCATGATTATGCCTTCGTTCAGCGTGCGAAAGTGTTCGGCATGGAGGATTCCGGAGGCTTCATGTCCGAGGAAGGGAGTCATTTCTCCGTCGAACTGGGGCGGCACGGGGCCTTTGACCAGCATGATGACAAGCGCACGCTGGTCATCCAGAAAGCGCGCAGCCGACGGGTTTACCTGAATGTCTTTCCCTCGCTGATCGCTCTCTACAATCCGGTCTGGGATGTGACCGGACTGCGGATCATGATCCCGGAAGCGATCGACCGGACGCGGGTGATCAACTATGTGCTGGCACCGAAATCCGCCGATCCCGACAGGATCAGGCAGATCGGCGAACGGTTCCACTATTCCTGGGGGCCGGGCGGTCGGGCCGGGGTCGACGACATCCAGGTCTTCGCGCAGATACAGAAGGGTCTCCAGGCGAAGGCCGGGGGCAAGATCATCATCAGCCGCGGTCATGAGACACCGGGTCCGAATGGTGGACCGACCGAGGACCACGCCGTGCGGGCTTTCTGGAGCGGCTGGCGTGACTGTATGGGCGATATCGCCGAGCCCGCCGAGGGCCAGACCATCGATGACAGCATGGAGCGGGCCTATGCCGGATACTGATCTGATCGCCGGAGCACAGGCTTTGCTGGGCCGCTATATCAGCGCCCTTGACCGGCGCGACTTTCCATCATGGCTGGACCTCTATCATCCGGACGGGTTCTATGCCGTCATGCGGCGCACCGAATACGAGACCGGCAACAATGTCCTGCTGGTGGGGGAGGATCTGCGCCGTCTGCGCGCCCGGTTCGAATCCGGCGAGACCCGCGACAGGCGTCGCATGCTGCACAGTATCGCCTGGATCAATGCGGGAGAGGTAGAGAATACGATCCTGGCCGGGTTCACCCTGTGGCTCGACGGTCGTCCCTCCACCTGCGGGCGCTATGAAATGACCCTGACGTCGGATGCGGATGGCGGCCTCCGGATTCAGCGCTGCACCGTCATTCTGGATGGCGATGTCATCCAGGATACGATCTACCTGCCGATCTAGGGGGCAAGTCATGGGTGGGCCGACGATCAGTTTCAGCCATATGGGGCTCTTTGTTCGAGATATCGAGCGGATGGCGGAGTTCTATCAGCAGGCGCTGGGGCTGGTCGTGACCGATCGCGGCGATCTGCCGGGCCGGACGCTGGTTTTCATGAGCAGCGATCCGCGCGAGCATCATCAGGTCGTCCTGGCGACGGGCCGCAGCGGCGATCTGGCGGACAAGGTCATCAATCAGATTTCCTTTCGTGTCGGGTCACTGGAAGAGTTGCAGGACTGTCATCGCCGCCTGCAAACCTTGCCGGGGGTCAGCGATTTCCGGGCCATCAATCATGGCACATCCTGGACATTGTATTTCCGCGATCCGGAATTGAACCGTCTGGAACTGTTTGCGGATGCGCCTTGGTATATCGCCCAGCCGGTCGCCGAGCCGCTGGATCTGTCACGCCCGGCCGAGGATATTCGCGAGGCAACTCGGCGGATGTGCGAGGCCGATCCGACATTCGAACCGATAGAGGTCTGGCGCGCGCGGTTGGCTGAAAAGATTGCAAAGGGTCGCGCCGCGCGTGGCTCCGGGACTGATTGAGACTCTGACACGGAACGAAGCCCAGGGAGAATTCATGAAACTCGTAACCTATCGACTTGATGGCGCAGTGCGCACCGGTCTTCTGCTTGCCGACGACCGGATTCTTGAAATCACACCGGTCCTGGCGACAGCCGGGCTTGGCCCCGATGCAGGCATGATCGACCTGATCGAACAGGGGGAGGGTCTGTTGGAACGGCTCTATGCCTTTGAGGCGGACCATGTCGGGGGAACGGTAATCCCGCTGTCCGATGTTGCACTGATGTCGCCTATTCCTCGTCCGCGCAAGAATGTCTTCTGCGTCGGGAGGAACTATCTGGAGCATGTATCGGAGGCGTCGGAAGCCCGTGGCCGGGAGATGAAGATCCCGACCGACCCGCAATATTTCACCAAGCCGCCGACAGCAGTGATCGGCCCGTTCGACGATGTTCCCCTGCATGCCGATATGACCGACAATCTGGATTACGAGGTCGAACTGGGGGTGATCATCGGCAGGAAGGGCATCAATATCGCACAATCGGACGTGATGGATCATGTCTTCGGCTATACCGTGATCAATGACATCACCGCGCGGGAGGTCCAGCGACGCCATGATCAATGGTTCAAGGGAAAGGGCCTTGATGGCAGTTGTCCGATGGGCCCCTGGATCGTTCCGGCGCGCGAAGTCCCGGACCCTGGCAATCTGAATATATCGCTGACGGTGAATGGCGAGATGCGGCAGGAGTCAAATACCCGGCACATGATCTTCGATCTGCCGACAATCGTCTCTGTCCTGTCTCAGGGCATGACCCTGGAGCCGGGCGACATCATCGCGACCGGAACGCCCAGCGGTGTCGGTTTTGCCATGAAGCCGCCCTGTCTGCTGAAGGAAGGCGATGTCGTGGAGGCCCGCGTTGCGGGTGTTGGAAGCATCCGGAACCGGATTTCCGCATCGGCCCGGATCGGGTGATGCCATGACCGGGGAAAGCCGCCGGATCCATCGCTTTGCCACCGAACTCGATCTGGATAGGATTCCGGCTGCGGTGATCGCGCGGGCCAAACGGCATATCCTGGAGACCGTGATACTGGCCCTGGCCGGGGGGCGGGAAGAAGGTGTGGCGGAAACCCGGCGGCTGGCCCGAACAGAATTTGCCGTCGGACCCAGCGCCGTCTGGGGGGCGGGTGAAAGATTGCAGCCTTCGGGGGCCGCTTTCGCCAATGCCTTCGCGGCGGCGGCGTTGGACTATGACACATTGTGCAACACCGTTCATGGTGACGTTGTCGTAATTCCGGCAGTGCTGGCAGTGGCGGAGGCGAGAGGTGCCTCCGGTCGGCAGGTGCTGGAGGCCTATATTGCGGGGATCGAGGTCGCGGCGCGCCTGTCCTTTGCGGCACAGCCGCCGCAACGGGGGTGGACCCATACCAGTGTCTTCGGGGTCTTCGGTGCAGCGGTCGCCGCGGCCCGGCTGATCGGGCTTCCGGAAACCGGCATCGGCCATGCGACCGGCATTGCCCTCAGCCTCGCCGCCGGGTCACAGCAATCGAATGTGGAGAAAGTGCTGACCAAGCGACTGCAACCCGCTCTGGCGGCGCGCAATGGTGTTTTCGCCGCTCTAGCCGCCGAGGCCGGTATTTCCGGCCCGCAGGAAAGTCTGGAAGGGCGATGCGGCCTGTGGGCGCTGTATCAGGCGGGGGATGCGGACTGTCTGACGGCGGAGTTGGGAAGCGAGTTCCGGTTCATGGAAACCATCCTGAAGCGCTATCCGGTGTGCAGTTGCAGCCATGCGGCCATCGTCGCCTGTCTGGACCTGATGGAAGGGAATGGTCTGACTGCCAAGGACATAACCGGGGTTGCCGTCACGCTGACCCCCTTCATGGTTCATATGGTTGGTGGTGATTTTGATCCGTCCCGCGACCCGGTCGTGGCGGCACAATTCTCGATCCGATATGCGCTTGCCTGCTGTATTCTGCGCGGGCGCGTATCCTTGGCTGATCTCGATCAGGCGGCCATATCCGACCCTGCGGTTCAGGAATGGGCGGCCCGCGTGCATATCACCGTCGATCCCGCCCTGGATGGTGAACTGGCACCGGCTCAGGTGATACTGACAACGACAGGCAAGGGTGTCCTGCAGCACAGTGTCACCGTGATGCCGGGCAGTGTCGATGCCCCTCTCTCGGACAGTGCTTTCCGACAGAAGGTGCAGGAATGCGCGGATCGGGTGCCCGGCCTGTCCCGGCAGGGTGGACTTGCCCGGCTGGAGGAGATTGTCGAATCGCTCGACCGGTCGGATCACTGCACGGATCTGACCGGATTTCTGGCGTCGGCGGATTCAGGTTTCCAGTAACGCCGACCAGCGTCCCCGTATGGCGATATGGTCGCGGGGTCGCCGTTGTCGGGGTGCGTTTTCCCGTGTCAGCAGATCCTCCTCCAGCAGGGTTTCCGCAATGCCGATATGGCCGATGGCGATGACGGTCATTGGCCTGAAATCCTGTGGCACGCCGAGGGTGTCCGCAATCTGCGGGTCGAATCCGGCCATCTGATGGGTGGCGAGGCCCAAAGCCTGTGCCTGTATCGTCAGATGGGCGACGGCCTGTCCGGTATCATAGGCGGCATGGGGCATGGGGGAATTGTCGTCCTTCACCTGCTTCGCCAGGGCAAGGATGAGGACGCCAGCGCGCGGCGCCCATTTCGCGTTGCCGGGTTTCAACCCTTCGGCGATGGTGGTGAAGACAGCATCGCCGCGATGCCCGATCAGGAAGCGCCAGGGCTGGGTATTGCTGGCCGAGGGTGCCCATCGTGCGGCCTCGATCAGGGTATCGATCATTTCCGCCATGACAGTAGTGTTCGGATCGAACGCGCGTGGACTCCATCTCTCGGCCAGCAGATCCAGAATGGGCGGCGAGGCATCGGCTCTTTTCATGAAATGGCTCCGTGATCCGGGTGATAGTATCTGGACAATGTGCGACTAGCGCACTATTGTGTGCTAGATAAAACTTAACTGAAAACAAACTCAAGTCAACCGACAGGTTGCGGGATATCCATTCCGAACCGGTACATGCGAAAAGGGACTATAGCGTGAGTGAAGGTTTTACAGGCAAGGTGATCTGGGTTGTCGGTGCGTCCGGTGCCCTTGGTGAGGATATCGCCCGGCAACTGGCATCGGCGGGTGCGACCGTCGTCGCGTCGGCCCGTCGGATGGAGGAAAAGGGATCGCAGGATCCAGGAATCCATCCGCTGAATGTCGATGTGACCGGTTTCGAAGGCACGGAAAAGGCCGCATTGCGCATCATCTCCGATCATGGTGGGATTGATGGGCTGGTCGTGACGACGACATTGCCGATTTTCGGGGATTTCATGGATCTGGGCGACCCGGAATGGGACGCGGTTCTGGAAACCAAGCTGATGGGAACGATCCGGCTGATCCGGGCGGTGATTCCGTCAATGCAGGAACGGGGCGGCGGCAGCATCGTTGCGCTCAGCGGTGGCGGCGGGATCAATCCGTCATTGCGCCATCTGCCGGGATCCGTTGCGAATGCGGGAATCAATCTGGTCGTGAAGGGGCTGGCGAAGCGTTTCGGGCCGGACAAGATCCGCATCAACGTCGTCTCTCCCGGCCCGATAGAATCGCCCCGGCTGGAGGCGATCCGCAAGGCGAAGGGACCGAGTACGAAAACCCCGCTGGGCGGTGCCGGTCAGCCGGATGATGTCAGCAATGCCGTCCTCTTTCTGTTGTCGGCCAAGGCGAAATACATTACCGGTGCCAATCTGGCGATTGATGGTGGCGGGCGGCTGGAGGATCCGAAATAGCTTTCCGGGTAACTTCCTGCATCTGCTGAACCCCTAGTAATTGGAATCAATGGAATGGCGCTTTCGGTCAAGGATCGGGCCAAGGCTGCCCTTACGGACCATCTGCCGGGCAAGCTTCTGCCGGGACTTCTGGTCTGTGCCGTGGTGGCAACGGCTGCACAGTTCATATCGGAACATTACGGTGCACCGGTGATGCTGATGGCGCTGCTGCTGGGCATGGCTTTGCATTTCCTGTCGGTGGAAGGCCCCTGCACGGTCGGCATCGATTTCTGTGGTCGGACGGTGCTGCGCGTCGGGGTTGCGCTGATGGGGGTGCGGATCAGCGCAACTCTGCTTGCGGATCTCGGGCTCTGGAATATTGCCCTGGTCGGGGCGGCTCTGATCCTGTGCATTGCCTTCGCCTTGCTGCTGGGGCGTTTCCTGCGGCTCAGGGGATCCTTCGCACTGCTGACCGGCGGGGCGGTCGCGATCTGCGGTGCCTCGGCGGCGATGGCCATCGCCTCGGTCCTGCCCCGGCACAAGGATTCGGAAAAGAACCTGCTTTTCACCGTCGTCGGGGTAACGGTCCTCAGCACGGTTGCGATGATCCTCTACCCGGTCCTTGCCGGGCAGTTGTTCGAAACAGAAAGAGAGATCGGTTTTTTCCTGGGGGCGACGATCCACGATGTCGCGCAGGTCGTCGGGGCCGGGTTCTCCGTGTCGGAAAATACCGGGGACATCGCGACACTGGTAAAACTGATCCGGGTGTCGCTCCTCGCTCCTGTCGTGGTTCTGATCGCACTGGTGGTCCGGAATTTGGGCAACGGGTCCGAAGCGGTGGGGGATCGTCCCCCGTTGCTGCCGGGCTTTGTTCTGGGTTTCCTCGTGCTTGCGGCTCTCAATTCCTTGGACCTGATTCCGGTTATTCTCGGCGATGTGCTGGGTGAGGTTTCGCGCTGGTCACTGATCATTGCCATCGCGGCGGTTGGAATGAAGACCTCCCTGGGCGAAGTCATGGGAATTGGTCGTTCCGCCATGATCCTGATCCTGGCAGAGACGATCTTCCTGGCCGGTGTCGTCGTGATCGGCCTGAACCTGTAGGCGCGGCATCCGGGTTCCTTGGCTCTGGATGTGTCAGTCAGGGCTTGGAAACATCCGACATGTCTGAACTCCTGACTGCGTCGGAGGCATGGTGGAAGTCAGTCCAGTTTCCCTCTAAAAGTTGAAAGGCCTGTATTCTATCGTGGATCCGGGAGTGAGATGGCGGCGCAGGCTTCACACAGAGCGAAGATGGCCGGGCTGTCGGTCATGGTCAGGGTCGGCTTTGTCGAGATCAGGGTCACCACCGCTTCCGCTTCGCCCTGCCAGTTCGTGACTGGTGCTGCAACCGCGAACAGGCCCGGTATGAAACTACCATCGACGCAGGAAAATCCATCCGCTATGACCCGTCGCTTCACCCGATCCGCCTCTGCCCTTTGTGCTGCATTTAGCAAAGGCCGGGTTAGGCTGTCCGGCGAATAGGTCAGGAAGACCTGGCCGGTTGCCGATGTCAGCAGCGGAAACACCGTTCCCAATCCCAGCGTTGTGACGACGTGATCGCGCCCACGCTCCCACCGCACGATGGTCGGACCGCTGGCTCCAAAGACCGACAGCAATGCTGTCGCCCCCAGTCTGCCGACCAGATCGGGCAGCATCGCGGCAGTTTCATTTACGAAATCATTCCGGGCGATGGCGGAGACACCGAGTGCCGCTGCAAACGGCCCCAGATCATAGCGTCCTGACCGTTCCCGCTGACGCAGCATGCCCTGAGCAACGAGACTGGAGAGATAGCGGTGCAGTTTGCTGGTCGCCATGCCGCTGCGCACGCCCACTTCCTTCAGTGACAGGGGGCCGACAGCACTGGCGAAAACCCGCAGGATCGCCATCGCCGTATCGACCGATCCGATCCCGCGCCGGTCATCGGCTGGCTCATCGTCATTCTCTGCTGCCATGCGAAGCTTTCGATTCAAAAATTGTATATAGATAAATATACTGTATAATGGTGAATAACAAAATCAGAATTTTATGGAGGAAGCGGATGCGCGTAGCAATCATTGGCGGCGGACCGGCGGGGCTCTATGTCGGCTATCTGTTACGCCGGGCCTTCGCCGATGCGGAGATCGAAATCGTCGAGCAGAACCCGGAAAATGTGACCTGGGGCTTCGGTGTCGTGTTTTCGGATACTGCGCTGGATTTCCTGCGGGAAGACGATCCGGACACCCATGATGCAATCCTGCCCCATATGGAGAAATGGCGGGACCTGACCCTGGATGTGCAGGGGGAGCGGATTTCCATTGATGGTGTCGGCTTCGCAGCCATCGGGCGCCTGAAGCTGCTGCAACTGCTGACCGAACGGGCGCGGGCGGTGGGACTGTCCCCCCGGTTTGGCGCGGCGCTTCTGGATATTTCCGCCTATCGTGACTATGATCTGGTGATCGGGGCGGATGGACTGAATTCCATCGTCCGTCAGGCGGGAAATTTCGGGACGAGCATTGATCCGCTGACTAACAAGTTCGTTTGGTTCGGTGCGCGCCGGACCTTCGGAACCCTGACCCAGAGTTTCCGCGATACGCCGCTTGGCCGTTTCAACGCCCATCACTATCGCTATACGCCGGATATGAGCACCTTCATTGTGGAGACCAATGCCGCGACATGGGAGGCGGCTGGATTTGTCGGGATGGACGAGGCGGAGAGCAGAGCGGTTTGCGAGCGCCTGTTCGCCGATGTGCTGGATGGTGCGCCGCTGGTGGCAAACAAATCGATGTGGCGGAATTTCCCGAAGCTCTGGAACGAGACCTGGCATGACGGTAATAAGGTTCTGATCGGTGATGCGCTCCATACCGCGCATTTTTCCATCGGATCGGGAACGCGCCTGGCGCTGGAGGATGCGATTGCCCTGGTGCGTGCCCTGTCTGATGCGGGTGGGGATGTCGGGTTGGCTTTGCCCGCCTATCAGGCCGCCCGCAAGCCGATTGTCGAAAAGATCGTGACCGCCGCCAATCGCAGCGCCGAATGGTATGAGGATTTCGCCACACATATGGACCTACCCGCCTGGGACCTGGCCGACAGCTATATCCGTCGGGCGGGGCGGATTGATGATGATCGATTGCGCACATTGGCCCCCCGCTTCATGGCGGGACTGGATGCCTATCGTGCCGGGAAGGAAACACAGAAATGACCGATATCATTGACCGTGTGCCGCGAGATGCCGCCTGCAACCGGGAAATCGGTTTTTCTGTGCCGGATGAATACAATGCCGCCTGCATCCTGTTTGACAATCTGGCGGAAGGGCGGGGCGACAAACCTGCCATCCTGACCGAAGAGGGTTCGGTCCGTTATTCGGATCTGTGTGCGCAGGCATGCCGTATCGGCAACGGGTTGCTCGGTCTCGGACTTGATCGCTCTGCGCGGGTGCTGTTGGTGCTGAACGACAGTTCTGATTATGCCGCCGCGATCTTCGGTGCACTGCGGGCCGGTCTGGTTCCGGTGCTGATAAATACGCTGTCGCCCGCCGATCAGGTCGCCTTCTTTCTGGAGGATTCCGGTGCGACGGTGGCGTTGATCCATGACGACCATGCGGGCCTGTTTGCGGATGCGAAGCCGGAGCATCTGATCGTTCTGGACAGCGAACCGGGCAGGGCCTGGGTCGCGGCGCAGATGGCCAACCTGCCGATGGCACGGACCCATCGTGATGACATGGCCTTCTGGATGTATTCATCCGGCTCGACGGGCAGACCCAAGGGCGTCGTCCACCTGCACCATGATATGGCCTATACGGTAGACAGTTATGCGCGGCGGGTGCTGGGTATCCGGGAGGATGATGTCTGCTTCTCGGTACCGAAGATATTTTTTGCCTATGGTTTCGGCAATTCGATCACCTTTCCCTTTGCTGTCGGAGCGACGACCGCCCTGCTGCCCGACCGCCCCACGCCGGAGCGGATTTTCGACCTGATCCGGACCTGCCGTCCGACCCTGTTCTTCGCACTGCCGACAGTCTATACCGCGCTGATCAAGCATCCTTCCGCGACCGGGGCGGACCTGTCGAGTGTGCGGGTCTGCATTTCGGCAGCGGAAGTTCTGTCGGGTGAGGTCTTCACGGCCTGGAAGGGTCGCTTCGGGCATGAGATCATCGAGGGTCTCGGCTCCACCGAAGTGCTGCACATCTATCTGTCCAACACGGCGGAGCGTAAGCGCCTGGGGTCGGCGGGTCTGCGTGTGCCGGGTTATGAAGTAAAGCTGACCGACCGCGACGGCAATCCGGTCGCGGCGGGCGAGGAAGGTATCCTCTGGGTGCGGGGGGATTCCAATGCGCCCTGCTACTGGAACCGTCCGGAGAAGACGGCGGAGACGATGCGTGACGGCTGGATCTGGACCGGTGATCGGTTCACGGTGGATGCCGACGGGTTTCACTTCTTCAAGGGACGCGCCGATGACCTGATCAAGGTCAGCGGCCAATGGGTCTATCCGCTGGAAGTCGAACTGTGCCTCAACGAGCATCCCAAGCTGGTCGAATGCGCGGTAATGGGACTGACTTTGCCGGATGGCCGCACCACGCTTGCTGCGGTCATAGCGCCCAGTGCCGGTATCGTGGGGGATGAGTCGCTGAGCGAGGAATTGAAGGCCTATGTGAAGACAGCCCTGTTGCCGTACAAATATCCCCGTCAGATCCTGTATCTCGACCGTTTGCCGAAAACCGGAACGGACAAGATCGACCGGCAGGCTTGCAAGCGTCTGTTGACTGAGGGCACGTGACGCACATGCACAGAACCTGTTCCGGGGGCTGTCCTGGGGCATGCGTTGCAAAACCCCTGCGTCTGTGTTGAAACCGGTGACCTCAATCCCGCCTGACCCTTGCGGACGGACGTGTCTACCGTGATCGAACCAAGCATCCCGAGCCCTGAACAGGACAATGCCAGCGCCCTGAAGCGCCAGTCGGCGGAGGCCTATATCCTGCTGATCATCACCATGATGTGCTGGGCGGGGAATGCGGTTCTGGGTCAGCTTGCGGTGGGGGAGGTTTCCCCGATGCTGGTTGTGCTGGGTCGCTGGGCCGGGGTCATGATTCTCTGCTTCATCTTCATTCGCGGACCGCTGCGGCGGGACTGGCCGGTGCTGCGCAAACATCTGCCGTTTCTGGCATTGATGGGCGCGCTTGGATTTACCGGTTTCAACGGTCTGTTCTATATCGCGGCACATACGACAAGCGGCCTGAATATGGGAATTCTGCAGGGCGCGATCCCGGTCTTCGTCGCCCTTGGTGCGTTCATCGTCTATCGCGCTCGATTGACGCCATTGCAGGGATTGGGCGTGATCCTGACGGTCAGCGGCGTGATCACGATTGCCAGTGCGGGCAGTCTTGACCGGTTGCTCAGCCTGTCCTTCAACACCGGCGACATACTGATGATCTGTGCGGGCATCCTCTATGCGGGCTATACCATCGCCCTGCGGAACCGCCCGTCCGTGTCCCCACTCAGCCTGTTCGGGGTGATGGCGGGCAGTGCCTTCGTCGTGTCGCTTCCGATGGCGGGGATCGAGGCCGCCCTAGGCCAGAGCCAATGGCCGACCCCCTTCGGTTGGCTGCTGATCGCTCTTGTGACGGTCTTCCCCTCCTTTCTGGCGCAGGTCTTCTTCATCCAGGGAGTTGATCGCATCGGTCCCAGCCGCGCGGGTGTCTTCATGAATCTGGTGCCGATTTTCGCCGCTGGATTCGCGGTCGTGATCCTGAATGAACGGATGGAGGGCTATCACGCGCTTGCCCTGGTCCTCGTTCTTGCGGGCATCTATCTTTCGGAAAAGTACAAGGCGGCCTGACAGGCAATCCGTGTCTGGATTCCGCCCGTATCATCCATTGTACCGGTTCAATGGAGGCGCAGGCATGTTCATGCATATGGTAACAATGCGACGGGTGGTACGGCGGGGCAGCTTGCTCCCGATCAGTATCCGCACCTTTGTTCTTGTCGTCGCGATATGGGGTGCAGCCATCGGAGGGGCGGCATCCCCGGTGCGGGCGGCGGAGCCGGGTGCAGTCTGGGATCTGCTGCGATCCGGCGGACATGCGGTGCTGATCCGCCATGCCATCGCGCCCGGTGTCGGTGATCCGGAAGACTTCCGATTGGGGGATTGTTCAACCCAGCGCAATCTGTCCCAGGAAGGACGGGATCAGTCCCGACGGATCGGTGAACTGTTCCGGGAAAACGGAATTGACAGGGTGACTGTTCTTTCCAGCCAATGGTGCCGATGTCTGGAAACGGCACGGGAAATGGCCCTGGGTCCGGTTCAGGAAGCCCCGTTCCTCAACTCCTTTTTCGGTAATCGTGAGCAGCGAGGGCCGCAGACGGAGACATTGCGGAATTTCCTCGTCAATGCGGATCTCAATGTTCCGTTGGTGCTGGTTACGCATCAGGTCAACATCACCGCGCTGACTGGGAATGGAGTTAGATCCGGGGAAATGATCTTGATCCGAGTCTCCATGGATGAGGAAATCTTGATAATAGGATCAATCCGAACACCCGGATAGCGAAGTATCAGGTTCTCGGGAAGGTCTTATTCGCTGATACCGTGTTGCGTTGGATGGGCGGTGATGGCACTTTCAGACTTGGTTCAACATCGTCTCCACAGGCAGATTTGGGCGAGAAGTCTCTTCGGGACGAATGAAGAGAGTGGGTTGGGTTGCGGCCTCTCATAAATACACGGCATTCCACGGTATGGCGAAAGGCAGGCTACCGCTTCGCCTTCATCCTGGTGTTGTGCGCCTCGCTTGGCCTGTTCGTCGAGCGGGCGGCATTGCAACAGACGAAGGTGGAGGCGCGGGATGAGGCACTGGCCCGCATGGGCCTGGTGCGGAATGACATTGCCCGGTCGCTGAACGACAATGTGCAGCGGGTCCGGGGTCTGGTCGGCTATGTCCTCAGCAATCCGGAAATCACGCAGTTGCAGTTCTCGCGCATTGCGCGGTATCTGATTGAGGACGATGCGGACATAGTCCGCAATGTCGCCCTGGCCCGTCGCCTGGTGGTGAGCCATATCCATCCGCTGCACGGAAATAGCACCGCTCTGGGCCTTGAATACCGTGCCGTGGCTGCGCAATGGCCGATGGTCCAGCAGGCGATAGCTCAGCGTGAGGTGACGGTGGCGGGACCTGTCAACCTGGTACAGGGGGGCAAGGGCATCATCGCGCGGTATCCGATCTATCTGCCGCGGGAGGGGCTTCGGGAACAGGTGCTGTGGGGGATTGCTTCCCTGGTGCTGGATTTCGACCTGTTCCTTGAACGGATCAGGATGGACCGTATCACACAGTCCTATGACGTTGCGATTCATGGCATCGATGGGAAAGGCCGCGCTGGGGGGGCGTTTTTCGGTGATCCATCCTCTCTGTCGGAAAGACCGGTTTCACTGGATGTCATCATACCGGGCGGAACCTGGGTGATGGAGGCGACGCCTAAAGGCGGCTGGCCACAGCGATCCGGATTTTTCTGGCGGATATTGGGCGGTACCGGCATTCTGTTCGCCATCGGTTGTTTCATCATCCTGGCAGGCGCCCGGTTCGAACTTGCCCTCATTCATTCCGCGCGGCTGGTCGAACTCGCTCGTCAGGATGCGGTCAAGGCACTGGAGGCGGCGGAACGGGCGAACCATGCCAAGACGCTTTTTCTGGCCAATATGAGTCATGAACTGCGCACGCCGCTGAATGCGATCATCGGGTTTTCGGAGATCATGGATCGCGGCCTGATGGGGAAGATCGAAAACAGCCGCTATGCCGGATATGTGCGCGACATTCTGGGGTCTTCGAACCATCTTCTGGCGCTGCTGACGGATATTCTGGACATCACGCGGATCGAATCCGGGGATGTGGACCTGAATGAGACGGAGATATCGGTTCGGGATGTCATTGATACCTCGCTTCGTCTCATCCGGGATCGACTGGCCGAACGCCAGCTTACCCTGACTGTTTCGGTGCCGGATGATCTGCCCCGTCTTTGGGTGGACGCGCGGATGATCCGCCAGACAATCGTGAACATCGTTGAGAATGCGATTAAATACACAAACAGGGAGGGCACGATTTCCGTTGTCGCCAAGAGGCGTGGCGATGGCGGTCTTGCCATATGTGTGGAGGATACCGGACCCGGTATCTCCCCGGAGGACCGGCAGCGGATACTGGAACCCTTCGTGCAACTGCGTCCGACGGCGGATGTCACCTATGGTGGATCGGGCCTGGGGCTACCCATCGCAAAGAAGCTGATCGAGGCGCATGGCGGTAGCCTGGAAATCGACAGTGAGGTCGGGTCCTGGACCCGCGTGACATTGACGATTCCACGCAGCAGAGTGCATGACTGACATAAACACCGCTTCTCCGGGGCGGAATTCCGGTATAGATTTCGATAATCGGGTAAATTGACGGCGATGGGGTCGCATCCATGCATCCATGGTTAGGCAGGATCTGTGTCGGTACGCTTGGCGGTCTGGTGTGTTTTTCCGGGGGGCCGGGTTCGGCCTCGGCTGATTTCACGGTTTGCAATCAAACCGCGTCTGCCGTCGAACTGGCTCTGGCCTATCAGCAGGGCGATGTCTGGATTTCCGAAGGTTGGTGGAGCGCCGGCGCGGGGGGCTGCGCCACTCTGGTCGAGGGGAATCTGCACAATCAGTTCTTCTATGTCCGGGGAGAATCGAAAAGCAAAACCTGGGAAGAGGATTTCAGCTTCTGCTACCGCGATGCAGCGTTCACGATCCAGGGTGATGAAGACTGCTCGGCGCGCGGCTACAAATCCGGGGGATTCATGGAAGTGGATGTCGGCAATTCCGAGGATTTCACATTGGAATTGACTGAATAGAGCGCGGGCGGGACAGGTTCACAGCGGTATATGCCTGAGGCTGCGCCCCGCAAACCGCTTTCAAAAATCCGATTTCGGTGACAGGGTTCGCGCCATTCCATGATTCCTGTCCTTCCCGAACCGGGAAAATCCATCGCTATGTCCCATACATACCATTCAGAGGGGGAGTGCCGCACCCGGTGGGGGATTGTGGCCGTGGTCGTTCTGGCCGGCATCGTGGCGGCGTTGCAGATCGGCAAGGCGGCCATTGCCGCCCCCCTGATTCGCGATGATCTGGCGCTCGACCTGGCCGCTCTTGGCTGGGTCGTCGGGATTTTCGGTATTCTCGGGCTGGTCGGGGGCATTCCCGCCGGGGCCGTGGTCGCCCGGGTCGGGGACCGGCGGATGCTGATCCTAGGGCTTCTGGGCATCGCGGCGGGGTCCTTTCTGGGCGCGGTCAGCAGCGGCTATCCGATGCTCCTTGCTTCCCGCGTGGGGGAGGGGCTGGGCTTCCTGATGGTCGTCGTCGCCGGGCCGACAATCCTGAACCGCGTGGTGAGCGGGTCGGACCGCAATATCGCCTTTGCCTGCTGGAGCTGCTTCATGCCCACCGGCATGGCCGTTGCGATGCTGGCTGGTCCCTTCATCGGGGACTGGCATTGGATCTGGTGGATCTGTGGCGGGACCGCCCTCCTGATGAGCCTTGTCATCCTTCGCATGGTCGATGACGCTGCTCCGGCCCTGCCGAAACCCATGGCGGCGCTGCTGGAGGATGTGGGGCGGACGCTGTCCCGATCCGGCCCCCTCGCTCTGGGGCTCCTGTTCTCGCTCTACAGCCTGATGTTCTTCGCCGTCTTCAGCTTCCTGCCGGTCCTGCTGATGGACCGCATGGGACTCCCCTATCTTGAGGCGGGCCTGCTGAGCACGCTTGCGACGGTCTTCAACATCATCGGCAACCTGTCCGGCGGGGTGCTGCTCTCACGCGGGGTCGGGCGCATCCGGCTCGTCACCGGGGCGCTGGTGGTCATGGGCGTTACCGGGTTCGGGATTTTCTCCACCCTGCTGGGCGATGTCCCGACCTTCCTGCTATGCCTCCTGTTCTCGGTGGTGGGCGGCATGATCCCGGCAACACTGATGTCAACCGCCCCCATGGTCGCCCCCAGCGCCGCGATGACACCCATCGTGATCGGCCTGCTGATGCAGGGCAGCAATCTGGGCCAGATGGTTGGCCCCGTCTCCATCGGTACGGCAATCGATTATTCCGGCTGGCCTGCAGCGGGGGGCGTCGTGGCCGTAGCCGGGATTCTGGGACTCGTCCTTGCGATGCTGCTGCACCGAGCTTTGATCCGACAGCGGTGAGAGCGTTCGGGAACGAACCACACGAATTTCTTTGATCGCAGAATTGATATCCGAATAAGCAAAAAGCCCCGGTTTCCCGAGGCTTTTTGATGGTGGGCGCGGGAAGGATTGAACTTCCGACCCCTGCGATGTCAACACAGTGCTCTCCCACTGAGCTACGCGCCCTTCTCAGTGCAGGCGGGTGAATAGCACCGTGGGGCGGGTCCTTCAAGCGTTTGATCGTGGCATATTGCAGGAAAATGTCAGGCGGGCCAGAAGTCCCGGCGGAGGGTCGTCAGCAGGGTTTCGATGCGCTGTGCCCAGCAATGGCGGGCGGCGTAGTGGCTCTGGGCTGCGGCTCGCTGATCATCACTGCGGGCAGTGGCGGCGTCCAGTGCGGCGGGCAGTCCGTCGGCGGCGAAGGGCATGAGGGTGAGCCCGAGTGACTCGGCCTCGGGCGGGGGGAAAAAACGGCTGGGTTCGGTGAGGATCGCCGCGCCCCGGGACAGGCCGTAGAAGATGCGCTCATGCGCGCCGTTGCGGAAGCTGGGGCTGCTGTTGACCAGCACCCTGGTGCGAGCGGCGAGGTCCATTGCATCCTCGAAGGTGATCATGCCGCGATCCACAATCGTATTGGGCAGATGTCGGCGGATCGTCGGGTCAACGGTGCCGCAATACCAGATTTCACGGTCTTTCAGGGCGGTCAGGATTTCCACACGGCGGGCGGAGATGAGATGGCTTTCCAGATCATTCGCGGCGGCAAGGCGTTCCTGCGGGGTTGCCTCCGGCAGGGCCTCCCGGATCAGGGCATAGAGGCCGCGATCCGTCTCCCGCGCCGCATCGACGGCACGGCGCAAAGCCGCCTGGAGTGCCGGGTCCGATCCGCCATGCCGGGTAACGATATCTTCGCGTCCCGGTGCCGCGCCGATATTGCCGACGAACAGGACCGGGATGTCCCGCTGCGCCACCGGCATTGGGTTGGCAAGCGGCGGCGGGCCGGCATGGGGAAAGGGGATCAGGCATTTTCCCGGAAAGCCGAAATCGTCGAGGATTTCCGGGAAATCCCCGTCCACCAGACCCAAAGCCGACAGGGCGGGCATCGCCTGGATCTTCGCCATATGGCGCAGGGGTGAATCGGTCAAGAAACTGAATTTCGGCAGCGTGTAGATATCGAACAGCGACCGGTTCTGGATCGTGTAATTCTCGTTCACATTGATGTCGAACAGGAAGCGCGGTGCCGTGGTTTCGGTGATGTATTTCACCATGACGCGGTTCAGGGCGTCATTCGGAAAGTCGCTGCGCAGGAATTCCATCACCGAGACACCGGCATTTTCCAGCGCGGTGCGGATGTCCCGGCCCATATCCCAGATCGAACTCATCGGAACGAAATTTCCGACCAGCATGCAGCGCGGCTTCGCCATGGTTTGGCTTTCCCCCTTTTGAGGTGGGTAGAATAATCGGTGCCATCGGCATCGCAAGTCCGCTGGCACAGGGATTGCTTACCCTGTTGCTGACGAAAGACCCGGTTTTGGCGGAGAGGTGGAGAATGAGGTTCATTCAGGCAGTTGCAGCGGTGCTGATCTGGGCGGCATTTGCCGGTCAGGCAGCCCAGGCGACGACCGAACGGGCGGACGGTCCCCAGGCTGGCCCCTGCTCTGCGGCGATTACCTATGCGGAGCGGGCGCGGAACATTCCGGTTCACCTGTTGCAGGCGATCTCCCTGACCGAAAGCGGTCGCTGGAGCGACCACCATGATGCCTTCATTGCCTGGCCCTGGACCGTGATGGCCGAGGGCAAGGGGCGGTATCTGCCCAGCAAGCAGGCGGCGATTGCCGAGGTGAAGGCGTTGCAGGCGCGGGGCGTGACCAATATCGACGTCGGCTGCATGCAGGTGAACCTGTATTATCACGGCAGGAATTTCGGCAGCCTGGAAGAGGCCTTCGATCCGATCCACAATGTCGCCTATGCCACCTCCTTCCTGATGGAATTGCGCCTGAAGCGGAACAGTTGGACCCGTGCGGTGAAGGAATACCATTCCACCAACCGCGAGCGCCAGGAACTCTATCAGGGGCGCGTGATGACGGTCTGGGACGCGCTGAAGAAAGGCCGTCCGGTCGGCGGGCGGGAGACCGGCATCGCCGAGGTCGGGCTTGCCTATATGCAGGGTTCGCAATGGCCGCCCAAGAATTATCGGGACCAGCAGCAATTGGAGGCTGCCGCCCGCAGCCGTGTCATGAGTGGCCCGGCACAATTTTAACCCTCTGATTTCGGCTTGCCCGTATCCCGAACCTCCTCTTTAGTCCAACGGTGTCATAATGAGGAGATGGGATATGGCAGGTCTGGATATTGAGGGTTTGCGGGCCGATACGCCGGGCTGCGGGGGCGGATTGATCCATCTGAATAATGCCGGGGCCGGGCTTATGGCGCGCCCGGTTCTGGAATCGGTGATGGCGCATCTGACCCGCGAGGCGACGGTTGGTGGCTATGAGGCGGCGGCCCTGGTCGAGGATCGGATGGCCGCGATGTATGACGTCGCCGCGATGCTGATCGGCGGCAGGCCGCATGAGATCGCCTATCTGGAAAACGCGACGCGGGCCTGGGATGCCGTCTTCTATGCCTTCGACTGGCAGGCTGGCGACAGGGTCCTGACCGCCAGCAGCGAATACAATTCCAACATGATCGCCTTCCGCCATGCCCAGACCCGCTATGGGATCGAGGTCGTGATCGCCCCGGATACGGAGCATGGCACGGTCGATCCGGCGGGGCTGGAGGCACTGATCGATGAGCGGGTGCGGCTGATCGCGATTTCCCATATGCCGACCAATGACGGGCTGATCAATCCGGTGGCGGAGATCGGCGCGATTGCCGCCCGCCACGACATTCCTTTCCTGCTGGATGCCTGCCAGTCGGTCGGGCACTGCCCGGTCGATGTCGCGCAGATCGGCTGCACCATGCTGTCGGCAACTGGACGCAAATATCTGCGCGGCCCGCGCGGCACTGGGTTTCTCTGGGTGCGAGAGGACTGGATCGACCGGCTGGACCCGCCCTTTCTCGACAACCGCGCTGCCAAATGGACCGGTGTTACCGAATACCGGGTATCCGATACCGCGCGCCGGTTCGAGAATTGGGAGAGCTATATCGCTGGTCGCCTCGGCCTCGCCACGGCGCTGGATTATGCGAATACCCTCGGCATGGAGGTGATCTGGTCGCGCATCCAGCACCTTTCCGTGCGACTACGCGACGGTCTGTCGGGGATCGATGGGGTGACGGTGCATGACCGGGGCGCGGAGAAGAGCGGGATCGTTACCTTCACAAAGACGGGCTGGACCGCGGATGACCTGTCCGCCCGGCTGCGCCTCGACCATCGCATCAATACGTCTGGATCGGACGTGCAGCTTACCCGCACCGACCTGATCGCCAGCGGTATCCCCCGCATGGTCCGAGCGTCACCGCATGTCTTCAACACCGAAGATGAAATCGATGTACTGCTGGACGCCGTGCGGGCCTATTGAGCGTTCGATCCTCCCTTAAAGGGTGAGATATAGGGGTTCGTCTTATCCGCCGATGATGTTGTGCTCTGGTCCGAAGGGGAAGCCGGTGATGTTTTCTGCACCGTCCTCAGTGACGATCAGGATATCGTGCTCCCGATAGCCCCCGGCACCGGGCAGGCCTTCGGGGAGCATGATCATCGGTTCCATGGAAACGACCATGCCGGGCTGAAGCGTGGTTTCGATATCCTCGCGCAGTTCGACTCCGGCTTCGCGCCCGTAATAGTGGCTCAACACACCAAAACTGTGGCCATAGCCGAAAGACCGGTATTGCAGCAAACCCCAACCGCGATACATCTCGTTCAATTCTGCGGCAATATCGCAGCAGCGCGCACCGGGACGGATCAGGTCCAGGCCCCGGCGATGCACGGCGCAGTTCTTTTCCCACAGGTCGAGATGTGCATCCGAGGCATGGTCGCAGAACAGGGTGCGTTCCAGTGCGGTATAATAGCCAAAGATCATCGGGAAACAGTTGAGCGACAGGATATCTCCTGACTGCACCACCCGGTTGGTGACGGGATTGTGGGCACCGTCGGTATTGATGCCCGACTGGAACCAGGTCCAGGTATCCATCAGTTCGACATAGGGGAAGGAGGCCCCGATTTCCCGGATCATCGCATTGGTCGCGGCGATGGCGACCTCATGTTCCGGTACGCCCGCCTTGACGGCGGCGACCAGCGCCGCGCCCCCCAGATCAGCGACCTGCGCCCCCTTGCGGATCAGCTTATGTTCTTCAGCGGACTTGATCGCGCGCATCCACATGGAGGGTTGGGCGACATCGACCAGTTCCACGCCGGGCAGGGCATCTTCGAGCTGTCTGCGGGTATCGAGGGTGATGTGATCGAATTCCACGCCCAGCCGCTTCACGCCCCTGGTCAGACCCTGGATCGCATAATAGTAATTGTCGCGCCGCCAGTCGGTATAGGTGACATTGTCACCCGCTGTGCGCCGCCAGGGATGCCCGCCATCGATCCCGGCGGATATCGATGTCGCAGAATTTCGGTCGATCACGAAGCCGAATTTGCGCCCGAAATAGCAATAGACGAAGCCCGCATAGTAGTTGATGCAGTGATAGGATGTGAACAGGCAGGCATCAACATCCTCCCGATCCATCCAGCCCCGCACATCCTCCTGCCGCCGTTTCATCTCGGCATCCGAGAAGGGAGAATAGCTCTTCTCGCCGTTATGCCAGGATACAAGCCTTGCGAGGTCGTCGGCCATGGAGGGGGCCCTTTCTATCGATGTCGGATGGCACCACGCTACTCCCGGACAGGCAGCGAAGGAAAGGGTTTGCAGGATCGAAACCGATCAAACGACGTATTGGATCGTTGAGAACCCTTCGCGGAATGCCTGAACTCTGGGGGCAAGCGCTTCCGGGTCGTTGGCATGCAGGGCGCTGGCGATCAGTTCGGCGAGCGGGGCCATGTCCGCAACGGTCATGCCCCAGCGGGCCAGTTCCGGCGTGCCGATCCGCAATCCGTTCATGTCGCCGTCCACCGGGGTGATGGGCAGGCCAATGCCGCAGGCAAGGAAGCCAGCCCTGCGGAGTTTCTTCGAGGCCGCCTGTCCACCGCCGAAAGCCGCCGCTTCGATGGCGAACTGGTGTGAGGTCGTGGCCCCGCGTGCAGGCTTGAAGACCGGGATTCCGGCGGCCTCCAGATGTCCGGCAAGGGCGGAAGCGGTTTCCAGCATCGCTGTGGCATAGGCCCGGCCATGGACCCGCCAGTCCAGCATGCAGATCGCCAGGGCGGCACTCTTGGCAGCGTCGAAATTGGCGGTCATGCCGGGAAAGGCGATGGCGTCCAGCCGCTCGGTCAGGGCGGCGTCATTGCTGACGATCAATCCGCCCGCCGGTCCACCGAGACTCTTGTAGGTGCTCATCGTCATCAGATGCGCACCCTCAGTCAACGGGTTCGGCCAGGCGCGCCCAGCGATGATGCCGCATTGGTGGGCGGCATCGAACAGCAGTTTCGCACCGACCTCGTCGGCAATGGCGCGGATTGCTGCGACCGGATGCGGGACCAGATTCAGGCTGCCGCCGATGGTGATCAGCGATGGGCGGACTTCCTGCGCCAGTGCCCGCAGGGCATCGACATCGACGGTATAGTCTTCCGGATGGACCGGCGCGGCGTGGGTTTTCAGCCCGTACAGCCCGGCACAGCCCGCCGCATGATGGGTGACATGCCCGCCGATGGCGGCCGGGGGCGCGATGATCGCATCGCCGGGTTTGCAGGTCGCCATGAAGGCATAGAGATTGGCCATGGCCCCGGAGGCGACGCGGATTTCCGCATGCTGTGCCTGGAAGATTTCGGCGCAGAGTTCGGCGGCGATGACTTCGATCTCCTCGATTGCCTCTAGCCCCATCTCGTATTTGTCGCCGGGATATCCCAGCGACGGGCGGGTGCTGAGGCCGGAGGAGAGGATCGCTTCCGCGCGGGGGTTCATCACATTTGTGGCCGGGTTCAGATTGACGCATTCCCGCTCATGGATCACGCGGTTGCGTTCGGCCAGAGCCTCGATCCGGTCGGCGATATCGCCGGAGCGGCAATTCGACAGGCTGGCTGCGATGCGTTGTACATGGTCTTCGCAGACAGGCGGAACCCAGGGGCGACGGGTAAGAGCGGGCATGCTTACTCCTCCACGATCTGGCGGCAATAGGTTTCCCGCAGAGTGATACAGGCAACGATCCCGACCACATAGGCGACCAGCAGAGTCGAAAAGGCCGTCGTATAGGCGGCGCTGTCATAGATCCGCGCGCCGTCCAGTTCGGTCCCGTTCCAGTTCAGGTCCAGGATCAGTCCCAGAAGCGGCTGGAATACCGCACCGGAGCCGACGACGCACATATTGACAAAGCCAAGCCCGGCCCCTGCGCGACTGGGACGGTTCGTCTCCCGCACGCAGGTGAAGGCGAGGATCATCACGCAGCCCGCGACTCCGTTCAGGAAGAACAGGGTCCGCAGGATCAGGGGCGGCAGGTCTGGAATGTAGACCATGACTGACAGGGTGAGTGCGCCGAGCAGGAAACCGGCATGGATCAGCGGCTTGCGGCGGCCGATCCTTTCCGTCGTCATGCCGATCAGCGGCCCGACCATGGCCCAGCCAAGGAATATCATCGAGGCGGTGGCCGCCGCATCGGCGCGGGAGAATCCCTGCGTCTGGGTCAGCCAGGGCACGGCCCAGAGGCCAGCGAAACTCAGCATCGGTGCGGTCAGGGTAAAACCGATGACCGCACAGCACCAGCTGTCGCGCCGGGACAGCACGTCTAGAAAGGCCCCACGTCCCCCTGCTTCGGCGGGTTTCGGTCTTGGCCGGTCTTTCGGGATTTCCTCGACGACCCAGAAGATCAGGATCGCCAAGACCGCACCGACGACACCCATGCCGATTACGGTTTCGCGCCAGCCGACTGTTTCCACGATCAGGCTCATCGGGGCCTGCCCGGCAATTGCCCCAATCATGCCGACACTTTGCAGAATGCCGATCAGCAGGCTGAAGCGGTTGGCCGGAAACCAGGTTGCGGCGATGCTCATTGTCCCGACATAACCGCACGCAACAGATGCCCCGATCAGCGCCCGCCCGACCGAGGCGATGCCCAGGCTGCTGGACAGTGCAAATACGAGACTACCGACGAGGCAGAGCGCCATGGCACCGCTCAGCAGCCGCCGGGGACCGAACCGGTCCATCAGAATGCCAACGGGCATCTGCATCGCTGCATAGGCGTAGAAATAGAAGGCGCTCAGGGAGCCGAGTGCCCCGCCCCCGACGGCGAAGGCACGCATCAAATCCTCGGTCATCACGCTCGGCGCGACCCGCTGGGTGAAAGCGTATCCGAAACACAGACAGCCAAGGAAGAAGGCCGCCCAGGCGCGTAGGGAAGGGGACTTGGTTCCTATCATGGCGGCGATATTCGACTGATCCGGCGGCAAAGAAAAGCAGTGCGTTTGGCAAAAGTGCGGGTCTTAATATGAACAGGTTGAGGCAGGCTGTTCCGAATGTCCCGGATCGCCGATCTTGACGGCGCGGATTGGATATCCCAAACCATCCGCCGTCTGGCAGTCTTGCGGCTGCATTGGATCAGGGGGAGTGTGAGATGGCCGAAGCTAGGGAATTCGACTTCATCATCGTTGGGGCAGGATCAGCGGGATGCGTGCTGGCTGCGCGGCTGACGGAGGATCCCGATGTGCGGGTGCTGCTGCTGGAGGCGGGTGGAAGCGATTCCTCGATTTTCATTCAGATGCCGACGGCGCTTTCGATCCCCATGAACATGAAGAAATTCAACTGGTTCTTTGAGAGCGAGGCGGAGCCGGGTCTGAACGGACGTCATATGCATACTCCGCGCGGAAAGGTGCTGGGGGGATCGTCCTCGATTAACGGCATGGTCTATGTGCGCGGTCATGCCTGTGATTTCGATGAATGGGAGGAACAGGGGGCAAAGGGTTGGGGCTATCGCCATTGCCTGCCCTATTTCCGTCGGGCCGAGACATGGAAGGACCCGGAAGCGCGCGGCGCAGACGACTATCGCGGCGGGGACGGACCACTGGCGACCTGCAACGGGAATGAGATGAAGAACCCGCTCTATCGCGCCTGGATCGAAGCCGGGGAGCAGGCGGGCTATGGGGCAACGGGGGATTATAATGGGTACCGTCAGGAAGGCTTCGGGCGGATGCATATGACGGTGAAGGACGGTGTGCGCTGGTCCACGGCGAATGCCTATCTGAAACCGGCCATGGGTCGCCCGAACCTGACCATCATCACCAATGCCCTGACCGAGAAGGTGTTGCTGGAGGGCAGGAAAGCCGTCGGCGTGCGTTATTCAGTCAAGGGCGTTTCGACCGAAGTACGGGCGCGGCGGGAGGTGGTGTTGAGCGCTGGTTCTGTCGGCTCACCGCAGATATTGCAGCTATCAGGCATTGGTCCCGCTGCCGTCCTGAATCAGGCCGGGGTGGACGTGGTCCACGATCTGCCGGGTGTGGGTGGCAATCTTCAGGACCATCTGGAAGTCTATTTCCAGTTCCGCAGTTCTCAGCCGATCACACTCAATGGAAAGTTGGACCCGATCAGCAAGCTGATGATCGGCGCGCGCTGGTTCTTCTTCAAGTCGGGGCTGGGGGCAACGAACCACTTTGAATCCTGTGCTTTCATCCGCTCGAAGGCCGGGTTGAAATGGCCGGATATTCAGTATCATTTCCTGCCCGCTGCGATGCGGTATGATGGCAATGCGTCCTTCGCCGGGCACGGGTTTCAGGTTCATGTCGGGCCGAACAAGCCGAAAAGCCGGGGGCAGATCCGGATTACATCGCCCGATCCGGCGGCCAAACCGTCGATCCGCTTCAATTACATGAGCGAGCAGGAGGATATCGAGGCCTTCCGCGCCTGCATCCGTCTGACGCGGGAAATCATGGCACAGCCCGCCATGGATGCCTATCGCGGGCCGGAAATTCAGCCCGGTGAGGCAATCGGCAGCGATGCGGAAATCGATGCCTGGATACGCGAGAACGCGGAAAGCGCCTATCACCCGTCCTGCACCTGCAAGATTGGGTCTGCGGATGACCCGATGGCGGTGCTGGATACCGATTGCCAGGTCATCGGCATTGATAATCTGCGGGTCGTGGACAGTTCGGTCTTTCCGACAATTCCGAACGGAAACCTGAACGCGCCGACGATCATGGTGGGAGAGAAGGCGGCGGACCTGCTGCGCGGTCGTGATCCGCTCCCGGCCTCGAATGCGCCGGTCTGGATTGCGCCGGACTGGGAGAACAGTCAGCGCGAGGGTCGACCGGTCAGAGATCCACGCAGGGTATCTGGATGATGTCGCTTTCTTCCAGAGTCGGGCGCGGCTTCGTGTTCTTGGAGAATGTGTAGAGGCTGATGCCCAGCATGAAGGCAGGTCGACCGTCTGGATCGGTCAAGGGCAGCAGCAGGCGCTGTGCGCTGCGATGGGTGATTTCAGTCAGCCGTTCATCCGACTTTCCGTAGAGACTTTGCGGCACGGTCAGGATGCTGCGCCATCGCTGGAGCACGATTTCGTGGTCCTTGTCTCCGACAACTTCTTTTAGAGTCTTTCCCTTTATGCTGGCACCCCAGGCAGCATTGACCTCTTCCCCTGCCAGACGGCAGACAAAATCGCCCAGTTCCGGGCGATACCGGTACAGCCAGGTATAGGGTAGAAGGTCGGGCACGTTCAGAGGATCGAAATCTCGCTTTTCTGGAACGAGGCGACCTTTCCGGGCCTGCCGCCAAGCGTTCAGGAACCGGAATATGCGCGGGTCTGCACCCGATAACCTGACTTCTGCGGATTTTTCCGACGGCACTGGCATTTGCTGAGCCTGTTGTGTTGCGATTTTCCGTAATTGTCTCTCGCATTCGACGGATAAAGTAAACCAGCTTGGGAAAGCACGCAGTCGCATTGGTTTGAGGATGGCTCCTCGCTTCTTGCCAAGCAGCATCGGGCGGCCTCTAATTGTAGTCCCTTCCTTTGCCGAAAGTTCGATCCAATCATGTCTGTTTCCCCTGTCACCTGCACTGTCGATCTGTCTGTACCAGGCCGGAATCTCGGTTATCTGCAAGTACCGCATTCCGTTCACCGCTCCGCCTATGGCCATATTCCGGTGCCGGTTGCGTCCATCGTGGGGGAGGAAGCGGGGCCGTCCGTTCTGCTGATCGCGGGCAATCATGGCGATGAATATGAGGGTCAGGTGATCCTCTCCGAACTGATCCGCACACTTGATCCGATAGAGATCAACGGTCGGATCACGATCCTGCCCATGGCGAATTTCCCGGCTGCGCAGGAAGGGCTGCGCACATCGCCACTGGATGGTGGTAATCTGAACCGCAGCTTTCCCGGAACGCCGCGCGGTATGCCAACCCCGATGATCGCTCACTATATCGAATCCGTGCTGATGGCGAATGTTGACCTGTCCATCGACCTGCATTCAGGCGGCAGTTCGCTGTATTGCATGCCCTTCATCATGACAGCCTGGCAGGACGGTAATCCCCGCAACGCGCTCCGGCGGGCAGTGATTGATGCCTTTGGTCTGCCGGTCTCCCTGCTGCACGGGACGGAGGAGGATGGCTGGTATTCATCCTCTGCCGGATGGCGGGCAGGGGCGGCCTCCTTCACGCTGGAACTGGGCGGGGCAGGGACGGTCGATCCGGTGATCCGCTATGGCGCGCAGGCAGGCCTGATGCGGGCGCTTCAGGCGGCCGGGGCCTTTCTGGGTGACTGCGATCCGATGACCCTGTCCGAAACCTGCCGGGAGGTTCGTCAGGAGCATCTGGTTTTTGCAGACGAGCCGGGCCTCTACGAGCCGCTGGCCAGGGCCGGGGAGGATGTCACTGCCGGTTATCCCGCCGCCCGCATCCACTTCCCGGAAACACCGGGGAAGGAGCCGCTCTATCTTGAATTCGACCGCGACGCTCTGATCCTCGCCCACCGCGTCCCCGCCCGCGTGATCCGGGGCGACTGCCTGTTCCATCTGGCATATTGAGGGGGCAATCGACTAATGCGGATCGGGGATTGGCGGGCGCAGCCAACCGTCTTCGAATCGCAGGGACGAGAGATTACCGAATTTGCGCTGGCGGTCCAGTTCGCTTTCCAGCCGCCTCAGACGGCCCTTGCCGAAGCTAACGCCCGGTTCTGGCCAGAGGGCGGTGATTTGCAGGCAGTCGCTACTGCGGTCGGCCTTCATGTCGATGCGCCCGATCAGCCGTTCGCCTTCCAGAATCGGGAAGACGTAATAGCCGAAAATCCGCTTTGGTGCTGGTACGAAGACCTCAATGCGATAGTCGAAGCCGAACAGGCCCTTGAGTCGCTTTCGATCCCGCAGGACCGGATCGAAGGGGCTGAGGATGCGCAGAGCCGAAGGGGGCGGATCAGTTCCAGCCAGCACTGATTCCAGGTCTGGCCGGGCATAGAGCAGGCGCGGGCGACCCCCGATCTGTTCTACTGATGCCTCGATGACTTCGGTGCCAAGCTTGTTCTGGCACCAGGTTTTTGCCTCGTCAGCGCTGATATGGTCCCAGTAGCCTGCAATCTCTCCCGGCGTGCCAAAGCCGAGGCGTTTCAATGCCTCATGGCAGGACCAATCGATGAGCGCTGTGTGCTCGGCCGGATTCTCGCGATGCGGTTCCGGGATGACGCGATGGGTCAGGTCATAGACTTTCTGAAAGCCTTCACGCCGTGCGACGGCCAGATCGCCGACCCGCCAGAGGAATTCCAGCGCAGTCTTGGACGGATGCCAGTTCCACCAGGCTCCCGGTCCCTTGCGCTCTTCGGGAGAGAGATCG
The DNA here is from genome assembly GCA_965223125.1 of Alphaproteobacteria bacterium. Taxonomy (GTDB): domain Bacteria; phylum Pseudomonadota; class Alphaproteobacteria; order UBA8366; family Aestuariispiraceae; genus Pacificispira. The sequence goes on along the minus strand of OZ244984.1, from coordinate 554,800 downwards.
CGGGAGAGGACCGGGCCCTGAGATTCGATATGGCTGAGCACCTGGTCCGTCTGTTTCAGGAAGTCCGGTCCATGCCATTGGCTATATCTATCCGCCAGGGCCTGCCGTCGGTTGTCGAAGCGCCGCATCCAGTAAGGATAGAATTCGGAGGGGATGATCGCCGCATCATGGGTCCAGTTTTCGAACAGGCTGGCCTGCTTTTCGACCAGATCAGTCAGATGCTTCGGGCGATAGCCGGTGGCGCGGGACGACAGGATCATGTGATGGGCGCGTTCCAGCATATTGATGCTGTCGACCTGTACGAACCCCATCTGCCGGATCAAATCCAGCAGTTCCGAACGGGTCAGGCTGCGCCGGTGCGATTGACCCAGCCCTTGCAGATCGAGGATCAGGCGGCGTGCGGCCTCACTTGTAACGGGGAGAGGGGCTGACGTCATGGCGGATGTCAGGAGGAGCCGGTAGCGTCGGGACGGCGGCGTCTGCGTGGCCGCAGATCGCTTTCGGAGACCCGCCCGGCGGCGATGCGGCGTTGTTTCAGGGAGAGCACGATATCATAGCGCCGCTCGTTGCTTGCCCTTGCCCATTCCGCGATCTCGCCCATTGTACGCATACACCCTTCACACAGGCTGGTCTGCGCATTCATCACGCAGATTCCGACACAGGGGGAGGGGATGGTGGGGAGAGTCGACATGCGCGTGATCATCCATGAAGTCATTCAGCGATACTTTCCAGCTAAGACGGTGTCCTGTGGAAAGCAAGCGGGATTCTTTAATTCGATAATTCTAGAAATATCGTTGACAGACATTCAGGGATGGGTGTAAGGTTCGACCATGAGCGAACTTGATGAAATGGCGGCCTGTCTTGAGGCCCTGGGCAATCCGACCCGGCTGGCGATGTATCGCCTGCTTGTCCGGGCGGGCGAGGATGGCAAGAATGTCGGCGCGATACAGGCGGCGATGTCGATCCCGGCCTCGACCCTGTCGCATCACCTGAAGCATCTTGAACTGGTTGGGCTTGTCTCTCGGCGGCGGGAAGGGACCACGCATATCTGCGTTGCCGAATACATGACCATGAACGAGTTGCTGGGCTTCCTGTCCGAAGAATGTTGCGTTGATTCGCAGGCCAAGCCGCATATCCCGCACCGAGCCCATAAGCTCGGTGCCTGAAACCCGAAACTCTTAACCGAACCTCTGAAACCGGAGACCAGACATGTCCGATCAAAGTCTTCCTCTCACATCTGATAATTTCGATATTTCTGGTAGGATAGGATCATGGGTGAGGTCGGTGCCGTCCGACCGTGTCGTGTGGACCATTCTGGTATTGCTGATCGGAACGGCGATCCTGTTTGGCTGGAATCAGATGCAGGAATTCCTGGCAGCGACCGGGGACAGCCTGATATCGACCGGCCCTTTTATAGCTGCCAGCGTCCTGATCGCCGCCTATGTGAAGGCAAGCGGTGCGGATCAACTGATCGCCCGCGCGCTGTCGGGGCGGCAGGAAAAGGCGGTGCTGACCGCTGCGATATTCGGTGCGCTTTCGCCCTTCTGCTCTTGTGGCGTTGTGCCGCTGATCGCCGCCCTGCTGGCCGCAGGTGTGCCCTTGGCCCCGGTCATGGCATTCTGGCTGGCCTCGCCGGTGATCGATCCGGAAATGCTGGTGCTGACCTGGGGTGTGCTGGGTCCAGAGATGGCTGTGGCAAAGACGCTGTCGGCCATCGCCCTCGGCCTGTTGGGTGGTGGTACGGTGATGCTGCTGCAGCGGGCCGGGCGACTGCAGGATGTATTGCGGTCTTCGGTACGGGGCGGCTGCGGAACTTCTACATGTGGCACGCCGAAGATCCCGCAGGGCAAGCCTGTCTGGGCCATCTGGACGGATCGGTCCCGTCGGCACAGCTTTGTTAACGAGTCTGGGGTGATGGGCTGGTTTCTGCTGAAATGGCTCAGCCTCGCTTTCCTGCTGGAAGCGATGATGATCAACTGGGTTCCGATGGAAAAGGTTGCGGGACAGTTGTCCACACTGGGCGGCTGGTCTGTGCCCGCAGCGGCACTTGTCGGGGTTCCGGCCTATCTGAACGGCTATGCGGCGATCCCGCTGGTCCGGGGATTGATGGAGGTTGGACTGGAACCCGGTGCGGCACTGGCCTTCATGGTGGCGGGTGGCGTTACCTGCATCCCGGCGGCAATCGCGGTGAAGGCGCTGGTGAAGATGCCGACCTTCCTGCTCTATCTTGCCATCGCCTCTGTCGGGTCGATCAGCGTTGGACTGCTGTTTTCGGCATACATGTCGCTGTAGACCCGGTCCCTTCGGCACGCTATGGGAAGACGGAAGCCTGTTCCGTCTTCCGATTTCTTTGCAGGCCCATTTCTTTGCAGGAGTGTCCCACTATGACCGGATGGATGCCCTATGTCGCCGCGCCCGCTTTGCTGATTGCGTCCAATGTTTTCATGACCTTCGCCTAGTACGGACATCTGAAGTTCAAGTCGGCCCCGCTGATCGCCGTAGTGATGATCAGCTGGGGTATCGCCTTTTTCGAATACTGGCTGGCGGTTCCTGCGAACCGGATCGGTCATCAGGTCTATTCGGCGGCGGAGTTGAAGACGATACAGGAGGTCGTGACCCTGGCAATCTTCGTTGTTTTCTCCTTCTTCTATCTGAAGGAGCCGATGGCACCGAGCCAGTTGGTCGGCTTTGGCCTGATCGCTGTGGGGGCCGGTTTCGTGTTTTTCAAGCCCTGGGCTTAGTATACCTGGAACAAGGGTTTTGCGCGATTTTGCCCTTTCAAAGACAGTCCCATTTGGTAGTGTCGCGGCCAATCGACTCGATCTCTTCCGAAGATTAGGAGAATATGCATGTCTCATCTGATGGATTTCTACATTGATGGTGCCTGGGTCGCCCCGACAGTGGCAAAGCCATTCGATGTCATCAACCCCGCGACCGAAGAGCCCTGTGCGCAGATCTCGCTTGGCGGTACGTCGGATGTCGACCGGGCGGTGGCGGCGGCGAAAGCGGCCTTTCAGACCTGGGGTTACACCACGCCGGAATACCGGATGGGCCTGCTGACGAAACTGGCAGAGGTTTATGAGCGCCGGTCCCAGGAAATGGCACAGGCGATTTCCACCGAAATGGGCGCGCCGATCAGCATGGCGCAGACCGCGCAGGCAACATCCGGCAGCAGCCATCTGCGTGCCTTTATCGAGGTGATGAAGAATTTCACCTGGGAACACGCGCTGAATGAGAAAAACCCGGGCGAGAGGGTTGTGCACGAGCCGATTGGCGTCGCGGGTTTGATCACGCCCTGGAACTGGCCGATGAACCAGGTCGCGCTGAAGGTCGGCGCGGCGCTGGCTGCAGGCTGCACCATGGTACTGAAACCGTCCGAGATCGCACCGCTTTCCTCCATGCTGTTCGCTGAATTCGTGCATGAGGCGGGGATTCCCGCAGGCGTGTTCAATCTGGTCAATGGGGATGGCCCGACGGTCGGCCATGCGATGAGCGTGCATCCGGATATCGACGTGATGTCGCTGACCGGTTCGGCCCGCGCCGGGATCGCGGTCACCAAGGCGGCTGCGGATACGATCAAGCGCGTGTCGCTGGAACTGGGCGGCAAGGGCCCGAACATCGTCTTCGCCGATGCCAATATCGAAAAGGCGGTGAAGGGCGGTGCCATCGGCGTGTTCTATAATTCCGGCCAGTCCTGCAATGCGCCGACCCGGATGCTGGTCGAACGCAAAGTCTACGACCAGGCGGTGGAGATTGCAGTAGCAACAGCCAATGCGACCAAGGTCGGTGATCCGACCGAGGAAGGCCGCCATATCGGCCCGGTCGTCAGTGCGGCGCAGTTCGAGAAGATCCAGAATCTGATCCAGGTTGGCATCGATGAGGGTGCACGTCTGGTGGCGGGTGGCGTTGGTCGTCCGGAAGGCGTCAATCGGGGCTATTTTGTCCGTCCGACGGTCTTTGCGGATGTGAACAATCAGATGACCATCGCGCGGGAGGAAATCTTCGGCCCGGTCCTGTCCATGCTGCCCTTCGATGATGAGGAAGAAGCAATCCAGATCGCCAATGACTCGCCTTATGGCTTGACTTCCTACATCCAGTCCGGCGATCAGGCGCGCGCCCAGAAGGTTGCCCGGCGGATGCGGACCGGCATGGTCATTATGAACGGTAACTCCCGCCCTTCCGGCAGCCCCTTCGGTGGCTATAAGCAGTCCGGCAACGGGCGCGAAGGCGGTGTCTGGGGTATGCTGGAATTCCTGGAAGTGAAGGCGATTACCGGCTGGGATCCGGCTGTCTGATTTAATTCTCGCGGGGTAGATCGTGGTTTTTCCTCCCCCCTAGAGGGGGGAGGGAGAAAAAGACAGGAGTCGTTCTGCAATAGCGCTGGACTCAAAGGGCTTGAAAATGAGTGAAAGGCCACTCGCGGAACGGCTCTATTTCCTCGCCACCGGGGAGGATGAGGCGCGGCTGTGCAAGGATATCCCGGAGAATCAGTGCAATGACCAGCCGGTCAATTTCATCCTTCAGATCATTGCCCAGGCCTTCAGCAAGATCGGTGATGCCCTGGCCGATGCGAAAGTGGTTCTGCCCTGGCTGATTGGCGCGGTGGGCGGGCCGGTTTATCTGGTCGGCGTGCTGGTGCCGATCCGGGAGTCTCTGGCCCTCTTGCCGCAAATCCTGATCGGCGGCGTATTGCGGCGCTTCGCCATCCGTAAGTATTTCTGGGTCATCAGCAGCATTGTGGAAGGGTTTGCGATCCTCGGCATGGCGATGGTCGGCCTGTCGGGAATGGGCGGGACGGCGGCGGGCTATGCCATTGTCGGGCTGCTGGTGCTGTTCAGCCTTGCGCGCGGGGTCGCGTCCATCGCGTCCAAGGATACGATGGGGAAGACCGTCTCAAAGACCCGGCGCGGTCGGGTCAGCGGCTATGCCGCGACCATCTCGGGCATCGTCGCCAGCCTCGTCGGTTTTTATCTGGTGCTGGCCCCGGCGGGCGCGCGCCCGGAATGGGTGCTTTATGCCCTGCTGTCGGCGGCGGGCCTTGCCTGGTTCTGTGGCGCGGCCAGCTTTGCGCTGTTGCAGGAGCATCCGGGCGCGACCCAAGGCGGGCGGACATTCCGGGATCTGATCGGGGATCAGATCCGGATCCTGATGTCCGATCCGGACCTGCAACGATTCCTGCTGGCCCGCACCTTCATGATCGCAACGTCCCTGATGGGGCCGCTTTTCGTCGTCCTGGCGCAGCGGCAGACCGGGACCAGCCTTGGCAGTCTGGGCTGGCTGATTCTGGCAACCGGACTGGCAGGGGCAATCAGTTCCAGCTTCTGGGGCCGGTTCTCCGATGTCTCCAGCCGCCGCACCATGGCCTATGCGTCGGGTGCCGCCGGGCTACTGGGCCTCGGAACCCTGCTATTGTTGACCCTCGCCCCGGGCTTTGGTGACGGAATTGCCTTGTATGCGGGCCTTATCTTCATGCTCGGTATCTGCCATGCGGGTGTCCGGATCGGCCGCAAGACCCATATCGTCGATATGGCAGGGCCGGACATGAAGGCCGAATATGTCGCTCTCAGCAACAGCCTCATCGGCGTGCTGCTGCTCGTCATCGGGGCCTTTTCCAGCCTGGCCATGGCCTTCGGGCTTGAGGTCGGAATAGGATCGCTGGCAATCCTCACCCTGCTGGGCGCGGCAACAGCCCTGACGATGCGGGATGTGCAGGGGGATTAGACCTTACATTGATTAAATCAGTGATCTCCCGGGTCGTTGGTATCGCGAAAAACATGCTTCCAGACCCACGTTCCGGCCGACTTTATGGTTCCAGTCCTGAATAGAGGACCGTCGGCACCATACCTGAAAATTCATGCAACCAGTAAGGGAACAGGGTTGACCACACTTGGTGGTCGACTTTACGATTTTTCGTGCATCTCGGATGGGGGCTAAAAATACAGGCTGGCAGGAAGGCTGCGGCAGAGGTGCCGTTAACCGGACCTGACTGGCAGCAAGCAGATGATCAAGGAGTTGTAAATGATGGGCGTTCAGGGGCAGGCGTTCAAGTATCATCGGGTCGGATGGGAAGCGGGTGGTGGTGCCGGAGATGGCTTGATGAGGCGTAAGACTGGTTAAATGAAAGGGGTTACGACTCATGGACCTGTTTAAAGTCAAAGACAAAAACCTGTATGTGAGTAAAGATGGCGAAGTGATATGTGGTAGTTACGCTCACAGAGAAACGTCAGATCAATTTTTTGTTACGGTTCATGGAATGACATTTTGTTTTTCTGATGGATTCGATTTCTCAGAAAAAGAGAGTTATGGTGAGAGGGATGTGTCTGGAAAGATAATTTGCTATAAATTTATAGTTAAAAGTTTATTTAAGCCAATAATAATAACCCCATATCAACGAATAGATTTCCATGGAGTATTGCAAGAAAAATTTGAATCCACAGAACAGCAAGAATATATATTAAAAATTATGGAATTTTTTATAAAAAAGAAATACAAGTATGCATATCGTTGGGATATTGATGTGGTATTTCAACTTTCCGAGGATGTTCAAAGAAACATTTTTGATGGTGTATACTTGAAATGACAGAATACATCTCCATTGATCAAGCCACGGAAATTACCGGAAACCGGCTTAATCCAAGTGCTAGAGTGGGCAGGGATCGACAATCCAGGTCTTGCCCAGACTGCTTGGAATGACCTGCTCAACTCTCTGAGTGTCGGGAGTGTCGACATCCGGCAATAGCAGCCAGCAGATGGTCGGCAAGTTGAAGGCGACGGCGTTGAAGGGGCAAGCTTTCAAGTATTACCGGGTGGGGCCGGATGGGAAGCGGTGGTGGTAGAATATGCGTCTTGATGAGGCGTAAGATTGGTAAATTGAAAGAAAAGGGGATTCTGACCATGGATCTATTTAAAGACGAAGATAAATATCTGTATGTAAGTGAAGATAGAGAAGTAGTTTGTGGAAGTTACTCTTATAAAGATACTCCGGAACAATTTTTTGTTACAGCCCAGGGAAAGACTTTTTGCTTTTCTGAAGGGTTCGATTTCTCAGAAATAGAGAGTTATGGTAAAGATGATGTATTTGGGAAGATCATTTACTATAAATTTATTGTTAAAAATTTATTAAATCCGCTAATAGTAAGTTTTTATCAAAAGGTAAATTTTTATGGAGTGGTGCAAAAAAAATTTGAATCCAAAGAAGAGCAAGATTATATATTACGAATAATGGAGTTATTTTCAAAAAAATACCATAAAAATTTTTATCGTTGGGATATTCATGTGGATTTTGAACTATCGGAAGATGTAAAGAATAATATTTCTGAAGGTGTATATTTGAAATGACAAAATACATCTGGACACCCGCAAAAACCTAGCCGGCTAGGTTTTTGCGGGTGTCCATTTCTGACGGTGTATACTTGAAATAATAGAATGTATCTCCGCTGATAAAGCCAAGGAAATTACTAAAAGTCTTTAACCCAAATGCTGGAGGGGTGGGTCCGGTATCGAGAGTCTAAATCTTGCTCAGCCTGCTTGGAATGACCTGCTCAACTCTCTGAGTGTAGGGAGCGTCGACGACAATAAGGGCCGGATTTTTTATTCTGGGAAGATCAGGACATAGACTCATTCATTTAGGCTCCTCGACGTTGGATGAGGAACTCCGAACATCTGGAAAACCGTCTCCCCGGAAGACGCGGAGCGGCTGTCCGGGGTCCAGGGCGACCGGCACGGTGTCGGATTTGCCGCTCTGGATACCCACCTGCGCGGGTATGACGGCAGGCGTCCTTTCGTTTTCGCTCCTCCCAACAACGGGGCTGTGAAAACCGCGACGGCGCGCACAAATGCCTCTGCGCCCTCTGCGGTAAAATCATCTTTTTCACGCAGCTCAGACGGAGGCGGGATGAATCCCGGTCTTCCATTGTGCACCAATCGAGCTGCCGGTTTAAATCCGACCCGGCCCAATTTCACGTCAGACGTCGAAGACCCTCCTTTATGGGATTATAGTTCAGTGCCCCTTATGGCTTTCCGTGAAGGCGGCCTTCTGCTCCGGTGTGGCTTCGATCTGGTATTTTGCCTTCCACTCGGCGAAGGGCATGCCATAGACGATTTCGCGGGCCTCGTCCTTGTCCATGGCGATTCCGCGTTCGGTGGCGGCCTCGTTGTACCAGCGGCTCAGGCAGTTGCGGCAGAAGCCTGACAGATTCATCAGGTCGATGTTCTGCACGTCGGTCCGCTCTTCCATCAGATGGTCGCGCAGGCGGCGGAAGGCGGCGGCTTCCAGTTCCAGTCGGGTCTGATCGTCGATATCCCCGGTCATGGTGCATCTCTCCTTCAGTCGGTTGCTGTTGTGCTGGGTCTAATCTGAGGGTCGTGATCGCTGGATTCAATAAGCGACCTGCTTATGTCAGACTGTGTATGGATCTGTCGTCAGCGGATTACAGATCCTTCACTGTCGCGGCAATCAGCCAGTCGATGACCTCCTTGAACGCGACATCGTCGGATTTTCCCTCGGCGCGAGCGGCCCGGAACACCCGCAGCTGATTGTCGGCGCTGGTGCCGCGTTTCAGGATGGTGCGGGTATGGGCGACCTCGTCGGCGCAGCGTAGACGGTCAGCATCCTCGGCGGTGAGGTCGAGGATTTCATCCAGCAGATCGGCATAGGGCACGGTTTCAGTGATGCCGAAATCGATCAACCCCTTGTCCATGCCATAGCGCTGGGCGCGCCAGCGATTTTCCTGAATCAGCATGTTCGAATAGTTCCGCCAGCGCTGGTTCTTGCGGCGCAGGCGCTGGAGCATGGACAACAGGCAGCCATAGACCGCCGCAACCGCGATACCGTCTTCCAACCGGGTACAGATATCGGCGATCCGCATTTCCAGCGTGGGGAATTTGAAATGCGGACGGATGTCCCACCACAGTTTCGACCCGTCCTGCAAGGCCCCGGAGGTGACGAGCGCATTCACATGCTTCTCGTAATGCGACCAACTGTCGAAATGTTCCGGCAGGCCGGTCCTCGGCAACTCGTCGAAAATCGATAGGCGATAGCATTTCAGGCCGGTATCGCGGCCCTGCCAGAACGGCGAGGACGTGGTCAGAACCAGCAGATGCGGCAGGAAATAGGCGATCTGTCCCAACAGGTCGATGCGGTGTTCGTTATCCGCGATTCCGACATGGACATGCATGCCGCAGATGACCAGACGCCGCGCGACCTCCTGCAGGTCGTTGGCCAGCATCGCATAGCGTTCCTTGTCGGTATGCTGCAGGCGCGACCAGACGGCGGTGGGATGGGTGGAGGCGGCGATGGGGGCGAGGCCGCGCTTGCCCGCAGCCTCAGCCACTTCGGTGCGCAGCATCCGCAGCCGGTCCCGCGCAGATTGCAGCGAATGACAGACCGCCGTCCCGACCTCCACCTGTGCCTTCAGGAATTCCGGCGTCGCCATGCCGATATCCTCGGTAATGGCGGCCTTCACATCCTCAATGATGGCTTCCTGCACGTCCTGATCACTGACCAGATCCCCGGTCGCGGGATCGACCAGCAGATATTCTTCCTCGATCCCGATGGTGAAGGGGGGTGGTTCGGATTTCGTCATCGTAGCATCACCCCTGAAAGCGCGTGAACAGGCTGGGATCACCCAGAACCTCGGCCAGGACGGTTGCCAGAACGCCACCGAATTCCTCCTGTCCCGCCGTGTCGCGGATCAGGTCCTGGCGCACCTCGAACAGCACGTTCGGACGGCCTTGTGGCAGGGCGTGGGCTTCTACGGTGTAGCCATAGGGGTCCATGCCGGAATAGGGCTTGTTGTCGCCAATTGTGAGGTCCGGGCGATGGGCTGCAAGGCGCAGCAGCAGGCGTTCCGCCATTCGCCGGTCGTGATTTGACAGCACACCGATATGCCAGGGCCGCTTGTGGTCCAGAAAGACATCTGTGCAACTGTGAACCGCGATGATGGCGGGATAGGGAAGTTGCGCGCATTTCCGGGCGATCACTTCCTTTGCCATGTCGTGATAGGGCTGGAACAGTTCCGTTACCCGGGCCTTCCTGGCGGCGGGTGACAGGCGACGGTTGCCGGGGATCACGGCACCGTCATAGATTTCCCGCACGCTGGTGAAATCGTCTTCCGGTCGGTTCAGATCGATCACCAGTCGGGAATAGCCGCCAATGACTGCGGGCATGTCCAGCCTGTCGGAAATCACCTCTGCCATGCCTTGGGCACCGATGTCATAAGCGATATGGCGCTGCAGCGCCGTTGCCGGGAGGCCGAGGCAGCCAAGCTTTCCGGGGACCGTGTTGGAGGCATGATCGCACAGAATAACCCCCGCACCCTTGCCTTCGCCGTTCCGAAGGGTTACGGCGGGCGGGTCATCGGCGCAGAGCAGCGTATCAGTTGCCGTGTCAGGCATGTCGGTTTGTGTCATGATGAGCGACTATAATTGGAATGGTCCAATTGAAAAGCTTGGTGGCCGGGGTCCGAATCCCGAGTTACCCTGTTAATCGCTGGACAGGTCGCATTTCAGGAAAGCAGGTTTGATGCCCGCCCAAAGTTCCGCAGACAGGATACGAGGTTTCGACGACAGGGAACGGGAACGTTTTCGCAAGATCGTTGGCGTGATGGAAGGCGCGACGATTGAGGGGGAGCGCGCGGCGGCGCGAGAAGCGGCGGAACGGCTGGCAGCTATCCATCAGATGACGCTGGATGAGGCGATCCTGGAATCCCATCCGGAGCGTGATCAGGGACGCCTGTCGGAGGAGGAACGCCGGGCAAGGCGCGCAGATTTCGAGGCCTGGGCCAGTGCCCGCGCGCGCATGACCGAGGCACAGGAGCGTGCGGAGCGATATCGCTATGAACAGGCCAAGCGTGAGGCGGAGGCGCGTGGTCTCGACAAGGAACGGCCCTCTCGTGGCCCGACCCGTCAGCGTTCCTTCGCTTCCTACCGTCGCAGTTACTACCGAATGACCGATGAGGACCGGTTTCGTCTTGTCGCCGGCCTGTTGCGCGACGGTGCCAGTTTGCGCCGGGCGGCGGATCTGGCTGATATCTCCACCAATGAAGTGGCGCGGATCTGGCTCCTGCTTCGCGGGGATCGCGCAGTACGCCGGTGACGGTTCCGATTCGATCCAGAAAAGGGTAGAATGAGGATGCGCTACGGTGATACCGTAAGCGTTGTTCGGAGGGGGCTTTGAACGCAAGGGGAAAAGGCGTGCCGGATGTTCCGACCGCGCCGGATCGTCGGGAAAGCGTGGCGGACCGTGTTGCCGCGGATATCCTGAAGCTGATCGTTGGCGGTGATGTAGAACCGGGGAAAAACCTTCCTGCGGAGCGGAAGCTTGCCTGTATGCTGGGGGTCAGCCGTGTTTCGGTGCGTGCAGCCCTGCAAACGCTGAAGGCCCAGGGTTTCGTTGATGCGGTTCAGGGCGGCGGCACACGGGTGGTATCCCGCGCGGCAGGGGCGGATCCGGCTCTGGCGGAACTGGTTCGCCTTGACCGCAGCAACATGCTGGACCTGATGGAACTGCGCTGTGAGATTGAGGTCTGGGCTGCCCGCCGCGCCGCCGAGACCGCGACGGAGGAAAGCATCGTGATGCTGCGCGAAACGCAGCAGGCGATGACCCGGAAGGGGGCGGACAAGGCGGCGGCGGATGTCGCCTTCCACATGGCAATCGCAAAGGCATCGGACAGCGTCATCTATCGCCACCTTCTGGGCGTGGTCCGGGGGACACTGGCGGAGATGCTAACCTATCACCGCACGGAGCTTTTTGCCTCCAGGGAGGACGATGCGACGGTGCTGCGCCATCATATGGCCATCGTCGATGCGATTGAAGCACGGGATCCGGACGGAGCCGCCGCTGCGATGCGCGATCACCTCAACTGGGCACGCGATCACTACACGCAGAAACGTCCTATCGTTTGATTTAGTGAATGGCTTTTCGGACTTGCCTCGGCCCCAAAAAATGGGGCATGAGGCTGTTCATGTTGTCCTTCAGTCAATCCCCCCGTTTCGAACTTTTTGCCGTGATCGGTTCGATCTGCGCCTTTTCATTCTGTGTCGGGTTTATTTATCCGGTGATCAGTCTGGCGCTGGAGGCACGCGGCCATGACGCGGATGCCATCGGGCTGAGTGCGACCGCGACCGGGGTGGGGATTTTCCTGGGCGGCATCATGATCCCGCGCATGGTCGGGCTTTTCGGCACGTTCTGGCTGCTGGTCGGCAGTGCCGTTCTGGCGATTGCGGTCCTTCTGATGTTTCCGCTCATCCAGGATTATTGGGCCTGGTTCAGTCTGCGATTCCTGCTGGGCGTCTCGGTCACTGCCCTGTTCGCGACCGGAGAAGCCTGGATCAATGCCATAGCGGAAGATCACAGCCGGGGCCGGATCATGGCGATCTATGTCTCGGCGATGGCGTCCTGCTTCGCCATCGGATCCTTTGCGGTAAAGGTGGTCGGGTTTACCGGCTTCCTGCCCTTCATCTTGGCCGGATGCGTCATCTTCGTCTGCTTTCTTCCGATCCTGCCATTCCATGACAAGGATCCTCTGGCGGAAGCTGATGGGCTGCAAGAACGGGGTGGACTGCTGCTGGAAGTGTTCCGGCAGGCAATTGTCCTGATGGGGGTGGTCGCCTTGTTCGGGATTCTGGATTCGGTCGTGCTCGGCCTGCTGCCGATCTATGCGTTGGTACAGGGGGTTTCGGAAGCGGATGCCTCACTGCCTATCGCGGCCATGGCAATCGGCGTTGTCGCCTGTCAGATACCGCTCGGCTATCTGAGTGACCGCATGTCCCGCACCCGTCTGCTGACGATCATCCTGTTCCTTGTGGTCGGGTTTGCAGCGCTGATCCCAGAAGTCGATCTGACACATTGGTCGGGTCTGGGATTCATGGTGATTTTCGGGGGACTGTCCTTCGCGCCCTATACAATCGCACTCGCAATTCTGGGACAGCGGTATCAGGGCCGCAGGCTGGCGGCGGGCAGTGCTCTCTTCGCAGTCATGTGGGGGTTGGGCGGTACGGTCGGACCGATGGCCTTTGGTGTGGCGATGACACATTTCGGCCCGTCGGCACTGCCCTATGGGCTGGCGCTGCTGTTCCTGCTCACGGCGTCGGTATCGCTGCTGGACCGAACCCCGGCAGCAATACCGTCCCGGTTCAGGCCATAGCGCCACTGCTTTCCCGCATCAGCGTCGCGAAGGATGCGGACCATTGTTCCATCGGGTTTAGATAGACAATGATCATCCCCATCTCACTGCGCCGCAGAACCTTGCCATAGACCGGAATGCGGATTTCCTTCCGGGAGACCGGAAAGACAAGCCGGAGATCGACACCCTGTCCGGGAATCATCCAGGATGGAGCGCCCGTCAGCCGAATGCCGGATTCGGATATGTCGAGAACGCGGGTTTTCGTCTGGTCGATTTCGGCGCGCATCCGTTCCACCCGATGGCGGCGATGGCGTCGGCGGTTGGTCTCCCGTGGTTTCTGCTCACGGACATAGTTCCAGATCATCGAATGCCCCTCCCAGGCTGGATCAGTCACTGCGACTGCAGGCTCGCCTTCTGGCGACGGGGAATCATAGGAATCGATGAAAGGAAAGGCGATTGAAAATCGAAATCAACTCAAACTGCTGATTCAAGACTGACAATTTTATCACAAAATCATGGGCTTATGGAGTTTTTCCACAATTTCTGGTGTGCCCGGTTTTGAAAACCACCAGATCGGCGTGGAGACTCAATCCGTTGAGTCCCACTCTGCGTCGAACGCATTCCCTAGTGTTCGGGGGCCTTCAGCTTGGGTTCTGTCGGGCGCTGGCGCAGATGGGCATGCCATTTACCCTCCCAGAACTTGAACCCGCGGGAGATCAGATAGACCAGGATCATGTAGAGCACGGCAGCGGACAGGAAGCCTTCCAGATAGACATAGTATTTGCCGTTTATCACGCGCCCGGCCCCCAGGATGTCGATCACGGTGACGGTAGAGGCGATGACTGATCCATGCAGCATGAAGATGACTTCATTGGAATAGGCGGGCAGGGCCCGACGGAAGGCACTGGGCAGCACGATCCGGCGCATGACCATGATCCGCGACATGCCGCAGGACCGTGCGGCCTCAACTTCACCATGGGGGGTCGCTTCTATGGCACCCCGGAATATTTCCGTCGTATAGGCCGCAGAATTCAGCGAGAAGGCAATCAGGGCGCACCAATAGGCCTCGCGCAGGACCGGCCAGGCAAAACTGTCCCGGATGAACTCGAACTGTCCGAGACCATAATAGAGCAGGAAGGTCTGGATCAGCAGGGGTGTACCCCGGAAGAAATAGGTGTAGCCCCAGATGATTGGGCTGAAGATCGGATGTCGATCTGCTCTCAGAACGGCCAGAGGGATTGAAATCAGCCCGCCGATCAGCAGGGACAGCGTGACCAGCGTGATGGTGTTGAAGACGCCCAGGATCAGGAAATCGATGTTGATGAAGATCAGGGATAGGTCCATCTGTGCAACCCCCTATGCCCGCCGGACACCGACGGAGTATTTTTTCTCCATCCGGCGCAGGACGAGTTCGGAAATCGCGGTCAGCAACAGGAAGAAGATCAGTGCGGCGAACAGGAATGTGAACGGTTCCCGCAGTTTCCGACCGATGGCATTTGCATTGTAGACTATGTCCTGCAGGCCGATGATGCTGACCAGTGCCGTCGTCTTCAACTGCACCAGCCAGTTATTGGTGAAGCTGGGCAGGGCATAGCGCACAAGCTGCGGCCAGATGATGCGGCGGAAGATCAGGGGGCGGCTCATGCCACAGGCAATTCCGGCCTCGATCTGACCGGTCGGGATGGACAGATAGGCTCCCCGGAAGGTCTCGGTATAATAGGCCCCCATGATGAAGGCGATGGTCCCGATCCCGGTCATCAGGGCGTTGAGTTCGACATATCCCCAGGCACCGGTCCATTCGCCGATATTGTTGATGAGAATCTGAACGCCGTAATAGACGATCAGCATAAGGACGAGGTCGGGAATCCCGCGAATGATCGTCGTATAGATATCGGCACTGGTGCGCGCGATCACATTGGATGACAGCTTCGCCCAGGCACCCAGCAGACCGAAGAGAGTGGCAAAGACCAGAGATCCGAGGGCGACCTGAATGGTCAGGAAACCGCCTTTCAGGAAAATCAGTTCTCTGTATTCCCAGATATGTTCCATGCCAGCCGGATCGCTTCAACGCTGTGGGAATGGGAAGAAATGGAAACGGGTCCCGAAAGGCCTGTGGAAGGCATTCGGGACCCGCATTCCGAAACCGGCCTTAGCCGCCGTAGATGTCGAAGTCGAAATACTTCTTCATGATTTCGTCATAGGTGCCGTTGGCACGAATGGCGGCAATCGCGGCATTGAACTTCTCACGCAGATCGTCTTCGCCTTTCCGGATCGCAATGCCGGCTCCGTCACCGAAATATTGCGGATCGTTGTGGTCGACCCCGAAGAAGCTGTAGCCCTTGCCGGCATCGGTCTTCAGGAAGCCTTCGTCGATGGCCAGAGAATCCGCGAGGATGGCGTCCAGCCGGTCGGCGGTAAGATCAAGATAGACCTCGTCCTGGGTACCGTAGCGGACGATTTCGGAATCCTTGTAGACGGTGGACAGGAAGTCATCATGGATCGTACCGCGCTGCACGCCGATCCGCTTTCCGGCCAGGGCGGCCGGGCTGTCATCTGAGAACATGCCGTCCTTGGCTGCAAACTTGGCCGGAGTGTTGTAGTATTTCACCGTGAAGTCGACGACCTTCTTGCGGTCCTCGGTGATCGACATCGACGCAACGATGGCGTCGTATTTCTTCGCCTGCAATGCGGGGATGATGCCGTCCCAGTCCTGCTCGATCATCTCGCAGGTGACCTTCATTTCCGCACAGAGCGCATTGGCGATGTCGATGTCGAAGCCGATCAACTCGCCGCTGGCGGTCTTTTCCGAAAACGGAGGATAGGCGCCTTCAACGCCGATCCGCAGGGAATCCTGCGCCTGGGCGGACCCGATCCCCATCGAGAAGGCACCGGCCAGGACCACGGATGCCAGTTTTACAAATCGCATGTTCACACACTCCTCTTTGTTTCCGGAACCGGTGACGGTCTGTGTCTCCGGTATCCGGCCTTGGTTGTGGTCATCGCTCCGGGCCTTACCCGCAGATAAGGCACCATGGGCGACATCCCCTTCTTATCCTGCACGCATACCGACGGTCTCAGTCGCGGGTATTCGCCAGGAAGCCTTTGAAGCGCTCCGTTTTAGGGGCGCCAAACATCTCTTTTGGCGGGCCTTCTTCCTCGACCCGTCCCTGATGCAGGAACATGACCTTGTTCGAGACATCGCGGGCGAAACTCATTTCATGCGTCACGACCAGCATTGTCCGACCCTCGGCGGCAAGATCGCGCATGACCTTGAGCACCTCTCCCACCAGTTCCGGGTCGAGTGCCGAAGTTGGTTCATCGAACAACATCACGTCCGGATTCATCGCCAGCGCACGGGCGATGGCTGCACGCTGCTGCTGGCCGCCGGACAGGTGGGCCGGATAGTAATCGGCGCGTTCCAGAATGCCCACCTTGTCTAGCAAAGCCTTTGCCTGTTCGATTGCTTGGGCTTTGGGAATGCGCAGGACATGGATCGGTGCCTCGATCACGTTTTCAAGTACGGTCATGTGAGACCACAGATTGAAGCTCTGGAACACCATGGCCAGTTTCGTGCGCAGCCGCTCCACCTGCCTGCGGTCAACCGGCAGCGGCTCGCCATTTGGCGTGGCACGCATGGCAATCGTTTCGCCATTGACCGATACAGTGCCAGAATTCGGTGTTTCAAGCAGATTGATGCAGCGCAGGAAGGTGCTTTTGCCGGAGCCGGAAGATCCCAGGATCGAAACTACATCGCCCTTGTGAGCAGTAAGCGATATCCCTTTTAGAACTTCAACCGCTCCGAAGCTCTTGTGGATGTCTTCTACGACCAGGGTCGCATTCGCATGAGACATATCGTTCCTGTCGCCCTAAACCCCTGTTCCCGCATCCCGTTTCAACGATGGGGTGCGACGTTGCCCAAGGTTCCGCCGTCTGATCGCGGCAGTGTCCATGGACATCTGTTCGGGGCGGAGTATGAAAGGTTTTTGACACCCCGACAACACGCAAATCCGTCCAGGAGGGCCGGTGGAGAATGGGGTTACTACGCTATTTAACCAATGATTCGCGACAATTGTGAACATACAGTGAATAAATATAATTAAATGGGCTTTTGGTGAGGGAAGAGAGGGAATGTATCGAAGGAAGCATTGCATTCTAATGGTAATTGGCGGTGGAATGGGCGATTTGGAGTTAATATTCGTGAATTCAGGCAAGGTGACGTTGCGTGTTTCCATGAACCACCTTATTCTATTTAGTGTTAGCTACTATTCCTTGCGGATTATATTTGAATTGCTAGCAAGGTGTGGTGTCGCAGAATGATCGGTGGCGCATTGCCGGGATATGCTCCGGCCCTGTCATCTGGAGGCGGATACATGGGTTCAATACGTAAATCAGGCTGGGCAAGCAGAGGGCATGGCAGGATGTGCCTGCTTGCGGGAACCGTTGCCGCCACGATGGTCGCCCTGTCTTCGGGGGGGGCGTCCGCAACCGATCTGCAGGATGCCGTGCGCTCCGCGCTTCAGACCAATCCGGATATAGGCATCGTAGCCGAGAACAAGCGGGCCGTTGAGCAGGAGCTTGAGCAGGCCGAGGGGCAGTATCTTCCAGTTCTCGACTATACCGGTTCCGCAGGTTACGAGGCGACCCGCGACGGCACGACTTTCGCGCGGGGCGAGGGGGAAGGCAGTTTCGGGATGCCGACATATCAGTCGAGCCTGACCCTGTCGCAGATGATCTTTGACGGTCGGGCGGTTGATGCCGATGTGATGCGCCAGGAAGGGCGTGTGATTTCCGCAACCCGCAGGGTTCGGGAATCCTCGGAATTTGTGGGTCTTGACGCAATTGAAGCCTATCTGGAATCCCTGCGGCAGCGGGAATTGGCCGCGATAGCCGAGGACAATGTTCGTAGTCACGAGCTGACGCTGGAACTTGTCGAGCAGAAGGCGTCAGGTGGTGCCGCGACGACGGCGGATGTGCAGCAGGCCGAATCGCGGCTTGCGGCGGCGCAGGCGACCTTGACCGAGGCCGAGGCGCGGCTGCGCGACGCGGATGCGACCTATGCCCGTATCATCGGGGAAGCCCCGACAGAACTGGTGCGACCGATACCGCTGACCTGGGCTTTGCCGGAGACGCTCGAATCCGCTGTCGAACTGGCGCTGAACAACAATCCGACCATTGCTGTTTCCAGAGCGGATCTGGAGACGACCCGGCAGGAATACCGCGCCGGGAAAGCCGCGATGTGGCCGACGGTCAATCTGGAATTGACCAGCAATGCGGCACGTAACCAGGATGGATCGCGCGGCGCGGACCTCAGTGCCGCCGCGCTGATCCGGGTGAACTACAATCTGTTTCGCGGCTTTCGGGATACCAACCGTGTCCAGGAGTTGATTCACAGGATTGGTGAATCCCGTCAGCGTTTGAACCGCGCCATCCGCTTGACTGAGGAAGAAATGCGCCTGGCATGGAACGCCCTGACCAGTTCCCGGGACCGGCTGGCGGCGCAGCGCCGGGAGGTTGAGGCCAATGATCGGGTGCGCCAGACCTACAAGCAGCAGTTTGATGTCGGGGGCCGCAATCTCCTGGAATTGCTGGATGCGGAAAATGAGTTGTTCATTGCCAAGGGGAACCTTGTAACGACCGAATTCCTGGAGATATTCAGTGTCTACCGTATCCTGGCGACCGGGGGTGTGCTGTTGTCGGCTCTGGATGTTCCGCAAATTGGCGAAGGGCGAACGATTCTAGACCCGCTGCCGCCTAAGACTGTTGATCTGGAACGTGGACTTACCGGTGGTGCTGGTGCTGGAACCAATGTGCCGGGTGGGGGCGAGTTGGATCCGATGCTGGACCCGCTATCTCCATTGGATCCGATGGCCCCGCTCGACCCGCTTGCGCCATTGGACCCGGCAGGACCCTCCGGCCAGTTGGCTCCGCTTGATCCTCTTGCCCCGCTTGATCCAAATCTCGATCCCTTGGCACCGCTGGACCCGAATCTTGATCCGTTGGCGCCTCTCAATCCTTCGTCGTCATCCGTGCCGCCTCTGGTCAATGCGGATCAGTCAGCCGTCCCGCCTCCCGGCGGTGATGGCCGCGTTGGTCGTTCGGTCGGATATGGTGCGTTCACAGCGGATGCGGGGAGTGGTCTGGACCGACCTTATCTTCCCACGGCGGCGGATACACCTATTTCAGCCGGGGTTGTGGTGGAGGCCCGGGATGTCGGGGAAGCACCCTACGGGCTTTTCGACTGATCTTCAGCGTATTGATATTTCTTTCAACGGGCATCGCTAAGGGCGGTGCCCGTTGTTTGTCAGGCTTTGGAGTGTCCGATGGAGTATGGACCTCCGTGACGCCCTGTCCGGGAGTCAGCATTGGTGAAATTCTCAAATTTCAAGGTGTTGCACAGGGGCTGAAATCAGCTTGAACAGCGACCAATCAACGGGGGAGGCTGTGTTGGTTTTCCTTTGATTTCAATATATAAACAATTTTAGATAAATTTTTATAAAATATTTGTATGTTTTTGTGGAAATCTCCCCATACCTGTGTGCAGTCTAATAGCGGAGAGATGTATGCGGGCAAGGAGTCCGTCTGCGGCGATCCGGCTTAATACGCGCCTGTGGCGCACTGACCGGAACGTGTCGGGACAGTCTGATCGAAGCGGTCGGGGATTGAAAGCCGGGTTACTGAGGCGGGATACGGAAGCCGCCTGGGATGCGCGAAAGCGTGATGTTGAAATAAGACTGCACAGGACCGAAGCATCGGATCGCTGTGAACCGAAAGAGGACTGATCAAATGGCTGTTGATGGTCAAATCCCGAAGATGGGCTACGAAAATGGGGCGGATGATACATTCGATTTCATCAGCGAGGAGAATCCGGTCGCGTCGAGCGCGCTGACGGTTCCGACGCCGGGGGCGGGTGAGACCCAGGTCATGACGGTTCAGCCGGGACAGGCTCTGCGGATCGACTTCGATGTCGAAAGCTCGCAAGTCTCCGGGGATGGAACCCAGATCACACTGGTGATGGACAATGGCGCGACCATCGTCCTGCAATCCCCGGTGCCCGGTGAATTCAGTAACAATCCCCCACTTCTCCTGACGCCGGAAGGGGCCTTCAGCCAGGGCCTCTCGACGTATGGGTATGACGGTCTTGGCAGTCAGTCGCAGTTCACGCAGGCGACAGAGAATATCTTCCAGTTCGGTTCTTCCGACGATGCGCAGCTTTCCGGTGATGCGATCACGGTCGACCGTCCGGAACCGGGTGGGGTTGCCTTCTATGAAATCCTGCCGGGCCAGCCGCTGCAATTGACCTTCAGTCTCGATGATGTGTCCGAGATTTTGCAGACGGACAGCGATATCGTCCTGGTCTTCCCCACCGGGGAGGAAGTCCGTTTCCAGTCGATGATCGAGGCAGCCTTCTCCGATTCGCCGCCGATCCTGCTGATGCCGGACGGGGGCCTCGTTTCCGCTCAGGAACTGATCAGCCTGGGTTCCGATATCAATGCGCTGGCTGATGCGTTGCAGGGTATCGATTCCGCTGCGGGGAACTCGGGTGTTGGTCCCGTGACCAGCTATGGCGATGGTTCTGCTGAGGATTATTCCGGTACGCCGCTGGGTGGGATCATCAATCCCAGCCAGCTTTCTGCGTCACCGCCACCTCCGCCGCCTCCGCCTCCGCCTCCGCCTCCGCCGCCTCCGCCGCCTCCGCCTCCGCCGCCTCCTCCGCCACCCCCTCCGCCGCCTCCTCCGCCGCCGCCTCCGCCGGTTGAAGAGCCGCTGTCAATCCCAACCAATTTGAAGTTGGATGAGGATGATCTAGCGCTTGCCGACGGTGATCTGGTGAGTGGTACCGACAGTGCCAATGCGGCGCAGGACAGCATTTCGACGCTGGCCGTGACGGTGAATTTCGGAGCGGATGGACCCAATGCGGTTAATCCACTCGCCTTCAGCACGGGCACTCCTGCCGCGATGACTTCAATCGGCGTCACCTCCGGTGGCGAGGCTCTGTCTTATGCCGTGTCTCCGAACGGAACGGTGCTGACGGCCTTCACCTCTGAAGGTACCGTGTTTACGGTGACTCTGGTCCAGACATCCTTCAACGGGACGAATCTGGCCGGTTATAATATCGTTTTCGATCTGATCGGTACCGTGGATCATCCGACCGCAGGCGTTCAGGATGAAATTGCTTATGTCACCGGCACAGGCTCTGGCTTGTTGACCCTCGTCGTCACCGATGGCGACGGAACCCAGGCGAATGCAAGTTTCTCCATCGGCATTGTGGATGATGTTCCGCAGCTTGCAATTGAAAGCGGCGCGGTCGTCTCTGCCACAACGGTTAATGTCAATGAAGACGATCTTGCCGATGGTTCCGACCAAACCGATGCGTTGTCCGCGTCCGGTGATCTGGGTCTGTCCGGCGGTGCGCTCGTTACCATCAATTACGGGGCCGATGGACCGGCGGATGGTGCGCCTGCCACACTCGGCTATTCGGACTTCGATTTTGCGATCACGGGTCCGGAAGGGCTGACCTCGAACGGGGTTGAAGTAACCTATTCGCAGGTCGGCAATGTATTGACGGCAAGCGCAGGCCCGGACTCTGTCTTCACGGTGACGCTGAATACGGACGGGACCTATACGTTTGAATTGCAAGGCACTATCGATCATGCGCCGGGCGATGAGAATAATCAGTCGACCCTGACCTTCACGATGGAAGGCACACCGTCCGCTGCGGTTCAAGCTGCGGCGGTGGATGGTGATGGCGATCCGGCTCCTGGCATGGATGGGGTTCTGGTTACCCAGAACTTCAATGTCGGAATTGTCGATGATGTGCCCGTCGCCACGATTCAGCATACAGCCAATGACGCTGTGGTTGCTGCCGTGGTCGACGAAGATGACCTCGCCGACGGGACCGACCAGTCCGATTCTGCGATAGTAACCGGGTTGATCGGGTTCGATGCGGGTGACCTGATCACGATTGATTACAATGCCGATGGTCCGGCGGCGGGCGCGCCGACCGGGCTTGGTTTCGGGGATATGGATTTCACGATTGCCGGGCCGACCGGGCTGACCAGCCAGGGGCAGGCGATTTCCTATTCCTACGATGCGGGCAGCGATACCCTGACCGCCAGCGCCGGTGGACGCGATGTCTTCACCGTCTCGCTGGACGGAAACGGCGGCTTCTCCTTCACGCTGCTCGACAGTATCGATCACCAGGGTGGCCTGGATCAGAATGCCACGGATATCGGTTTTACAGTCACCGGTGTGCCGAATGCGGCGGCGCTGGCTGCAACCGATTACGATCAGGATGCGGTCGCCAATCTGGCCGGAATGCAGGTCTCCCAGAGCTTCTATGTTCAGGTCGTGGATGACGTTCCGGCAGTGGTGAACAATCAGGATCAGGTCGGTGCCGCAGATGCGGTCGCGGTGGATGAGGACGACCTTACTGCGGGTACTGATCAGGACAAGGAATCGCTCCAGGCCAGTGGTGATACCGGTCTTGCGGGCGGACTCGATCTGGTATCGATCAATTATGGGGCTGATGGTGCCGCAACTGGCGCACCGACCGCGCTTCAGTTCAGCGATATGGACTGGACGATCACCGGGCCGGAGAATCTGTTCTCGGCGGGTGAACTGGTTGAATACAATCAGGTGGGCAATGTTCTGACTGGTTCCGCCGATGGGGCCGATGTCTTTACCGTGACCCTTAATGCCGATGGCAGCTTCACCTTCGACCTGCTCGGCCAACTCGATCATGTCTCCGGGGATGGCGAGAATGTCGCCGCCCTGAATTTCGGCCTGTCCGGGACTCCGTCTTCGGATGTCGTCGCGGCAATCGCCGATTTCGATCAGGATGCAGCGGCTGGTCTTGCGGATCAGATCATTACTCAGACCGTGACCGTCGATGTCACCGACGACATTCCGGTTGTTGTCGCGGGCGACGCTGCGGATGTGGCGGAGACGGTTTCGCTGGATGAGGACGATACGGCGGCGGGGACGGACGGTTCGGATTCGACCACTGCGACGGGGGATCTGGGTCTTGCGGGCAAGGATCTGTTCACGATTGATGTCGGCGCGGATGCGGCTGGTGCCACGGGTGGCAGCAGCCTGACCTATGAAGACTTCGACTTTGCGATCACGGGCCCGGAGGGGCTGACTTCGAATGAGATTCCGATCACCTACAATCAGGTCGGGAATGTCCTGACGGCAAGCGCGGGCTCGGAGTCTGTCTTCACGGTGACGCTGAATGCGGACGGGACCTATACCTTCGACCTGCAGGGCAATATCGACCATGCGTCGGGCGCGGGCCAGAACGACACGGTTCTGAGCTTCGGGTTGAGCGGCACGGTGAAGGACGGGGTTGAGATCGTCGATGGTGACGGCGACGCGGCGGACCTCTCCAATGCGACGGTCAGCCACGGCTTCTCGGTTGAGATCGTCGATGACGTGCCTGTGGCGATGGACGATGACGGCGGCCAGACGGGTGCCGGTGGCGATCAGCTGTCTGGCAATGTGTTGAGCAATGATGATATCGGTGCGGACACTGACGGTTCCGCGCCGGAAGTGACATCCTTCACCTATACCGATGCGGAGGGCCAGTCCCAGACCGGTGTTCTGGGCAGCGCGGTCGATACGCAATACGGCTCCTTCACGCTGAATGCGGACGGGTCCTGGACCTTCGATCCGAATGAGGGTGTGGATTTCGGGGCGGGGACGGTACTGAGCGAGGGGATCACCTATACGATCACCGATTCCGATGGTGATACGGATACGGCGGTTCTGGACCTGACGCTGGTCTCCGGGCCGAGCATCACGGTCAATCCGCCGCCGGAAGGCGATCCCAATCTGGGTACCAACGGGGCCTTTGTGGACGAGGACGATCTGACCCTGGCCCAGGGCGACAGTGATGTCGGGACCGACGGGACGGGTGTGTCTGCGGTGTCCGGCACGATTGACATCAATGCGGGCAGTGCGGGCTTCGGCTCGCTGATGATTGCGCCTGCAGCGGGTCTGGCGACGATGGGGCTGACCTCGGACGGGGTTGCGCTGGTCTATACACCGGCACCGGACGGTCAGTCGGTGACTGCGACGGCGGGCGTGGATGGGCCGGAAGTCTTCACGGTCTCGCTGACCGGGAACGAGACGGATGGCTTCGGCTGGACCTTCGATCTGGTCGGTAATCTCGACCATGCGGAGGGTGCTGGCCAGAACGTGCTGAACGACCTTCCCTTCACGGTGACGCTGACCGATGGCAACGGGGCGACGGTCTCCGATGTGATCGAAGTTGATGTTGTGGACGATGTCCCGACCGTGCTGGTGGGCGACGCTGCGGATGCGGCGGAGACGGTTTCGCTGGATGAGGACGATACGGCGGCGGGGACGGACGGTTCGGATTCGACCACTGCGACGGGAGATCTGGGTCTTGCGGGCAAGGATCTGTTCACGATTGATGTCGGCGCGGATGCGGCTGGTGCCACGGGTGGCAGCAGCCTGACCTATGAAGACTTCGACTTTGCGATCACGGGCCCGGAGGGGCTGACTTCGAATGAGATTCCGATCACCTACAATCAGGTCGGGAATGTCCTGACGGCAAGCGCGGGCTCGGAGTCTGTCTTCACGGTGACGCTGAATGCGGACGGGACCTATACATTCGACCTTCAGGGCAATATCGACCATGCGTCGGGCGCGGGCCAGAACGACACGGTTCTGAGCTTCGGGTTGAGCGGCACGGTGAAGGACGGGGTTGAGATCGTCGATGGCGACGGCGACGCGGCAGACCTCTCCAATGCGACGGTCAGCCACGGCTTCTCGGTCGAGATCGTCGATGACGTGCCTGTGGCGATGGACGATGACGGCGGCCAGACGGGTGCCGGTGGCGATCAGCTGTCGGGCAATGTGTTGAGCAATGATGATATCGGTGCGGACACTGACGGTTCCGCGCCGGAAGTGACATCCTTCACCTATACCGATGCGGAGGGCCAGTCCCAGACCGGTGTTCTGGGCAGCGCGGTCGATACGCAATACGGCTCCTTCACGCTGAATGCGGACGGGTCCTGGACCTTCGATCCGAATGAGGATGTGGATTTCGGGGCGGGGACGGTACTGAGCGAGGGGATCACCTATACGATCACCGATACCGATGGTGATACGGATACGGCGGTTCTGGACCTGACGCTGGTCTCCGGGCCGAGCATCACGGTCAATCCGCCGCCGGAAGGCGACCCCAATCTGGGTACCAACGGGGCCTTTGTGGACGAGGACGATCTGACCCTGGCCCAGGGCGACAGTGATGTCGGGACCGACGGGACGGGTGTGTCTGCGGTGTCCGGCACGATTGACATCAATCCGGGCAATGCGGGCTTTGGCTCGCTGATGATTGCGCCTGCAGCGGGTCTGGCGACGATGGGGCTGACCTCGGACGGGGTTGCGCTGGTCTATACACCGGCACCGGACGGGCAGTCAGTGACTGCGACGGCGGGCGTGGATGGGCCGGAAGTCTTCACGGTCTCGCTGACCGGGAACGAGACGGATGGCTTCGGCTGGACCTTCGATCTGGTCGGCAATCTCGACCATGCAGAGGGCGCGGGCGAGAACGTGCTGAACGACCTTCCCTTCACGGTGACGCTGACCGATGGCAACGGGGCGACGGTCTCCGATGTGATCGAAGTTGATGTTGTGGACGATGTCCCGACCGTGCTGGCGGGCGATGCTGCGGATGCAGCGGAGACGGTTTCGCTGGATGAGGACGATACGGCGGCGGGGACGGACGGTTCGGATTCGACCACTGCGACGGGGGATCTGGGTCTTGCGGACAAGGATCTGTTCACGATTGATGTCGGCGCGGATGCGGATGGTGCCACGGGTGGCAGCAGCCTGACCTATGAAGACTTCGACTTTGCGATCACGGGCCCGGAAGGGCTGACCTCGAACGGGGTTGAAGTAACCTATTCGCAGGTCGGGAATGTCCTGACGGCAAGCGCGGGCTCGGAGTCTGTCTTCACGGTGACGCTGAATGCGGACGGGACCTATACATTCGACCTTCAGGGCAATATCGACCATGCGTCGGGCGCGGGCCAGAACGACACGGTGCTGAGCTTCGGGTTGAGCGGCACGGTGAAGGACGGGGTTGAGATCGTCGATGGTGACGGCGACGCGGCAGACCTCTCCAATGCGACGGTCAGCCACGGCTTCTCGGTTGAGATCGTCGATGACGTGCCGGTGGCAACCGTCAACAACGATGTGATCGGAGCGGCAACAGTCGGTGTCGTGAACGAGGACGATCTGGATGGTGGAAATGATCTGATTGCCGGTGTTGATGGTCAGATCATCGATGTCGCCGACGGGGATGGCGACGATCTGGTCACCAGTGGTGATCTGGGTCTTGCCGGGCGCGATCTGGTTACCATCGATTATGGTGCCGATGGACCTGCCGATGGTGCGCCGACCACTCTGCGATATGATGATTTCAATTATACGATAACGGGCCCGACAGGGCTGACCAGCCAGGGTGCGCCGATCAGTTACAGCCAGGTCGGTGATGTGCTGACCGCAACGGCGGGTGGTCGTGATGTCTTCACCGTCACGCTGGACGGTGAAGGTGGATATACGTTCGAGCTGCTGGATATGCTGGATCATGCACCGGGTGACGGTCAGAATGCGCTGAATCTGGAATTCGGTCTGCAGGGCATCCCGGATGCGGATGTGCTTGGGCTGACCGATTTTGATCTGGATGCGGTGCAGGGCCTGGCGGATGCGGTGGTGAATCAGACATTCACTGTCTCGGTTACCGACGATGTGCCATCCGCCGTCAATGATCCGGTCGTCTTCGCGACGGAAGGCGGAGCGACTGTCGGCGGTGATGTGCTTGCCAATGACTCCTTTGGTGCAGATGGGCATGGCGCAACTCTGACCGCCTTCAGCTATACCGATGCGAATGGTGAACCGGCGACGGCTCCGGCAGGCACGACCGTCGATACGCAATACGGTTCGCTGACCGTGAACGGCGACGGAACCTGGTACTATACGCCGAATGAGGATGCGGATCATACCGCAACCGGCGGTGCGGCGCTGAACGACAATTTCGGCTATACGATCTCCGATGGTGATGGCGATACGGCGTCGGCGGAACAGCCGATCCGGGTTCGCGATGATAAGCCGACAATTACCATCAATCCGCCGCTGAGCGGCGATCCGAATATGGGTGCCGATGGTGCCTTTGTAGATGAAGACGATTTGACGTCAGTGCAGGGGGATACCGCGTCTGGCAGTGATGGGACCGGTGACAGCGCTGTTTCCGGAACCCTGACAATTGATGGCGGGCAGGATGGTATCGGCGGGGTTGCCCTCTCGGTCCCGACCGAATTGACAGCCATGAATCTGAGTTCCGGTGGCGTGCCGCTGACTTATGCGGTTTCCGGCGATGGCCAGATGATTACGGCATCCGCCGGGTTGAATCCGGTATTCACCATGTCGCTGTCCGGCAATGCGGTGGACGGCTATGGCTGGACCTTCGATCTGCTGGATAATCTGGATCACGCGACGGCGGATGGGGAGAATGTGATCTCCGACATTCCGTTCACCGTTACGGTTACGGATACGGACGGGTCGGAAGCTACGGCCACGATTGAAATCGACGTTGTGGACGATGTCCCGACGGCGCGCGACGATGGTGAGTATCGCGTTGAGCAGGCTGGCGGTACGACCGACAGCACGGTGACCGGCAATCTGTTGACCGACAATGATACCGTCGGTGCCGATAGCGAAGAGGCTGCGGTTGTATCCATCAGCTACACACCGGAAGGTGGCGGGGCGATGGTCTCGGCATTGGTTGATTCCGACAATGGCGTCACGGTCGATACGGAACACGGTACCCTGACCGTCAATCCGGATGGTACCTGGTCGTATACGGCCGATGGCGATGTGGAAAATGTCGGTGGTGCCGATGTTTATGACAACTTCACCTATACGCTGGAAGACGGTGACGGCGACCAGTCAACTGCCAATGTCGTTGTTGCCATTGGTGATGGTGCGCCGACGATTTCCTTCCCGACCGAAGATGGCCCGCAGGCGACTGGTGGTGGTCTGGTGGACGAGGACGATCTGGGTACTGAATCCGGGGATGTTGTCAGCGGCTCCACTCTGGACGGCGCGTCCAGCGTGACCCGCCCGGTTTCCGTGAATTTCGGCGAAGACGGCCCGGCGGATACAAATCCGCTGATGTTGGCGATCCCGCAGGCGCTGGAAGATATGGGCCTGACCTCGAATGGAGAGGTGCTGGACTTCACCCTGTCCACCGATGGCCTGACGATCACCGCCGTCACCGATCCATCAGGTGCGCCGGTCTTCACCATGACGCTGGCGGGCAATCCGACCGATGGTTACAGCTATACATTCGATCTGCAGGGCAATCTGGATCACCCGACCGGTCTTGATGACAATCTGATCGAGAATATTCCTTTCTCCCTCGTGGCGACGGATGGCGACGGTTCGGTGACGAGCGGCACGATAGAGATCGACGTGCGCGATGACACGCCGACCGCGGTCGATGATGGCGAGTATCGCCTGGAGCAGGCCGGGGATTCCACGGGTAATTCTGTGACCGGAAACCTGCTGACAGACAATGATACAATTGGTGCGGACAGCACGAGCGCAAGCATCGTTGCCATCAGCTATACGCCGGAAGGCGGCGGGGCGATGGTTTCCGCAGTGGTGGACCCGGATGACGGCGTCACCGTTGATACGGAACACGGAACCCTGACGGTCAATCCGGATGGTACATGGTCCTATACCGCAAATACGGATATCGTGAATGCCAGCGGCCAGGATGTTGAGGACGACTTCACCTATACACTGGAAGACGGTGATGGCGATCAGTCGACGGCAACTGTGCATCTGGTGATCGGTGACGATGCGCCGGAAATCTCCTTCCCGACCGAGGATGGCCCGCAGGCAACTGGGGGCGGTCTGGTTGACGAGGATGATCTGGGAACTGAATCCGGGGATGTCGTAACTGGCTCCGGCCTGGACGACGCGTCCAGTGTAACCCGCCCGGTTTCTGTGAATTTTGGTGAGGATGGTCCTGCGGATACCAATCCGCTGGTGTTGGCGATCCCGCAGGCTCTGGAAGATATGGGTCTGACCTCGAACGGGGAGGAGTTGGAGTTCACCCTGTCTGGGGATGGCATGACGATTACCGCCGTCACCGATCCGTCGGGTGCGCCGGTCTTCACCATGGCGTTGGAAGGCAATCCGACCGATGGTTACACCTATACCTTCGACCTTCAGGGCAACCTGGATCATCCGGCTGGTCTCGATACCAATCTGATTGAGAATATTCCGTTCGCTCTTGTGGCAACGGACGGCGACGGGTCGGTCACGACAGGCACGATAGAAATCGACGTGCGCGACGATACGCCGACGGCGGTCGATGATGGCGAATACCGTCTGGAACAGGCTGGCGGCACTGTCAGCAATGCCGTTACCGGCAATCTGCTGACCGACAACGACACGCTCGGTGCGGACAGCGCGAGTGCGAATATCGTTTCCATCAGCTACACGCCGGAAGGCGGCGGGGCGATGGTCTCGGCGGTGGTCGATCCGGATGACGGCGTCACGGTTGATACCGAGTTCGGTACTTTGACAGTCAATCCGGATGGCACCTGGTCCTATACTGCGGACAGTGATGTTGAGAATACAGGTGGACAGGACGTCAATGACAACTTCTCCTATACGCTGGAAGACGGGGACGGCGATCAATCTACCGCGACGGTCGCCATCGTAATTGGCGATGATGCCCCGGAAATTTCCTTCCCGACCGAGGATGGCCCGCAGGCCACCGGCAGCGGTATGGTCGATGAAGACGATCTGGAGGTTTCTGACGGTGATTCCGTCGATGGTTCGGATCAGGGGGCGGCTTCCTCTATCACCCGCCCTGTGGATGTTGACTTCGGCCAGGATGGCCCGGCTTCGGTCAATCCGCTGCAACTCCAGGTAACTTCGGAGTTGGAGAATTTTGGTCTGAAATCAGGCGGTGAATCACTGACCTTCACGCTGTCCGAAGACGGTATGACGATTACCGGATCGGCCGATGGTGCGACGGTTCTCACCATGTCGTTGGCAGGCAACCCGACTGATGGTTTCAGCTACACGTTCGATCTGGTTGGCGCCTTAGATCATGTGACCGGTGCCGGTCAGAATGTCATCGAAGACATTCCCTTCACGTTGGTTGCAACCGATAGCGACGGTTCCGTCGTGACTGGATCGATTGCCATCGATGTGACGGATGATGTGCCGACCGCTGTGGACGATGCCACGGTCATGGCGCAGGAGGGTGGTGGTCCGGTCTCTGGCAATGTGCTGTTGAATGACGTTGCCGGTGCCGATGGCATCACGCTTACCGGGTTCACCTTCAATGATGTCAATGGCACACCTCAAAGCGCGACGGCTGGGTCCACAGTCAGCACGCAGTATGGCACGTTGACGGTCAGTGCCGATGGTAGCTGGTCCTATCAGGCGAATGCGGACATTCAGGGGAACGAGGAGAGTAATGTCCTCGACAGCTTCACCTATGCGGTTGTTGATGGTGATGGCGACACGTCGACCGCGAAGCAGCGGATTGAAATCGGTGATGATGTGCCGACCATCAGCTTCAAGAACGAGCCGGGCGAGCCGGATTCCGTAACCGGCGGTGGAACGCTTGACGAAGACGATCTCGGATCTGAACTCGGTGACGGCGAAACCGGCACCGATGGGACAGGTCCGTCTTCGATCAGCCAGGGGATTACCGTCAGCTTTGGCGATGATGGTCCGGCAGAAACCGATCCCGTTGTGCTTCAGGTTCCGCAGGCTCTGCTTGAAATGGAACTTAGCTCCGACGGCGTGGAACTGACCTATACGGTTTCCACCGATGGCAAGACAATCACCGCCTCCAATGGCAGTGATGACATCTTTACGGTGACGCTGACTGGAAATCCGACCGATGGCTACAGCTATGTCTTTGATCTGACGGGTAATCTCGATCATCCGACCGGTGCCGGCGAGAATGTGATCGCCGATATTCCGTTCGAAGTCGTCGTGACCGACGGCAATGGATCGGTCGCGGTCGGGGAGATATATATTGATGTCGTCGATGACGTGCCGCAACTGACCCAGACTTCCGGACCTAGTGTTTCGACATCGGTTACGGTCGATGAAGACGATACCGCCGATGGCACCGATGGCACCCAGTCGCCCAGTGCGACCGGAACGCTGGGACTCAGCGGCATTGCGTTCTCGGCGGTTGCCGGGGCGGATGCGGATGGTGCCACGATTACGGGCGGTGTCGATCTTGATCCGTCGGGCCTCACGATAGTCGGCCCGACAGGACTGACATCGAACAATCATGAAGTCACCTATAACCAGATTGGCAATGTGCTGACCGGCTCGGCGAATGGTGAGCCTGTCTTCACGGTCACCCTGAACGGGGATGACAGCTATACGTTCGAATTGATCGGTAATCTCGATCATCCGGCGGGTCTCGACGAGAATTCCCTGACCCTCGATTTCGGTCTGACCGGTACGGTCAATACGACCTTTGCCGCCACGGATGGTGATGGAGATACGGTCCAGGCGGGCAGTGTCAGCATCAATCATGGTTTCCAGGTCTCGGTGACGGACGATGTTCCGGAAGCTGTGGTGAACCAGGATGCGGTCGGGACGGCGGTTGCCGGTTCGGTCGATGAGGATGACCTGACCGACGGGACGGATGCGGACAAGGAGAGCCTGAGCACGGGCGGTGATCTGGGCCTGAGCGGCGGTGATCTGATCAGCATCGATTACGGTGCGGATGGGGCTGCTGCGGGGGCTCCGACGGGCCTTGGCTATGGCGATCTTGATTTCAGCTTCGTGAACCTGCCGACGGGTCTGACCTCGAACGGGGATGCGGTCACGCTGACGCAGTCGAACGGTGTTCTGACGGCGGTTGCGACGGATGAGAATGATGTTGTGCGCCCGGTCTTCGAGGTCTCGCTGAACGCGGATGGCAGCTATACGTTCACGCTGCAGGATTCACTGGATCACGAGACGGCGGATGGCGAGAATGTCGCGGTCCTGAGCTTCGACATTCAGGGCGTTCCGAATGCGGAAGCGCTGGCGGCGTCTGACTTTGATCAGGATGTGATCGACGGACTTGCGGAAGCGGTTGTGACGCAGAGCTTCCAGGTCTCGGTGACGGACGATGTTCCGGAAGCGGTTGTGAATGCCAATGCGGTCGGGACGGCGGTTGCCGGGTCGGTTGATGAGGATGACCTGACCGACGGGACGGATGCGGACAAGGAGAGCCTGAGCACGGGCGGTGATCTGGGTCTGAGCGGCGGTGATCTGATCAGCATCGATTACGGTGCGGATGGGGCTGCTGCGGGGGCTCCGACGGGCCTTGGCTATGGCGATCTTGATTTCAGCTTCGTGAACCTGCCGACGGGTCTGACCTCGAACGGGGATGCGGTCACGCTGACGCAGTCGAACGGTGTTCTGACGGCAGTTGCGACGGATGAGAATGATGTTGTGCGCCCGGTCTTCGAGGTCTCGCTGAACGCGGATGGCAGCTATACGTTCACGCTGCAGGATTCACTGGATCACGAGACGGCGGATGGCGAGAATGTCGCGGTCCTGAGCTTCGACATTCAGGGTGTTCCGAATGCGGAAGCGCTGGCGGCGTCTGACTTCGATCAGGATGTGATCGACGGTCTTGCGGATGCGGTTGTGACGCAGAGCTTCCAGGTCTCGGTGACGGACGATGTTCCGGAAGCGGTTGTGAATGCCAATGCGGTCGGGACGGCGGTTGCCGGGTCGGTTGATGAGGATGACCTGACCGACGGGACGGATGCAGACAAGGAGAGCCTGAGCACGGGCGGTGATCTGGGCCTGAGCGGCGGTGATCTGATCAGCATCGATTACGGTGCGGATGGGGCTGCTGCGGGGGCTCCGACGGGCCTTGGCTATGGCGATCTTGATTTCAGCTTCGTGAACCTGCCGACGGGTCTGACCTCGAACGGGGATGCGGTCACGCTGACGCAGTCGAACGGTGTTCTGACGGCAGTTGCGACGGATGAGAATGATGTTGTGCGCCCGGTCTTCGAGGTCTCGCTGAACGCGGATGGCAGCTATACGTTCACGCTGCAGGATTCACTGGATCACGAGACGGCGGATGGCGAGAATGTCGCGGTCCTGAGCTTCGACATTCAGGGTGTTCCGAATGCGGAAGCGCTGGCGGCGTCTGACTTCGATCAGGATGTGATCGACGGTCTTGCGGATGCGGTTGTGACGCAGAGCTTCCAGGTCTCGGTGACGGACGATGTTCCGGAAGCGGTTGTGAATGCCAATGCGGTCGGGACGGCGGTTGCCGGGTCGGTTGATGAGGATGACCTGACCGACGGGACGGATGCAGACAAGGAGAGCCTGAGCACGGGCGGTGATCTGGGCCTGAGCGGCGGTGATCTGATCAGCATCGATTACGGTGCGGATGGGGCTGCTGCGGGGGCTCCGACGGGCCTTGGCTATGGCGATCTTGATTTCAGCTTCGTGAACCTGCCGACGGGTCTGACCTCGAACGGGGATGCGGTCACGCTGACGCAGTCGAACGGTGTTCTGACGGCAGTTGCGACGGATGAGAATGATGTTGTGCGCCCGGTCTTCGAGGTCTCGCTGAACGCGGATGGCAGCTATACGTTCACGCTGCAGGATTCACTGGATCACGAGACGGCGGATGGCGAGAATGTCGCGGTCCTGAGCTTCGACATTCAGGGCGTTCCGAATGCGGAAGCGCTGGCAGCGTCTGACTTTGATCAGGATGTGATCGACGGACTTGCGGAAGCGGTTGTGACGCAGAGCTTCCAGGTCTCGGTGACGGACGATGTTCCGGAAGCTGTGGTGAACCAGGATGCGGTCGGGACGGCGACGAATGCGTCGGTGGACGAGGATGACCTTGCCGACGGGACGGACGATACCAAGGAAGGACTGAGTGCATCGGGCGATCTTGGCTTTGGCTCGGGGGATCTGATCAGCATTGACTATGGTGCGGATGGGGCTGCTGCGGGGGCCCCGACGGGCCTTGGTGTTGCCGATCTTGACTTCACGATCACCGGCCCGGCGGGCTTGACCAGCCAGGGCGCGGCGGTGACCTACAGCTATGATGCCGAGACCGATACTCTGACCGGAACGGCGGATGGGCGTGAGGTCTTCACCGTCAGCCTGGATGGAGAGGGCGGCTATACCTTCACGCTGCTGGACAGCCTCGATCACGGTGCGGCGGATGGCGAGAATGCGCTGGATCTCGGCTTCACCGTTACCGGCGTTCCGAATGCGGAAGCGCTGGCGGCGTCTGACTTTGATCAGGATGTGATCGACGGACTTGCGGAAGCGGTTGTGTCGCAGAGCTTCCAGGTCTCGGTGACGGACGATGTTCCGGAAGCTGTGGTGAACCAGGATGCGGTCGGGACGGCAGTTGCCGGGTCGGTTGATGAGGATGATCTTGCGGACGGGACGGATGCGGACAAGGAGAGCCTGAGCACGGGCGGTGATCTGGGCCTGAGCGGCGGTGATCTGATCAGCATCGATTACGGTGCGGATGGGGCTGCTGCGGGGGCTCCGACGGGCCTTGGCTATGGCGATCTTGATTTCAGCTTCGTGAACCTGCCGACGGGTCTGACCTCGAACGGGGATGCGGTCACGCTGACGCAGTCGAACGGTGTTCTGACGGCAGTTGCGACGGATGAGAATGATGTTGTGCGCCCGGTCTTCGAGGTCTCGCTGAACGCGGATGGCAGCTATACGTTCACGCTGCAGGATTCACTGGATCACGAGACGGCGGATGGCGAGAATGTCGCGGTCCTGAGCTTCGACATTCAGGGCGTTCCGAATGCGGAAGCGCTGGCAGCGTCTGACTTTGATCAGGATGTGATCGACGGACTTGCGGAAGCGGTTGTGACGCAGAGCTTCCAGGTCTCGGTGACGGACGATGTTCCGGAAGCTGTGGTGAACCAGGATGCGGTCGGGACGGCGACGAATGCGTCGGTGGATGAGGATGACCTTGCCGACGGGACGGACGATACCAAGGAAGGACTGAATGCATCAGGCGATCTTGGCTTCGGCTCGGGGGATCTGATCAGCATTGATTATGGTGCGGATGGGGCTGCTGCGGGGGCTCCGACGGGCCTTGGTGTTGCCGATCTTGACTTCACGATCACCGGCCCGGCGGGCTTGACCAGCCAGGGTGCGGCGGTGACCTACAGCTATGATGCCGAGACCGATACTCTGACCGGAACGGCGGATGGGCGTGAGGTCTTCACCGTCAGCCTGGACGGAGAGGGCGGCTATACCTTCACGCTGCTGGACAGCCTCGATCACGGTGCTGCACAGGGCGAGAATGCGCTGGATCTCGGCTTCACCGTTACCGGTGTTCCGAATGCGGAAGCACTGGCGGCGGCGGATTACGATCAGGATGTGATCGACGGTCTTGCGGAAGCGGTTGTGTCGCAGGGCTTCACGGTCTCGGTCGTAGATGATGCGCCGGTCGCAGTGGTGAATGAACTGACCACGGGTGGTGAGCCGGAAATCTTGACCGGTCGGATCGATACGGAAAATTACGATGAACCAGGTACCGGTTTCACCGTGTCGGCTCGTCAGATTGATGCGAATGGCAATCTGACCTCGCAGTCACCAAGCAATGTATCCGTTGGAAGTTCGACCGGTGGTCCGGGCCTTGGTGTCAAGGCAACCCCGGAATCCGGTGTCGCGGGTCAGTTGGGATACGATCCGACCGAGGCTATTTCGGAAGAATTGGTCATCGACTTCGATCATGAAGTCACGGGCGTGAGCTTCACTGTCGCCAACCTTTACAACAATGAGTTCAATCAGGGTGAAGGCGTCGAAGAGGGTCACTGGGCCGCCTACAAGGATGGGGAACTCGTCGCCGAAGGCGATTTCACAGCCAATATCGGCAATAATCAGGGCAGCTACGAGTTAACCCTGCCGGAAGGGGTGACGATCGACCAGTTGGTCTTCAGCGCTAATCCCTACGCGCAGGGTATTCCAGACGGCGAAGATGGTCAGACGACAACTTCTGACAGTTCCGATTATTGGATCACCGGCATCGATTATACCTTTGTCGATCCCAATGGCACCGGCACTGGTGGTACCGAAGTCACGGGTGAGACGGTCATTCTGGATGAGGATGATCTGGCCGATGGTTCCGATGATGACAAGGAAGGCCTGAGCGCGACTGGCGATCTGAACCTCGCGGGCGAGGATCTGATAACCATTGATTATGGTGCTGATGGACCGGCGAATGGTGCTCCGACGGGCCTGCAATACGATGATCTGGATTTCACCTTTGATGAAGGCAGCCTGCCAACGGGCCTCACTTCGGGTGGAGATGCGATCAGCTTCAGCCAGACCGACGGTGTGTTGACGGCAACTGCCACCGACGATCAGGGCGGGACCCGTCCGGTCTTCACGGTCACTTTGAACCCGGACGCGACCTATACGTTCCAGTTGATCGATACCATCGACCATCCTGAATTCACCGCTGAAGACGTGATCGGGATCAATTTCAGCATCCTTGGCACGCCGAAGGAGGGTGCAGGCACTGACTATGATCTGGATCCGGCGGCGCTTGAGGGTCTGGTCTTTACCCATGATTTCGCCGTCCAGGTAGTGGACGATGTTCCGACTGCCATGGATGACAGTGCGGGTCCGGTAGAAGAGGGTGGTTCCGTCAGCGGCAATGTGATTGATGCCAATGATACTCAGGGTGCCGATGGGGCCACGCTGACATCGGTGGATTACACGGATGGCAGCGGCAATACCGTCACCTATGTGGTGGACCCGATCACTGGGGCGACGATTACGACAGATACCGGCATACTGACTATCTCTGCCGATGGCAGCTATACATTTGCCACGGCTGAAGATGCGGTTCAGGGCTCGGAGTCTGTCATTGAAGCCTTCACTTACACGCTTACCGATGGCGACGGAGACCAGGATTCGGCTGTCCTGAGCATCGAAGTGACGGATGACGACGAACCTGTCGTGACGATCAGCTATCCCAATGATCCGAATGCCGAAGGCGATGCCGCGGTCGTCAACGAAGACGATCTGGGCTCGGAATCCGGCGATCTGACCCAGGGGTCGGATCAGTCCGGGACCTCGTCCGTCAGCGGGACGGTGGGGATTGATCTGGGCGACGATGGGTTCGGTTCCATCGCACTGTCGGTTCCACAGGAACTGGAAGATCTTGATCTGACCTCGAATGGTGTGGATCTCGTCTATACGGTGTCGACCGATGGTCAGACGATCACCGCCAGCGATGGCACGAATGATGTCTTCACGCTTGGCCTGACAGGCAATCCGACCGATGGCTTTGGCTGGACCTTTGATCTGATGGGTCAGATCGATCATCCGACCGGTGCGGGCGAGAATGTCATTGCCGGTCTTCCCTTCACGGTGACGGTTGCCGATGCGGATGGAGATACCGGTACGTCTGTTATCAAGATCGATATCGTGGACGATGTTCCGGTTGCCATCGACGATGTGACCCTGACGCTGGAAGAAGGCGGTCAGTCGGTTACGGGCAATGTCATGGACAATGACATTGAGGGAGCCGACGGCGCGGTTGTGACGTCGTTTACCTATACGGACGAGAATGGCGTCGAGCAGACCGGGACGGTCGGTGTCGAGGCGAACACGCAGTATGGTGCGCTGACGGTGCAGGCGGACGGATCGTTCACCTATACGAGCGATGCGAACGAAGACCATTCAGGCGGCGATCCGCTGGTGGATGCGTTCACCTATACGATCACGGATGGGGATGGCGATGTGTCGAGTGCGACGCAGGCCTTCACGATCACCGATGATGGGCCGCAGCCGCCTGTTGTGGTGCCGCCGCCGGGTGGCGAACCGCCCCCTCCGGGCGAGCCGCCCGTTGGCGAGGAAGATCCGGACCATCCCGAGCTTGGCGTGAATGCCGGTCGGGTGGATGAGGACGATCTGGCCGATGGGTCTGATGCGGACAAGGAGCCTGTGACGGTCACGGGCAGCCTGAGCATCGATGCGGGTGCCGATGGACTTGGGTCGGTCGCGTTCACGAATGTGGACCAGATGCCGAGCCTGACCTCGGGCGGTGTTGCGGTGAGCTACACGCTGTCTGAAGACGGTCAGACGATCACCGGTTCTGCCGGGGGCGAGTCTGTCTTCACGATGAGCCTGACCTCTGGCGGTGAGGGCTACAGCTTCACGCTGCTGGGGACACTGGATCAGCCTGCGGGAGCGGGCGAGAACGAGGTCGATCTGCCGTTCACGGTGGAAGTGACCGATGGCGATGGTTCGACGGCGGATACGACGTTCCACATCTCGGTCGTGGACGATGTTCCGGTTGCCATCGACGATGTGACCCTGACGCTGGAAGAAGGCGGTCAGTCGGTTACGGGCAATGTCATGGACAATGACATTGCCGGGGCCGATGGCGCGGTTGTGACGTCGTTCACCTATACGGACGAGAATGGCGTCGAGCAGACCGGGACGGTCGGTGTCGAGGCGAACACGCAGTATGGTGCACTGACGGTGCAGGCGGACGGATCGTTCACCTATACGAGCGATGCGAACGAAGACCATTCAGGCGGCGATCCGCTGGTGGATGCGTTCACCTATACGATCACGGATGGGGATGGCGATGTGTCGAGTGCGACGCAGGCCTTCACGATCACCGATGACGGGCCGCAGCCGCCTGTTGTGGTGCCGCCGCCGGGTGGCGAACCGCCCCCTCCGGGCGAGCCGCCCGTTGGCGAGGAAGATCCGGACCATCCCGAGCTTGGCGTGAATGCCGGTCGGGTGGATGAGGACGATCTGGCCGATGGGTCTGATGCGGACAAGGAGCCTGTGACGGTCACGGGCAGCCTGAGCATCGATGCGGGTGCCGATGGACTTGGGTCGGTCGCGTTCACGAATGTGGACCAGATGCCGAGCCTGACCTCGGGCGGTGTTGCGGTGAGCTACACGCTGTCTGAAGACGGTCAGACGATCACCGGTTCTGCCGGGGGCGAGTCTGTCTTCACGATGAGCCTGACCTCTGGCGGTGAGGGCTACAGCTTCACGCTGCTGGGGACACTGGATCAGCCTGCGGGAGCGGGCGAGAACGAGGTCGATCTGCCGTTCACGGTGGAAGTGACCGATGGCGATGGTTCGACGGCGGATACGACGTTCCACATCTCGGTCGTGGACGATGTTCCGGTTGCCATCGACGATGTGACCCTGACGCTGGAAGAAGGCGGTCAGTCGGTTACGGGCAATGTCATGGACAATGACATTGCCGGGGCCGATGGCGCGGTTGTGACGTCGTTCACCTATACGGACGAGAATGGCGTCGAGCAGACCGGGACGGTCGGTGTCGAGGCGAACACGCAGTATGGTGCACTGACGGTGCAGGCGGACGGATCGTTCACCTATACGAGCGATGCGAACGAAGACCATTCAGGCGGCGATCCGCTGGTGGATGCGTTCACCTATACGATCACGGATGGGGATGGCGATGTGTCGAGTGCGACGCAGGCCTTCACGATCACCGATGACGGGCCGCAGCCGCCTGTTGTGGTGCCGCCGCCGGGTGGCGAACCGCCCCCTCCGGGCGAGCCGCCCGTTGGCGAGGAAGATCCGGACCATCCCGAGCTTGGCGTGAATGCCGGTCGGGTGGATGAGGACGATCTGGCCGATGGGTCTGATGCGGACAAGGAGCCTGTGACGGTCACGGGCAGCCTGAGCATCGATGCGGGTGCCGATGGACTTGGGTCGGTCGCGTTCACGAATGTGGACCAGATGCCGAGCCTGACCTCGGGCGGTGTTGCGGTGAGCTACACGCTGTCTGAAGACGGTCAGACGATCACCGGTTCTGCCGGGGGCGAGTCTGTCTTCACGATGAGCCTGACCTCTGGCGGTGAGGGCTACAGCTTCACGCTGCTGGGGACACTGGATCAGCCTGCGGGAGCGGGCGAGAACGAGGTCGATCTGCCGTTCACGGTGGAAGTGACCGATGGCGATGGTTCGACGGCGGATACGACGTTCCACATCTCGGTGGTGGATGATGTTCCGGTTGCGATTGACGATGCGACCCTGACGCTGGAAGAAGGCGGTCAGTCGGTTACGGGCAATGTCATGGACAATGACATTGAGGGAGCCGACGGTGCGGTTGTGACCTCGTTCACCTATACGGACGAGAATGGCGTCGAGCAGACCGGGACGGTCGGTGTCGAGGCGAACACGCAGTATGGTGCGCTGACGGTGCAGGCGGACGGATCGTTCAC
This sequence comes from Alphaproteobacteria bacterium, assembly GCA_965223125.1. Classification (GTDB taxonomy): domain Bacteria; phylum Pseudomonadota; class Alphaproteobacteria; order UBA8366; family Aestuariispiraceae; genus Pacificispira. The sequence continues at coordinate 514,365 of OZ244984.1, read as the reverse complement.
CTATACGAGCGATGCGAACGAAGACCATTCGGGCGGCGATCCGCTGGTGGATGCGTTCACCTATACGATCACGGATGGGGATGGCGATGTGTCGAGTGCGACGCAGGCCTTCACGATCACCGATGACGGGCCGCAGCCGCCTGTTGTGGTGCCGCCGCCGGGTGGCGAACCGCCCCCTCCGGGTGAGCCGCCCGTTGGCGAGGAAGATCCGGACCATCCCGAGCTTGGCGTGAATGCCGGTCGGGTGGATGAGGACGATCTGGCCGATGGGTCTGATGCGGACAAGGAGCCTGTGACGGTCACGGGCAGCCTGAGCATCGATGCGGGTGCCGATGGACTTGGGTCGGTCGCGTTCACGAATGTGGACCAGATGCCGAGCCTGACCTCGGGCGGTGTTGCGGTGAGCTACACGCTGTCTGAAGACGGTCAGACGATCACCGGTTCTGCCGGGGGCGAGTCTGTCTTCACGATGAGCCTGACCTCTGGCGGTGAGGGCTACAGCTTCACGCTGCTGGGGACACTGGATCAGCCTGCGGGAGCGGGTGAGAACGAGGTCGATCTGCCGTTCACGGTGGAAGTGACCGATGGTGATGGTTCGACGGCGGATACGACGTTCCACATCTCGGTCGTGGACGATGTTCCGGTTGCCATCGACGATGTGACCCTGACGCTGGAAGAAGGCGGTCAGTCTGTGACGGGCAATGTCATGGACAATGACATTGAGGGAGCCGACGGCGCGGTTGTGACCTCGTTCACCTATACGGACGAGAATGGCGTCGAGCAGACCGGGACGGTCGGTGTCGAGGCGAACACGCAGTATGGTGCGCTGACGGTGCAGGCGGACGGATCGTTCACCTATACGAGCGATGCGAACGAAGACCATTCGGGCGGCGATCCGCTGGTGGATGCGTTCACCTATACGATCACGGATGGGGATGGCGATGTGTCGAGTGCGACGCAGGCCTTCACGATCACCGATGACGGGCCGACGATTACGCCGCCGACCCCGCCGAATGATCCGGTACCGGGTGACGAATCTGATCCGAGCATCGGAGCGGGTCAGTTCACGGTCGATGAGGACGATCTGGGAAGCGAAGCCGGGGACACGGTAACGGGTTCTGATGGCAGCCTGGACAGTTCAACCTCCGGAACGCTGGATATCGATGGCGGGGCAGATGGAATTGCGAGCGTTGCGCTGAGCATTCCGCCGGCACTGGTGGCGATGAATCTGACTTCTGGCGGAATTGCAGTTGCGCTGACGGTATCAGAAGACGGGCAGACGATTACCGGCTCCGCAGGGGACGAGTCTGTCTTCACGCTGACGCTGAGCGGCAATCCGAATGATGGTTACGGGTTCAATTTCGATCTGACAGGGACGCTGGACCATCCGGAAGGCCAGGGCGAAAATGCGCTGAGCGATCTGCCCTTTACCATCACCGTGACGGATGGCGATGGCGGCACCGCTTCGGCGACGCTGGAAATCGATGTCGTTGATGATGTCCCGGTCGCCCATGACGATGGTGTCGTGCAGGTTGGTCAATGCTCAACTGGTGGTGGCGATGGTGACCTGCCGGAGATGAGCCACGATATTTCGAATATCGTGCTCTATCTGTCGAATGCCGAAGGGGAGATCGTAAAGGTCAAGATCGAAGGCTTCGACGAGGGTGATGCGGTCCGCGATCCGGATCATCTGCCGATCCAGCAATTCGTCGATGCCAATTATCCGGGGTCTACGCTTGTGGCGGGCCTGACCGTCAAGGCAGGGAACAATGCCACGCCGGGCTTCGGGCCTGGCGAAGGCGAACTGTTCATTACCGATGGGGCCTATACCGTCAACGATCTGCCGACGGCAGCTCATGCGGATGACGAATGGCAGTTCAATGACGCGTTTGAAGGGATGTATATAGGGCCGGATAATCCAAGCCTGCTGTCCGATGGTGCAACGGTCTCCACAACGGTGGGTACGGATCAGGGCTCGCCAAACCTGATGGCAAATGATGTCGAGGGTGCGGATGGCGCGTCGATCACAAGCTTCACCTATACCGGGGAAGATGGCGAACTTCATGATGCGGAAGCCGGGGAAACGGTGGATACGATCCACGGCACCCTGACCGTCAATGCGGACGGCACCTGGAGCTATACCGTGGACTCGCAAGTGGTTCATCAGGATGGCCAGAACGCCCTGGATACCTTCACCTACACACTGACCGATGGCGATGGCGATACGTCGTCAGCGTCCCAGACGATTGCAATTGCGGATGGTTGCCTGACGATTGACTTCGGGGCTGCGGCTACTGCGGCTCTGGATGAAGACGATCTGAGCACGGTGGCAGGCGATGCGGTGAATGGCACCGACGGGTCCGAGGCCTCCAGCATCACCAAGTCCTTTACGGTCGATTTTGCGGGCGATGGTCCGGCGGCGTCGAATCCGGTTGCCCTGTCCGTGCCTCCGGCACTGGTCGGCATGGCTCTGACTTCTGGCGGGGTGCTGATCAGCTATGAGGTTTCGGCGGACGGTCTCTCCCTGACGGCGAGCGCCGGTGACGAGACGGTCTTCACGGTCGATCTGTCGGGCGATCCGGCGAGCGGGACGATGTCCTATACCTTCGATCTGGTCGGACAGTTGGATCATCCGGCGGGCGACGGCGAGAATGCCATCGTCGATATGCCGGTCACTGTCACCATCACCGATGGCGACGGAACCCAGGAATCCGGAACATTCACTCTGTCGGTCAAGGACGACGTTCCGGTGGCTCAGACAGACGCGATTTCTGTTGGACAGGCGGAATCCGTCTCGGTCGATGAGGATGATCTGGCCGATGGCACCGACGGGTCCGACAGCACGACCGTCTCGGGCGATCTCGGGTTCGGAAGCGATGCGGTGATCGCGATTGATTACGGTGCGGATGGACCTGCGGACGGGGCACCGGACGGTATCGGTTATGGTGATCTGGACTTCACGATCACCGGGCCGGAAGGTCTGACCTCGCAGGGCGAGCCTGTGGTCTATAGCCAGGAAGGCAATGTCCTGACGGCCAGTGCCGGGGATCGGGAAGTATTCACCGTTTCGCTGAACGGGGATGGCAGCTACAGCTTCACGCTGCTCGACAGTCTCGACCATGCCGATGGGGCGGGCGAGAACGGAATGGATCTGACCTTTGGTCTGGTCGGTGTGCCATCTGCGGATGCAGTGGCCGCCGCGCTTGACGGTGATGGCGACCCTGTCGAAGGGCTTGCTGATCTTGCCGTGGAACAGACCTTCAGTGTCTCGGTGGTGGATGACGTTCCGGTTGCGACCGCAAATGAAGTGCCGGTCGGCGGGGCCGAGTCGCATATCATCGAAGTTACCAATATGGGCCAGGAGAGCGCGTCCTATAACAATACCTATGGGTACTACATCAAGGACGAGAATGGCGAACCGACCTCGGGTCAGATCATCTATGCCAATACCAAGCAGGATATTGGTCTGACGGTGACCATCGAAGGCGTCGATCCGGCGGATGTCGGTTTCTTCGTCATCCCGAATGGGGCCAGCAAGAATGGCGGCATCCAGAATGGCGATGAACTGACCTTCGAGCAGGATTCGTCCGGTGAATGGCATGCGGTGCTGGATGGAACACGACTGCAGGGCCAGGGTGATCCGGTGCTGTTCTCCGACCCGGCACTGAATGAGAACGGGTTCGATTACACCGTCGATAATGCGCTTGATGGCAACCAGAACTGGGAAGATATCCCGGGCGGCGGCGATCTGGACTTCAACGACGTCAACATCAACGTCACGGTTCAGACGGTCACCTCCATTCCGACCGTTAATGAAGATGATCTGGCGGACGGGTCCAGCCCGGATGCGGGTGCCCTGTCGGCCAGTGGCAATCTGGGTCTGGTCGGGGAAGAACTGATCAGCATTGATTACGGTGCGGATGGTGCGGCTGAGGGCGCTCCGAGCGGCCTCGGCTATGACGATCTGGATTTCACCATCGAAGGTCCTGCGGGTCTTACCTCTCAGGGCGAAGCGATCAGCTACAGCCAGAGCGGCGATATGCTGAACGCGACGGCGGGCGACCGCGAGGTGTTCACGGTCACGCTGAATGCCGATGGCAGCTTCACCTTCACGCTGATCGATACCATCGATCACACGACAGCGGATGGCGAGAATGTCAGCACGCTCAGCTTCGGTCTGACCGGGGTGCCGAGTGCAGGCGCGATCACCGATTTCGATCTCGACCCGGCTGACATGGGCGATGTCGCCTTTACACACTCCTTCCAGGTCAATGTGATCGACGACGTGCCCCATGCGGTGGACGACGCGACGGTGACGTTGGACGAAGGCGGGGTAATCGTCACCGGCAATGTCATGGACAATGACGAGGCCGGGGCCGATGGCACGGTGGTGACGGAAATCTCCTACACCAATGCCGATGGGGACGCTGCGAGTGCAAGCGTCGATGCTGAAAACGGCGTTACGGTCACGACCGAATTCGGCACGCTGACAGTCAACGCCAATGGCAGCTACAGCTTCACCTCCAACACCACGATTGCGAATGCGAACGGGGCGGCGGCAAGCGATGGCTTCACCTACACCATCACCGATGCCGATGGCGACAGTTCCACTGCGACGCAGAACTTCACGATCGAAGATACGTTACCGGAACTCTCGTTGCAGATTGGCCCGGCGGAGGGGCTGGAAGATCAGCCGATTGCGCTCACCATCTCGGCAGACCTGGCGCAGGCCAACAATGCGGTGACGGTCGGCGTACAACTGGGCAACGTTCCGACTGATGCCACGCTGGTGACGGGTACCGGTCAGATCCTGACCGGGTCGGACAGCTATACGCTGACCCCGGCGGATCTGGAGGGACTTACCATCCAGGCGGGTGAGCATTCAGCGGATGATTTCGCGATCACCGTGACGGCGACGGCAACCCATTCGGTTACCGGAGAGACGGTCACGACGGATCCGATGCCGCTGCCGGTCACCGTGCATGAAGTGGCCGACGGCCCGACGCTGGATGTCACGGCGGATGTGGTTGCCGTGGGTGATGAAGGTACAGACGACCATCTGGTTGGCGGTGCGGAATCCGATACGATCCTGGGCGGTGCCGGAGACGACACGATTGACGGTCAGGGCGGCAACGATCTGCTGATCGGTGACGAGTATGACGGGCTGATGTCCGCCGCACTCGACATTGATGTCGGCCTGATCGATCAGGATGGTTCCGAAGTGGCGGGCATCACTCTGTCCGGTCTGCCGGAAGGGGCGGTTCTGACATCCGACACAGGCGCAATCGCGGTTTCCGGCGGGACGGCACAACTTTCCGTCGCCGATCTGGCCGGATTGACGGTCAGCTTCCCGAGCGGCACGGATGCGTTCGAGATCAGCGTTGCGGCCCGTACGGTCGATACCGACTTCGACAATGATACGACTGATACATCCGCCGACGTGATCCAGACGATCAGTGTCAGCCTGCCGGGTGGTGATGGCTTCGGTGACGATACCATCACCGGCGGTGCCGGGGATGATACGATCTATGGCAATCGCGGGGACGATATTCTCTACGGGGATGGTCCTGGAACACTGGAGACGGTGACCGGTACGCAGACTGTCTTTGTCACCGACCGTGGTCCGTCGATTGGCATCGGCGGCGGTCCGATCAATTCCGGCGACAATGGCGATCCGGATGCGGAGGACCATGTATCCGAAGGCGGGTTCACGATTACCGGTACATTGGCGGGCCTTGGCGCGGCAGGGGTTGTTTCCACGATCACCTATACGGCCGAGGGCGGCCAGACCACTACGGCGGATGTCAGTCCGGCCAATGGTGTTACGGTCGACACCCAATATGGGATGCTGACGGTCAATGCCGATGGCAGCTTCTCCTACACGTCCGACCATGACGAGGATCATGGTTTCAGCGGCGATCCACTGCCCGATCCGTTCTCCTTCACGGCAACGGTTCCGGTCGGTTCGGGTGAAGGCTCCGGCGATGGTACGCCGGGTGGTCACCTTGGCCAGGGCGAGAACGATTTCGTCGACAATGGCAACATGAACCATCAGGGAACCGGTGGGGCGGATACCTTCGTGGTCGACCGCGACCTGCTGATGAATGAGAATTTCCAGATGGGTGGCGGCGACGATGAGATCGTCGTCAACGGTGACACCAGTCAGGGCAACAATCTGAACATGGGGGCCGGCAACGATGCCGTCCTGCTGAATGGCGACATCACGGGTAACACCGCCATGGATGGTGGCGATGGCGATGACGTGCTCTATCTGGGCAAGGACTCGACCTCGTATCAGTTGCAGAACTTCACCAACAACAATGGTCATATCAATACCCAGATCATTGATCTGGATACCGGGCAGACGTTGACGGTGAACAATATCGAGGCGATTGCCTTCGCGGATGGCGAAGTGATCGGCAATGCCGACCTGGTCCAGACCGGTGGCGGTGATGGTGATGATACCACCTACAACGACACGCTGTATGGTGAGGAAGGCAATGATCAGCTCTATGGCCAGCAGGGCGACGATATCCTGCGTGGCGGAGAAGGGGATGATACGGTCGATGGCGGTACGGGCATCGACGATGTCCATGCGGGTTCCGGCACCGATAGCGGCCTGTTCACGGTCGGTGAGGGCGGAACGGGTGAGCGCTATGACGGCGGCACCGGTTTCGATACTCTGACCATTCGCTACACTGCCGCCGATCTCGAAAATCCGGCCATCGTGCAGGAACTGCGTGAAATCCAGCAGTTCATCGCCGATAACTCCGATATCGCCACGGATGCCGGGGCGGAGCGGACCTTCGAGGCGCTGGGTATCACGGTCCAGGATTGGGAGGATGTTATCCTCGACGGTCCGCCCCTGCCTCCGCCGGTGGATGCCAATGATGACGGAGAGCAGACAGTTGTCGAAGGTGGAGAGACCGTTACCGGCAATCTGCTGAGCAATGATGAAACCGGTGGCGGGGAGATCACGTCCTTCACCTATACGAAGGAAAACGGCACCACCGGGACGGCTTCAGCAGGCACGACGGTTGATACGATCTATGGCACGCTGACGGTCAATGCCGATGGCAGCTATACCTATACCTCTGACGCATCGGAAGATCACAGCAATGGCGATCTGAGCGAGACCGTCACCTATACGCTGGAAAACGAGTATGGCAGCGATACGGCCAGCATTACGCTGACCGTCACCGATACCCTGCCCGAGGCGGAGAATGATGCGAACAGCACGGTCGAGGGCGGTGCATCCGTCACCGGCAATCTGCTCGACAATGACGATCTGGGTGCGGATGGTTCGACGCTGACTTCCTTCACCTATACCGATGAGAATGGTACCCAGCAGACCGCTGCGGCCAACGCGACGGTGGTGACGCAGAACGGGTCCCTGACGGTGAATGCCGATGGGTCCTACAGCTTCACGGCTAATGACAGCATCGATCATTCGACGGATGGCGAAACGGAACAGGAGGTCTTCTCCTACACCATCACCGATGGTGACGGGGATACCTCTTCGGCGGTTGTGACCATCGACATCACGGATACCGTGCCCGAGGCGGAGAATGATGCGAACAGCACGGTCGAGGGCGGTGCATCCGTCACCGGCAATCTGCTCGACAATGACGATCTGGGTGCGGATGGTTCGACGCTGACTTCCTTCACCTATACCGATGCGAATGGTACCCAGCAGACCGCTGCGGCCAACGCGACGGTGGTGACGCAGACTGGGTCCCTGACGGTGAATGCCGATGGGTCCTACAGCTTCACCGCGAATGACAGCATCGATCATTCGACAGATGGTGAAACGGAACAAGAGGTCTTCTCCTACACCATCACCGATGGCGACGGGGATACCTCTTCGGCGGTTGTGACCATCGACATCACGGATACCGATCCGGATGCAGAAGCGATTGCGGCGAATGGTCAGGGACTTGAGGATCAGTGGATCGCGCTCAACCTTGATGCGACCATGACCAGTGAAGGGCCGGATGCGATGACGGTCACCCTGTCCGGGGTGCCGGAAGGGGCGGTTCTCAACACCGGTACGGAAGTCGAACCGGGTGTCTGGAGCATCGACGCCGGGAATCTGTCCAGTGTCAGCATGCTGCCGCCGGAAGATTTCTCCGGTGACATCGACCTGACGATGACGGTTACCACCACGGATGTGGATGGTGACACGGCAACAGACAGTGTGGACTTCACGGTCTATGTGGCACCGGTGGTCGACGAGATCGATCTGGAAACCGAGGATGCGACGGCGGAGCTTGATCCGACCTGCGGTACCGGTGGGCCTGGTGAAGGTCTGCGGGTGACAAATATGGGTCAGGATACCGCCGGGTATCACAATACCTACGGGTACTTCATCATCGGTGCGGGTGGTGTTCCGACGGTGGGCGCGATCCTGTTTGCCAATACCAAGCAGGAAATCGGCGTTACCAAGGAAATCGAAGGCGTCGATCCGGACAGTGTCGGCTTCTTCGTGATCTCGAACGGGGCGAATCTCAATCCGGGCCTGAGCAACGGGACCGAAATCACCTTCCAGCAGAACTCCTCTGGAAACTGGGTTGCCCATACCAGCAGCGGGCCGCTTTCCGGTCAGGGCGATCCGGTGATTTTCTCAACTCCGGGTCTGAACGAGAGCAGCTTTGACTACACCACCGACAATTCGGTGGATGGCAACCAGAACTGGGAGGATATCCCGGGTGGCGGCGATTTTGACTTCGACGATGTGAACATGCATGTCGAGCGCTACACCATCGAAGGTGAACCGACCGCGAATCCGGAGACCAACCCCGATGCGATTGTCGGGACCGAAGGCGATGACGTCATGGTCGGCACGGCTGGCGACGACGAAATGCACGGCGAAGGCGGTGAAGATACGATCACCGGCATGGGCGGGGATGATCTGATCTATGGCGGTGCCGGGCAGGATGTCCTCTTCGGCGATGGTGGTGCCGGAACCGGTGAAGGCACGGTCGTTGTCGGTGAGCCAACGGTTCTCTTCCACAGTTCCTTCGAAAGCATTCCTGGCAATGCGACATACTCGAATCCCAGCATCATGGTCGAAAGCATTGATGGCTGGCACACCACAGCGGAAGATGTAGAAGTCTGGACTGACAACATGGTCCGCGATCTGAATGAACAGCCGGACGGTACGAACCAGGCGGCCCATGGCGACAATTTCGTTGAATTGAATAACGTCGCTGGCAACACGTTCTCGGACTCCGACGGCATCTATCGTGATGTCCAGACGGAAGAGGGCAAGGTCTATGAAATGACCTTCAGCTATTCCGGACGTCCCGGCTATGATGAGACGGTCAATGCAATGGCCGTGAAGGTCGATGGTCAGGTCCTGGGCGAATATACCCATGATATGGAAAATCAGACCCAGCACGACTGGCAGACCGTGACGGTCCAGTTCGTCGGGACCGGGGAGACGATGCGGATCGTCTTCACGGAAAATTCCGAGAATGATCAGGAAGATGGTCGTGGCATGTCGCTGGACGATATCACCCTGGTGGATACCGGCGTGTTGGTCGGCGGCGGTGTCGAGGGCGACAGCTTCAACGACACGATCTATGGTGGGGCCAACAACGACATCATTGACGGCCAGCAGGGCGATGACGTGATCTACGGCGATGACCCGATGGGGCTGACACCGCAGGGTTGCTTCGTTGCACCGGTTGTCATCACGGTTGGCGATAATGATATCGACGGGTCGGAAGTTCTGACGGTCGAAATCGGTAATGTGCCGGACGGGGCGACGCTCACCAATACGGCGGGCGATACCTTCACGGGTTCGGCAGTTCATGTGTTGACACCGGATCAGTTGGAAGGGCTGCAGATCACGGTCCCGAACGGTACCGGCGACTTCACCCTGTCGGTGGAGGTCACCTCCCTCGACACTGATCCGGATCACGGGCAGACGGATACCGGTACGGTGTCCAGCACGATCATGATCGATATTCCGGATGTATCCGGTGGGACCGGGGTTCCGGGTGATGACACGATCTTCGGCGGGTCTGGTTCCGATACGATCTTCGGCCAGCAGGGCGACGATGTGATCTATGGCGATCAGGGTCCGAATATGGCCCCGCCGTCCAGCGGAGGCGAAGCGCCTGCGCCGGAACCGGAAGAGGTCACCTTCGACCTGTCCGGGCCGAGCTATGCAGACGATCCGCTGAACCAGTATGGCAGCAGTGGCGATTATTATGCCAAGGGCTACATGGATGGCGATCAGATGGTCGTCAAACTGGGCGGCAAGGATGATTGTGATATCTCTGATATGTCGGGCGGCTTCACATCTGAATTCACGGTCGATGCGAATTCCTCCGATACGACGATCACCTTCTCCTATCGGATGATCGTGGATCAGGATTACGAATCCAACGAATATGGAGAAGTCTGGGTCGCGATAGACGGACAGCGGGTCAGCGTCGATGGGAACAGCTATGTTTCGAAGGTCTTTGGCAATGGGAACGGCGGTGGCGACCACGACACCGGTTGGCAGACGGTTACGATCAATGTCGGTGACCTGCCTGCGGGCGCACACAGCATCACGCTGGGTGGCTACAACAATGCCAAGACGACGGAAAGCGAGAGCATAGAAATCCGCTTCGACGATCTCGAAGTCTCCGGCATGGTCGGTGGCGGTGAACCGACAAGCGGTGAATCCAGCATCAACGCGATCTTCCACTTCGAACTGGAGGATACGACATGGGGCTCGAATGAGACCGTAACCGACAGTGTTAGCGGCCTGACCGGCACGGCCAAGGGCCATACCGGAAGCGGCAGTGGCGCGGAAGGCAAAGCGGCGCAGTTCGATGGTTCGGGCGACTATATCGAAGTTCCACACAATGCGGCGATGGAGACCCAGACCGGGACCTTCACCATGGACTTCATGGCCTGGAACAACGGGACGCTCGCTTCGAAGGATGCCAAGAATTATGGCGATGGCGGACATTTCGACATTGACGTTCGGTCCGACCGTAAAGTGGAACTCCGGATCCAGACTGAGGACGAAACCTTCACACTGAAGGGTGGTTATGTCGATTGGGATAACTGGCACAATGTCACTGTCACCTGGGATGGTGATACGGTCTCGCTCTATGTTAACGGGGAAGTTGTCGATAGTGTCCAGAGTGACTGGAGCATGGCGGAGAACCAGAATCCCTGGACTTTCGCGGCCTCTCAAATTCAGAGCGATGATAATGTCGCCAACAAGCTGGAGGATTATCTGGACGGCAGGGTCGACAATCCGGCCCTGTTCGACGGTGCCCTGACAGCCGATCAGGTGGCGAGCATGGTCTCCGTTGGAACGACAGACTTCGTCACCAATCTGTCCGATTATGTCGGCAGTAGCGATGAAGGGGGTGTCAGCCTGTCGCTGGATATCGAGGGTACCGGTGTCAATACATCGGCAGTGGTTGCGACCTGGGCAGATGCCGGGGTCACGCTGCAGGCGCTCAAATACGATGCGGCGTCCGACAGCTATACCGACCGTCCGTTCTCGACGAAGGATGTCAGCTTCTCGATCAACAGTGGTCACACTGCCGATGCCAGCCTGCATGGCAGCTATAGCTATGCCGGCATCTCGGTCGGCGGCGGTATCGATGATGGCGAGATCGACACGATGGATGGCAGTGACGCCACCGGGACGGAGGTCATGCGGATGACGTTCGATGATCCAATGGGGTCGGTTACTGTCACCGTATCGGCTCTGTTCGATGGGGAGACCGTCAGCACCCCGGATGCCGGACCTTTCGATCCGGGTTATCTGGAGCAGGCGCGTTGGACGGCCTTCGGTGCGAATGGCCAGACGGCGACCGGCGTGATCGACGGAACGGTCAATGGTCTTGCCAGTGCCACAATCACGGCGGGCTTCCCGATCACCTCCATCGAACTGACTCCGATCAATGATGGGGCGGGCAACAGCGGGCATAATTCCGACTTCCTGCTGAAATCCGTCTCGGCAGAACCCTACATCCCCGGCGAAGCGGTTACAGGCTATGACGACGTCATTCATGGGGGCAGTGGCAACGACCAGATATTCGGTCAGTATGGTAATGACTTCCTGCAGGGTGGGTCGGGCAACGATATCATCTCGGGTGGGGCCGGTCGGGACTGGATCATGGGCGGTAGTGATACCGGCATGGTCCAGTCTTCCGTCCAGTCGATCACGGTCACGTTCCAGGGTACGGATGCGGCTTACTCCAACACCGTCGGTTATTACGTGCTGGACGATGAGGGAACGCCGGAGACGGGTGAAGTGATCTGGGCCAATCTGCACCAGACGGATGTCGGGTCGAGCCATACGATCCTGCTCGACGGTTTCGATCAGGATGATATCGGCTTCTTCCTCATTCCGGATGGCGGCGACAGGAACAGCGGGTTGGCGGATGGAACCGTCGTGACCTTCGGTGAGAATAATGATGGATCGATCTCGGTCTATGCTGATGGTCAGGAGTTGCAAGGTCAGGATGCCCATGCCTACTTCTCGAACCCGAGCAGCCTGAATCCGGATGGCATCAACCATGCGCAGGTGACGCAGGTTTCCAATGGCTCTGGCCTGTCGATCAATGCCGATGGCAACAGCGGCTATCTGCAGGGTGGGGATGTCATTTCCGGCCAGAAGGTGACGGTTGAAGTCGGCTTCAAGTCGACGGAAATGGGATCCGATTTGACCCCGCTGCTGTCCTATTCGGCAGGACGTCACACCGGAAACGAATTCCTGATCGGTGCGCAGAACGGCGTCATGGTGGTGATCGTTGCCGGGGTCTCGGTGGCGACCAACATCCTGGCCTCGGGCCTGTTCGATGGTGAGGAACACATGATCTCCGCCAGCTGGGACGGGACGAATGGCAACCTGAAGGTCTATGTCGATGGTGTTGAAGGTTTCACCACCACAGGCATCGCCACGGGTCAGAGCCTGCAATCCGGCGGCACGGTTGTCTTCGGTCAGGAACAGGACAGCGATGGCGGCGGTTTCGATCAGGACCAGACCTTCTCAGGCACCTTTACTCAGGCGCGGTTCTTCGACGATATCCGTGATCCGGTGGAAATTGCCCAGAATTCGGGTGAGCCGCTGCCGGATGATACCGACAATGTCGTCGCGGAATATCATTTCGGTGGTTACGACGCGAACAGCCAGACGGTTTCGGATGTGTCTGGCAATGGCAATGACCTGACCTACCAGAGCGTTGACGGCTTCATCCCGTCCAGCGATCCGGAGGTCATTGTCGGCGGTGCGGGTGAGACCCTGATCGGCTTTGAGGACATCCTCAATGGCGGGGACATGGACTTCAATGACGCGATCCTGTCGGTGAAGCCGGTGCCCTCCATGGCCGATTTTGAAAGCGGCGACCAGCTTTGGGGTGGCAATGTCGGCGGCACGGGCGATGGCGAGCAGGATGCCTTCTTCTATGCCCGTGGCGACGGTGTGGACACGATCCACGACTTCGAGGTCGGTACAGATCAACTGTTCCTCAGCGGCTACGAGCGTGAAGAGATGGAAATCCTTCAGGATGGTGATGATACGATCATCAGTCTGGGCGATGGTGGTGCGATCAAGCTGGTGGGGGTCGATGCCAGCCTGTTCGGATCGGAGGACAATATCGCGTCCTACGATGCCGATACGGATGGCAGCGGTGCCCTGAGTATCGACGAGTTGATGGATCTTCAGAACGATGTACTGGGGGATAGTGTTGGCGATGGTGGCGCAGCCCCGCCGTCGGCACAGGATGCCGGTATCGTGATGGTCGCGCCGGTCATACCCGGCCTGACCGATGGTGGCAGCAACGAGGATCCCCAGAACGGGTAGGTTCGCGGAACTGCATAGAACAACAGTACCCCTCGCGTGCAATGGGCGGAGATACCTTTACCCAAAGGTCTCCGCCCTTTGATTCATTCGGTCTGCTTGATTTTATTTGGGAGTGTCAAAGTCAAGGTGAAGTCTGGCCCGAATTGTGCTTAACTCCAAATACGTCCTGGAAAGGAAACTTTCGAAAGAGGAATAGCCCTGCTATCAGGGTGGAGGCAGAGCGCAGGAGCGTCGGTACCGGTCGATGGTCAGTGATACGGACTATGACTCCAGGAAGCGGGCGAAGCGGACAGATGTGCCGCGTGCCTATGCGCCGGATGAGGCAAAACGGGGGCAGGAGACTGCGCCTCCTGAAAGCGTGTCTACGGACTCGGGTTCAGCGGGCCTTCTCAACCCTGTGGATGAAGGCCGTTCGGACTCCAACGCGGGACGGGCGGAACGGGATCTGCTATCTCCGGAAGCTTTGAACCGTCATTTTGAAATGGCCAATGCGGCCAATGATACCGCAGATGCCCTGCGCGATGCGGCAGAGGACAGCGCGCGGAAGGTCGGCGCGACCAGAGCGCCCTCTCGCCGGGCTGCGGGGGACGACGACGGTGGGGATTAAGCCAGGGATCAGGGCGGGTCGACAGCGCAGAACAGTGCGAAGTCCGGGAAAGAGCGCCGCGATACGGACGAGCGGCGCGAAAAATCGAGGGACAGCAAGGATCGGCGTGGCGCATCCAGTGGTTGGCAGATCAGGCCCACGCCGGGAACCAAGGATGATCCGCTGCTGGGGTGTCTGACGATCCTCTGCACGCTGCTCGAACGCAATATATCTTCCGAGGCCCTGACGTCGGCTTTGCCGATGGTCGATGGCATGCTGACCCCAGAACTTTTTGTGCGGGCTGCGGAACGTGCGGGTATTTCCGCGCGCCTGCAACGGCGCGACCTGAACAGCCTCACCAAACTGTCGCTGCCTTGTGTCCTTCTGCTCAGTCGCCAGCGCGCCTGCGTGCTGACGGATATCAAGCGGAATGAAGGCCGGGCGACGATCATTCTGCCTGAAATGGGGGCCGGAACCCGCGATGTCGCCTTCGATGAACTGATCGCCGAATATGTCGGCTACGCGCTCTTTGCCCGTCCGGAATTCCAGTATGACAAGCGCGCGCAGGATGACCGCATCGCCGATCCGAAGGGATGGTTCTGGGGAACGCTGCTGAATTCGTGGAAGCTGTATATCGAGGTCGGGATAGCGGCGATCATGGTGAACTGTTTCGCCATTGCCAGTCCGCTGTTCACGATGAATGTCTATGACCGTGTCGTGCCGAACTTTGCGGAGGCGACGCTCTGGGTGCTGGCGATCGGAATTTCGATCGTCTACGGCTTTGATTTCATGCTGAAGCTGATCCGGGGATACCTGGTGGATGTCGCGGGCAAGACGGCGGATACCAAGATCGCCGCACGCCTGTTCCAGCAGGTGATGGGCATGAAGATGGCCAACCGGCCCCCCTCTGCCGGGGGCTTGGCGAATTCGATGCGGGAATTCGAGAATCTGCGGGAATTCTTCACCTCCTCCACAGTCATCGCGCTCGTCGATTTCCCCTTCATTTTCCTGTTCCTGGGGGTGATCTCCATCATCGGCAGTCCGATGCTTGTCATGATTCCGGGGGCGATGGTGTTGATCGCCATCGTGGTGGGATTTATCGTCCAGATTCAGATGCGCAAGATCGTGCAGGAAACCTTCCGCGAGGCGCAGCAGAAACACGCGATCCTGATTGAGGCGATTTCAGGTGCGGAGACGATCAAGGCGACTGCCTCCGAGGGGCGGATGCAGCGCAGTTGGGAAACCTTCGTGTCCAAGACGGCGGCCTCCTCCATGAAGGCGACGCGCTGGTCGCAGTTCGCGCTCAACCTCAGCGGTTTCTTCACCCAGTTCGTGACGGTCGCGGTCGTGTTTGTCGGGGTTTACGAAATCAACGACAAGAACATGTCCGTCGGTGCGTTGATCGCCTGTACCATTCTGGCCGGACGGGCAATGGCCCCGCTGTCGCAGATTGCCGGGATCGCCACCCGCTTCAATCAGGCGCGGGAATCCCTGAACGCGCTGGACAAGATGATGCAGACTCCGGTGGAGCGACCGGAAGGCCGTACCTTCGTTCATCGTCCCGAATTCAGCGGAACACTGGAATTCAAGAATGTGAAATTCGCTTATCCGGAGGCGAAGACGACGGCGCTCAGCGACGTATCCTTCAAGATCGATGCGGGGGAGAAGGTCGGGATCATTGGGCGGATCGGGTCCGGAAAATCCACCATAGAACGGCTGCTGCTCGGCCTTTACGATCCCGATGAAGGATCGGTTCTGGTTGATGGAACTGACGTGCGCCAGATCGATCCGGCGGATCTGCGACGGTCCATTGGGGTCGTGCCGCAGGATGTCTATCTGTTCTTCGGGACGGTGAAGGAGAATATCGCGCTGGGGGCCCCCTATGCCGATGACAGCGCGATTTTGCGCGCCGCCCGGATTTCCGGTGTCGATGAATTCATATCCAAACATCCGCTGGGCCTCGACCTGCCGGTTGGGGAGCGGGGGCTTTCTCTCTCTGGCGGCCAGCGTCAGGCGATTGCCGTGGCGCGGGCGCTGCTGCTCGATCCGCCGATCCTGCTGCTGGACGAGCCGACCAGTGCGATGGACAATACGACCGAAGGCCGTTTCAAGGCGCGTCTCGGTACGGTGCTGACCAACAAGACGCTGATTCTGGTGACCCATCGGGGATCCTTGCTGACGCTGGTTGATCGCCTGATCGTGATGGATGGTGGGCGGATCGTGGCGGACGGGCCGAAGGAAATCGTGATGGAGGCGCTTGCCTCCGGTCGAATTCAGGCAGCTAAGGTGTAATCTGGCACTCTGCATCCTATATCGGATGCAGTTGAACCACTGGAGTTTTGGGCATGTCTGCTGGCAATTGGGATGACGGCATTTTCGATGCCGAAAGCAAGGATGGAGTCGGGCGCAGCGCGCGGCTCTGGGCGCATGTCCTGCTGTTTCTGATCGGATCCTTCTTCGTGGTTTTTCTGATCTGGGCGCAGAGTGCGGTGCTGGATGAGGTGACCCGGGGTGAGGGCAAGATCATCCCCTCAAGCCAGACAAAGATCGTCCAGCATTTTGAAGGCGGTATTGTTTCGGCGATATCCGTTGCCGAGGGACAGATCGTCGAGGCGGGTGATGTCATCATGCGTATCGAAAACCGCCTGGCCGAGGCAGAATATGCCGAGAAGACCACACAGTATCGCAGTCTGATCGCGGAGAGCGCCCGGTTGCTTGCCGAGGCGACCGGGGCAACCGAAATCACCTTCCCGGAAGATATCCAGGCAAATGCCCCGAACCGGGTGAATGATCAGATCGAGGTTTTCGAACGGAACCTGACGGAATTGCAGGGCAAGATCCGGATTCGAGAAACCCAACGCAATCAGGCGCTTCAGGAACTGCGCCAGAAAACTGCGCAGGTGACCCAGTTGCAGAGCCAACTGGCCCTGGCGCGAGAGGAGTTCAACTTGTTGCAGCCGTTGGTCGCCAGCGGTGCGGCATCGCAGCAGGAGGTGCTGACGGTGCGGCGTTCCGTCGTCGGGCTGGAATCCGAATTGCAGGATGCGGAACTGTCGATTCCCCGCATCCGGTCCCAGATTCAGGAAGCCACCAGCACGATCGAACAGGAACTGTCGGCGTTCCGCGCTAAGGCGCAGCAGGAATTGAGCAAGGTGCGCACGGATGCGGAGCGTCTGCGCGAGGATCTGACCGCTGGACGGGACCGGGAACAGCGCACGGACATCCGCTCCCCGGTGCGTGGTACGGTCAATAAGATACTGATTAATACCCTTGGCGGTGTCGTGAAGCCCGGCGATCCGGTGGCGGAAATCGTGCCGCTGGAGGATACCCTTCTGGTGGAAGCGCGGATTCGCCCCTCGGACCGGGCACAGCTTTACCCCGGACTTCCGGCGGTCGTGAAGATATCGGCCTATGACTTTTCGATCCACGGCGGGTTGGAAGCGAAACTGGAAGATGTTTCCGCCGATACGATCCTGGATGAGGAAGGGGAACCCTATTACCGGGTGCGCCTGTCCACGACAGAGACCAATCTGGGTGATGACAAGCCGATCATTCCCGGCATGACAGCGACGGTGGATATCATCACCGGTGAAAAGACCGTCTTGGACTATCTGCTGAAACCCCTTATCAAGGCGAAGGAAAATGCGATGACGGAACGGTAGACGTTCCACGGGGCGAATGCTCTGGAATATCGCATGTCTTGGGGGTAACATGGTCGGTCGCTTGAATGCATTCGTCGATGAATCACTGAGTCTGGATGGACGAAGCGGTGGTCCGCTCTCCGGGTCGACATTTGCGGCAAAGGATCTCTTCGACATTGCCGGGCGGATTTCCCATTGCGGCAATCCCGATTGGGGCAGGACTCATGGCCCAGCCGAAACGACAAGCGAGGCGGTGCGGCTTTTGCTGGAGGCTGGGGCATCACTGCGCGGCAAGACAATCACCGATGAATTTGCCTTCTCCATCATCGGGGAAAACCATCATTATGGCACACCGATCAATCAGAACGCGCCGGGGCGGGTCTGTGGCGGGTCGTCCAGCGGCTCCGCGGCAGCGGTCGCGGGCGGCCTGGTGGATTTCGCGCTTGGCACCGATACCGGGGGATCGGTTCGGGTGCCCGCCAGTTTCTGCGGTATCTTCGGGCTGAGGCCAACTCATGGCCGGGTTTCGCTGGGCGGTGTCTTCCCGCTGGCGGCGTCCTTCGATACCGCCGGATGGTTTGCCAGGGATCCCGATCTGATGCGACAGGTGGGGCATATTTTGCTAGCGGATGCGGTCCCGGAACCGGAAGGGCCAACGCGCCTGCTGAAGCCCACGGATGTCTGGGCAGAGGCAGAGCCAAAGACGGGGGAAGTGCTGTCGCAGGCGCTGTCACATCTGGAGTCGCGCTATGGCCAGGCCGTGCCGATGACGCTGGCCGAGGGCAGCAGCCTTAATGCCTGGTTCGACTGCTTCCGTATCGCCCAAGGTGCGGAAATCTGGCGGACGCTCGGTCCCTGGATCAAGGCGGTGTCGCCGGAGATCGGGCCCGGCATACGCGAGCGTCTGGAATGGTGTTCGTCCATCGATGCCGAGTCCCTGGATGCGGCCAATGCGGAGCGGAAGTGTATCGCGGCGCGGCTGCGGGAGGTTACGGCGGACGGGTCTGTGCTGGTGATGCCCGCCGCACCGGGCCCGGCACTGGAGGCGGGGCGGTCGGCGGTTGCATCGAATGAGATTCGGGCGCGCATCATCCGTCTGTCCGGTATTGCGCCTCTGGCCGGGACGCCGCAGCTTTCCCTGCCGGTGGCCAGGGTGGATGGCTTCCCGGTCGCGCTGTCATTGATGGGGGCACCGGGGACCGACGAGACCCTGCTGGGCATGGCGGCGGCGTTATGCGGTACCTCTCAGGACGGGGTCTCGTCCTGGCAATAGCTTGCAGGTGGATCAGATTTCGAAGCGGACCAGAGATTCGAAAGGGACCGAGATCTCGTCGCGCCCGCCCAGCCCTTCCAGTTCGATGATACAGGCTACGCCCGCGACGATTCCACCGACCTTTTCGATCAGTTCGATGGCCGCGCTCATCGTGCCGCCGGTGGCCATCAGATCGTCTAGAACCACGACCCGCTGACCGGGATGGATCGCGTCGGCCTGAATTTCCACCGTATCGCTGCCATATTCCAGCTCATAGACATGGCTGACGGTCTTGCCGGGCAGCTTCCCCTGCTTGCGTACCATGGCGAAACCAAGCTCCAGTTCCAGAGCCAGGGGGGCGGCGGTCAGAAATCCCCGGCTTTCAATGCCGACCAGCAAATCCGGCGACCAGTCCCGCACGATACCGGCCAGTTCCAGGACGCAGTGACGCCATGCCTGCGGGTGGGCAAGCAGGGTCGAAATATCGTAGAAAAGAATACCGGGTTTCGGAAAGTCGGGAATCGTTCGGATATGTTGCGTCAGGTCCATAGGTACCTCTAAGGTCATAGTTGGGTTAGGTCACAGGCGGGTAAGATCGCGGGCAGGCTTATGCGTCAGTTTACGGTTTGGTGCGGTGTCCTGCAACGCGGTATCGGGGTGGAGGGTGAATGAATACCGACGGCTGGATGCGAACCGACAGCGAGGGATCCTATCTGCTGGTCAGTGCCGGCGGATGCTGGACCGTCGCCGGGGTGGCCCGCCTTGACAGCCGGATAAGCGGATTAAAGCCGGGACCGGGGGATCGTGTCGTCTTTGATCTGGCTTCGCTTGAGCGACTCGACAGCGCGGGGGCATGGCTTCTGTTTCGCACCGCCGCGCGTTTGCGGCGGGACGGGCATTCGGTGGATTTCGTCGGTGTTGCCCCGCATCATCGCCCGATGCTTGAAATCGTTGCCACAGCGGATCGCCCGGGTTTGCTTCACGTGCCGCCAGGCAATGTCTTTCTGCGTCTGCTGGAGCGCATCGGGCGCAGTGTCCACGCGACCGGGGCTAAGGGGATTGAGCTTCTGAACTTCATTGGCCTTGTCACCGTCGTGATGGGGAAATCGCTGCGCGCGCCTTCCCGTTTCCGGATCAAGGCGCTGGTCACGCAGATTGAACAGACCGGTGTGAACGCTCTGCCCATTGTCGGCCTGCTGTCTTTTCTGATTGGTGTTGTTCTGGCCTATCTGATGTCGGATCAACTGCGCGAGTTCGGGGCGGAGATTTTCACCGTCAATCTGGTCGGCTTATCGATGCTGCGTGAAGTGGCGGTGCTGATCACCGCAATCATGATCGCCGGGCGATCCGGTTCCGCCTTCACCGCGCAGATTGGTACGATGAAAGTGAATGAGGAAATCGATGCGATGGGGACGCTTGGCCTGGATCCGGTCGAGGTGCTGGTCCAGCCCCGAGTGGTCGCTCTGATGATCACACTGCCGTTCCTCGCCTTCTTCGCCTCCATCATGGGTATTCTGGGCGGTGGCGTGATGACGGTGCTGGCGCTGGACATATCGCCGACCCAGTTCGTTACTGCCCTGCGCAAGGCGGTAGATCTGAACGATTTTATCGTCGGTCTCGTTAAGGCCCCAGTCCATGCGTACATCATTGCCATAGTCGGCTGCTATGAAGGTTTGAAGGTGGAACGTACGGCAGAGAGCGTGGGACGCCAGACCACGACTTCTGTCGTCGAATCGATTTTCCTGGTCATCGTTGCGACGGCGCTGTTCGCCATCCTGTTCTCGACATTGGGGATCTGAGGCATGAGCGAACTGCTGGATCAGGACGGAATCGCGATACGGGTGCGGGGATTGCAGACCCGGTTCGGCACACAGGTCATCCATGACGGGCTGGATCTGGACGTACGACAAGGTGAGGTTCTTGGGGTTGTTGGTGGTTCCGGGACCGGAAAATCAGTATTGCTGAGAGAGATCATCGGCCTGCACCGCCCTTCCGCCGGGACGGTGGAACTGCTCGGCACAGATATCTGGAAGGCGGATATAGCTGCCCGGACGGTCCTCAGAACCCGGATCGGGGTTCTGTTTCAGGATGGGGCGCTGTTCTCTTCCCTGACGGTTGCGGAGAATATCCAGGTTCCGATGCGGGAACATCACGACATGCCGCAGGTGCTGATGGATGAACTGGCGGCGCTTAAGATCGCCATGGTCGGATTGCCGCCAGATGCCGGGGCCAAGCTTCCTTCCCAACTGTCCGGTGGAATGCGCAAACGCGCCGGGTTGGCCCGCGCCCTGTCGCTGGACCCGGATGTGGTTTTTCTGGATGAGCCGACGGCAGGCCTGGATCCCATCGGGGCCGCGGCCTTTGATCAGTTGATCCGCTCACTTCAGGGCAGTCTCGGACTGACCGTCTTCATGGTGACGCACGATCTGGATAGCCTGGCGGCGATCTGCGACCGCATCGCGGCGCTGGTGGACAAAAAAGTCATGGTCGGTACCATGGCTGACCTGATGGCGGCGGATCATCCTTGGTTGCGCGACTATTTTCATGGTCCCCGCGCCCGGGCTGTGGGAGGCTTGGCGGCGGAATGATCAGTTTGGCGGAGCAAATGGGGGAGATGCACAGGATGGGGGTTACCTGACGTCATGGAGACACGGGCCAGTTTCGTTATCGTCGGCGCATTTGTGCTGTCATTCTTTATCGCACTGGTGGCGGCGGTCGTATGGCTGGCCGATCTGCGGGTAGGGGATGATACCACCCGATATGACATCTTTTTTCAGGGGTCCGTGACCGGCCTTTCGGTGGGCAGTCCGGTACGCTATGGCGGCATTCCCATAGGCTCCGTTGCCGATATGCGGATCAGCCCGGACCGGTTCGGGGAGATACAGGTTATCATCGACGTACCGAAGGATACGCCCATCCGGGAAGATGCCGTGGCGCGGCTCGAATCCCAGGGTATCACCGGTGTTGGGTTCATCCAGATCAATGGGGGTACGGAATCGGCACCGCCCCTGACCGCGCGGCCAGGTCAGGAGAGACCGGAAATCCGCTCGGAGAAATCCGCGCTGCAACAGGTTTTCGAGAATGCACCGGAGATCATGCAGAATCTACGCGCTGTCTCGGAACAGGCAACCAAACTGCTGAATGAGGAGAATATCGCCCATATCCAGAGTACGCTTGCCAATATTGATCGGTTCTCGGGTGCCCTGTCCGACAGTTCCGAAGATGTCGCCCTGTTGTTGCAGGAAGGGGCCGGGATGATGGAACAGGTGAAGCGTACGACGGCGGAGGCTGAACGCCTGGTTACTGCCTTCGCTGACAGGGCCGACGGGATCGCGGGTGCGACGGAAGACACGATCACGGAGGCCCGCAGCCTTGTGCAGGATCTGCGTGGATTTACCGCCCGGATGGATGGTCTTGCCCTGGAAGTATCGCCGATCCTCGACAGTGCCAATGCGACGATGCAGAATTTCACGGCCTTGGGTGACGATATGCGGACCCAGGTGACCACCGTGTCAAACCAGCTTCTGGTAACGATCGGGCGATTGGATAATACCATCCTTCAGACGGATGACCGTATTGCAGGTTTGCTGGAACGGGCGAAAGACTCACTGGAGAACGTCGACACCCTGATGCGGACTGCGACGGTTCGGATCGATTCAGTTGCCGATACGGCGGAGGATACGATGGGGCGCTATGGTGACCTTGCCAGCACGATTTCACCGATGGTCAACAGCGTCGCCACGGATGCAACAAAGGCGGTTCAGAATTTCAGTGCGATTTCCGGAGAATTGCGTGCGGCGGCTGTCAGCATTGCGGCGGCGGCGGACGAGGCGGCATTGCTGATTAAGGAAAATCGGGAGCCGGTGACGAATTTCAGCAACAGTGGCCTGTATGAATTCACCCAGCTTCTCTCGGAAATGCGGATTCTGGTTTCCTCTCTGAGCCGGATCACGAACCAGATCGAACGGGATCCGGCACAGTTCTTCTTTGGCGATTCCCAGCGAGGTTATGAAGTACAATGACGAAGCTGATAGAAACGGTGGTCCAGCAACCCCTGTCGCGCCGCCATGTGGCGGCAGGACTTTCTGTCCTGCTCGCTGGAACCGCGCTGTCGGGCTGCTCGCTTAAGCTGCCGGGTAGTGGCGATCTGGCACGGATCTACGTTTTGACGCCAAAAAGCACGTTCGATGACGACCTGCCGGCGGTTTCCTGGCAGTTGCTGGTCGAGCCACCGCTGGCGGCGGCCGGGATCGCCTCGTCGCGGATCGCATTGCGTCGATCCCAGATTGAGCTGGAATATTTCGCCCGAGCCGCCTGGACGGACAGTGCGCCGAACATGATCCAGACATTGCTGATTGAAAGCTTCGAGAATTCGAACAGGATTGTTTCTGTCGGACGGCAGGCAATTGGCCTGCGATCCGATTTCATATTGAAAACAGATTTGCGGGAGTTTCAGGCCGAATTTGTCGATGCCAATGGTCAGGCGATACCTGAAGGCAATGCGCCCATCATCCGTGTGAGGATGAATGCGAAACTGGTCATGATGCCCCAGCGCAGTATTGTCGGGTCCAAGACGGTCGAGTATCTGATACCGGCACCCGGTCCTTCCATGGTAGAAATCGTGCAAGGCTTTGACGAGGCGCTGGGTAAGATCCTGAAACGCATGATTTCCTGGACGCTGACCGAGGGCGAGCGGATATATCAGGCGGAGCTTTCGGCGCAGGCCGATCAAGCCACCTGATGTAGCATCAGAGAGATCCATACGATGAGCCATGTCTTCCATCGAACCTGCGGCCCGCCCCTACCTGTCGCTCTGCGCGGTGATGGGTGCTATGTCATCGATGCTGCGGGAAAGCGCTATCTCGACGCATCCGGTGGTGCGGCGGTCAGTTGCCTCGGCCATTCCCACCCTCGCGTGACTCAGGCGATCAAGGATCAGGTCGATGCCATCGCCTTCACGCATACCGGCTTTTTCACCAATGAACCGCTGGAGGAACTGGCGGAGTTCCTGACGGCGCGGGCGCCGGGTGGATTGGATTATGTCTATTTCGTCTCTGGCGGGTCCGAAGCCGTGGAGGCCGCCCTGAAGATGGCGCATCAGTATTTCTGGGAGAAGGGGGAGGGCCATCGCCGACACTTCATCGCCCGGCGGCAGAGCTATCATGGCAATACGCTGGGTGCGCTGGCGGTTGGCGGCAATCAGTGGCGGCGCGAACAATTCTCGCCGATCCTGATCGATGTCGAACATGTTGCCCCTTGTTATGCCTATCGCGACCGGCGCGCGGATGAGACGCTTGAGGAATACGGGCTGCGGGTTGCCGATGAGTTGGAGGCGCGTCTGCTGGCCGTGGGGCCGGAGAAGGTCATCGCCTTCGTGGCCGAACCGGTGGTCGGGGCGACGTCAGGCGCACTGGTCCCGGTTCCAGGTTATTTGAAGCGGATTCGGGAGATTTGCACCCGGTACGGGATTCTACTGATCCTGGACGAGGTTATGTGCGGAATGGGTCGGACGGGATCGCTCTTTGCCTGTGCCCAGGAGGATGTGATCCCGGACATTGTCGCCATCGCGAAGGGATTGGGTGCAGGCTATCAGCCAATTGGTGCGACCCTGTGCAGTGCAGCAATCTATGAGACGATTCGCGACGGGTCGGGTTTCTTCCAGCATGGTCACACCTATATGGGCCATCCCGTTGCGGCGTCGGCGGCCCTGGCGGTTCAGAAGGTGATTGAGGAGGATCGCCTGCTGGACAATGTGGTCCGGCGCGGCGCACAGTTGATGGAGCGCCTGAATTCCCGGTTCGGCAACCATCCACTGATTGGTGATATCCGGGGTCGTGGTCTGTTCATCGGCCTGGAACTGGTCGCTGATCGTACAACGAAAGAACCGCTTGATCCTTCCCACAGGATTCATCTGGGGATCAAGCGACATGCGATGGCTCAGGGCCTGATGTGCTATCCCGGTGGTGGTACGATAGATGGCAAGCGGGGCAACCACATTCTGCTGGCCCCGCCTTTCATTATCGAGGACAGCCATGTGGACGAGATTGTCGACAAGCTGGGGCAGGCCGTTGACGCGGCACTGGCCGATGCCGGACTGTCCTGAGTGATGGCGGAACCGCTGATCCTGGCCGTCGCCCCGAACGGTGCCCGCAAGACCAAGGCCGACCATCCCGCCCTGCCGATGACAGCGGAGGAGATTGGTCGGACGGCAGCGGAATGCCGCGAGGCAGGCGCGGTGATGATCCATCTTCATGTTCGGGACGCGGCGGGTTTGCATACGCTGGACTCCGACCTCTATCGTGCGGCGATGGCATCGGTTCGGCGGCAGGCAGGACCGGAATTCATCATTCAGGTGACATCCGAGGCTGTCGGACTCTATACCTCCGACGAACAGCGCGCGATGGTTCGGGATTTGTGCCCGGAGGCGGTATCCTTGGCGATTCGGGAACTTTGCGCCACGGCGGAAGATGAGGCTGTTTTCGCCGAATTTTCCAACTGGATGGCGCAGGAGGCGGTCTTCCCGCAATATATTCTCTACGATGCCGACGATGTCAGGCGTTTTGCCGATCTGCAACGACGCGGCGTGCTGTCGGGTGAGGGTGCTTTTGTGCTCTATGTTCTGGGGCGCTACAGTCGGACCCAGACTTCGGATCCGGCTGATTTGCTGCCATTCCTGGCAGCGGCGAAGGAGGAAGGCTTGCTGAATCCTTGGGCGGTCTGTGCTTTTGGACCAAGGGAAGCAGCTTGTGGTCTGACAGCGGCGGCGTTGGGCGGTCATTGCCGTCTTGGATTTGAGAATAATCTGATGCTTGCGAATGGGGGCATCGCGCCCGACAATGCCGCCCTTATCGCACAGGTGGCGGCGCACGCCATGCTGATGGGGCGTGACGTCGCCAGTGAAACGGCGGCGCGCAGGATACTTGGACTGATATGAGAGGTTTAGAGATGGGATTTCGCACGGCAACATTCGGCGCACTGTTCGCACTTGGCTGCATCTCTTTCAGTGGTGCGGTTGCGGCACAGTCGGCGACGGTGGAACTGGACCTGCCGGGTGGCGGAGAACATGTCCTGATCGGCGGCGGTCTTCCCTTCGGTCTCTATTTTCCGCTGGCGGGCACAATCTGCCGTCTGCTCGACACCGACGGCACGACGACGCAATGCGCCGTAGCCAGTCTTGCCGACAGTGCTAAGGCAATCGATGCGCTGCGACAGGGGCTGATGCCGTTCGCCATCGTGCAGAGCGACTGGCTTCATCATGCCGTGCAAGGCAGCAGCCGGTTTCAGGAATCCGGTCCTGTGGACAGCCTGCGCTCGATTGCCGGGTTCTATACGGAGGCATTCACGGTCTTTGCCAAGGCAACCGGGCCGATTTCCAGTATCGGGGATCTGAAAGGCAAACGTGTCAGCATTGGCAGCGAGACGAGCTATCGGGGTATATTGGCGAATGTCGCGCTGGCTACGGCCGGACTGGATCGGGGTGATCTGGCGGAGGTGAGTTCAGAACCGGTTGCGACAGCGATTGACCGGCTGTGCGACGGTCAGACGGATGCAGTTGTCGTGATGGCGGTCCATCCGGCGGAATATCTCGCGGCGGCGGGGCGGCGTTGCGGGATAACACCGCTTTCCTTCACCGATGGAGAAGTGTCGAGTCTGCTTGGCGATCTGCCCGGTTATGCGCAGGTGGTCATTCCTGCACGGACCTATCCAGGACAGTCGGTACCGGTGAAGACGGTTGGTCTGCGACCGGTTCTGGTTACTACCCAGGATGCGGATTCCGCGATGGTTGCCGGGTTGACCAAGGCCATTGCCCGCGGACTTTCCCGGTTGAATGAGGCCCATCCAGCCTTTTCCACAATTGCCATTGAAGATTTGACCAGCGCGTCCCTGTTCGCACCGATGCATCCGGCAGCGGCGGAAGCGCTGGGCGTCGCAGGTCAGTGACAGGCACCATACTGGATTGGTGCTCTTGTGACTGGGTGATGGGCTGTGTTGACGGCCTTAATCTTGCCGGGCATGATGCAGGGTGACATTGGAAATATCGTAAACAAACAAATACTGTAGGCCTTTTATGGTCAAAGCAGGATAGGAACAGGGTGACGGTCCTCGCAAAAAATGCGGGCTACGCACGCAGAAAATTGAATAATCGTGTCGTGTGCCCTCTGCGGCTCACGATGAGGACCAGAATAACCAGCATGCCATCGTAAACCGGAGCGGCGCAATGAATTGCGCAGGGATGGGGCTATGCGGGGCAAGGTGCTGAAATCAAGCCATGCGCTGATCGTGGTCAATTGATCAGCAGCATATTTTGGCGGGTGATGACGGGAAATCAAAATCGATACAGTCCCGGTTCAATTATTCCGCCGATGGAACGCCATGACCCAGATCGCGTTCCGAAAGCACAGTGCGTTATCTTGAAAGCAATATGAAAAGGGAGAGTGGAGCCATGATGATAAAAAATACGGGACTCGCGGCGGCATTGCTGGGGGCAACCCTGTTTTCCACCGCAGCGGTGGCGGAAACCAATATCGTGATCGGAACCGGCGGTGAAACCGGGGTCTATTATCAGGTGGGCGGTGCGATCTGTCGCCTCGTGAACCGCGGATCGGCGGAGCATGCCATCAAATGCACCCATACCACTGGTGGGTCGGTTGCCAATATCAACGGCATTCGCGGCGGCGATCTGGATCTGGGCGTTGCGCAGTCCGACTGGCAGTACCATGCCTATAACGGTACCGCGCCGGACCAGTTCCCGGACGGGGCCTATACCGATCTGCGCGCCGTCTTCTCGGTTCATCCGGAACCGTTCACCGTGGTTGCGCGGGCCGATTCAGGCATTCGCAGCTTTGATGACCTGAAGGGCAAGCGGGTCAATATCGGAGACCCGGGGTCGGGTCAGCGCGGCACGATGGAAGTCGTGATGGAGAAAATGGGCTGGACCACTGGCGATTTCGCCCTGGCCTCGGACCTGAATTCCAAGGAACAGGCTGCGGCCCTCTGTGACAACAAGGTCGATGCCATTGTCTTCACCGTCGGTCATCCGGCGGGCTCGATTTCCGAAGCGACCACCACCTGTGACTCCGTTCTGGTCAATGTCGACAATGACGTGATCCGGAAACTGGCGGCGGACAATGCCTATTACGCCATGACCACCATTCCCGGCGGCATGTACAAGGGCACGGATTCTGATGTCACGACCTTCGGGGTCGGCGCGACCTTTGTTGCATCGACGGATGCCAGCGAAGAGGTCGTGTATCAGGTCGTCAAGGCGGTGTTCGAGAATTTCGACCGCTTCAAGAAGATGCATCCGGCATTTGCCAATCTGGAAGAAGCCAAGATGATCACCAATAATCTGTCTGCCCCACTGCATGACGGTGCGGTGAAATATTATAAGGAACGTGGCTGGATGTAGTCCGGCATTGGTTCTGCGGCACCCGGTTCTGGATGATCTCCAAGCCGGGTGCCGGTTCTGTTGATAGGTTTGTTACTTTGATTTCAATGAACTGTTGCGACACAGGAATTCTTTATCGGTCGGCGGTGGTGAGGAATTTATAGG
The DNA here is from genome assembly GCA_965223125.1 of Alphaproteobacteria bacterium. Lineage (GTDB taxonomy): Bacteria > Pseudomonadota > Alphaproteobacteria > UBA8366 > Aestuariispiraceae > Pacificispira. The sequence continues at coordinate 485,508 of OZ244984.1, read as the reverse complement.
GGGGATGGGGATGAGCGATCAGTCAGGCGGTTCGGGCCTCAGTCAGGAAGAGTTGGACGATCTCGTAGCGTCCTCTGATACCGGCGGGCGCAATCCCAGCAATCACGGGGTTGTCGTCGCCATGGCGGTCATCGCCTTCCTGTGGTCAGCCTTTCAGGTCTGGATCGCCTCGCCGCTTCCCTATGAGATCGGCATCGGTGTCTTTTCCAGCAAGGAAGCCCGTTCGATCCATCTGACCTTCGCCCTGATCCTGGCTTTCATGGCCTATCCGGCGTTCAAGAAGAGCCCGCGCAGCTATATACCAATCTCGGACTGGGTCATCCTGTTTCTGGGGGCTTCTTGCGCCTTCTATTATTTCGCGGCGGACCTTGCCATTGTGGGCGAACTGACCGGATCGCGTCTCAGCGACCGGCCTGCCAATGCCAATACCACTGATATTGTCGTCTTCTGTATTGGAATACTCTGCTTGTTGGAGGCAACCCGGCGTTCGCTTGGTCCGCCCCTAGCCATCCTTGGCATAATCTTTTTGCTCTATACGTATTTTGGTCCCTATTTTCCAGGGCTGTTGCAGTGGAAGGGGGTCAGTTTCGGCGGACTTGCCTATCATCAGTGGCTATCGCAGAGCGGCGTTTTCGGAATTGCACTTGGGGTCTCGACCGATCTGGTGTTCCTCTTCGTACTGTTCGGGGCCTTGCTCGACAAGGCCGGGGCCGGGGGGTATTTCATCAAGGTCGCCTTCGCCCTGATGGGGCATCTGCGCGGTGGACCGGCAAAGGCGGCGGTCGTCGCTTCCGGCATGACCGGACTGATATCGGGGTCGTCCATAGCGAATGTGGTGACGACCGGGACTTTCACCATCCCGATGATGAAGCGGGTCGGTTTCAGCAATGAAAAGGCCGGGGCGGTTGAAGTCGCATCTTCCGTCAATGGTCAGATCATGCCCCCAGTGATGGGGGCAGCGGCTTTCCTAATGGTGGAATATGTCAATATTCCCTATTTTGATGTCGTCAAACACGCCTTCCTGCCCGCGATCATCAGCTATATCGCGCTGGTCTATATCGTCCATCTGGAGGCGATGAAGATGGACATGCCGGCCCTGCCGCGCTCGACCGTTCCGAAATCCCTGAAGCTGCAAAGCCTGTCCTTTCTGATGTCGGCGGCTCTGTTTCTGGCTGCAGGCAGTGCGGTTTACTATCTCTCAACGGTCTTCCTGATGCTGACCTCGGCACCGGCGCTGATGCTCGTGACCGGTGCGGGACTCCTGGCCGTCATCGTGGTGTCGTCCGGAATTGCCAAAAGGGCGTCAGAGGGGACAAGGGCTGCGGTTTTCTCCGTTTTTACCATGGTTGTCGGCTACTGCATTCTGGGTGGGTTCTTTGTGATGTATCTGCTGGATGCGATCGGCGGATGGCTCGATGGGGCCGGACTTGGTGCCCTGATGCCCTGGATCGTCGGGGCCATGCTGATCGCGGTCTATGTGTTTCTGGTCAGCATCTGCGCGCGCTATCCGGATCTGGAGGTGGATGATCCGAATTCCCAGATCGTCTCGCTGCCGTTGCCGCGCCCGACGATCATGTCTGGCCTGCATTTTCTGCTGCCAGTCCTGGTGTTGATCTGGATGCTGATGGTGGAACGGAAGTCGCCCAGCCTGTCAGCCTTCTGGGCGGTGATGCTGATGATGTTCATCCTGATCACACAGCGTTCGCTCTTCGCCTTTTTCCGGGGGGAAAGCGGTGAGGGTACGATTGCCCGGAGCATTCGCGATCTTGTCGATGGCATGATCGGCGGTGCCCGCAACATGATCGGCATCGGCATTGCTACAGCGGCGGCGGGGATCATCGTCGGTGCCGTCTCCCAGACTGGGATCGGCAATGCGCTGGCCGATCTGGTGGAATTGCTCTCTTTCGGGCATTTGATCCTGATCCTGATGTGGACGGCGGTACTGAGCCTGATTCTGGGGATGGGGTTGCCGACGACGGCGAACTATATCGTCGTGTCCTCCCTCCTGGCCCCGGTCATCGTCTCGCTGGGTCAGCAGAACGGCCTTGTCGTACCCTTGATCGCGGTGCATCTCTTCGTCTTCTATTTCGGGATCATGGCCGACGTGACGCCGCCGGTGGGACTTGCTTCCTTTGCAGCGGCGGCGGTGTCAGGCGGTGATCCGATCAAGACAGGATTCGTTGCCTTCTTCTATTCGATGCGCACGGCCCTGCTGCCCTTTTTGTTCATTTTCAACACGGATCTGTTGCTGATCGATGTCGGACCGGGGCAAGCGGTGATCATCTTCATTGTGGCGACGGCGGCGATGCTGATCTTCACGGCTGGAATGCAGGGCTATTTCTTCGCCCGCTCAAGGATATACGAATCCGCATTGCTGATTCTGATTGCCTTCTCGCTGTTCCGGCCGGGTTTCTGGATGGATATGATCATCGCCCCGACAGAGAATGTGCCGCCTACCAGTATTGTGGAGCAGATCGGGGCTCTGCCGCTCGGTGCCGAACTGAGATTGACCATTGATGGTTTGAACGATGCAGGCGCACCGATCACCTTCACGTCGGTTCTGCCGGTCCCGGAAGGGGCGAGCGGCCAGGAACGTCTTGATTCCTTCGGTCTGGAACTACTGATGGATGAAGAGTCGGTCGTGATCGACAATGTCGTCTTCGGTTCACCAGCAGAAAAGGAAGGGCTGTATGACTGGGATCAGCGGATCATCGCATTGGCGATACCGGCAGACCAGCCGCCAAAGGAACTGATCTGGATTCCGTCGCTTATGGTGCTGGCCGGGTTGTGGTTCATCCAGACCCGGCGTCAGAAGCGGCTGGGAACGGCATGACGGGGGAGACCGGGATGTATCGGAATATACTGCTGACGGTTGATCTGGGTGAGGATGAATCCTGGCGACATGCGCTGCCGCAGGCTCTGGATCTGATAAAGGCATTCGGTGCGGTATTGCACATCATGACGGTCGTGCCGGATTTCGGTATGACGATTGTGGGTTCATTCTTTCCGAAGGATTTCGAAAAGAAATCACTCGCCGCCGCCCGGAGCAGTCTGCATGAATTCGTTGCTGCCCATGTCCCTGCAGATGTCAAGGTTCAACACATCGTTGCCCATGGGTCTCCAGCAGACGAGATTCTGGCTATAGCTGCGAAAGTTCCGACGGATGTGATTGTGATCGGGTCCCACCGACCGGGCATGGAACACAATCTGCTCGGCTCCGTCGCCACGAAGGTCGTATCGAAGGCAACCTGCTCGGTGCTTGTCGTGCGTGGATAGATGGTTTCGCTGGAGACAGGCCAATTCGATGCGATTTGACCTCTGGATGCTAGAGCGACGGGTGCGAATTCTGACCCATCCAGGGAACCGCATTGGGTGCCGGTGGTCGGCTTTGCGGCCCCTTGGACTACGTCGAAGACATTTGACGATGAACCACATCGCCTGCGCGCCCTCTCCTTGCCAAGGGGTCGCAAAGTCGATCCTGGACGGGTCAGAATTTGCGCCCGCCGCTCTATAGCGTGTCCGAAGGTAATTCCAGGAAAGGCGGAGGATCGGAAATCTCCACCGCCGGGACGGAGAGCAGCGGGTCCGGTGCATCCGTCAGTTCCAGCGACAAACCGGGCAGGATTCCGCCATCCAAAGCAGCAACGTCTTCAATATCATTATCATTATTATCGGCTGAGGAAGTCCCGATATCGTCGTTGGACTCTTCATCCGTCTGACGGAGTTCGGTTTCCGGATCCGGTTGTGGCGTTTTCAGAGGCGGGAGAGGATCCAGCGCAGCAGTGTCTTCCGAATGCTGCGGGCTTTGATCCGACAGGCCGTCGCTGGATGAAGTTCCGGGATCAAGGGGTGCCAAGGGGTCCAGTGACTCGGAAGAATTCTGCGGTGCCAGAGGATCAAGCGGTGCCATGGGATCCAGGGGGGCCAATGGGTCCAGAGGGGTGGACGGGTCAAGGGAGGGGTTTGGATCAAAGCTCTCAGCAGGCGGGATTCCGGAATCTTGCGCGGATGTTCCGCTGGAAAGCGGGTCGAGCATTGCCCCCGGATCCAGGGTTTCGCCACCGCCTGGCCCGCCCAGTTCGTTCTCCACTATCGGGGCGGAGGGTTCCGGGGCATTCGGTGGCATGATGCCGTTATTGGTCAGGGCCAGATACAGACGATCCGCCGAGCGGGCGGCACAATCCACACAGGCTGTCAGGTTTTCCGCGCCCGGCCCATTGCTGACACCAAGGATTTCTCCATCCGGGGCGATCAGGGTCTGGCGCCAGTTGCCGCGTCCGAAGGCGAAGCCATTGACCATCTTCTCATAGATCATCGCGGGAGCAGCGATCAGTTCCCCAGACTCGCCGACCGTGAAACCGGCAGCGACGACGATGGCCCCGACTGGCATGTCACGGTCAAGCCACAATGTCTTCTCGTCGCCCACGGCACGCTCATTGCCATATACGACCAGATATCGGTCGCCAACCACGTCATGAATGAAGGGATACTCGGTGGCACGTTCCCAGTCGCCAAAGATCTGTGCCATCACATGCTTTGACTGTGCATAGCCTGAGAGGAGGCGTGGTTCGAAACACGAATATGCCCTATCGAGGGCGTCCGGTCCCGGCTTGTCAGCCGTGCTGCCATCTTCGGTCAGGGTAGGGGGCAGAAAGCAAGGCTCCGGGTCATCCACCATGCTTGCGAATGCATCCCGATCTGTCAGGATGCCCGGAAAAAGCATCCAGGCGGCCAATGAAAATACGGCCATGCAGCGCGCGTATGAAGGTCGTTTCTGTCGAATCATGCCAGCGGTCCCAAACCTACCCCATTATGCCCAACCTCACCTAAGATGATTCGCCCATCTTCAGGAAGCATTATTTTGCCGTATTCTGGTTAGTGCGGTCCGGATACCGATCCAGGCCACCATCAACCAGCCGAGGATCAGGAAAAGTCCTCCAATCGGTGCTAGGGCTCCTGCTGCGCGCCAGTCGACGAAGGCAAGGCAGAGCAAGCTGCCACAAAAGATCACGGTTCCCAGTAGAAAGAAAAGCGAGGCAAGCATCCGAGACCGCCTCGGCTCCCATAAGCCATCACGGGTGCAGATCAGGATTGCCAGAGTATGAATCAGCATATAGCGGCTGGCGGTTTCGACCCAGCCGATTGCTTCCGGGGTCAGATGGGCCTCAAACCCGTGGGCGGCTCCGGCCCCCAAGACGACGCCCAGTGCACCGAGCAAGCCTGCCGCAACCATAAACCACGCCATTGCAAATCTCTCTTTGCTCATATGACATCAGGCGCTCTTATGAAATTGGGTGCTTATACGAAATCGGGCCCGCGAATGGCGAGCCCGGTCCGTGATCTGGTTTCAGCGACCCGCAATGACGGCTCGTCTGATCTATGCAAATTGATCGACCAATTGACCAAGGGCGCGTGTCTGTTCGGATTGGTTGTCCTGATTGCCATTGACTTCCGAGGTGCTTTCCTCGTTTCGGGTCGTCTGGTTCGTTGCCCCGATACCCGTTGCTTCGGCAGCTTCCTGCGCTGCCTGAATGGCTTCAACCTCGGCATCGTCGTTCGCGGCCTGAGTGTCTTCGCGGGTCTGGATCAGGAAGTCCTGGGCGGCGTTGCTCAGTGTGACTGTGTCGTCCTGAAGCTCCTGCTGCGCTTGCGGGGAGGTTCGCTGTTCAGCGTCACTCTCTTCCGCGCGCTGTGCCTCTTCCTCATCAACGGAAGCAACAGCCTGCTCTTCGCGTGCAGCTTCCTGACGTGCACGTTCCTCTGCGCGGCGCTGGGCCGCAGCTTCCGGATCGAACGTGCTGCGGGTTGTTGCAGGATTGAACCCGCTTATGCCACCGATGTCGGACATGCCGTCATCCTTTCTTCGTCTGATGCGAAGGTGGAAAAACCACCTTGTTTCTGCATCTCTTTGTCGCGTTCACGGCAATCTTTGTGCCGCAAAAATTTCTGCTGACTTTCTATATAATCGAAGAATTGGATTTCGGCAAGAAATCCCGTCAATTTTGATGGGATTTGATCTAACTACGATCCTGTCGGGGATCCAGCGCATCCTGCAACCCGTCCCCCAGGAAATTGAAGGCGATCACGGCTATGAAAATCGCAAGTCCTGGCCAGACCGCCAGTTCGGGCCGGTCCCAGATGTAATCCTGCGCGTTGGTCAGCATGCTTCCCCAGCTTGGTGTCGGCGGGCGGATACCAAGGCCTAGGAAACTCAGCACACTTTCCAGCAGGATGATGTTGCCGATGGACAGGGTTGTGGCGATGACAATGGAGGCCAGAACGTTCGGAAAGATGTGCCGACGCATGATGGACATCGGGGTCGCGCCCTGGGCCTGGGCGGCCAGCACGAATTCCCGTTGTTTCAGGCTCAGGGTCTCGGCGCGCACCAGCCGGGCGACGGTCGGCCATGCGACGAGGGAGAGAATGAAGACGATCCGACCCAGCCCGGATCCTTCCGCCAGAAAGCCCAGCCCGATCCGGTTGAAATCAAGCGCTGAAAGCACGATCAGTAGTGGCAGGAGGGGCAGTGCGATGATCCCGTCGGTGAATCGCATCAGCACGGAATCCAGATATCCGCCGAAAAAGCCCGCCATCATGCCGATCAGGGTTCCGAGAATGGCCGCCGAAAAGGCCGTGACCAGACCGACATTCAGGGAGGCGCGACTGCCCTCCATCAGCCGCGCCAGCACGTCGCGCCCGACCTCATCGGTGCCCAGCGGATGTCCGGGGGCGGGCAGCGCCTTCAGATTGAAGAGGTCGGTGGTATAGGCATTTATGCCCAGAAGCGCATTCAGCATCGGTGCGCCCAGTGCGATCAGGATCAGGGCGGACAGGACGATCAGCGAGAGGACCGCCATCCGGTTCCGGAAGAAGCGCTGGCGGATGCGCTGTCCACGAGTGAGAGTGACCGGCGCACGGGTCATTCAGCATCCTCCCCATCTTGCAGGCGGATGCGCGGATCAAGCAACGCATAGGCGATATCGGCCAGGATATTGGCTGTCAGGGTGAAGGCGGTGGCGACCATCAGACCGACTAGCGCCAGATTGTAGTCATTGCCCATTACGGACTCGAAAATCATCCGGCCCATCCCGGACCAGGCGAAAATTGTCTCGGTGATCAGGGCACCGGAAAAAAGTCCCCCGAAGCTCAGCGCGATGATGGTGACCAGCGGGAGCAGCGCATTGCGCAGCGCATGGCCAAATAGCTGGCGGGCGGGGGTTGCACCCTTGGCGCGGGCGGTGCGCATATAATCCTGGCGCAGGGCCTGCAGCATGGCCCCGCGCATGAAGCGCGCAAAGCCGCCGACCGATGCCAGGGTCAGCGCCGTCACCGGCAGCAGCATATGGCGCAGGTATTCCCATAGTCCGGCATCCGGCTCCCCCATGCCGCTGGCGGGTATCCAGGCGACCGGCACCGCGACATAGGCGACCAGCATCAGCGCCAGCCAGAAGGGCGGCACAGAAATCCCGGCGAAACATGTCAGGTTGATCGCATGATCCAGGATCGAATTCTGGCGCGCCGCCGCGACGACGCCCAGGGGAATGGCGATTGCCAGTGCCAGAATGGTGCTGATCCCCAAAAGTTGTAGGGTGGCCCACAGCCGGGGCAGCAGAATATCGCCAACCGGTTGCTGATAGAGGCGCGAATAACCGAATTCCCCCGTAACCGCATTGCCCAGCCATGCGAGATAGCGGGACCAGATCGGCTGGTCCAGGCCGAACAGGGCACGCAGCCGTGCGGCATCCTCGGGCGTCATGTCGGGATTGCTGGAAAACATCAGGTCAATCGGATCGCCGGGCATCAGGCCGATCAATCCATAGCTGGCGAAGGACACCACCAGCAGGACGATCAGACATTCACCCAGTCGGCGCGCGAGATAGTTCAGCATCGCCTTATTCCGCCAATCATCAGTTCCCTATCCGCCAATCCTCAATCCATTGGGTGGAGGGGTATTGATGTCCGGTTGGACGCAGTCCCGTCAGCCCCTTGGGCAGGATATAGGCATCGGCGCGGAAATATAACGGAAGGACGGGAAGGTCGGTCGCATACAGGGTCTGAAGCTCAGTCCACAGCCTGCGCTGATCGGCTTCTGCGCAATCAAGTTCCAGTCGGTCGATGATCCTGTCCATATCGGGATTGGTATAGCCGGTATAGTTCTGCCCGGACCAGGCGTTCGCTTCGGTCGGAATGGATTCCGAATGCAAGGTGGTGCGGGGGATCGATTCCGGGGCACTCAGCCAGGCGAACATCGCCATTGCCGGAAATTTCCGCTTGGAGATCGTCTCGCCGAACAGCACGCGCGGCGGCTCGTTTTCAATCCGGATGTCGATCCCGATCTGCTGCCACTGGTTTTGCAGCACCTGCTGCACCAGTTCGCGGGACTTGTTGCCCGCCGTCGTTTGCAGGGTGAGGGTGAGTGTCTCCCCATCCTTCCGGAGCAGCCCTGTATCGTCCGGTTGCCATCCGGCCTCGTCCAGCAGGCGTGCGGCAAGGACCGGATCAAAGGTATATTTCGGTGTTTCCTCGGCATACCAGATATCCAGTGGATTGACCGACCCATGGGCGACCGGCTGGGTTCCCCTGAACAGTTTCTCGCTGATCGCCTGCCGGTCGATTCCATGCAGCAGGGCCTGTCGGACACGCGGATCCGCCAGGATCGGATTGTCGAGATTGAGATCGATATGTTCGTAGACCAGCCCCGGCTTGTAGAGAATCTGGAAATCGTCGCCGTGCCGGTCTGCGAAGGCCAGGGCCTGATCGGCGGCCAGTCCCAGTTCTCCCGCGATCATGTCGATATCCCCGGACAGCAGATTTGCAGTCAGCGCTGCTGTGTTTTCGATGGTGCGTACCTCGATCTGGTCGAAATAGGGCTCCTTACCCCACCAGACGGGGTTGCGCTCCAGCAGGATGCTCTGGCCCGGTGTCACCCGCGTGACGCGATAGGGTCCGTGCCAGAGGCCGGGATTGGTCGGGTCGGTGTCATAGGCCGTGCGTCGGCGATAATCGGCGGCACCTTCCTCGAAGATCGGCTTTTCGATATGGCTCGGCAGCAGCGTCAGGCCGGGGATGCCTTGATACTCGCAGGTTCGTTTATTCAGATGCAGGGTGAAGCGTTTGTCACCCTCCACTGTCACCCGGTCGATGCGGCGATAGAGTTCGGCATTGTCGACGCCTGATTGCGGATCCTGGCCCATGGCGACGGAGAACAACACGTCTTCGGTCGTGATCTGTGTGCCGTCGCCCCAGGCGGCCTCTGGCAACAGGTCATAGGTAACCGCCATGCCGGGTGTCCCGTCGGCATTCTGTTCAAATCGGGCGGTGCCGTCCTCCAGGCTGGGCAGGCGTGTGCAGAGCAGGCAGATCTGCCGCCAGTCCGGATCATAGGTGGTGATCTGTCGGCGGGCCATGGCCACGACATAGCTTTTCGCCAGCATCGAATCAAAAGCGGGATGAAGGGTGGAGGGATACTGACTAATCCCGATGGTCAACCGCTCCTTATCCGCCGCCTGGGCCGGGGGCACCTGGATGGGGGCACTGATCCAGACAAGTACGAGTATCAGTGCCAGCAGGCCAGGTGCGCGTTTGGCGGTCATCGGGAGCATCTCCTCATTCGGGGTCAGTCCTCCTTGCCCCCATGGGCTTGGGACCAGGTCTTGGGGTCGTTCAGGAAGGCTTCGACCTGTTCGGCCTGACCGGATGCGAAATACCCTTCGTCCCGGGCGCATTCCAGCACGTCCCACCAGGTCGCAAGGGAATGCAGGGCGACGCCGTGATCCGTCAGGGCCTTCTCTCCCTCGGGGAAAATGCCGTAATGGAAGATCACGAAGGTATGGGCGCAGACCGCACCCGCCTCCCGGATACCATCAACAAAGGACAGCTTCGATCCGCCATCGGTTGCCAGATCCTCCACCAGGATCACACGCTGGCCCTCTGACAAAGCGCCCTCAATCCGGGCATTGCGCCCGAAGCCCTTGGGCTTCTTGCGAATATAGCACATCGGCAGCATCAGGTGATCCGCGATCCAGGCGGCGAAGGGAATTCCGGCAGTTTCGCCGCCCGCGACCACATCCAGGCTCTCGAAGCCTACCTTTTCCTCAATCGTTGCAGCCCCCATCTTCATCAGTCTGCGGCGCGCCCGGGGGAAGCCGATCAGACGGCGGCAATCGACATAGACCGGACTTTTGCGACCGCTGGTGAAGGTGAACGGATCCTCGGGGCGGAACAGAACCGATTGGGTTTCGATCAGGATGCGGGCGGCGACGCGGGCGGGAGTCGGGCTCATGCGCTGGTAATTCCTCGTTGTTTCAAAAATCCAGATATCAGGAAACAGACTATGGTGTCGGCAGCGGCGTTTCAATCGGGCGGAACACCCGCCCGGCGCGAATGTAGCCGATGGTCCGCAGGCTGACCAACACCACGATGGCACTCAGGATCACAATCACGGCAAGCGCGAGGCTCTGGGCGGGGATACTGTCAACCGCATCGGAATAGAGCGTCAGGGCGATGGAGAACGCGGCGAGTGGGAAGGTATAGGACCACCAGCTCAGGCCGAATGGCAGCCGAAGCATGGTTGGCACCTGTGGCAGCAGGATCAGCAGCATGAACAATGCGATGCCCAGGAACATCGTCGCCAGCCCGTCCACCCGCCCGCCATTCAGCACCGCATAGGCGATGAAGCAGAGCGAGGGCGGGGCGATCAGGATGAACAGCGTCGGGCGCAGGGGTTTCTCCAGCGCACGCTCGAACAGCAGGCGATAGAAGATGACGGTGAAGAGGATAAGCCAGAACAGCAGTCCTACCGCGAAGACCATCCAGCCCAAATCCGGATAGCCCAGCGGTACGCCCATAATCGGTGTGATCAGATTGCCGACGACTGGAATGAACCAGACCGGCGTTGCATGGGAGATATGGCCGTCGCGGGAAATCCACAGGGTGACGATACTGACCGTCACCGCCATATTCGCGATTGCGCCCGTCGCCCAGAGCACGGTCGCCAGTCCCGGCGCGGTGGCAACGAAACTGGACGACAGAATCATCAGGGTCATCGTGATCGTCGCGAAGAAATTTCCCTGAATTGGATGTCTGAATTCGGCAATGACGGCATCACGATGATGCAGGATTTTAAGCATATAGAGGACCAGCAGCACGGCAAACACCCCGAAGGCGATCCCGGTCAGGGCCGTGGCAATGACCGCACCGGCCTCGAATGCCGCCGCTGCTTCCCGCCAGGCGGTGGCAAATCCGGCGAGGCCAAGCCCGGCCGAAAACAGGCTGACCTGCATGTGCTGCAGGCTTTGCGGTACGGGGTCGATGGTTTTCTCCACCTCCATTTTCGGTGCCGCCTTTTCCGATGATTTTGGTGCGCGTTTGGCGACGGCCTTCTTGGCCGTTTTCCGGGTGCGTGTCTTTCCGGTATCGGGGTCGGTCTTTGATACAGTCGTTTCCGGGGGAGGAAGGGCCATGGCGGTAATCCGTTCTGACAATGGGATCATGCAGGAATTCGACGGGTCAGGTTTCTTCTAGCCTTCCTGCCGGGGTCTTGGAAAGGACAACAGTGCGCTTGCCATGGGAACCCGGTACGATCCCGCCATCGGAATGCCAATCAGGAAGGAAAAGTATCATGTCCACCGTAAAACCGGTCGCCAACCCGGAATCCGACCCGCGCGTGAAGGCAGTCTTCGATGAAATCCGAACCCTGCGCGGCAGTGATTTCGTCAACAACTTCTGGCGCTATCTGGCTTTTGATCCGGTATTGCTGGCGGATGTCTGGCATGGGGTCCGAGATACCATGCTGACCCCGTCCGCCCTGGATCCGAAGGTGAAGGAGATGATCTATATCGCGGTCTCTGCCGCGAATGCCTGCTCCTACTGTGTCCATTCCCATACTGCCGCAGCCAGGGCGCGGGGCATGACTGGCGAAGAACATGCAGACCTGTTGCGTGTCATTGCCATGGCGGCCCGCACCAATCATCTGGCAAACGCGCTTCAGGTCCCGGTGGATATGGTCTTCGATGCCGATGAGAGTTGAGGGTTCGGATAAAGGACTGAGGATGTGTCCGGTTCAGTAGCCCTTGGCCGGATCGACGATGTTTTCAAGCGGTGCATCCGTCACCCAGCGTTCCAGATTGTCGCAGAAGGCGCGGGTCATGTTGATCTGCCATCCACTGACGCTGTCGGCCATATGGGGCGTAACGATAACCCGTTCATGTCCCCAGAATGGATGGTCTTTTGGAAGCGGTTCCGTCTGGAACACATCCAGAATAGCGGTGCTTACCTTACCACTGTCCAGGGCGGCCAGCAATGCTGATTCATCAACGACCGGTCCGCGCGAGGCATTCAGGAAGATGGCTCCGTCCGCCATGGCATCGAAGGCTGCGGCATTGATCAGCCCTTCGGTTTCCGCTGTATGGGCTGTATGAACAGAGACGAAATCAGCCCCCGCCAAGGCATCCAGCAGATCCGTTGCGGCGAAGACTTCATCGACATGCTCCGTCGGACGCGCCGTGCCCCGTGTGCCGACAACATGCATGCCCAGCGCCTTTGCATGCGCGGCGACTGCCCGTCCGATATTGCCCAGACCGACGACACAGAACCGTCGCCCCTCAAAGGGCTGCCATTCGTGGCGCTCCCAATGCCGGGCCTGTTGCTGGCGGGCATAGCGGTGCATGCCGATATTGGCCGATACATGGGCGGCAATGGCATATTGCGCCAGGAAGGGGGCATTGACCCCTGACGCATTGGTGACAATCTTTTCCGCCGGATTCCAGGGTCCCATATGCTCCACCCCGGCCCCGCCGTTTGAAATCCAGCGGACAGACGGATGATTGATCAGGGTTGGAAACTGCCGTTTGGGCACGGGCTCGCCGGGGAAGGCGAGGATAACCGTCGGATTGAAATCCGCGAGAGTTGCCTCCATCCGCGCGGGGTCAGTCAGGTATCGTACCGGCAGATCGCGGAATCGGGCATCAATCAAGGCTCCGATTTCATCCGGCATATCCGTGACGATCAGCAGGCGCGTTGTGTTGGGCATCCTTCAATCCTTATCCGTTGCAGCAGGACATTGGCTGACCCTGTGATCGCATCCTGGCGTCCTGATTTCAATCCGGGAACGAGATTTGATATAGCTGCCGGTCAGGCTTTTCATCGCCTGCGAGTCACGCCACACAGGAAGAATTCGCGGGTCATAAAACTTTCTTTCAAAAAGTCTTTGCGCCTGTAAATCCCCTATGGCACTCTAGAATTTGTGTGGTGAAGTATCCGATTTAACCAGATGTCGATGATACCACAATATCTGGGGGCTTTGGAGAGAGCCTGAGATCGGTGCGGATCGCGGCACGGACGGCGGAGGATCCGCCGGGTCCTGGGTGTCCTGTTGGTCAGGGTCTGGAGATCGGCGGACCACCCCTTCCGCGCCTTCGAAGGGGAGAGAACCCATGACCGGTGTGCAGGTCGACTATTCCGAACAACGTGCCAATCCACTGGATATCCTGGAAGCGATGTTCCAGGCGAATGAATGGCCGTTCGAGCGTTCCGACGATGAGGAACTGATCGTCGAAACGACAGGCGGCTGGTGCGATTATCGCATGCTCTTCGTCTGGCGGCAGGATATGCATGCCTTCTACTACACCTGTACCTTCGATCTGAAGATTCCCGGCGACCGGCGGAAGGGTGTTGTCGAACTGTTGGCCCTGATCAACGAGAAAATGTGGATGGGCCATTTCGACCTGTGTTCCGAAAGCGGTTCACCGACCTATCGTCATACGATACCGACCCGGGGCATGGGTGGATTCTCCGTCGAGCAACTGGAAGACCTGATGGATATCGCGCTTGCGGAATGCGAGCGGTTCTATCCCGCTTTCCAGTTTCTGCTCTGGGGCGGCTACAAGCCGGAAGAAGCGGTTCAGGCGGCGTTGCTGGATTGCCAGGGCGAGGCATAGTTGCGTTTTTTGGAATAGTGACGGGTGTTTGTAGTCCGGTGATGCTTCGTATTTGACATCCCCTGCGGCCTGTGGCGAATTTCCTTTCCAGCAGTATCAGGGAAATTCGTATGATCGTCTTTGACAAATTAAGTCTGCGGCAGAAGACGGTTCTGCTGGCGCTTGCAAAGCGCATGATGATCGCGGATGCGAAAGTCGTGGTCGAGGAAGATGCGCTGTTCAGTCTGCTTCAGTCTGAACTCGGCCAGGGTATCTTGACCCCGACACAGGATGTATTCGGTGAGATTGACGTTTCCGTTTTCGATGATCCTCATTCCCGTATCGTTCTTATTCTGACGCTGGCTACAATGGCCTTTATCGATGACAATTTTCATCCGTCGGAATCCTCTGTGCTTATGAAGGTGACGGAACTGGTCGGGTTTTCCGCCAGCGATATAGCCGCCGTCATGGATCTGGCCGAACGCCAAGGCCGTCTGGTCCGGGATTCGGAGACACTTTTCAGACGGATGAGTGGCAACTGATGTTTTGACACCACCTTGTCAGGTGGTCTGCGACATACGCATATGATGCGAAAGCCTGATGCGGGACATGTCAATGAGGAAGGACTTTCGATGACTCAACAGTTGAGCAGACCCCTGCTGCTGATTGGCTGTGGCAAGATGGGCGGCGCGATGCTGGATGGCTGGCTGACCTCCGGGATCGTCGCGGGGGGCGTGACCGTCGTGGACCCTATGGGCGGTGCGGGCTTCAAGGACCGTTCCGGCGTCCGCATCGTTGCCTCCGCGCAGGATGTTCCGGATGACCTTAATCCGGAAGTCATCGTGCTGGCGGTGAAGCCACAGCAGATGGATGCGCTTCTGGCGGATTATCGTCGGTTCTCTGGTCCTGACTGTTTGTTCCTGTCGATTGCGGCCGGGAAGACCATCGGTTATTTCGAAGAGCATCTTGGCGATAATGCGGCGATCATCCGCGCCATGCCGAATACACCGGCGGCAATCGGGCAGGGAATCACTGTCGCCTGTCCGAATGCGCAGGCAAGCGATGCCCAGACGCTGCTGGCGGAGGCACTGCTGCGGGCTGTCGGTGAGGCCTCGACGGTTCAGGACGAGACGCTGATCGATGTCGTCACGGCGCTCAGCGGCGGTGGACCTGCCTATACTTTCCTGCTGATGGAGTGCATGGCAAAGGCGGGCGTTGCCGCAGGATTGCCGGAAGAACTATCGGCGCGTCTGGCTCTCGTGACTGTCGCCGGGGCAGGGCAGCTTGCGCTTACCAGTGAAGAACCACCGTCGAAACTGCGGGAGAACGTTACCAGTCCCGGAGGCACGACGCTGGAGGCATTGAAGGTGCTGATGCGGGAGTCTGATGGGCTACCCCCGCTGATGGTGGAAGCGATTGCGGCGGCAACCCGAAGATCCAGGGAACTGGGCGGGACGCAGTGACGACCAGCCCGACCGTCGCGGGCCTGCCGAGACGCGGAATCGGCATGGCGACCATGTGCGCCTCGATCCTGCTGTTCGCGGTGATGGATACGATTGTGAAATGGCTGGGTGCCCACTATCCGACATCGCAGATCGTTTTCTTCCGCTGTGTGCTGGCCTTGCCCTTCATCGTGATTCTGATCATTCAGGCGGGCGGGATTCAAATCGTTCGGACACAGCAGTCAGGCGTGCATTTCCTCCGTGCCTTCTGCGGCGTCCTTTCCATGGCGCTCGCTTTCTGGGGTTTCAGTCAGATGCGGCTGGCGGATGCCATCGCCATCCTGTTCGCGGCACCAATCCTGATGACGGCGCTGTCGGTGCCGTTGTTGCGGGAACGGGTCGGGCCGCGACGCTGGGCTGCGGTCTTCGTCGGTTTTATCGGTGTGATGGTCGTGGTCAATCCGGGCGGCGGCGTCTTCGATTGGGCGGCAATCGTGGTTCTGATCGCGGCGGCCCTCATGGCGCTGGCGATGATCATCATCCGGAAGCTCGCGGCGACAGAGTCCGCCGTCTCGATCACTTTCTGGTTCACTGTCGCGGGCTGTATCTTCGGAACGATCTGGGTGATGATTGAGGGCTGGGTTCCGCCGGTATCCCTACGCGATTGGGGGCTGCTGGTCTCGGTCGGCCTGCTCGGCTCCGTCGCGCAATATCTGATGACGGTTTCGTTCCGTCATGCCGAGGTCGCTTTGCTGGCGCCGTTGGAATATATGTCGATCTTCTGGACGACATTGCTGGCTTATTGGATATGGGCCGAGATTCCGACGTTTCGGGTTTTCGTCGGTGCGGGAATCGTAATCGCCAGCGGCCTTTACATCGTCCACCGCGAAACCCGCGTGGCAAAGGTCCGACCGGTGAAACTGCCGAAACTGCGCGGGCGGATCTGACGGGTTATTCGCAATGGACCCGTGCGCGCCGGAATCTAGCGGCAGCGGGTTCGCCGGTCTGGTCGTTGTCCACGAACAGCGCGACGGCCCACAAAATGTCGTCGGGGGCGTCACCGAAGGCGGCTTCATAGTCGGACAGCATGTCCCGTCTTTCGGTCAGCCAAGTGCCAACCTCCTCTTTCCCAGCGCGGACGACGGTGTTACGCACGAGATCCGGCAGATAGGGATTGGGCATGACCTCGCCTACCTGATGACTGCCGCCGGCCCAGACATAGCGCAGGACCGGCACCGGATTGGGCAGGCTGAAGGAACCAGGGTCGCCGAAGAATAGATAGAGGGCCGCAGCCACGTCGTCGCCCGCGCGGGTGGTAAGGTCGGCACTGGCCTGCACCGATTCCACCTGCCATTCCCATTCCAGAATCGGGCAGGAGATCGGGTCAATCGCCGTTTCCATCGCCAGACCCGATGCGCTGTCCCGTGCCTCGCCCCGGATGAAATAGCCAACCTCGTCCCGATCCAATTCCCAGTGTCCGTCGCCCTTGATCGGTACAAGCGTCCATTTCTCGTACAGGGTACGGTCAGCATCGAAAACTGGTTCCGGCAGAAGCCCGTCGAGATTGATGCTTCGGGATTCTGTATTGGTCACGGCTGTCAGACTTGGACCGCAGGCTCCAAGTATCAATACCATCAGCAATGGAATGTATCGTACCATCCTGGACCTCCTCAGCCGGATAGGAAGCGCCAGACTCGTTCCGGAGTCAGGGGCATGTCGATATCCTGATTGTCCAGTGCGTCGGCCACGGCATTCACTACGGCAGCGGGACCGCCGATGGAGGCAATTTCTCCCGCACCCTTCATGCCAAGAAAGTTGTTTGCGGTCGGGATGTCGACGGAATGCAGATTGAATGCGGGAAGGTCGCCTGCACGCGGTAACTGGTAATCCATGAAGGAGCCACTGAGCAACTGCCCGGTTTCCGGATCGAAGACCGTGCGTTCGTACAATGCCTGTCCGACAGCCTGGGCGAGGCCGCCATGGATCTGCCCTTCAGCGATGGCGGGATTGAGTCGCACACCCAGATCGTCGGCCCCGGTCAGTGCCAGCAGAGTGACAAAGCCGGTTTCCGGATCGACTTCCACTTCAGCGATATAGGCTCCGTGCGGCACGGTTTGGATTTCGTGGTCGCTCTCGGCGATGCCGCCGCACAGTGTTTCACGCTCCTCGGGTAGGGTTGCGGCCAGTTCGATGAGGTTCAGGTGTTTGTCGGTCCCGACCACGCGGAATTCCCCGGTGCCGTATACCAGATCGGCCGGGGCGGTTTCCATTTGTTCCGCCGCCAGAGCCCTGGCGTTTTCGATGAAATCATCGGTCGCCTTCAATATCGTGATCCCTGCGATGGGCAGCGAGGAGGAGCCGCCGGTTCCACCGCCTGTTTTGACCCGTGCGGTATCACCCTCGATCACATGGATTCTGTCCATCGGGATTTCCAGCTGGTCGGCAACCAGTTGGGCGAAGGCGGTCTCGTGCCCCTGACCGGAGGCTTGCACACCGGTAAGGATATGGATCGACCCATCCGGTTGCAGGATCACTTCGCTTTGTTCCTGCGGACTGCCACCGGTGAGATGGAGATAGAGAGAGAGGCCGATCCCCCGCTTCAACCCCTTTGCTTCGGAGGCCGCGCGTCTCGCTGGGAATCCATCCCAATCCGCCGCTTTCAGACCTTCCATCAATGCCTTTTCAAAATGGGCGGAATCATAGGGGAAACCATTGGCGGCCTTATAGGGCATTTTCTCCGGCGGGACGACATTGCACTGTCGGAATACGACAGGGCCTAGGCCGGTTTCGCGGGCAGCCTTGTCCACCAGCCGTTCGACAAGATACTGCGCCTCCGGCTTGCCCGCACCGCGATAGGCATCGGTCGGCGCGGCATTGGTATAGACCGCCCGGACACGGCAATGTAGAACCGGTATGTCATAGACATGGCCCAGCGTCTTGCCGAAGCCCTTGGTCAGGACACTGATACCAAGAGCTGAGGCATAGGCTCCCATATCGCCAACCGTATCCACCTTCAGCGCAAGAATGCGCCCGTCTGCATCCAGGGCGAGGGCGGCGGTGCTGGCCTGTCCCCGGCCATAGGCATCGGTCAGGAAGGCCTCTGACCGGCTGGAGACCCATCGGACCGGTCGTCCAAACGCCTTTGCCGCGACAAGGACCAGGGATTGTTCCGGATAGTTCATGAGCTTGATGCCGAAACTCCCACCCACATCGCCGGTCACCACGCGCATTGCATCTGTCGGGATGCCCAGCGTAGCCGATACCATTTCGCGGATGAAATGCACGCCCTGGCTCTGGGTATAGAGGGTGTAGCGGCCATCCTGACAGGCACCAAGGGCTGAGCGGGTCTCAATCGGGCTGACGGCGATGCGGTCGCTGCGCTGGGAGATTTCGACCACCCGCGCGGCCTTGTCGAAGGCAGCACTTACAGCGGCAGCGTCACCCTCTTCCCAGATGCAGGCAGTGTCGTCGGATCGGGTCGGTTCGGTGATGGCAGGCAATTCCTCATAGTCGACATGGATCAATTCCATGGCTTCAATCGCGATAGCTTCGGTTTCTGCGACGATGAAGGCGACCGGGTCGCCGACGAAGCGCACGGTATCGCGAGCGAGCAGGTCGCGTTGCGGCATCCTGAAGGGCGTGCCATCGCTGCTTGGATGCGCTGTTTTGCAGGGCATCGGCTGGCAGCCGAGCCGGTCCAGGTCCGCTCCTGTCAGGATACCGATCACACCGGGCAGACGCTCTGCGTCCTGCGTATCGAGGGAGGATATGCGCCCATGTGCGATGGGGGAGCGCAGAACGACGGCATGAGCCATGCCGGGCAATCGCAGATCTTCAACGAACCGACCCCTGCCGGTCAGCAGGCGGGCGTCCTCAACGCGATGAACGGAAGTACCGGACAGTTTCGACATCGGTTGCTCCTTGTTGACCAGAGGGGTTTAGCAACCGATCCAGCGCAGGACAATTCCCAACTGGCTGGAAATAATTGAATATCCGTTCCAAAATGGTATGATGAATATGGATAAACGGAGGCATGCGCATGGGACGGGCGAAATCATTTGAACCTGAAATTGCCTTGAACAAGGCGATGCATGTCTTCTGGGCCAAAGGATACGAAGCGACGTCCATTGAGGACCTGGTTGAAGGCACAGGCGTCAACCGGGCAAGCCTCTATGGCACGTTTGGCGACAAGAAGACGATCTTCCTGCAGGCATTCTGTCAGTACGTGCAGACTGGCACGATTGCCAAACTGGATGCGGCAGTACAGGCAGGCAGTGTTCGGCCCGCGCTGGAGGCCCTGTTTGAAAGACTGGTATCCCGTGCGGCGGATGGGCGTGGCATAGGCTGCTTCATCACCAACACGGTAACGGAGTTCGGTAGTCGCGATCCGGAAATTCTGGAACAGGCGCGTATGGCACTGGCCGGGATCGAGAATGCGCTGGATCGGTTGCTGCGGCGCGGACAGCAGACTGGGGAAGTCCCGGTCGAAGCGGACGCACGGGCGCGGGCGCGTCATCTTCTGGCTGCGATGCAGGGATTGCAGGTGATCTCCAAGGTCAATCCTGATCACCGGGCGTTGCGGCAGATCGCGGACCAGGCGATCTCATCGGCAGTGCAAGGAGGGCGGATCTAATAACTGGAATGATCATTCCAGTTATCATGTCACGTCGTCTCTCCTGATGGCGGATCCTCGATGGGACGAGACATCGGATCGCCCTCCACCATATGAACAACGCGCTGGGCGTAGGGGATGACGATCCGCTCCGCCGGGAAGCGACGCAGGATTTCCTTGCGGATGTCACTGGCGATCCAGACAACCCAGACGATGTCGCTGGTGAACAGGCGCAGTTCCAGATCGATCCGGCTTTCCCCAACTCCCATGACCAATGCCATTGGCTCCGGCAGTTTCCGGCAACGTGGATGGGCCCGTGCAATTTCGAGCAGAACCGCACAAACGCGGTCAATATCGCTGTCCAGTGCGACCCCGATGGGAATATCGATGCGCCCGATCTTGTCGTGATGGGTCCAGTTCTTCAGCGCCGTGGATAGTAGATCGGCATTGGGGATGATGACGCTGGCCTTTTGCCATGTTTCGATTTCTGTCGCGCGCATATTGATCTGTTGAACGAAACCCTCATTGGGACCGACGACGACCCAGTCGCCGACCTTGATCGGGCGTTCGATCAAAAGGATCAGGCCGGAGACGAAATTGTTCACGATATTCTGCAATCCGAAACCGATACCGACTGACAGCGCCCCTGCGATCAGTGCGACATTGGTCAGATCCACCCCGGCCACCGCGACGGCGATCCCTGTGGCGAAGACGAAGCCTATATAGCCGATGCCCGCCGTGATCGTATGGCGCAGGCTTTCCTCGATCTCGGTTTCCGGCAGGATCTTTTCCGCCAGGGCGCGCTTCAAAGCGCGGATCAAGGCGAGTACGATGAAGAAGACACCGATGGCCATCGCAATGTCGATGACAGAGATGGAGACATTGCCGATCTGCAACCCGCTCAAAGCGGTGCGGGCGGTGCGCATCAGGTCGGTATCGGATATTCCCCAGTTGGGTGCGAGTAGACTAATCCCCAGCAGCACGATAGTGAGGTCGAGCAGAAACCGCGCCGTGAATTTCAATCGACTGCGGGTCTTGTGTTGCAGTGCTAGATTTTCGCGCACGATCGTGCTGCCGGTCAGATAGGCAATGCCTTCGCGGAATACGCCTCGCAGGATATAGAGGATGGACACCAGGATCGCCGATCCCAGCATATTGTTGAGCAGGTAGTTCCCAAGATTCGTATAGCCAAGCGCGGGGGCCACCGCACCGACGATGGTGATCAGGATCAGGACGGCATGCAGCGCGCGCCAGAACAGGCGCCGCCCGCCGCCGCGACGGGGTTGGTCATCAGCTTCGCCCGCATCCTCTTCCTGAATAGCATCGGCTTCGTCGGGTTCGGTCTGGATCGGTTCCGGATCATTCGGGACGATCCATAACGATGGTCGCAACAGGGCAAGTGCCAGCGCACCCTGGGACAGATTCATGAACAGGGTCCATGTCGCCATGAACTGGAGTGTTAGGATGCCCTGCATCGGCGCGATTTCCATCCCCGCGCGGGTCACGAATTCGTCGATGCAGAATAATAGCGCCAGTGGGGTCAACAGCCCCAATATCCGTCGCGCCTGTTCCGGAGAGAGCAGTGTGAGCCGCCAGTTCGGATCATCCGGCGACAGGGCGGCATGAGGCAGAGCGGTTGCCATGACAAAGATCAGTATGCTCTGGGCTGCAAGACCCAGGATGCTGCCGAAGTCATTATGGAAGACCGCGCCTTCCGTCCGGGTGCGCAGTATGATCACCGCCAGCACGACGGCAGGCAGAATTCCCCGGGCAATGCCGTCGGCGATGGCCCCCAGAAGGCGGCGGCTGTAGGGCGGCACGTCCGCTGTGGGATAAGGCCCGAAACGCCGCAACACGGATCGGCGCAACCACCATGCCAGCGCCAGGCCGATGACGATTAATACACCCGGAAACAGGATGCCACCGAATTGCCGCTGGGTTTCGGGCAGGGCATTCCACCAGGTTGCGGCGGCCTGTGCGATGGTCGTGAAGAAGGATTGGATGATCCCTGGTATCTGCAATAGCCCATCTGGATTGTAGGGCAGCGGGCCCTGTTCCAAAAGCAGTTCGCGCAGTTGGCTGCGCTGTACGCTTCCAATTCTGGATTCCAGGGCTGAGGCACGGGCGATTGTCAGATCCGCCAGTGAGATTTGGGATTTCGCCTCCGCGATGGCGGAATTTAGCCGTGTGCGTTCACGGCTCACAGCATCGGGCTCGGGCATCGCCTCCGGGCCTTCGGGTGGCGGTCCCAATGTCGCCAGACTGGTCGTCAGTTCGGCCATTCTGGCATCGGCAATCGTCTTTGCCGTCATGGCATTGGAAACCACTCGGCCCAGCGTGCGCTTAACGGCTTCGCCCGCTTCTCTGGAAAGTCCACTGCTTTCGATCAGTTGTTCGGCGACGTCCAGATCAGCATTCCATTCATCGATCTGGACGTCGTAGGGAATTGCATCCGACTGGGCATGCCCCGACTCGGGCGGTGAAACGAGGACCGCAAGCAACAGCAGCAGGATCGGGATCAGTCTGAAAGCCATCAGCAGTCTCAAAGGGTTGCACATAAGCAATGATGCGGGATGGACTGTAGCATAGTGCTCCGTTAAGAACAGGACCATGCGGACAAGGACACAGACTAACGATATGGCTACCGATCTGGACACCGACGCGGCACTTGCGCATCGTCTCGGCTATGCGCAGGTCGTCAGCGACTGCCGGGCAGTTCAGATTGGGGAGCGGGGACTGGACGATACGGTCCTGGGGGATCTGCTCGCCCGGCTTTCTCCTGCCTTGAAACGGCTGCGGGCCGCCCATGATTCGGAAACCATGCCGTTTCTGCGCCTCCCTGCCGCACGTGCCGATCTGGCAGCGCTTGCCCCGATCGCATCCCATTATCAGCGACGGTTCGATGATGTACTGATTCTGGGCACCGGCGGCAGTTCTCTCGGTTCCCGCGCGCTGTATGAAATGGCTGATGGCGACCCGGAGCGAATGCGCAGCGCGCCAAGGCTCCATATCATCACCAATGTCGATCCCTTCGTCTGGGATCGGTTGATCCGACGGCTTGATTATCGTCGGACGGGGATTGTGGTGATCTCCAAATCCGGCGGCACGACGGAAACCATGATGCAGTTCCTGTCCGTCCTGCCTGTGATGCTTGAACGGCTCGACCCCGATGAGTTGTTGCGTCACATCACAGTGATCACAGAACCCGGTGACAATCCGCTGCGCCGTTTGGCGGCACGCTACAATCTGCCGGTGCTGGACCATGATCCGAATGTTGGCGGTCGGTATTCGGTGCTGAGCGTCGTCGGGATGCTGCCGACGCTGATCGCGGGGTTGGATGCGGTGGAGACGCGGCAGGGCGCCCAGGCTGTGCTGGATCAGGCCTTCGCGTCGATTGACACGCCTGCGGGCTGCGCCGCCGCTGTCGGAGCGGCGATCAGTGTCGGCCTGCGCATGCAGCATGGGATCAGCACGACTGTGATGCTGGCCTATTCTGACCGGCTCGGCTCGCTAGCACGGTGGTATCGCCAGCTCTGGGCTGAAAGCCTGGGCAAGGACGGGCAGGGGACGACGCCGGTCTATGCCACCGGCCCTGTCGACCAGCACAGCCAGTTGCAGCTTTGGCTCGATGGGCCGGCGGATAAGATGTTCACGGTCCTTGGCGGGCCGAAGGATAGTGACGGATTGGGCATTGATGCCTTTCTGGCGGATGATCCGCGCCTGTCCTACATGGTCGGGCGCTCGATGGGTGATCTGATGGATGCATCACGCCGGGCGACGGCGGAAACCCTGGCCCATAGGGGTCGTCCCGTGCGACGGATCGAGATGATGCGCATCGACGAGGGCTCAATGGGCGCGCTGATGATGCATTTCATGCTCGAAACCGTTCTGGCCGCGGATCTGATGGGGGTTGATCCCTTCGATCAGCCAGCTGTGGAGGGTGGCAAGGTTCTGATCCGGAAGTATCTGTCCGGTGATGCGGGTGACGGAATCGAGGGCGGGGGTAATGGCGGGAGAAGTGGGAGTGGAGGTCAGGGGTCGGCATGACGGCACAACCCGCCCCGACCTTCCGATCATCGCCAGGCATCCGGCGGCTGCCCGATACTCTGGTCAATCAGATCGCGGCAGGCGAGGTGGTGGAGCGTCCGGCCTCTGCGGTCAAGGAACTGGTCGAGAATGCCTTGGATGCCGGGGCGACCCGCATCGATGTCGTGATCCGCGAGGGCGGCAGCGCTTTGCTCTCTGTTTCAGATAACGGGCGCGGTATAACGCCGGAGGATCTGACACTTGCGGTGGAGCGGCATGCAACTTCCAAACTGCCCGATGGCGATCTGTTCCATATCTCCACCCTGGGCTTTCGGGGCGAGGCCCTGCCGTCCATCGGGTCGGTCAGCCGCATGGCGATAACCAGCCGACCGCCCGATGCCGATGAGGCCTGGCGGATCGAGGTTGAGGGTGGGCGCATTTTTGACCCGAAACCGGCTCCGGGCGGGAAGGGCACGACGGTCGAGGTTCGGGATCTGTTTTACAGCACCCCCGCGCGCTTGAAGTTCATGCGGTCTGCCCGCGCGGAAAGCGGGGCTGTGCAGGATGTCCTCAACCGCCTTGCCATGGCGCATCCCGATATCGGTTTTTCGCTGACTGAGGACGGGCGCGAGAAACTGCGGCTCAATGCGGCTCAGGGGGAGTTGCTGGATCTGCGTCTGAAACGCCTGGGCGCAATCATGGGGCGGGAATTTCAGGACAACGCGCTTCCCATCGATGCAGAGCGGGAGGGGTTTCGCCTGACCGGTTTTGCAGGGGTGCCGACCCTCAATCGGGGCAATGCGGCGCTGCAATTTCTCTTCGTCAATGGCCGCCCGGTTCGCGACAAACAGTTGATCGGGGCGGTGCGCGGGGCCTATCAGGATTTCCTGGCCCGGGATCGCCATCCGCTGCTGGCGCTTTTCCTCGACTGCCCGCCGCGTTCTGTCGATGTGAATGTGCATCCGGCAAAAACCGAAGTGCGGTTTCAGGAACCGGGTCTGGTGCGCGGGCTGATCGTCAGTGCTCTCAAGCACGCATTGGCGGGTGCGGGGCATCGCGCGTCTAGCTCGGTTTCCGATGCGGCGCTCGGTGCGTTCAGGCCGGGCAGTGGATCAGGCAGTCTGCCGGAACAGCGACAGGCGCATTTCGGCGGTGGTTATGCCTATCGTCCACCGCCCCCGACCGCTCCGGGGCTGGCATCCACCAGTTATGATTTCCAAGCCCCCAATGGTTATGCTCCTGCTGGCTTCGCGCCTGCGGCACGGGATGGGGGGCAGGATCAGGTAGATCCGGTGACGGGGGAAGTGACCCCGGATACCCCGATGGCCTATCCGCTGGGCGCGGCGCGGGCGCAGCTTCACGCGACCTATATCGTTGCCCAGACCGGGGACGGGATCGTCATCGTCGATCAGCATGCCGCCCATGAACGTCTGGTCTATGAGCAGATGAAGGCGTCGCTGGCGGCGGGCGGCGTGCCGCGTCAGGGTCTGCTGATCCCGGAAATTGTCGAGCTTCAGGAACGAGCGGCGGAGCGGCTTCTGGATCACGCTGCTGATCTCGCCGAACTGGGGCTGGTGCTGGAGGGGTTCGGGCCCGGTGCCGTGGCGGTGCGGGAGACACCGGCTTTGCTGGGCGCGGTCGATGCGGCGGGGCTGGTGCGGGATCTGGCCGATGAACTGGAATCGCTTGGCAATGCCTTTTCGCTGAAGGAACGGTTGGAGGAGGTCTGCGGCACCATGGCCTGCCACGGCTCGGTACGCGCCGGACGCCGCCTGAATGCCGAGGAAATGAATGCCCTCCTGCGTCAGATGGAGGCAACCCCTCATTCTGGCCAGTGCAACCACGGTCGCCCGACCTATGTCGAACTCAAGCTGGCGGATATCGAGAAACTGTTCGGACGCCGATAGTTTGAAACGGCAATACCCTTTCAGTATGTTGCACTGCACAGTCACAGGATTGAACTCGGGGCCAGACTCGGGGAATATTGGACTTCGTGAATTGGTATTGGTGGCAGGCACGTCGCTGCCCGATGGGTGCATTTTGCATCCGAACTGTCGAGCCCGACGCGGGTCTGCCCTCATCATTGAGGAGCAACCCGCCGCGTGTCGGGCGGTTTGGTCCGCTCCGAATGAACCATGGAGAAGGGACTGGAAGCCATGAGCGTCGCCGCACTACTTTCCAAGAAGCAGGGACCGACCGTCACGATCAAGGCCGATATGATCATCGCGGAGGCCGCGAAACTGCTGGTCGAGCATAAGATCGGGGCACTGGTCGTCGTCCGCGACAAGGATCAGGTCGAGGGTATCCTATCGGAACGCGACATCGTGCGCGGGCTGGCCCAGAAAGGGGCGTCGGTGCTGACCCAGCGGGTTTCCGACCTGATGACCGCCCCGGTCAAGACCTGCACCCGATCCGAAAGTGCCGATGACATCATGCGCCGGATGAGCGCCGGGCGCTTTCGCCACATGCCGGTGGTGGAGGGCAACAGGCTGGTCGGCGTGATCTCCATCGGTGATGTGGTACAGAACCGGATCAATGTGCTGGAACACGAGGCCGGGGCGATGCGCGACTACATCATGACCGGTTGATCGGGGATCGGCACTTTCCAGATGGTGGTAGAATTTAGATCGCAGTGGAATGGCGACCGGATTCCGGTTTGAAATACTGATCGAAACTGGCCGCGACCTGCCGCAGGAAGGGCCTGCCCGCATCGGTCATGGTGATGCACCCGCCATTGCGTGTCAGCACGCCGTCTTCTTCCATCCAGTTCAGCCGGTCTTCCGCATCCCGCAGACTGTCCGGATCGACACCGAACAGTGTGCAGCAGGTGGCGACATCGACAGTGCCATCACACATCAGGCGTTCGATGATTGCGGCGCGCACCTGATCCTGTTGACTCAGGATGGCACCTCTGGCGATGGGCAGGTGCCCTTCGGCGACCAGACGCGCATGGCTCTTCAGGGAAGCCTCATTCTGGACGAAGAGCGTCGGCAGCCGCCCGATGGAACTGGCCCCTACGCCGAGGAGCGATGCCGCCCGATCCGTTGTGTAGCCCTGGAAGTTCCGTCGCAGGATTCCGTCATCCTGCGCCTGGGACATTGAATCTTCCGGCAATGCGAAATGGTCTATTCCGATCTGGCGATAGCCTGCGCTGACCAGCATTTCCGCAGCGGCTTTGGCATTTTCCAGACGTTCCTGCGGGCCGGGCAAGGCGTCATCGGGGATCAGCCGCTGATGGGCCTTCATCCAGGGTACATGAGCATAGCCGAACAGCGCAATGCGATCCGGGCGGAGAAGCAGCGCCTGTGATATGGTGCGCAGCATCCGCTCCAGAGTCTGGTAGGGCAGCCCGTAGATCAGATCGAGATTGAGGTTCCGCACCCCGCAGTCCCGCAGCGCTTCGACAACGGCTTCGGTTTCTTGAAAGCCCTGTATCCGGTTGATCGCCTTCTGCACCACCGGGTCGAAATCCTGTATCCCGATGCTGGCACGGGTAAGCCCGCTCTGGGCCAATGCCTCGATCCGATCCCGCCCGGTTTCGCGCGGGTCGATCTCAACCGCAAATTCATGAATGCTGCTTTTCGGAAAGAAATCGGACGCGGCCTTCGCGAGCCGCTGGATGTCCGTCGGGACAAGCAATGTCGGGGATCCGCCGCCCCAATGCATATGGCTCATATGTGGTCTGCCGACCGTTGCCGTCGCCAGCAGTTCCAGTTCCCGGATCAGCGTGTCGACATAGGCACGGACCGGTTCGTATTGCCGCGTGATCTTGGTATGACAACCGCAGAACCAGCACAGCGTATCGCAATAGGGGATGTGCAGATACAGTGATACCGGCTCCGTCGCGGGCTGGGCGGCCAGCCGCACGCGATAGGAATCCTCCCCCACGGCATCGGAGAAATGCGGCGCAGTCGGATAGCTCGTGTAGCGCGGCACGGCACCGCCATAGCGTTTCAGCAATTCATTCGACATGGTGTCAGGATAACGGGGGCGGATTGGATAGACATTGATCCGTATCAAGTCATCGCGCTCGTTGCCCGCCTTCGACCTTGAAGCGCGGCGGGCTGGCGGCTAAAGTCCCCGCCGATCCAATACAGCCGAAACCCGCATCACGGAGCATCCCCCGCCATGGCCGATATCGCCGCGAAAGCCGACAATGACAGCAGCCCTGAAAGCGCCAGCGAAACCGCGACCGGTGCCCGCCTGCGCTCCTTCATTGAGCGTATCGAGCGCCTGGAGGAGGAGAAGAAGGCATTGGCCGAGGATATCAAGGAAGTCTATGCCGAATCCAAGGGCCAGGGTTTCGATGTGAAGATCATCCGCAAGATCGTCAGCCTGCGCAAGAAGGACCCGGATGACCGCGCGGAGGAAGAGGCTCTTCTGGAAACCTATCTCTCCGCGCTGGGCATGCGCTGACCGCAGACGGCTCCAATTGTCTATCGCAGCAGGAGGGTGATCGCGGCATAGGCTGTGACGCCCGCCAGCAGCCCGGCGGGCACGGATTTCCGGCTGAGATACCAGACCGTGAGTGCGATCAGGAAGGCGAGCGACCGCCAGCCGATTGCCTCGACCTCCATCGCGCCGCCGGGCATCAGCAGCACCCGCGCCATCAGCCCCGCGACCATGGCATAGGCGACGCAGCCGATCCAGATGAACAGCGGACTGTCCTCGCGCACCCGGTGCTCGATGGCGACGCCCAGCGCACGCCAGATGAAGGTGCCCAGCGCGCCGAAAAGGACCACGATCCAGATTGCCGTATCGCCCATGGCTATGGCTCTTCCCCCGGTAGAGACAGGGAGGGGAACAGTCGGGGACCGGCCAGGAAGGCCAGCGTACCGCCCAGCAATCCCGCTGCGACCACCGCCCAGTCGCCGATCAGGGGATAGAAGCCCAGCCCGACCGCGATGCCGAAGATTACCGACAGCCGGTTGACCCATTGCCGCGCGCCGGAAATCAGCAGCAGCAGATAGAGCGGCGTCATGAAGACCGCTATGGCCAGCACTTCCGGTGGCACGATCCGCCCCGCCTGATGGCCGATGGCGGTTCCGATCAGGCCGGACAGTATCAAGGTTACGGCAAAGCCGATATAATAGGGCAGCCGCTGGTGCTTCGGCACATGGTCCACCCGCGTCATCATCTGCGTCCAGCAGGATATGGACAATGTGTGCATCAGCGCCAGACGGGTGGGGATTGAGGTTTTCCGCCCACCTGTGGCGGCTGACAGGCCGGTCACGACCATCGGCAGCATACGCAGGTTGGCCAGGGCGACGGCAACGAACAGCGCCACCAGCCCGCCCCCGCCCGCGTGGATATCAACCAACGCCACCTGCCCCGCGATCCCCCAGACCAGCGCCGTGACGCCCAATGTGGGCAGGATCTCCAGCCCCGCATCCTGCGCCATCGCCCCGAACCCGATCATGGTCAGGCTGATCCCCATGGCCGGGACATTCAGGCAATCACGAATGCCGCGCAGGACCGGTTTCGGCAAGGGAGGCGGGGTTTGGGACACGGATGGTTTTCCAGATTTGTTTCGCAATGCAGCATGACTCAGCCAGTGGCGGCATTCAATCTATCCCGACCCGCTGATATGGAACATCAGCCATGAGCCGGAGTCCAAGACCGATATTCCGGAGAATTCCGGACAGTCGATTGCACGCCTTCCAGGCGGACGGTCCAGTGTGATCACTTCGTTGTAATAGTGAAAGGACGCCGAGACAGGTTCTCTGCCTCCGCGTCCTTTGCGTCTTCTCTGCGCCCTCTGCGGTAAATCTTTCTATAGTTCCGCAGCAGTCAGCGTTACACGTCGATCAGCAGGCGGGCCGGGTCTTCCAGCAGTTCCTTGATGCGGACCAGGAAGGTGACGGCTTCGCGCCCGTCGATGATGCGGTGGTCGTAGGAATGGGCGACATACATCATGTTGCCGACGACGATATTGCCGCTGTCATCGACGACGGGGCGTTTCTGGATCTTGTGCATGCCCAGGATGCCCGATTGCGGCGGGTTGATGATCGGGGTGGAGAGCAGCGAGCCGAAGATTCCGCCATTGGTGATGGTGAAACTGCCACCCTGCATTTCCGCCATGCCGAGCTTGCCTTCGCGGGCGCGGCGACCGAAATCGGCGATACCGGCCTCGATCTCCGCAAAGCTCTTCTTGTCCGCATCGCGCAGGACCGGAACGACAAGGCCCTGCGGTGTGCCGACGGCGATCCCGATATCGTAGTAGTTCTTGTAAATGATCTGGTCGCCATAGATCTCCCCGTTGACGGCGGGGAGTTCCTTTAGCGCGGTCACCGCCGCCTTCACGAAGAAGGACATGAAGCCCAGCTTCACCGAATGCTTCTTCTCGAACTTGTCTTTGTATTCGTTGCGGACCTCCATCATCGGACCCATGTCGATCTCGTTGAAGGTGGTCAGCATTGCCGCCGAGTTCTGCGCTTCCTTCAGGCGCGTCGCGATGACCTTGCGCAGCTTCGACATCTTCACATGTTCTTCGCCGCGCGGATCGGGCGTGCGGGCGGGAAGCGATTCATAGGTCGGCGTTACGGGCTTCGCCTGACTGCCGCCGGAAGCAGGGGCAGGGGCGGCGGATGGGGCAGGCGCTTTCAGGGCGTTCTGCACGTCTTCCTTGGTGATGTTGCCCTTCGGCCCGGTCGCCTTGATCTTCGAGGCATCGAGATTGTTTTCCGCGATCATCTTGGCGACGGCGGGGGACAGGGCGTCATTGCCCGCAGCGGCAGCCGGGGCAGCGGCGGCGGCTGGCGCTGCAGCAGGCTTCTCGGCGGGTTTGGCATCCTCTTTCGGTGCGGATTTCGCCCCCGACGCACCCTCGTCGATCCGGCAGAGCAGTGCGCCTACCTCCACATCCGCGCCCGCATCGGCGATGATTTCCGCCATTGCGCCCGCGACCGGGGAGGGGACCTCGATCGTCACCTTGTCGGTTTCCAACTCGACCAGCGGTTCATCCTTGGCAATCGCATCGCCGACTTTCTTGAACCACTGGATCACGCTCGCTTCGCTGACCGATTCTCCGAGCGTGGGCACCGTTACATCCGTCGCCATTGTTCCCTCTCGCCTTTCAGGCTTTCGCCATGGTTGAGCGCCCGACGGACGCCTCTTCCGTTAAAACGCCAGTTCATCAGCCCATCTTGGGCGCTGCTTTCTTCGCTGATGCTTTTTTCGCAGTCTTCTTGGCATTGGTTTTCTTTGCCGGGGTGCTCACTGTCACCTTGCGGCTCCGCTCCGGCAGGTCCAGGGCTTCGTCAACTAGGGCTTTCTGCTCCACCGCATGCCGTTTGGCGCTGCCGGTCGCCGGGGAAGCCGCCGCCTCCCGTCCGATATAGCGCGGGCGGATATTCGGCTTGTGATTGATCTCTTCCAGAACCTTCTCGATCCGGCGGTCAAGGAAGAACCAGGCTCCGTTATTCTCCGGCTCTTCCTGGCACCAGACCACTTCGGCATTTGGGAATCGCGCCAGTTCTACCGTCACCGCATGGAAGGGGAAGGGATAGAGCTGTTCGACCCGCATGATGTAGACGTCTTTCAGCCCCCGCGCATCGCGCTCTGCCTCCAGATCGAAATAGACCTTCCCGGAACAGAGTACGACGCGCCGGATATCCTCGTCGGCTGCCAGCGATCCGGTGATCTGCGCATTGTCCCACAGGACGCGATGGAAGCTGGTGCCCGGTCCGAATTCCTCCAGCCGGGAGACGCAGGCCTTGTGGCGCAGCAGTGATTTCGGCGTCATCTGTATCAGCGGTTTGCGGAAATTGCGGCGCACCTGACGCCGCAGCGCATGGAAATAGTTCGCTGGCTGGGTGATGTTGCAGACCTGCCAGTTATCCTCGGCAGAGGATTGCAGATAGCGCTCCAGCCGGGCCGAAGAATGTTCCGGCCCCTGACCTTCGTAGCCGTGCGGCAGCAGCATGACGAGTCCGCACATGCGCAGCCATTTGGATTCGCCCGATGCAATGAACTGGTCGATGATGACCTGCGCCCCGTTGGCGAAATCGCCGAACTGCGCCTCCCAGAGCACAAGCGAGTGCGGTTCTGCCGAGGCATAGCCATATTCGAAGCCCAGCAGCCCGAATTCGCTGAGCGGGCTGTCGATCACTTCAAACGGGGCCTGTCCCATGCGGATATTGTTCAGCGGGATATGCCGGTTCTCGGTATTCTGGTCGATCAGAACCGCATGGCGCTGCGAGAAGGTGCCTCGCTCGCAATCCTCGCCGCTGAGTCGGATCGTTGTCGATTCGCACAGCAGCGTCCCGAAGGCGAGTGCCTCCGCCGTGCCCCAGTCGATACCTTCGCCGGTCTCGATCATCGCGCGCTTGGCTTCCAATTGCCGCTCGATTTTCGGGTTCAGGGTGAAGTTCTGTGGCTGGGCAGAAATCGCATAGCCGACTTCTCGCAGAAGGTCCATGTCGACGGAGGTATGGCCACGACGGGCACCCTCCTCGGCCATGGCAAGGCCGGACCATTTGCCTTCCAGCCAGTCCGCCTTGTTTGGCTTGAAGGACTTGGCGGCCTCGAAGCTCTCATCCAGGATGCGCTTGATATCCTCGCGAACCGCTTCCGACTGCTCCCGGTCGATCACGCCCAGTTCCTGTAGTCGGTTGGCATAGATTTCCCGGGTGCGCGGATGGTTCTTTATCTTCTTGTACATCAGCGGCTGGGTGAACATCGGCTCGTCGCCTTCGTTATGGCCATGGCGACGGTAGCACCACAGGTCGATGACGATGTCCTTCTTGAATTTCTGCCGATACTCCATCGCCAGCCGGGCGATATGGACGCAGGCTTCGGGGTCGTCGCCATTCACATGGAAAACGGGGGCGTCGATCATCTTCGCCATATCGCTGCAATAGGGCGAGGAGCGGGATTTCGACGGCGCGGTGGTGAAACCGATCTGGTTGTTGATGATGATATGGATCGTGCCGCCGGTCTCATAGCCGTCCAACTGGCTCAGCAGCAGGGTTTCCGCCACGACGCCCTGGCCGATGAAGGCAGCGTCCCCGTGCAGCAGCAAGCCCATGACCTTTTCACGCTGGGTGTCGGCGCGCTGGTGCTGTTTGGCGCGGACCTTGCCCAGGACGACGGTGTTGACGCATTCGAGGTGGCTCGGATTTGCGGTCAGCGAAAGATGAACGGTCTTGCCTTCGAATTCCCGGTCCGCTGAGGTGCCGAGATGGTATTTCACATCGCCCGACCCCTGCACGGAAGAAGGGTTGGAGGCCAGCCCCTCGAATTCCGCGAATATCTGGGTGTAGGGCTTCTTCATGATGTTGGCGAGGACATTGAGCCGTCCGCGATGCGCCATGCCGAGCACGACCTCTTCGAGGCCAAGCTGTACGCCGCGCTTGAAGATCTGCTCCATCATCGGGACCAGGCTTTCACCGCCATCCAGCCCGAAACGCTTGGTGCCGCGATATTTGGTGTCGAGATAGGTCTCGAACATGTCGGCATGTGTCAGCCGTTCCAGGATCGTGATCCGGCCCCGGTCGGTGAAGTCCTTGCGGTTGCGGCTGCTTTCGATCTTTTCCTGAATCCAGGATTTTTCCTCGGCATCCTGAATATGCAGAAACTCCACCCCGATATTGCCGCAATAGGTCTGGCGGCAGATCTTGATGATTTCCCGCAATGTCGCGGATTCCAGGCCCAGATAATAGTTGATGAAGATCGGGCGGTCATAGTCGCTGTCTTCGAAGCCGTAGGTCGCGGGATCGAGTTCCGGGTGATCCTCGCGTTTCTCCAGACCCAGAGGGTCCAGGGTCGCAGCCACATGGCCACGCATCCGATAGGCGCGGATCAGCATCAGCGCCCGGATCGAGTCTAGTGTTGCCTGCCGGATGCGGTCGGTGTCGGTCGCAACTCCACCGCCCTGAACGGCGGCGAGCAACTGCTGCAGGACGTCCTGTTTGCCGTCATGGTCGCTCAGGAAGTCGGAAAGGCTCGGACCCTTGCCACTGGTACCGAGGCCGACGACGGCGGTCTTGCGCTTCGTCCAGGACGGACCCTTGTGGTCGTCTTCCAGGTCGAAATCACCCGGTTCCAGTGTCTCGAAGAAATCTGCCCAACCTGGGTCGACCGAGTTGGGATCTCTGGCCCATTTCGTATAAAGTTCGGCGATATAGGTTTCGTTCGCGCCGAAAAGCTGGGAAGATTCGCCGATATACGTCATGCCCTGACTGCTCCCAAAAGATAAAATAGTCATCCGCGAAGAGGGGCCGATCACCGGGATCGACCCCTTCTCTGTCGCGGTTCAGCCGCCGATCACGTCCAGCATGGTCGAGCCCAGTGCCGAGGGGCTTTCCGCCACCCGGATCCCGGCGCTGCGCATCGCTTCCTGCTTCGATTCCGCCGTGCCCTGGCCACCGGAGATGATGGCACCGGCATGGCCCATGCGTTTGCCCGGAGGGGCGGTCACGCCGGCGATGAAACCGACCATCGGCTTCTTGATCTTCGACCGCTTGACGAATTCTGCGGCCTCTTCTTCCGCCGTGCCGCCGATTTCGCCGATCATGATGATGCCCTGGGTTTCATCATCGGCCAGGAACATTTCCAGGCAGTCGATGAAATTGGTGCCGTTCACGGGATCGCCGCCGATGCCGATGCAGGTCGTCTGGCCAAGGCCGGTCGCCGTTGTCTGGGCCACCGCCTCATAGGTCAGCGTGCCGGAGCGGGAAACCACCCCGATCTTTCCGCGCTTGTGGATATGGCCGGGCATGATGCCGATTTTGCATTCGTCCGGGGTGATGACGCCGGGGCAGTTCGGCCCGATCAGGCGGGTCCTAGAATTGACCAGCGCGCGCTTGACCCGGACCATGTCCAGAACCGGAATGCCTTCCGTGATGCAGACCGCCAGCGGCAGCCCGGCATCGATGGCTTCCAGGATCGCATCCGCCGCGAAGGGGGGCGGGACATAGATCACGGTCGCATTCGCGCCGGTCTTCTGTGCCGCTTCCTCCACCGTGTCGAAAACCGGCAGATCGAGATGCGTCGTGCCACCCTTGCCCGGCGTTACCCCGCCGACCATCTTGGTGCCATAGGCGATGGCCTGTTCCGAGTGGAAGGTTCCCTGCGCGCCGGTGAAGCCCTGGCATATGACCTTGGTATTCCTGTCGATGAGAACGGCCATCAGTTCGCCTCCTTCACGGCGGCAACGATCTTGATCGCGGCCTGTTCCAGATTATCGGCGGAAATGATCGGCAGGCCGGATTCTGCCATTAGTTTCTTGCCTTGCTCCACGTTCGTCCCTTCCAGCCGCACCACCAGGGGCACGTGCAGGTTCACTTCACGACTGGCCGCGATCACGCCCTCTGCGATGACGTCGCAGCGCATGATCCCACCGAAAATATTGACCAGAATGCCTTCGACACTCGGGTCGCTCAGGATGATCTTGAACGCCTTTGTGACGCGCTCGCGGGTTGCCCCGCCGCCGACATCCAGGAAGTTCGCCGGGTCACCGCCCTTGATCTTGATGATGTCCATCGTCGCCATGGCGAGCCCGGCACCGTTGACCATGCAGCCGATGGTTCCGTCAAGCTTGATATAGTTCAATTCATGCTTGGCGGCTTCCAGTTCCGAAGGGTCTTCCTCGTCCTCGTCGCGCATGTCGGCGACATCGGAATGACGGAACAGCGCGTTGTCGTCGAAGTTCATCTTCGCATCCAGCGCCATGACGTCGCCCGATCCGGTGACGACCAGCGGATTGATCTCCACGATGCTGGCATCCAGGTCCAGGAAGGCCTTGTACATGGCAGTCAGGAATTTGGTCGCGCTCTTGATCTGCTTGCCTTCGAGTCCCAGGAAGAAGGCGATCTTGCGGCAATGGAAGCCGGAAATGCCGGTCACCGGATCGATAGAGACCTTCAGCAGGGCGTCGGGATTGTGTTCCACGACTTCCTCGATCTCCATCCCGCCCTCGGCGGATGCCATGATCGTGACCCGGCTGGTGGCCCGGTCGATCAGCAGCGACAAATAGAGTTCCCGCGCGATGTCGCAGCCATCCTCGATATAGAGGCGTTTGACCTGCTTGCCGGACGGGCCGGTTTGCTTGGTGATCAGCGTATGGCCCAGCATCGCCTTGGCGTTTTCCCGGACCTCGTCAATCGACTTGGAGACGCGCACGCCACCCTTGCCATTCGGGTCATCGGAGAAGCGACCGGCACCGCGGCCCCCGGCATGGATCTGTGACTTCACGACCCAGATCGGGCCGCCCATGTCGTTTGCCGCCTGAACGGCTTCGTCGACCGTGTAGGCGACCTTGCCATCCGGCACGGCAACGCCGAAGCGACGCAGCAGTTCCTTGGCCTGATATTCATGGATATTCATCGTTGAGAGAGTTCCCTTGAAAACGGGTTGGATGAAAATGGCAGGCGGCGCGACATACAACACAGAATGCCCGTCAGGCAATCCTTCGTGCCTCCGGCTGGTTCTGTTCTCTGTGCCGCGATTCCATCGCACGCGCCGGTCATACAGGTCCCCCCAAAGCGCCGCGCGTGTCGATCACAGCAGTCCGCGCGGCATTTGGATGGCCGTACAATATCAGGCAATCGTGTCCGTTCAACCGTATTGCGCCGCAATCGTGATATGAATCCGCCGCTTTTCGGCCTGTGGGGAACTTATTTTCGGTTGGAACGGGTTTTAATTGACTTCGATGCGAAGACGTCTTATGTGCAGTGCACAAATGGCGTGGCAAATGTTTGCTCCATCGCCACTGACCTCTCATCGATCGCGCAGCGGTGCCGTCTTGCGACACCCGGAAACGAGAGTGGGTCTCAACCTCCTCCCATAGGCGTTGCGCGCACCTAGGGCGCAAAAAGAAAGACGTCCCGTCTTAGCACGTGACCGGCCCGTCGGGCTGTGAGTTGCGGATGCGAAGGCGGACGATAGGATCGTTTTATACATGACCAATACGCACACCAATACCGTTTCCGCCGATATCCTGGCCCAGACGGACACGACAGTTTCGAACAGCCGTGCAATCGATACACCGGTTGCCGCCCCGGTTACCGCCCCGGTTGCCGCGAATGACACCCTGACATTTGAAAGCCTGAACCTGATCGGCCCGCTGCTCGGCGCGCTGCGCAGCCAGGGTTTCAACACCCCGACCCCGATCCAGGCACAGGCAATTCCGCCGATGCTGGAAGGCCGTGACGTACTGGGTATCGCCCAGACCGGTACC
The DNA here is from genome assembly GCA_965223125.1 of Alphaproteobacteria bacterium. Classification (GTDB taxonomy): domain Bacteria; phylum Pseudomonadota; class Alphaproteobacteria; order UBA8366; family Aestuariispiraceae; genus Pacificispira. Next base: position 448,332 of record OZ244984.1, on the reverse strand, counting down.
GGCAAGACGGCGGCTTTCGCGCTGCCGATCCTCCAGTTTCTTGCCGATCAGAAGGGCAAGCCCGCCCCTCGCACCGCGCGCGTGCTGATCCTCTCCCCGACCCGTGAACTGGCCGGTCAGATCAACGACAGCATCGCTGGTTTCGCCAGCCGTCTGCGCCTGTCGCAGGCCTGCGTCTTCGGTGGCGTCGGCAAGGGCCCGCAGGCCCGCATCTGCTCCCGTGGGGTCGATATCCTCGTTGCCACGCCGGGCCGTTTGCGCGACCTGATGGAAGACGGCGCGATCAGCCTGCAGGCCGTGCAGATCCTGGTCCTCGACGAGGCCGACCGTATGCTTGATATGGGCTTTGCGCCGGAAGTGCGTCGCTTTGCCAAGACGATGCCGGCTGACCGCCAGACCGTGCTGTTCTCGGCCACTATGCCGACGGATATCCGCGTGCTCGCCAATGAGCTGATGCGCGATCCGGTTCGTGTCGAAGTAACCCCGCAATCGACCACGGTCGAGCGTATCGCCCAGAAAGTCATGTTCGTGGAGCGGTCCCGCAAGGCCCCGCTACTGCGCCAGATTCTGTCGGGCGAGGATGTCGGTCGTGTGATCGTCTTCACCCGCACCAAGCGCGGTGCGGACAAGGTGAGCCAGGGCCTGAAGGCCGACGGTATCTCCGCCGCCGTGATCCATGGTGACAAGACCCAGGGTGCACGCAAGCAGGCGCTGGCCGATTTCACCCGGGGCCGCGTTGCGGTTATGGTTGCGACCGATCTCGCCGCCCGCGGGATCGATGTCGAGGGGATTACCCATGTGATCAACTTCGACCTGCCGGTCGATGCGGAAAGCTATGTTCACCGTATCGGGCGCACCGCCCGCGCCGGGGCCAGCGGAATTGCGCTGTCCTTCTGCGCGCCGGATGAGGCCGATGCCTTGCAGGCGATCCAGAAGCTGACCCGCACGACCATTCCGGTTGACGATACCCACCCCTACCACGCACCGGAAGCCGCCGCTGCCGCCCTGGTGCGCAGCAATGCCGTTCCGCAGGGCCGTGGCAAGCCGTCCCGTGGTCGCGGTGCCGGTCCGAAACCCTATACTTCCGGCCCGACCTCGAACAATGGCCCGAAACGCTCCGGCAAGCCTTTCCGGGCCAAGCCGGGCAATGGTGCGCCCCGCAAGAGCGGCGAGAAATCGACCTGGGTGAAGAACCTGAACGACCGCGGCTGATCCAGCCGCCGCATTCCGCCTTCATGAAAACCCGCCGCGATCCGTCGCGGCGGGTTTTTCATTGACGGGGCAGGGGAGAATCTCTCCGTCCTTTAGGTTGGGGTGAATTCGGCTTCCCCGCTTGCATTCCGCCGCAGACCGGATCAAAGTTGCACCGCAATATAACGGACCGGTGCCCGAACGAGGTTCCGGCCAGCGATGCGGGAAAGGAGACGGCGATGTTCGAAACCATCGGCGTCATCGGTGCAGGCCAGATGGGGCATGGGATTGCCCAGGTCACGGCGCTGTCCGGTGCGGATGTGCGGTTGTTGGACAAATCCGAGGAGGCGCTGGTCGAGGCGCTGGCGAAAATCCGCGCCTCGATGGAAAAGCAGGCCGGTCGCGGGCTGATCCAGGCATCAGAGATTGAGCCAGCCTTGGCGCGCATCCGAACCGGTCAGGATTTCGCATTGCTGGGCGATTGCGATATGGTGATCGAATGCGCCACCGAAAATGAGGAAATCAAGCGCGAGGTCCTGAAGGCGGCGACGGCGCAGATGAAGCCGGATGCCTATCTGTCGACCAACACCTCCTCCATCTCGATCACCCGGTTGGCGGCGATCACTGACCGCCCGGCGCGTTTCTGCGGCTGTCATTTCATGAACCCGGTCCCATCGGTGCCGCTGGTCGAATTGATCCGGGGACTGGCGACGACCGAAGAGACCTTCAAGGCGTTCACGGCCTTTGCGGAAGGGCTGGGCAAGACGGTTGCGGTATCCGAGGATTTTCCAGGCTTCATCGTCAACCGCATCCTGCTGCCGATGATCAACGAGGCGATTTATACCCTCTATGAGGGGGTGGGCAGCGTGACGGCCATCGACACGGCGATGAAGCTGGGTACCCGGCACCCTCTGGGTCCGCTGGAACTGGCGGATTTCATCGGGCTGGATACCTGTCTCGCAATCCTTTCCGTCCTGCATGGTGATCTGGCGGATGCGAAATACCGCCCCTGTCCGCTGCTGGTGAAATATGTCGAAGCGGGCTGGCTGGGGGTGAAGACCGGGCGCGGCTTCTATGACTATGCCGAGGATATCCCGCGCCCAACGCGCTGACTGGCGGTCGGGACCGTGACTGACATCGTCCCCCCGGTTCATCGGGAAACGCCGGTTCCCCCGCGAATGGCATTGATCCTGACCCTGGTCGGGCTGGTCGGGGTCAGTCATTCGGTAATTTTCATCCGGCTTGCGGAGGATGCTCCGGCATTGTTGTTGGCGGCGGCACGGGTGCTTCTGGCGACAGTCGTCTTCGCGCCCTTCGCCTGGCATGCGGTGCGACGGATCGGTAGGCCGGACCTGATGCTGGTGGGGCTGTCGCTGTTGTCGGGTTTCTTTCTCGCCATCCATTTCGCCTCCTGGATCGCATCGCTGCAACGGCTGACAATTGCGGAAAGCGTGTTGCTGGTCAGCCTCTCCCCGATCTGGATCGCCCTGCTGGAGGCTGTTCTGGCGCGTGCAAACGGGAAGCGACGATGGCCGGCGCGGGGTGTTCTGATCGGCATTGGCCTCTGTCTAATCGGTCTTGCGGTGATCGGAGGAGACGGGTTGGTCAATCCGGACGGTGACCTGATCGGGCTTGGCCTTGCCGGGCTGGGCGGTGTCGTCATGGCGGGATATCTGGTGATCGGAAAGCGGGTGCGCGCGGAACTGCCGACCAGTCTCTATGTCGTTCTGTGCTATGGCGGGGCGTCGGCGTTTCTTGTCCTTGCGGGTGTGCTGATGGAAATCCAGGTCACCGGGTTCGGCCTGTCGGTCTGGATGGCGATCCTGGAATTGGGACTGGTCAGCCAGGTCATTGGTCATTCGGCCTATAATGCCGCATTGGGACGGCTGTCGCCGATCTTGGTCGCGATCTGCTTGTTGGGAGAGCCGATTTTCGGCAGTCTGCTGGGGCTGCTCTATCTGGGTGAGGCGATCCCGCCCGCGACCCTGATGGGTGCCATCCCGATTCTGACCGGGTTGTGGTTGGCGATCCGGGCGGAGATGTCAGCCGCCTGAAGCTACCTTTCCGTAATCGCTTTCCACCTCCGGGAAGCGCACGATGACGGAGGTTCCGACATTCTTCTCGCTGGACAGGGTCACCGTGCCGCCATGCATGCGGACCAGGGAATCGACGATGGCCAGACCAAGACCGGTTCCGCCAGAGGGGCGGACATAGGTTTCCGTTTCCTGATGGAAAGGCTGCATCACCCGCTTGATATGAGCCGCCCCGATACCGATGCCGCTGTCCCTGATCTCGATCTCGATCAGGCTGTCCCGGCGTGAGGCCTGGATATGGACGGTCGTGTGATCATAAGCGAATTTGCATGAATTGGTCAGCAGGTTGAGGACCACCTGACGGAAGGCGATACGGTCGGCCATGATCTCAATGGATGGATCGACTTCCATGTTGAGGATCAGGTGTCGACGTTCCAACTGCAGGTGGATCAATTTCGACAGTGCGGCGCATTCATCAGCGACGTTGACCGGGCGTATCGCCAGATCTCGCTCGCCCGCCTCGATCTTGGAATAATCCAGCAACTGATTGATCAGTTCCAGCAGATGGCGACCGCTGTCATTGATATCGCCTGCATATTCCTGATTTCGGTTCAGATCCATTCGGCCGCTGCCGATCAGCTCTGAAAATCCGATGATGGCATTCAATGGCGTGCGCAGTTCATGGCTCATATTGGCCAGAAAGATGGATTTGGCGCGGTTTGCAGCCTCGGCCTCGCGGGCAAGGGATTCGGCCTTTTCCTTCGCGCGATAGAGGCTCTGTTCACGCTCCGCCACGGCCTCCGCGAAATAGGCCGCCGCATGGCCGATATCAGTGATTTCGTCCTGGCCGTCTATCGGGATCTGAACTCGATTGCCGCCAACCCGCGCCCTCAGGGCATCACGCAGAGCGTTCAGACGTCGCACGATACGGCGTCTGGCATAAAATGACAGTCCGATGACCGATACGACCGTAACCCCCATCACGGTAATCAGCATCAGCCATTTTCTATAGGCATCATCCTTGAATTGCTCTGACCGGCCAAGCGTCTGTTCCCTGAGCGCAAGGGTCAGGTCAGCCACCGAACCGACAAAACGGCTGGCCAGGAACTTGTTGGAATTCAGCAGTCCGTCCAGCTTTGACAACAGGCTCAGTCGGTTCTTGACATGGCCAAAAATACCGCTTTCGCCCTCGATCAGCCACAGGGCCTCCCCCTGGAGACCTGCCAGTTCATAGGAAAATCCTTCGGGCAGCACAGCTTCAAAGGCCAGGGAGGCCTGCCGGGCCCTCTCCAGCATCTCGGTAGCCCGCGCATAGGAGCGTTCCACTAGCACAGCGGCATCGACCGTCCGTACAGTCAGCACCTCCAGCAGGACTGCTTCCATTGGGCGGTACCAGCTCTGGTTCAACGTTCCGGTCCCCGGCAGGATGGCGAAAGGACCATATCCGTCCGGCGCTTTGGTATGCATGTCCTGGGTTTCCCGCAGGCGGTCGGAAACCATCCGAGCGGTGGCATAGGTTTCCGCCAGATTGGCATCAACGGTGATTCTTCGGGCTACGGTCGTATCCAGTTCCCGCAGATTGAGTACCAGGGCATCCCGGCTGTCCCGTATCCGGTCGATCCGCTCCGTTGCCGTTTCAGATGTGCCGACAAGTTGTTGAAGGTCGTCAAGGTAAGTATCGAGCAGCCGGATCTGATCGTTGATGCTATGATTGACCGCCACCCGACGAAACGATGTTTCGACCGCAGCCAATGTCGGTGCGGTCGAGGCAATCGCCTGAGCGGTCTGGCTGATCCGGGAGGCGGCTATGAGTTCCGGGACGGTGGAGGTCGCGATCCTGTCATAGCCACTGCGCATGTCGTCGAAGCTGAGAAGGGCGGTGAGCAGGGCACCGCATGTCACGAGACCCAGCAGTGTGATCGCCGCGATAAGGCGCACGGAAATTAGGGACCAACGCATGAACTGCCTTTACTTCCAATTACCGCCCGCAGTCTTTGATACAAAGCCCTGAACCCGAATTCGGATTCTGTCAACGCAATGGCGGTGCGTACATCAACCCGCCGTCAGTCCAGGAGGCATTCAATCCTCGTTCGAGCAACATAGCGGAGTCGACCCCGAGCGTCCGATCAAAAATATCTTTGTAGGATCCGACCAGACGCAGGCCATCATAGGCCCAGGAGTCGGCAAGCCCCAGGGCAGCGCCGATATTGGGTTCCAGCCCCAGCAAGCGGCGGATTTCCGGTATGTCCGAATCCTTGAAATTTTCAATATTGTCGCGACTGATGCCCTTTTCCTCCGCGATCAGGGAGGCGAAAACAACCCATTGAACGATGTCGAACCAGATCGGGTCATCCTGGCGGACGACCGGTCCCAGCGGTTCCTTGGAAATCGTTTCGGGCAGTAGGATAAAGCTTTCCGCATCGGCGGCACGATTCAGCCGTTGAGAGACCAGCGCGACCCTGTCCTGGGTCATCAGATCGCAGACCCGTGTGAAGAAGGCGTCATAGACCCCTTCAACTGATTGGAAGGGGACCAGTTCCAGTTGCAGCCCGCGAAGCTGGATCATGTCCCGCAGATTGCCGATGGTCGTGGTGCCTTCGTTGACACAGATCGTCAGGCCATCCCTGCCGACAAGGTCATCCAGATTGCCGACATTGACCGTGCGATGGGCCATGAATCCCTGGCCATCATAGAATAGCGGATGCGTGAAGGCGAGTTTCTGTTCGACGTCGCGACCGGCGGTCCAGGTGGATGTCGCCATCAGGACATCGAAGGCATCGGAGTTGAGGGCATCGAACCGGGTGACGTAGTTCACCTCGACATAATCGACCGCATTGACATCGCCCAGAACGGCTGCGGCAACGAAGCGGCAATAATCCGGGAAGAAGCCTTGCCAGATTCCGTTTTCGTCTATTTCTGAAAGCCCGACACCGCTGTTGATGACACCACATCGCAGCAGACCCCGATCTTGGATCGCTGTCAGCGTCGTGGATTGCGCGCGCACATCGCCAAGCCAGGAAAACACCAGAACAGCGGCAATGGCGCTGTATTGCATACACTGACGCATTTTCAACATTTCATACCCCTTTCGACCGGCATGTCCACGACATGCCGACACTCTTACTCCCCCTGTTTCGAACGATGGCCGCTGATTGCTTAATTTTTCGTTAACACCCTGAATCGTCATATTAACTTCACGCACATCTGCCTTTTTGTGTCTTCATCGATCACACTGACACATGTCGCAAAAGTAAACGGGCGCTCGATTCCTGAAGAACCGAGCGCCCGATTTTGCGGAACCCTGTCGTCGAAAGGGGTACGCCGGACGGCGTATCCCGCCTTCGATAAAGTCGATCCGGTATCCCGGATCGATGGGCCCCGAGACGCGCGCGAGGCAACCGACCGGACGAAAGGAACGTCTGGCGTCGTACCATCCGCCGGTGCCGCTGCCGGTTTTACCCGTTGCGGCGCTGGCACCTCACAGGGGCTTGCACCCCCCGCGCGTCGGCGCAGTGTCATATGCATCAGTGAAGACCCGTTGCGGGAACTCTGCGATCCATTGTCCCGGTCACCCTGGCAAAGCACCTGGTCTCCGGTTCGCATCTGTCCCCGCCGCGCGGACCCGCCCGCATCCTCATCACAAGGTTGCCCTTGTCACAAAGCTGCCGGGTCACCGCACGGGACCTGTCATCCCTGCGCCACCCGCCTTCCGGATGCAAGGGCGAGGCCGGTTTCCCGGCGCGCCACAAGCCCGTCCAGTGGATGCCGGTTCTGAACGGCCCGTATGGGAATGGCATCCATGACAGATATCATCCCGGTCCGACCGGAACCCGCATTCCCCGCAGAACCCATCCGGATTCTGCTTCGGCATCCCGTCAGTCCAAAAGCCAGTCTGGAAATCCCGAAGGATATTCTTTCTTGACCAAAGTACGTAACAGAGATCACAACAACTGCGTTGTTAATACTGTGACGATTCGTTATTTTTAAGTCCATATAAAAGTAAATCGGTTCGAGAAAAAGTTGTTGAGTGAATATTTACTTACGCACAATTGAACCACAGTTTATCCACGGCTTTATCCACACCGTATTTCCAAATCTGCAAGCATTTGATTTGAGGCGCATTTTCTCAATAATCCCTGTGGTATGGGAATGTGCTGATTGTGTTGCGGTGCAAAATATTTTGACAGTTTGGCCTGACGGCTTACTGTGTGCCACCCTTGATATCGGGCCTGATCGGTCGATGTCAGGGCGTGAAGAACAGACTGGAAAGGGATCAAGGGGCGATGACAACGGAAAACAGACCGCTTTCCCCGCATTTGCAGGTCTATCGCTGGCAATGGACGATGGCCTATTCGATCCTGCATCGGGCGACGGGAATCGCGCTTGCCGTCGGAACCTTGTTGCTGGTCTGGTGGCTGGTCGCGCTGGCGACTGGCCCGGATACCTTTGCGACGGTGCAGGCGGTGATTGGCAGTTTGATCGGTCGGTTGTTCCTGTTCGGATGGACCTTTGCGCTGTTCTATCATCTGGTGAACGGGCTCCGGCATCTGGTCTGGGATACCGGGCATGGCTTGGAACTGGAAACGGCGGCACGCAGCGGCCATGCGGTGCCGGTTGTCGCCGGGGCACTGACACTGCTTACCTGGATCATCGGCTATGCGGCGCTGTGAACCGGGCCGTGATCGGGTTCGTGAAGGAGAGAGAGCATGAGTCTTAAATCCCCCCTGGGCCAGGTTCGCGGCCTTGGCTCCGCCCGCAGTGGCACGCATCACTGGTGGGCACAGCGGGTCACCGCCGTCGCCCTCGTCCCGCTGACTCTGTGGTTCATCTATTCGATCATGCTGAATGCCGGGGGCGACCATGGCGCCATGAGCGCCTGGCTGGCATCGCCTTTCAACGCAATCATGCTGCTGCTGCTGATCGCTGCGACATTCCACCACCTGCATCTCGGTATTCAGGTCGTCGTCGAGGACTATATCCATGGAGAAGGCGTCAAGATCGCCGTGATGCTGGCGGTGAAGCTGGGATCTGTGGCACTGGCCGTCGCGGCAGCATTCGCCGTGCTGAAAGTCGCGTTCACCGCCTGATTATCGGACAGGCGGATCAACCGGGAAAAGAGAGCCGACCATGACTGAAGCCTATACCGTAATTGATCATACCTATGACGTCGTCGTTGTTGGTGCCGGAGGGGCCGGACTGCGCGCTACGTTCGGTCTGGCCGAAAAAGGGTTGAAAACCGCCTGTGTCACCAAGGTCTTTCCGACCAGGTCCCACACTGTTGCGGCGCAGGGCGGGATTTCTGCCGCGCTGGGCAATATGGGCCCCGACGACTGGCGCTGGCACATGTACGATACCGTCAAGGGGTCCGACTGGCTGGGCGATCAGGACGCCATCGAATACATGGTGCGTGAAGCTGCGCCCGCAATTATTGAGTTAGAGCACTACGGCGTTCCCTTCAGCCGCACCGAAGATGGCAAGATCTACCAGCGCCCCTTTGGCGGCATGACGACGAAATTTGGCGAAGGCCCGCCCGCACAGCGCACTTGCGCGGCGGCGGACCGCACCGGCCATGCCATGCTGCACACGCTGTATCAGCAGTCCTTGAAGTATGATGCCGAATTCTTCATCGAGTATTTCGCAATCGACCTGATCATGGATGAGGACGGAACCTGTCGCGGCATCCTGGCCTGGAATCTGGACGATGGTACGCTGCATCGCTTCAATGCCAAGCAGACGGTGCTGGCGACCGGCGGCTATGGCCGCGTCTATTTCTCTGCGACTTCTGCCCATACCTGCACAGGGGATGGTGGCGGCATGGTGCTGCGCGCCGGACTACCGTTGCAGGATTGTGAATTCGTGCAGTTCCACCCGACCGGTATCTATGGTGCGGGCTGTCTGATCACCGAAGGTGTACGCGGAGAAGGCGGCTATCTGACAAATTCCGAGGGGGAGCGGTTCATGGAGCGCTATGCACCCTCTGCCAAGGATCTGGCCAGCCGTGATGTCGTGTCCCGCTCCATGACCATGGAAATCCGTGAAGGCCGAGGTGTCGGTGCGAACAAGGACCACATCCACCTGCATCTGGAGCATCTGTCACCCGCCGTGATTCACGAGCGCCTGCCGGGGATCGAGGAAACCGCGAAAATCTTTGCCGGTGTCGATGTCACCAAGGAGCCGATCCCGGTCATCCCGACCTGTCACTATAATATGGGTGGTATTCAGACCAACTATCATGGCGAGGTTGTTACCCTGCGCGACGGCGATCCAAACGCAACCGTGCCCGGCCTGATGGCAGCGGGAGAGGCGGCCTGCGTTTCCGTCCATGGCGCAAACCGGCTGGGGTCAAACTCGTTGCTTGACCTTGTCGTCTTTGGACGGTCGGTTGCCAATCACTGTGCCGAGACTGTGGACCCGACCGAAACCACACGCCCGCTGTCGAAAGATGCGGCGGACTCCGCCATCGACCGTTTCGACCGGCTGCGTCATGCCAAGGGCTCGACCACCACGGCGGAACTGCGCGGTCGCATGCAGCATATCATGCAGAACAACTGTGCCGTCTTCCGTACCGGAGAGGTGTTGCAGGAGGGCATTGAAGAGCTGAAACAGGTCTGGTCCGCGAAGGACGATATCCGTGTCTCCGACCGCAGCATGGTCTGGAATTCGGATCTGGTGGAAACGCTGGAATTCGAGAACCTGATCGGACAGGCTATGGTCACCATTGTCGGAGCCGAAAACCGCAAGGAAAGCCGCGGTGCCCAGGCCCGCGAGGATTATACCGAGCGCGACGACAAGGAATGGATGAAACACACGCTGGCCTGGCTCAACGAGGATGGCTCGGTGAAGCTGGATTACCGCCCGGTGACGATGAGCCCGATGACCAACGACGTTCAGGCGATCCCGCCCAAGGCGCGGGTATATTGAGAACAAGCGGTCGATAACCTCGAGGACTTGAAGACATGGCTGAATTTGCACTTCCCACCAACTCGAAGATCGGCAAGGGAAAGGCCTGGGCGGCGAAAGCCGGGGCGAAGAATATCCGGAAGTTCAATATCTATCGCTGGAATCCCGATGACGGGAAAACGCCGCAGGTCGATACCTATGAGGTCGATCTGGACGAATGCGGCCCGATGGTTCTGGACGCGCTGATTAAGATCAAGAACGAGGTGGACCAGACGCTGACATTTCGCCGGTCCTGCCGGGAAGGAATCTGTGGGTCCTGCGCGATGAATATTGACGGCACGAACACGCTGGCCTGCACCAAGTTCATCGACGATGTGAAGGAGGATGTGAACATCTATCCGCTGCCTCACATGAAGGTGGTGAAGGATCTCGTCCCCGACCTGAACAATGCCTATGCCCAGCTTGCCTCGGTCGAGCCGTGGCTTAAATCGAAGACCCCGCCGCCACCGGACAAGGAGCGGCTGCAATCGCCCGAAGATCGGCGCAAGCTGGACGGGCTCTATGAATGCATTCTGTGCTTCTCCTGCTCGACCTCTTGCCCCAGCTATTGGTGGAACAGCGATCGCTATCTTGGCCCCGCCGTGCTGTTGCAGGCCTATCGCTGGCTGGTGGACAGCCGCGACGAGGCGACCGGCGAGCGATTGGACAATCTGGAAGACCCTTTCCGGCTCTATCGCTGCCACACGATCATGAACTGTACGAAAACCTGCCCGAAAGGTCTGAATCCGGCCAAGGCCATCGCGGAGATCAAGAAGATGATGATCGCCCGTCAAGGGTAGAATCTGAGTACCTGCTACTAAATTGCCGGTTTCATCATGAGAACGGAGTGGAACGGGGCCTTTGGCTCCGTTCTTTTTGTGTAAGCGTTCCGCTCGGGATCTTGCCTTTCCGTGCTATCGAAACAGATTTGGCGATACGTAAAATGATCAGTATCTTCCCTTTTCCATAAGGGGAACTTCTGAAGGGTAATCATGGTCAATTGGAATTTTTCGAATCGCGACGGGCTTAACACGCCGGGCGCGGATAAGGCTGTTCTGGCAGCACTGCAACTGTCACAGGCGATCATTCAGTTCAAACCGGATGGTACGATCCTGCATGCAAATCCGAACTTCCTGAAGACCATGGGATATGAACTGCATGAGATCCAGGGGAAGCATCACGGCATGTTCGCTCCTCGGGGTGTCCGGGACAGTGCTGAATACAAATCCTTTTGGGAGACACTCGGCAATGGACGGTATCAGAAAGGCCTCTATCGCAGGATCGCAAAGGGCGGGCGCGATGTCTGGCTGCAGGCCAGCTACAATCCGATTCTGGACCGACGGGGAAAAGTAGAGCGCGTGGTGAAATGCGCCACCAATGTGACCGAGGAAACCTTGTTGAATGCAGAGTTGCAGGGTTAGATTCTGGCGATTTCCCGATCCCAGGCGGTGATTGAATTCAAGCCGGATGCAACGATCATCACGGCCAATGAAAATTTCCTGTCAACGATGGGTTATACGCTGGATGAGGTTCGCGGACGCCCGCATGCCATGTTCCTGCGCCCGGAAGATGTTTCATCGCCGGATTACAAGGTGTTCTGGGAGGAATTGCGGCAAGGTAAATTCCAGCGGTCAGAGTTCCGACGAGTCGGCAAGGGCGGTCGGGAAGTCTGGATCCAGGCATCCTACAATCCGATCTTGGATCCTGACGGGAATGTCTTCAAGATCGTCAAATTCGCAACCGATGTGACGGATCAGGTGCTTGCGCGGCAAAAGGCTGTGGAGGTCGGCATACAGGTCGATCAGAATCTGGAGAAAATCCGGCAGGATGTCGGCCTTGCCGATCAACAGGTCCGGGATGCCTCGTCAGCATCAGGCCGTACACTTGAAACCGTGCAGTCCGTTGCCTCCGCTGCGGAGGAACTGGATGCTTCCGCTCGCGGGATCGCCCAGAGTATGTCGCTGTCACGAAAGGAGGTTGAGCGTGCAAAGGCGGAGGCGGATGCGACAGGTGCCTCTGCTCAGTAGTTGGACAGTGCGGCGGCGGTAATGAGCAGAATCGTCGAACTGATTCAGGATATCGCCGGACAAATCAATCTTCTGGCGTTGAATGCGACGATAGAGGCGGCCCGGGCAGGGGAGGCGGGCAAGGGGTTTGCCGTTGTGGCATCCGAAGTGAAGGGGCTGGCGGGACAGGTCACCCGTGCAACGGAACAGATATCCAAGGAGATCGGCGGGATGCAGACTGTTTCGTCGGATGTGGTCGCGCGGTTACAGACGATACGCGGGGCGGTGGAGACACTGCAGGACAGTGTCATCAGCGTTTCCGCTACTGTGGAACAGCAGACTGCTACAACACAGGAAATGGCGGGCAGTCTTCAGAATGCGGCCATGGCTGTCAGCGATGTGAATGAAACCCTGTCGACTATTTCGGAATCAGTCGCTGTTGCGAATGATCTGGCTCAGGAAGGGCTCGCCCTCTACCGGTCCCTGCGGGTGTAATTCCGCCTCACTCTTCCGGCTCTAGGAGTCCTGAAACAGGAAGTGTACCGAAATCGAACACGCGTTCTTCCGGATGCGGCATCGGAACGGTCGCAGAAGGACCGGATGCAGGCTCAATATCGGAAAGACCATTTGGATTGGGCTGCTGCGCCAATTGAGCGATCGGCAATCCGAAAGTTGCAACGATGGCACCGGTTGCCAGAAGCGTGGCGACATAGACAATATACCATGATCCACGCGTCATGGACCTGATGCCCGCATATCTGGCATGATGGGCGATACGCGCGCCACCAACCGCATCGTGAGACCGACCGCAGTCCCTAAGGGCCTGTTCCAGCTCTCGCCGAGGCTTATCCAGATATGGACTTGTCATGTGGCTTTTTTCAGTTTCCGAAGCGGTTTTCTTTCGACCGCGTTCATTGATCCCCCAAAATGCATAGCGCTTATACCATAAGTCGTTTCATTCCGGAACCGTGAATCTTTCAAGTCGGATTGTGTTATGGTCCTGTGATTCCGAGAAAAATGTCCCTAGTCATCACACGGAGTCAGTGTCAGATACTTTGGTAAAGAGCGAAATTGCATCAGGGATCAAGATCATGTTTCTACCAGAGATATTTAGAGTCGTCGATTCAGCGGAAATTTTCGCATTTATCGAGAATAATGGATTCGGAATGCTGGTCAGTGCAGGTGACAATTCGGAGGATATGCCTTTCGTGTCGCCTCTTCCCATGATGATCGACGACGGTGTTCTCTATGGTCATCTTGCCCGCATAAATCCTCATTGGCGGCTATTCGATGGAAAGCGGGTCGCCCAGGCGATTTTTTCCGGCCCCCATGGCTATGTTTCGCCGCGCTGGTTTCCTGACCCGGCAAAGGCGGTTCCGACATGGAACTATGTTCTGGCCCGGGTTACAGGGTGTCCGGAGGTGCTAGAGGATGAAGCCCGGATCAGCACCCTGATGAGACGCCTGTCGCAGCAATATGAGGGAGAGGGGGGATGGTCTCCTGATCAGACCGATCCAGACTTCATGGCAGGTATGCGGCGTGGCATTATTGCATTCGAGATGCGGATCGAAGGGGTCGACGGCAAGGCTAAGCTGTCACAGAATAAGAACCCGGATATCGCGGCGGAAATAGCGGATCGCCTGGAAGCTGGGGGTAATTCAGATCTTGCACAGGCAATGCGGCGTAATGGAAATGTATGAATCCAGAGAGGAATCCGATTGAGATTGATTTGCGATAAAGCGGGACTCCATGGCATCAGGCGTCCATCGCCAGAGTACAGGGTGCATCGGTTCCCTGCCGCAGGGTCAATCGACCGGATTCTGGATCGTTCTCACCAATCCAAAATCCATCCAGGAACAGTGTGCCCTGTCGGAATGAGCCAACGAATTTTCCGTTTTCAATGAAATTCTCATTGGTTGCATTGCGCTCCCATAATTCGAAAGCGCCGGTCGCTGGTGTATAGATCAGTTCGGCTTGGACATAATCGATGTCATCATTCGGGCCGGTGATGTAGCGCGATGTTCCGGTCAGGCGCAATCGCCCGTCTGACAGGGTTTCGCTGGATTCGAATGTCAGGCGGATGCATTGCAAGGCAGCATCACCCTGACTGCGTTCGGAATCCCAAATGAAGTAACCGCTGTAAACATCCGCCGGGCGCGGCGATGCATCCGACTGCCCAGTGGATTGCCCGGTGGACTGGCAGCCTGACAAGGCAAGCAGGATGATGACTATGAAGGCATAGCCGTTCCATCCTGCTGATGTTCTGTGCACCGGTTCAGCTGTCATTGTGTACTTCTGCCTTTAGATCTGTGCGAAGGCCAGACTGCAACCGTGCACCCTGTGTGCCGGTACGATCAAGCCCGCACGTGCCCAATGTGTCTCGACCCCGTTGGCGGTAAGCAGGGCGGCGGTTGCCTCGATATCCGACACGGCAATGCGCATGGCCGAGAAATGTGGGCCGTCCGGCGCATTGGATGCCTTCTCTTCGCCATACCAGTCATGATGGGACGCCGGAGTCATCACGCGCACCCGTCCGCGCAGTGTTTCGCAGGTCAGACCGTCGGCGTCCTCGGAGACCGCTTCCGGGACCTGGAGCTTTTCGAGGATCGGGCGCATGGCACCGGGTTTCTCTGCAATCATGGCAACCTCAATGACCGTCAGGGCACCATTCGGATGAACCTGATAGGCAGGTTTCCAGAAATACTCGGGTGCATGCTGCTGACAGGTGAAGAAGACCGCATCCGGCGTCTCTGGCGGTGGCGCGAAGGCAAGAGAGAAGGCGACCCGCACAGACTGACCATCCGGCAGTATCGCCTGACGCTCGAAATCGAATGCATCCAAGTCGGGCAGGCCACGGGCGGCGAACAGATCGCGGTCAGCCCGCGCATCCCGGCTTTCGAATACCAGCATCCCCAAACCTTCGCGATACTTCAGGTATTGGTCGAGATAGGCACCGAAACTGAATTGGTTCGGCGTATGGGGAAACAGCTTCTCAGGATGCGCGACTTCTAGAACCTCAAGGAAATTACCATGCAGTTGCGCCAGACGGTTTGCGGTACCCCAGGGGTGCACGGCACGGGGTGTGAGCGTGAATCCCAGCCGTTCATATGTATCGCTTGCCTCGGCCAGCGTATTGACCGCAAGCACCAGATGATCGATACCCCGATCCGGGAGAAAGAGGGTTTGTTTTGACATTGTATTACCTATTTTTCGCACTTTAAACAGGGAGGTGTACACTCCTTGATTAACCGGTTCTTAATCATCTTAACAGTACAGTGCCAAGTATCGGTTATTTAAATGAGGCATGGGATCACAAAATGCGACCATATCGTGACAAAATGAACTGCTTGCGGCTTTATGCAATCTCAGCATGCCTTACGTTGATAATCGCGGTGGTTTTTTCAGGGGCATCTTTGGCTGCGGAAATCAGTTCGCCAAAGGGACCGGTGATTCTGACTGTCGAAGGCGCCATTGAAAACCGCAATACTGATGCGGGTGCGATTTTTGATTTTGAAATGCTGGAGTCGCTTCCAAGACATGCCGTCACGACCACGACTCCCTGGACACAGGGTAAACAGACTTTCGAAGGTGTCAGGATGGCAGATATTCTGGCCCATGTCGGCGCGACGGGAAATCTGCTGACGGCCTATGCCCTGAACGACTATTTCATCGACATTCCCGTCGGGGATATTACCACCTTCGACGTGCTTCTCGCCGATACCCATAACGGCGACCGAATGTCAGTGCGTGACAAGGGACCATTATGGATCATTTATCCAAATGTGCACCATACTTCGGCTGAAGTGAGCAAAATGGTATGGCAAGTAACTAAGATCGTTGTATTGCCATGAAGCTAAGGATAGGTCGCGCGGAATGGTTTTTGGGGTCGGCGATTCTGTTCATTGTCGGCTCTGGAATTATATTGTTCGTGATGTTTATCCAAATTGATTCCCTATCCTTGTCTCTTCGCTCAAACTATTGGGCAACATCTCAGACTGAAGTCGACTTCTTAAGACTTTCGAAATCTTTGGAACTCTATGTTGCCAACGCACCGGAAGCTTCTTACGAAGATGTGCGTCTGCGGATGGATATTCTTTTCTCTAGGCTTAAAGTAATTGCTTCAGCGGATGTAGAGCCATTACTTGGTCTACCGGAACATATCGAGATACTCCGTATATTGAATGATATGTTGGTTAGGCTTGATGCATTGACGGCTGACCCTTCTTTTCGGGACGGGTCGGCGGGGCGGGTGGCTATTGCCCTGATGGATGAGGCTTGGTTTCCGCTGCACGGATGGGCTCGGCAGGTCATTCATGGGGAGCTCTGGATCAATCAGCGAGGCGGAATTATCGATGGGCAGCGTCGGATGCTAATCCTCAATGGCGTGTTGCTGGTTGCCAGCCTCGTCGCCGTGGTTGGAATATTCGTCCTGATCCTGCGTCATCGAGATCTTGCCATGCGGGAACATCAGGCCCGGCTCAAGGCGGAGATGGCATCGGCCTCCCAGGCGCGGTTTCTGGCAAGTGTCAGTCATGAATTGCGCACCCCGCTGAATGCCATCATCGGTTTCTCCGAATTGTTGATGATGCGGATATACGGCAGTCTGAATCAGAAACAGGAAGATTACCTGGCGGATATCCGGATGAGCGGGAACGTACTGCTATCCCTGATCAATGATATCCTGACCTACTCCAAGCTGGATGCCGAAATGCCGGGTGCAGTGATCGAATCTGTCAACCTGAACGACGTCATCCGGGATGGGGTGAAGTTTCTGCAACCGACCTTCATTGCCCGGGGCGGACAGATCGACGTAAGCGGGTCGGACATTTCGGCCATGGTGCGGACGGACCGGCGGCTCGCCCTACAATGCGTTGCCAATCTGTTGTCGAATGCCTCGAAATTCAGTCCCCGCAACGGCGTTATTGAAATCGTCATTGCAGCAAAGGATCAGGGATATGAGGTGCGGGTGCGCGACCATGGACCTGGCATGAAGCCCGAGGAGATAGCCCAGGCCGGGGAACCATTCCGCCAATTCACTGATCCGTTCCGGCGCGGTAGTGGGGGTACCGGGTTGGGACTGGCTCTGACCAAGCGGTTCTGTTTGGTGATTGGGGCCACCATGCGAATCGCGGCGGCATCGGGTGGAGGCTTGGAGGTAACGCTGTGGTTTCCGATGGACGTGCCTAAATCCAGCGCTGACGGGACCGTGCCGAACCAGAACGCATCCTTTGGATCATGACGGGCGGAAATGGTCCGGCAGAATAGGATCGCCGAATGCGACGGCCTGTTTGAGGCATTGTCCAAGGACGCGCTCCGTTTCGTGACAGGCCAGGCCATTTCTGGGACGGACGAACATCAGGTCGGACATCGACAGCACAGTTCCTACCACCAGCGGCCGGGCGGCGACGATGGTTTTGCGGATCGCCATCAGATTATCGACCTCGCAGGGCTGGCGCATCGCGCCAGGCGTACCCAGCGCCGACCGCAGTCGTTTGGCCTGGGGGATCAGGGTGGCCAGATCCTCGGCATCCATCGACAATGAATGGTCCCGGAATGTGCGCCCCTCTTTCTGATCCGTGAAATGGATTTCTAGGATCTGGGCACCCCGTGCCACCGCGGCCAGACAGGCGTCCGGGCCGATCACATGATTGGAATAGCCGACGGACAGACCATAGCGGTCCCGCAGAAAATCGATATTGCTGATATTGGCCTGCTCAATCGGTGTCGGATAGGCGCTGACGCAATGCAACAGGGCCAGGCGATCCGGCAGGGCATTCTCTCCAGCTTCCTGTTGAACCCAGTTTACGGCGCGATCAATTTCCTCGATGGTTCCCAGTCCGACTGACAGGATCACCGGTCTGCCGGTTCGTGCCGCGCCACGAATGACCAGTTCGAAATCCAGATCGCCGCTGGCTATCTTGATTGCCGCTCCCAGTTCGGACAGCAGCGGGATCCAATCCTCGGTGACCGGAGTGGAAAGGAAGGCAACGCCACAATCGGCGGCTTCGCGCGCCAGCATCCGGTGTGCGGCTTCGTCGAGACTGCGCGCGGTGACCTGGGCCAGCCGTTCCGGATTGCTGGCGGCGACATAGCGAGCGGGTGTGTAGCTCTGGAATTTCACCGCATCCGCCCCCGCCCCGGCGGCGAGGCGAATCAGGTCGCGAGCTTTCTGCGGATCACCCTCATGATTGACGCCGATCTCGGCGACGATGACGAGATCGGTGTCCAAGTCTTTCCCGAATAGCTTCACGACCGATCTCCAAACTCACTGCCAATAGAAGCAACGACCCTACGCGAGCAGGGACGGGAATTCAATTGGAGCGGCGGGCACTCTATGCCCGAAGATGCCGATGCAGGAAGGCAAGGCTGCGTTCCATGGCAAGAGCGGCGCTGGGGGCATGATGGCTGGCGCGTTGGTCGCAGTTGAAGCCATGATCTGCCGGATAGACATGCGCCTCAACCATCGGATAGAGACCGCTTAGCAGGGTCGCGTCGCTGCTGGGAATCATCGCGTCCTTCTCGCCATAGTGCAGCAGGACCGGACAGGCGGGGGCCTCGTCTTTGAAGGTTGCGGCGGCACCGTAATAGCAAATCGTGGCAGACAGGTCGGTTACTTTTGCCGCGCTCCGCCACGCCAGTGCACCGCCATAGCAATAGCCGACGACCCCGACAGGAATATTTTCGGATATCAGCAGATCGACTGTCGCCTGGATGTCGAGCAGCGGCGCGTCGAATCCCAGATCCATTCTTGCCTGACGCCCGGCAACAACATCCGATCCCTCATAACCGAGTTCCAGATCGGGTTTGATCCTGTCGAAAATCTGCGGTGCGATGGCGACATACCCTGATTTGGCATAGCTATCGACCACGGTGCGGATGTGACTGTTCACGCCGAAGATTTCCTGGATTACGACAATACCGGCCTTCGGTGTTCCCGACGGTTCGGCGCGATAGGCACCAAATTCGTGGCCGTCCTTGGCGGTCAGAGTAAGTTTCATGCCTGCACGATCCTTTTCCAACAGTTGCGGTATCCCGGTCAGATGAAATTGTGGTCCTTCAGGAAAAAGACAACCTGTTCCGCCAGTTCGGCAGGTGTACCGTTGGTCGTGTCCAGCCTCACTTCCGGATTGATCGGGGCCTCATAGGGGGAATCGATGCCGGTGAAGTTCTTGATCTGCCCGGCCCGCGCCTTGGCGTAGAGGCCCTTCGGATCGCGATCCTCGCAGACGGAAAGGGGGGTATCGACGAAGATTTCCAGAAACTCATTCTCTTCAACCAGTTCCCGCGCCAGATCCCGCTCGCTGCGGAATGGCGAGATGAAGGAGACGAGGGTGATCAATCCGGCATCGATGAACAGCTTCGCTGTTTCTGCGACGCGCCGGATATTTTCCACCCGGTCGGTTTCGGTAAAGCCCAGATCCTTGTTCAGGCCGTGTCGGACATTGTCGCCATCCAGGATATAGGTATGGCGACCAATGGCCAGCAGATGCTTCTCCACCAGATTGGCGATGGTGGATTTTCCTGCCCCGGACAGGCCGGTAAACCACAGAATCGCGGGTTTCTGGCGTTTCAGTTCGGCGCGCACCGCCTTGGTCACGTCCAGATCCTGCCAGACCAGATTGGTCGCCCGGCGCAGGCCGAAATCGATCATCCCGGCCCCGACCGTCGCATTGCTGTACCGGTCAATCAGGATGAAGGCCCCAGTCTCCGGATTGGCCGCATAGGGATCATAGGCGATGGCGTGGTCGAGGGCGAGATTGCAGATGCCGACCTCGTTCAGATCCAGTGTCTTTGCCGCTGTATGTTCCAGCGTGTTCACATTGATCCTGTGCTTCAATTCTGTAATTGCCGCACCGACAGTCTGGGTCCCCAGCTTCAGCAGATACTGGCGTTCCGGGATCATCGGATGATCGGCAAGCCAGATCAGATGGGCGGCGAACTGGTCGGTGACCTCCGCCGGATTTTCGGCATCAGCCAGTATGTCGCCCCGGCTGACATCGATCTCATCGGCCAGAACCAGCGTGACG
This sequence comes from Alphaproteobacteria bacterium, assembly GCA_965223125.1. GTDB lineage: Bacteria > Pseudomonadota > Alphaproteobacteria > UBA8366 > Aestuariispiraceae > Pacificispira. The sequence continues at coordinate 428,136 of OZ244984.1, read as the reverse complement.
GCCTGTCCGGGCCGCGCCTGGGGCAGGTCACCATCCAGCGTGACGATGCGCGCGACCGTGCTGCGCCTGCCTGAAGGCAGGGCCGCGACCGGCTGTCCGACGCGCACCATGCCGCCGGATACAGTCCCACTGACCCCCCGGAAGTCGAGATTGGGACGGTTAACCCATTGCACCGGCAGGCGGAACGGACCTGTCGTATCGTCCTCCGGCAGGGGGGCGGATTCCAGTGCTTCTAGAAGGGTTGGACCGTCATACCAGGGCATGGACGCCCCGCGTGTCATGACATTGTCACCTTTCAGCGCCGACATCGGGATGGCGTGAAAGTCCTCCAGTCCAATCTGCTTTGCGAATGCGCGATACTCGGCAACGATCTTTTCGAATATGGCGGGGTCATCGCCCACCAGATCCATCTTGTTGACGGCCAGAATGATGGTCCGGATGCCCAGCATCGAAACGATGAAGGAATGCCGTCGGGTCTGGGTCAGGACACCGCGCCGGGCATCGATCAGGATCACCGCAACCGAGGCGGTGGAGGCCCCGGTCGCCATGTTGCGGGTGTATTGTTCGTGGCCCGGCGTATCGGCGACGATGAATTTCCGCCTATCCGTAGCAAAAAAGCGATAGGCGACATCAATGGTGATGCCCTGTTCGCGCTCCGCCTGCAGCCCGTCGACCAGCAGTGCGAAATCGATCCCGTCCTTGACGGTGCCGTCGCGCTTGCTGTCGGCTTCCAGCGCCGCCAGTTGATCTTCGAAGATCAGTTTTGAATCGTAGAGGAGCCGTCCAATGAGGGTCGACTTTCCGTCATCCACGGAGCCGCAGGTGATGAAGCGCAGCAGATCCTTGTTTTCCTGCTCCGCAAGATAGGCCTCAACATCGGCGGCAGTCGGTACAGTATCGCGCATCAGAAATAGCCCTCGCGCTTCTTCTTTTCCATGGATCCGGATTGGTCGTGGTCGATCATCCGCCCTTGTCGTTCGGAGGTCCGGGAAATCAGCGTCTCGGCGACGATTTCAGGCAGGGTCGTCGCATCGGATTCGATTGCGGCGGTCAGCGGATAGCAGCCCAGCGTGCGGAACCGTACCCGCTTCATCTGCACCTTTTCACCATCCAGCAGCGGCATGCGGTTATCGTCCACCATGATCCATTGATTATCGCGCGGGACGACCGGGCGTTCGGCGGCGAAATAGAGCGGTACGATGGGGATCTTCTCCGCATGGATATATTGCCAGATATCCAGTTCGGTCCAGTTGGAGATCGGGAAAGCGCGCACGCTCTCGCCGGAACCGATACGGGTATTGTAGAGGCTCCAGAGTTCAGGTCGCTGGTTCTTCGGGTCCCAGACATGGCCTTTGCCACGGAAGGACATCACCCGTTCCTTGGCGCGGGATTTCTCCTCGTCCCGGCGCGCCCCGCCGATGGCGCAGTCGAATTTGTATTTGTCCAGCGCCTGTTTCAGCGCCTGGGTCTTCATGACATCTGTATGCAGGGAAGAGCCATGGCTGAACGGTCCGATCCCCTGGCGCAATCCGTCCTCATTGGTGTGGATCAGCAGATCGATACCCAACTCCGCCGCGCGTTGGTCGCGAAAGGCGATCATTTCCCGGAATTTCCAGGTCGTATCCACATGCAGGAACGGAAAGGGCGGCTTCGATGGGTAGAATGCCTTCATCGCCAGATGCAACATTACCGATGAATCCTTACCGATGGAATACATCATGACCGGATTCTCGAAGGAGGCCGCGACCTCCCGCAGGATATGAATGCTTTCAGCTTCGAGGCGGCGGAGATGGGTCAGGCGGTCGGTCATGGATATCCGTATCTTGTTGGTGTTCGCATCGTAGCATCTGTGGTCGAAACCGGTTTTAGGGGGTGCGGATTGATAAATCCACACTTATTTTTCGATGATATTTTTTATTTACATAATTACAATGTTATTAAATCATCCCTTCAGTTGATGGATCTATCGTCTTCTTCCAGGCGGCCCAGGTTTCCTGTGGATAGTATCGGTGGGGACCGTCCGCAGCCTGTGACCATATTCTGTCCTCTGCGCCAAAGGCACGATAAGCAGGCAGGGCTGCCTCGACCACCCGACGCACGCCATCGAAGGGATAGATATGGTCGCGGCCACCGGAAAGGCCGACGAAGCGACGGGGCGCGATCATGGACACGATGTCTTCGGTTTCGAAATGCCGCAGGATTCCAGGCACGATTCCATCCCCCCCGGTGGAGGAGCGCGCGGCAATTGTGTCGCGGATGCGCCCGATAGAGCCACTGGCGAGAACGCCCTGAATGCGCGTTTCGACGGCGGCTGCATAGAGTGCCGCGATTCCGCCAGCGGAGTGCCCGAACAGAAAAACCCGCGTTTCATCGATGGGGCAGGTCGGATCGGACAGGATCCAGTCCAGGCATCCGGATACATCCAGCGCCTTCTCTCCCATCAGGCTGCGGCCCAGCAGCAGGGCATGGGAATGGGCATCGACGGTGCGATTGGATGTTCGTTTGGCAAGCGCCCGTTCTTCCCGTTCCCCGAATCCCACCTGTTCAATGCAGGCAACCAGATATCCGCGCTCTGCCGCCTGTCGACCGATGTCGCAGCCGATGGCAAGGCGCTGGTGATCGATGGGAACCCGTGCCTCCCCCCATGCCAGATGAACGCCGGAAGTCGAACCCGCCATGTAGAGAAGCAGCGGGGCCGGTTTTCCAGGATCGAGAGTTTTTGGCTTTAGCAGATGGACCGGCACGTCACAGTCCGGACGAACCCGCAGATAGAGCGTTTCACGGTCGATATCCGCAGAGACCGGCAGGCGCTGAACCCGGGCCGTCAGAACGGGTGGTGTTGGCTTGGCATGCCAGCCCATTGAAGCGGCCAGCACTGTACGTGCCTTGTCCTGCCAGGCTTCGATATCCGCGCGTGTGCCGGATCGGGGGCAGGGCATTTGGGGCAGGATGTCCCGGCTTTCCCTCTGGTGGCCGATGGAGGGGGACAGGATGACACCGTCCGGCGGGGGCGGATAGGGCTTGTCCGCAGGCAGGCCCAGCAGCCTGCGTATCTTTCGGGTGATCGCACCCAGATAGACTGCGGGCGGAAGCGCCATCCTGAGAGTCCTTCGATTGGCATTCATGGATAATCGCATAGTCCCCGACAGTACCCTGATCAGGCCGGACAGTGACGATGGCGTTTATATCAAATATCCGCTGGACCGGCGAATCCGACCTTTCGTGAATTCTTCCCGCCACCAGGCAATGGTTTTTTCAATTCCGGAATTCAGCGGCGTTCGCGTGCGCCAGGTCGTTACGGAGGTCAGCAGTGTGGAATCGGCCAGGAGTTCAAATACTTCCGATTTGGCCGGGCGCGTGCGATCCGCCATGGTTTTGAGGGGCTTGTTGGCACCGATCAGGTCGCGGATCGTTTCGGCAACCTCGCCGATGGTGACGCCATGACCGGACCCGGCATTATAGGCCTGTCCGAATGCGATATCCCCGGCCACGGCGATTTCTGCAAAAGCATCGGCGGTGTCCTGGACATAATTGAAGTCCCGGATCGGCGAGAGGTCGCCGATTTCGACCGCCGGGCAGTCCGGGTCAAGATACTGGCGGATGAGGGTGGGGATGACCGCCCGTTCGCTCTGCCGGGGACCGTATGTGTTGAACGGGCGCAGGATCACGGCGGGCAGGTCGAAGGACCGATGATAGGCCTGCACCATGTAATCCGCGCCGATCTTGCTGGCGGAATAGGGCGATTGCCCTTGTAGCGGGTGAGCTTCGGTAATCGGGGTGAACAGGGCCGTGCCATAGACTTCGGACGTTGATGTATGGACCAGTCTTTCGACGGCATGGCGTCGGCAGGCTTCCAGCACGTTCAGCGTGCCGGTGACGTTTACGTCGACATAGGACTGTGGCGCGACATAGGAATAGGGAATCGCGATCAGGGCGGCCAGATGCAGGACGATGCTCTGTCCCTCGACCAGTCGGTCAACCATATGCGGGTCGCGGATATCGCCGGAGATGATCTCGATTTCCGTAAGCACCGATGGGTCCAGGGAGTCCAGCCAGCCACGGGTGCCAAAGGAAGTATAGGCGCTCAACGCGCGGACCTTTGCACCCTGGGCGACGAGCGTTTCGCAGAGATGGGATCCGATGAATCCATCCGCGCCGGTGACCAGGACGGATTTGCCTTGCAGGGTTTTCGACGACATCTTCGGAATCCTGAACGCTCTTGGGGTCGTGACCGCTGCACCGCCTTAGCGCGCTGTTGTCTTTTTGTTGCGGGCGGGCATCAGGAATTATGCAGCCAACCCATACCGCCCCTGATATCAGCCACACCGCATTTTGCAACAGTCTTCGCGCCAGTCGTTGACGCTGGAACTATCCTGTGTCCAGTCGACAGGCTGCGCGGCAATCCGGTTACTACGACCCGATGGCCTGTCATTTCATCTCTGTCCTATACCGGAAATGACGTCTTCCCGGATTGCGGCACAGGGCTTTTGACGACAGTGATGCATATCCGCCATTGATCGATCCGCCCAAGACCGCTAGAGAGACGCGGTTTTGACGGTCGGATCGGTATCCGCGCCGTCGAATTTCGGAACGACAAGACACCAGAGGGGAGCGCTCACTCATGCGCGTCTATTATGATCGTGATGCTGATGTAAACCTGATCAAGACCAAGAAGGTTGCGATCATCGGCTTCGGCAGCCAGGGCCATGCCCATGCCATGAACCTGCGGGACAGCGGCGTGAAGGACATCGTCGTCGGCCTGCGTGAAGGCTCCCCGACCCGCAAGAAGGTCGAGGCGGCGGGCATGAAATGCATGACCGCGACCGAGGCGGCGAAATGGGCCGACCTCGTGATGATGCTGACCCCTGACGAATTGCAGGGCGACATCTACCGCGACGAACTGCATGGCAACATGAAGGAAGGCGCGGCCATCGCCTTCGCCCATGGCCTCAATGTCCATTTCAACCTGATCGAGGCCCGCGCAGATCTCGACGTCTTCATGATCGCGCCGAAAGGCCCCGGCCATACCGTGCGCTCCGAATATTTGCGCGGCGGCGGGGTTCCGACCCTGGTCGCGGTGGATCGCGATGCGTCCGGCAATGCGCTGGAAATCGCCCTTTCCTATGCCTGCGCCAATGGCGGCGGCAAGGCCGGGATCATCGAGACCAGCTTCAAGGAAGAATGCGAAACCGACCTGTTCGGTGAGCAGGTTGTGCTCTGCGGCGGGCTGATTGAACTGATCCGCGCCGGGTTCGAAACCCTGGTCGAAGCCGGTTATGCACCGGAAATGGCCTATTTCGAATGCCTGCACGAGGTCAAGCTGATCGTCGACCTGATCTACGAGGGCGGCATCGCCAACATGAACTACTCGATCTCCAACACGGCGGAATACGGCGAATACGTCACCGGCCCGCGCATCATCACCGCCGAGACCAAGGCGGAAATGAAGCGCGTTCTGCACGATATCCAGAGCGGTAAGTTCACCCGCGACTGGATGCTGGAGAACAAGGTCAACCAGACCAGCTTCAAGGCCACCCGCCGCCTCAACGACGCCCATCCGATCGAGGAAGTCGGCACCAAACTCCGCGCCATGATGCCCTGGATCTCCGAAAAGGCCCTGGTCGACAAGACCAAGAACTGACGCCTGCACAGCACGCAACAAGAACCCCGCTCTCCGATGGAGGCGGGGTTTTTTGTTTGGGGTGTGGGGTTTTTATCAGTACCAGTAGGGTGTTCTTGCGGCGTCTTCCGGAAAATATCTGTGGAGGCGCAGGAACCATTTTAAGCGCGTGTCCATTGGATAGTCTTCAGTTTTGTTGCGTGTACAGTGATGGATATTCTCGAAGGATTTGTAGCAGAAGATCATAATTCTGAGCAGACGGCCTTCTTCCTTGCTACGCATGGAGCGTTTTGTCAGTATGGCAAGCGCCTTGGAGAAAAGTTCTATTGGTACGATCATATCTTTCGTTTCAACCGGGCAACCGCCCAGGTGACTTTCCCAAAGAGTTTCGGTCAGGCAGCCGAAATAAAGCCTATTGGCGTACAGGAAGTAGCCGAGATCTGTAAGGGCTTTCGGGTCATCTGGTCTTTGGGATAGCGTTCGGATCGTAGATGTCAGATCGCGATAGCCATGTGCCAGCGATATGGTTGCGTCAGCGAGCATTTGCCCTGACGTTTCTGCCAATTCCAGATAGTCCTTATGGTTTCCTGTAAGAATTGCACGACGAAGTAGCGGTTCCATTGCCATGAATCGAATATCTGGCGGATAGTCAGGGTTAAGGGCGATGATCCGTGCTTTATCGGGATCGGCGAAACTATCAAGACCGCGTTCGAGAAGTGACACATGGGGTTGATACTGGTTTCGGAAAGTCTCGGCAGTGATGTCGAATTCATCATAAACGTGAGAACCGGTGCTGGGGTTCTTATCGGTTCCGTCGGATAAAACGAAGGGAAGGAATGCTTCGAAACGGCCCAGACGCATGTAGGCTGTAGCGATTTCTGTTGGAGCATTATAGGTTGTGGTTGATTGCTCAATTACAGACCAGGTTTCCGCAGCGCGCATATACATGCCAAGCTTGCTCAGCGCTCTCCCTTGCAACACCAGAGCATCAGCGAAGAGGGCACCATAGGTTTCTGGTTTGATTTCGGCTTCCGCTACCGAATTATCATCCAAAGTGAGAAGAAGTGCGTAGTCGAGCAAACCCGGATAAGGGGCAAACGATTCCGAGGCATCCTGTAAAGTGAACCCTAGAGAGGCGGGCTGACTGTTCGGCTGGCTGTCATGCGACAATACTTTCATTCGATGCGAACTCAGCAAATCTAGAACCGCCAGGAAGGGCGATAATCCTTTGTCGTACAGAGGTATAAGGGACTCATCGGGCTCTGCGGCATGATATCGGGTCAATTCGTGGAAGATTGCGATGCGAGTTGGTTCGTCCGCGAGCGCGCCGGATTGAAACTTTTCGGTGAAGGTCTCGGCCAGAATCCGAATCAATCCGGACTTATCGCCTTTTTGATTCAGTAGATATCGACGTAAGTCCCTTGCCGTCTCACTGTAGGGACCTGTCGGAAACTCGCCGATAAATCGCTCCAACTCAGTGTCAAACTTATCGAGCAGCTCAATTGCCAGGGATTCCTCGTGGGTTAGCTCCGCCAGACGAGATTTCGCAATGCGCACTTCCATATAGCGTGCGCTCCTGTACAACCATTGTGTTGCGGTCTTCGGAACTTCAGTGAATGCATTTTGGGCCATGTCCAAATCTTCGGCATAGAACGCAATCGCGCCCCGAAGGTAATCTGTCCATGGCTTGGCTGCTGGACTGATAGTCGACAAGCGATGGATGCGGTCGTTCAGTATTTGACGCATTTCTTGACGCTCTTGAGGCGGGATATGACAAAGAAGAATTAGGTCATGTCGGATATGGATCAGTGAATCCCGGACTTCCGGCATCAAGTCCGATAGCGCCACGTTCTGCATGAATGGAAGTGCGGAATTTGTGTTATTGGTGGCGCAGAGGCCAAAGGCATATGGATAACGGGGTAGAGACGCCCAATGTTCAGCGCTTTCTGGATTATCCAGAATGGCTTGGATCGATTGTTTATATTCCAATTGCTTGGATTCGTCTTTAAGTCGGATGGAATTGGGTCCCGCCTGATCACGCAAATCTGTATCTTCAGGCAATAAACTGAAGCGCAACAACAGTGTTCCGAACATGTGCCGAATTGATGCGTGATATGGATTGCCAGGATCGATTAGATTGGAGCGGTAGCCTATGCCATCCGAAATTGCTGCGCTTCTATAGTCGTATCCTGCCTCGGTGGTATTGTGCGTGACGATACCAAGACCGAGAACGACGATCAGAACATTGATAATCCGCATCATTCGTTAACCTTTTTGATCAAGAAGATAATTCGTCCAGTATAGCCTGGGGAGTTGGCCAAGGATGCGATACGGGTATCGGCCATCTGTTCTTCCAAAAGGCCGATGCGAAACGGCATGTCCAGTCTCGACAAGTGTTTCAGATAGGGTTCGAGTGGTATTACTGGATAAACGTCTCGATATAACATGAATGCGATGAACTCAACGTTCTCCCAGAGCTGAAAGAGTGGCTCTGGCGGTGATGACACCAGCCAGTCTGGAAGTCCGGTTATTGAAAGTTCTTCCTGCGGGGATATTTCCGAGCGCAATACGGCAAGCCATGCGGCATAGTTGGTCAATCGGGAGGTCGGGCAGTCATAGTCGATCTGTAGGCCACGTACGATGGCACCTTGTGCCTGCCACGCCCATTTCTGTTGACGGTAGTGGTGGGCGATCCAGTTCGGATCGACAGGATTGGAGAGTCGATAGGTAAGAACGATGCCGATTTCATGCCCTGGCAAGGGCCTTGGGACAGGCCCCTGGTATCGATAGGTTGGGCCATCGGAACCGTCTTGAAAATGACCCTGAAGCAGATAGAGAATTGCCCCGGGATCGCGCCCGTTCGGAGATAGCCCCGCCCAGATCCAGAATCCGTCTGAGATCGGAAAACGGGACGTCGCATGGGAAATGGATGTACCCAAAAGGCATGAGAGCAGGAAGATTGACATCCATAGGCTGCGAGTTTCGATATGCATGACCGAGCCTCTGCGGGGTATGTTGCGGGTCGGGCATCATCGACCTGAATTGGTATCCGCAACTGAGCGATCAATGAACACGCTCAGCTTGGATGTAGAGTGTAGATGTGCATTGCCCTGAATGCTATTGCTATACCACTCCGGTCATCGGGTCGGCATATATCTGCCAACCGAGTCACAGATCCGAAACCTAAAAATTAACGTTGTCGTTCCGTTGATGGGTATCGAAAATACGCCATGACGCAAAATACGATTCTCCGATTTCCGCGCCCCGACGAGGCCGAGTTTCTCTCGGATATGGTTCTGCGGTCCAAGGCGTCCTGGGGGTATTCGTCGGAATTCATGGCGGCCTGCATTGATGTCCTGCGGGTGACGCCGGAGGCGATCCGGGAGGGGGAGATGCGGGTTGCGGTGGCGGCTGGAGTGGATCTGCCATTGGGGATCAACAAGGTCGTGCTGGAGGGCGATGTTGCTGTGCTCGACTTGCTGTATGTCGCGCCGGAGGCGATGGGGCGCGGGGTTGGGGCGCTGTTGTTCCGGGATGCGGTGGCGTGGGCCAGGGAATTGGCTGGGGGTACCGTTATGACTATCGATGCTGATCCCCACGCGGAGCCGTTTTATCGGCGGCTCGGCGCGGTTCGGGTGGGAGAGGTGCCATCGGAGGTCATTCCGGGCCGGATGCTGCCCCGACTCGAAGTCGATCTGACACGGCTCTGAAATCACCCGTTTCATGTCTGGAACGATGCCTGGCATCGGGAGATGCCCGTATCGAGTCCGGGCAGGACGGTCATTTCATCAAGATAAACGTGTTATTGCATATAGATAAAGTCGTCTCCGCCGGACTTGATCCGGCGGTCTTTCAAGTCAGGTGCGTCATTCGTTCAGGAAATCCTTCAGCGACCGTTCGGACCAAATCTGTCCACAAGATCCTATATGAATTACTCCCTATGCCGATGCGATCTTCCGCAGGAAATCGTCGATGTCGGCACTCAGGTCTTCGGTCTGTTTCTTCACCGTATCGGCGGAGGCGACGACCTCTCGGCTGACCGTGTCTGTGGCGAGTGCGGTGGATTTCACGCCGGTGATGCGGTCGGTGACGATGGCGGCGCTGTTGGCGGTACCCTGGACGCTGTGGGCGATTTCCTGGGTGGTTGCCTCCTGCTCCTCAATGGCCGCTGCGATGGCACCAGTGATGCCGTTTACACGCTCGATCACCGTCGAGATGCCGGTGATCGCCAGGGCGGCGTCACGGGTGCGGGTCTGGACGGTCTGGATCTGGCCCGCAATCTCCTCTGTCGCTCTGGCAGTCTGGCTGGCCAGAGATTTCACCTCTGAGGCGACGACGGCGAAGCCCTTGCCGGCCTCTCCCGCGCGGGCGGCCTCGATTGTCGCGTTGAGGGCCAGCAGGTTGGTCTGTTCGGCAATGGCGTTGATCAGGTCGATTACCTCGCCGATCCGCCCTGTCGCCTCTTCCAGGCTTCTTACAGTCTCGGCGGCATTGCGCACATCACTGACGGCCCCGTCGGTGACGGTGGTGGATTCCGTGACCTGTCGGCTGACTTCCCGGATCGCGCTCGACATCTCCTCGGTGGCGGCGGCGACGGAACTGGCGGTCTCGCTGGCCCGATGGGCGGCATCGGCGGCGGCGTCGGATTCAGTTGTGGCGCGAACCGCGACATCGGCGAGATTGCGGGCGGAGCCGTCCAGCGCCCCGGCGGCCGTGCCGAGTGCGGAAAGCGACCGTCCGACCTCGTCCCGGAAGGCGATGATTTCCGCTTCCAGCGTCTTCGCCCGCTCCGTCTGGCGCTCGCTTTCCGCCTCCGCCGTTCGGGTCAGGTCCACATTGCGGATCATCGAAGCTCGGAATTGCTCCAGCGCGTGGCCCATGCGTTCGAATTCGTCGCTTTTGTGGTCGCTCGGGATCGGGGTGGCGGTATCGCCCTCGGCCAGTTCCTGCATCGCGCCGGTCATCGCCGCAATGGGAGAGAGGACGCGGGTTTTCACGATCCAGTAGATCAGCCCGAAACCGCTGATGATCCCGATCAAGGCAAAGACGACGATGGCCATGAAGGCAAGGTCCGAGAGTTCGTCCGCCTCTGCGCGTAGGGCGTCCATGGCGGCACGGTTTGCGGTCAGGAATTCGGACATCGCGGCCTCGATGGTCTCGATATCCTTCTGGTTTTTGCCATCGGAGATACGGGTCGCACGTTTCAACTGGTCTTCCTGGACGGAGTCCACGACACGCTGGTGTCCGCCGGTCCAGCTTTCGAACGTGTCGGCGATGGGGGCGAAGGCCTCGGCTTCTTCGGCATTAAGGACCACGAGGAAGGCGTCTTTAAGCTCCCGCACTTCGGCCAGTTCCTGTTCCGCCGCGGCCAGGGCCTTTTCCTTGTGCAGGGGAGATATGGCCAGGATCAGGCTCTTTTCCGTGCGGTTGATGCGGGTCAGCGCACGCTCGAACTGCATGCCGCGAACGATCTTCTGATATCGGACCTGCACGATCTCGTTCATGGCGGCGCTGAGGATGTGAGTTGAATAGGCACCGGAGGCGGCAATCGCCCCCGCAAGTAGAAGCAGCGCGGTGACAGCGATCCAGAAGGGTCGCGCAACAGAGGGTTTTACGGAAGAAGACGGTTCTTCCCCATTTTCCAAGGCGATAACTGTTTCCAATGGTTTCCCGTCCGTCCCCGTCATCCGAATACCCCCTATGTTCGCATGGATTACGGGGGAGTATATCAACCGGAAAGATAATAAAATAGGGGCTGTCCCAGATAACTACCTGAGCTGACGCTTAACCCATTGTCTGAGTTGAGCTAATTGATCTGACGGATCGCTGTTGTTGAACCGCCACTCGCACTCCTTCAAAAATAGACCGAAATGGGCCTTCGGGACACCGTTGAATTTACGCATGTGACGCTTGGCCTGGTTCCAGAAATTCTCGATCCCGTTAATGTGGTTCCGCTTGTCGGCGAACAGCTCCGAGTGATTGATCCGAAAGTGTTTGAAGTCGGAGACGTCGAGCGCGTTGTAGCCCTTCCAGCAGTCGGAATAGACGATGCTGTCGGGGATGACCTTGCCCTCAATAATCGGCAACAGAGTAGCGCCGGAAGCATCGGGAATGATCTTCGTATAAACCTTCCCGCCACGCTTGAGAAGCCCGAAAACCGGGACTTTCCCCGGCGCACCACGACCTCTCTTGCCCTTTCTCTTGCCGCCGAAATAGCTTTCGTCCACCTCGATCTCGCCACCGAACATCGCCTCGCTTTCGGCCTCAAGCTCATAGGCGATGACCTCGCGCAACCGATGATAATAGAACGCCGCTGTCTTGCGGTTCACGCCACAAAGACAAGCTGCCGTACGAGCCGTCGTCCCGGCGACAAAATGCTCGATCAAACGATCCTGCTTGTAGTGACTCAGACGGCTCTTGCGCATGGACCCCATGATAACCCCCAAACCGGGTTATCTGGGACAGCCCCATAAAATATTAAACGGGGCCGGAGAGTTCGATTCTTTGCGACATTTTCCCGAACGGATTGAAGGCGCTTTCGATCTATCTGGCGCTCATTATCGAGGATGAGTGATAGGGAATAGTGAAGGACGACAGATCAGGCCGTCCAGGATGGCGGGCCATAGGCTCTCGCTTTCCGCCTCGCGCTGTTCGCCGAGCCCCAGGATGGGACCGTGCCAACCCTGCGCTTGAGCGGTTTCGGCAATTGCGTCGGCGGCGGCTCCGCGTTGCCGGAACGATGGAAATCCGGCGGCGAAATCCGCGATGCGCGGCAGAACGATCAGGGCGTCGGGAGATATCGCCACAGCGTCCCGAGCGCCGTCGGCGTCGGCAATGCAGGCTGCGATGCGGAACTCGGCGGTTTTGAACGCAGCCAATTGCGTGAATTCACGGCTGCGATCAAGACCGACATCGGCAAGCTGGGCAGAGAAATCCACATCCTGCTGTTCGACCGTTGGCAGGTTCGTGATCCAGGTGATCCCGATCCGGTGCAGGTCGCCGGAAACACGGGCGGCGGAAAGAAAGGGATCAGCAAGGAACAGACCCAGACCATGGCCGGTATACATGCTCTGCGATACGCATTGGATCAGCGCTCTGGCACCGTCCCGGTTCGGCAGCAGCAGGGAAACCTCGTCCGGCAGGCTTTCATGACGAAGTTGGGGAACGTGAGTGAGAATGCCGGGCGGTAAAGTCGCTTCCGTGGGCGCGCGTGCTTGACGTGGAACGATCCGCCAGGAAAAGAGGTTATCTATTTCGGTTGATACATTACCCGAATTTACCCAGTTTGATAGAGCCGACTTAGAATTATCCATCCAGTAGTGCTCTCCGAACTTCCTCAAGATGCACGGTCATGGCCTCCCGCGCCGCTTTCGGAGAGCGTTTGATGACGGCATCAATGATGTCCGCATGCTGCATCACATAACGCGCCTTCAACTCCTCCGAATAGGCGCGCCGCTTTGCGGCCAGCCAGTCCGCATCATCCCGCATACCTCGGATCAGCGCCTCGATCTGCTGGACCAGATGATTGTGTGTCATGGCAAAGAGCAGGCGGTGGATTTCGGCATCCTGACGTTCGAATTCCTCCATCACATCGGTCCCGCGCGATGCCTCCTGCGCCCGCATCAGCAACTCTATATCCGAATCCGTGGCGTTGATTGCGGCGGCGGCGGCGGCGGCGGGTTCGATCATCAGGCGCGCCTCGATCAGATCCCTGGGGCTGATGTCCTTTCTCGGAACCTGTGTGCCGAACCCTGCTGTCTCTGCACCGGGTGCGGCGGCCCAGTTCCTGTCCGTGCCGGTCAGGAATGTTCCCCGTCCGACCTGTCGACTGATCTGGCCGGTGCTCTCCAGCGTGTCCATGGCGCGGCGGATCGTATTACGGGCAACACCGAACCGTTCGGCCAGATCCCGCTCGGTCGGGAAGCGTTCCGCATCATTGAAAGCGCCCTGCGCGATATCCTGCGCCAATGTTTCCGCGATCCGTGTCGAGACCGAATTTCGCATGTTTCCGGTGCCTGGTTCCAATTCCGAGGTTCATTTTCGTTCTGAAGATGAATGATAGGTTCAATTGGTTCATCAAGTCAAAGAATTTTCCACAGTGTTGCGATTTATTATTGACGATTGGTTTATTTGGATCTTTTATAGCACTGGAAAGGTTCATTTAATGGTGCAATTAAGTGAAGTATTGAATCTCTTGGTTCAGTCGTCATGCAGAATGGATCAGAAAGTGGTTCACTATTGGTTTTGGTGGGTCGGGAGAGAGGGGATGGGTGAAGAATCAAAAATGGTTCGAATTTTTTTACCCGAAATTACCCAAAACAGAATGCAAACCTACTTGCGGGCGATTTGAGTCCACGACAAGCTTGAAGGGATCGCCGGAAACAGGCGGCAGGCAGAAATGCCGAATAAACAGGAACTGCATGCGGGCTGTATGATTGCTCGCAAGCGGTTCATACGGGAGGAATGGTGGTATGGCGCGCAGTCCGCTCTGCGGCTTCGACAGGCAATTTCGTGCGGTTAATGTCCGCCTCGCCTGCATAGGTACCGGTTCCGGTATGTGGAGGCTCGCATGAGGCAGTTCGTCGAGCGGCATACTTTCTGGGCCATCGTCATTCTGATTGCGGTTGCGGTCCTGCTGTGGATGATTTTTGCCGTCTGGCCGGACTGGCTGGAATCCGCCATCGGACGTAAGCGTACATTCGTCAATACATTGCTGAATGGTGTCACACTCGGTGGACTCTATTTCCTCGTCGCCAGCGGGTTCACACTGGTTTTCGGGCTGATGCGCAACGTCAACCTGGCCCATGGGTCGATGTATCTGCTGGGTGGCTATATCGGATACGAGGTCGCGGAGGCCAGTGGAAGCTGGTTCCTGGGGCTTGCCGTCGCCTTCGCCGCGATTGCCGCAACCGGCGTCCTGCTTCAGGTGCTGGTCTTCCGCCGCATGGAGGGGGATGACTTACGCCAGACCCTGGTGACAATTGGCATTTCGATCATCGCCGCCGATCTGATGCTGGCGATCTGGACCGGCACGACCTATCAGTTCCAGCCCCCGGAATGGCTGTTCGGGGCAGCGGAGCTTCCGGTGATCTCCTCCATCCGGTCGTCGGGGGAAGCCGTTATGATCAAGTATCCGATCTATCGCCTCGCGGTGCTGTTCGCCGCCGTCGCGGTCGGGATTGCGCTGTGGTTGTTCCTCAACCGGACCCGCATCGGCATGATGATCCGTGCCGGTGTGAATGATCGCGAGATGCTGGCGGCATCCGGTGTCAATGTTCAGCTTGTCTTCGCGCTCGTCTTTGCCATCGGGGCCGGCCTTGCCGGTTTCGCCGGGGTCGTGGGCGGAACGGCGCTGTCCATTGCGCCGGGGGAGGATATCCGCTACCTGCTCGCCTCGCTGATTGTGGTGATCGTCGGGGGGCTCGGCTCCGTATCCGGGGCGGCCATCGGCGCACTCTTGATCGGCCTCGCCGAGCAGTTCGGGCTTGCCTATTTCCCAACCTATGGGGTCGTCCTGACCTTCCTGATCATGGTGGTCACCCTGGCGGTACGCCCCCAGGGCATCATGGGGGGGCGCTGAGCTCATGGATACACGGCGCTTGTTTTCCGGCAGCTTTTCCTGGACCGACATTCATCCTGCGAAACTGGTCGTGGTGGCGTTCCTGATCGCCTATCCAGCCTTTTCATCTGATTTCTTCATCTTCCAGATAGGGGCCTATTCCCTGCTGATGGGCACCATCGCGTTGTCACTGATGATGCTGGCGGGTTATGGCGGAATGGTCAGCCTTGCGCAATTGACAGTCGCTGGATTCGCGGGTTATCTGGTGGCGATATTCGGTACCAACAGTGTCGATGTGATGGGGCTGGGCTGGCCCTGGTGGGTAACGGTTCCGGTATCGATCCTGGGTGCTGCGCTGTTCAGCACCTTCATCGGCGCGATTTCGGTCCGCACCGAGGGTATCTATACGATCATGATCACCCTGGCGATTGCCGTCGCCTTCTTTTATTTCGTGCGTCAGAACTATCCCATTTTCAATGGCTATGACGGGTTTGCAGGGGTCGAGCCGCCTACCGTCTTTGGCGTCTACTGGCGTGACCCGGTTCCATTCTACTATCTGAGCCTGGCCATTGCCGCCGGGTTTTACGGCGCGGTGCTCTATGCCTCGCGCGCCACATTCGGGCTCAGCATACAGGCGATCCGGGACAATCCCCGTCGGATGCGGGCGCTTGGCTTTGATGTGACCCTGCACCGGATCACTGCCTATTTTCTGTCCGGCGTGATTGCCGGGACGGCGGGTGTGTTGATGGTCTGGTTTAATGGACGGATATCACCCGGCTCTGTCGGCGTCGATGTCGCCATCGATATTCTGGTGATCGCCGTCGTCGGCGGGATGCGCCATCCGATCGGACCGTTCATCGGTGCCATCGGTTTCGTTCTGCTGGAGAATTTCGCCATCGACCTGATCGACCGGGAGAGGTTCAACACGGTCATCGGCTTGGCCTTTCTGCTCGTCGTTCTGTACTCGCCCGACGGGCTTCTGGGACTTTGGGGCAGGGTCCGTGCGCGGATCCGGCCTGGAAGGAATACGCTGCCATACCGTGGCCGCGTAGATAGAGACGACCGGCATGACGCCGGATCGTTCGAGGAAACTAAACCTTAAGGGAGGTTACTATGCTCGGTATTGGCAAAAAAGCCCTGGCGGCGGCAGCGATCTTTTCGCTCGCCGGTCCGGCCATGGCACAGGATACGATCAAGGTCGGGGCCCTGGCGACACTGGAAGGCGCGTTCACGGTCCTGGGTGAGGACGGGATGCGCGGCGTACAGCAGGCCCTCGCGGAATTCAACAGCATGGCGGGCGGTAAGAAGATTGAACTGATCACCGGTTCGTCGGATGCCTCGCCGGACAGTGCCGTGCGTGCGGCTCGCAAGCTGGTGGAACAGGACGGCGTGCAGATTCTGATCGGCCCGCTGTCGGGTTCGGAAGGATTGGCGGTCAAGGATTATGCCAAGACCCAACCGAATGTAACCTTCTTGAACGGATCGTCGGCGGCTCAGGATACGACCCTGCGCAACCCGGCTGACAACTTCTTCCGGTTCGGGACCGAAGGGGCCCAATGGATGGCCGGCCTCGGCGAGTATGTTTACAATGAGAAGGGCTATCGGAGCGTTGCCGTTCTCGCAGAAGACTATTCCTTCCCTTACACGCAGGTCTTCGGCTTCCTTGAGCCGTTCTGCCGTCTCGGCGGGAAAGCGCCTCAGGATGCACGTTTCTGGGTTCCGATTGGGAACAAGGATTACTCTTCGGTTATCGCCTCGCTGCCGGACGATGTGGATGCGATCTACGTTGCGCTGGGTGGAGCGGATGCGGTCAACTTCCTGACCCAGTACGAACAGGCCGGTGGTGACCTGCCACTGATCGGTGGTTCGATCACAGTCGATCAGACAGTCCTGGGCTCAAAAGGGCGCGCGCGCGATTTCGTTATCGGCACGCCGTCGGCTGGTCCGATCTCCGACACCTGGGACAATCCTGCCTGGAAAGCCTATGTCGATGGCTATAAGGCACAGTTCCCGGACGGTTTCCCGTCGCCTTCACTTTTCGCGCATGCCTATTACGTCAATACCAAGGCGGCGTTGCTGGGTCTTGATGCGGTGAACGGCGATCTGTCCGATGGCGGAAAGAAATATCGCGAAGTTCTGGCCGGGCTGGAATTCGAAACCCCGACCGGAATGGTGAAACTGGACGAACGCCGCAACGCCATTGCCGATATCTTCCTGACTGAAGTATCGGAAGGGCCGGAAGGCAACTTGCTGAACAAGACGATCAAAGTCATTCCGCAGGTCTCCCAGACCTTCGGGCTGCCTTATGAGAAGTTCCTGGAATACGGCCCGGTTAGCCGTGAAAACCCAGCCTGCGAATAAGGATCCCATAGTATCATGATCGGATCGAACGCCCTCTCCCGTCTGCAAAGCACCGGCCTGTATGCGCTGGAGCTGGAAGCCGTCAGCCGCCATTTCGGCGCGCTGGTGGCCCTGGCGGACATCAACCTGACCGTCAGGGCGGGGGAGCGGCGGGCGGTCCTGGGATCGAACGGCGCGGGTAAGACCACGCTGTTCAACGCGATCACCGGCGATTTTCCGCCGACAACCGGTCGCGTACGTCTGTTTGGTGAGGACGTGACGGATCTGCCCGCACAGGAGCGGATCCGTCGCGGCCTACGCCGTACCTATCAGATTTCGCTGCTCTTCAACGGATTGAGCGTCATCGACAATATTTATCTCGCCTGTCGTGGGGTCAGCCGGGGGCGATTCTCACTGCTGCGCCCGAAGCGGGACGATTCAGCGATGGAAAGTGCGGAATCACTATTGAATGCCGTCCATCTGGAGGATGTGCGCGACACCCTGGTCGCGACACTCAGCTATGGGCAGCAGCGACAGTTGGAGATCGCCCTGGCGCTGGCGGGTGCGCCGCGCCTGATCCTACTGGATGAACCTGCCGCCGGTCTGTCGCCGACCGAGCGCACGGAACTGATCGAAATTCTGACATCACTACCCGACCATATGGGTTTCATCATCATTGAACACGATATGGATGTCGCGCTGCGGGTCGCGGAGAGTGTGACCATGATGCATAACGGGCGCATCTTCAAAGAAGGGACACCAGCGGAGATCGAAGGCGATCCCGAGGTGCAGGAACTCTATCTGGGGCACGGCCATGGCTGATCGCGCACGTTCCTCCCGCAATGCCGGTTCGGCGGTCCTCCAGATCCGCGATCTGCATGTCTATTACGGGCAGTCGCATGCATTGCAGGGCGTCGACCTGACACTGGAATCCGGTGTCCATGCGGTGGTCGGGCGCAACGGTATGGGCAAGACAACGCTCTGCAACACGATCATGGGCCTGCTGCCCGCGCGGCGCGGGTCGATCCGTTTTCTGGGGGAAGAACTGACCGGCCTGCCGTCCTACAGGATTGCGGGCAAGGGTATCGGCTATACGCCCCAGGGCCGCAGGCTCTGGCCGTCGCTGACCGTCGATGAGCATCTGCGCCTGGCCGATACCGGCGGCGGTACCTGGACGGTGGAGCGGATATACGACACTTTCCCGCGCCTGGCCGAGCGTCGCCGCAATGGCGGCGGCCAGCTTTCGGGCGGGGAACAGCAGATGCTCGCGATTTCCCGCGCGCTGTTGCAGGATCCGCGCCTGCTGGTACTGGACGAACCGACCGAGGGCCTCGCCCCCGTCATCGTTACCCAGGTGGAAAAGCTGCTGGCGACCCTGGCTGCCGAGAGCGATGTCGCGATCCTGCTGATCGAACAGAACATCGCGGTCGCAACGGCCATCGCAAAGGATGTTGCGATCATGGTCAACGGGCGGATCAGCCGGGTGATGCCCGCCGCCCAGCTTGCCAATGACCGCGCGTTGCAGGAACGACTGCTGGGCGTCGGGCGGCATTCGCATGAGGATGTGGAACTGCCGGACTGGCAGCCGTCGCCCGAAGAAGTGCCCGACGCAGCCGCCGCGCCTGCCGTCGAAACGGAGATATCCGAGGGACAGGAAGATCGCGAAACAGAGGCGCGAGGCACTGTCTATGTCCCACCGACCCGCTGGTCCAGTGCCAGATGGGCCGAGGGGGCCAGTGCGGAGACGGCACCAACCCGCACGGTGCCGGACCGCATCCGGCCCTTCGATGCGAAACCGGAACCGGTCTTCAAGGAACCTCTGACACCGATTTCCGCCCTGCTGGGCAGCGATGTCTATGTCGTCGGAACCTTCGACACAAAGGGCAAGGAACTGACCTTCATCCGCGACCGGATCGTGGAGCAGAAGTTGCGTGTACGCACCATCGATCTCTCGACCTCAGGCAAGCCGTCTTCCGCCGATGTACCACCGCATCTGATCGCTCCCTATCACCGGGGCGGGTCCGCGGCAGTGTTCAGCGGGGATCGCGGCGCATCGGTACGCGCCATGGCCGATGCTTTCGAGAACTGGATTCAGCGCCAGCGCGGCATCGGGGGGATCATCTCCGCTGCTGGATCCGGCGGGACGGCGCTGGCCACGCCCGCGATGCGCGCGCTTCCCATCGGCATTCCGAAAGTGATGATTTCCACCGTCGCTTCGGGGGAGGTGGGGCAGTATGTCGGACCATCCGACATCATGATGATGTATTCGGTTACCGATGTTCAGGGTCTCAACCGGATTTCCCGTCAGGTACTGGCCAATGGTGCCAACGCTCTGGCTGGCATGGTCCGGCGGGGGGAACAGGAACGCCTGTCACGGGCGGCGATTCCGGACAAGCCGGGTCTGGGGCTGACCATGTTCGGTGTGACAACGAAGGCGGTGCAAAACCTGACTGCGCAGTTGGAAGACCGGTATGACTGCCTCGTCTTTCATGCAACCGGCGTTGGTGGGCGGTCGATGGAGAAACTGGCCGATAGTGGACTGTTGAGCGCCGCCATAGACCTGACCACGACAGAGGTCTGTGATATGATGATGGGCGGTGTCTTCCCGGCGACGGAAGACCGCTTCGGGGCCTTCATTCGCACCCGCATCCCCTATGTCGGTTCCGTCGGCGCGCTGGATATGGTGAATTTCGGGGCGCGGAATACAGTGCCATCCCACTATGCCGCCCGCAATTTCGTCGAGCACAATCCGCAGGTGACGCTGATGCGTACCACGGCGGAAGAGAATGCGAAGATGGGGGAATGGATCGCCGGACGGCTGAACGAGATGACGGGGCCGGTACGGTTCCTGATCCCCGAAGGCGGCGTTTCCGCCCTGGATGCGCCGGGCCAGCCGTTTCATGATCCGGCGGCGGACAAGGCGCTGTTCGATGCGATTGCCGCCCGGTTCAGGGAAGGCGGCAATCGTCGTCTGATCCGCAACCCCCATCACATCAACGATCCCGCTTTCGCCAAGGCCGTTGTCGACGCCTTGGATGATATCAACCCGTTACAGAGGAATGCCCGTTATGCCGCGGTTTGAACGCAAGGACTTGGTTGAGAGATTTCAGGACATGAAGCGGCGGGGGGTTCCCATCGTCGGTGGCGGTGCCGGGACCGGCCTGTCGGCGAAATGCGAGGAAGCGGGCGGGATCGATCTGATCGTGATCTACAATTCCGGACGTTATCGCATGGCCGGACGCGGATCACTGTCGGGCATGATGGCCTATGGCAATGCCAATGATGTCGTGATGGAAATGGCAAAGGAAGTGCTGCCGGTCGTCCGGAAAACCCCAGTTCTGGCTGGTGTGAACGGAACCGACCCGTTCTGCATCTTCGACCATTATCTTGATCAGGTGAAGGCAATCGGATTTTCCGGCGTGCAGAATTTCCCGACCGTCGGGCTGATCGACGGAACATTCCGTACCAATCTGGAGGCCACGGGCATGTCCTACGGGATGGAGGTCGATATGATCCGCCTTGCCCATGAAAAGGATATCTTCACCACGCCCTATGTCTTCAATGAGGACGAGGCTGCGGCGATGGCAAAGGCGGGGGCCGATATCATCGTCTGCCATATGGGCTTGACTACCGGCGGCTCCATCGGGGCCAGTACGGCACCGAAACTGGAAGACTGTCCGGCGCTGGTGGATGCCTGGGCGTCGGCGGCCCTGAAGGTCAACCCGGATGTCATCGTGCTGGTCCATGGCGGGCCGGTCGCAATGCCCGATGATGCGCAATATGTGTTGAGCAATACCGAAACCTGTCATGGATTTTACGGGGCATCCTCCATGGAGCGGCTGCCAACGGAAATCGCACTGACGGAACAAACAAAAGCCTTCAAGGCGCTGCGAACAGTCTGAAGGGAGGAGGGTTTCGACCATGACCACAGGTTTGATCGGGTCCATAATATTATGGCTCATCGTGGCGATCATCGCGATTGTCGTGATCGTCTATCTGCTGAACTGGCTTTATCATCGATCCACCAAGGAAGTCGCCTTCGTGCGCACGGGCTTCGGGGGCGAGACGGTGGTGATCAATGGCGGGGCGCTTGTTCTGCCGATCATTCATGAGGTGACGCCGGTCAATCTGAACGTCGTTCGAATCCCTGTCTCCCGCACAAAGGAAGGTGCGGTCATCACCCGTGACCGGATGCGGGTTGATATCGAAGCGGAATTCTTTGTCCGCGTGATCCAGAAGCCCGATGCGGTCGCAGCCGCAGCCTCTACGCTGGGGCGGCGCACTCTGGACCCGACAGGGCTGTCGGATTTGCTGAACGGGAAATTTGTCGGTGCCTTGCGTTCCGTCGCGGCAGAAATGACGCTGGACGAAATGCACGAGAAGCGCGGCGATTTCGTGAAGATCGTCGAGGAACGCGCCGCCGGGGCCCTGGCCCGCAACGGGCTGGAACTGGAATCCGTGGCGATCACCGACCTGGACCAGACCAATCTGGAATTTTTCAACCCGGCCAACCGTTTTGACGCTGAGGGTCTGACCCAGTTGATAGAGACCATCGAATCCCGTCGCAAGCTGCGCAACGACATTGAGCAGTCTTCCATGGTCGCGATCCGCACCCGGAATCTTGAGGCGGAAAAGGAAACCCTGAAACTGGAGCAGGAGAGCGAGAATTCGCGCCTGATGCAGGAGCGGGCACTGGAAGCTCTGCGCGCCGAACAGCGCATGGAAATCATTCGTACCCGTGTCGCGATGGAGGCGGAATCCGAAAAATCCCGCATCGCCAGCGAGCGTGATACGCGCGAATATGATATCGACCGCCGTCGATCCCTGGAGGCAATCGAGATCAAGGCGCATCAGGAAATCGAGCAGGCCCGCATTGCCCAGGAAGAGACGCTGGAGCGTGCCCGGATCGAGCGCGAGAAGCAGATCCGCACGCAGCAGATCAAGCAGCGCCATGAGATTGAGACGACGGAGATCGCCACCGGCGAGGATGTCGAACGCGCCCGCATCGTCTCCGAACGGCAGTTGCGGGAGGCCCGCATTTCGGCAGAGGAGGAAAGCGAAGCCCGCGATATCGCGCGCGGCCAGCAGGTCGAGACCGCCCGGATATCCGCCACCAAGGCCATCGAGACGGCCCGGATCGCGCAGGAGCAGGTTCTAGACAAGGCAAGGATCGAGCGAGACCGCCTGTTGCGCGCGCAGCAGATCGCCCAGCGTCAAGCCATTGAGGAAACAGAAATCTCCGCTCAGGAAGAAGTGGAGCGTGCCCGTATCGCCTCCAATCGGGGGCTGGAGGAAGCCCGTATCCTGCAGCAGCGCGACCTGAAGCGACTGGAAATCGAGCGTGAACTGGCTCTCGAACTGGCCGGAATCGAGCGTCACATCGGTGTTCTGAAGAAACAGTCGGAAGAGGCAGCGGTCCAGGTCGAAGCCGAAACCGCCCGCGCTCAGGCCGTTGCGGCGGAAGAGAAAGTCTCAACCATCCGCGAGACGGAAATCGCAGAGCGGATCGCGTCGGTGGATCGCCTGTTGGCGAGGAAGGATGCCGATGCAGCGCTGATCGCAGCGGAAGCGGACAAGATCACCGCAACGGTTGCGGCGGAAGCACAGCGTCTGCGCAACGAGGCCGATAATATCCTCAGTGAGGACGCTCGTGCCGGTGCCTTGAAGTCCAAGATGATCGACCGCCTGGAAGGTATCGTGCGCGAAAGCGTGCGTCCGATGGAGAAGATCGAGGGCATCAAGATTCTACATGTCGATGGACTGACCGGCGGCGGGGGCAGCGGTGGCCATCGGTCACCGACCGACGAGGTGATCGAAAGCGCGCTGCGCTATCGTGCCCAGGCCCCGCTGATCGACGAGATGATGAAGGAGATTGGTGTCGAGAATCCCAATGTCGCAAAGATGGGCGATATCTTCCGCTCCGCCCGTGACGCTCAGGCCCTGGCCAAGGAAGCAAGCGCGCTCAAGAAGAAGGAGGAGGATAAATGACGTCGGTCTACACGTCCTCCGTTATTGCCGCGCCTGCCGATCAGGTCTGGAAAGCCATCCGGGATTTCAACGGATTGCCATCCTGGCATCCCGGCATTGCGGAAAGTCGGATCGAGGGTGGACGCCCCTCAGATCAGGTCGGTTGTGTGCGGGCGTTCCGGCTGAAGGATGGCGGGTTCATCCGGGAGAAGCTGCTGGCACTGTCGGATTACGAACTGTGCTGCACCTATTCCATCCTGGAAAGCCCGATGGGCGTTTCGAATTATGTTGCAACCCTGAAACTGACGCCGATCACTGATGGAAATCGGTGCTTTGCCGAATGGTCAGCGGAATTCGACTGCGCGCCAGAGCGGGAGGCCGATCTCGTCTCCTCCATCGGTGGGGCGGTGTTTCAGGGTGGGTTCGACAGTCTGAAAAAGCGGTTCGGAGGCTGATTCAACGTGGTCCAAGTGTCCCGCAGCACAATCATCAACGCGCCGGTTTCGGCAGTGTGGGAGATTCTGCGCGACTTCAACGGCCATGACCGCTGGCACCCGGCGGTGGCGCGCAGCGACCTGGAGGGCGGTCTTGCCACAGACCAGATCGGGGCGGTGCGTAATTTTGCCCTGACCGGTGGCGAGAAACTGCGGGAACGATTGCTGTCTCTATCCGATAAGGATCACCGCCTGCGCTACGCCATCGTGGAAAGTGATGTGCCGCTGAAAAACTACATCGCGGAGATCGCACTGAAACCGGTGACAGACGGGGACCGGACCTACTGGTCCTGGACGTCCCGTTTCGATGTGCCGGAAGGACGGGAAGCGGTTTTGTCCGATCTGGTTGCCAAGGGCGTCTATGAGGCCGGGTTCGAAGCAGTGCGTGCGCGAGTGGAACGGAAGGGTACGGCGATATCCCAAAAGAGTGAGGGAGTATCCATCGATGGCACTGCGATGGGTATCCAGCGTTACGGCGGGCCGGAGGAATTGCAGGCAATGCCGGTTACCGCGCCGTCACCGGGTCCGGGTCAGGTGCGCCTGCGCCAGACCGCAATCGGAGTTAATTTCATCGATGTCTATTGCCGCACCGGCTATTTCAATCTGCTGACTCCGCCCGGTGTGCCGGGGATGGAGGCGGCAGGTATCGTTGTCGATGTCGGGTCGGGTGTCACCCATCTTCGTGCCGGACAGCGCGTCGCCTATGCCTGCCCGCCGGTCGGGGCCTATGCTACGGTGCGGACCCTTGCTGCTGCGTTGGTGATCCCGCTGCCGGACAGCATTGATGATGCCACCGCAGCGGCGGGTTTGCTGAAAGGCATGAGTGCTGAATTCCTACTGCACCGGGTCCATGCCGTGCGGAAGGGGGAGACGGTGCTGGTCTATGCCCCTGCAGGGGGTGTGGGGCGGTTGCTCTGCCAATGGGCGAACCGGTTGGGCGCGACGGTGATTGGCGCGACGTCCAGTGAGGAAAAGGCACGGATCGCAAGGGCGTCCGGCGCGCATCATGTCATCCTGCCCGGTGTGGACAGTCTGGAAGATCAGGTCATGGCGCTGACCGGGGGGCAAGGTGCCGATGTCATCTACGATGCGGTCGGTCGGGATTCCTTCGCCCATTCGCTGGCGGCCCTGGCACCCTGCGGACATCTGGTCAGTTTCGGTCAGGCTTCGGGTGATATCGGGTCCTGGGACATATCCGGGCTTGCCTCGAAATCGGTGACCCTGTCGCGCCCGAATTTCGGCCACTATACCGATACACCGGAGAAAGTTGCGGCAATCACGCAGCGCCTTTTCTCGGCTCTCGACCAGCGCATTCTGACAATTTCAGCGGAACGCCGCTATCGCCTCAGTGAAGCCGCCGCCGCCCACCGTGCCCTGGAAGGGCGCGAGACAGTCGGTGCCTCAATTCTCATCCCCGATGATTTGTTTTAGGTAAGGAAGGACCATCATGAAACTCGCGGTATTTGACTGGAAGGGGGGACGCCATGTCGGTCGCGTCTCGGCGGACGGGACGACAGTGACGCGCCTCGACCTTCCCGCAGGGGCAGCGGATGAGGCGGGGGTGACCTGTCTGATCGGCAAGCCGATGCCGAAGGATGCCGAGGAACTGGCGCTGTCCGATGTCATCCTGCAGGCCCCCGTGCCGCGGCCGCGCCGCAATGTCTTCTGTGTGGGCAAGAATTACCACGAGCATGCCCATGAATTCGCTTCTTCCGGCTTCGACAGTTCGGCGGCGCAGGGGGCGGTGCCGCAGGCCCCCATCGTCTTCTCCAAGCTGCCGGAATCGGTCATTCCCCACGGCGCGCCGGTCAAGGTGGATGCCGGAGTCTCCACCGCCATCGATTACGAGGCGGAACTGGCGGTCATCATCGGGACAGGCGGGAGGAACATTTCCGCTGCGGATGCGATGGCGCATGTCTGGGGTTATACCATCGTCAACGACGTGACCGCCCGCGACCTGCAGGGCAAGCACAGCCAATGGCTGATCGGCAAATCGCAGGATACGTTCTGCCCGATGGGTCCCTATGCGGTTCTGGCCGATGATCTGGACCTGTCCGATACCACGGTGCGCTGCTGGATCAATGATGAATTGCGGCAGGATTCGAATACCGGTCTGCTGATTTTCGACGTACCGACGATCATCGCCGCCATTTCCAACGGCATCACCCTCAATCCCGGTGATGTGATCGCGACCGGGACTCCGGCCGGGGTCGGGATCGGCTTCAAGCCGCCGAAATACCTGGTTCCCGGCGATACCGTGCGGGTCGAGATTTCCGGCATCGGCACCCTCTCCAACCCCTTTGTGGCGGTCTAGGCCATGGTGGATATACGACTGGGCAGTCTGGTGGCGGAAGATCACGGATCGGGCGATTCGGTGGTGATGATCCACGGGCTGGGTGGCAGTTCGAATTCCTTCCAGACGCTGATGGGTGGACTTGATGGCTATCGGGTGCTGCGTCCGGACCTTCCCGGTGCGGGGCGCTCCGCCTTGAAGCCGGGCCTGTCAGGGTTGCGAGGGCTGGCGGCAGCAGTGCGGGACTGTATGCGTGCGGCGGGGATCAAGCGTGCCCACCTGGTCGGTCATTCCATGGGGACGATACTGTGTCAGTATCTTGCCGCCGAGCATCCGGGGCTGGTGCGGAGTCTGACCCTTTACGGTCCAATTCTGGAACCGCCAGTCGCTGGTCGTCAGGGATTGAAGGAACGCGCGGAGGCGGCGCGGCGCGACGGTATGGCAGGGATCGCCGATGCGGTCTGTCAGGGTAGCTTGTCGGCGGTGTCGCGTTCGGCAAATCCGGTCACGACGGCCTTTGTGCGTGAAAGTCTGATGCGCCAGGACCCGCGCGGATATGCGGCCCATTGTGAGGCTCTGGCGGCGATGGAACCAGCGGATCATGCCGCAATTCATTGTCCGACCTGTCTTGTCGTCGGTGGGGCCGATCCGGTTGCGCCTTTGGCGATGGGGGAGGTACTGCAATCGCGTATCAAAGGCGCGCGATTGGAAGTTCTGCCGGATATCGGCCATTGGATGATGATTGAGGCACCGCAGCGCTCGACCGACCTGCTGCGCGAAACACTGGAGGCATCCGGTTCCTGACGGGATCACGGAAGCCCGATTTTCTTTAGGGAGAAAACACATGGCAGAGAACGGGTTTGGTGGTTGGGGCGGTCGTACCGGCGCACAGAACGCGCCGCAGGACATCACTTTCAGCAATGTGCGGATTCTCGACGGATCTGGGGAGCCACCGTTTTCCGGCGATGTCACCGTCTCGGGTAACCGGATCAAGACGATTACCCGTGCGGGGGGTGGTTTCGGGATGGGCGCGTCCTCCTGGTCCGCCAACGGGGCGATGCGGATTGACGGACGCGGCATGACGCTAATGCCGGGCCTGATCGACGCGCATCTTCATCTGAGCTGGAACAACGCGCCCGGGATCAACCCGATCCAGATGATGCCGCTTGAGGAGCACACGCTGAACTGCGTCTATATGGCAAAGATCGTTCTCGATGCCGGGTTCACCGCCGGTTATGGCGCGGCGGCGGCGAAACCGCGTCTGGACGTCGTGATCCGGGATGCGATCCGGTCGGGCAAGGTGCCGGGGCCGCGCTATACCGCCGCTGGACCGGAACTGACCTCAGTCGGGGGACTGGGCGATGCCTCGCTACCGCATATCGACCATGAAGGGCTCAATCTCGGGATCGTTGTTTCCGGTCCGGAAGACATGCGCCTGAAGGTTCGTCAGTTGATGAAATGGGGCGTCGATACGATCAAGATTAACCTGTCGGGTGAGGAAATTACCGGCATGGGCGCGGAGGAAAACCAGTTCACGGACGAGGAAATCCGCGTCGCCTGTCAGGAGGCCAAAAGCCGCAACCGGCGTCTGGCCGCCCATGCGCGGTCGAAGGAATCGATTCAGCGCTGTGTGAAATTTGGGATCGACAATATCTATCACGCCTCCTTCAGCGACGAGCAAACTCTGGACATGCTGGAGGCGGCAAAGGACCGCCATTTCGTCGCGCCCGGCCTGGCCTGGCTGATCAACACCGCGCGCAATGCCGGTGATTACGGTATCCAGCCCGGAACCCCGCTGACCGATAAATACGAGCGAGAGCTGGAACATGCCGTTGAGAGCGCCCGGAAGATGCGCAAGCGCGGCATTCGTGTGCTGATCGGTGGCGATTACGGCTTTGCCTGGACGCCGCACGGGACCAATGCGAAGGATCTGGAATATTTCGTCGATCTGGTCGGCATGTCCCCGATGGAGGCGATTCAGGCCGGAACCCAGCTTGGTGGCCAGATCATGGGCATGGGCCACGAACTGGGCATGATCAAGGAAGGCTACCTTGCCGACATACTGCTGGTGGATGGCGACCCGAACAGCGATGTGCGGGTCTTGCAGGACCACAAGCGCATCGTCGCCATCATGCAGGACGGCAAATTCCACAAGGCACCGGACTTTGCCAGCCAGGGGATGCGGCTGACGGCGTAAGGGATATCAAATTCCGGCTATGTCCAGGAGGGAATCTTCTTCACCGCATCCTTGCGGGCGACAGCGCAGCTACGGTTTCCATGCGAAGCGCAGAGGGGCGGGTCAGGCAGAGGTCAGCTGTTAGCTGCGAAAGGGCGGGGGAGGTCTGGATGCCGTACCCCCCTTGTCCGGCGAGCCAGAAGAAGCCCTCTGCAGCGGGGTCGAAGCCGACGACCGGGGTTCGATCCGGAACGAAGCTGCGCAGGCCTGCCCAACTGCGTTCGACCCGGGTGACCGGCATGGTCACCGCCTGTTCGAATCGATACAGACCCTCGGCCAGAACCATGTCGTCGACATAGGCGTCATGAGGGTCGACGGGGTCCTCGTCGGCGGGGGAGACCATGATCAATCCTGCCTCCGGCTTCGCATACCAGGATTCCGATGCGCTGGCGACCAGCGGCCAGTGGGTGATGTCATGCCCCTCCGGCGCGGGTAGCAGGGCGGCGGAGCGGCGCATCGGGATGAGTCCGATTGGCGCAACACCGGCCAATGCCGCAATTTGGTCGGCCCAGGCTCCCGCCGCATTGATCAGGATCGGCGCATCGTATCGACCCGTCGGCGTTTCAACCTGCCAGACGCCATCCTTGCGGGCGATGGCGGATGCAGGCGATTTCAGGATGATCTGCCCGCCCTTGTGGCGCAGCCGTCGGGCGAAGGCCTGGAACAGGCGATCAACATCGATATCCATGGCTTTGGGTTCATAGGCCGCTGCTGCGATCAGTTCCTCGCGCAGGATCGGGAACAGGGCGACCGCCTCCCCGGCGCTCAACCGCTCGATCCCGTCGGCACCCTCCAGATAGGCGTCGAGGTCGCCCAACTCCTCTTCCGCCGCGATCAGCATTTCACCGCGCGGAGTCAGGACGGATGTTTCCTCCAGCACCGATGGATCGCTCAATACCGGTTCGGACGCGGCATTGAGCGCACGGAGCGTCGCATTGCCATAATTGCGGATATAGATCGCCGCTGAACGCCCGGTGGAATGCCGACCGATGGCGTCTTCCGACTCCAGCACGATCACGCGCGCATCGGGGGACAGCATCGCCGCCGCCCCGACCCCCGCGATACCTCCACCGATGACGAGGATATCCGCCGTCTCGCTCATGCGCTCTCCACGCCTGACAGAACGGCGGTCAGGTTAGCACCCAATGCGTCGCAGAGATAGCCACCTTCCTGCACCATCAGGACCGGCAGGCCCAATCCGCCAATGGCTGCCCCGATCCGTCCGAAGCCTTCGGTCGTTATGGCGAGGCCCTTCAAGGGATCTTCCTCATAGGCATCGAGCCCCAGCGCGATTACCAGGACATCCGGGCCAAAGCTGCGGATCGCGTCCAGTGCCGGGCTCAGTGCCTCCATGTAATCACCATCCGCCGTGCCACGGGTCAGCGGGATGTTGAGATTGTAGCCGAGGCCCGGCCCGTCGCCACGCTCATGGGCATGACCCCAGAAGAAGGGATAGAAGCGCAGCGGATCGGCATGGACGGAGACTGTCAGGACATCGCTGCGGTGGTAGAAAATTCCCTGTGTCCCGTTACCGTGATGCACGTCAACATCCAGGATCGCCGCACGTAATCCGGCCCGGGCGACATGCTCGGCAGCGATGGCGGCATTGTTCAGGAAGCAGAAACCGCCCGCCAGATCGGTGAAGGCGTGGTGCCCCGGCGGACGGCACAGCGCATAGGCTGATTGTGCGCCATTGATGATCAGGTCGGCCCCGGTCAGTGCAGCCTGCGCCGACCAATAGGCGGCTTCCCAGGTGCCCGCCGCGATGGGGCAGGCGGTATCGGCCTGGTGATAGCCCGCCTGACCGACGGCGGAGCGGGGGTAGCTGGCGAAGCGGCGATCCGGATGGACATTCGGGATCACTTCGTCCGATGCGCCCTCAATCCGCGACCAGCGCGCGTGGATGGTTTGAAGGAAAGTCAGGTATTCGACGCTGTGGATGGTGGCGAGTGGCCCCATGCCATGATCCTTCGGGGCGATGAAGGCACAACCTGCCGCCGTCGCACCGGATTTCAGCATGTCGATGCGGGCGGGTTGTTCCGGGCTGGGCAGGACCACGCCATTGGCCATGAAATGCTTCGGATCGTGGCGGTACTGGCGGTCGTCGAATACGGCTTTCATGATGTTCCTCGATAATGCGCTAGAAATTCGTCCGGTCCGCGCCCTTCAGGCCCAGCAGGGCACGCGCCTCAGTGGGCGTCGCGACCTCCCGCCCCAGACCTTCGACGATCTGCCTGATTTTCGAAACCTGTTCGGCATTGGATGTCGCAAGACGGCCCTTGGCAAGATAGATGCTGTCCTCCAGTCCCACACGGACATGACCGCCCATGGCAGCGGCGATGGTGGTCATCGGGATCTGGTGACGCCCGGCGGCCAGCGTGGAGAACTGATAGTCGTCGCCGAAAAGCCGATCCGCCGTCTCCTTCATATGCATCAGATGCGAGGGTTCCGCTGCGATTCCACCCAGCACGCCAAAGACAAACTGAATGAAATAGGGCGCGTCGATCAGCCCGCGATCCGCGAAGTGGCGCAGCATGTAGAGATGGCCGATATCATAGCATTCGAATTCAAACCGTGCCCCACGATTGCGGCCAAGCTGGGTCAGGATATGGGCGATGTCGCGTGGTGTATTCTTGAAGACAAGGTCGTCGGAATTCTCCAGGAACGGTTTTTCCCAATCGTATTTCCAGTCGGTAATCCGATCCGCGGCGGGATAAAGCGCGAAATTCATGCTGCCCATATTGAGGGAGCACATTTCCGGTTCCGCCTGCAGCGGCGCGGCCAGACGATCGGCAAGAGTCATCGTTGCGCTGCCGCCGGTTGTCAGGTTGATCACTGCATCGCAGCGCTGCTTGATGCGCGGCAGGAAGGCCATGAAATGATCGGGGCTTGCCGAGGGGCGCCCATCAGACGGATCGCGGGCATGCAGATGCAGGATCGATGCGCCTGCTGCTGCTGCGTCGATGGAATTCTCCGCGATCTGATCCGCCGTAATTGGCAGATAAGGGGTCATGGAGGGTGTGTGAATCGATCCTGTGACCGCGCAGGTGATGATGATCTTGCTCATGACAAATCCAATCAGGCGGCTTCGGAAACCGGCAGATTGACCTCTTTCGCGAAGTCCCGCAGCGCACTGGTCAGCGTGTCGATTATTTCTGCCACATGGTCTTCGGTGACGGTCATTGGCGGACAGACCAGGAAATGGTCGCCTTCATAGCCGCCCCGTGTGCGCCTGGAATAGATGATCAACCCCTTGGCATAGGCGATCTCCACCAGCCGGTCGAAGGCCGCGAGGTGTTTGGGCAGCGGCAGCATGATCTGCCGGTCGGAGACCAGTTCGAAGGCCAGCAGCAGGCCCTTGCCCCGCACATCGCCGATGAAGGGAAAGTGTGCCATCAGCCCTTCCATGCGGGACTTCAGCAGGGCACCCATGCGTGTCGCATTCGCCATCATGTCCTGGCTTTCGATCTCCTCGATCACGGCAAGGCCGGCAGCGCAGGCCAGCGGGTTTCCGGCATAGGTGAAACCATGAATGAATCCCCCCTTGTCCAGAACCGGTTCGACCAGCCGTTCATGGGCAACCATCGCGCCCAGCGGCGCATAGCCTGCTGCAAAACCCTTGGAGACAACCAGGATATCCGGATCAACGCCCCAATGGTCGCCCGCGAAGAAGGTGCCAGTGCGCCCGCCGCCGGTCATGACCTCGTCGTGGATCAGCAGGATGCCGTATTTGGTGCAGATTTCCCGGATGCGCTGCATATAGCCTTCGGGCGGAACCAGAGCGCCGGTGGACGCACCGCCGACCGGTTCGACAATGAAGGCCAGCACCGTTTCCGGTCCTTCCTGCAGGATCTGGGCTTCCAACATGTCGGCATAAAACCGGCCGGTCGCCGGGTCGGTGGCGTCCAGTCCGTCCAGATAGGCGCGCGGAGCCGGAATTTTCGGCATGCTGCGCATCATCGGGTCGAAAGGGGCGGTCATCGGGGCATAACCGGTCAGTGCCAGCGCGCCCAGCGTGCATCCGTGATAGCTGGGATAGCGGGAAATCACTTTCCAGCGCTGCGCCTCTCCGACGGCCAGTGCGTATTGACGAGCCAGCTTGATCGCACTTTCCACCGCTTCCGATCCGCCGGAGACGAAAAAGACGCGCTCCAGTCCCGGTGGTGCCAGGGATGCGGTCTTCGCGGCCAGTCGTTCCGCAGGTTCGGTCTCGAAATGCAGGCGATAGCCGAAGCTCGATTTTTCCATCTGGTTGCGCATGGCTTCCAGAACGCGGGGGTTGGAATGGCCGATATTGCAGACCATTGCGCCGGATGAGCCGTCGAGATAACGTTTGCCATCGACATCCCACATATAGACGCCCCGTGCCCGGTCGAGCATCGGGCGGCGGCGGCGGGTCTGGTAAAACAAGTGGCTCTTCGGCGGATTGTTATACAAGGGGTCGGTCATGAAGGGCTTCCTGGAAGCGCGGCACAGTCCCGTCCGCGCAGATGAACGGTGATGCTTTGTCCTTCCGCGAACGGATGTTCGTCAATCATATTGATGACCTGCAACACGTGGTCACCGACGCGCACGAAATAGCGGGCGGCCTGGCCCTGATAATCGACGGCCTCGACGGTGCCTGCGACGGATATGTCACCGACTTCTGTGGCACCTTCCGGAAGAAGGGTCAGTTTCTCCGCCCGTATGACCAGCTTTGCCGAACCTTTCTGCGTCAGCTTGGGAGCCTTTGACCTGGGGATCGTCAGCCGCCCGATGCCGGGCACGTCCAGGGCAACCTGCTGCCCGTCGAGACCGGTGCAGTCGGCGGTCAGGATGTTGGAGGCACCAAGGAAGGTCGCAACGAATTCGCTGGCAGGCGTGTTGTAGACCTCTTCCGGCGGCCCGGTCTGTTCGACCCGGCCATCCGACATCACCACGACATGGTCGGACAGTGCCAATGCCTCCGACTGGTCATGGGTGACGAAGACGGTGGTGACGCCGATCCGGTGCTGGATGCGCTTCAGCTCGACCCGCATATCCTCACGCAGATTGGCATCCAGCGCAGAGAGCGGTTCGTCGAGCAGCAATACGTCCGGTTCGATCACGATGGCACGGGCAAGCGCAATGCGCTGCTGCTGCCCGCCGGACAGTTCCTTGGGATAGCGTTCTGCCACATGGGGCAGTTGAACCAGATCCAGTGCAGATTTCACCTTCTCCACCGCATCGGCTTTCGACACGCCACGATATTTCAGGCCGAAGGCGATGTTTTCGGCGACATTCTTGTGCGGGAACAGAGCGTAGTTCTGAAATACGAGACCCAGATTACGCTTGTGGATCGGGACGTCGTTCATGCGCCGCCCCTTGATCTGGATTTCGCCCTCTGTCGGGTCAAGCAGTCCGGCGATCATCCGCAGAGTCGTAGTCTTCCCGCAGCCGGAAGGGCCAAGCAGGGTGACGAAACTGCCATCGGGGATCTCCATCGACATCCGATGCAGGGCAGTGAAACTGCCGAAGCGTTTCACGATATCGGTCAGGGTGACGGCGCTCACAGGCTGTCTCCGAAAGTTGGGGTAAAGCGAGGTTGCGGGAGTCTGGATTCGACGGTTGTTCTACTCCCCTCGCTCATCAAGAAGAATGAAGCATTCATGGGGGCATCTTCCCGCACGGGAAGAGGATGGGCTGGCTGTGAACTCGTTCGCATTGTCACGGCGTCGCCCATCCTCTTTCCTTTGCTTAGTAGCCCTTCTGGACGCGTCCGAAGGTCTTGGACCATTCCTGCTCGTTGCCATTCCAGTAATCCGGATTGGCGAAGGTCAGGCCGGCCAGGGTGCCGGTCGGGTCGAAGGCTGGGAGGGTCGGAATCTTGTCACCCAGATCGACCTTCTGCGGGTCGAGTGCGGGTGGGTAGTTCTGGCCTTCCGCTACGGCGATGGAGGTTTCCGGTGCCAGCATGAAGTTCAGCAACTCTTCGCAGGCTTCCATCGGGGATCCCTTGATCACGAACAGGCATTCCTGCCAGCCGAACCCATTGGGTGGGTCCATATAGCCGATGTCATGGCCCTGTTCCTGAAGTGCATAGATCCGACCCGACCAGCCTTCGGTGACGTAGATTTCTTCTTCCGCCAGCAGGCTCATCAGTTCGGCCCCTGAACTCCAGTATTTCAGGGCGAGATCGCGATGGGCGCGAACCGCGTCCCAGACGGCATCCATATCGGTCGCATTGTTCGGGTCCTGGTCGGTCTGCAGCGAGCCGTACCAGACGCGGGTGCGCCAGTCGCCCCAGCCGCCGATCTTGCCTTTCAGCTTCTCGTCGATCAGGATTTTTGCGCCTTTCTCCTTCATTTCCTCGTCGGAGATATGCTTGCGGTTATAGGCGAGACCGGTCGTGCCATAGTCATAGGGAACGCAGGAAAGTTTGCCGTTGCTGACGCCACGGAAGACATCCGTCAGCTTCGGAATGACGAATTCCAGATTCGGAATATTCGCTTCGTTCAGTTCTGATGCCAGTCCCAGATTGTGATAGCGGGCATAGTCGAAAACGCCGGACAGGTGGGCAATGTTGTATTCGCCGTCCTGGCTGGCCTTCACGCGGGACAAGTACTCGTCGCCGCCGCCGAAGGTACCATCGACCACCTCGACGCCGGTCGCCTTGGTGAACGGATCAAAGGCATATTGGCGGAAGGCTTCGGAAACCACCCCGCCCCAGCCGTCAAAGCGAACCTGCTTTACATTGGCGAGTGCATGGCGTGCAAAGGGGGTTTGCAGCCCATAGGCGACACCGGCAGCACCGATCAGGCCCAGGAAGGAACGGCGTTCAATATCGCCGTTCATGTAACGCTCGCGCAGTCTCTCGTATCGTGTCGTATTATCCATATCAACTCTCCTGTTGGTGCGGTTTGATTTGGTAAGCACGCGGTTCTAACTGCCGCGCTTGATGGCCATTTGCCGGACGATTGCCATTCCCAGAAGTGGCAGTCCGACGGTGAGAAGGATCATCACGGAGCCCAGTGCGTTGATCTCTGGTGAGATCGAGTTGCGCAGCATCGCGAAGATCTGGGTGGGAACGGTCTCAACCCCGCCCGGCTTCCAGAACAGCGTGCCGGTGATGTCGTCGAAACTGATGGTGAAGGCGAACAACATTCCCGCGAAGACGGCGGGTGCCAGCAGCGGCAGGGTAATCTGGAAAAAGGTCTGCATGGGGCTGGCCCCAAGGCTTAGCGCTGCTTCCTCCATGTCCCGGCGAATGCCGACAAGGCGCGCCTGCACGACCAGAATGACGAAGGGAAGCGTGAAGATCACATGCCCCATCAACAGCAGGAAGAAGCTCTTGTTGATGGAAAGGAAGTTCAGGAACAGCAGCAGCGCGACCGCCAGCACGACCTCCGGCACCAGGATTGGCGCGATCAGACAGGTGGAGATCAGATTGCTGCCCGGCACCCTGTAGCGTACCAGGGCGAGGCTCGCCAGAACGCCGAGCGTGGTCGAGATGACGGCAGTCAGCCCGCCCAGCAGCATCGAAGTCCGGAAGGCGCGCAGGATCGCATCATTGTTCGCCAGTTCGACAAACCAGCGGATCGAAAGGCCGGTCATTGGGAAACTGCCAAACTGGCTGGCATTGAAGCTGAGCAGCACAACGACAGCGACCGGCAGGAACATGAATAGATAGACCAGGATGGTCCAGAAACGGATCAGGTTCCAGCCCATCAGCCCAGCCCCTTCATCAATTGCGCCATGCCGAGATATTTGTTGTAGATCAGCACCAACGCGCCGAGTACGGCCAGCAGCATGAGGGAGAGCGCGGAACCGAGTGGCCAGTCGAGCTGTGTGATGATCGCTTCATAGACCAAGTTGGCGAACATCGCATCGCTTGGTCCTCCCAGGACCAGCGGGGTGATATAGGTCCCGCAGCCAAGTACGAAGCACAGCAATCCGCCCGCCGCCAGTCCAGGGAGGGAGAGCGGCAGGGTGACTTCCCGGAAACTCTCCCAGCGTGTCGCACCCAGCGACCGGGCAGCATCCTCCAGCGAGACATCGATCCCTTCCAGGCTGACATAGACATTCAGGACCATGAAAGGCAGCAGGAAATGCACCAGCCCCAGGATGACGGTCGTTTCGTTATAGAGCATCTGGATCGGTTCCGAGATGATGCCAAGCGTCAACAGGGTGGAGTTCAGGGCACCGGAAACCCCCAGAATGTTGATCCAGGACATGGTGCGGATTATGTAGCTGATCCAGAAGGGCAGCATCAGCAGCAGCAGCAGGATCGCCTTGTTGCCCTTCGACCGGGCGATGAAATAAGCCGCCGGATAGCCCATCAAGGCGCAGACCACGGTCGTGATTGCGCCAATTTTCAGCGTGTAGAGCAGGATGTCGCGATAGAAGGCATCGCTGAGCGCTTCCTGCCAGTTATCCAGATAGAAGCCGACCTGATCCAGGCCGGTCGCGGTGCGCAGCCAGAAGGAATAGACGACGATGAAGAGCAGCGGCACGAATAGCAGCAGCACCACGGCGGTCAAGGCCGGTGATAGCAGTATCCAAGGCTGACGCGCTTCCCGCGCTTCGACCGACATGCTGGTGTCCCCTTATTCTTGTTGTGGTATCAGGGTGACATCGGATTGATCATTCAGCAAATAGATAGTAAAAATTGTGACTATAGTTTTAAACAATGGTGATCATCATGCGTCAGGATAGTCCGGAACGAATTGCGCGGGAACTCGACTGGAACCTGTTGCGGACATTCATTGTGCTGGCGGAGGCGCGCAGCATAACCGATGCTGCCGAGCGCCTGTCTCTGAAACAACCGAGCGTGTCCAATGCCCTGAAGCGGCTGGAGGATCGGATCGGCAGGAAGCTGATCGAGCGAAGCCCCGGTCGCTTTGAACTGACCCAGGCAGGTCGATTGCTGCACCGGGAGGCTATCGAGATTCAGGGCACGATCCTGCGCCTGGGCACGCTGATGCGCGATGTGACGGACGATGTGCGCGGCCATGTCCGCGTCTCAATGGCCAGTCATGTCGTCAGCCCGCTTTTCGACAATGCATTGACCGATTTCCACACACGCCATCCGAAGGCGACGCTGTCCATTGATGTGACGGCCAGCAAAGAGGCAACGGCAGCGGTGCTGGCCAGGCGTGCGTCGATGGCCGTCTGCCTGGTCAAGGACCCCAGCCCGAAGCTGGAGTACCGCAGGCTTTATCGTGAGTTCTTCGGCCTGTTCTGCGGCCCGACGCATCCGCTCTTCGGTCGGGAGAACCTGACCGGTGCCGATCTGGTCGGGCAGTCATCGGTCAGTTTTGTCACGGATCAACTCGGCGATGCGCTGCGTCCGGTCACCCTGATGCGGGCGGCGGCGGAACTGGACGAGCGTGTCGTGGGCACGTCGGCGCATCTGGAGGAGGTCCGCCGGATGATCATCGCGGGTCTTGGCGTCGGGCCATTGCCGATCCATGTGGTTCGGCGGGATATCGAAGACGGGTTGCTCTGGCGCATTCCGCCCTATGAGAATCCACCCGCCATCGACGTGCATGTGATCTGGAACCCGAAAGCGAAGATGAACCGCGCAGAAAAGGCACTTCTGGAGGCCCTGCTGGCACAGATAGAGGTGACGCCGATCGAGAACCGAACCTATCTCTGACGTCTATCGCACCCGCCAGGCCTGGGTCTTTTTTAGGATCGCCTTGGAGGCGATGCTGTGCAGGATGCGCGCGCCGGCATTGGTGTAGAAAATCATCATACCCATCGCCGCCGCCGGGGCGATGTCGCCTGCATCGTCCATGTTCAGTACTGCGATGGAGGCCAGATTGGTATTCGTCGAATACAGGAAGACGACGGCGGACACGGTGGTCATGGCATTGACGAACAGATAGATCGAGATGTCGAGGATCGCGGGCAGGCAGACCGGTACGGTGACCCTGGAAAACAGCTTGTAGAAGGGCTGGCGCAGCGAGGTGGCCACGGGCTCGAATTCCCGGTCGATCTGCTTCAATGCGGTCAGTGCGGTCAGGTGGCCGACCGTATAGAAATGGGTGATCGTGGAAACGACCAGGATGATCATCGTCCCATAGATGAAGTTGAACGGATTGGCCGGATTGTTGAAGAAGAAGATATAGGCAAGGCCCAGCACCATTCCTGGCACCGCCATCGGCAGCATGGCAAGGAACTGGAACAGCGTCCGGCCGGATTTGAACCCGTCGATTTTCTCAACCATATAGGCCCCGACGAAGATAATGCCAGTCCCGATCACGGCGGTCAGCAGGCCAAGCTGGATCGAATTGTAATAGGCCGACCATCCGCCGCCGTCCATGCGGTTGAAATCGTAGTTCCGCAGGCTGAGGCTCAGATCGTAAGGCCAGAATTTCACCAGGGCCGCATACTGGCAGATTCCGATGATGCTGAGGATGAACAATGCGATCATCCCACACCAGACCAGACAGATTGCCTCGAAACGGCGATGTTTCTTTGGCTGGAATGGCACCGAGCGGGCAGAAAGCAGGGAGACCTGCTTTTTCTGCACCATGCGGTCGACGAAGAAGGCGGCGACGGCTGGGATCAGCAGGATCACGGAAACGACCGCGCCCATTTCGAAATTCTGCTGTCCGATCACCTGCTTGTAGATGTCCACGGCCAGCACGTTATATTGCCCGCCGATCACCTTGGGCAGCCCGAAGTCGGTGATGACCAGGGTGAAGGTGACGAAAGCAGCGGAGATCAGGCCATAGCGCGCGCCGGGAATGGTGACGGTCCAGAAAGTCCGCCAGCGTGTTGCGCGAAGCGATTCAGCAGCCTCATATTGCCGCTGGTCGGAGATCGACAGGGCAGTCGATATGATAATCAGGGCATGCGGGAAGGTGAAAAAGACTGACCCGATGATGATCCCGATGGGGCCATAGATGGTATGTCCAAACAGCCATTCCTTCAGCAGGCCCTGATTGCCGAAAAGATAAATCAGCGCGATGCCGGGCAGCAGCGATGGAACCAAGATCGGCATCGTCGCGATCAGGCGGAAAGCCCCCTTGAACGGCATCTGGCTGCGATTGATCGCGTAGGCGAAGCCGAAAGCGAGGCTGACTGTCAGGATAGTGCTGATGACGGCGATGAAGACGGAATTCTCAATGGACTGGAACAGTGATGGGGTCGAAAAGAAGGTCGTGTAGTTTTCGGTTCCGGTCGATTTGACCGGACGCAGGTTGACACGGCGGAATGTATTCGAGTCAAACTCCTTCCACTCGGTGGTATTCTGCAGATCCAGTCCGATCAGATAGGGGGCGTCCGCAACGGTTCCGCGCAGGCGATACTTCACAGGACTGCGGAAATTGAAATCTGGAAACAGGTCGATTGCGGAGAAACGGCCATCGGAGTTGCTGTCGAGGGCGTCCGGATCGGCAGTCTCAAGCCGTTCGAACAACAGGGCGGCACTGACCGGGTCCCCCCAGTTGCCCGCTTCATCGCTGACCTGGAATTCATAGCGGTTCAGGTCGAAGCTGTAGGTCGTGAAGGATTTCGACAGCATCGCATAGAGCGGCATTGCCAGTGCGAAGATCAGATAGAGCGCGATCACGCCGATCAGGCTGCGCTTGATCAGCCCGTCGCTGTCCAATGCGAGTCGAACCGTCGGGCCGGGAGGCAGTGTCGATTGAACCTGCGCCATGATTACGTATCCTGCGGGAAGACGAGAACACGGTCGCGCGGCAGTTCCACCGCCATATCCATGCCGTCTTTCAGGTCGAGCCGACGCACGGCGTTCATCGAGAAATTGGCGATCAGGGTTCGTCCGTCCAGGCTGTTGCCGCTGAGGTGACAGCGCCAGTAGGAGCCCAGGAATTCCATCTCTTCCAGCGTTACCGGAATGATGTTCTGTCTTGAATTCTGTTCCGTGATATCGTCCGTCAGATGGGGGATGAGATCTTCCGGGCGAATGGCAACGGTCACATTGGCCCCGTCGGATATGCCGCTGGCCGCGCAATTGATCTCATTCGAGCCCAGCAATACGGTTCCGTTGCGATAGGCGCTTTTTACCTTGTTGGTCTCACCGATGAAATCGGCGACGAAGAGCGTACTTGGATGGCGGTAGATTTCGGTTGGCGTACCGATCTGTTCGATCACACCATGGTTCATGACGACGATTCGGTCGGCCATGGACAGCGCTTCTTCCTGATCATGCGTAACCATGATCGTGGTGACACCCAGCTTGCGCTGCAATTCCTTGATCTCGTGGCGCAGGAAGATGCGGACTTTTGCATCTAGCGCTGAAAGCGGTTCGTCCAGCAAGAGCAGGCCTGGTGAAATCGCTATTGCGCGAGCAAGCGCGATGCGCTGCTGCTGACCACCGGACAGTTGGGCCGGGTATTTCTTTGCCTGATCGGACAGACCCACAAGTGACAGCAGTTCGGAGACCCTGGCGGCGGTTTCCGATCGCGACCGACCGGTATTTTCCAACCCGAAAGAGATGTTCTTTTCAATCGTCAGGTTCGGAAACAACGCATAGGACTGAAATACAATTCCGTAATCGCGTTTTGACGGCGGCAGCAGGGATATATCCTGATCGCCCTGAATGATCGTGCCGCGTGTCTGCGGGTCCAGGCCCGCGATCGCGCGCAGGAGAGTCGTCTTGCCACAACCGGACGGACCCAGAAAACAGACGAATTCACCCCGCCTCACGTCGAGAGAGATATCCTTCAGCGCCAGAAAGTCGCCGAAGGCTTTCCAGAGGTTTTCGATTCTAAGATAGGCGGCGCCGGATTCCGGAGCGGCGTTCGGTACTGTATCTGCGGCGAGGGCAGGGTCTGTCTTCGTCACGTCTGTCATCGTCACCATCCGGGTGGAAAATAATCTGGAAAACAGGCGCCGTCCTGTTGGAACGACGCCTGTCTTATTAAAGGCAGATGTGTATCAGCTCTTTGGTTCAGATTTCGTATCGTAGCGTTTCTTCCATTCGTCCAGAATCGCACTGCGGTTGTTGGCAGCCCATTCGAAATCGTTGTCGATCATTTTCGATTCGATATTTTCCGGGAAATGCTCAACCGGCTTTGCGATACCATCGATGGCGACAACGGCATAGCCGACATTGTATTCGACCATGGCGGCCGGGCTGATGGCCCAGTCCATCAGGGTTTGTGCGGCTTCCAGATTGTCAGTTCCGGCGATGATGGCATTGGCTTCCATATCCCAGCCGATACCTTCTTCCGGCACGACGATTTCAAGCGGTGCGCCATCGGACTTGGATTTGGCTGCCCGGAATGCGAAGGAAATACCAATCGGGGTTTCACCAGCGGCAGCCATCTTACAGGGTTTGGAGCCGGAATGGGTATAGGCGGCGATGTTTTCGTGCAGAGCATCCATATAGGCCCATCCATCGGTTTCACCAAAGATCTGCAGCCAGCTCGACACGTCAAGAAAACCGGTGCCGGAGGAGGCCGGGTTCGGCATCACGACATGGCCCTGATATTCCGGCTTGGTCAGGTCTTTCCAGGTTTTCGGAACAGTCAGACCCAGTTTCTCGCCTTCAACGGTATTGAAACAGATCGCCGCCAGCCAGGCATCCATGCCGGTCCAGGACGGTGGATTGTCCTTGTCACGGAACAGCGGTTTCAGATTTTCAATGCCTTTCGGGGCATAAGGCTCCAGCATGCCTTCGGATTTCAGCACCAGCAGCGAGGTCGCGGCCAGTCCCCAGACCACATCCGCCTGCGGATTGTTCTTTTCCGCCAGCAGTTTCGCTGTCACGACCCCGGTTGAATCGCGAACCCAGTTTACCTTTATATCCGGATGTTCCTTGTTGAAGGCCGCCGCATAGCGCTGCAGGTCTTCGGCCTCAATCGCGGTATAGACCGTCAGTTCGGTTTCGGCCAGGGCCGACCCGGACATCATGACCGCCGCGACGGCGCTCATGAGAATGGAAGCTTTGCGTGTCATTTTCAGTCCCCTTGTTTCCGCTTGCCTGTTCAGTTTTTAAAGAAGTCGGGATCGCACGAAGATGATGCCGTCCGAATCCCGTTGGGTCTACCGGAAAACCTGATTAATAATTCAGCACTTATCGGAATTGTTCAGATTTCGGCTCCCCCTTCCGAAAAGGAGTTTGGGAACCTTGTATCGATAAGTAAAATCTATTTAATTTATGTTTCTTCAAAAAAATACGATACATTGGCTCTGTATGGAGGATGAAGGTCAGGCTAGGGCCAGCGCCATAACCCCAACCGCAACCACAGCAGCGCAGATCAGACGGCCCAGCCAGGGCCGTTCCCCGAATATGAACAAGCCGATCAGGGCGGCAATGATGACACTGGATTCCCGGACAGCGGAGACAGCACCGAGCGGTGCAAGGGTTGTCGCGAACATGGCCAGGCCATAGGCGCCGACGGCCAGAACCCCGCCAAAGACTCCCAAAGCGGCGATCTTCGGGTCGATCCTGCCCTGCTTCCGCAGACGCCACCAGACCATCAAGAGCGGCACCGGGGCCTCGCCGAGGAACAACCAGCCCATATAACCACCCGGACTGTCGGACAGGCGAATACCGATCCCGTCGGCAACGGAGTATCCGGCGATGCAGATGCCCAGCAGAACCGCTACCCAGACGGCCCTGGGATCAGCCTTGGCCGCGCCGCGCTGAAGGGCCAGGAACCCGATCCCGATGGAGACTGTCGCCAGTCCGGCCCATCCCAGTGGCGTCAGGCTCTCCCCGATCAGCACAAAGGCACCGAAGGCGACCAGAGCGGGGGCCAGACCCCTGGAAATCGGATAGACTTGGGACAGATCGCCCAGCCGGTATGCCTGAAACAGCAGCGTATAATAGCCATAATGAACCACAGTCGATGTCACGATGGCGGGCCAGCTTTCGACCGCTGGCGGCGGAGATATCAGAATAAGACCAACCCCGGCTATCGCATGGGTCAGCGATACTGCACCCAGGATTACGGCCCGGTCGTCCGCCGCTTTGACGAGGGCATTCCATGACGCATGCAGCACCGCTGCCGTCAGAACCAGGACAAGCGCAAAAGTGGACACGGGAACTATCGTCCTGAAACGGGGCGGCGATCAGGCGTCTAAATGCAACCGCTTAGCCCCAGGGGAGGGAGAAGGTCTTTACATTCGTATAGCTTTTCATCGCCTCGATGACACCTTCCTTGAATCCATTGCCGGAATCCTTGATCCCGCCAAAGGGTGACATTTCGATGCGATAGCCGGGGACTTCCCAGATATTCACCGTCCCGACTTTCAGTCCTGCGATGTATTTCTGCATGCGGCGGAAATCATTGGTGCAGACACCCGATGACAGGCCGAAGGCGGTGGAATTGGACAGGGCGATCAGTTGATCATCGTCATCCGGTGCGCGGATGATCGGGATGATGGGGCCGAATGTTTCCTCCATCACCAACTCGCTGCCATGGGGCACGTGGTCGATGACAATGGGCGGCAGCAGCGCCCCCTGGCGGCCCGGATTATAGAGGATGTCTGCCCCCTGTTCGGCGGCCATGTGGACGCGGGATTCGAACAGTGTGGCGGCAGCTTCATGAACCACGGTGCCGAGGTCGGTCGTCGGGTGCATCGGATCGCCGAAGCGGATGCGCTTCGCGCGTTCCAGCACCATCGGCACGAACCGGTCGGCGACACTTTCCTGACACAGGATTCGCTTTACCGCCGTGCAGCGCTGTCCTGAATTCTTCGTCGCGCCCAGGACGGCCAGTTCCGCAGCTTTCTTCAGATCCTCGTCGGAGAGATCATTCAGGATGATCAGCGGGTCATTTCCGCCCAGTTCCAGCACGGCGCGGCGATACCCTGCCTTGGCGGCAATCATCTTGCCGACCGGAACGCCGCCGGTAAACGTGATCAGGTCAATGGCCGGGTTGGTGATCATCTCGTCACCGATATCGGCAGGCATGCCGGTGACGACAGACAGCATTTCCGGCGGCAGGCCGGCCTCATAGAGAATATCGGCCAGCAGCAGCGCCGTAATCG
Organism: Alphaproteobacteria bacterium; assembly: GCA_965223125.1. Taxonomy (GTDB): domain Bacteria; phylum Pseudomonadota; class Alphaproteobacteria; order UBA8366; family Aestuariispiraceae; genus Pacificispira. The sequence continues at coordinate 383,694 of OZ244984.1, read as the reverse complement.
GCGTCAGGTCGGTCGGCTTCACCACGGTGCAGTTGTTGGTGGCAATCGCGGGCGCGACCTTATGCGAGACCATGTTGAGCGGATGATTGAACGGTGTGATCGCGGAAATCGCGTTCAGCGGTTCGCGCAGAGTGAAGATCTTGCGCGCTTTGCCATGGGGTGTCAGGTCGCAGGAGAATATCTCCCCATCATCCTGAATGCAGAGGTAACCGGCCAGGCTGAAAACGTCATAAGCACGCCCGACCTCATAGAGCGAATCTGCCTTCGAAATGCCGAGTTCCAGTGTGATCACATCCGACAACTCGTCCCGTCGAGCGACCAGCCCCTCCGCTGTTTTCAGGAGGATCTGCTGACGCTCGTAGCGGGTCAGCGTCGGCGTATAGGCCGCCGCGATCTCGAAGGCCTGCCGGGCATGGCGGGCATCACCCGCCGGGACGGTGCCGATTACCGCATTGGTATAGGGATAGCGGACCTCAATCACGCCATCGGCGTCAACCTTGCGTCCGGCGATCCGCATCGGTTCGTGTCGGATCGACGATTTGGGCTTCTGGATGGCGGTCATCGTCTCGTCCTTCAGGCCCGTGCAGCCGCCATGGCCGCGTAGTAATAGGCATCGAAATTGCGCAGTACTGGCGCTTCCGGCATGTCTTCGATCACCCGGTTAATGATGAAGGGTACGACCTGTTCCGAAATCCCGCCATGGGAACGCAGCGGCTCTTTAAGGCCCGACAGGTCGTGGCGGTCGGCGCTGGTGCCGATGGTCTTGTTCTCGGAACAGACCAGCACGATATCGCCGATCCGGTCGGCAGGCAGTTCGAAACGCTCTGCCGCCGTCTCGCGGTCGATCACCACATCCATGCCGGGGATCGTCTTCAATCGGGCAATGGCCTCCGCACGATCCGCACCCTTCGGCAGATAGGCAGTTGCGAAGGAGCCGAGCGCGCCGTGATGGACCAGATACGGGTCGGTGATCGGCAGGATAACCCGTGCGCCATCCTTGCCGTACCAGTCATCCAGCAGGTCCTGGACATAGATGATATCCGGCTGACCATCGGCGGTATGTTTGGGCTTCATGCCGTGATCGGCGGTGATCGCGATGACCGCACCCATATCGTCCAACTGACCAAGATAGGTGTCGAACATGGCATAGAAGGCATTCGCTCCTGGTGTGCCTGGCGCGTGCTTGTGCTGCACATAGTCGGTGGTGGAAAGATACAGGATGTCCGGTTTGAATTCCTGCATCAGCTTCAAACCCGCCGCGAAGATGAATTCCGACAGTTCGGCAGAATAGACATCTGGCACCGGACGGCCCAGCCATTTGGCGGCATTGTCGATGCCGTTCGCCGCCAATGTCGTCTGATCGGATTTCTCGGAAGAGAAGGAGATCGCCCGACCACTGCTGAAATCGAGACCATGGCCGAGCAGCGGGCGCAGCTTGTCCTTTGCCGTCACCACCGCGATCTTCGCACCGGCATCGAAAAATGCCTTGAAGATACTGGGCGCGCGCAGGAAGCGCGGGTCGTTCATCATCACTTCCTTGCCGGTTTCCTGATCCAGCAGGAAGTTGCCGCAAATCCCGTGGACCGAGGGTGGGCGGCCGGTGACGATGGAGATGTTGTTCGGATTGGTGAAGCTTGGCACCACGCAATGGGCCAGACGCCGTGTCCCCTTCGCCAGGATTTTCTCCAGCGCAGGCATGATCCCGGCCTTGATCGCTTCGTCCAGATAGGCGGGCTCGCACCCGTCCAGGCAGATCGCGACCGCCGGAACCTTCGGGGTTGGATAGTCGCGGCCGTTCACGGTCAGTACCGGGGTGGCGATATGGTTCATAACAATGTCCTTCTTTCAGTAACGATGAGTCAGGCGGCCAGTCTGGCGCGCTCTGCAATGGCTGTTTCCGGTGGCGCGGCACTGGTCACGCCCATTTCGGCAAGGGCTTCCCCGGCGGCGGCCACAACCTTGCGCATGACATGGTGATCCATTCGCCCGATGCACCCGATGCGGAAACTGTCGACGACGGTCAGTTTGCCCGGATAGATGATGAAACCCTTGGACTTCATCAGGTCGTAGAACCGGTCGAAGGCAAAATTCGGATCGGCGGGGCTGAAGAAGGTGACGATGATCGGCGACAGCCAACCATCCTTAAGCAGGGTTTCAAAGCCCAGATCGCGCATGCCTGCGACCATCACGTCGCGGTTCCTTGTATAGCGTGCGCCCCGTGCGGCGACCCCACCCTCTTCCCGGTGCAGGCGCAGTGCCTCGATGAAGGCGGCAACGGTATGGGTCGGCGGGGTGAAGCGCCATTGGCCGGTCTTGTTCATATGCGCCCATTGGGCATGCAGATCGAGGCTCAGCGAATGGCTGCGCCCTTCGGCGGCGGCCAGTTCCGTCTTGCGGGCCAGCACGAAGCCGAAGCCGGGCACGCCCTCGATACATTTATTGGCGGAGGAGACAACAGCTTCGTAGCGCACGTCTTTCACGCCCAGCGGGATCGCTCCGAAGGCACTCATGGAATCGATCAGCAGCTTGCGACCGTGGGTATAGACCGTCTCGGAAATCTCGGCGACCGGGTTCAGGATTCCGGAACTGGTCTCGCAATGGATCACCACGACATGGCTGATTGCCGGATCGGCCTCCAGTGCGGCGGCAACCTCGGCGGCTCGGGGCGGCATGTAGTCGCCCTTGTCGATCACCGCATGCGCGCGCCCCAGATAGCGCAGCGTCTGGACCGTGCGCTGGCCATAGGCCCCGTTTGCCAGTACTAGCACCTTGCCATCTCGGGGAATGAAACTCGCCAACATCGCCTCGACACAGAAGGTGCCGCTGCCCTGCATCGGCACGCAGTCGAAATCGCCATTGGTATCGTCGATCATGTCCAGCAACTGCTGCCGCATCGTCGCGGTCATGGCCCGGAAATCGCCATCCCAGGAACCCCAGTCGCGCAGCATTGCCTGTTTCACCGAACTGGCGGTGGTCAACGGGCCGGGGGTCAGCAAATAGGGCTCGCCCAGGGCGGGAGCCTCGAATGCAGGGGCCTCGAATATGGCGGCAGGATCAGGCGCGTTGGCCAGGGACATAGGTCACTCCCTCCCGAAAGGGTGTTGTCGTCTGCGCGCATCATCGCCAGTTCAAACTATATGTAAAATCGTTATTTTGTATTGAAATATCGATTTTTCTTTGAATTCATGAGTCAATCTGTTCACCCATAGAATAAATGCACCGCCGGACAGGGTCCGGCAGTCATATCAGGTCTGGATGCATACGTTTGGGAGAGTCAAATCAGGTCAGGAGATTGACAACCTGCCCGGTGCCGCTGCTGTTCAGGGATTGCGAACTGCCGGTTCCGGCTGCTTGTGCAACCAGATCGACGATCTGGGCCTGAGCATCAAGATTCTGTTTCGTCAGCGCGATGGCCAGACTTTGCTGAAACTGTACTTGATTGAGCGCGACTGCGCCTAGGATATCAGCCATTGGGTTCTCCCAATTCGGTTATCTTGTGGTTCGGCTTGCAAAATCATGCAAGATCGGACCGGCATTTTGAGGACATTCTGTCCCCGCTGCGGGCAGTATAGCCGCAATGCCGGTCCGATTGCAAATCAGGTTTACGTTATTCCTTCACATCGGCAGCGACGCGGACTTTCAGCATCGCGTCGGGGTTACTGACCTTTCCGCTCTGCCCGGCCCCGCGCTTGATCTTGTCGACGACATCCATGCCCTCGACGACCTTGCCCCAGACGGTGTACTGGCCGGTCAGGAAGGAGCAGTCGTCGAAACAGATGAACCACTGGCTGTTGGCGGTGTTCGGATCATTCGTCCGGGCCATGCCGACAACGCCGCGCAGGAAGGGAGTCTTGGTGAATTCCTGTGCCAGATCGGGATAGGTGGAGCCGCCCATGCCGGTCCCGGTCGGGTCGCCGGTCTGGGCCATGAAGCCCTCGATCACCCGGTGGAAGACGACGCCGTCATAGAATTCCTCACGCGCCAGCATCTTGATCCGCTCGACATGATTCGGGGCAAGGTCGGGGCGCATTTCGATCACGATCCGCCCGGCATCCATGTCGATCAGCAGGGTGTTTTCGAGATCCTGTGCCGATGTGGCCCCGGCTCCGGCGCTCAGCGACAGGCCCAGAGCGAAGGCGAGGGTGCGCAGCGCGCGGGTCTTGCGGGTCGTCATGGAATGGTATCCTTCATGTGATGTCAGGTTGGTTTGTCAGGTCCGCAGCAATGTGCTGGACGATTTCAATACTGTTGGAAGAGATAGACTGGAAGCGGGGCCGGGTAAACCCCCGGCGGGCATCCGGGGACGGCATTTCCTTGCCTATGGCATCCTGCCGGAACTTGAGGCATCGTCATGCCGTATGGGAATCATCGGGAGTCTGGATATGAATGTTTGCCGATACGGGTTGTCGTTGCTGGGCCTTGCCCTGTTGCTGGTAGCTTTGCCTTTCATCCATCCGGCGGCGGCGCAGTCAGTTCCCGTCCTGGTGCCGGTTGATGGCAAGGATCCGGTGGATGGCAGCCAGTTGACGGGCGTGCGGCTGGCGGATGAAACCCGCACAGCGTTTCTGTTCTTCCTGTGCGATGCCGACAATACAAACCCCCGCATCATATTCGGGCATGGCAGCGACCTGCATGCCCCGACAAAGCCACTTGGCTTCGATGTGGAAATCGAGGGGATGGAACCGCAGCGGCACTATTTCGCAATCCTGCCGAACAAGCGCTCCGGGGTGTTTTTCGTCCGTACTGCCGCGATGTATGAACCGCGGTTCGGCACCTCGCCGCCGGTCTTTGACGAAACGAGCCGGGCGGTGAACAAGGAATATATCCTGTGGACGGACAATATCTACAATCAGGTGACGGCGGATTTCTTCTTCGGGAAAGTCGCATCGTTGTTCTTCACCGATGGATTCGGCGAGAGTCACGGTTATACGTTCCAACTGGCACTGCTGGCGGAGAATATCGGTCGGCTGGCGGATTGTTATGAGGCACCGCGACTCTATTGACGGGGTTTCCAGTAATTTCACTGTAAGCCAGCGTTGATTCCATCAGACTCCGTCGTTATTGTGCGCCGCACCGTAAATCAGGCGGTCCCGACGCGACGAGACATCCAGCAGACCCATGAGCCAATCTCAGCGCTCCGGCGCCAGTTTTCAGGACATAATCCTAACCCTGCACCGCTATTGGTCGGAGCGGGGCTGTGCCATACTGCAGCCCTATGACATGGAGGTCGGGGCGGGCACCTTCCACTGGGCGACGACGCTTCGGTCGCTTGGCTCCAAGCCCTGGAAGGCCGCCTATGTCCAGCCCTCGCGGCGTCCCACCGACGGGCGCTATGGCGAAAACCCGAACCGGTTGCAGCATTATTATCAGTATCAGGTGATCCTGAAGCCGTCGCCCGCCGACAGTCAGGACCTCTATCTCGGTTCCCTGAAAGCCATCGGCATTGATCCGCTGGAACATGATATCCGCTTTGTTGAGGATGACTGGGAAAGCCCGACACTCGGTGCCTGGGGCCTGGGTTGGGAAGTCTGGTGCGACGGGATGGAGGTGAGCCAGTTCACTTATTTCCAGCAGGTCGGCGGCTTCGACTGCAATCCGGTCTCGACGGAACTGACCTACGGGTTGGAACGTCTGGCAATGTATGTGCAGGGGGTGGAAAATATCTACGACCTGCGCTTCAACAACGACGGGCTTACATACCGGGATGTCTATCATCAGGCGGAAGTGGAATATTCGAAGCATAATTTCGAACTGGCCGATACCGACATGATCCTGCGCCATTTCGAGGATGCGGAAGGCGAATGCGCCCGCCTGATCGCGGGCGGCGTCGCCTTACCAGCCTATGACCAGTGCCTGAAGGCCAGCCACCTGTTCAACCTGCTGGATGCACGCGGCGTCATCTCCGTGACCGAACGCCAGGCCTATATCGCCCGCGTCCGCACACTGGCCAAGGCTTGCGCCGAGGCCTGGTTGAGAAGTCAGGGAGAACTGCCGGAGGGGACGGTGTGATGGCCAATTCCATTTTCGTAAATCGCCGTATCTTCCCGTCGTCTCTCTCTTTGACGGAGGTAGCCCCATTCTTTACCCCTCCCCCCTTGAGGGGGGGAGGTTGGGAGGGGGGTGACTGCGGCAGGCTGAGTTCTCCCCGCAGGCATTTCACCCCCACCCCGACCCTCCCCCCTCAAGGGGGAGGGGGTAAAAGGGCCGTCCTGCTTTCTCAAAAGAGAGAGTGCGACGTAAGTGAAGGGTGCCTCCATGGCTGAGCTTTTGATCGAATTGTTCAGTGAGGAAATCCCGGCGCGCATGCAGCGACAGGCGGCGGGGGATTTGCAGCGGCTGGTGACCGAAGGGCTGGTCAAAACGAATTTGACGTTCGACTCCGCCCGCAGCTACTGGACACCGCGCCGACTGACGCTGGTCGTCGAGGGTCTGCCCTTGAACCAACCGGATCTGCGCGAGGAGCGCAAAGGGCCGAAGGTCGGCGCACCGGACCAAGCAATCCAGGGCTTCCTGCGCGCCGCCGGTCTCGACAGTCTGGACCAGTGTGAACAGCAGGAGACACCGAAGGGAGCGGTCTGGATCGCGGTGGTGGAGAAAAAGGGACGTGCGGCAGGAGCAGTCCTGTCTGAAGTGATGGAGGACGCCATCCGCGCTTTGCCCTGGCCCAAGAGCATGCGCTTCGCGGCCCAGCAGTTTCGCTGGGTGCGCCCGTTGCACCGGATTCTGGCGGTCTTCGATGGGGCAGCCTTGTCTTTCAGCTTCGATCAGGGTGGTGCCACTCTGGAGTCGACGGGAACAACGTCCGGTCATCGCTTCCTGTCGCCTGATGCTTTCAGAGTATCGGATTTCCAGGATTACGAGACAAAGCTGCGGGCGGCGCATGTCATCCTCGATCCTGTGGAGCGCAAGCAGAAGATCGCCGAGCAACTGAACGCAGCGGCGGCGCAGGAAGGGCTGACGGTCAAGGACGATCCGGCGCTGCTGGAGGAAGTCACCAATCTGGTCGAATGGCCGAAAGTGCTGGTCGGGCGGATCGATGATGCGTTCATGGATGTTCCGGCGGAGGCGCTTTCGACCTCAATGCGGGCACACCAGAAATATTTCTCCCTGTTGCGCGCCGATGGCAGCCTTGCACCGCGCTTTGCCGTTGTCGCGAATATGGACCCTGCCGATGGCGGTGTGCAGATTGTTGCTGGGAACGAGCGGGTGCTGCGCGCCCGTCTGGCCGATGCGAAATTCTTCTGGGATCAGGACCGCGCGACGAAGCTGGAGGATCGCCTGCCCGCACTGGAAAAGGTGATCTTCCACGCCAAGCTGGGGACGGTGGCGGAGCGGGTGGATCGCCTCGCCAATCTCGCCGATGCGCTCTCACAATACATCCCGGACTGTGACAGCAATGATGCGCGCCGCGCGGCGCGCCTCGCCAAGGCCGATCTGACGACGGAGATGGTGGGCGAATTTCCGGAATTGCAGGGGATCATGGGCCGCTATTACGCGCTGCACCAGAATGAAGACCCCGTCGTGGCCGAGGCGATTGCCGAGCACTATTCCCCGGCAGGCCCGAATGATGCCTGCCCGACCGCACCGATCTCCGTCGCCGTTTCGCTGGCGGAGAAGCTGGATACGCTGGTCGGTTTCTGGCTGATCGACGAGAAGCCGACCGGGTCCAAGGACCCGTTCGCGCTGCGCCGGTCGGCGCTGGGTGTTATTCGTCTATTATTAGAAAATAATATTAGAGTACCATTGATGAATGTGATCGCGATCGCGCATGCTGGCTACTACGTCATGTATGGAGAGAAACATAGCCTACGGTTGTTTAACGATGGGAGATATCGTCGCCATCTACCGACAAACGAATGGCCGGGTAGTGAAGATACCTGCTTGTTTGTTGATCAAATACTATTTGCAAGCAAGAAGCACCCTCTACAGGCTCATGCAGAAGATTCTTTCGTCGTGCTACCCAAGGACTTTGAAAAAAGATCGTTCGCGATCCGCTCAGTAGAAAAAGTATATTCGGAATTGGTGAGTTTCTTAATTGAGAGGCTCCGGGTCCATTTGAAAGATTCTGGAGTTTCCTATCATGTGGTCCAAGCTATTATCTCTTTGGGACTTGGCGAAGATGATCTGGTCCGTCTTGTCGCCCGCGTCCACGCGCTGAAGGCCTTCCTGGAGAGCGAGGACGGGGCCAATCTGCTGACCGCCTATCGCCGCGCCGCGAATATCCTGCGCGCGGAGGAAAAGAAGGACGGCACCACCTATACCGGCAGGCCGGACCCGGCATTGTTTGCAGAAGCCGAGGAAACCGCGCTGGCGGGCGCTCTGGAGCAGGCGGAAACCACCGCTCTGGCTCAGGTGAAGGCGGAAGCCTTTGGCGCGGCCATGGCGGCACTGGCGGGTCTGCGTCAACCGGTCGATGCGTTCTTTGACACGGTTACGGTCAATGCCGACGATCCGGCGCTGCGCCGCAACCGCCTGATCCTGCTGGCCCGCATCCGTAGTGTCATGGGGCAACTCGCCGATTTCGGGCAGATTGAGGGATAGCGCATATGTCTGACCCCGGCGACGATCTGTTCCGGATAACCCGCGCGAACCGGGATGCCTGGAATGCGTCCGCCGTGCATCATGGGTCCGGGCTGGAATGGCAGCGGCTTGTAGATGGCTTTTCAGGGCCGGGATTCTCGACTTTCGATGAGACAGCGACGGCCTGCCTGAACGGGATCGGCATCGTGGGCAAATCGGTGGTGCAGGTCTGCTGCAACAACGGGCGCGAATTGCTGTCGCTCAAGTCCTTCGGCATGGCGCGGGGACTGGGGATTGATCAGTCCGATGAATTCATTGCTCAGGCAGAAGCGCTGAATGCCATCGCCGGGGCGAATTGCGGGTTTCTATGCAGCGATATCTATGCCTTGCCGCCAGATGTGCCACGCGATTTCGATTTGGCGCTGGTGACGATCGGGGCGATCAACTGGATGCCCGATCTGGACCGGTTCTTTGCGGTCATGGCAGGACTGCTGAAGCCTGGCGGGCAGGTGATGCTGTATGAAACGCATCCCTATCTGGAAATGTTCGATCCCAAATCGACCGATCCCCATCGCCCGGTCTTTTCCTATTTCCAGCGGGAGCCGGATGTGGATACGGCAGGCATTGTTTATGACGGGTCGGTGGTTGAGGCCGTGTCGGAATCCTATTGGTACATTCACCGGATGGCCGATGTGATCAATGGCTGCATTCAGGCCGGATTGCGGATCGAGCGGCTGGAGGAGTTTCCTCACTCTAACCGGGATGCGGATTACGACATTTACGAGAACCAGTCGGCGCAACTGCCGATGTGTTTCACCCTGATTGCCCGGAAAGAGGGCTGATCAGACGCCTTTGGGTACACCTTAAAGACAAAAGAAGGTTGGACGATACGATGACCAAATGGGTCTATGGCTTCGGTAAGGGCAAGGCAGAGGGGGCCCGGGAAATGCGCAATCTTCTGGGTGGCAAGGGTGCCAATCTGGCGGAGATGTCGAATATCGGCCTGCCGGTTCCGCCCGGTTTCACCATTTCGACCGAGGTCTGCACCCATTACTATGCCAATGGTCAAACCTATCCGGCTGATCTTCGGGACGAGGCCGAACGGGCGCTGGCCGCAGTGGAGGAGATCGTCGGTTCGACATTCGGGGATGTGAAGAACCCGCTGCTGGTCTCCGTGCGGTCGGGCGCGCGGGCGTCGATGCCGGGAATGATGGATACCGTTCTCAATCTGGGCCTGAATGATGCGACGGTGGAGGGGCTGGCCACGCAATCCGGAGACCGCCGTTTCGCCCTCGACAGCTATCGCCGCTTCATTCAGATGTACGGCAATGTCGTGCTGGACGTTGAACATTTCCTGTTCGAGGAAAAGCTGGAGGATATCAAGGACGAGACCGGCGCGGTGCTGGATACGGACCTGACCGCCGACAATCTCGCCACGCTGATCGAGCGTTACAAGGATCTGGTGGAGGAGGAACTGGGCCGTCCCTTCCCGCAGGACCCTAAGGAACAGCTGTGGGGTGCCATCGGGGCGGTGTTTGATTCCTGGCAGACCGCCCGCGCGATCACCTATCGCCGCCTGCATGACATTCCGGAGGAATGGGGCACGGCGGTCAATGTCCAGGCGATGGTCTTTGGCAATATGGGCAACGATTGCGCGACCGGGGTTGCCTTCACCCGCGATCCCTCGACGGGCGAGAACCTGTTCTATGGCGAGTATCTGGTGAATGCCCAGGGCGAGGATGTTGTTGCGGGGATTCGCACACCCCAGCACCTGACCGTTGCCGGGAAGACATATCACGGTTCCGACCTGCCCGCGATGGAAGAGGTGATGCCGGAAGTCTTCCAGCAGCTTTGCGAGGTTCGGACCCTGCTGGAAACCCATTATCGGGACATGCAGGATATCGAATTCACCGTCCAGAAGGGTAAGCTCTACATGCTGCAGACCCGGTCGGGCAAGCGCACCAGCCAGGCCGCGATCCGCATCGCCTGCGAGATGGCCGATGAAGGGCTGATCGATACCCGCGAAGCGGTGATGCGTGTCGAACCGCAGTCGCTGGATCAGATCCTGCATCCTCGTCTCGACCCCGCCGCCAAACGCGACGTGATCGCCAAGGGCCTGCCAGCCTCTCCCGGTGCGGCGTCCGGCATCGTCGTTTTCTCTGCCGATGAGGCGGAAAAACGCTCCCAGGCGGGGGAGAAAGTGATGCTGGTTCGCATCGAAACCTCGCCGGAAGATATCCACGGCATGCATGCGGCAGAGGGTATCCTGACGACGCGCGGCGGCATGACCAGCCACGCCGCCGTGGTTGCGCGCGGCATGGGGCGCGCCTGTGTCGCCGGGGCGGGTGATATCCGCATCGACTACAAGTCCGGGCGCTTTGCGGTTCGCGATGTCATTATCGCCGCCGGGGACTGGATCACCATCGACGGGTCGACCGGTGAGATCATGAAGGGCCGCGTGCCCACGGTGCAGCCGGAACTGTCCGGCGATTTCGCGCGGATCATGGAATGGGCCGACAGCCATCGTCGCATGGCGATCCGCGCCAATGCGGAAACACCGGAGGATGTCGCCACCGCGCGCGGCTTCGGGGCGGAGGGGATCGGCCTGTGCCGGACGGAGCATATGTTCTTCGAGGGCGACCGCATTCTGGCGGTGCGGGAGATGATCCTGGCTTCGGACGAGGAGGGGCGGCGCAAGGCGCTTTCCCGTATTCTGCCGATGCAGCGCGGCGACTTCGAGGCGATCTTCGAGATCATGGCAGGCCTGCCGGTGACGATCCGCCTGCTCGACCCGCCACTGCACGAATTCCTGCCGCGGGAGGAAGCCGAGTTCCAGGAACTTGCCGCCAGCCTGGGCGTGGATGCCCGCAAGATTCAGGCGCGGGCGGCGCAACTGCATGAATCCAATCCGATGCTGGGCCATCGCGGCTGCCGGTTGCTGAACAGCTATCCGGAAATCTGCGAAATGCAGGCCCGTGCGATTTTTGAGGCCGCCGTTGCCGTGCAGCAGAAATCAGGTGAGGCGGTGATCTGCGAGGTGATGATACCGCTGGTCTCCATCAAGAAGGAACTCGACCTGCTGCGCACGCGGATTGAGCAGGTTGCAGCGGAAGTCGCCAAGGAAACCGGCATAACGCCGAAATACTCCATCGGCACGATGATCGAACTCCCCCGTGCGGCCTTGCGGGCGGCGGAGATTGCGGAATCGGCGGAGTTCTTCTCCTTCGGGACGAACGACCTGACCCAAACCACCTTTGGCATCAGCCGCGATGACAGCACGCTATTCCTGAACGACTATCAGCGCTATGGCATCATCGAGCAAGACCCGTTCCAGACTCTCGACCGCGACGGGGTGGGTGAGCTGATTGGAATCGCCGCCGTCCGGGGCCGAAGCACGCGCCCGGATATCAAGCTCGGCATCTGCGGCGAACATGGCGGAGACCCGGCCTCCATCGCCTTCTGCGAGAGCCTGGGCCTCGACTACGTCTCCTGCAGCCCCTTCCGTGTGCCGATCGCACGGCTGGCCGCCGCCCAGGCAGCCATCGAGGCAGCGGAATAATACATCAATGCGTCTGTTTTTCAGAATAATTGGTCTTACTTCTGTAAGTCTAGTTGCGAGGCTAGCGCATTTGCTTGAATGAAAAACAGTTCGGCACTGATAGCTACTGCATGGTTGTTATTATCCGGAGAATAAATCTCCACTTCACCTGATCTTAGCAACGGAGGGACAAATGTTTCAGATGTGAGGTTCATACGTAACTGAGGAAAATCGTTAAGAAAACGCGCAGCATTTTCTGGAGATCTGAGGGAAAAGGCATATTTCTCAAGCAAGTCACCTCCGTACCCGACTACGCTGAGATATATGTTCATTGCTTCCTTATTTATGAGATAAGGTATGAAAGCAGTAGGTGTAACTTCATTGAGCGAACGTCTGTGTTCAGTGATTTTCGCATATCCACCTGAAACAGCAGCCCGCAACTTGAAATCAGGGATCAGATTTTCGAATCCAGAACCTTTAAGTTCTGTTTTTAATTTCTCCACAATTTCTGTAATTTTGCTTGTTTCAAATTCTGCTGATGCAGTCACCTTGAGCTCAAGATCAGATTTAAAACTCCCTTCAGCATAAAAAACTGTATGAATAGGAATGTGTATTCCATCAAATTGATTATTAATGAATAAATACTCTAACCAAGGGCATTTATCGAGCCGCCAATTATTTTTTTCCTTAAATTTATCATCAACTTGTGATAATGAAGTTTCTGATAAATTTACTTCATAGTTTGGTTTTATTAGCAATTTTATTTTGATATTGGCCGAGTAAAACCATTTCCCTTCGATCTCAATATTTATGTCTAACGCTTCATTATCGGTTGAATTTTCTGCCCCCTGATTTAGTGGCGTAGGAATGGATACATTTCTGTAACAATCCATTATTGGTTTAACCGGGCGCATATTTGGCATCACGTAGGTGTCGCCTGCTCGCTCTTGATAATGAGACGTCAAATAATATGCACCATGTTTTCTATAGTGATTAAAAGCAACGAGGTCGGCGCCTACGAGATTGGTCTCCGTGTATTCAAGTCCATCAGCTAAACACAGCGACGAAGTAATAATGGAAGCCGTTGTTAGGACAGAAAGATAAACAGCGAAACGCGCAATTTTTTGCCGAAACATAGCCGCATCTCCTATACAGCCATTCTCTGATTGGTCGTATAATGTATAAAATACTGGTTTTTGTAAATTGGTATATGTAATAATTTTCATTGACAACAGGACATAAAGATATTGTTATGTCTGTATCAGATTATGAGGTGCGGTTATGGACAAACTTCTTCAGGCAATGCGTGCGGTGGCGGAACCGACCCGGCTTCGGATTCTCAATCTGTGTGCCCATTCGGAACTGACCGTCAGCGACCTTGTCGGTCTGCTGGGGCAGAGTCAGCCGCGCCTGTCGCGTCATCTGAAACTGCTGGTGGACGGCAATGTGCTGGAGCGGCATCAGGAAGGGTCATGGGCGCGCTATCGGCTGGCGGGAAGCCGGGATGTGTCTGAGAATGCAGCGGCCTTTGCAGCGGCGGTGCTGGACCTGTTGCCGCAGGAAGACCCGATCCTGGCCCGTGACATGGAGCGCCTGGACCGTCTGCGCCGCAAATGGGATGCGGAAGCAGCGGATTACTTTCGGCGCAACGCCGGTGAATGGGACCGTATCCGTGCCCTGCATGTCGATGAGGCGGCGGTGACGCAGCAACTGACGGCGATCACCCGCGACTGGAATCTGGGTCGTTTGCTGGATATCGGGACCGGAACCGGCAAATTGCTGGAACTCTTTGGCCCGCGCGCCCGTTCCGCTGTCGGGATTGACCTCTCGCCCGATATGCTGCGCCTCGCCCGCGCGACGATTGAGCGGGAAGGCCTGGCCGACTGTCAGGTGCGGCAGGCTGATATGTATCAGCTTCCCTGTGCCGACGGAGATTTTGACACGGCAGTCCTGCATATGGTCCTGCACTATGCGGATGATCCGGCACAGGCCCTTGCGGAGGCTGCCCGCGCGCTCAGTCAGCAGGGGCGCATCCTGATCGTCGATTTCGCAGCCCATAATCTGGCGGAACTGCGTGCCGAGCATGCCCATCGCTGGCCGGGATTTACTGATGCGCAGATTGAAACCTGGCTCGGCGATGCCGGGTTCGGCGAGATTGCAGTGCAGCGGCTGGAAGGCGGGTCGCTGACGGTCTGTATCTGGAGTGCCCGGAAATCCAATCATTCGGCGGAGGCAGCGGCATGAACACGTCCATTCGACTGGGCTTTGAAGTCTTCCCGCCGAAATCCGGCACGTCTGCGAGTTTTGAAGACAATGTCGCGCGACTGGCAGCCGTCGGGGATTATGTCTCTGTCACTTATGGTGCCTCCGGCTCCGGTCGGGAACGCAGCGAAGTGGCAATCGACGCGCTGGTCGGCACGGGGCTTGGTGATCGTATCGCCGCCCATCTGACGGCATCCAGTCAGGACCGGGATCGGATCGATACTCTCGCGCGGGACTGGAAGGCAAAGGGCATCCGGCGCATTGTCGCCCTGCGGGGCGATGCGCCTGCGGAAACCGGTGACGAGCATCCCTGTGCGGCCTCGTTGACCCAGGCGCTCAGTGATATCGGCGGGTTCGAGATTTCCGTCGCCTGCTATCCGGAAGGGCATCCGAAATCCCCGTCCCGCGCGGCGGAAATGGATCATCTGAAGCGCAAATTCGCGGCGGGCGCGTCGCAGGCAATCACCCAGTTCTTCTTCGACATCGAGGATTTCCTTCGGTTCCGCGATGAATGTGCGGCTGCCGGTATCCATCAGCCCATCGTACCGGGTCTGCTGCCGGTTGCCTCGCTGGAGGGTCTGCACCGGTTTGCCGATGGTTGCGGTGCGAGGATTCCGGCCTGGCTGGATGCCCGGTTCGGAGGGCTGGAGGATGATCCGGAGGCCGTGCGGACATTGTCCGTCGCCACGACCGTTTCCCTTGCCGACCGTCTGATCGCGGAAGGCGTTGACCATATTCACCTTTATACCCTGAATCGTGTGCGGGATGCTTTGACGATTGCCCGTGCGCTTGGTGTTGTCGGGTCCGGCACCTGCCGGATCCCCCAGACAGAGGAGGCTGCGTAAGCCCATGAGAACCATTACAGAAGCACTCACCCATCATGTCCTGTTGACCGATGGATCGATCACGCGGGAACTCAAGCTGCCGGAACTCGATCTGGATGCCGAACGGGACTTCTTCGGGGCCGGGGAATGTTCGGAAGTGCTGAACCTGACGCGCTATTCCAAGATCGTCGAGGTCCACAAGGCTTTCCTCAGGGCGGGTGCAGATATTGTGCGGACCAACAGCCTGCGCGCCAATCCACTGACCCTGCGGGCCTATGGCCTGGAAGACGAGGCATTCCTGATCAATTACAAGGCTGCCGAAGCTTCCGCCGAAGCGGTGGACAGCGTGCCCGGTCAGGGCCGCCGCCGTTTCGTGATGGGTGTGGTGCGCGATGACGGCTGGGATCTGCCCCCGGGCGAGGTCGAAGCCGCCGCCTGCATCCAGGTCGAAGGCCTGATCGCGGGCGGGGCCGATGGCATCCTGCTGGATGTCCTGCCCGGTGTCGGGCGCATTCAGGCCATGCTGGAAGGGGCCAACAAGGCCCGCGAGAAGCTGAACAGCCGGGTCGCAATCCTGCTTCAGCGGATCGAGGGTGGTCCGCGTTTTGGGCCCCGTACCATCGAGAGTGCCGACGGCATCGTTCAGTTCCGACCCGGTGATGCCCGACGCGCCGCCTGGCTGGACAGCGCCCTGCGCGATGGCACGGTCAACCTGATTGGTGGCGGGTCGCTGCCAGAACATACCGCAGCCCTGGATGCGCTGCTGCGCGACCGCGCTGAAGACGGGTTCCGCCCGGTTCTGGGTTGGGTCCGTGATGAACGGGTGGTGGACGAGTTGGAGCCGGTTTCAAGCTGGACCCGCTTCCCTGATCCGATTGAGGCACCGGTTCCGGTGTCCGAAACGGTCTGACCGGTATCAGAATCGGTATTGGAAAAGGGCGAAAGCGACGGCCCTTTTCCGTGCAAAATGGAGAACGGCGCGATTCCGACGTTAATGGACGCGGGCGCGCTGTTCCCTTGCGCCCGCTCGGTTACTTTCCTCTCCCTAAGAGCCGACCTCATTCGAACCGTCGCGCCACATCACTGTCGCGATGTCGACACTGCCTTTTAAGGAACTTCGCCCAATGACCCGGACCATCCTGGAATCGAAAACAAAAACCCACATCATCGGCTTTGACCGTCCCTTCACCGTGATCGGTGAGCGCATCAACCCGACCGGACGCAAGAAACTGGCGGCCGAAATGAAGGAATACAATTTCGATACCGTCACCAGCGATGCCCTGGCTCAGGTTGCGGCAGGCGCGCATATGCTGGACGTCAATGCGGGCATTCCGCTGGCGAATGAGCCGGATATTCTGGCGAAGGCGATCCGGCTGGTGCAGAGCCTGGTCGATGTGCCGCTGTGCATCGACAGTTCCATCGTCGAGGCGCTGGAGCAGGGTCTGGCCGCCTATGAGGGCCGCCCGCTGCTGAATTCCGTTACCGGGGAAGAGGAGCGCCTGGAAGTGGTGCTGCCACTGGTGAAGAAATATGGTTGCGCCGTCGTTGGTATCTCGAATGACGAGACCGGAATTTCCGAAGATCCGGATGTGCGCTACGAAGTGGCGAAGAAGATCGTGCAGCATGCCGCCGATTACGGCATTCCTGCCCATGATGTGGTGATTGATCCGCTGGTGATGCCCATCGGTGCGTTGGGAAATGCCGGGGTTGGCGCGCTGAACCTGATCCGCCGTCTGCATGACGAATTGAAGGTGAACACCACTTGCGGCGCGTCCAATATGAGCTTTGGCCTGCCGAACCGCCACGGTTTGAACGGGGCCTTCCTGTCCATGGCCGTTGGTGCGGGCATGACCAGTGCGATCATGAACCCGCTGCATGAGGCGGAAATGCATTCGATCTGGGGTGCCGACGTGATCGCCGGACATGACAAGGATTGCGCTGCCTGGATCCGCCGCTTCCGTGAGCCCGCGCCGGAAGGCGAAGTTCAGGGTGCCCGGGGTGGCCGCAGCACCCGTCGTCGGCGTACCGCATAACTGATACAGGACTGGCACTGATGGCTGAGGCCGATACCGTTCAGAATGAAGTAGTTCCAGCCACAGGATCGGTGAAGACGGCGCATGTCGTCTTCACCCCATCCGGCAAGCATGGTGATTTTCCGATCGGGACTCCGATCCTCCAGGCGGCGCGGCAGTTGGGGGTCGATCTGGATTCCGTCTGTGGCGGGCGCGGTATCTGTGGGCGGTGTCAGATTGCGCCGTCCATCGGCGATTTCACCAAGTTCAAGGTGAAGAGCAAGGCGGAGAATATTTCCGATTTCGGTCCCGTTGAGGCGCGTTACAAGGACAAGCGCGGGATGAAGGCGGATCGTCGCCTGGGCTGTTCCAGCTTCATCCAGGGCGATCTGGTGATCGACATTCCTGCCGACAGCCAGGTCCACAAGCAGGTCGTTCGCAAGCGTGCCGAAGTCCGAAATATCGAAATCGACCCCATCGTCCGCCTGCATTATGTCGAGGTCGCGGAACCGGACATGCACCATCCGTCCGGTGATCTGGAGCGACTGGAACAGGCATTGCTGGAGCAATGGGGCCTGACAATCGAGCGTACTGATCTGTCGGTGATGCAGATCCTCCAAAAGGCATTGCGCAAGGGTGAATGGAAGGTCACCGCCGCTGTTCGCAACGGTCGTGAACTGATCCATGTCTGGGCCGGTTTCCATGATCGTGCCTATGGCTGCGCCATCGATGTCGGGTCGACCACCATGTCGGTGCATCTGACCGATCTTCAGACAGGGGACGTGATCAATTCCGTCGGGGCGATGAACCCGCAGATCCGCTTCGGCGAGGATCTGATGAGCCGGGTCAGCTATGTGATGATGAATCCGGGTGGCGATGTCGAGATGACGAATGCCGTGCGGGAGAGCCTTGGCTATCTGATCGGACAGGCGACGACGGAATCGAAAATCAATCCAACCGAAATTCTGGAACTTGTGCTGGTCGGCAATCCGATCATGCATCATCTGATTCTGGGGATTGACCCGACTGAGCTTGGCTGGGCCCCCTTCGCGCTGACGACGAACCAGTCGCTGGAAGTGCTGGCGACGGAACTGGACCTGAAGGGCAAGACCAATCCGGGTGCACGGGCCTGGTTCCTGCCCTGTGTTGCGGGGCATGTCGGGGCCGATGCCGCAGGTGTCGTGCTGGCTGAAGGGCCGCAGTATCGCGACGAGATCACGCTGGTCGTCGATGTTGGGACCAATGCGGAAATCGTGCTGGGCAACAAGGACCGGTTGCTGGCCTGTTCCAGCCCGACCGGCCCGGCGCTGGAAGGGGCGCAGATATCCTCCGGCCAGCGGGCCGCGCCCGGTGCCATCGAGCGGGTTCGGATCGATCCGGAAACGCTGGAACCGCGCTTTAAGGTGATCGGTTCCGACCTCTGGTCCGATGATCCGGGCTTTGCCGAGGCGACGAAGAAGATCGGCGTTTCGGGTATCTGCGGATCGGGCATCATCGAAGTGCTGGCCGAACTGTTCCTGGCGGGCGTCATCACCGAAGACGGCATCGTTGACGGGCGCAAGGGGACGATCACGGACCGGCTCGTGGGGGAGGGACGGACTTTCTCCTATATCCTGCATCGCGGCGAGCCGGAAATCCGCGTCACCCAGGCCGATGTCCGCGCTATCCAGCTTGCCAAGGCGGCGCTCTATGCGGGCGCGCAGCTTCTGGTCGACAAGCTGGGCAAGCCTGTGGAGCGGGTCGTGCTGGCCGGGGCCTTCGGCAGCCATATCGATGCCAAATACGCGATGATCCTGGGCCTGATTCCCGATTGCCCGCTGGACATGGTGGCATCGGTCGGGAATGCGGCGGGAACAGGCGCGCGGATCGCGCTGCTGAACCGCAATTCCCGCAGCGAGATCAAACAGATCGTTGCCGGGATCGAGAAGATCGAGACCGCTGTCGAGCCGCGATTTCAGGAGCATTTCGTTGGCGCGATGGCGTTCCCGCACAAGACCGCCCCTTTCCCCAATCTCGCCGCCGTGGTGACTTTGCCGGAAAAGAAATCCGCGCATTCCGATGAGGATGGCGAGGGTGGCGGGCGGCGTCGGCGGCGGCGTGGCTGAACCAGATATCGGATAGAGACGTCAAGAAAGAGACCAGCGATGACGGAGCCCAGAACCATGACCGAGATCGAACAGATCATAGATTTCATGAGCACCTGCACGCTGGAGGTGACACCGGGCGGAGCCGCTAAGATCGATGATTTCCGCAGCGTGCTGCGGGATGGCCAGATCGTCTATGTCACCTTCCTGCCGGGTTCCGACTTCCGCGATACGGTGACGACGGTGAAGAAGCTCAAGGACCAGGGCATGCGCCCGGTCCCGCATTTTGCCGCGCGCTCGATCCCGACCAGGGATTTCTTCGAAGAGAATCTCAAGATGCTGACCTCGGAGACAGGGGTCGAGGAGGCGTTGCTGATTGGCGGCGGCGTCGATGTTCCAGTCGGTGAGTTTTCCGAATCTATGGAAATTCTGCGTCTGGGCCTGTTCGAGAAGTACGGTATCAAGAGCCTTGGCATTGCCGGGCACCCGGAGGGCAGTCCGGATATCAAGCCTGCCGAAGTCATCCATGCGCTGCTGAACAAGAATGCCTATGCCAAGCAAAGCCCGATGCATTTCTATATCGCCACACAGTTCTGTTTTGAAGCAGAGCCGCTGATCCAGTGGGATCGCGCGATCCGGGCGGAAGGCAACGAACTGCCGATTCATATCGGCATTCCGGGGCTGGCGACGATCAAGACGCTGATGAAACATGCTCAGGCCTGCGGCATTGGCAATTCCATGCGCTTCATCACCAAACAGGCCCGCAACGTCGCGAAGCTGATGAGTGTCAGCGAACCCGACAAGCTGGTTCGTGAGCTTGCTGCCTACAAGGCCAGCGACCCGACCTGTGGCATCGTGCAGACGCATCTCTATCCATTGGGTGGCCTGAAGAAATCCGCTGCCTGGCTCTATGCCATACAGGATGGAAAGATCGAACTGACGAAAAAGGGCGGCTTCCGGACGGATTACGCGGTCGAGTAAGGCTTCTTGCAGACGACCGTTCAGATCAGTCCGTGTCGCCCGGATAGTCGATGGAGATGACTTCCAGTTCATCGACGCCATTCGGAGTCTGGACTCGCACGATATCACCCTCATGGGCCTTCAGCAGGGCACGGGCGACCGGGGAAATCCAGCTTATCTCCCCCCGTTCCAGTCGGGCCTCGTCAACGCCGACGATGCGCACGGTTACATCCTCGCCGCGCGCATTTTCATAGGTGACCAGCGCGCCAAAGAAGATCTGGTCGCGATTGGTCTGGAGGCTCTGATCGACGATTTCGGCGATTTCCAGGCGTTTGGTGAGGAACCGGACGCGGCGGTCAATCTCGCGCAGGCGTTTCTTGCCATAGATGTAGTCACCGTTTTCCGATCTGTCGCCATTGCCTGCCGCCCAGGAGACGATATCCACGATCTTTGGGCGTTCCTCCCGCAGCAGGTGGCGCAGTTCTTCCTGCAACCGCTTATGACCGGCAGGGGTCATGTAGTTCTTCACGCCCTGTGGTAGTGGCGCGATGTCGTCCGGCAGATCCTCATCCGCGTCGGAGTCGGATTCCTTGGTGAAGGCTTTGCTCATGTCAGGATCGCATCAATCGACCAATACCAGCGTATCCTGCTGCCGCCAGGAAACCCAGCGTCGGTCGCCGGGCCGAGCAGGGGCGTCAAGCGTGCGGGTCTGGTTCGGCAGCGTGACGGAAAAGGTCAGGCCGCTATCGGTACGCACGAAGACATGGCTCTCATCGCCGTGATAGGCGACCTGAAGCACCGATCCCTCCAGCGCGACCGCATCACCGCTTTCCGGTTTCGCCGCCGTCACCGTTGCCTTTTCCGGGCGCACGGCAATGCCGATATCACCGCTTGTCGATCCGTCATGCGGTAGGCGCAGATCGCCGATCCCTTCGACGCTGACCGCGATTTCGCCGCCGCCACTGGATTTCAGCACCGCTTCGAACAGGTTCATCTTTCCGATGAAATCGGCGACAAAGCGGCAGTTGGGATATTCATAGAGGTCGCGCGGGGCAGCAAGCTGACGCACGCGCCCGGCCTGCATGACGGCAACTCGGTCAGCCATGCTCAGCGCCTCATCCTGGTCATGGGTGACCATTACGAAGGTGATGCCGACGCTGGCTTGCAAGTTGCGCAGTTCCAACTGCATCGCCTCGCGCAGTTTTGCATCCAGGGCCGACAATGGCTCGTCCAGCAGCAGCACCTTCGGCCGCTTGACCAATGCGCGGGCCAGGGCAACGCGCTGACGCTGACCGCCGGACAGCTGGTCCGGCATCCGAGCGCCATAGCCGGGAAGCTGAACCAGACCCAGGGCTTCCTCGACCCGCGACCCGATCTCACGGGACGGCACCTTGTCCATCTTCAGACCATAGGCGACATTGTCGGCAACCGACATATGCGGGAAGACAGCATAGGACTGGAACACCATATTGACCGGGCGCTTGTTGGGCGACACGCCCTCCATGTCCTGCCCATCGACCAGCAGCCTACCTTCGCTTGGCATCTCGAACCCCGCGATCATCCGCAGCAGCGTGGTCTTACCGCAGCCGCTAGGGCCGAGAAGCGCGAAGAATTCGCCTTCCCTGATTTCGAGGGAGACATCGTCCACGGCCAGAACGTCACCGCCGAAGCGCTTGGTGATGCCGTGAATGCCGATGATGGGCTTTGCGGTCTGGCCGGTCATTTCTTCTTCGCCCCTTTGGATTGCAGCCACATGGCCGTTGCGGTCAGGAGGACGGTGATCACGATCAGCACGGTGGAGGCGGCATTGACCTCCGGCGTGACCGAGAATCGCACCATGGAATAGACTTTCACCGGGAAGGTCACCGTCTCCGGTCCAGATGTGAAGAAGGTGATGACGAAATCATCCAGTGACAGGGTGAAGGCCAGCAGACCGCCCGCCACCAGACCCGGTTTCATATGCGGGATGATGACATCGCGATAGACCTGCCAGTCCCCGGCACCAAGGTCGCGGGCGGCTTCCTCCTCCTCCTTGTTGAACCCGGCCAGGCGGGCGCGCACGATGACCGCGACAAAGGGGAAGGTGAAGCTGATATGGGCAATGGTGATGTTGCCGAGGCTGAACGGCCAGGCCAGATCGTTGGGCCAGCCGATCCGC
This sequence comes from Alphaproteobacteria bacterium, assembly GCA_965223125.1. Classification (GTDB taxonomy): domain Bacteria; phylum Pseudomonadota; class Alphaproteobacteria; order UBA8366; family Aestuariispiraceae; genus Pacificispira. The sequence goes on along the minus strand of OZ244984.1, from coordinate 361,336 downwards.
GCGAAAAAGGCCAGCATGGCAACACCCATGCAGATTTCCGGAATGACGATGGGTAGTGCCATCGCGCCTTCATAAACCGGCTTGAAACTGAATCGGAAGCGCCAGAGCAGGATTGCCACCATCGCGCCGAGGATCAGTGAGGCAATGGTTGATATGAAGGCGATGGTCAGGGAGTTGCCGAAAGCAACCATCAATTCCTGGTTGGCGAACAGCTTTTCATAATAATCGAAGGTGAATCCGTTCCAGACAATATTGCGGCGGCTGTCGTTGAAGCTGAAGGCCATCAGCGTGATCAACGGGATATAGAGGAACGCGAAGGTCAGCCCCATGATCGTCAGCAGCGGCCATTTGCGCAGATAGTCCAGTGGCCCCGCCGGTTCCAGTCCGAATAGGCTTTTCCTGCGTGCCATATCTACCCCTCCATCCCGTCACGACTTCGTCTGGCCATGACCGCGCGGATCGCCAGTGCTCCAAAGGTGATATACATCAGCAGGAAGGACAGTGCCGACCCGAAGGGCCAGTCATTGGCGGATTTGAACTGGCGTTCGATGATGTTGGCAATCATCGTGCTGTTGGGGCCGCCCAGCAGATCAGGGGTGAGGAAACTGCCGAGGGCCGGGATGAAGGTGATGATGATGCCGGAAATGATCCCCGGCAGCGCCAGCGGCACGACGATGTTCCAGATTGTGCGCAAATGCCCGGCCCCGAGATCCAGGCTCGCTTCCAGATAGGACCGGTCCAGCCGCTCCAGCGCGGCATAGAGCGGCAGGATCATGAAGGGCAGGTGGACATAGACGAGACCCAGCACCACCGCCTTGTCGTTGTAGAGCAGTTCCAGCGGCATGTACCGGTCGCCCAGCACCGCCGCGCCCAATCCGCCAAGGCCGAAGAAATCAAAGAAGATGCGGATTTTCTCGTCGAACCATTCCAGCGTGAAATTCAGAAATCCCCGGGTGCGCAGAACAGCGATCAGCGCATAGGTCCGGATCAGCAGGTTCGTCCAGAAGGGCAGCATGACCGCCAGCAGCAGCACGCCTTTCCATTTATTCGGCGCATAGACGATGCCGAGCGCGACCGGTAGCCCGACGATCAGGCAGATCACGGTCGCCAAGGATGCCAGTCCGAGGGATTTCACGAAGATGCTGAGAATGTTCGGATCAAAAACACGGATGTAGTTGTCCAGGGTCCAGGTGATGTCGATCCCGACTACACCGACCTTCTCCCCGAAGCTGAACAGCCAGATCAGCCCAAGGGGAATCAGGAAGAATGCAACAAGCCAGAAGGTCGGCGGGATGCCGACGGCCCAGAAAACGCGCCTGAATCTATGCCAAGGCTCCATCGGATTCCCGCCCCCTGACGGATAAAGCCACCAATCCCGCACCCATCACGAAACACAGGGTCTCTGATGGGTGCGGGGGTGTCGGCAGAACGCGATCAACGAATCAGGCGGCCAGGAACCGGGTCCAGGCCTCGTCCTTGATGCGGGCAATATCTTCACCAGCATAGCTTTGCCACTCGCATTTCGCGAGGACTTCTTCCGGCGGGAAGACGGACGGATTCTTGTTGTAGCTGTCGTTCAGCAGGGCGCGGGCTGCCGCATTCGGCGTTGCGTACTGAATATAGTCTGCGATCAACGCCCCGGCCTGGGCATCCAGGATGTAGTTGATGAACTTGTGCGCATTCATCGGATGCGGTGCATCCTTCGGAATCGCCAGGTTATCGGCCCAGATCAGCGATCCTTCCGATGGGATGACATATTCGATATCATCGTCTTCCAGCATGACCTGACCGATATCGCCGGACCATTCGATGGTCACATCGACTTCGCCGGACAGCAGCAGATCCTGACCGTTATCGTCGGCAATCGCCTTGAAATGTGGCTTCTGCTTGATAAGCAGGTCGACGGCGGCGTTGATTTCTTCCGATGTCTTCGGGTTCATCGTGGTGCCGAGATACATCGACGCCATGCCGATCATCGCCGTGCTTTCCGACAGGATTGCAATCCGTCCGGAATACTTGTCGCTGTCAAAGATATCCGCCCAGCTGGTGATGCCGTCCGGTGCCGCGCTCTTGCGAACGCCAAGGCCCATCGTGCCCCACATATAGGTGACCGAGTATTTACGACCCGGATCATAGGCGGCATCGGTGAAAAGCGGGTTCAGGTTCTTCACATTCGGGATCAGCGAATAGTCGAGCGGAACCAGCATATCGGCAGCCATCATCCGGGCGACATAGGTGTCGGACGGGACGATGACGTCGAAACCGGGATTGCCTTCGCGCAGTTTGGCAAACAGTTCGTCGTTGTCGGCGAACAGCGACATGCTGGCTTCGATGCCGGTCAGGTTTCCGAAATCGCTCAACGTGGATTCACCGATATAGGTGTCCCAGTTGTAGAAATTCAGTTTCGGCTCTTCTGCGGCGAAGGCTTTCGGGCCGAAGCTGATCCCGGCCCAGGCAGCGCCCGCACCGGCCATGGTCGCCTGCAGCATGCTGCGGCGGGAAAGTCCCTTGCGTTTGAAATCCGTCATTCCCTGTTCTCCTCTGACAGTGTTCATAAACCGGTGCCGTTCGACCGTTTATCGATCTTTTTAAGGCAGCAGTTTCGCGATTTTCCACCAACCCCGATGGTGTAAACTCAATTCCTCCAAATCAGGGCATTTTCCGATGCCCTCTGTCAACGTGTTCTGAATGATACTATCCGTTTACATCAGGCCCAGATCCTGAGCTGTCGCATCCAGGCATTCGCGTGCAACCCCTAACAACTGATCTATTTCTGATGGCTGGATGATCAACGGGGGCGACAGGACCATGGTGTCACCACAGGCCCGCATGATTGCATTGCGCCGGAAGAAATGATCGCGGCACATTGTCCCGACCCGACCGGCGGGATCGAAGCGTTCGCGGGTCTCCTTGTTTTTCACCAGTTCGATGCCGCCAATCAATCCAATGCTGCGGACCTCTCCGACCAGTGGGTGGTCTTTCAGTTCGGCCAGCTTCTTCGTCAGATAGGGGGCGGTCTGCATCTGTACCTTGGTGATCAGTTCCTCGCGCTCGATGATCTCGATATTTCGCAGGGCGACGGCGCAGGCGACCGGATGACCGGAATAGGTATAACCGTGATAGAATTCCCCGCCATTTGCGATGATCATATCGGCAACGCGATCCGAAACACCGGTGGCTGCGATCGGCTGATAGCCCGAGGACAGGCCCTTCGCCATGGTGATCAGATCCGGCTCGATCCCGAAAGTCTGGCTTCCGAGCCAGTTTCCGGTGCGCCCGAAGCCGCAGATCACTTCATCGGCGATCAGCAGGATATCGTATTGCTTGCAGATCCGGTTGATCTCCGGCCAGTAGGTCGCGGGCGGGATGATGACGCCGCCGGCTCCCTGGATCGGCTCGCCGATAAAGGCCGCGACATTGTCCGGCCCCAGTTCCAGGATCTTGTCTTCCAGCGATTTTGCCGCGACCAGACCGAATTCCTCCGGCGTCATGTCGCCGCCCAGCTTGTACCAATAGGGCTGCATGACATGATGGATGGTCGGTATCAGCTTGCCGCCCTGCTTGTGCATCGGGGACATGCCGCCCAACGAGGCCCCGGCGACGGTGGACCCGTGATAGGCATTTTCCCGTCCGATCACGAAGCGCTTTTCCGGCTTGCCCGCGCATTGCCAGTAGTGATGCACCATGCGCAGCTGGGTATCGTTCGCCTCCGACCCGGAATTGGCAAAAAAGACATGGTTGAAGCCGTCTGGTAATTTAGAGGCGACCTTCGCCGCCAGTTCGATGGACGGCGCATGGGCGGTCTTGAAGAACGTGTTGTAGAAGGGCAATTCCTTCATCTGGCGATAGGCGACATCGGCCAGTTCGTCACGGCCATAGCCGACATTGACGCACCAGAGTCCCGCCATGCCGTCGATGATCTTGTTGTTGCTGGAATCGAACAGATAGACGCCTTCCGCCCGCGTGATGATCCGCGACCCTCCCTCCGCCGCCAGACCTTTGTGGTCCGTGAACGGATGCAGGTGATGGGCCAGGTCGAGACGAACGAGTTCGTCCACATCGAGGTTGCGGCGGATTTCGGTCATGTCTGGAGTCCTTATACTTCAAGTGAACAAAAGGGGGCGAATTCGTCCCATCTGCAATGAAGATACCAAATGTGATCACATTTTAAAAGTGATGTGATCACATTCTTCACAGGAAAAGGTCTTGCCGCTGAATCCTGTTCCATTACCCCACCCCTTGACCGCAAAACCGGAAGGTCCTATGACCCGCAGCACAAGCGGATGCCGGGGGCGGGACTATGTTTCCCGCTGGGGCGGGCCGAAAGCGGATGTAAGACCCCGACTGCGCCCGGCACGAACAGGAGTACACAATCCATGAAAATGGACTCGCGATTTATTGCACGGCTGCTGCCTGCAATCGGTGCCATGGGCGTCATCATCCTGGCGTCCAACATTCTGGTGGAAATTCCAGTCCAGGGCATGATCGGCAGCTTCAACGTGGCAGATTGGGTGACCTATGGCGCGGTGACCTATCCCGTTGCCTTTCTAGTTACCGATACGACGAACCGGCTGTTCGGTTCGCGTGCGGCACGGATTGTCGTGCTGGCGGGCTTTTGCTTCGGTGTTGCCCTGTCGCTGATCCTGGCCGACCTGCGGATTGCCATCGCTTCCGGCAGTGCCTTCCTGGTCGCGCAGCTCCTCGACGTGTACGTCTTTGACAGGCTGCGTCATGGTGCATGGTGGAAGGCTCCCTTTCTGTCCTCTCTCGCCGGATCGGCGTTGGATACGGCCCTGTTCTTCTCCATTGCCTTTGCAGGCACCGGCCTTCCTTGGCAGACCTGGGCGATGGGTGATTTTGTGATCAAGCTGGCGATGGCGGTTCTGCTGCTGCCGACCTTCCGCGCCTTGATGGCGATCCTGCCGTCGCGGGAGCGGAACGGCGAAGCGACCGTCTGATCCTGTCGATGAAAGTTGATCTGTTCGACTTCGATCTGCCGGATCACTGCATCGCGCAGAGTCCTGCCGAGCCGCGGGATTCTGCCCGGCTGCTGCGGGTTCCGGCGACGGGCGGGCTGCTGGATCACCGTGTTTCCGACTTGCCCCGACTGCTGGACCGGAAAGACCTTCTGGTCGTCAACGATACCAAGGTCATTCCGACACGCCTGTTCGGGCACCGCCGCGATGCGGGGATCGAGGTGACGCTGATCCGGGAGCAGGGGCCGGATCAGTGGGACGGATTTGCCCGCCCCGGCAAGAAACTGCGGGTCGGGGATACGATCCTTTTCGCGGGCGATCTGTCCGCAACGGTACTGGAAAAGCGCCCCGACGGTCAGATCGGTCTGCGGTTCTCCATCTCGGGCGCGATGCTGCGGGAGGCGCTCTGGCATATCGGCACCATGCCGCTGCCGCCCTATATCAAGCGGACGCGACTGCCGGACAGGGATCAGGACGCGAAGGACCGGGACCGTTACCAGACCGTCTTTGCCGAGCGGGTAGGAGCCGTGGCCGCCCCGACGGCCAGTCTGCATTTCACGGAAGGTCTGCTGCGGAAACTCAATCATGCGGGAATTCCCATCGTGCGCCTGACGCTGCATGTCGGGGCGGGAACCTTCCTGCCGGTGAAGGTTGAGAATACCGAGGATCACGTGATGCACAGCGAATGGGCGCATCTCTCCACAGAGGCTGCGCAACGGCTGTCCGCCCACAAGGCATCGGGGGGCCGCATCGTCTCCGTCGGCACGACCCCCCTCCGGACACTGGAAACCGCGGCGCGTGGCGATGGGACGATCCGTGCTTTCGAGGGCGAGACGGACATCTTCATCACGCCCGGCTATCGGTTCAGGGCGGTGGACAGGCTGATGACGAATTTCCACCTGCCGCGCTCCACCCTTTTCATGCTGGTCAGCGCCTTTGCCGGGCTGGATCGGATGCAGTCAGCCTATGCCCATGCCATTGCCACCGGGTATCGGTTCTATTCCTATGGTGACAGCAGCCTGCTTGACCGGGCTGGGGAGGGATCGTGACGGATTTTGGTTTCAAACTTATCGGATCGGACGGTCTGGCGCGGCGCGGTCGGATCACGACCGCGCATGGGGTGATCGAGACTCCGGCCTTCATGCCGGTCGGGACGGCGGGGACGGTCAAGGCGATGATGCCGGAATCGGTAGCGGCAACCGGGGCGCAGATCGTGCTGGGCAATACCTATCACCTGATGCTGCGACCGGGGGCAGAACGGGTGGCCCGGCTGGGTGGATTGCACCAATTCATGAACTGGCCGGGGCCGATCCTGACAGATTCCGGTGGCTATCAGGTCATGTCACTGACCGCTTTGCGTAAAATTACAGAGCATGGCGTGCGGTTTCGCAGCCATATCGATGGCAGCTATCAGACCCTGACTCCGGAAAGTTCGATGGAGATCCAGGATATGCTGGATGCCGATATCACCATGGCCTTCGATGAATGCACACCGTTTCCGGCGACGGAGGAAGTCGCACAGGCTTCGATGGAACTGTCCATGCGCTGGGCTGCCCGCTCAAAAGCAGCCTTCCGGCAGCGCCCCGGCTATGGCTTGTTCGGGATTGTGCAGGGCGGAATCTATGAAGATTTGCGCCATCGCTCCATCGCGACGCTGACGGAAATCGGGTTTCACGGCTATGCGGTCGGTGGACTGGCAGTGGGGGAGGGGCAGGAACTGATGTTCTCCACCCTCGATTTCGCCGTGCCCGCCTTGCCGCAGGACCGACCACGCTATCTGATGGGGGTAGGGAAGCCGGATGATCTGGTTGGCGCGGTAAAGCGCGGGATCGATATGTTCGACTGCGTGTTGCCGACCCGGTCGGGGCGGAACGCGCAGGCGTTCACCCGACGCGGTACGGTCAACCTGAAGAACGCCCGCCATGCCGACGACCCGCGCCCGCTGGACGAGAACTGCCCGTGCCCAGCCTGCCGCGATTACAGTCGTGCCTATCTGCATCACCTGATCAAGGCGCAGGAGATGCTGGGGCCGATGCTGCTGACCTGGCACAACCTGACCTATTATCAGCAATTGATGGCGGCGATGCGTGCGGCCATTGAGACTGAAACTTTCACCGATTTTGAAGCGGATTTCGAGGCGCAGCGGGCTGGGGGTGATATTCCGTCTCTTTAGGATTTCCCCTCATGGTTCCGGGACACCGGATCGGTTAGAGTCCTGGAATGAACGCAACGTCAGATCAGGTTAGCAAGGATACAATCCGCATTCTCGCGCAGGAAGCCGGGTTCGATGCTGTCGGTTTTGCACCTGCTGCAATGGGCGCGCGTGAGCAGGAGCGGCTGGAAGCCTTCGTTGCCGATGGCGAATATGGTGATATGGGCTGGATGGCGGAGACGCTGGCGCGCCGCCGCTCGCCCAGCGATCTGTGGCCTGAGGTTCGCAGTGTCGTCGTGCTGGCGATGAACTACGGGCCGGATGAAGATCCGATGGCGATGCTGGCGCGTCCGGAGCTTGCCAATATTTCCTGCTATGCCCGGAACCGGGATTATCACGACCTGATCAAGAAACGCCTGAAACAGGTGGCGCGGGCGATGGTGGCACGGCTTGGTGGTGATGTGAAAGTCTTCGTGGATACCGCACCGGTGATGGAAAAGCCATTGGCGGCGCTGTCGGGGATCGGCTGGCAGGGCAAGCACACCAATCTCGTTTCCCGTGAATACGGATCCTGGCTCTTTCTGGGAGAGATTTATACCACCCTTGATCTCAGCTCTGATCCGGTTGAGACGGATCACTGCGGGGCCTGTCGACGGTGCCTTGATATCTGTCCAACCAATGCCTTCCCGACACCCTATAAACTGGATGCGCGGCGCTGCCTCAGCTATCTGACCATTGAGCATAAGGGGCCAATTCCCAGGGAATTCCGCAAGGCGATGGGGAATCGGATCTATGGATGCGATGATTGCCTGGCGATCTGTCCGTGGAACAAATTCGCACAGCCGACCGATCAGGCCTGGTTTCAGCCGCGCGATTCCGTGCGGGGCGTGGTGCTCGCCGACTATCTCGATCTGGATGATGCGGGTTTTCGCACCGCCTTTGCCGGGTCGCCGGTCAAGCGGATCGGGCGCGTCCGGTTTCTGCGCAATGTCCTGATCGCCATCGGCAATAGCGGACAGGTCGATTTGACGGCAAGGGTGCAAGCATTTGTTCGCGACCCTGAGCCGCTGATTCGGGGGGCTGCGATCTGGGCATTGCGGGAATTGTCTCTACCAGCCTGGGAGATTGCCCGCCAAAAATGGATGTCCGGGGAGCAGAACCCTGAAGTTCGAGAAGAATGGTCAGCATGAAAAGCCAGAAACCCGCTCGGAAGACCGAGCGGGTTTCTGAGCAAAAAAGCCTGTGCACCGAATTGTGCAGCCCGATGCCGTTACGCGGTGGCGGCGGCAGTTTGGCGCTTCTGAATGCGACGCTTCAGCTTCTTGGCTTCATCCGTCAGCTTGCGTGACGGCGTATTCAGCAGGAATTCGTCAATCCCGCCCTTCTTGTCGACCGTACGCATGGCGCGGGTGGTGAGGCGCATGCGAATACGCTCCCCCAGAATGTCGCTTTGCAGACGGACAACTTGAAGATTCGGCAGAAAGCGCCGACGGCTGTGGTTCATGGCGTGAGACACGTTGTTACCGGTCATCACTCCCGTGCCGGAGATATCGCACCGACGAGACATGGTCTAATCCTTTCCAGTCATTCGAAAGTTCCGCCTGTTCTTTTTCAACGACAGGCCTTCTTTCGCGTTATTGCTTGCTTATGGGACTTCACGGGAAGGCATAACCTTCTAGAAGCGCGCGTATTTAGGATATCCACCCGGTACCCGTCAAGCCTTGCGGTGCGGTACGGCAAACATGTTGCGCAATAGCTACATTTACGTCTCTTGCGTTGGTGGGGTAGATAAATTCACGTGAATAAAACAGAATTCTGGAGCAAAGTCCCAATCAGCTAATATTCGCAGGTTTGGGGAATACATAAAATGCGTTCAATCTTCGTTCTTCTGGCTGGGGTGATTTTGGCTGGCCTTTATTCCAGTTTGGCTTCAGCACAGGAATTGGGCAAGGATCCAGCTTTTGTTCGGGTCGGTGCCGGGTATTACGATGTGTTCGATGACCAGCAAGCGGGTGAGTTTCACCTGGAGTATATATCCGGTACCAAATGGTGGGTGGTGAATCCGTTTTTCGGGGTCATGGCGACGACGGATACGGCACTCTATGCCTATGCCGGTATCCGGCTGGACATATTCCTCGGGAATCGTTTCGTTGTTACCCCGTCTTTTGCGCCGGGTCTCTATGATGATGGAGACGGCAAGGATCTGGGGTATCCGGTCGAGTTCCGCTCCGCGATTGAATTCGCGTATCGATTCGATGATCGCTCCCGTCTGGGTCTCAGCCTGTACCATCTGTCCAATGCCGGACTCGATGAACACAATCCGGGGACGGAAGTCCTGACGCTGCATTACTCCTATCCTTTCACGAAGCTGTTCAACGACTGAGACGGCATGGCGACCTGATCGTGCCGTCATGAAAATTTCACTTTCAATTCAATAGTTGTTGAAATATTGAATTGATCATGAAGGAAACATCAGACGCCGTTTCTGTTTTGACCGCCCTCTCTCAGGCCCATCGGCTGGAGGCTTTCCGTGTGCTCGTCGCGGCGGAGCCCGACGGTATGGCGGCAGGAGATATCGCGCGGGAACTGGGCATAGCGCCCGCCGCGCTGTCCTTTCACCTGACACACCTCGCCAATGCGGGGCTTGTATCGTCCAGCCGCCAGGGACGCAGCATCGTCTATCGTGCGGATTTTCAGAGAATGCGCGAGTTGCTTGGTTACCTCACCCGGGACTGCTGCGGCGGACGCCCGGAAATATGCGGCCCCCTGGTTTCTGGAACAGAAGCGGGGGATAGAGCGGTATTGCCAACATCCAAGAAAACACATGCGGAGAGGAACCGGTCATGACATCGAAGATCTATAATGTTTTGTTCCTGTGCACGGGCAATTCCGCGCGTTCAATCATGGCGGAGGCTATCATGCAACGGGAAGGGGCAGGCAAGTTCAATGCCTTCTCCGCTGGCAGTCACCCGCGGGGTGAGGTTCATCCCTACACTCTGAACCTTCTCAGTCGTTTCAATCATCCGACCGCCCATCTGCGATCCAAGGACTGGTCGGAGTTTTCCGGTGCGGATGCACCAGATATGGACTTCGTTTTCACAGTCTGCGACAGGATTGCGGGTGAGGTTTGTCCGGTCTGGCCGGGCCAACCGATGTCGGCGCATTGGGGCTTTCCCGATCCGGTGCTGGCGACTGGAACAGAGGCGGAGATCCGGGCCTTCTTTGCCGGTGTCTATGGCCAGATTGCAAACCGGATTTCGATCTTCGTCAATCTGCCCTTTGAATCGCTGGACAGGCTTACTTTGCAGAAGCGGCTCGATGGTATGGGAGCTTCCACGGTGGAAAAAGCGTGACTATGGTACAGGACAATTCGGCGGCACCCGCCGGAATCGGTTTCTTCGAAAAATGGCTGTCGGTCTGGGTAGCCCTCTGCATCGTCGCGGGGCTGACCCTTGGCAATTTCCTGCCGGGCCTGTTTACGGCGCTGGCATCGTTCGAATACGCATCGGTCAATCTAGTCGTCGCCGTCCTGATCTGGGCGATGGTCTATCCGATGATGGTCGCGGTCGATTTCGGCAGCCTCCGCCATATCGGCGACCGGCCAAAGGGTCTTGTCCTGACACTGATCGTCAACTGGCTGATAAAGCCGTTCACCATGGCGGGGCTGGGCGTTCTGTTCTTCGAGGTCGTGTTCGCCGACTGGATCGCACCCGCCGATGCGGAGCAGTATATCGCCGGGCTGATCCTGTTGGGGGCGGCCCCCTGCACAGCGATGGTCTTTGTCTGGGCGCAACTGACGCGGGGGGATGCCACCTATACGCTGGTGCAGGTATCGGTCAATGACGTGATCATGATCTTCGCCTTTGCACCCATCGTCGCTTTCCTGCTGGGGGTGACGGAACTGACCGTCCCCTGGGAAACGCTGATCCTGTCCGTTGCCTTATATATCGTCATTCCTCTGGCGGCCGGGGCGCTGACCCGGAAATGGCTGACACGGGGGGCAGAAGGACCGGAACAGGATGCGGCGGTGGATCGTTTCACGGCGGCGGTAAAGCCGGTCTCGGTTCTAGGATTGCTGGCAACCGTCGTTCTGCTGTTCGGATTTCAGGGCCAGGTGATTCTTGAGCGGCCGTTGGTGATCCTGCTGATCGCAATCCCGCTTCTGATACAGGGATATGGCATATTCGTGATCGCCTATGCTGCCGCCTGGGCCTGGCGGGTTCCTTACAACGTTGCCGCGCCCTGCGCATTGATCGGGACATCGAACTTCTTCGAATTGGCAGTTGCGGTGGCGATCAGTCTGTTCGGGTTGAATTCTGGCGCAGCGCTGGCGACCGTCGTCGGGGTGCTGGTAGAGGTGCCGGTGATGCTGTCCCTGGTCGCCTTTGCGAACCGCACCCGGCATCATTTCCCGACCGGTGATTGATTGGAGGTCACCGATCCGGGAGGCCCCTTCAATTCGACCGTATTGCCGTCCGGATCATCGATATAGAGGGATGGTCCTTCCCCTTCGGCCCCATAGCGCGAAACAATATCGGCAGGGGCGACCGGAATGCCGTGGGCGTTCAGATGGGCGCAGAGGGATTGTGGCTCGAACGGATCGATACGCAGGCAGAAATGGTCGAGATTGCGGCCCTCTGTTCCTGGCGGCGCACCACCTAGGGCTCCGAGCTTCTCCGACACGGGGATGAGGTCGATCAGGCTGCCGCCCGCCCGCAATTGATAGAGACCGAGCGCGGTCTGATCCTTTTCAGGGCGGCAACCGAGAATATCCTCATAGAAATGCCGGGATGCGGCGAGATCGGTAATCCGCAGAACGATATGGTCGAGACCTTTTATGCCGAAGTCCGGAGGTGGCATCGTTCAGTTCTGCGTCCCTTGCTGCCCTACTGTCGGGGTACTTTCTTCCATCATCATATCTTCACGAGGCACCAGCGTGAAGATCGCATTCATGACACCGGCTGGTGGGTTGAGGATTTCAGTGGAGAAAGTGACAGTCTCGCCCGGCAGGATATCCGGCTTGTCGGCCTCAAACATCCAGACATGCAGTTCCTGCTGATTGTTGTCGACAAGTGCTCCGCGCAGCATCGGCATATCGACCCGGTCGCCGAGATTGGATGTCACCTGACCGGTAATCACCAGACGCAGCCCATCCTCCGATTGGATCGCCGTCGCCTCGTTGGTGGACGGGATGAGGCCGTTCAGGGACAGATTGTCATCCAGGCCGATCCAGCTATAGACCTTCGCGATGGGCGGATAGGCGGAGACGATCCCGTCCCGGAAGAAAAAACCGGCAGCAGCGGTTCCGGCCAGCAGGACCAGGAGAATGACCCAGGCCATGACAGGGGCCTTCTTCTCTTCCTTGGGCTTGCGCTGGCGCAGGACAAAATCCTCGCCCGGCGGAATAGGTGGCGGGTCCATGCCGACCGGTGCCATACCGACATCGAAATCGGAACCGGAATCCCTTGGGGCGGGGGAGCGTGTCAGCACCGAGGGTGGCGGCATGTCATCAGCCTCACCCATGTCGAAGGCAGATGATGTAGGTGAAGGTGGTCTGGGGGCCGGTTTCGGGGCTGGTTTGGGCGCTGGTGGAGGAGGCGCAATTGAACCGTCCGGCATGGCATGCCAGACATGACTGCAATTCTTGCACTTTACCTTCCGCCCATTGGGGCCAATCGCATCATCCTTGACGCGGAACTTTGTATCGCAGTTCGGGCAGGTAAGGATCATGGGGCCGTGCCGGGTTTTCGTTGCCAAGGTACTCAGTGTGACTCTCTTGGCAGATTTCGGTGATTCGCGCAACTTTGCCAGCGCTTTCATATGTCTCCGTCCGGGGTCGCATGGCTTTGCCAAGTTATCCTTTGCATGCCATTGTCATGCTGGTCGTGGCGAACCAGATTCAGGTGTCAGTAACTAGCGATGGATGCGATCCGCGTGATTCGGTTTGAAAATGTTGGGATGCGATATGGAACTGGTCCGGAAGTGCTGCGCGATGTCAGTTTCGAACTGCCGCAGGGGTCGTTTCATTTCCTGACCGGGGCCAGTGGGGCCGGGAAATCGTCGCTGATGCGGTTGATGTATCTGGCGCACCGTCCCAGCCGTGGTTTGATCGATTTTTTTGGTCGTGATTTGTCGACGATTCCGCGCCGGGACTTGCCGCCGCTGCGGCGCAAAATCGGTGTCGTGTATCAGGATTTCCGACTTCTGGGACATCTGACAACCTTCGAGAATGTCGCGCTGCCATTGAAGATCAAGGGGGCGTCGGAGGGGATGATCCGCAAGCATGTCGGCGAATTACTGGCCTGGGTGGGATTGAACGATCAGGCCCATGCCCGTCCGGCGACGCTGTCCGGGGGGCAGCAGCAGCGTGCGGCCATTGCCAGGGCGGTCGTGACCCGACCGCAATTGCTGTTGGCCGATGAGCCGACGGGGAATGTGGATGATGCCTATGCCGTGCGCCTGCTTTTCCTGCTTCAGGAACTCCATCGCCAGGGAACGACGGTCGTGATCGCCACCCATAACCGATCCCTGATCGAGAAATTCAGACATCCGATTCTGCATCTGGAGGACGGGATTCTGTCGCGGATCGGGGAGGACCCGGTTTACGATGGCTAGAAACAGGAACGACATTCCCTTCGGGCAGGATCCAGCATCACGCCTGATGCCCTGGATCGTTGCCGTGATGGTCTACATTGCCGGGCTGTCGCTGGCCGGTGCCTTCGTGTTGAGTGCCTTTGCGGATCGCTGGGAAACCGGACTGACCGGCTCTCTGACCGTTCAGATTCCGCCACCTTCGGATGATGCCTTATCGACGGAAGGACAGGACCGGAAGGTGGCGGCCGCCCTGTCCGTCCTGTCAGAGACTGACGGCGTGGCGGAGGCGGAGGCCCTGGCGACGGAGGAAATGCGGCGTCTGCTTTCTCCCTGGCTCGGCCAGAACATCGATCCCCGTGATTTGCCGCTGCCATCGCTGATTACGGTACAACTGATGGACGGGCTGATGGCATCCGACCTGGACATGCGCGATTTGCGTCGGCGGCTGGAAGCGGTCGTACCCGGTGCGGTGATCGACGACCATGGACAGTGGCAGGAACGTCTGGTCGGGTTTCTGGGAGCCCTGCGGCTCGTTTCCGCAGTAATCGTCGGAATCGTGACGGTGGCGGGTCTGATCATGGTCGTCTTTGCAACGCGGGGCGGGCTGCTGGCGCATCGCCAGACCATTGAACTGTTGCATCTGTTCGGGGCGCATGATTCCTATGTCGCTCGGCAGTTTCAGCGTGAGGCGATGAAGGCGGGATTGAAGGGGGGCATCTTCGGTGTTCTGGCGGCTGCCGCGACAGTGATCGCGCTTGGCCAGGGCGCGGCATCCACCGGTGCGGTGCTGCCGGGTGTGGCTGTGCTGGCATTCATGGATTGGCTCATTCTTGCGCTGCTGCCAGTGGCAACCGCGCTGATCGCAATGCTGGCAGCACGATTCACCGTGCTGCGCGCGCTGGCGCGCATGGTCTAGGAGGCAGGGCGGTCATGGCGCGCAGGTTCGGGAGCAGACGGAGCAGGAAACGGCGTTTTCTCGCATTGTTTGCTGCTGCGTTGGCGACTCTCTGGATCGTCGGTTTCGGGATATTCGCAAGCAACCTGCCATTGGAACCGGCTCCCCTGTCCGAGACCACGGATGCGATTGTGGTGCTGACTGGTGGAACCCTGCGGCTGGAACAGGGGATCGACCTACTGGAGGCCGGAGTGGCGGGTAAGCTTTTTGTTTCCGGTGTGCATCGGGGTGTTGATGTCGCGGAGTTGCTGCGTCTTCAGAACCGGGAGATGAAAAAGTTTGAATGTTGCATCATACTGGGACATGACGCGGCCAATACCGTCGGCAATGCAGATGAGACGGCGGCCTGGGTTAAGGCCGAGAAAATCACCTCGATCCGGCTGGTGACCGCCGGTTATCATATGCCTAGAAGCTTGCTGGAATTTCGCGCCGCCATGCCGGGAGTGCGGATCGTCCAGCATCCGGTCACACCCGATCACGTGAAGCATGAAAGCTGGTACCGTTATCCCGGCACTGCCGTGCTGATCGCTGAGGAATTCACTAAATTCACACTTGTCTGGTTGCGTCAGACATGGCGGGACATCGTTGTTTGGGTGGAGGAGGCGGTATGACCGTTGCGCGTTCTTTGCTGTTCGGTTTCTTTTTTTATGGTGGGACAATTCTGATCGGTTTTCTCTATCTGCCCCTGTTGTTGATGCCGGGCCGGGTCGGTAGCCCATTCTTCAATTTCTATATTGCATTTGGTGTTTTCTCGGCACGGGTGCTGGCAGGTATTCGGCATCGGCTTGTTTTTGCGGATGGCGCTTTCCTGCCGGATCGCCCGGTCATCTATGCCTCGAAACACCAGTCCGCCTGGGAGACCATGGCGTTCAACCGCCTGTTGCCAAGGCCGATCTTCGTGCTGAAAAAGGAACTTCAGAGCGTACCGTTCTTCGGATGGTATCTTGGCAAGATGCGGCAGATCGCGGTGGATCGCGCCGCCGGAGCCTCGGCAATGCGCAGTTTGGTCCAGCAGGGGAGATCGGTTATAGAGGACGGTTATTCCGTGGTAATCTATCCGCAGGGTACACGGGTCACCCCCGGCGCGGCAGCGCCGTATCATCCGGGCGTCTATGCGCTCTACAAGGCGTTGCAGGTGCCGGTCATACCCATTGCCCTCGATTCCGGGCGGCTGTGGCGGCGGAACAGTTTCCTGAAGCGGGCAGGGACAATTACGGTAAGCGTCCTGCCTGCCATTGAGCCGGGGCTGGATCGAAAGACCTTCATGGCGCAGCTCGAATCCGCGATTGAGGGTGAATCGAATCGAATTCTGGAACAGGTCTGTGGATAATGTTGTGGATTCTCTTTCCGAGATATGTGGTATCTGGATGAAGCTGCGTGATTCCAGCGGTTTATGGTAAGGTTAGAAATGCAAAGCATCTGCGTATTTTCGACTGGCGAAAGAGGAATGGTGATGGATCAACCATTGATTTGTGATTTATGGTTAATATTTTAGATATCCGGCACTTAGCGGGTGTTTTCGGTGGATTCGCCCGATAGTTGAGAATCGTTATCGTCGTTTGGCAGGGATAAGCTCTTGGAACTGGATGTCTTTTCGCGGCGTATTTGGGATATGAAGTATCGGCTGAAAACGCCGGACGGAACGCCTGTGGACAAGACAATCGACGATACCTGGCGACGGGTGGCCAGGGCGCTGGCGGCGGTGGAGAAGAATCCCGCAGCATGGGAAGAGACCTTCCATCAGGCGATGGTTGATTTCAAATTCCTGCCTGCCGGGCGGATCATGGCCGGGGCGGGGACGGTGCGGGACGTCACCCTGTTCAACTGTTTCGTGATGGGAACCATCCCCGACAATATGATCGGGATTTTCGATCACCTGAAGGAAGCGGCGGTGACGCTGCAGCATGGCGGCGGGATTGGCTATGACTTCTCCACCCTGCGCCCGCGCGGATCGCTGGTGAAGGGTGTGGGGTCCGATGCCTCGGGTCCAGTTTCCTTCATGGATGTCTGGGATTCGATGTGCCGCACGATCATGAGCGCCGGGTCGCGGCGCGGCGCGATGATGGCAACGATGCGCTGCGACCATCCGGATATCGAGGAATTTGTGGCCGCCAAGCACGTTGCGGGTCGGCTGACCAATTTCAACATGTCGGTACTGGCAACCGATGCCTTCATGGAAGCGGTGGCGGCGGATCAGCCCTGGGATCTGGTCTTCGATGGGAAAACCGTCCGGACGATGCAGGCCCGGACCCTGTGGGATGCGATCATGCGCGCAACCTACGATCATGCGGAGCCGGGGGTGATCTTCATCGACCGGATCAACGCCCGTAACAACTTGCATTACTGCGAAACAATTCAGGCGACCAATCCCTGCGGAGAACAGCCGCTACCGCCCTACGGGGCATGCCTGCTGGGATCGATCAATCTGGCCTGGCTGATCCGCGATCCGTTTACCGATCAGGCACGGCTGGACGGGGACGCGCTGGCGGACCTGACCGCGACGGCGGTGCGGATGATGGATAATGTCATCGATATCTCCCGCTTTCCGCTGGAGGCGCAGCGGCAGGAAGCGGTTGCCAAGCGCCGCATCGGACTGGGCGTCACCGGCCTTGCCGATGCCCTGCTGATGTGCCGGTGTCGCTATGGCAGTGCGGAATCGGTGCGCCTGACCGAAACCTGGCTGGCCGGTCTGCGCGAGGCGGCCTATCAGGCCTCGGTTGATCTCGCATCGGAGAAAGGGGCGTTTCCGCTGTTCGATCCGGAACCCTATCTGGCGGGGGAGACGGTTGCCGCTCTGCCGGAACCCCTGCGCAAGGAGATCGGACGCTACGGCATCCGCAATGCGCTGGTGACCTCCATCGCGCCGACCGGTACGATTTCGCTGGTGGCGGAGAATGTCTCCTCCGGCATAGAGCCGGTCTTCTCCTTCCGGGCGCATCGCAAGGTACTGGCGCCCGATGGCAGCCGCGAAGAGCATGAGGTTGTTGGCTATGCCTATCGCCTGTATCGCGACATGTTCGGGGCGGAGAGTGACCTGCCGGACTATTTCGTCGATGCCCAGGCACTGGCCCCGGCGGATCATCTGGCGATCCAGGCCGCCGCTCAGCACTATATCGACAGTTCGATTTCCAAGACGATCAACCTGCCCGAGGACACATCCTTCGAAGATTTCAAGGGTGTCTATGCCCGCGCCTATGCCATGGGCTGCAAGGGCTGCACGACCTATCGGCCCAATCCCGTCACCGGATCGGTGCTGAGCGTCGGAGGGGCGGCTCCCGAAAGCGCTGAGTCTGCGTCAGTACCTCAGGCATTTCCCATCGATGCGGAAGGGGCGGTCGTCTACATGTCACAGCCGCTTGACCGGCCGGGCGCGCTGGAGGGACGGACCTACAAGTTGCGCTGGCCGGAAAGCGACCATGCGACCTATATCACGATCAACGATATCCTTGAATCTTCCGGCAGACGTCGCCCGTTCGAGGTCTTCATCAATTCCAAGAATATGGAACACTATGCCTGGACCGTGGCGCTGACCCGGATGATCAGCGCCGTCTTCCGGCGCGGCGGTGACGTGACCTTCATTGTCGAGGAACTGAAGGCCGTCTTTGACCCGCGCGGCGGTTACTGGGTGGAAGGGCGCTATGTCCCCTCGATCCTGGCCGCCATCGGCGAAGTGATCGAGCGCCACATGATCGCCATCGGCTTTCTGGGCGGGGAGGAAGGCGATGCCGCCCCGACCCCCAGCAAACGGCGGGCGGCGCAGGCTTCACCCGATGTTGCCGCCAGTGGTCGCGCCGGGCGGCAGTGCCCGCGCTGTGGCCAGCCCGGCCTGATCCATCAGGAAGGATGCGATACCTGCGAGAGCTGCGGCTGGTCCCGCTGCGGGTAAGAACCGGCTTTATGGCTCTTCGACGGTGGAAGTGGGTATCCTTAGCATCCAGAAACGTCGTCTCCCCGGAAGGCGCGAAGCGGCTGTCCGGGGTCCAGAGCCACCGGCAGGGAGTCGGACCCGCCGCTCTGGACTCCCGCCTTCGCGGGAGTGATGCTCGGGGTTATTTTATTTTGATTTCAACTACATATTCAGCGTCGAAGTTCGGGTTCTACGCCGTCTTCTGCGCCTTTGCCCAGCCGTCTTTCAGGCCGGTGGTGCGATTGAAGACGGGGCGCTCCGGTGTGCTGTCCGGATCGACGCAGTAATAACCCTGGCGTTCGAACTGCACCGTCTCGCCGACCGGGATTTCGCTCAGGCTCGGTTCCAGCCGCGCGGCGGTGGAGATCGTCAGCGAGTCGGGGTTCAGGTCGTCCATCGGGTCGCCCTCCGCGCCGGGATCGGGGCGGGTGTAGAGATGGTCGTAGTTGCGGATTTCCGCTTCGACGGCATGATCGGCGGAGACCCAGTGCAGCGTCCCTTTGACCTTCCGTCCGTCCGGCGCATCGCCGCCGCGTGTTGCCGGGTCGTAGGTGCAGAGCAGTTCCACGACATTGCCCTCGGCATCCTTCACCACATCGGTGCAGGTGACGAAAAAGGCCCAGCGCAGCCGGACCTCGCGGCCAGGGCTGAGGCGGAAGAACTTCTTCGGCGCATCCTCCATGAAATCCGCCCGTTCGATATAGAGCGTGCGGGAGAAGGGAACCTTGCGGCTGCCGCCCTCCGGGTCTTCCGGATTGTTGACGGCGTCTAGCCAGTCCGTCTCCCCGTCCGGGAAATTGGTCAGCGTCAGTTTCAGCGGGTCCAGAACCGCCATGCGGCGCTGGGACGTGCGGTTCAGTTCTTCCCGGATGCAGTATTCCAACTGCTGGTATTCGATCACGTTGTCGGATTTGGTGATGCCGATCAGGCGACAGAAATTCCGCAGCGCCGCCGCCGGGACGCCGCGCCGACGCAGACCCCGGATGGTCGGCATGCGCGGATCGCTCCAGCCCGCGACATGGCCGTCCTTCACAAGCTGGATCAGCTTGCGTTTGGAGAGCACCAGATAGTCGAGGTTGAGCCGGGCAAATTCCGTCTGGCGCGGCCGCGACGGGACCGGCAGGTTTTCGATGAACCAGTCATAGAGCGGGCGGTGATCCTGGAATTCCAGCGTGCAGAGGGAATGCGTTACCCCCTCGATCGCATCGCCCTGACCATGCGCGAAATCGTAGGTCGGATAGATTGACCAGGCATCGCCCGTGCGCGGGTGACGGGCGTGCAGGATGCGATAGAGCACCGGGTCGCGCAGGTTGATATTGCCCGACGCCATGTCGATCTTCGCCCGCAGGCAGCGCGCGCCATTGGGGAATTCCCCCGCCCGCATCCGCGCGAAAAGGTCGAGATTCTCCGCCACCGTTCGCGAGCGGTGCGGACTTTCGCGGCCCGGCTCGGTCAGCGTGCCGCGATATTCGCGGATCTCGTCGGGGCTCAGATCATCAACATAGGCCTTGCCCGCCTCGATCAGATGGACCGCATAGCCGTAGAAGGTCTCGAAATAATCCGACGCATAGCAGGGCTCGCCCTCCCAGTCGAAGCCCATCCAGCGGACGTCTTCCTGGATCGCGTCGATATATTCCTGCTCTTCCTTCACCGGATTGGTATCGTCGAAGCGCAGGTTGCAGCGCCCGCCGAATTCCTGGGCGATGCCGAAATTCAGGCAGATCGACTTGGCGTGCCCGATATGCAGATAGCCGTTCGGCTCCGGCGGGAAGCGGGTGACGACCTGGGAAACCACGCCATTGGCAAGGTCGCTGCGAACCCTGTCGCGGATGAAGTCGCTGCGGGCTTCTGCCGTTTCGGCATTTTCTGTCGTTACGGGCGTCTCGGTCATCGCGTTCAATCCAGATCTTCGACGGGGGCAGTCCCGCCATCGAGTTTCGAGGCCAGCGATGCTTCAAGGAAGGCGTCGATATCGCCGTCCAGCACGCCGCCGGTATTGCTGGTCTCCACGCCGGTGCGCAGGTCCTTCACCATCTGATAGGGCTGCAGGACGTAGGACCGGATCTGCCGTCCCCAGCCGATTTCCGTCTCGGACTGGAACACGTCCTGGGCGGCGGCCTCGCGGCGTCGCAATTCGGCTTCGTAGAGCCGGGATTCCAGCATCTTCATCGCCTGGGCGCGGTTCTTGTGCTGGGATCGGTCATTCTGGCACTGCACCACGATCCCGGTCGGGATATGGGTGATGCGGATCGCCGAATCCGTCCGGTTGACGTGCTGGCCGCCCGCGCCCGATGCGCGATAGGTATCGACGCGCAGGTCGCCGTCGTTGATCTCGATATCGATGGAATCGTCGATCTCCGGATAGACCTTGACGGAGGAGAAGCTGGTATGCCGCCTTGCCGCCGAGTCGTAGGGGGAAATCCGCACCAGCCGGTGAACGCCGCCCTCGGTCTTCAGCCAGCCATAGGCATTCTCGCCCTGGATGCGGATCGTTGTCGACTTGATCCCGGCCTCTTCACCGGCGCTTTCTTCCAGCATCTCGGTCTTGAAGCCCCGCTTGTCGGCCCAGCGCAGATACATGCGCTGCAGCATCTCGGCCCAGTCCTGGGATTCGGTGCCGCCCGCACCGGCATGAACTTCCAGGAAGCAGTCGTTCCCGTCCGCCTCGCCCGACAGCAGGCTTTCCAGTTGCTGCTTGCCCGCCCGGTCGCGCAACTCGGTCAGTGCCGCCTCGGCCTCTGCGATCAGATCCCGGTCGTCCTCGGCCTCGGCCAGTTCGATCATATCGACATTGTCGGACAGGCCCGATTCCAGCGCCTTGAAGCCGGAAATCCGCGATTCCAGCGAGGCCCGCTCCCGCATCACCTTCTGCGCCGCGTCGGGGTTGTTCCACAGATTGGGGTCCTCGACCCGCGCGTTCAGTTCTTCCAGGCGTTTCGTCGAAACATCCCAGTCAAAGATGCCTCCTCAGCAGTTCCAGCGACTGCTTGAGTTCGTCCACAACAGCCTGCGTTTCCGCGCGCATAACCGACCCTTTCCGCCTGACAAATCCAGAGCGAAGGACTTAGGCGAAACCGCCGGGAGAGGCAAGGCTTGTGGGGGCGGGGGGCTGGGCGATTGCATGTGCCGGATACGGCCCTGCGCCGGGAGATGCCCGGATCGAGTCCGGGCATGACGTGTCTCTATCTGAAATCTTTATCTGAAAATTAAGCTGTCGCCGCCGGACTTGATCCGGCGGTCTCCCGAAATCAAGCGCGAAATTCGGATATAGGACAGGTTTACCGCAAAGGGCGCAAAGAAGGCGCGAAGGACGCGGAGGGATACGGGAATGCCGCCGCGATTTCCGCTTTCGGGGAAGCGGAGAAGAAAGACTCCCCCGTCACGCCCGCGCAGGCGGGCGTCCAGAGCGGCAGGTCCGACATTCAACCTGCCGCCCTGGACCCCGGACAACCGCTGCGCGTCTTCCGGGGCGACGGTGTTTCCGGATGCCCTCAATATAAGCGTCGGGGAGCCAGAAAGGTGCACCGTCATTATAATTCACCGCAATTCGTAATTCGGCGCGCATCAATCAACCGGACATCGCGATTGATGTGGGGGCCGATGGATTCGGACGGTATCCTACGAAGACTACCGGCTGCATGTGACCCGCTGTATATCTTTTTCATACGACACTTTTCACTGGATACCTTATCGAGCCTTTTCCTTTGTGCGTTGGTGAACTTTGCGGTTGGGGGAGGTTATATCGAAACAGTGTGCTTCGACTATGCAGCGGAATCCTTCGTTTATTTCGTCTGATTTTTACATCATTTAGTTTCAGCTTACTCTCCAATAACGGCTCATACATATGTAGCAATTCGCTCTCTCCTTCGTCGGTAGTCACGCGCTCCGTGCGAACTACACGGGACCGCCGTTTGTGCCGCAAAGGTGTATGATAATTAATACAGCCATTTAAATATGGCTCGTGATCTAAAGAGCGATAGTATATATTGTTACTTGCATTCAGTAATTGAAATCCGTTCAAATTATTAATTTCTTCCTCTTTCGTTATGATGCTAAATGTTTCTTTTTTTCGTTTTCCCACTGCATACACTGACTGATCATACAATAATATCAGGCTTCGCGGCGTGATTGGAAAAATCATCTTAATACCCGACGAATTCATCCCTAAGACCCCACGATAATCAATTCCCTCGCAAAACAAGTTGTGGCAGACGATTGGATCGTCACTAGAAACATAATCTATATTAGTTTCATTTATGAATAGATGTGCACGCAAACTCACAATCAGTGGCAGCATCTCTGCTGTTATCCGCAGAGGACGTAAGGCCGGGTAAACGTTTTCAATTTCAATCACGTCTCTGTAATTTTGGTTGAACTGAGGGTCTCCTTCGAATTGTAATTTTGCCAATGTGTCTGTTTGTTCATTGTTGATACGTGCAACGGAGATTCCTCTTCCTCTTTGTAGTGCGATGAAAGTAAGAAGCTCGACCATTTCTTCGCTCCCTTGAGGTGGTAGTGACTTGTCTGCATCAATTTTAGCTAAGACCTTGCTTGCTTGTGATTCTACTTTACCAAGTGCATTTTCAATCGTCGTATCCGGGCCATAAAAATTCCTACGTGAGCACTGGCCCTTTATACTTGCGCCTCGCACAAATCGCTTATTTTTAAAATTATATAGGTTGATAGAGCGCCCATTATTGGAGAACTTTCTTAGGTAAAACTGCGGCACAAAATGGTGCTCTCTTTTCTCCGCCAACTTTGTATCCTTTCTTAAAGTTATACTATTCAAGATAGGATTGAAGCCCAGTTGATCTAAATTATTCTCTTTAGTAAGCGCTCTTTTTTATCAAGTGCAGAACAGATAGTTTCTACATATTCGAATTTCCAAGGCCACCTCTGACCTTCTCAGTAAATTCATCCACCCGCAGACACCACCCCCGCCACAACCTCCCCGCTGACCTGTCGCGACTTTCCCCGGAACAGCGCGATCATGGTGCCATTCTGGTTGGTGACAGTGATGTCGTAGACGCCGCTGCGGCCGGTGCGGGCCTGTTCGCGGCAGTCGGCGGTCAATGTGTCGCCGGGGCGGGCGGGGGCGAGGTAGGTGATGTCGCAGGCCTGGGCGACGGTGACGTGGTTGTAGGAATTGCAGCCGAAGGCGAAGGCGCTGTCGGCGAGAGTGAAGATCATGCCGCCGTGGCAGGTTCCGTGGCCGTTCAGCATGTCGGGGCGGACCCGCATGGTCAGTCTGGCATGGCCCGGCCCGACCGCCTCCACCACCATGCCCAGCGCCTGGCTGGCGGCATCGGCGGCATACATGACCTCGGCCGCGCGCTCCGCCAGTTCCTGCGGGGAGAGCGTCTCCTGCGGCGAGGGCGTCCCGTGCGGGGAGGGGTCGGAAGAGGTGTCGGTCGGCATGGCGCTAGGTCTCCCCCTCAATGTCCCTTGAAGACGGGCGGGCGTTTCTGCAGGAAGGCGTTCACGCCCTCGCGGTAGTCATGGCTGCGCCCGGCCTTGCGCTGGCTGTCGCGCTCCAGGTCCAGTTGCGTCTCCAGGCTGTTATGGGCGGCGGCCAGGATGGCGCGCTTGGTGAGGCCATAGCCGAGCGTCGGACCCTGGGCTAGGCCAAGCGCGATGCGCCGCGCCTCCGCCAGCAGGGTATCGTCCGGGACGCATTGCCAGATCAGGCCCCAGTCGGCGGCAGTCCGGGCGGGCAGTTTCTCGCCCAGCAGCGCCAGTCCCTTGGCGCGGGCCACACCGACGCGCTGTGTCAGGCTCCAGGTGCCGCCCGCATCGGGCACCAAACCCAGGCGGCAGAAGGCCTGAATGAAACTCGCCGATTCCCCGGCCAGCACGATGTCGCAGGCCAGCGCCACATTCGCGCCCGCGCCCGCCGCGACGCCGTTGACGGCGCAGACGACCGGCGTGTCCATGCCGGTAATCGCGCGGATGAGCGGATTGTAGAGCGTCTCCAGCGTCTCGCCCAGATCTGGCGGTTCGGCATCGGGATCGTTCGGGTCCATGCGGCGGTCGGACAGGTCCTGTCCGGCGCAGAAGCCGCGCCCGGCCCCGGTCAGCAGCAGACAGCGGATGTCCTCCTCCGCGATCACCCGTTGCAGCACGTCGGCGACCTCGCCATGCATCTGATTGTTGAAGGAATTCAGCTTGTCCGGACGGTTCAGGGTCAGGGTCCCGACATTGTCCGATACGTCGAACAGGATCGTCTCATAGGCCATGGTCCGGTTTCCTTCCCCGTTTTGTCATGTTTTTCAGCATTGAATATGTCCTAATTCATCGTCTCCCCGGAAGACGCGAAGCGGCTGTCCGGGATCCAGTGCAATCGGCAGGCATTCGGACCCGCCGCTCTGGATTCCCGCCTGCGCGGGAGTGACGATTTGGTAAAGTTTGGTCCGTCATATCGATACACTCAGTTACTCGAAAAGATCGTCGAAAAGGTCGCGCCAGAGGGGGTTCATTTCTTCGATCAACCGAATCTTCCAGGCGCGCTGCCATCGTTTCACCGCTTTTTCCCGCATGATTGCCGATTCGATCTCGTCATGGTGTTCATACCAAACAAGATCGTGAACGCCATGCTCCTTGGTAAATCCGTCAATCATTCCAGTTCTGTGCTGCGCCACCCGTTTCGGCAGATCAGACGTGACGCCAACATACAGGGTTCCGTTTCGCGCCGATGCGAGAATGTAAACGAATCCTCCCCTGGCCTTCGATATCTTCATCCATTCACATCATGCTCATTCATACCCCACCCTCGTCTCCCCGGAAGTCGCGGAGCGGCTGTCCGGGGTCCAGAGCCGCACACCCAAAACCCAGCCTGCCGCTCTGGACTCCCGCCTGCGCGGGAGTGACGGTTGGGGTTCTTTCATTTCCGCTTCAACCATCGAAAATCCGGGATAAAATGATACAAGATTGGACAGATCACAAGAAATTTGGTATCAAATTGCCCTGCCTGCGCGTCCATTCGGCACGGACATTACCCGGAGGATACCCCCATGGCGACCGCCTTTTTCGATACCCATCGCGAGACCCTGACCCAGGCGTTGACGGCACTGCAGGCGCGCGGTTTCTGGTCGCCCTATCCGGAGCGGGCCAGCGGTTCGATCTATGGCGAGAGCGCGGCGGCCGATGGTGAGGCGGCGTTCAGGGCCTGTCTGGGTCAGCCCGGTGCACCGAAAGCATTCGACCTGCCGGGCCATCCGGGGGAGGGGACCATCGCCTCTGACGAGGTCTCGCCCTACGGCATCGCGCTCGACCTGTCCTATCCGGCGCTGTCGGTCGATGCGGCAATAGCGGCGTCTGCGGCGGGGATGAAGGCCTGGCGCGAGGCGGGGGGCGAGGCGCGCACCGGCATCTGTCTGGAAATCCTGCACCGCATCAACCGCCGCAGTTTCGAGATGGCCCACGCGGTCATGCATACGACCGGGCAGGCCTTCATGATGGCCTTTCAGGCGGGCGGGCCGCATGCCCAGGATCGCGGGCTGGAGGCAGTTGCCCAAGCCTACCACCTGCAATCCGCCGTGCCGGATCAGGTGCGCTGGGAAAAGCCGCAGGGGAAGAACCCGCCGCTGGTGATGGACAAGCGTTATCGCATCATGCCGAAGGGGATCGCGGTGACAATCGGGGTCTCGACCTTCCCGACCTGGAACGGCTATCCCGGCATTCTTGCCTCGCTGGTGACTGGCAATCCGGTGATCGTGAAGCCGCATCCGACCGCCGTGCTGCCGCTGGCGCTGTCGGTGCGGATCATGCGCGATGTGCTGGGGGAGGCGGGGTTCGATCCCAATCTGGCGCTGCTGCTGACCGATACCCGCGCCGCACCGGTGGGGATGGATCTCTGCACCCGGCCCGAGGTGAAGCTGATCGATTTCACCGGCTCCAATGCCTTCGGGGAATGGCTGGAGCGGAATGCGGTTCAGGCGCAGGTCTATACCGAAAAGGCGGGCGTCAATGCCGTCGTGGTGGACGATTTTGATGATGTGAAGGGGATGTGCCGCAATCTCGCCTTTACCCTGTCGCTCTATTCCGGGCAGATGTGCACGACGCCACAGAATATCTTCGTCCCGCGCGAGGGCATTCGGGTCGCGGGTGAGACGATGAGTTTCGATGCCGTGGCCGAGGCGATTGCGGGCGCAGTTGGCAAGTTCAACAGCGATCCGGAGCGCGCGGTTCATGTGCTGGGCGCGATCCAGTCGCCCGATACGGCGGCCCGGATCGACACTGCCCGCAGTCTGGGGCGGGTCTTGCTGGACAGCCGGAAGATCGACCATCCCGATTTCCCTGAGGCTCGCATTCACACGCCGCTGATCCTGGCCGTGGACGCGGCAGATCGGGCGAAATATGAGACCGAGCTGTTTGGGCCGATCACCTTCGTCATCGCCTGCGACGGCATTGATGGTGCGCTGGAGGCCTGGCGCTCCACGGTTGCCGCCAAGGGCGCGATCACGTCGTCGGTCTATTCCAGCCGCCCCGCCGTGCGGGAGGCCGCCGAGGCGCTGGGCGAGGAACTGGGTGTGCTGATGAGCGTCAACCTGACCGGCGGCACCTTCGTCAACCAGACCGCCGCCTTCAGCGATTATCACGCCAGCGGTGCCAATCCGGCCGCCAATGCCAGCCTGGTAGACACCGCCTTCGTCGCGGGTCGCTTCCGCATCGCGGAAACCAGGGTGCATGTGGAGGGGTGATTATCTTTCCGGATATATATTGGTTGTGGATGTGAACAGCACTGTGTCGTCAATGCTGTAAATAAAACAGCGCCCCTTCTTGTCACGGTTTTCGCAGTCTTTCAGAGCCTCCTGTTCCGCCTCTTTTGTGGTGCTTTTCTCAACCACCCATCCATAGGTGCCGTTGCGGGTGATCGCGAGTGCCTTGTGGCCTTCGCGGGGTACGAATTTTCCGCTCAGCTTCTCCCGCTCTGAAGCCCAGAGAAACGGCACTTTCTCGGCATCGAACCGGGTCGGATAGGTCATCAGGATTGGAGACAGGACATAAGGCACCACCGTGTCACGTAGGATCACGATGCCACAGGGTCGGCCTTGGGACCAGTGTTCGCATTTCTGGATCGCGGTGCGGGCCAGATCATCATCGCTGGCTTTGCTGCTGCATGTCGAACCCCAACTGCCATCTTTTGAGACAGCCGCCGTATAGTTGGCCTGACACCCTTGGCTGGAATCCGCATAGTCCTTGACAAGCTTCGCCTTTAGGTCGGAGTCGATGTCAGTTAGGTCATCAATCGACGCGGCCCAGGCACCACCCGATCCCAGTATCAGGAGCATTGCGATTACACCGAAAATTTGTCTCACGGTCTCAACTCCTTATACGATCAAAAGAGCTTGGGATTACGAGAGTCATCTCACCAAATTGTTGCAAACACATGACTTTGAACGAGAAAGGGTTGCCACATGCAGTTCCGGTCACTTCAAACGGTCATGAATGATCGCCGAAAGTTAGTTGATGGAACAATATTGCCGGAAAGCACAAATGTATGAAGGGTGAGGGGTTATCCTCCGATCACGGCCTCTACTTCTGCCCGGTGGTCGGTGTCGTCGGCCTTGGCGAGGATCAGGGCATAGCCGGACTCTGAGAGGGATTCGAGATTGGTCATTACCGGCTTCGGGATGTCCAGGTCCTGGGCCAGGTCGTTGAAGACATGGCGTTCGGCGTCGTCGATCTGGAGATCGGCCTGAGCCAGAACAAGCAGTTCGTAGACGACGATCCGGCGGGACCTGTCGGTATCCAGGACAGGGAGATTGTCGTTGGACAGCAGATCCTTCGCCTCGACCGTCAGGCTTTCCCCCAGTTCCGCCTCGACGCGGTCTATCGCGTCCTGTTCATGCTGTTCCAGTTTCCAGTCGGCCAGAACCATGCGTTTGGCCAGCGCCATGAACATCCGTCGCTGAGGATGTGTCAGTTCTTGCAGAAACATGGTCCTTCGTCTCCCTCTATCCCGTATGGAATGATCATCGCGGCCGGGGCGAAGGGGCAAGTATGCGCAGCCGCCCCTTCCGTCAGGGATCGACCGCAACCAGGGCGACGCCAAGCCGCGCTTCCAGGGATTTTACCGCCGCAATGCCGGTATCGTCCAGATCGGCGGGGTGCAGATCGACGGACTTCATGGCCACCAGCGGGCGGCCCAGTTCGGTCTCCAGCCGCTTGATTTCCAGCAGGTCGGTTTCGTCCAGATTGGCAAAGGCAAAATAGGCCATCTCGCTCTCTCCTCTCCTCGTCTCGCAGGGTTGTTCTGTATCTCTCCTGACTGACTTTATACGCTGATGAGTTTGTTACCGGATTATGGCTTTCTCTCACGCTGGGGGTGATAGCCCCTCCACCAGAACCGCCGACCCTGTCGCACTGCCGAGCCGGATCGGCAAGATCGCCTGATAGGCATCGGAATGATACCATGCTTTTGCCGTCGCAAGGTCGGGAAATTCCAGCACGACAAGACGGTTCGGCTGCCAGTCCCCCTCGATCGTCTCATGCGCACCGCCGCGCACCAGATATTTCCCGCCATGGTCGGCGATGGTGGCCGGGGCCTGGGCGGTATAGGTCTTGTAGGAGTCTGGATCAGTGACGGTCAGATTGGCGATGAAATAGGCGGGCATGGGGCATATCCTCCGGGTTGGAACAGGTATTGTGGCCAGTTTTGTTTTGACGCTCTGGCACATCTCTCCGACAGTTTCGCCGCACTTGCCGGATCATGGCAAACAAGAAGCACATAGTCCCCATCCCTACCCTTGCCGGAGAGCCCCGATGACAAACAGCAACCTGGACCCCAAGACCCTTGCAGCCCAGGCTTTGGGCTGGGAAGACCCGGCGTCAGGCGCTGTCGTGCCGCCAGTCCAGTTTTCCACCACCTTCACCAGGCGTGACGATTATGGGCCGCGCGATGCCGTCTATATCCGTTCCGATTCGCCGACAGCCGCCCATGCAGAGGCGATCCTGGCAAAACTGGAGGGTGCGCCGGATGCGGCCAGTTTCGGGTCCGGCATGGCGGCCTGCACCGCTGCTTTTCACGCCTTGCGGGCGGGAGATCATATCGTCTGTGCCCGCACGGTCTATCATGGCGTCGTCGCCTGGCTGGAGGAATTCGCCGAGGCGCGGGGGCTCAGCTATTCCTGGTTTCCAAACCATGATCTGGATGCCTTGCGGGCGGCAATCCGACCCGGACAGACCAAGCTTGTCTGGATCGAGACCCCGGCCAATCCGATGTGGAGTGTCACGGATATCGCGGCGGCAGCGGAAATCGCCCATGCGGCAGGGGCGCTGCTGGGTGTTGATTCCACCTGCGCCAGCCCGGTCTTGAGCAGGCCGCTGTCGCTCGGTGCCGATCTGGTCTGTCATTCGGCGACAAAGTATCTGGGCGGACATTCCGACGTGCTGGCGGGCATGCTGGCCCCGCGTGAAGTCACCCCGTTCTGGGCGCGGATTCTGAACCACCGCAAATATGCCGGGCCAATGTTGGGCGCGATGGAGGCCTATCTGCTGATCCGGGGTATGCGCACGCTCTTCCTGCGGGTGGAACGGCAATGCGCCAATGCGATGAAGATCGCCGAATTCCTGGCCGAGCATAGAAATGTGGAGACGGTGCGCTATCCGGGTCTTCCCACCGATCCCGGCCATGCGGTGGCGGCAAAGCAGATGTCTGGCGGGTTTGGGGGCATGCTGTCCTTTCAGCCAAAGGGCGATCAGGCGGAGGCGATCCGAACCGTTCTGGCCTGTCGTGTCTTCAAACCGGCGACGTCGCTTGGTGGGGTCGAAAGCCTGATCGAGCATCGCAAGACCTCCGAAGGCGATATCGTGACCGAAACACCAGAGAATCTGATCCGGGTGTCTGTCGGGATCGAGGAGGTTGGCGACCTGATCGCCGATCTGGAGTTTGCTCTGGGCTAGGCCTGAGCTGAGCCCAAATGGTTGCCGGGTCAAAGGGGCTGGTTTAGTGATGTCACCTGAAAGGCGGTGCCGAATTCAAAGGATGCCGCATTCTCTTAATCCTCGAAGGGGGGACTCAATATGTCATATTTGAAGAGCAAGATTGGTAAACTGGCCGTGATCGGCCTGCTGGCGGCGCTGCCGATGGCCATGGGTCCGATGGTTATGGGACAGGCGCAGGCCGAAACCCGCGTGACCTATAAATCCGCCAGTGCAACCTCATCCTACTACCAGATGGGTGTCCAGATTGCCGAAGCAATGAAGGCGGGAACCGATGGGGCGATCATCGTAACGGTGGAGGAAAGCCAGGGCTCGGTCCAGAATGTGATGGAAGTGGCCGGGCGTACCGGCAACTACGTCTTCACCACGCCCCCGGCACTGGTCGGGCTGGCCCAGGGTGGCAAGGCAATGTTCGAAGGCAAGGGCAATCCCCGCTTCGATGAAATCCGCGCGCTGTTTCCGATTCCGTCGCTGACGATGCATTTCGTCGTCAACAAGGATAGCGGGATCAATGATCTGGCCGGACTCGAAGGCAAGACGCTGCTGCTGGGCAAGGGCAGTTTCGGTGCGACGGAAGGGGCAAAGTATCTGGAACTCTTTGGTCTGGATGGCAAGGTCACGCTGGCGGATGTCGAACTGTCGAATGCTGTGCCTGCGCTGAAGAACGGTCAGATCGATGGTTTCGTAACGGCAGGGTCGTATCCGGCACCGAACGTGATCGAAGTGGCAGCCAGCACCGATGTTGCAGTCCTGTCCCTGACGGATGAGCAGATCGCTGCCACGAAGCGCCTGAAGGTTGTGATTCCTGCGGGAACCTATGCCGGGCAGGATGCCGACATCACCACGACGGGCCTGCCGGTCGTTGCCTATACGACCACCGATATGGACGATGACACCGCCTATCAACTGACCAAGACTTATTGGGATCAGAAGGAAAAGATGGGGGCGGATGCCGCCTGGTGGAACGCCATCGGTGCGGATATGCTGGCCAACATCACCGGCAAGATCCACCCTGGTGCGCTGAAATATTATCAGGAAGCAGGCTTTCCGCTGACCGACGCCCAGATGTAGGCCCTCGACAGCACTTCGCCTGACGCGACCCCGGAGCCCCCGCACCGGGGTCGCCCTGTTTAAGACACCTTTTTTAAACTGCCGCAGGATATGGTATGACCCGCCTGTCACGCCCGATCTGGATCACTCTCGGTGCCGTTTCCATCGCGTTTCACCTCTGGCTGGTCTTCTCCGGTCTGATCCCCAATCTCGTTTCCAGACCGTTGCATATGGCGCTCGCCCTGCCCTGGGCGATGCTGTTCATAGCCAAAACGAAGGGCGAGCGGATCAGCGGAATAGTCTTGGGCAGTCTGGGGTTCGCGGCCTGCATCTGGATCGCGGTCAACAATGATGCACTGTCTGATCAATACGGTTTCCTGGATGGCGATTTCCAGCGCGGTATAGCCATCATCCTGTTACTGACGGTGCTGGAAATGGCGCGTCGGGCGATTGGCTGGCCCTTGCCGTTGGTCGCGGGACTGGCGCTACTCTATGGCCTGTTCGGACAGTATGTTCCGGGTGAGTTGGGTCATCCCGGCACGCCGCTGAACAGTTTCCTTGGAACCCTGACCATCGCGGAAGGCGGCGTCTGGGGGAAGTTGACCGGGGTATCGGTCTCCATCGTCGCGATATTCGTGATCTTTGGGGCGGTCCTGAATGCGGGAGAGGCCGGACAGGGATTCATGAATGTCGCCGCCGCCGTCGCCGGGCGGCTGCGCGGCGGGGCGGCAAAGGTCTCGATCATATCCTCGGCGCTGTTCGGATCGATTTCCGGTTCGGCCTCCGCCAATGTCGCGTCCACCGGGGCGATCACGCTGCCTGCGATGACACGGCTCGGCTATCCGAAGGCACTGGCGGGCGCGGTGGAGGCGGTGGCCTCGTCCGGGGGCCAGATCATGCCACCCCTGATGGGGGCGGGGGCCTTTGTCATGGTGGAACTGACCGGCATTCCCTATTC
Organism: Alphaproteobacteria bacterium; assembly: GCA_965223125.1. GTDB lineage: Bacteria > Pseudomonadota > Alphaproteobacteria > UBA8366 > Aestuariispiraceae > Pacificispira. Next base: position 328,801 of record OZ244984.1, on the reverse strand, counting down.
GGAGATCATGGCCGCCGCGCTGCTGCCTGCCATACTGTACTTCGCGGCCTGCTGGATCGGGGTCGATGCGTTCAGCCTGCGCTATCCGCTGAAGGGGCTGTCGGCGGATCAGCGTCCGGCGTTGCGCCCGGTTCTGATCACGGCGGGATTCTTCCTGGTACCGTTTTCCGTCCTGCTGTGGTTCATGTTCGTCAACGGGTTCACGCCGCAATACGCCGCCTGCCTGGCCATACTGGCAGGTGCGATTCTATTGCTGCTGGATGCGAATCTGACGGTCGACTGGCGGCGGACTTGCGAACGAATGGCGGAGCTTTGCCTGTCGGCGGGACGTCAGATCGCGACCATCGCTTCGATCATTCTCTGCGCCTCGCTGATCATCGGGGTGTTGGGGATTACGGGGCTGGGGGTCAAGATCACGTCCCTGATCCTGTCCGGGTCCGATGGGATGCTTTGGCCCGCACTTCTGTTGACAGCACTGGCTTGCCTCATCCTGGGGATGGAGGTGCCGACGACGGCGGCCTATGTGATCTGCATTTCTGTCGCGGGTCCGGCGCTCACGCAGTTGGGCTTGGCACCAATGCAGGCGCATCTTTTCGTCTTCTGGTTTGCATTGCTGAGCACGATCACGCCGCCTGTCTGTGGCGCAGTCTTCATTGCAGCAGGCATGGTGAACGAGAACTGGTTGAAGGTTGCAGGCATCTCCATGGCCCTGGGCGTCGGGCTCTACCTCATCCCGCTTGGTATGATCGCGAATCCGGACCTGATCGCGCTGGCGGCAACGCCCGGATTGGCGATACTGATGGCGGTGAAGGTGGGGATCGGTCTTGCTGGAATATCCTTTGGCATCATTGCACCGATTGCCTGGATGATCCGTTGTGCCCTAGTCATAATCGGCTTGCTGGTCCTATTCGTACCGATCTAGGAATATCCCGGTTCTCTAGAGCGATTTGATCGTAATTTGACTCGCTACGGGGGATTCCCATGAGTTGCGAACTCTGATTCATTAGGTTCCGTGAAATCACGGAGGCGAAGATGGCGGCATCGTTGAGTGTTGACCTGCGTTGGCGGGTGGTACGGGCGATTAATGAAGAGGGTCTGTCGATCCGCGCGGCGGGCCGTCGGTTTTGTATTGGCGAGAGCACGGCGGGCCGCTGGCACCGGCTGTGGCGCACAAGTGGCGACATTGTGCCGGGACGTAAGGGCAATCCAGGTGGCTCGCGCCTGGACGCCCATGCAAGCTTCCTTCTTGGATTGGTCGAAGCGGGGGGCAAGGACATCACGCTGGCAGAGATGGCTGAACGGCTTCGGACAGAACGTAGCGAGGCGGTTGATCCGTCCACGATCCATAATTGGTTGAAGAAACGCGGGATCACTTTTAAAAAAAGACAGGCCATGCTGCCGAACAGGCTCGCGAAGACGTCGCTGCGGCCCGCCAAGCCTGGTTCGACGGCCAGCACGATCTCGACCCCGAAAAACTGATCTTCATCGACGAGACCGGGGCGTCCACAAAGATGGCGCGCTTGCGTGGGCGGGCACGCAAAGGGGAACGCTGCCGGGCTTCGCTTCCGCACGGGCACTGGAAAACCACCACCTTTACCGGGGCGTTGCGCCTGTCGGGCATGACCGCGCCGATGGTCCTCGACGGGGCCATGAACGGGGCCGCCTTCCTTGCCTATATCGAACAGGTTCTCGTCCCCACACTGCGTCCCGGCGATATCGTCATCATGGACAATCTACCCGCCCACAAACCGGTCGCCGTGCGCGAGGCCATCGAAGCGGTTGGGGCCAAACTACGCTTCTTGCCGCCCTACAGCCCCGACCTCAACCCCATCGAAATGGCCTTCTCCAAGCTCAAGGCGTTCCTGCGCAAAGCCGCAGCCCGCACCGTAGACAATCTCTGGAACGAAATAGCCAAAGCTATCGAAACCTACACGCCGCTCGAATGTGCAAACTTCTTCAGGGCCTGCGGATATGAGCCATATTAAACTCAAAATGCTCTAGAAGGTTGCAGGTCCTGCAATTGTCATGACATTGTGTATATCTATTCTGGAGGCATGGGAATGCATGATGATCGTCGCGCGCCAAAGGATGATCACATCGATGATTGGGCGGCCCGGATAGAGCGGCAGTGGGATTTTGAACGGGCCATTGCTCGTGCCCGATCACAGGCAGGACTGAGCTTAGAACGCAGCCTGGATTGGCTGGTCATGCTTTCCCTGGCGCGGGACTGGACCAAGGGACTCTCGCCCGATGTGGCGACGACGACGTCGGCGCTAGACCTCCCCCGCACGACGGTCAGGCGCAGTATTGACGGGCTGGTTGCTCGCAAAGCGATCTCATTGCATCGGGATGACCGGGATACGCGGCGTCAGATCATAGAACCGGATGCAGGCTTTCATGCGATATTCAATCCACTGTTCCAGCGGATATCGGATTTGCTGGCGGACCAGCAGGAAACCGTGCCGGATGTCGCATCGCGGTTGTCGGAGTCGATTACGGATGCGGTGCTTATCACCGATGCACCGGCACCGGGGCAGGTGCCGATCATACTATCCGCCAATTCGGCATTCAGCCGCCTGACAGGGTATTCTTCAGAGGAAGCCGTCGGGAAGGCACCGACGATGCTGCAAGGGGAGGGGACGGATCCTGCCATCCGGCGCACCATTCGGAACGCCATTGATCGCCGATGTGGAACAAGTGGTGCGTTGGTGAACTACAGGAAGGATGGCACGTCCTATCTGTGCCATCTTACCGTTACACCGATTTCGGATGAGGCCGGTATCGTTCGGTACTTCATGGGAATCGCGCGCGATATCGGGACGGGATAGGCATCAGGTCGCGTTGGGGGCCTGGGTCAGCCGACCGAATTTCGTCAGAAGGTATTCGACATTGTCGACCCCGAATTCCTCAACGATCTCCTCATGCTCGGTCAGAACCCGTTCAAGCAGTCGCCGCATGCGGTGTTCCGGATCTTCATCGATCCGTTCCATTTCGGCATTCAGCACCATTTCCAGGGCGGAGCGATAGGCAGGCAGCAGACCCGGTGGCATACCCGCCTTCTGATAGAGCGAGCGCATGCCGAGGTCGCCCTCGTCATGGATCAGGATGCGGGCATTGCTGACCGGAACGCCCGAAAGGACGGCCAATGAATGTTCGAAAAACCCGATATCGCCGACGCAGAGCGCCCGCAGGATGATTGAGGGGGTGAGGCGTCCATTCTCCTTCAACTGCGTGACCAGTTCCTCGACGTCGCCCTGACCGCTCAGTCCCAGAGTTGCTTTCTCCCGGCTTTGCAGGATCAGATCGGTGGCCGTCTGCTCTGGTAATTCGTGATGCTGCACCAGATAGGACTTCAGATTGTCTGCAACCCGTGCAACCAGTTTTTCTGCGATCTTCATCGGCAATGTGGGGCGGTGGACCAGCGGGTTCTGTACCCGTGGAGAATCACCATAGGTCTCGACCACCTTGTTCAGGGATTTCTCGCTGATTTCCGCCCCGGTATTGGATACCAGCGCGACCACGGATTCTTCATCACCATGTTCGACGATGGCATCCGAGACCATGGTGGAAACCTGGGGACGCTCGGCGACCGCTTTGGTGCGCTCTGCATTCTGAGCCCTCACGATTTCCACCAGATCGGCGTCGCTCAGCGCAGAGGAAAACTGTAGCATCGGCACGGCGACGGCATCGGACAGATCTGTTGCCAGCGTTTTGGCCAGATCGTGCGACAGGCCAGACGCATCCTTCAATTGCCGGGACAGGGCACTGCGCACCTGTTCCTCGACATCCTGCACCATGATCTTGAAAATATCCTCGGCGATCTTTCTCTCGCCCTCGGTCAACCTTCCGGTTCCGAATTGCGCGGCGATCTTGCCAGCGGCATCGGCCCTGTTCACGCCTGAAGGGTCGGTGAGCAGGCGCTGCACGTCTGTCGCTGTCAGCTTTTCGACCATTCGCTGTCTCACTTTTCCTCTGATGCAGGGTATAGAATACGCTTCCACACTTCCCGCGCCAAGGGGCGTGTGGACCTCACGCAGGATTGAGGTGTGGATGGATTGTTCAGCAACCCGCACAGGGATATGTAAAGGGTGACAAATGATCGTCTTTCGGAGACTCCGTCATGCCTCGGATTTTCGCTAAATGTATCATTCTGGCATCTCTGATGCTGCTCTGGATCCCCATGTCTGGCGCGCAGGACGGTATCATCGACGCGCCGACAGCCCACCGCATGCTTCAGGCGGGCAGTGTGACATTGATCGATATCCGTCGACCGTCGGAGTGGGCCGTCAGCGGTATTCCCGCAGGTGCATCGGCCATCACAATGCATGATCCGGGCGGGCCGACGGAGTTCCTGTCCGCCGTTCTGGCGGCGGTGGGCGGGGACAGGGCGGCACCAATCGCCCTGATCTGCGCGACTGGAATCCGGTCGAGCTGGGCAACCTCCTTCCTGGCAGCGCAGGGATTCACCGGGGTTTACAATGTACGGGAGGGCGTAATGGGGCGTGGATCACAGCCGGGTTGGATCAGACAGGGCTTGCCGATGGAGGACGCGCCAGACTGACGCGCGGTTACGCCATCAGTGCCCGCAAATGGGCCGCTGCGGAACGACCCAAGGCGTCCAGATCGTAGCCACCTTCCAATGCCGAGACGACTTTCCCCTGACAGTGCCGTTCGGCAATGGCGACCAGTTCCGACGTGACCCAGGCAAAATCCGATTCATCCAGATTCTCCTGGGCCAGCGGATCATCGCGATGGGCATCAAACCCGGCTGAAATCAACAGAAGTTCCGGGCCGAAAGCATCCAGTTTTGGCAGCACGTGATTCTTGAAAGCGGTACGGAATTCGTCAGACCCACCAAATGGCGGCAGGGCAATATTGACGATATTCTCCGCTATGCCGGTTTCAGAAGGACGCCCGGTGCCCGGATAAAGTGGCATTTGGTGTGTCGAGCCATAGAACAGCATCGGATCGCTTTCAAACATTGCCTGGGTGCCGTTGCCATGATGAACATCGAAATCGATCACCGCGATTCGGTGCAGATGATAGGCATCGCGGGCATGGGCGGCACCGATGGCGATATTGTTGAACAGACAGAACCCCATGGTGCGATCCGGCTCGGCATGATGGCCGGGTGGGCGCACGGCGCAGAAGGCACGCTTCGTCTCTCCCCGCATCACCGCATCTACTGCGGCAACGACACCCCCGACCGCCCGCATGGCGGCCTCACGGGATCCGGGGCTGAGGGCGGTATCGGCATCGATCTGAACCCGACCCGTCGTCGGAAACGCCGCCAGCAAACCGTCAACATAAGCGGCGGGATGCATCAAAAGCAGTCTGTCACGCGAAGTTTCAGGGGCTTCCCGGCGTTCCAGATCGGCAAAATCCGGCCCTTCCAGGGCAGCCAGGACGGCGGCCAGACGGGCGGGCTGTTCCGGATGGCCTGGCCCCATATCGTGACCGGCACAAGCCGGATGCGTGAACAGCAATGTCTTCATCGGTCAACCTTTTCAAGTCCGTGATTTGGGCGCAGACTAATCGTCACGTCCCGATTAGGCGACCCGCATTTACCGTTTTGTGGAGTTTTTTGATATTTGCGGCGGAGCGGTTGCGCGGCGGGGGCGGCACACCGTAAACTGGGCATTCAGGATATAGCCGACAAGGGTGGGGTATGAACGACGCAGCGAAGCCGGATATTGATGCACTGAGTTTTGAGCAGGCAATGGCCGAACTGGAGACCATTGTCCGGGGCCTTGAATCCGGTGACATCGAACTGGAGGCGAGCATCGCCGCCTATGAGCGTGGTGCCGCCCTGAAGCAGCATTGCGAAAAGAAGCTTGCGGGTGCAAAGGCACGGATCGACAGGATCACGGTCGGTGCGGATGGTGCCATAGGTTCCGAACCCGGCCAGATCGACTGATCCCTGTCTCCCTATCTTTTCCCTGTTTCAAAGGATTTCTTCTTTCATGAGTGATCTCGCACGGGCGATGGCCAGCTTTGCCGAACGGCTGGAAGGTGTCCTGGACCGTTTGCTTCCGCTCGACAATGCGCCGGAGCGTAGGCTGCTGGAGGCGATGCGCTATGCAACGCTTGACGGGGGCAAGCGGATCCGACCGTTTCTTGTCGCCGAAAGTGCGGGTCTGTTCGGGGTTTCGCAGAATTCCGCGCTGCGAGCCGGGGCGGCACTGGAAATGGTGCACTGCTATTCGCTGGTGCATGACGATCTGCCCGCTATGGATGACGATGCGCTGCGGCGTGGAAAGCCCACGGTGCATAAGCGCTATGACGAGGCAACGGCGATTCTGGCCGGGGATGGACTGCTGACCCGTGCATTCAGTGTCCTGGCCTCCGATTCGACGCATACCAATCCGGCGGTGCGGTGCGAACTGATTCAGGAACTGGCCCAGGCTGCGGGTGCGCATGGTATGGTCGGCGGGCAGATGATTGATCTGAAGGCGGAAGATGCGGCGCTGGATATCGGCGCGATCACAAGGCTGCAACGACTCAAGACCGGGCGGCTGATTGATTTCGGCTGTCAGGCCGGTGCCATTCTGGGGCGGGCACCGACCTCCGCGCGGGAGGCCCTGCGGGGCTATACACATGATATGGGCCTTGCCTTTCAGATAGCGGACGATCTGCTGGATATTGAGGGCGATGCCGCACGGGTCGGAAAGGCGCTGCGAAAGGATGCGGAAAAGGGCAAGGCGACCTTCGTCTCGGTCCTCGGTGCCGAACGGGCGCGCGCCCAGGCCAATCACCTTGCCAACCAGGCGATAGACCACCTGAAGATTTTCGATGAAAAGGCGGATATGCTGCGCGCGCTCGCCCGCTTCGTGGTCGAACGCAAGCACTAGAATTCAGATTTCAGAGTACCGCTCGTAACAGCACCACGGCACCGGTGCCGATGCAGACGGCGGCGATCAGCGGCAGTCGCCAGGCCGCCAGTATGGTGATGCCTGCGGCCAGGGTTTCCGCCGGGCCGGTGGCTAGAACCATGGGGACGGTCAATGCGGTCAGCACGGCTGCGGGCATGGCTTCCATTGCCGTCTTTGCACGACCGCGCAATTCGATATGTCGAACCAGCAGATATCCCCCGAAGCGGAAGAGCAGGGTGACCGCCGCCATCCCGGCCAGTGTCATCAGGTGAATGGGATCGATGGTCATTGTGCCTGCTCCTGGCGACGTGTCGTCCCGTTGAACAGGATAACCGCGAGCATCCCTCCCAGCGCGCCGATGAAGATATACCAGTGGCCCGGCAGGCTGTGATACGCGATCAGGGCGCAGCAGGCGGAGCCCAGGATTGCGATGAGGGAACTTCGCCCCTGCCACATGCCCCGGATCAGGCACAGGAACATGGCGACGAACATGAAATCCGCGCCGAACCGTGACGGATTCTCCACCGCGCCGCCCAGCACGGCACCGATGCCGCACCAGAGTGGCCAGTTCAGGTAGAAAATCAGGGTCAGGCCCAGCACGTAACCCGGCGTCAGAGCCGTTTGCCGCGATCTTTGCAACGCCAGTGCCCAGGTTTCATCCGAATGGATCGACACGAAGCCGATTCGTGTCAGCCAGGGCATATGCAGGATATGCGGACGCAAAGCCGCCCCCATCAGGATATAGCGGGTATTGGCCAGTGCTGTTGCCAGTATGACGGCAAGGACCGGCACGGGTGTCTCCCAGACATCGATGGACACGAATTGCGCACCCCCGGCATAGGTTGTCGCGGACATCAGGACGGTTTCGAGCGGGCTTAATCCCTTGCGAGCGGCCAGGGTTCCGAACAGCAGTGCGAATGGAACGACACCCAGCAGTAACGGGGCGATGTCCCGGAACCCGCGACGGAATTCGTCGGCGAAAGCGGCGCCATGAGGGGAGGATGAATCGGACATGGAATACCTTCGACACTATGGGATTGTCGATGGAATAGCAGACCCATAGAGATGTTGGATTGTAGATTATTGCAGAAATGCGGTGCGGTACCTGCCTGGCGTCACCCCCAGTGCCGCCTTGAAATGCCGGGTCAGATGCGCCTGATCATAGAAGCCGCAGGATGCCGCAACTTCAGCCGGGCATGCACCGCGCGACAGCAGGATTTTGGCGCTTTCTACGCGTCGTCCGACGATCCAGGCATGAGGAGTTATTCCACGTTCCCGGCGGAAACTGCGGATCAGACGATAGGGGCTGAAGCCGACCAGTGCGGCGAGAGTTGAAAGGTCGAGTTCCTGGTCGAGATTGTCCTGCACATAGTCACAGACGCAGGCCACGGCCCTGCTTTCCCGACCGATGCCGATTTCAGGACTGCGCAGCACCGCATGGTTCCGCAACAGCAGGGTCGCAGCCTCGATCAGGGCGGAATCCCGTTCCATATGCGTCGGGGCGGTTTCCATGCTGCGATGCGCGCCAAGCAGCAGGCGGCTGATCTGCGGGTCTCGGAACAGGGCCTGTCGGAAATGCACCTGCCCGGACGGCCGTTCGGTGATCTGCTCCTGTAATCCGGAAATCAGGTCGACCGATGGATAGAACATCCGGTAGCGGTAGCCGGTATCACCGGGACGACCGTCATGTACTTCACCCGGATTGACGATGCAGACATCCCCGGCGACGGCACGGTGCTCCACCCCGTTCAGGCGATAGCATTCAACGCCGCTTTCAATCACACCAATGACATAGGTATCGTGGGTATGCGGTGAATAGGCGTGCCGTACGAAGGTGGCATGCAGGCATTCCAGGTCGTCCCAGCGTGGATCACGCCAGAACCGCACGTTGTCCCCACCGGACAGCGCATCCCTGTTGATTGCCATTTCCTGTGTCGACGCATCCATGATGCCAGAGGTGTATCATGCTGACCCCTCGTCACGCTTGGATAAAATTGCGGAACGGGTGTCTGATGAACCTGATGCATTCCTATATGCATTTTTTTGAAAAGAGTCTTCGGACTTGTATTTACCTTTCGAAAAGCCGTACCCATATAGGATTGGAGTGCGCGGCGAATGGGTGGGAGTATGCCGCGCAAAGATGTGTTTGGGGCACATCGTTCGACTTTTCGCGGGGTTTTGAGCTTTCATGGATGTCGTATTTCTGGTTGCCGGGCTTGCCATTCTTTTTGTGGGGGGCGAGCTTACCGTGCGCGGTGCCGTGGGGATGGCCCGTTTCCTGGGGGTCTCCCCCGCCGTCATCGGGTTGACCGTTGTCGGGTTCGGGACATCGGCCCCGGAACTCGTCGTGACGATACAGGCCGCCCTTGTCGACAAGAGCGGTCTTGCCATTGGTAATGTCGTTGGCTCCAATATCTCGAACCTGCTGCTTATCCTGGGGGTTGGGGCGGTGATGTGGCCGCTGACCTGCGGCGCGGAGTCTGCCCGGCGCGATGCGGGAATGATGGTGTTTTCGGCCATTATTCTGGTCGGGCTTGGTCTGCATGGTGAAATTGTCTGGTGGCATGGGATTATCATGCTGCTGCTGCTTTTCCTGTATCTCGGCATCACCTATATCCGCGACAAGAAGGATCAGGCGTCCCAGAAGCTGCATGCCGATGAGGCACTTGAAGAGCTTGAGAACGCCCCGACATCAGTGCCTTTGATTTTTCTGTTCACGATCCTGGGGCTTGCCGGGCTGGTTCTGGGGGCGGATCTGATGGTGACGGGTGCCATCGGGATCGCCAACAGTTTTGGCGTACCGGAAACCGTGATCGGTCTCACCATCGTCGCGCTTGGCACCTCCTTGCCGGAACTGGCCGCGACGGCGGTTGCAGCCTATCGCAAGCATACCGATGTCGCGATTGCCAACGTCCTTGGGTCCTGCACATTCAATGTTCTCTCGATCCTGGGGATCACGTCGATGGTGGCGCCGCTGACGATAGAACCGGATATCCGTGATATCGATCTGTGGGTGATGCTGGCGGCAACCTTGCTGATTACCGGTCTGTTATTGAAAAACTGCCGGATCGGTCGGGTGATGGGTGGGATCATGATCCTCGGCTATGTCGCCTATATCATCAGTCTGGCACCTCGACTAGGATAGGGGCGGCGGTCATGATCCGGTAATCGGATTGTGGTCTGCTTCACCAACTCCTGATCCACGCCCCTGATCTACAAGCGACGTTTGCCATGGCAGCCATCAAGAACATTCTTCTGATCACCTTTGATCAATGGCGGTGGGACTGCCTGTCCGCCATGGGCCATCCCCTGCTTCGAACACCGAAACTGGATGCGTTCTGTGCCGATGCGGTGCTGTTCCGGAATCATTGGTCGGTGACCTGCCCCTGCGGTCCGGGGCGTTCAGCCCTGCTGACCGGGACCTATCTTCACAAGAACCGGGCGCTGCGGAACGGGACGCCGCTGGATCGACGCTTTACCAATATCGCGCTTGAAACCCGCAAGCTGAATTATGAACCGGTCCTGTTCGGCTATACTGACATTTCCCCGGATCCTCGCGGTGCCAATCCACGCGATCCGGTTTTCAATTCCTATGAGGGCGTACTGCCGGGCATGACGCGGGTCTGCCGCCTGGACGAAGATTTCGGCACCTGGTTCGCGGACCTGTCGAAGAAAGGATATGCGATCCCGGATGATCCCTGGGATATCTTCCTGCCCGAGCCGGGTCATGAGAACAGGGCGTATAGTTTTGCGCCTGCCCGGTTCAAGGCGGAGGACAGCAATACCGCCTTCCTGACCGACCGGGTTCTTGACTATCTCCAGTCCCGGCAGGGGCAGCCCTGGTTTGCCCATGTCACCTATATCAGTCCGCACCCGCCCTTCATCGCACCCGAACCCTATCATGCGCGCTATGATGCCGACGAAGTGCCGATGCCGGTCCGTGCGGAAAGTCCAGAGACGGAGGGGGAAATCCATCCCTGGCTCAAATACCGCATCGATACCCATGGCAGGGATGCCGCCGGCACCAATTTCACAATCGGGCGCAACACGATCCCGGCGGATATGACGGATGCGGAAATGCGGCAGTTTCGCGCCACCTATTACGGCATGATCAACGAGGTCGAAGACAACTTTGCGCGTATCCTCGACTGGCTGAAAGCGACCGGTGCGTATGATGAAACATTAATCGTTCTTACCTCCGATCATGGTGAGCAGTTGGGCGACCACTGGATGCTGTCCAAGACCGGTTTCTTTGACGAGAGCTATCGCATCCCCCTGATCGTCCGGGATCCAAGGCCGGAAGCCGCAGCAGCGCGCGGACGGCAGGTCGAGGCGTTCACGGAATCCGTCGATGTCATGCCGACGATTCTGGAGCTGCTTGGTGCACCGATCCCGCGTCAGGTCGATGGCATGCCGCTGACGAAATGGCTGGTCGGGGAGGTGCCTCGGACCTGGCGAACGGAAGCCCATATCGAATTCGATTTCGGCGATCCCGTCGGGCGGTCGGTGGAACAGGCTCTGGGCCTCAGGAGTGATGAATGCGGACTGACCGTGATCCGGTCAGAGCGTTATAAATATGTCCATTTCACCGCTCTGCCGCCGTTATTCTATGATCTGGAAAGCGATCCGGAGCAGCTTGTGAACCGGGCCGATGATCCGTCCTGTCGGGCGGAGATGCTGGACATGGCGCAACGCATGATCACCTGGCGGATGCGGACGGAGGAGCGTGACCTGACCTATTGTCATATCGGCCAGGGCGTGATCGAAGCCCGCGACGACCGCTTCGATGCCTTGTAAGGATTGGATGAAATGAGCCTGCGCAGAACCGACATCCCGCGTATCATCGGTCATCGGGGGGCCGTCGGCCACGCGCCGGAGAATACCATTGCGGGCATCCGCGCCGCCCACGATCTGGGTGTCATCTGGGTTGAGTTTGATTGCATGCTTACCCGGGATGAAGTCGTGATCCTGCATCATGACGACACGCTGGATCGGACCACGAATGGCAGCGGGCGCGTTTCCGACAGCACTTTGGTGGAAATCCGCCGTCTGGATGCCGGTTCCTGGTTCTCGGAGAAATTCTCCGGGATTGCCGTTCCCACCTTCGACCAGACCATTGCGACATTGAGCGAGCTTGGCATGGGGGCGAATGTCGAGATCAAGCCGGTCGAGGGATTTGAGCGTGTGACCGGGCGGGTCGTTGCCGGGGAAGCGGCAGCGCTCTGGCCTGCCGACCTGCCGCCGCCTGTTCTCTCCTCCTTTTCACTGGTGGCTCTGGAGGAGGCAATGAAGGCCGCCCCTGAACTGGATCGTGCCATCCTGTGGTGGGACATTCCGGCGGACTGGCACGACCATCACCTGCGCCTCGGTGCCAGCGCCGTTCATGTCAGCGTCAAGAAGCTCAGCGAATTCCAGGCTGCAGCGTTTCGCGAGGCGGGTGTTCCCTTCCGCTGCTATACGGTAAACGACCCGGTCGATGCGGAACGTCTCTTTTCCTGGGGCTGCGAGGCGATTTTCACTGATTTTCCGGATCGCTTCGTTTCCGGCTGAGGGATTTCACCGCCTTCGTGTCTCCTTATGAATGCAGCGCACAAAACCATGGATCGATGCGTGCTTTTCCCATCGGTCGGGAGCGGTTAAGACAAGTCCATGTCAGATCGCCCCGAGACTCTCCCCCGCAGTTCGATGATCGCCGGTTTTTCAGAGGAGCGGCTTGCGACGATCCTGCTGTTCATCGCGCCGTTCTGCTTTGCGACCAATGTGCTGGTGGCGAAGGCGACCGCCGATCTGATTCCGCCGGTGCATCTCGCTTTCCTGCGCTGGGCCGTCACCTTCTGCCTGCTGGTGCCGTTTGTCGGGCGTCAGTTTTGGGAGGAACGGCTGGTGATGCTGCGGGAATGGAAGGATCTGCTCATTCTCGGGATCCTGGGGATGGGGATCTGCGGTGCCTTCGTCTATATCGCGGCGGATACGACGACGGCGACCAATATCGGGCTGATCTATTCCGCATCCCCGGTGCTGATCATTTTGGTGTCGACGCTCTACTACAAGGAACAACTGCGGCCGCTCGGTTTCGTCGGTCTGCTGCTGAGTCTGGTCGGCGTGTTGATCATCATCTGCCGGGGTGAGTTTTCGGTGCTGCGATCTCTGGCCTTTACCGAGGGGGATCTTTGGATTGTCGTCGCGATGATCAGTTGGGCAGTTTATTCCATCATACTGCGTCATCGGCCCAGCAGACTGGGACTGAGCACACGGCTTGCGGCGATCATTCTGGCGGGCGTGATCGTCCTGGCACCATTCACCGCTTGGGAAGCCTATCAGGGTGATGTGCCGGACTGGACACTGGAAACCGTGGCATGGATCGCGTTTCTCGCCGTTGTCGGGTCGCTCGGGTCCTATCAGCTTTATGGCTATGTACAGCGCACGCTGGGTGCGGGACGGACCAGTCTGCTGCTCTATCTCGTGCCGGTCTACAATGTCGTTCTCGCCTGGGCATTGCTGGGGGAACAGCCGTTGGCCTATCATTGGATCGGGGCGGGGCTGGTCCTGCCGGGCCTCATGCTCGCCACCAGGGCACAACGCTCCAGGCCGGTTTAGAGCAGGTTAGGGAGGGTTCCCATGACAACTCTGTTTCCGGGATTTCGAGAAACACGGATCACCGTCTCTCATGCCTATGGCGATGCGATTGCCCTACACTGCCGGATTGGCGGGGAGGGGCCACCGCTGCTGCTGGTCCATGGCTATCCCCAGACCGGGGCGATGTGGCACCGGATCGCGCCCGATCTTGCAAAGCGCTTCACGGTGATCGTTCCGGACCTGCGGGGCTATGGTGCCTCCGATACGCCGCCTACCGATGCGGAACATCTCCCTTATTCCAAGCGGGCGATGGCGGCGGATCTGGTGGCGCTGATGGCGCATCTGGGGCATGACCGCTTCCAGGTCGCCGGTCACGATCGCGGCGGGCGCGTCACCCATCGGCTCTGTCTCGACCATCCGGATCGGGTACTACGCGCTTCGGTCCTCGACATCATTCCGACCCGCACATTGTTCCGAACTGCGACTCATGCTGTCGCACAGGCCTATTATCATTGGTATTTTCTGGCCCAGCCCGCGCCCTATCCGGAAACTCTGATCGGCGCCGATCCGGTCTACTATTTCCGTCACAAGGCGGGTGGGCTGAGCAAAAGCGGGCTCGGTTTCTTCGATCCTGCCGCACAGGCGGAATATGAAGCCGCCTTCTCGAACCCCGCCGTGATCCATGCCAGTTGCGAGGATTATCGCGCTGCGGCGGGTATCGACCTTGTCCATGACGAGGCTGATCTGGACCACAAGATCACCTGCCCCTTTCTCGTACTCTGGGGTGCGAAGGCCCCGATGCACGCCCATTACGACGTTCTCGACACCTGGCGCGACCGTGCCCTCGCCCCGGAAGGCCATCCCATCGAATCCGGTCATTTTCTGGCTGAGGAAAACCCGGCGGCGACGCTGGCGGCCTTTGATGTGTTTTTCGACGACGCTCCCTGATCGGACAGTCAGATATAACCGTCCGCTTTCAGGCTGCGGAAATCGGATATGGCAACGATGATGTGATCGTGCAGGCGGATGTCGATTCTGGCCAGGGCATCGCGGATGTCGCGGGTCATGTCGATATCGGCCTTTGACGGGGTCGGGTCGCCGGACGGATGGTTATGGACGAGGATCAGCGCGCTGGCACTGAGTTCAAGCGCCCGCTTCACGACCTCGCGGGGATAGAGCGGTGTGTGATTCACGGTGCCGCGTTGCTGGACCTCATCCGCGATCAGACGGTTGCGGTTGTCGAGGAAGAGCAGTCGGACCTGTTCGATTTTCTCCCGCCCCATGGCGGCGCGACAGTAATCCACCACTGCCTGCCAGGACGAGAGGACATGCGCGCCCTCAATATCCTGCCGCAGCATGCGCAAAGCCGCCTGTTGCGCGATCTTTATGCCAGTGACTGAGGTCTCGCCAAGCCCTGGTTGGGCCGAGAGAGTGCGGACATCGGCGGCGAGCACAGCGCCCAGGCTGCCGAATGTCCGAATCAGATCCTTGGCGAGCGGTTTCACATCGCGACGCGGAATGGTCTGGCAGAGCAGCAATTCGAGGAGTTCGTAATCCTCCATATGCGCGCCCAGATCTTTCAGAAAGCGAGTGCGCAGGCGCTTTCTATGCTCCAGGTGGTGCGGCTTATCAGCAGGCTTCGGCGTGGGGCTGTCATCGGTCATGGCAGTGCGGGTCCGAAGCCGATACCGGCGGGTGGTTAATGCGGTCGGTTAGAGATAGGGCGGCTTGTCCCAGCCCTTGGGCGAGAGCGTGAAAATTTCCACTCCGGTCGCGGTGACGCCGATGGAATGTTCGAACTGGGCAGAGAGCGAGCGGTCCTTGGTCACCGCCGTCCAGCCGTCATCCAGTGTTTTGACCGGATATTTCCCGGCATTCACCATGGGCTCGATGGTGAAAAACATGCCTTCGCGCAGCTCAACGCCGGTATCTGGTTCCCCGTAATGCAGCACGCTGGGTGCATCGTGGAACACGCGACCAAGTCCATGCCCGCAGAAATCCCGCACGATAGAGAAGCGGTGACCCTCAGCAAAGGACTGGATGATATGACCGATATCGCCCAGCCGAACTCCGGGCTTCACAGCCTTGATCGCCATCATCATTGCGTCATAAGTCACGTCGATCAGTTTGGTGGCCTTGACCGGCACCTTGTCGCCGACCGGGAACATGCGACTGGTATCGCCGAACCAGCCATCCAGGATCACGGTGACGTCAATATTGATGATGTCGCCATTCTGCAGGCGCTTGTTGTCATCCGGAATGCCGTGGCAGACAACATGATTGACGCTGGTGCAGATCGATTTTGGAAAGCCGCGATAATTCAGCGGTGCCGGGATCGCGCCGTGATCAGTAATGAACTCATGGCACAGCCGATCCAGTTCCCCGGTCGAAACGCCAGGTTGAACGAAGGGCGTGATGTAATCCAGCGTTTCGGCAGCTAGGCGTCCGGCCTCGCGCATTGACTGGAAATCAGCGGCGTTGTGCAGTTTGATGCGGCCTGCTTCGGTATTGTAAAGCATGTCAGTCACAGTCCTGATCCTGGGCAGGAATGACAAACCGGGATGGTGAACGGGACCGGTACGCCATCTGCCATTTTGTTTCACGCGGGGTGATACCCGCAATGTCTCGTTTCGCGCGGGATCATACCCGCAGCGGCAGCGCAGATTTGAGTTTTATGCCTTCCGGCGACACGATGCAATCATAGCATAGTGCCTCCACTCCAGCAGCCCTAGCCTGCCTGAACGCCTCGGCATAGGCGGGGTCGATATCCTCTGCCAGACTGACATGGGTGCAATCGGATCGTTGCACAAGATACAGCATCACCGCACGTGCCCCCGATTGCGCGATATCGGCCAGTTCCGCCAGATGTTTTGCCCCGCGTTCTGTCTTCGCGTCGGGAAACTGTGCGGCCTCGGGATCAGGGCCGGTCGGGCGGCGCAGGGTGACGCTTTTCACTTCGACATAGCAGGGGGAGCGTTCCGGGTCTTCGAGCAGCAGGTCGATGCGGCTGTTGCGACTGCCATAGCGGACTTCCCGGCGGATCGTCTCGTACCCGGTCAACGGCTTGATCTGTCCGGTGCGCAGGGCGGTTTCAACAATCCGGTTCGCAAGATTGGTATTGATTCCGACCAGGGTGGTGCCACCGGGGATCGTCTGGCTGGCGATTTCCCAGCGCCAGGCAAGCTTGGCGGCAGGGTTGCGGTTGGCAGACAGCCAGACCGTGCTGTCCGGTTCCGCCAGTCCCATCATGGATCCGGGATTGCCGCAATGGGCGATGCCTTCGGTTCCGTCCGGAAAGGCGATGTCAGCGAGGAAGCGCTTGTAGCGGCGCAGAAGTCGGGCCTGCAACAAGGGTTCCGGATAGCGCAGGATCATCCTTCGGCACGGGTTTTTTCGATGGCGCTCTTCAACTGCGCCTCGGGCACGAAACCACCGATGAAGGTCTTTCCCACGATCATCGCAGGCGTCCCGCGTATGTCGAGCGATTCTGAGATGCTGCGGATCGTCGCCAGATAATTGTTGATATCCGCACTGTTCATATCCGCCTTCAACTGGTCGAGATCGAGACCGACGGCGGTCGCCTGTTCGAAGATCGCCTCATCGGTCAGTTGTCCTTCGAATTCCATCAGGGCCACGTGGAAGTCCAGATATCGGCCCTGTTTATGGGCGGCCAGGGCGGCACGGGACGCAACAAGGGATGCAGGGCCAAGGATCGGCAGTTCCACGAAGAGCACTTTCAGCCTGTCGTCCTCTGCCATGATGTTCTGAAGGCCAGGCAGCAGGCGTTTGCAATAGCCGCATTGGTAATCGAAGAACTCGATCAGCGTCACATCGGCATCGTCTGGACCGACCGTGGGTGTCAGTGGACTGGCGGACAGCGTCGGGACCATCTGTCCGATTGCCTGTCTGCGCCTTTCGTCCTTTGCGGCCTGCTGGCGCTGTTCCAATGCCTGCATCGCCTCCAGGATCACTTCCGGATTCCGCAACAGATAGTCACGAACGATCGTCTCGATGCGCTCCCGCTCCGCCGGGTCGGTTGTATCCTGTGTAGCCGTATCCTGGGCAGCGACGGGCAGGGTTGTGATGCCGGTCAGGACCGGGGCAAGAAACAGCGAGAGTGCAATTCCGCGCAATGCGGAGCACATCGTGCCGATCCGTTGGTTGGCGGTCTGATCCGTCATGAAATCCAGCTCCCGTTCCTGTTCCGTGGAATTAGGTTCTACATACGGCGTCAGGAAGATCAGGCCAAGCCTTTCAAGGCGATCTATTGGAACAGGTCACGAAGGTTTGAGCTTGTCTGGGTTATTTATCATCGGCCCGAAAGGAAATGTCCTGGGCCTGAAGCCAGGATGCGGAATTCTCGGGCAACTCCGCCATGGCACGATCCGCCATGGTTTTTGCCTTCTGCTTCTCATTCTGGCGCAGGGCGACTTCCGCCTGGGTCAGATAGACCATCCCGGTTTCACCCCGGCGCTGATGTGCCTGCCCTTTCAGGTTCCAGGCGCGGATCATGTCCGGTTCGTAGCTGACGGCGATGCTGGCATTGTCCAGCGCCTCCTGCATGTTCGTCTCACCACCCAGTTGCAGCAGCGTTTCGCCCAGCGTCGTTCGGACCAGAGATGCCCAGGGAAGGATGGTCACGACCTTGCGATATTCATCGGCGGCTTCCTTGAACCGTGACCCCCGTCGCAGTATATCGCCGCGGGTTTCCAGATAGAACGGATCTTCCGGACTTGCGGCCAGAAGATGGTCGATTTCCACCAGCGCCTCGTCGAGATCATAGAGTTCCATATAGGCAATTGACCGGGCATAACGGGCCGGGTCCGATTCATCGGCGGGCGGGTACTGGGTCAGAGCCACCTTTGGCGTCATGTAGCCGATGAGCTTAGCGCGCATGCGCTGATGGACCAGATCATATTCCGGGGGAAGTTCGGTATCCGAGAGTTTTGAGGCATTGACGTGGTTCTGCAGAAAGGTGATGCGATCCTCCGTCAGCGGGTGGGTGCGGGTATAGGGGTTCGCACCTTCGCTGTAGAGGCGGTCCTGTGCCTGCAGGATGGTCATGAATTCCAGCAACCCGACCGATGACATGCCCGCATCGTCCAGAAAGGAGACAGCGGCCTGATCCGCCGCCTGTTCGTTCGCACGGGTATATTGCAGGAAAGACCGCTCGCCGACTTGCTGCCCCAAGGTTGTTCCCGCGGCTGCGGCCTGACCGTCGCCGGTCGCGATGGCGGCACCAAGCCCCAGCAGCATGCCGGCGATGGCGATAGCCTGAGCGTTTTCGAGATTGTCCCGGAACTGGGAGAGATGTCCCCCGGTTATGTGGCCCAGTTCGTGCGCCAGCACGCCGATCACTTGATCCGGCGTTTCCGCCCGGGACAGAAGACCGGTATTGACGAAGATGCGCTGTCCGCCAGCAACGAAGGCGTTCAACTGATTGTCGTTGACGAGGTGGATGCGCACCGATCCTGCATCCACGCCCGCAACTTCATAGATGCGCTGGAGGTAGAAGCGGATCGTGTTTTCGATTTCGGTATCGCGGATGAAACTGATATCTCGGCCTTGCGCAAGCACCGGCGAAAAAGGCACACTCCCGCCGACGCTGGCAATCAGGATTGCCAGGCTGAGGAAAACCCGCGAGGCGAGAGGGACGAAAGCCCGTATCGGTCGCGTTAGAGGACGGAGGAAACGCATCCTTGTTCGATGCTCCAAGCCAGTTGTCAGAACCTGCGACAAAACTCACGCATGCCCTTAACTTAGTATCGCGCCCCGTCAGGTTCAAATGGCGATTGCCGAAGGTTTTGGCTTTGGTACTTGCGGGTGGTATTTTTCTGCAGGGCTGCGGCGGGTCGAACGAACCGACCTATGGCGAGGCGGGCTATGTGAGCGGGTTCTTTGGTGGCCTGTCGGTCGATGAGCCGACGGCGGCCCTGATCGGACGAGAGGTCCTGACGGCGGGTGGCAGTGCCGCCGATGCGGCGGCTGCGATCAGTTTCGCCCTGTCGGTCACCTATCCCGCAGCGATCAGCTTGGGTGGGGGTGGTGTCTGCATCGTTCACGACACGTCGCTGGGGCTGACGGAGGTCATCGATTTCATTCCGCCTGCCGGAACAGGGTCGGGCGGGGACCGGCCGTCGGCCATCCCGACTTTGACGCGCGGCATGGCGGCGCTGCATGCTCGTTATGGATCGTTCCCCTGGCGGGCAGTAGTGACCCCGGCGGAGCGGTTGGCGCGGCTTGGCCACCGGGTGTCGCGGGCCTTTGCCATAGAACTGACGCGGGCGGCAAATCCGCTTTATGGCGAGCCGAGTTCGCGCCGTGTCTTTGCTGCCAGCGGTCGGCTGGTCGGCGAGGGTGAACTGTTGTCTCAGGCGGAACTCGGTTCCGTATTGGGGCAGATTCGGGGCAGCGGTGCCGGTGCTTTCTATTCCGGTCGGCTGGCGCGCCAGATTGTCGACGGGGTCCAACAAGCGGGTGGTACCCTGACCTATGAGGAACTGAACGGTTACACGCCGACATGGCGCACGCCGCTGATCGTTCCTTATGGCGATGATGAGCTTCATCTTGCCCCGCCTCCAGCGGCGGCAGGGCCGATGCTGGGCGCAATGTGGCGGATGCTGGTGCAGGATGACCGCTATGCCGATGCGCCGGATTCGGAACGGGCCCATTTGCTGGCCGAAGTGATGAAGCGGGCCAGTGCGGATCGAAAGTCCTGGCTGGGACAGGGCTTTGACGCAACGCGACCTCTGGAAGAAGTGATGGATCCGGATCGCATCGAGGCGCTGATGTCGGATTATGCGCCGAACCGGGCAACGCCGGGCAATGTTCTCGATCCGGCGGGGCAGCGGATGCCCGAGGTGATCTCCGGCACGGGCTTCGTGGTGGTTGACCGGACCGGCATGGCCGTTGCCTGCAATCTCACTCTCTATAATCCATTCGGCACCGGGCGCATTGCGGGGGATACTGGCATTCTGCTGGCTGCTGCACCGGGTCTTCGGGGGCGCAATCCGCTGGGCCTCAGCCCGGCTGTCGCGATCAATACCGCGACCCTGACGTTCCGGTTTGCGGTCGCGGCAGGGGGTGGTCCCCTGGCTCCGGCGACCACGATCCAGATTCTGGCGGACACGCTGCTGGCCCGTCAGCCGCTCGATGCCGTGATCGGTCAACCGCGCTTCCTGGCGGTGGACGTCCCCGATGCTGTTCTGGTGGAGGAGAGGGCATCGGATGAGGGAGGGGATGATCTGGCGGCAAGGCTGTCGGCGCTCGGTCACCCCGTGTCTCGGCTGGACTGGTCGGGTAAGGCTGCTGCCCTGCATTGTCCCGAGGGCTTGTCAGGTGGTCGAAGCAGTTCCGCGCTTTGCCGTGTCGTCCATGATCCGCGCGGTGTTGGCCTGTCCAGTAGCTCGCAATCGGGAAGTTGAGGTGCCATGGCATTGAAGGTTGGCAGCCGGGGCGGAATTTCCCCCTTCATGGTGATGGAGGTGATGCGGGCTGCGGCGGAGCGGGAGCAGCAGGGCGACGCGGTCTATCACCTTGAGGTCGGTCAGCCCGGAACATCAGCCCCGCAAGGTGTGATCGCAGCGGCACATCGGGCATTGGACACGAACCGGATCGGATATACGACCGCGCTTGGCATACCGGAACTGCGCGCGGCCATCGCAGATCACTATCGCATGGCCTATGGCATCGATATCGATCCGGCGCGGGTTGTCGTCACGACCGGCTCGTCGGGTGGTTTCATTCTGGGCTTTCTCGCCGCCTTCGATCCGGGTGACCGGGTGGCGCTGGCCGAGCCGGGATATCCCTGTTACCGCCATATTCTGAATGCCCTGGGAATCGAGCCGGTGATGCTGCCTGCCGGACCCGAAGACCGGTTTCAGCCGACTCCGGCCCTGATCGAGAAGGCACTGGAATCCGGACCCCTGCACGGGTTGATCGTCGCCTCTCCCTCCAATCCAACCGGGACGATGCTGGATCGATCGGCCTTCGCGGCATTGCTGGAATACTGCCGGGAACGGGGTATCCGGGTCATTTCCGACGAGATTTACCATGGCATATCCTATGGCATGGTACCGGTGTCATCGTCGGAACTGGACGGTGACGCCATCGTCGTGAACAGTTTTTCCAAATATTTCTGCATGACCGGCTGGCGGCTGGGCTGGCTGATCGTGCCGCCGGATCTGGCGCGGGCGGTCGAATGCCTGGCACAGAACCTGTTCATATCGCCCCCGACACTCAGCCAACTGGCCGCTGTCGCCGCCTTTGACTGCCATGAGGAATTGCAGGCCAATCTTGCCCGTTATGCAGACAACCGTGCGCTGCTGCTGGAAGAATTGCCAAAGGCCGGGTTTGATCGGCTGGCACCGTCCGATGGCGCGTTCTACATCTATGCGGACGTATCCGACCTGACCGATGACAGCGTCGATTTCTGTGCCCGCATATTGAAGGAAACCGGCGTCGCGATCACACCGGGTGTCGATTTCGATGCCGTCCGTGGTACGCGCACTGTCCGGTTCTCCTTCGCCGGAACGACAGAAGAAGTAAGTGCTGCCGCAAAGGCGCTCAAGGTCTGGAGTCAAAAGACTGGTTAGCCTGCCCTGAACGGGTTGCCGATCACGATCCGATAGAAACCATGCTTATCGTCCAGGCCCGCGAGTTTCAGGTGAACGAAAACCGGGCGGCGGCGGTCCTGATCCGGCCAATAGCTGAAATAGCGCCCCTTGTTGATTTCCGGGCGAAGATCCTGGAACAGCGTATCGCGGCTTGGTACTTCCGTCGTCTGGAATCCGGAATGGCCCTGGGGTATCCGTGACTGTATCTCTCGGCGGGCGACCTCGAACTGCTCCATGGCGCTCTGTGCTGTGGTGAAGGGGCGGCTGTCGATCTGGATCGCAACCAGCCGGTTGGAGGTTTTCCGATCAAACTGGGCAACGATCACTTTCGCATCGTCCAGCCAACTATCGATCTTCAGCTTGCAGGCGGTGAAATCGTCCCCGATATCCTTGCAGACCTCGATCTTGTTGCGCAGCGTGGACAGTGTATCGGACCAGCTCAATCCCATCATCAGTTTGCGATAGTGTGGTTCGCCCGCCGCCAGAACCAGGCGTTCCTCCAGATCGCCCCGTCCGGCTTCCTTCGCGAAATCGGAGGCCAGGCGGCCGTCGGTGGAGACCGCATTCGGATCGGCCCCGAAGGCCATCAGCATATAGGCGGTTTCCGGGTCACCTTTCAGGGCGGCGCGCATTAGCGGCGTCAGCCCGTCGGACATGCCATTCGGATCCGCGCCTTGCTCCAGCAGCACACTCAGCATGCCGGACAGTTCCGACCGATCCGAATGCTGAACGACACGATGGATCAGACGGGGCGGGATCGTGGCCCCGTCGCCTGACAGCAGACGCACGATTTCGTCTTCACCCCGCAGTGCAGCCTGCTCAAGGGCGGAACGGACGCCGGAGCCGAATCCATCCTCCACTGCATATTTTGCATCATCCAGCGAAAATCCGGGGGGAATGGACCCGAGCAGCGCGACGACGGTCTTGTTGTCCCCCGCATCAATCGCGGATTTCAGCCGTGAGGTGAAAACTCTGGGATCCGTGGGACTCTGCCGGGGGGGCTTTGCCTGGGTCGGTGTTGGCTTGGTGGGGGGTAGGAACACCGCGCCGGCCTCTCCCATCGCGGTGTCGGCTGATGGCGGTGTCAGGGCGGCGATACGCTCATCAGTCTCTATTTCAGTGACACGATCCGCACTCTGTGGGGCGGTGAATGTATCGGTATTCGCCTCCAGTCCCGGTGGTGGCTCGCGCAATCCGGCCATCGGGGGGGCGATGCCTTCTTCTTCACGGATAGCGTTCGGAGTCACATTCTGGTCCCGCGCGGTTATGACCGATGATCCGGTGCGGGGGACGGTAAGCGACTTCTGATTCGCAGCGGCCATCTGCAACAATGCATCACGTTCGGCGCGCAATTGTTCCAGTCGAGCAAGGACATGGGGATGTGCCGCGGCAATTTCCATCGGGCCGATGGAGCAGCCCCGCTGGGCGTCCAGCGCCGCGCCGCGTTCCGCCAGCAGTGAGGCCGCACGAACCCTCCCATTGGCAGCGGCGACCGAAAGCGGGGTCAGGCAGCCGTAGGAGCCGCCCGCCAGATCAACAGGCGCACCCGCATCGATCATGCGCTGGAGGGCCTGGCCGCGCCCTTCTGCGGCGATCCGGTGCAGCACGGAGCGTCCGTCCTGTGTCGGCAATGTCGGATCAGCCCCGGCCTGAAGCAGCAGGCTAACGGCAGCGAGGTTGCCCGCCCGCGCGGCCCGTAACAGCGCCGGATTGCCCTCGCGGTCCAATGTGTTGGGGTTGACGCCCTCGACCAATCTGGCCCGGACGAGTTGCAGGTCACCGGTTTCAATCGCATCAATCAGGCTGGTGCGCGGCAGGAAATCCCCGACCTGTCCCGATACACCGGCAAAGAACCGACCCGCAAAATCAGGATTTATTGCGGATAGCGCAAGTCCTGTCGCCAATGCACCCGCAAAGACGCCACTCATCAGGGCGACCCGACCCGGCTTGCCGGATCGTGCACCAGTGGCCGCTTGGTTGCGACTGGCGGATCGACGAGGAGTTCTGCCTAACTTTGGTATGCGGAACCGTTCTGTCCCACGATTCTGGTTGTTCACTCGGTTTTCCGGATCAACCGAGATACTGGGGGAATTGATTTTCTCCGATGTGGTGTCCGCGGCCATAGGGGAGGCAGTCCCGGTAGCGCGGGCCGGTATCGGAGAGGTCATGCGTGGATCGTAATTCAGTTCACCCCGGCCTTCCGAATTTTTGTCGCCTGCATCAATACTGGGAGAGTGCCGCTTGGTGGCCTCATCAGATTGCGGGTCTTCCAGGTTTTTCGGAATGCGCCAGCCACCGGCCAGGACTTCATCTTCCATCGGTCCGCTATGGACCGTCACATGCGGAACGAATTTTGCCGTCATGCGTGGTGCGCGGGGTAGGGTCAGATCACTATTCGAGGGCGAGGCCAGAGCCGATGTTTCCTGTGCCAAGCCCGCCTGAACTGGTTTAGAGGGGTCTGCGTAATTTTCGGGTGCTTCGCCAATCCAGCGGTTTTCCCCACTCAGGCCAAGACGGCCTTGCAGATGCTCGGGCTTTGTCATCGGCCAGAACCGCAGTTGCGGATGAAGTTCATGGTCGAAATCGACTTCGTCGACACCGGAGTTTGACCCTGCGGCATGAGGTTCCGGGGCATCATGCCGGGATGTCTGGCCTCCAAGGAAGCGGCTGACATCCGGCGCATCGCCAGTATCCGCGGCATCGTCGCGCCAGTTGTCTTCCGATGCCGCCTGAGCCCGCAGCATGGGAGAATCGATGACCTGACCGTCGCGGACGGTGACGATGTTTGTGTAGCTGGTTTCGCCGGTGATGTTCGAGACCTGCGCCTGGATCAGGCGCAATTCGTCATAGCGGTCATGACTGATCAGCGTGCCAAGCCGAACGATCGCCGTCTGGTCACTCTCAAGGCTTTCGAGGTTCTGCCAATAGCGCCCCGTTCGCCCCTGTATCCAGAAAGTCCGCTCCAACGTCTCGGCCTCACTCCTCCTGATCCGACCGGATACCGCATCCGGAGATCGTTCATACTGGCAACTAATCCAGGCCGACTCCCTATGAGACGGCTATACAGGACAGCTTCCACCAATAATAAACTACATGTTGTGGGTGGCGCAGTGCAAGTCTGGCTTATCTCGGTGGTGGTGCAAGCCCTTGAATGGCTATGTTTTCCGGGCTTCGGAGCGTGTGCTGGAATACAATGGAGGCGTAATGCGAATGAGTGGCAATCGGGTCATTCGCGAATCGGGTCTAACTGCACCTATTTGGCACAATAGCGTCAGGCTGCCCGCCTGCGGGTGATCTCGACCCCGACAGAGGTGGCATTGCTCAGCGCTTCAGGCTTTTCCACCCTAACCCTTGCCTGGAGAATGCGGCTGTCTTCCAGGCACATTTCGGCAATCCGGTTAGCCAGCGTTTCCACCAGCTTTACATGGCCTTCCGCTGCCATCTGCTGGATTCGGTCGGCAATGCGGGCATAGCAGGGAACAGCGTCATAGTCATCGGCATTCCAGTCGTCCAGTGCCTCCGCTTCCAGATCGAGGTTGATCAGGATCGGCTGCCGGTGCGTCTGTTCATAGTCGTATACACCGATGCTCCAGACGACTTTCAGGTCGCGGACACTGATGCGATAGACGACATCCTGCCGCCCCTCTACCGGGACAAGGCGGTGACGGGACTGGATGGCCTCGTCTTCGGCAAGCGGATAGGCGGCCTGGGCCAGGTCGGTCATCACGCGCATCGCAAATCCACCCTTTTCGCTCGGTGCATCTGATCCGGTTCAACGGGATCATCCGCAGTATCTCTTTACCGGGGAGAAGGTATTGTCAGGGGCCTTGGCAAAGGCGATCCGACGGGTTACCTCCCCGCAACGAAGCGGCACACACTACCCAAACAGGCCAGGAAGGCAAGAAAGTCCTTTGGTCCAGGAGGCCCTTGAACATGCCCCGTACCGTTCTCCTCTCGCCACCCAATCGGTGCCTCGTAATGGGTATCGTGAATGTCACGCCGGACTCGTTCTCAGGCGACGGACTAGGCCTGGAACGCGACATTGTGGCCTCTGGGGTCACCCAGGCACAGGATTTTTGTGCAGCGGGTGCCGATATTCTCGATATTGGTGGCGAGAGCACGCGCCCCGGTGCCGCCTATGTCCCGGCAGAGCAAGAGATCGCGCGTGTCGTGCCGGTGATTGAGGCTGTACGCGCGGCCCTGCCGGATGTTGCGATTTCCATTGATACCTACAAGGCCGGGGTGGCGGCGGCAGCCCTGAAGGCGGGTGCCGATATCCTGAATGATGTCTGGGCGATGAAGGCCGATCCGGACATGGTCCATGTGGCGCGGCTGGCGGACTGCCCGGTAATCCTGATGCATAACCGCAGCAAGCCGGGTCATGCGGAGATCGACCGCGTGCTGGGTGGCAGCTATGTCGCGCCGGATTACGATTCCGCGTTTCTGGATACGGTTCTTGCCGAACTTGCCGGGCTGGCGCGTGACGCGATTGCCGGTGGCGTCGATCCGGCGCGGATCATCCTCGATCCCGGCGTCGGGTTCGGGAAGACTCCGGCACAGAACATGGCGTTGATTGAGGGGCTTGACCTGATCCGGGCGCTTGGTCATCCGGTGTTGCTGGGGACAAGCCGCAAGAGTTTCATGGGCCGGGTGCTCAATCTGTCATCCGACAGTCGGTTGGAGGCGACGATGGCGACAACGGCGCTGGGCGTTCAGCGCGGGGCGGATATCATCCGGGTGCATGATGTTGCGGAGAATGTGAAGGTGGTGCGCATGATGGAGGCGATGCTGCAAGCCGGGTTGGCGGCGCGGGCAGAAAGGCACGTGCCATGATCCGCGTCTATCTGGCCCTGGGCAGCAATCTGGGGGATCGGCGGGCGGCACTGGAAGTGGCGATCACAGGCCTGCACGATGCCGTGGCCATCGACGCGGTATCCCGGTCCTATGAAACCGCGCCGATGTATGTCACGGATCAGCCGCCCTTTATTAATATGGTCGTCAGTGGGCTAACGGATCTGGCCCCATTGGCGCTGCTGGACCGGATCAAGGATCTGGAGCGGGAAATCGGGCGAGTTCCCTCCATCGTCAACGGACCAAGGGCAATTGATATCGATATTCTGTATCATGGTGAAACGGTGATGCAGAGCGAGCGGCTGGTTCTGCCCCATCCGCGGATTGCGGAGCGTGCCTTCGTGCTGGCACCCCTGGCCGATATCGCGCCAGACCTGATTGGCCCGACGGAAAGGCGCACCACATCCGAATTGTTGGCTGCGGTCGCGGGGATTGAGACGATAAAGCCATGCGAATGACGCATGGGTGACGCCTGATCTTTGCAGTTCGGTTATTTGTGCATTGCAATATTGTGTCACGCAACGCCGATGGTCGAAGTTGCCCCGGCGCCATGATCCAACCCGGTTGGGCTCCATCGTCGCTCATTTTTTCGATGAGCGGGCAGTTGGTGTTAACCATTTGTTGGTATGGCGTGTGCAAAGCTTCCGATCAGGCAATATGAAACCGCGCGCTTCCGAAAGGCATAAAGCGCGCCCGATAGGAAGATGAGGACGGATAGAATGAGCATGACCACGATGAATGACAGCCGTAGCCCCTGGGCCGAAGCCGGTGCGCAGATCGCCACCCTGCGCCAGTCGCGCGAAATCACCCAGGCCGAACTGGCCGAACAGGCAGGCCTGCCGTCGGCGACCTGGCTGGGCGATGTGGAGGTGGGCCGCCGCCCGGTTCCTTCCGCCTTTTATCAGACCCTGTCGCGCGAACTGGGCATGACCGTTGCGGAATTTGCGGCCATGTGCCTGCGCCATTACGACCGCAAGGCCTATGATGCGCTGTTCGGCCTGGACATTCCGGCCCTGAAGCTGGCTGCCTGATCGATAGCGGGTTTGGTGTGGTGATTGCGGGCATGTCGATGGTATCGGCATTGTCCGCATCCCGCTCTATTCTGGGAGCGCTGCCATCCGGGCCACACATTCCCTGAATGCGGTCAGGTCGGTGAAGGGATCATCGCCTTCATGGGCGAGGATCGGCAGACCGCTGTCCAGCACCGCGCCGTCCAGCATCAGATTATCCACCATGTCGAAGTGCTCGACGGTTAATCCGTCCAGCCCTTCGCTGCGGTCGGTGAAAGGAACGTCGGTGTTGCTGTAGGCCAGTACGGCTTTACCCTGGCCACGGAGATAGCCGATCTCATAGGCGGTTCCGGGATCGCAGGACGGACCGCGAAACGGGGTGACATTGGCGATGGCCGCATCGCATCCATCCATTAATGCGGTATTGGCACGGAAGATCGCAAGGCCCTGTTCATACGGGGATAATCGTTCCAGAATCAGATCGTTATCCAGCGGATAGACGCCGACCAGACCGAATTCAGCGCAGATCGCTTTTTTCCGCTCCCCCAGCGCCTTCGCGTCCGGATGAAAGACGTCCGGTCCGGCGAGATAAATCCGCATCAGACCGGAACGCCGCCCCAGGCGACGAAGTGCGGGTTTTCAAAGATCGCGTTCTTGGCATAGGTGAAGGGCTCGCCGTCGGTCAGGGTGACGCGCCCACCTGCCGCGGCCAGCACAGCATGGCCCGCCGCCGTGTCCCATTCCATGGTGCGGCCCAGACGTGGATAGACATCCGCAGCGCCTTCCGCCACTAGGCAGAACTTCAATGAACTTCCGGCGGAGATCGTCTCGGCGACCTGATGCCCTTTGAGAAACCGCGCCATTTCCGCTGCGTCACCATGGCTGCGGCTGCCGATCACGGTCAGGCCGTCTTGCGGGGCAAGGCGTACTGATATCGGAATGTCCGGTCCGTCGCCATCCTGCCGCCAAGCACCACAGCCGATGATCCCGGAATAAAGGCGACCCTTCGCGGGCAACAGCACCACGCCCAGTATCGGCTGGCGGTTGGCAATCAGCGCGATATTGACGGTGAACTCGCCGTTGCGCTTCAGAAACTCTTTTGTTCCGTCCAGTGGATCGACCAGCCAGAACGGGCCGTCGCCGACATCGGGAATGTCTCCTGCCGCCGCCGCTTCTTCCGCGACGATGGGGATGCCGGGTGTCAGGCGTTGCAGCAGGGGCAGGATGATCGCCTCGGCGGCAGTATCGGCTTCTGTTACAGGGGAGGCGTCGGCTTTGGTATTGGCCTCGAAATTCGTCGCATAGACCGCCAGGATTTTCTCGCCCGCCAGCAGTGCCGCCCGTTTTACTTCGGGCAACAGGGATGCGGGATCGTAAGGCAGTGTATGATTCATTCTGCCGCCTTCGCTGCACGCGCCGCTTGGATCACTTGCCAGATCCGGTGCTGGGTTGCGGGCATGTCGATATGATGAATCCCCAGCGGTTTCAGCGCATCGACGATCGCATTGATGGAGGCGGGTGGCGCACCGATTGCCCCTGCTTCCCCAGCGCCCTTGATGCCCAGCGGATTGGTGGTACAGGGAATGTCATCGACATAGGTGAAGTCGATCTCCGGCACCGTATCCGCGCGCGGCATGCAGTAATCCATGAAGGAACCGCTGAGCAGCTGCCCGGTTTCCGGATCGTAGATTGTCTCTTCCATCATCGACTGGCCCAGCCCCTGGCCGATGCCGCCATGGACCTGCCCGGCCAGCATCAGCGGGTTCACCACGGTGCCGAAATCGTCAACCACGGTATAGCGCTGGATCACCGCCTCGCCGGTTTCCGGATCAATCTCCATCTCGCAGACATGGCAGCCATTGGGATAGGTCTGTGCTTCCGCCTTATGCCGCGCCTTCACGTCCAGGCCGGGGTCCGTTCCGACCGGCAGCAACGTCGGGTCATGCGCCGCGCGGGCGACCTCCTCGAAGGGGACGGACCGGTCGGTGCCGATGACGGTGAACTGTCCGTCGGCATAGTCGATATCGCCCGCGGCGGTTTCCAGCAGCACACTGGCGACGATCTTTCCCTTCTCGACCACGCCCTCGGTCGCATCACGCACCGCGACGCCGCCTTCGGGAATGGAGCGGGAACCGCCGGTGCCGCCGCCGCGCTCCACCAGATCGGTATCGCCCTGGATCACGGTGATGCGCTCTAGGTCGAGGCCAAGCCGGTTGGAGATGATCTGCTTATAGGCCGTCTGGTGACCCTGGCCATTGTCCTGGGTCCCGATATAGAGCGTCACATTGCCACCGGCATCGACGCGCATATCGGCCTGCTCACCAGGACCGGCCCCGCAGCATTCGATGTAATAGGCCATGCCGAGGCCGCGCAGCTTGCCCTGTGCCTCGGATTGCTTGCGCCGGGCCTCGAACCCGGCACGGTCGGCACGGTGCAGCGCCAGATCGGTCAGCCGTGCGAAATCGCCGGAATCATAGATCGGGCCGACCGGCGTCTGGTAGGGCATCGCCACAGCCGGAATGTAGTTACGCTTGCGAAGATCGACCGGATCGACGCCCAGATCATGCGCTGCCTTGTCGATCAGCCGCTCCAGCAGATAGGCCGCTTCTGGCCGTCCGGCCCCGCGATAGGCATCGACCGGCGTGGTATTGGTGAACAGCCCATCCACGGTCAGATGCACCGCCGGAACGGTATAGACACCGGCATACATCTTCGCGCTTGCCATGGTCGGGATGAAGGCCTGAAAGCCGGACAGATACGCCCCCATCGCCGCCTTCATGCGGATGCGCAGGCCGGTGAATTTAAGATCGGCATCCAGGCCGAGCGCGATCTCGCTGACATGATCGCGGCCCTGCTTGTCGGTGGTGAAGCCGTCATAGGACCGCTCGGCCACCCATTTCACCGGTCGTCCGATCCGCCGCGCGCCGAACAGCACGCACAACTGCTCCGGGTAGAGGAAGATCTTCATGCCGAATCCGCCACCGACATGGCCGGTCTGGATGCGCATCCGACTGGCATCGACCCCGAAGACATCCTGCGCCAGTTGCCGCTGGACGGAATGCACGCCCTGGGTCGGGGTGTGCAGCGTATAGCGCCCGGTTTCCGCATCACCTTCGTAGTTGCCGATGGCCGCGCGGGGCTCCATCGCATTGACGATGATGCGGTTGTTGATTAGTTTCAGGTGGATCGTATGGACAGCCTTGTCCATGCCCGCCGCCGTGGCCGCCGCATCGCCGAATTCCCAGGTGAAACTGCGGTTGTCCGGCGCTTCCGGATGGATTTGTGGTGCGCCGGGCTGGTCTGCCAGATCGGTATCGGTAGTGGCGGGCAGGTCCTCGTAATCCACCATCACCAGTTCCGCCGCATCGCGCGCCTGATCCAGTGTCTCGGCGATCACGAAGGCGACGGGGTCGCCGACATGCAGCACCTTGTCCACCGCCAGCGCGTGGCGCGGTGGATGCACCATCGGCGATCCGTCAGGCTGGGTCACCACGATATTGGCGGGCATCGGCCCGATCCCGGCTGCCCGCATATCAGCCCCGGTAAACACATCCAGCACACCCGGTGCCGCCTTCGCCTCATCGATATCCAGGGACAGAATCCGGGCATGGGCATAGGGCGAGCGCACGGCAATGCCATAGGTCTGACCCGGCCAGGAGACATCAGCGGTATACTGCCCGCCCCCGGTCAGCAGTTGCACATCCTCCACCCGTCGGATCGGCTGTCCGATACCAAATTTCGCCATTATCGAGATGTCTCCAGAAAAACAATGTCGCGCCGGACGGATCATAGAGCCGCAGCCGGAAGGGTCAATCATGCGGAGGTTGGTCGGATGATCGCTATCGCATTACCCCACCTTCTCCACCCGATAGCGCTGTACGGTGAGTGCCTCGGACCAGTGGTCAGGAGGGAGGCCTGCCTTGCGTTTCAGGTGGGCGAGGAAGGTTTTCGGGTCGGGGAGCTGCTCCCAGACCTGGGGCAGGAAGGTGGCGCGGCGAGACCCGTCCTGGAGGATCAACCCGTCGATCCCCGGTTTCAGTTGCGAGAGCAGGTCGGCCTCGTCGCGGAACAGCATGACCTCCGGTTCGCTCAGGATCGAGATCGACCAGGAGATCAGGTGCATCTCGTCCCGCGTCAGCGGTGGGAAGCGGGGGTCCTTGAATCCGGCGCGGAAGGCGTTTTCCACCAGTTCGGTGATCAGCGGGCGATGCGCCTGCAATGTTCCGATGCAACCGCGCAGCCTGCCGGATTTCTCGACCGTGACGAACGTCGCGCCGGGCCGCGTCAGGGCGTCCGGGAAGCTCTTCAGATCGACCTCGGGCGGTTTGCCATGGGTGAGGCCATAGGCCAGGGTTCGCTTGACGATATCGAGCATTCGGGCGCGGTCCTGCTCGGTCGGGAATTCGGCAGGGGATGCAGCGGGAGTTGGTGTGGTCATTCGTACAGCGCCCAACTGCCATAGCCGACGACCCGCGCCTTGTCACCCGCCGTATCGCCGGAATTGAGCAGCCCGACCCGCTCGATCCGCATCCCCCGCGCGTGAGCCAGATGCAGCAGGCCGGACATCGGCACCCGCCCGCAGGCCTGATCGCGCTCGATGGCGCCATGGTCCAGGCGTTCCACCGCCTCGGCAGTTTTGCGATCCAGTGCACTGCAGGTCTCGTAATCCAGGAAATGGCTGAGATCGGTCGAGATCACGATCCGCGTTTCCGCCCCACCCCAAAGTCGAGTGAGTACCTCGGCCACCTCGTCCGCGCTGGCCTCGCCGACGGCGAAGGGAACCAGATGTGCCTTCGGGAAGCAGACTTGCAGGAAGGGCAGATGGACCTCCAGACTGTGTTCCCGCTGATGGGTCGCGTCATGGGTGACGACCTGCGGCAGATCGGCCAGCCCGTCCAGCGCCGCGCGGTCCAGCGGCATCGCGCCCAGCGGGGTCTCCCAGTAATCTGCGCTGGAAGTGGCAAGCCCCCGCACCGCGATCCGGTGACACGGCCCCAGCAGCACGATCCGCGTCACCGTCTCGCCCAGTGGTTTCAGCCGGGCATAGGCCTTTCCAGCACAGGCCCCGGAATAGACATAGCCCGCATGCGGCGCGATGATCGCTTTGGGTGCGGGTGTTTCCAGTTGGGGTGCTCCCGAGTGGGGTTCGGCCTGGGCCAGAAAGCCCCGGACGGTCTCGTAAAGCCCGGCCGGGTCTTTTGGATAGAATGTCCCGGCAATCGCCGGAGGGCGGATCAGCGCCATGGTTCTGCCTTTCCATTGATGGGGATCAGAGCATCGTGCGTTCGCTTGAGTCCACTATTCGTTGTTTCGGTACGTCGATGCTGGAAGCGGTAATGACAGGAACCCTTATCGTCACTCCCGCGAAGGCGGGAGTCTAGAGTGGCGGGTCTGGCTCCCTGCCAGTTGCTCTGGGCCCCGGACAGCCGCGTTGCGTCTTCCGGGGAGACGACGTTTTCGGATACTTCGATTTCCACTTCCAGCGTTGAAAACTCTACCATTTCGGCGAATGCGCCATCTCAGACGAGTTCGCCCACTCGAAATTGGCCCTATCGTAACCCGGTTCTGGCGTTTGGTGAACCGTGCCGGTCCCCTTTGCTGCATTTCATGATAGTGTGGATCCATGACAGAAGGCGTGACAGTCCCCGATGATGAAATCGACGGTCATCTCGCGCGGCATTGGCAGGCGCTGGAGGACGGGCGGATTCGCTGTGATATCTGTCCGCGCGAATGCAAACTGCATGATGGTCAGCGTGGGCTGTGCTTCGTTCGGGCGCGGCGCGGTGATGAACTGGTGCTGACGACCTATGGCCGGGCATCGGGCTATTGCATTGACCCCATCGAGAAGAAGCCGTTGAACCACTTCCTGCCCGGCACGCCGGTGCTGAGCTTCGGGACGGCGGGCTGCAATCTGACCTGCAAGTTCTGCCAGAACTGGGATATCTCCAAGAGCCGCCAGATGGACCGGCTGATGGATCGGGCGCCGCCAGGCGCGATTGCCGCCGCCGCGCAGCAGACCGGATGCCGATCCGTCGCCTATACCTATAACGACCCGGTGATCTTCCTGGAATATGCGGTCGATGTCGCCGCCGCCTGCCGAGAGTCGGGGATCGCCAATGTTGCGGTCACGGCGGGTTATGTGAAGGAGAAGGCGCGCGAGGAATTCTTTGGCAGCATGGATGCGGTCAATCTGGACCTGAAGGCATTCACCGAGGATTTCTATCGCAAACTCTGCACAGCGTCGCTGGAATCGGTGAAGGAAACTGCCCTGTATCTGGTGCATGAGCGCAAGATCTGGCTGGAACTGACGACGCTGCTGATTCCGGGCCAGAACGACGGTGAGGCGGAGATCGAGGCGTTGACGCAGTGGGTCGCGGGCGAACTCGGCCCCGACGTGCCGCTGCATTTCACTGCTTTCCATCCCGATTACAAGATGATGGACACACCGCGCACACCGCCGGAAACCTTGCTGCGGGCCTGGAAGATCGGGCGTAAAAACGGCTTGCACCATGTCTATACCGGTAATATCCATCACGAACCGACCGGCTCTACCTATTGCCCCGGTTGCGGCGAGAAGGTGATCGGGCGGGACTGGCACCAGCTCACCGACTGGAAGATCGGCCAGGGCGGGCACTGCACCGGCTGCGGCACCGTGATAGCAGGTCGGTTCGAGACGCATCCCGGCACCTGGGGCCGCCAGCGCAAACCCATCCGCCTGTCCGATTTCGCCCGCAACTGGCAGGCACAGCAGGGGATGCAGTGACGGCGCAACGGGATCGAGTGCCCGGCTTCGTCACGCCCGCGTCTGGGCTTCCTTCCGGATGCGGTCCACCATGGCGACGAAGCCGTTGCGGCGGTTGGGGGAGAGGTGACTTTCCAGGCCGAGGCGGGTCAGGGCCTCAGTCGCATCGACGGCGAGGATATCCTGCGGTTTTTGCCCGGAATAGAGTTCGAGCAGGATTGCGATCAGCCCCTTGACGATGAAGGCATCACTGTCGGCACGGAAGCTTAAGATCGTGTCGTCGCCCGCCGTCTCGGGCTGGCAGGTGATCCAGACCTGGGACATGCAGCCGCGCACCTTGTTATCCTCGATCTTCTCGTCATCGGGCATCGGCGGCAGCTTCTTGCCCAGATCGACGATATAGCGGTAACGCTCTTCCCAATCCTCGAAGAGTTCGAAATCCTCCACCAGATCGTCGATCGTGCGCGCCATGAGTCTCCCTTTCATGTCCATACGGGGGATATAGAGACCCGCTCTCCAAGGGTAAAGTGCTACCCGGTATGGTACGGCCCCGAAATATCGCCGAGCCAGGCCCATACGAAAAGAATTGCATGCTCCCCTGTCCACAGCGCGTGCGGCGCGTTGCCGGGGATGGGCAGGAAGCGGCCTTCGGTCCAGCGGGCGGGTGGTTCAGCCCCGATCCGCATCGCCGCAATACCGGATACCGGCAGGTAAAGCTCATCGGCGGCGTGTCGGTGCGTCGGATAGTGGCTATGGGCGTCGATTATCATCAGGCCGATGCGGAGGCGATCCGAGGGGATGCGCGCGGTCTCGCCCACGACGGTGCTGAAGGCATGACGTCGGGCAAATTCCAAAAGCCCCGGATCGGCGGGCGCACGCTCCCAGGTCAGGTTCCTGCGAATATCGGAAATCGCCCCGCGCAGATAGATGGTCTCCGATGGTCCCCGTTTCAGGCAGGCGTCCAGATGCGCGACGACGGGTTGGTTCTTCGGCTTCCAGGGCAGGCGCGCGTGGCCGATGGCTTCAATCTCATCGGCAAGGCTCAGGCAGGATCGGCGTCCATCGGATCTGGCCAGATGGGCTAGTGTTGTCAGGAAGGCGGTTTCCGGCTCGCTCGGCCTGCCGCTCCAGTCGCTCAGATGCAGGGAGGAGGGCCGGTTCACGCTGGAACAGCCGCCGGTCGCGGCCAGAGGGTAGGGAACCAGTCTTCCCGCAATCGCTGCCCCGGCTGCATGTTATGGCCGGGATAGGGGGGCGAGGTGCGTCCTGGACGGTCCATATAGCGGGCATCGTCCCCAACCCAGCGCATGGAGAAGGCGCGGCGGCGGCGGGGGCCCATATTGGCGGGCGCGCCATGGACGGTGCGATAGTCAAACAGGATCGCATCACCCGGCTCCATCTCCCAGGACAGCAGGGTATAGCGATCCGGCTCCGCGATTGGATCCGGGACCGGCAGATAGGCGTCCTTGTCAGCAT
Organism: Alphaproteobacteria bacterium; assembly: GCA_965223125.1. Classification (GTDB taxonomy): domain Bacteria; phylum Pseudomonadota; class Alphaproteobacteria; order UBA8366; family Aestuariispiraceae; genus Pacificispira. Next base: position 292,659 of record OZ244984.1, on the reverse strand, counting down.
AGAAACCGCTGTCGTCCAGCCAGCGCACCGGCAGGACTAGCTTGTCCCAGAGATGTGATCCTTGGATGAATTGCGGGCAGGCATCACGCCCGACAGGATCAACGGGAACCCAGATGCTGACCGTCTGCCGCCCATCGACGAAGTAGTAGGGGATGTCCTGATGGAAGGGGGTCCGCTTGGACGTGCCCGCTTCCTTGACCAGGACATGATCATGGAAGAACTGCGCCGTGGAGGAGCCCATGGCCGCCGCGGCAATCGGGGCGGCAGGGGAATTCCGGATGACATCCTCGAAGGCCGGAATGCGATCCCAGTTGCAATAATCGTCAAAGAACCGACCGGTATCCATCGCTCCCGTATTCTCGGCGGCATAGGGGCCGGGCTCCACCATGTTCTGGTCGATCCCGGCGGCGATCACGTCGATCCAGTCGCGGAAGGCCCCGCGCAGCACGACGGCACCGTCGCGGGCAAATTGGGCTATGTCAGTATCGTTCAGCATGGCTGGAGAGTATGACCCGGTCAGCATTCTGACAATCGGAAAGCAGGGTCAGTTGCCCTGTTGGTCATTGGCGTCCTGACTGCCGGGGACTGGTTCGTTCGTGGCCGTACCGGCCCCGAAAACCTTGCGCAGGAAGCCGGGCGCGATGACGGAAAGCGGGTTTACAGTGACTTCAGGCTCATCGATGGGGCCTGTCATCCTGAAACTGACGCCGATCAGGCCATCACCCACAAGCAATTCGATTAGCGGAAGCTGCCCGATTGTTTTCGAGAACAGGTCTGAGATCGCGATATCCCCGGTCAGATCAAGGGTATCCGAAACCCGGTCGACCTCTCCCTTCAGGGTGACACCGATGGAACTGCCGCGTGCGGTCGCGTCCGGTATCGTCAGCGTATCGGGGGTCAGGCTGAAATCCGCCCGCATGAAGTTGAAGGGCAGTCCTTCGCGACTGAGGGCGGAGAGCATGCCGGTGACGGAAAGCGCTTCCAGTAGTTTTGTCAACCGCGGTGCCTCCAGCAGCCTGAAGTCGCGCAGGACTGCCGTTCCGATTATCGGGTCATCCGGCCCGGCGCGTGTGCCATCAATCCGCAGCGTCCCGCCTTGCAGCCGACCGGTTATGTCGGCGACCGTCAGGGCAAGGCCGGTATCGTCCGCCGTGATTGACAGGTTATGCGCACCTGTTCCGGTTGGCAGGAACTGCAGGTCGAGATGCTTGGCATCCCCGAATGTCCCGGTGGTGCTCAGCCTGTCCACCCGTTCGCCATTCAGATCCAGGATCAGGTCGACCCCGTTCATCGCATCGTCCGTTCCCAGATAGACCGAATCGAACCTGCCGGTGATCTCTAGACGGGGTTCCGTGCGGGGGGGCGTTTCATCCCGGACATCATCGTCATCGTCGGACAGGAAGGGATCGGCATCCAGGCTGGTGCCGGTCAGGGCAATGCGATAGCGGCCATCCCTGTGCTGCATGGTTCCGGTCAGATCGGTGCGGCCAAAGCGCAGGGCATCAATGGTCGCCTCGGTGATTGGTGCCAAACCGGCGGCGGCACGTCCCGTCCCTTCAATCCGGTGATCCGACCCGCCGTCCAGAAGAAACCGATGAATGTCGATATCGCCGGTTGGATCCATGGAGGCTTGCAGGGTTAGTTTGCTGGATGTTCCCGGCTGCTTGCGCCAGTCCACCGGATCGGTAGTCAGGGTTGCATCGGTCAGGTCGGCGGACAGGTCAATCGTCTCCGCACCGGATACGTATGTCGCGTAATTGACGGTCATATCCGCCGGTCCTTCCGCAATGCCGACAAGATCCAGATCAAAACGGCGCAATTCGGACAGATCTGCCCGTGTGGTAACGGACAGCATTCGGACCTGATCGTCAGCGGTGTCGGTATCGAAATTCTCCCGCCACACCGCGCGGGCCGGTGTCCCGTCGATCAGGATATCACCTTCCAGATGCAGGGTGCCCGGTCGCAGTGCCAGATGGAGGTCGGTGCCGGTCACGATGGCATCGAGTTCGGGGCGCGGTATGGTCAGGTTGCGCAGCACGGCATCGGTTTCATAAACAATCTGTTCCGCCTGCAGATCCTGAAGCAGTGGAAAGCGGAACCGCACATCCGCAATGGCCTCGCCGGTGATTTCCCCGGCATCGAGGCCGATCCGACTGATATAACGCCGGGGTTCGGTATCCAGCAGGGTCAGCGCTGTCGGCAGTGGCGTTTCGAGATTGAGGTCTATGGCTATCTTTTCAAGATCGCTGTCGAGACCGGAAATCAGTATGTCGCCGCTATGCAGGATAGCATCCTGCAGCCGCCCGCCATGAACCTTGATGGTAAAATCCGTGGCAGTGAATTCGGCAAGACCGGAGACTGACTCGGCGGGTGTAAGGGGGCGCAGGTAGTGGACTTCGGCATTTTCAAATTCGATTCCGCCGGACAGCGCGTTCAGGACCAATGCTTCCGGGTCAAAACCAAGCAGGGTGATGTCGGCGGTGATATCGGCCTGATGGACATCGGCCTCGGGAATGTTTTCGGTCACCCATTCGCGGGGATCGGGAGCAATCGCTTCTGGCCAGAATTCCGTGAGCCTGTTCATCGGCATGTCGAGCAGCAAACCGCTAAAAGTGGTTTCCAGCCCATCCGGGGAGAGCATGGCGGTTGCGTTGAGCGACAGTTGCGGTCCGCCGAAATCGAGGGTCAGGACTTCCAGCACGATCGCGTTTGATCCCGTGATGTCGGAAGGGGAAAAGCGTGCGGCAATCCGACCTGACTCGATAGAAGGCGGTGTGTATTGCAGATCTTCGAGTGTCGGCAGGGTTCCATCCGACAGCGTCGCATCCAGTCGGCCCGAGATCGGGTTCCAGTGTCGGTCCAGGACGAAATTTCCGCTGCCGCTGATCGTGCTGGTCATGGAAGCAAGAGGGCCAAGTAGCGGTGCTGTCTGACCGATGCGGTCCGGCGCTATTTCAGTGAAGGATACGGCCCCCTGCAATCCCTCACCGGAAACCGGCTGTGCCGCCTGTATCGTGATGGCACCCAGCGGGGAGGTCAGGGTTGCTTCGATTTCGGCGGGCAGGGCCTGGGAATCGAGGATCAGATGGGCGGTTCCGGTTACCGGAACCCTAGGCAGGAAATCGACAAGCGCATCGGCCTCGTATAATCCGTCCAGCCATACGGCAGTATCGAAATTCTTGAATTCCGCCTGGATTGACGCTTCCGGGAACTGTCCGATCCGGCTGGCCGTCAGATCGACCGACCCGGCGGCGCTTTCAAGATTGACGGCCAGGCTTTGGGGGACTCCTTCGAAATTCACGACAGCACCGATATTCCCGCTGAACGTCAGGTCAGGAAGGTAAAAGACAAGTTCCGGCAGATACCGGATCGGCAGGTCGGTATCCAGCGGTCCGAATGTGATGTCGAAATCGATTTCCCGGCGTTCCCGTCTGACTGTCAGTGCTGCGAACAGATCGGTCTGCTCCGTCGGAGTTTCCAGCGCGCCATCCAGTTCCGCGGTAATTCCGGCATTGGATCGATCAATCACGATATTCGCACTGTGCAGCCAGAGTGTTTCCGACAGGGCGCGGTCAATCAGACGGATTTCCGCATTGATAACCCGGAACCGCCGTAATCCACTCAGCATGCCGGTTTGTGAAACCGGCCCAGTCAGGGCATCCAGCAGGGATTGTGGTATCAGGTCAGCGCCGTCGGATTTTGGCAGGGGAACCCAGGTGGAATTCGCTGCTGTGTCAGGCGTTTCGGTCAAACCGGTTTGATCAAAGGAAAAGGCGAGGCTGCCATCCGGATTCCGCAGAATCGTGATGTCCGGGGCGAGGATGTCAAGGGAGCGGATTCGGATATCCCGCTGCAACACCCCTTTCAGGGAAAGTCCGACGGATACTTCGGGAAGCACGGCAATTGGGGGTTTTCCCGGCTCTGCCACCCGCATGTCGGTCACGACGACATCCAGTGCGCGACTCCAGCCTCCCCAGACAATTCGGGTATCGGCGATTTTGATATCATAGGGACTCGCCTCCGACGCCATTGCCCGTTCCAGCATCGGGGTCAGTGCCGATATTGAGACCGGACCCCGCGACAGGATATAGATACCGACAGCGCCAAGCATGACCAGACCGATGAAAAGCCCGACCAGGGTTTCCAGTACAATACGTGTGGTTCGCTTTTTCATTTGGCTCATTTTTGTCGTACAGACTGCCTGGGCGGGGGATCATGGCTGTATCATAGTCGCTTCGGTCGGGTTTTAAACGGTGCAGTAAGGATTGCAATCCATGGATTTCAGTACGTTTCTAGATCGGATCGACCCATCCGTTCTTCCTGTTCCAGATGGGGCTCCATCGGCTGACATTCCATCTCTTGCAATGGATCATCCGAACCATTCGGTTCTGGTTGCCTTTTTTGACGATCCGCGCGGTCGGCATCTGTTGGATTTCATCCGCGCGCACAGCGATTTTCTCAGCAATCTGATGCGTCGGGATGCGGATTTTCTAGCCGATCTGCTGCGGTACGGGCCGGATCGCGCGGTTGCGGATTGTCTTGCCGCCCTATCGGATCTGGATCGGACAGCACAGTCGGATGCGGACCTGATGCGCGGCCTGCGCCGGGCGAAGCGGCAGGTGGCACTGGGCGTCGCCCTGGCGGACCTTTTGAATATCTGGTCACTGGAACAGATCACGGCCGCGCTTGCCGATCTGGCGGATTCGGCGCTGGAACGCGCCCTGCGCCGGGCGTTGAAGAACTGGCGCACGGGGTCGGATAATGGTTCCACTGATGGTTTCGTGATTCTGGGGATGGGAAAGCTCGGCTCGCGGGAACTCAACTATTCATCCGATATCGACCTGATCGTGCTTTACGATACCGAACGTCTGGCACCGGAGGATCCAGAGGGGCTGCGTCGCGACATGGTGCGGGTCACGCGGCAGATCATGCGGTTCATGGATGAGCGGACTGCTGACGGCTATGTCTTTCGGACCGACCTGCGTCTGCGTCCGGACCCCAGTGTAACCCCGTTGGCGGTCAGTGTCCGTGCCGCAGAAAGTTACTATGAAAGCGTCGGTCAGAACTGGGAACGCGCGGCGATGATCAAGGCCCGTCCCGTTGCCGGTGATCTTGCGCTTGGTGATGATTTCCTGACCCATATCCGCCCCTTCATCTGGCGCAAGTATCTGGATTTTGCGGCAATTCAGGATATTCACTCGATCAAGCGCCAGATCAACGCCCATCGCGGCGGTGGTCGGATTGCCGTCGATGGTCACAATATCAAGATCGGGCGCGGCGGCATCCGGGAGATTGAGTTTTTTGTCCAGACCCAGCAACTGATCTGGGGTGGACGCCAGCCAGAACTGCGCGAAAAGCCGACCTGCTTGATGCTGGACCGCCTGGCCCTGCATGGCCATGTCTTGCCTGGTGTCGTGTCGGAGATGAAGGCTGCCTACGACTTCCTGCGCCGTCTGGAACATCGTCTGCAGATGATTGCGGACCAACAGACGCAGACCTTACCTGACACGGCGGACGGTATGGCGGCGGTAGCCCGTTTCATGGGTTATCGGGATATCGCGGTGTTTCGCGGCGACATCCGGCGTCAGTTGGAGATTGTCGCCGGTCACTATGCCCGCCTGTTCGAGGAATCGCCGGATCTGGGCGGCGACGGGTCACTGGTCTTCACCGGGACGGAGGATGACCCGGATACGCTGGAGACCCTGTCCAGAATGGGCTTTGCAGCCCCGTCCCATGTCGCTGGGCGGATTCGGGTCTGGCACCACGGGCGCTATCGCGCCACTCGCAGCGAACGCAGCCGACAGATATTGACCGAACTGATGCCGCGCCTGCTGAAGGCCTTTGGCGATACCGCCAGCCCGGACGATGCGTTTCAGCGATTTGACAATTTCCTGTCGGGCCTGCCGTCCGGGGTGCAGCTTTTCTCACTGTTTCAGGCGCATCCGGTACTGATGGATCTGGTCTCGGAGATTCTGGGTGAGGCACCGCGTCTTGCCGATTGGCTGTCCCGCAAACCGGTATTGCTCGATTCGGTGTTGAGTGAGGGTTTCTTTGAGCCCATCGATGGAATGGACGGACAGGTTCCGGGGGAGGAAGAACTGTCGGCATCACTGGCATTGGCGCAGGATTTCCAGGACGTGCTGGATGCGGTGCGACGCTGGTCGAACGATCAGAAATTCCGGATCGGTGTGCATCTTCTGCGCGGTCTTGCGGATGGTGATCGGGTCGGCCCCGCGTACAGCGCATTGGCGGAGCGCGCGCTGCATGCAGTGTTGCCCGCAGCCTCAGCCGAATTCATTGATGCGCATGGGCGGGTACCGGGTCAGGGCATGGCGGTGATTGCCTTCGGGAAGCTGGGTGGCGGGGAGTTGCTGCCGATGTCAGATCTTGATCTCGTCTTCGTCTATGATGTCGATGCGGATGTTGATGCCTCGGACGGGCCGCGACCGATCGGGCCTCAGGTCTATTATCTGCGTCTGTGCCAGCGGCTTGTCACCGCCATCACGACGGAAACGGGGGAGGGTAGCCTGTACGAGGTCGACAGCCGATTGCGGCCCTCCGGGAAGGCTGGCCCTCTGGCAACCCAGCGGAAGGGGTTCGAGAGCTACTACGATATCAAAACCGGCGAGGCCTGGACCTGGGAGCATATGGCGCTGACCCGTGCGCGCCTGGTCTATGGTGATGCGGTGCTGTGTGCGGAACTGGCGGCAATGATTCGCGCGGCACTGTGCCAGCCTCGCGATCCTGCGAAGATACTGGTTGATGTCGATGACATGCGACAACGGGTGGCGCGGGAGTTTCAGCCCAAGTCGGATTTTGATGTGAAGTACCGGCGCGGGGGGCTTGTCGATGTCGAATTCGTCGCTCAGGCATTGCAACTGGTTCATGCCGCCCGGCATCCGGACATCCTGTCGCCCAATACCGCGACGGCGCTGGAAAACCTGGCAAAAGCTGGAATACTGTCGCCAGAGGCGCTGCGAGCATTGCGTGACGGACTGGCGCTGTGGCGGCGGTTGCAGGCGGTTATCCGACTGACATCTCCCGGTGGCGGTTTCGATGCAGAGGCTGCTCTGGAAGGGCAGAAGAAGGCGCTTGCCCGGGCTGCCGGTGAAGAGGATTTTGCCGATCTGCCAGCCTTGATGGACAGGTTGGCGAGCGCCGTTCATGCCCAGTATGAGGCGTTGATCGCCGAGCCTGCGGCGGTCTATCGTAAGGCCGCGAAACAGGAAAGTTGAAAGGGGGGGGCGCCATGCTGACGATCTGGGGGCGGAAGAATTCCAGCAATGTCATGCCGGTCATGTGGGCACTGGGAGAACTGGGTCTGGCCCATGAGCGCAAGGATATCGGTGGCTCCTTCGGAGGGCTGGGAGATCCGGCTTTCCGGGCGATCAATCCGAATAGGCGCATCCCGGTATTGCAGGATGATGATTTCGTGCTGTTTGAATCCAACGCCATCCTGCGGCATCTGGCACGAAATCATGGGAAGGGAAGTCTACTGCCCGATGACCTGCACGATCTGGCGCTGGCCGATCAATGGCTGGATTGGCACAAGACGACACTGTCCGAGCCGATGACAGCCCTGTTCTGGGGCACGGTACGCACTGAACCCGCGATGCGGGATGCGGGCGCTGTTGCAAAGGCTGCGGACGCGACGGTGAAGACATTATCCATCCTGGAGGCCCATCTGAAGGGGCGCAGCTTCATGGTGGCTGACCGGCTGACCTTGGCTGATCTGCCGCTCGGGACGCTCATCAATCGTTATTTAAGGCTTCCCATTGATCGCCCGGATTTCCCCGGAATCCAAGCCTGGTATACGCGTCTTCAGGACCGTGCACCCTATCGGGAGCATGTCATGATTCCGTTCGGCACCAATCCCGCCGAATGGTATCTCCACGAACGCGGTGTTATTTAGCGGGTTACGTCCGCCATCCTAAAGCCAGGCGGTTTCGAAGGGGTAGGTGGACATCCGCTCGACGCCGGTTTCGGTGATGATCATCTGTTCTTCCAGCTTGACGCCCTCACGTCCGCCCTCGACGCCGATGAAACTCTCGACGCAGATCACCATTCCCGGCTCGAAGGTTCCGTCATAGCCTTTGACCTCAAAATCGGCGGCATGCTTGATGGAGGGGTATTCGTCGGCGAGACCGACGCCGTGCATGCAACTGCTGTAGCGGTTGGACAGGAATTCTTCGGGAATTTTCCATGTTGATTGGGTTACATCGCGGAAGCTTTTACCCGGACCCAGGACGCCGATATTGAATTCGATCTGCTCCAGGGCGCTGGCATAGAGGCGGCGCTGTTCGTCGGTCGGCTTGATGTCGCCCTGATCGACACCGCAGACCCAGGCGCGGGAAATGTCGGAGCAATAGCCATAGGGGCCGACCAGATCGGTATCGAAGCTGACCATGTCGCCTAGTTCGATGGGGCGCATCGAACATTCGCGGAACCATGGATTGGTACGCGGCCCGGCGGAAAGCAGCCGGGTTTCGATCCATTCCCCACCCAGGCGGATATTGACCTCGTGCAGCTTCGCCCAGAGCGCGTTTTCGGTGATGCCCGGCTCCAGTATTTCCCGCATCTCACGGATGCCCTGTTCACAGACATGCATGGAGGCGCGCATCAGTTCCAGTTCCTCGGGGGATTTGATTGCGCGGGCCATTTCCGCCAGACCCTCGCCATCGTGCAGACTCAACTGCTTGTCGCGCAGGGCACCCGCCGCCATGATTGACAGGTGATCGACGGCGATGCGGTTGTTGCCGCCGCCGTGCTTCTGGACCAGATCGGCTATCTGGTCGGCGAACAAGCGCACCCGGTCTTCGCCCCTGGGCCCAGCGGAAAAGAAATAGAAGGACGGAATGGTGCGGTATTCATCAACGCCGGGCAGACCTTCGGCCAGATGCGGATGGTTGGCATAGTCGAACAGCACGACCGGCCCGTCAGTGCAGACAAAAACACAGCGGGTTTCGTAATGGGCGCACCAGACCTGCATGTTTGTCGCGTCGGTGGCATAGCGTGTGTTGAGCTGGTTGAAGAACAGGCCGCCCGCATAATCTCCCCGGCGCAGCGCATCGCGCAGTCGGTTCAGGCGATAACCCCGCACGATATCCAGGTTCACCGGTGCTTCGCTGTATTCCATCGCGCCGTGTTGCCGGGGAACCCGTCTGGCACTGTCGATTGCGTTCAGACCCATATTGCCGTCTCGCCTTCATCCAATACGGCGTCACGGAATGTGACCGCCTCACGGGGTTCAGCTTTGGGCAAGTCCGCACAGGCGGGTTTTCAGAATGCGACGTTAATGGGCTGGAATAGACAGGGGATGCATTATGCCTGTAACCCTGCCCCTGAACCTGCCCGGTTCCCGTCCCGTATTGCACGATCCGCCACGGCGAGGAGTCCCTCGGCTTCGTCCTTTGGTCCGAAGGGAACGGAATGGAAGGTGGCGCGCACTGGTATCCGGGCACCATTCCACGGCACTGTGGTCCAGTTCAATATCCTGTCCAGAATACTGACCCGGCTCTTGGCTCCCTCGATATCGGCACCGGCCAGAATCACGGCGAATTCGTCGCTGCCGATCCGTGCGACGCTGTCCACCATGCGGGTATGGCGCGACAGTACGGTTCCGACCGTTGCCAGGATCAGGTCACCCGCCTGTTGTCCATGGCCTTCATTCACCGCCGTGAAGCCATCCAGGTCGATCATCACCAGCACGCCCTTTTCGCCATAGCGCTTGACCCGTGCCAGGGCCGCCTGCAGGGCAACCTCGAATCCGCGCAGGTTCAGCAGGCCGGTCGTCGGATCGGTGCGGGACTGATGCTCCAGGATCGCAATCCGTCGCTGTGCCGCATCCAACTCCTCGCGCGCCTCATAGGCCAGCGACAGGGCATCCTCCAGCATTCGCCGGTAATTCCGGGCCTCGGCCAGTTCCGTCGGCAACCGGTCGGTCAGCCTGCGGGTCAGTTCCGCGGCAGGGGCGGATCCGGGCGATTTTGGCCGCAATGCCAGATTATTGATCGGCTTGGACATTCATGCGTCTCCCGTTCAGCGGTATAGGCAGACGGGGGATGCGCAAACTTTGTGCCAGAACCGACATATCCCGGACTCCCGCCCGGATTCGGGTGAATCCGGGTGCTGCCGCGTTCCTGTCGGTGGAGGCTGGGACGATTCCTGCCGGGTTGACCCGGAATCTGATTCCCGGTTTAGAGCGGATTATAGATCCGCTCGCGGATCAGACGACCCGGCTCGGCAATGGTTTACCGGCGAAATGGGCAGAGAGATTGTCGAGGCAGCGGAAACCCATATCGTTGCGGGTCTCCACCGTTGCCGATCCGATATGCGGCAGTAGGAAGGCATTGGGCTGATCGAGATAGCGCGGGTCCAGCTTCGGCTCGCCGGTGAAGACGTCGAGGCCTGCGGCGAAGACCTTGCCGGATTTCAGGGCTGCGATAAGGGCATCATCGACAACGACTGGGCCACGCGCGGTATTGGCGACCACAGCCCCATCCGGCAGCAGGGCGATTCGGTCGGCATTCAGCCAATGCTGCGTTTCCGGCGTCAGCGGGCAGGTCATTGCCAGGAAGTCGCAGCGCGGCAGCATCTCCGCTGCATCGGCATAAAAGACCGCCCCCTGTTCATCTGCCGGGTCCAGACGACGGCGATTGTGATACATCACCTGCATGTCGAAGCCTCTGGCGCGGCGGGCGACGGCCTGGCCGATGCGCCCCATGCCGACGATCCCCAGGTGCTTGCCCGACATATGCACACCCAGCATATCTCGCGGTGCCCAGCGTCCCCATTTCCCGGCGCGCAGAGTTGCCTCCGCCTCCTGCGCCATCCGGGCCGCCCCCAGCAGGCAGAGGATCGTGGTATCGGCAGTCGCTTCGGTCAGCACATCCGGTGTATTGCAGACGATCAATCCGCGCGCCTTCGCGGCATTCAGGTCGATATGGTCGCAGCCGACGGAGAAGGTCGCCACGATCTCCACACTGTCCGGCAGTTGTGCGATGGTATCGGCATCCAATTTCTCGGTCGGGGAGCAGACAATGCCCCGGCACCCTGCGGCACGCGCCAGCAGTGCCGCTTGATCCAAGGGTGTGTCGGTCGGGTTTGCGACGGCATCGAATTCAATATTAAAACGTGACTCTACGGCCTCGGGCATCAAACGGGTGGCCAGGACTTTGGGCTTGTCGGACATGGTGAATTCGCTCGCATTGTTTTGTTGGCGCGACCATAGAAGATGCGCCAAGGCTCGTCACGCACTCCTCGACCGCAATCATAGAATTGACGGTTCTTTTGGGTACGTGTATTTCATCGGTATGGGGTCTGCGAACACCCCGTGAGGCGTCAGCCCAAGGATCGCGTCCGTCAACCATGAACTATGGGAAGGGCGCATTATGACGTCACCAACCGAGATTTCGCCAAATCAGCTATCACGTTTGATCGGACTGCCGGATTGTCCGGTGCTCGTCGACATTCGAATCGACGAGGATTTTGCCCTGGATGAAAGGCTCGTTCCGGGTTCCTATCGGCGTCGCCATACCGACTTGCAGCATTGGATCGGCGACTGCCGTGGAAAAAAGGTCGTTGTGATCTGTCATCGCGGTCAGAAGTTGAGTCAGGGGATCGCGGCCCTGTTGCGGCACGAGGGTATTGTCGCAGAGACTTTGGCAGGTGGTTTCGAGGCTTGGGCAGCATCCGGGTTACTCACTATCGATCCTGGAAAGCTTCCGCCCCGCGATCCGCTCGGGCGCAGCATCTGGGTCACCCGTCAGCGCCCCAAGATCGACCGCGTCGCATGCCCCTGGCTGATCCGTCGATTTATCGACCCCGATTCCGTGTTTTTGTTTGTCGCCCCCGGCGAGGTAACCGCAGTTGCCGATCGATTTGGTGGCGTCGCATTCGATATAGAGGGGACGTTCTGGAGCCATCGGGGAGATATGTGCACCTTCGATACCGTCCTGTCGGAGTTCGGGCTGAGAAGTGAGCCGCTGGATCGTATGGCGGGAATCGTACGTGGAGCCGATACGGCGCGGCCGGATCTCGCTCCGGAGGCTGCTGGGCTGTTGTCGATATCGCTTGGCTTCTCTCGGATGTACAGGGACGATCTCGATCAACTTGCGGCGTCGCTTGGCGTGTATGATGCCTTGTACCGATGGTCCAGGGATGCGACCGGCGAAAGTCACGATTGGCCGCAGCCGGGAGGGGGCGTATGACCGACCAACAGGGGGTGGGTCCGGCTATGCCGACCCTGGCACAGGCAACCCGTATCTGGCTGCGCATCGGCTTGCTGTCCTTTGGCGGCCCAGCGGGGCAGATAGCCCTGCTGCATCGGGAGGTGGTGGAGGATCGGCGCTGGATTTCGAACCGGCGGTTTCTTCACGCCCTTAATTTCTGCACCTTGCTGCCAGGGCCGGAGGCACAGCAACTGGCGACCTATCTGGGATGGCTGTTGCACGGGGCGGTAGGCGGGATGATTGCCGGATTGCTTTTCATCCTGCCCGGTGCCGTTCTGATGCTGATCCTGTCCATCGTCTATATCCAGGCCGGGGAATTGCCGATTGTCGCGGCATTATTCTTCGGCCTTTCCTGCGCCGTCGTCGCTATCGTGCTGCAGGCCCTTCTCCGGGTTGCGACGCGGGCGCTCAGGGGGGTGATATCCTGGACTCTTGCCGGGGCTGCCTTTCTGGCTCTGTTCGTGTTTTCGGTACCATTCCCATTGGTGGTGATCGGGGCAGGTCTGGCGGGTTTCCTGTTGCACCGTCATCTTGTACCAACCGGCCATGGCGGGATGGATGACGATGGGGATGCGGCGCTGGATCGGGCGATGCTGACCGACTCCGGTTTTGTCCCCGCCAGGGCCAGAAGCGCCCGCCGTGCCGGTCTCCTGGCGCTTTTGGCATGGCTCGCCCCGATCATCATTTTTGTCCCGAATGGAGGGATATTCGGGGATGTCGTCCTGTTCTTTTCAAAGATGGCCATCGTCACATTCGGGGGGGCCTATGCGGTTCTGGCCTATGTCGCGCAGGAAGCGGTTGTAAATTATCAATGGTTGTCTTCGGATCAGATGCTGACAGGTCTCGGTCTTGCGGAAACCACCCCTGGTCCTCTGATTCTGGTCCTGCAATTCGTCGGATTTCTAGCCGGATACAAAGCCTCCGCCGGATTTTTTGGCGCAGTTCTTGCGGCGTTCCTGACGCTTTGGGTTACTTTTTCTCCGTGCTTCGCCTTCGTTTTTTTGGGTGCTCCAGCGGTTGAGCGGATTCAGGGCATCTCACGCCTGACCGGGGCAATGACCGCGATCACTGCTGCAGTAGTCGGCGTGATTGCCAATCTGGCATGCTGGTTCGGCCTGCGGGTTCTTTTTACCGACATGAAGCCGGTCGAGTGGGGCTTCATGGTGATGGAAATGCCTGTGGTTTCCAGTATCGACGGATCGGCTGCATTCATTATTCTGATGGCAATGGCATGCTTGTTCCGGTTTCGCCTTGGCGTAATCAGTACCCTCGGCCTCTGCGCCATCATCGGTGTCGGGTTGCGGTTTATCTTCGGATAATCAGTTCCAGCCCCGGCCTTTCTTAACCGCGGAGTCACCCAGCTTGCTGCGGACCGCATCCATCGCGCGTTCTATTCGGGCGCGTTTGCCGACATCTGGGTCGGCAAGGTCGGGCGGATCGGCCCCTTTTGGGTCGGTCAGTTCTGAGACACCGATACCGATCAGCCGGAAGGCGCGCCCGTCGGCTTCCTTCTCCAGGACAGGCGCGCCAGTGCGGTAGAGAGTCTCGGCAAGCTGGGTCGGGTCAAAGAGCGTGCGGGACCGGGTGATGGTCTTGAAAGCGGCGGTTTTCAGTTTCAGCGTCACGGTGCGTCCGGCATAGCCTTTTGCCTTCATCCGCCGCGCAACCTTCTCGCAGAGCGGCCAGAGCTCGTTCTTCAGCTTCTGGACATCTGTGATATCGGTGTTGAAGGTGGTCTCGGCGGAGATGCTCTTGGTTTCACCGTCAGGCTCGATCCTGCGGTCATCCTCGCCGCGCGCGAAATGGTACAGGCGCTTGCCCATCGCGCCGTAACGGGCGGTCAGTTCGAATTGATCCAGTGTCTTCAGGTCACTCAGCGTGCGGATACCGTCAGATTCCAGCGTCGTGCGCAGGGCCTTGCCGACACCCCAGATGATTCCGACAGGCTTCGGGTCCAGAAAGCTCACAGCCTCTGCCCGTCCGATCACGGCAAAGCCGCGCGGCTTGTCCAGGTCGGAAGCGATCTTGGCCAGGAACTTGTTGTAGCTGAGGCCAATGGAGGCGGTGACACCGATTTCCGTTTCGATTCGGCGGACCAGATGGGCCAGAGTAGCGGCAGGAGGTCTGCCATGCAGGCGCGCCGTGCCGGTCAGGTCCAGAAAGGCCTCATCAATGGAGATCGGTTCCACCAGCGGGGTCGTCTCCAGCATCAGTGCCCGGATGTCGCGCCCGACAGTGGCGTATTTATCCATGTTCGGCCGGATCACTACTGCATTCGGACAGGCTTTCAGTGCCTTGAACATGGGCATCGCGGACCGCACGCCATAGATCCGTGCAACGTAGCAGGCTGCTGAAACGACTCCACGAGTGCCGCCGCCGACGATCACGGGCTTGTCCGCGAGGCTCGGGTCGTCGCGTTTCTCGACAGAGGCATAGAAGGCATCACAGTCGATATGGGCGATGGAAAGCTGATCCAGTTCCGGGTGGCTGATACCGCGCGGTGATTGGCATGCCGGGCAGCGCCGGGGAACGGGCTGGTCAAGACCGAGAGGCAGGCCGTGCAGGCAGACCCGGCACAGGAAGAATGTCCCGCCATCAGTCATGATATGGTGTCGCGGGCCAGAGCCAGGCCGCCCCCCGGACGCCACTATCTGCGCCATGGTGCTGTTTGAGGAGCGGTGTTGCGACCGTATCGGAAAAGACATACTGCGCCCAGATTTCCGGTACTGTGTGATACAGTGACCCGATTTCCGACAGGCCCCCCCCAAGCACGATCGCATGGGGGTCGAGAATATTAATGACATGGGCAAGGGCACGGGCCAGACGATCGGAATAGGTCGCTATGCTGGCGCGGCGTTCCGGTGTCTTGCCCTGGGCAATGATTTCCGGGGATATATCCTCACCGGTATCCAGCTTGTGATGGCGCTTTAGTCCGGGGCCACTAAGATAGGTTTCGATGCATCCGGCTTGCCCGCAATAGCAGGGCAGGGCGGGGTCGCGTTCCGGATCGGCCCAGGGCAGGGGATTGTGCCCCCATTCCCCCGCAATGGCATTCGGGCCGGAGAGAAGCCCGCCCCTGACGACGATGCCCGCCCCGACTCCGGTTCCCAGAATGACGCCGAAGACGGAGGGGCTGCCAACGGCGGCTCCATCCACCGCTTCCGACAGCGCGAAGCAGTCTGCATCATTCGCGATACGGACCGGTCGGTGGAGATGACGGGCGGCATCCTCTGCCAGCGGATGACCGATCAGCCAGGTGGAGTTCGCATTCTTCACCAACCCTGTAGCCGGGGAAATCGAGCCCGGTATGCCGATGCCGACCGGCTGGTGCGGATGATCCGGACCGGCCAGCCGGTCGGCGACCACTTTCAGCATGTCCAGGGTCGCTCGATAGTGTCCTCGCGGGCTTTCCAGCCGCACCCGCGCCAGGATCGCACCGTCGGAATCGATCAGGATTCCAGATGTCTTGGTTCCGCCCAGATCGATCCCGATCCGCATGGCCATTGTCCTGTGTAAAGGGTGCTCGAAAAGCATCGCCACTTAAGTCATTATGTTATAGAAGTATGGTGGCGCCGCGTCCAACCCCAGAGATTGCCTTTCGGGGTGGCGAGTGCGTCAGCAATGTCTGATGGCAATGTTTGGTGGCAATGCCGGATGGCGGGCTATCATTCGAAAGCGTTAGGTGCGCACGAGGGGGGACTATGGCGAAAACGGTTTTGATCGTTGAGGACAACGAACTCAACATGAAGCTGTTTCATGATTTGTTGGAGTCTAAGGGATACAATATCCTACAGACACGGGATGGTATGGAAGCATTGAAAATCGCCCGAAGCGACAAGCCCGACCTGATCCTGATGGATATCCAACTGCCGGAAGTATCGGGACTGGAAGTTACCAAATGGATCAAGGAAGATGACGACTTGCGGCATATTCCGGTGATTGCCGTGACGGCCTTTGCGATGAAGGGCGATGAGGAAAAAATTCTGGAGGGCGGCTGCGAGGCCTACATCGCCAAGCCGATTTCCGTCGCCGCCTTTCTGACGACAGTGGAGAAATTTCTGGCCTAGGTTTTGAACTCCGGCGGTGGGGACGGGGGACGGTACAGGCCAGAATTGAAACTCGGAAGGAACCGCACAGGATGACCGCTAGAGTGCTCGTGGTCGATGACCTGCGCCCCAACGTGAAGCTGTTGGAGGCGAAGCTCACCAGTGAGTATTTCGAGGTGATCACGGCCCGGGACGGTCTGACCGGTCTGGAAATGGCGAAGCATGACCAGCCCGACATCATTCTGCTGGATGTCATGATGCCCGGCATGGACGGGTTTGAGGTCTGCGAGAAGTTGAAGCAGGATCCAATCACCATGCATATCCCGGTCGTCATGGTGACGGCGCTGTCCGATTCCTCGGATCGGGTGCGCGGGCTGGAGGCCGGGGCCGATGACTTCCTGACCAAGCCGGTGAACGATGCCGCCCTGTTTGCGCGGGTGCGCTCGCTGGTGCGCCTGAAGATGCTGATGGACGAATGGCGGATGCGGGAGCAGACCTCGGGGCAACTCGGCGTGATGCGCGATGACCGGCCAATCCAGTCCGTCGATGCCTCCAATGCCCGTGTCTTCGTTGTCGAGGACAACCGGATCGATGCGCAGAAGATTGTAGATGCCCTGGCGCGCGACAATGCGACGACGGATATCGCCGACTCGCTGGAGGAAGCGAATGAACGGCTGCGCAGCGGTTCCTACGAACTGGTCATTGTCAGTCTGCGGCTGAAGAGCGGGGATGCGCTGCGGTTCTGCAGTCATGTGCGCGCGGCTGATGCGACCCGCCATACCCCGATGCTGCTGACGGTGGAGGAGGACGATACCGAGCGTCTGGCCAAGGCGCTGGATATCGGAATCAACGACTATCTGATCAAGCCGATCGACAAGCAGGAATTGCAGGCGCGGGTGCGCACCCAGATCCGCCGCCAGCGCTATCAGGACCGGCTGCGCGATAATTACGAGCGCAGTCTGGCCATGGCGCTGACCGACAGTCTGACCGGTCTCTACAACAGGCGCTATCTGACCGCGCATCTGGGCGGGCTGGTCAGTCGGGTGCGGGCCAGTGGCAAGTCGCTGGCGATCATGATGTTCGACATCGACTATTTCAAACAGGTGAATGATACATACGGCCATGCGGCGGGTGATGAGGTGCTGGTCGAACTCAGCCGCCGGATCGGTCAGAATGTCCGCTCCATCGACACCATCGCGCGCTTCGGCGGTGAGGAATTCGTGGTCGTGATGCCGGATGCCGATTATGTCGTGGCCGGTGTTGTGGCTGAGCGGCTGCGCAAAAGCATATGTTCCATTCCGATCCAGGCACGTGATGCGCCATCGGATGGGCTTGAAATTTCGATATCCATCGGTGTCGCGTTGTTCGATTTCGATCAGGACACCAGCGAAAGCGTACTGCACAAGGCTGATCAGGCATTGTACGAGGCCAAGCGGTTGGGTCGCAACTGCTGCATTGGCTATCAGGAGGATGGCCGGTTTGAGCGGATCACAGGCCTTGCCTCGACTGGCGCGTTCAACGCGGCGGAGTGAGGATCGTCATATCCGGCAGGTGGCTCATCCCGTCTGAGGATACACCCAGCATGTCCAACTGACCCGCCAGCAGCAGATGCGCATAGCCATGCACCAGCGACCAGACGGAGACGCGCAGGGCGTAGTCTTCGGCTTCTGATGCTTCCTGTGTCAGGAAGGGGGCGATGATCTCCCCCAACTGCGCGAAGGCCTTTGCCTTTGCGGCGTTCAGTTCCGGGTCATTCCGGTCCAGTTCCGCCCCGCCGAACATCAGCTTGAACAAACCGGGATTGCCGGTGGCGAAGCGCAGATAGCCTTCGCCTGCGGCCCGCATCTGCGCTTCCCGTTCGGGCGGGGCTACTGCCCGACAGTCGACCAATGTCTGATGGAACCGGGTGAAGGCGACGACCGCAAGCGCGGTCTGCAATCCCGGCAGGTTTCCAAAGTGATATGCAGGCGCGGCATGGGAAACCCCGGCCTTCGCCGCGCAGGCCCGCAGGCTCAGTCCGGTCCAGCCGACTTCATCCAGCAGGGAAATTCCCGCATCGATCAGGGCCTGTCGCAGATTGCCGTGGTGATAGTCACGTTTCTTGGTCATGCCGGATTGTAACTTGACAGCGTCAAGAAAGAAATATTATTAATTATGACAGTGTCAAGATTGACTGTAACCCTGGACCGGGAGGCGAGACAATGGATGCGGGATTGTTCGGATTGGATTGGGAGGGGTGGTTTTCCCTTGCCGGGATGCCCACCATGCTGGGATGGGCAATCCTGATACTGGCACCCCGGCGCTGGCCGGTGCTGAACAGCCTGCCTGCACTATGGTTTCCGGCCATGTTGTCGGTCGGGTATTCAGTTCTCATCCTGCTGTATTTCGGGCGGGTGGAGGGCGGTTTCGGCAGCCTGGCAGAGGTCGAGACACTGTTCGCCAGCAAGCCGCTGCTGCTGGCCGGATGGGTTCATTATCTTGCTTTTGACATGTTCGTCGGGGCCTGGATCGCGCGCAGGGCTGATGCGATAGGGATGTCCCGGCTGATTCAGGCACCGGTCCTGGCTATGACCTTCATGCTGGGCCCGATGGGGCTGCTTGCCTTCCTGATGCTGGATAGCGGGATGCGCCGATTTCGCCTCTCACCCGCACCGGTGAAGGAGTAAGCGGTATGATGCAGAAACCCGAAACCCTGCTGGGTCAGGCGGCGCTGCTGGCGCTGGCCGCCGTGCCATTGATCGCGCTGGCGATGCTGGTCGAGGATCGTCAGGTCAATGGCATTAATCTCTGGATCAAGCCGATGAAGTTCCACCTCTCTGTGGCGCTGCATCTGGCGACCCTGGGGGTTCTGGTGCGGCTGGTCGCACTGGGCGGACGATGGCAGGGCCGGGCTCTGTCGGGTATGGCCTGGGCCTGGACCGCCGTTGCAATCTTTGAACTGGGCTATATCACGCTTCGCGCGGCACGGGGGGAGACCTCGCATTTCAATTTGGAAACACCTCTTGCTCAGATCATGTACACGCTGATGGGGGTCGGGGCCGTTACCTTGATCGCGGGGGCACTGCTGGTCGGCATCCTGATCCTGCGCCGCCCGGCAGCCGGTATCGGGCCGGGACTGCGATGGGGGGCCGGACTGGGGCTGATCCTGGGATTCATCGCCACCCTGATCGTTGCCGGTAAAATGGGTGGCAGCGGCAGTCCCTGGATCGGCAGCGTCCCCCTGGACAAGGGTGGCGTGCCGGTTTTCGGCTGGTCGCGGGAGGTCGGCGACCTGCGTGTCTCGCATTTCTTCGCCACCCATCTGATGCAGGTTCTGCCCGCCATCGGCTGGCTAGCGGATCGCGGAACGGCTCGGCCCGTCCGGATCGTCGCTCTGGCCAGCCTGATCGGCGTCGCGGTCGTCGCCGCCACGTTCATCCAGGCTCTGTCCGGTCAGCCTTTGATTCCAGGCTGACCTTCCGGACCCGCCTGACTTTTCAGACCAGCCTGACCGGTCGGAGACGTCTATCCGGCGGTCAGGCGGCGCCGGTATCGTTGGCGGGATCGGCGTCCAGTACGAAGCCGGTGCGCTGCGGCTCGACCCGCTGCATCGCCTCCCGCTTCTCGTCGGTCCATTCCGCGACCAGGATCAGTTCCACCGGATCACCGCCCTGGACCTCTGCCGGAGGCTCCTCGGCGACGGGTTCCGGGACCAGCAGCCCCGCCTCACTGACATAGAATGTGTGATCGCCAAAGGCATCCTTCAGCGCCGTATGGGGCGTGCTGCCCTCCTCAACGGGATCGGCGCCGGTCTGCCGTTTCACGGCAGCCAGTTGGCTGGTATTGAGCTTCATGGGATTTCGACCTTTCGGGTCTGTCAATTCGGACCGGGTGCCGCATAACGAAGCCTATGCCCCGCATCTGGTCCATGGTTCGGGTGAATGGCCGACACCGAAATCAGTTTGCCTGATTTGTCCGGACGGATCAAATCGATGTGGTCACCCTCTCGCATCCGCACCGATCAGTTTGCGTCGCAGCCAGCCGGAGGCGATGTCCATGGTGATGACGACGATCAGGGTCAGGGTGATGAGATACATCACATTTTCCCAGTCCTGCTGGGTCTGCATCGACTGGACGAGCTTCAGGCCGATGCCGCCCGCACCCAATGCGCCGATGACGGTGGCGGAGCGGATGTTGGATTCCAGATAGTACAGTGTCTGGGAGACGAAGATCGGCAGGATCTGCGGGATCACGCCGAAGCGATAGCGCTGGATCGCCCCGGCCCCGGTCGCGCGCACACCTTCCACCTGTTTGGTGTCGATATTCTCGATTGCCTCCGAGAACAGCTTGCCCAGGGTGCCGGTATCGGTGAAGGCGATGGCGAGTGACCCGGTGAGGGGACCGAGGCCGAAGGCACGGATGAAGATCAGCGACCAGATGATCTGGTCGATCCCGCGCAGGAAATCGAACAGGCGACGCAGCGCCATTCGGCTGACGAAGACCGGGTTGAAATTGGCCGCCGCCAGGAAGCCGAGCGGCAGACCGACTCCGGCGGCTACGAAGGTACCGAGCAGCGCCATCAGCAGCGTTTCCAGCAACGCGATGAACATCTCGTTATGCTGCCAGTCCGGATTGCGCCAGAATTCCAGGAAGATGAATTCAGCATTCGACAGTGCCGGGTCGATCCGTTCATCGGACCAGGCGAGATCCCAGAGCGCGCCGCCACTCATCCCCTGCAAAGGGGAATTCGGGCCGAACCAGAAGTATTCCCAGCCGAAGAAATAGCGCTGCACCAGGATTTGCGCACGGGTGACGCGCATCGATTTGTAGAAATCCGGTGCGTATTCGAACTTCGCCGTGGCAAAGGAGGCCCCGTCCGGCAGGAGTCCGCGCCCGACCATATCTGTGATATCCAGCGCGCCCGCAATGTCGGGCTGATCTTCCGGTACGAAACGATAGCGGTTGTCGTCATCCAGGAAGGAGCGGTAGCCGTTGACGATGATCCCGTCCCCGGTCACGTGCACGGCATAGATCGCACCGTCCGGTGCAGTGTAGTCCAGTCGCCCGGTAGAGAATTCCACGATATGGCGTCCGCCGAGCGAAACGCGGTGGCTCGTGCCGTCCGTCGTGACCCAGGAGGGCAGAGGGTTCTGTTCGGTATTGCGATCACCCTCCACTGTGACGGAGACTTCATCCTGTCGGGCGGAATAGCTGACCTGGTATTTGTGGTGGAAACTGTCGCGCGACAGCAGCACCCCCCGGTTCCAGTCAGCCGCGCCAAAGACGCCCGCAACATCGAAGGCGAGCCAGGCATAGATGATGTAAACCAGCACGACACCCAGCGAGGCAAGTGGCCAGAAGGCGGCAAAGCGGGATTTCCGGATCACCGCTCCATGGGTCCGGCGAAGGCGGGTGGCCTGACTGTCGAGTGTCGTCGTCGTCATGGTGGATAGGGCCTCTGGTGGTGGATCGTGTGACCGGTCAGGCCATCTGATACGTGCCGCCGACAAGGTTCCGGCGGATGCGGCCCGAAATCTGGTCGATGACGATGATGGTGAGGAACAGCAGCATGAACAGGGCGGAGATCTTGTCGCCCGCGCCCCAGCTGATGGCGGTGCGGAATTCCTGTCCGATACCGCCCGCGCCGACGAAGCCCAGGATGGCGGAGGCGCGGATATTGATTTCGAAACGCAGTAGCGCGTAGCTGCAATAGTTGGGGAGAACCTGCGGCAGTACGCCAAAGCGCATGCGCTGAAGCCAAGTGGCACCGGTAGCCTGCAAGCCTTCCAGTGGCTTCCTGTCTATATTCTCGTTCACTTCGGAGAACAGCTTGCCGAGCGCGCCCGCCGTATGCAGCATGACGGCGATGATTGCCGGAATTGGTGTCGCGCCCAGCAGATAGATCAGGAACAGCGCCAGGATCAGTTCCGGGAAGGCGCGGGTGATATCCATCAGTCGGCGGGCGACTGGAACGAGGCCGGATATGATTCCCAGATCGCGGGAGGCGCAGAAGGCGAGGATCATCGCCATCACCGCACCGAACAGCGTACCGACAGCCGCCATGTTGATCGTCTCCAGCATCGCCGGTGAATAGGCGATCACGCTGGCGATCCAGTCGTCTGCGGCGAAGGTGTCGCGCATGATCTGGGCGGGAAAATCGAAGAATTTGGCGAGGCCCTGCCAGAAGCCGCCGGAATTCAGGTCTTCGGCAATCGAAAAGCCCCCGAAGAATACGATCAGCGACGCACCGAGGAACAGCGCTGTATAGAGCCGTCGTCTCTGTTCCATGCCGTTGAAATGGGTTTGCAACTGGCCGATGGTCAGGGGCGTACTCATGGCATCGAAACTCCGCAGGGGTAAACGGGGCGCGGCACCGGTGCTGTTCAAAGCAACCGGTGCCGCGCGGTACGGATCAGTCAATTAGTTCTTCATGCTCGCCTTGCGGGCTTCGATCACGCTGATATAGGCGTCGTGACCGATCGGGGCGATGCCTTTGATTTCACCGGCCATGACGTTATAGGCGCAATCCGCGTCCATCGATTCCAGACTGGCCATCAGGCCGGTCATCTGCAGTTTCACGCGCTCCGGCAGTGCCTTGCGCAGCACGATCGGGCCTTCGGGGATGACTTTCGAACGCCAGATTTCCTGAATCTCGGTCATGTCGACCAGACCGGCATCGGTCGCTTTGCGCAATGCGCCGGAATTGTAGCCTTCTTCCCAGTTGCCCAGACCGTCGGCCCAGGTGACACCCGCATCGACATCACCATTGGCGACGGCGACGATGGTCTGCTCATGGCCACCGACAAATTTCACGTCGGCGAAGTATTCGCCCGGTTTCATCGAATAGCCGGTTTCCGGAATTTCGACCGACGGGATCAGATAGCCGGAGGTGGAGTTCGGGTCACCGAAGGCGAAGACCTTGCCCTTCATGTCGTCCAGTGACTTGATGCCGGATTCGACCCGTGCGAAACCGACGGAGTAATAGCCGTAGGAACCATCGGTGTTGATCTTGACCAGGACCGGCTCGACGGCTTCCGGATCCGCCAGATAGACGGCGGCATAGCCGGATGCACCCAGCCAGGCCATGTCGAGATTGCCGCCGATCAGGCCTTCGATGACGCCGTTATAGTCGGCGGGAGCGAAGATCTTGGTTTCGACACCCAGCAGCGCCTCAGTCTTTTCCTTCAGGCATTCGTGGGATTTCAGGCGGTCATTGGCATTTTCGCCGCCCAGGATTCCAATGCGGAATTCGGTTATGTCCTGAGCCGTGGCAGCGCCGGCAAAGCTCATGATGGCGGCGGTGGCTACGGCAGCCGCGATGGATTTAATCTGCATGGTTTCCCTCTTTCATAATGTGGTGTGGTTGACGGACGGGGTGATGGATGTCCGGTCGCCCCGGTTTCAGATGAGCCCGTCTCCTCTGCCCTCAGAGGTTGACGACTTTGCCCGATGCGACCGGCTCGTCTTCTTCGGCATCGGGTGTTGCGGTAATCTTGCGGTCCTGGGAGATCGACGTGGAGGTGGCGGCTTCGTTGAATTCCTCACCGGCACCATAGATGTCGCGCGCCTGGGCGGTGGTCAGGTCGTCCGGCCCGCCCGTGAACACGATCTTCCCGTGAGCCATGCCGATGATCCGCTCGCAATAGGTTCGTGCGGTGTCGAGGGTGTGCAGATTGCAGACGACGGTGATGCCGTCTTCCTCATTGATCCGCTTCAGCGCATCCATGACCAGCTTGGCATTCATCGGGTCCAGGGAGGCGATGGGCTCGTCGGCCAGGATCAGTTTCGGCTTCTGCACCAGAGCGCGGGCGATGGCGACCCGCTGCTGCTGTCCGCCGGACAGGGTGCCTGCCTGCTGCAATGCAGTCTGTTCGATGCCCAGCCGCTCCAGCGCCAGCAAACCTTCCAGGCGTTCCTTGTCGGTGAACAGACGAAAGATGCTGCGCAGCGTCCCGATATGGTTCAGCCGACCCAGCATGACATTGGTCAGCACATCCAGTCGCGGCACCAGATTGAACTGCTGGAAGATCATCGCGCAATCAGCCTGCCAGTCGCGCAGCGCCTTGCCTTTCAGATTGCTCACGTCGCGGTCCCGAAACCGGATCCTGCCGGAGGTCGGGACGGCGAGACGGTTGATCAGGCGCAACATGGTCGATTTGCCCGCCCCGGAACGACCGATGATTCCGACCATCGCGCCTTCAGGGATCGTCATATTCACGGCATCAACGGCGCTCAGTTCGCCAAACTTTTTGGTAAGAGACTGAATTTCCAGCATGTCTTCCCCTGTACCATTCGCTGCTCTGATGGGGCGATCTGGTACGATCGACCTGAATTGACGCGAAGAAGGCGACATGGCCAATGTCCATGCCCCTCTCCGCAGCACCCTTGAGGCACGGCGTTCTCTTTACAGAGACTGCGTTGCACTTGCGTGCCGGTTTGGTGTCAGATTCATGAAAGCCCGTTGCGGAATTCATGAGACAGCGGTTGCATAGGAGGGAGTGGATCGGCTCTACTGCGCGGCGGAATTCGGAAAGGATCTAGTCTATGAATCGACCCAACCCCCTCAAACTCAACAAATTGCAGGCGCGAACACTGGTTCTGGCGCAGGTGATCGCGCGGGATCCGCAGTCCGCCTCAACCGATCCGGCGACCGGGGAGGTAACGCTACATCGCGTCCCCCATGCCCATGGCGACCATGTCCATGTCGGTGCCTTCACCGTGCATGCCCGCGATGCCAGCGGCTTTGCCAATCCGGCGGTCTGGGTGGCGCTCGCCCGCAAGGGTCTGGTGAAAAGCCCCGATCCTCATGCCATCGTTCTGACGGCGGAAGGGGTTGCCTACGATACCGGACTGGGGGATCAGTTCCTAAGCCACTCCGACCATTGAAAGGGAGAGCGACAAGATGACCATCGATCTCTACACCTGGGGCACGCCGAACGGGCGCAAGGTGTCGATCATGTTGGAGGAAGTGGGGCTTCCCTACACCGTCCACACGGTTGATATCGGCAAGGATGAGCAGTTCGCGCCGGATTTCCTGAAGATCAGTCCGAACAACAAGATACCGGCCATTGTCGATCCCGACGGGCCGGGCGGGGAGCCGCTCGCGCTGTTTGAGAGCGGTGCCATCCTGACCTATCTGGGCGACAAGACAGGCAGTTCGCTCTGGCCAGCCGACCCGCGCAAGCGCGCGATCACCCAGCAATGGCTGATGTTCCAGATGGGCGGTCTGGGGCCGATGTTCGGTCAGGCCAACCATTTCCTGCATTTCAATCCCGGCGTCTCCGACTATGCGGAAAAGCGTTATCGCACCGAGGCGCACCGGATTTACGGCGTGCTGGACAAGCGATTGGGGGAATCCGAATTTATGGCCGGTGACTGGTATTCAGTCGCCGATATTGCAACCTTCCCCTGGGTCGCGCGCTGGGAATGGCACCAGATCGATTTGGCGTCGCTGAAAAACGTGTCGCGCTGGTTCGAGACCATCGGCGCGCGCGATGCAGTGAAGAAAGGCATGGCGGTGCCATAGGCGCAGCGACCCTTCGCCCATACCCAGCCAAAAGCCAGTAAAAAGCAAGGGAGTGTTCCATGTCTGACCGCGAAATCGATTTCAAGCCGCTTTCCGGCATGGTTCTGCCGCGTTTTGCGGGGATCGCGACCTTCATGCGCCTGCCGCATCTGGCCCCGGAAGACGCCGATCCGGTCGATATCGGCATCGTCGGCGTGCCCTGGGATGGCGGGACGACGAACCGGGCGGGGGCGCGGCACGGGCCGCGCCAGATGCGCGACATGTCCACCATGATGCGCAACTGTCACCATGTCAGCGGCATCATGCCCTTCGAACTGGCGAAATGCGCCGATCTGGGGGACAGTCCGGTCAATCCGATCCAGTTGGAGGATACCCTGGCGCGGATCGAGGATTTCTTTCGCGTGATCCATGGCAAGGGGGTGATCCCGCTGGCTGCCGGGGGTGATCACCTGATTTCCCTGCCGATCATGCGCGCCATTGCTGATAAGCGAAAGCCGCTTGGCATGGTGCATTTCGATGCCCATACCGATACCTGGGACCGCTATTTTGGTGGTGCGATGTACACCCATGGCACACCTTTTCGCCGCGCCATAGAGGAAGGGCTGCTGGACCCGAAGCGGGTAATCCAGATCGGTATCCGGGGAGGATTATACCATTCGAAGGACAAGGAATGGGGCCTGGAACAGGGTATCCGCGTGGTGGAGATCGAGGAATATTTTGATCTTGGTCCCGACAAGGTGGCGGCACTGGCGCGGGAGGTCGTGGGCGGCGGCCCGGCCTATATATCCTTCGATGTCGACGGGATGGACCCAGTCTATGCGCCTGGGACCGGCACGCCGGAAATCGGTGGATATTCAACCCATGAGGCACAGCGGATGATCCGGGGGCTGCGTGGTCTCGACATTATTGGAGCCGATGTTGTGGAGGTCTCCCCGCCCTTCGATCCGTCCGGCGCGACGGCACTGGCGGGCGTCACCATGATGTGGGAAATTCTCTGCTTGATGGCGGAGCGGGTTGCGGCGCGGCGGGATTGAACCGGTATATCTGATTTCAGGCTGTATCATTACAATATCAAAACGATACCTATGGTTGAAATCATTCAATATCAAGATGTTGACAGGGTGACCTTGAGTTAGCATTTCATTTAGTGGTGGTGGCATCGGAATTCATTGGAAAATATTAATAAATGCGCTATGATTTTAAGCTTTTTGCGTGTGGTTAATCATTTGTTAGGGGGTTGCAGGGTACATACCTATCCGATAGCCGCATTATTGGTGCGGGAGATAAAAATGAAATTGAAGGAACTGGTTAAGGATGACCGCCCTTAAGCTCGAATCCCTGGAACAGCTCTGTAAGGTGCTGAACGAACTGCCAAAGTCGTCGCCCATACAGGTCAGTCAGGTCGTGGCGCTGGGGCTGGATGAGATTGCGGAACGTGTGGGTGCGCGTCGCTGGGAGCGCATGAAGGGTCTGGTCGGCAGTTTCGTCGAAAGTGCGATCAAGGCCCATTCGGGCCCGAATGATTCCTTTATGAAATGCCTCGACGGCAACTATGTCATCGTATTTCCCGGCGTTGACATGGATGCGGCACTGGTGCGCGCGGGCAAGATCGCCATGCAGGTCAATGATACGCTGTTCGGACAGATGGGGTTTGAGGGGGCGTCGCTGCGCCCGATCGTGTCGGACGGCAATGAATGGCGCGCGTCGGAGCGGATAACGCCAACGGAGATTGCCACGAAACTGGAAGAGAACGCGCTGCGGCTGGCGAAGGAATTTGCCGAGGAGCAGGCACGGAACATCAATGAACAGACTGCGCAAGGTGCACAGGAGGCGTCATCGCTGGACGAGGCCGAGGCGCGCCGTGTCCGGAAGCAGTCTTTCATGCTGGAAATGTCGGATGTGGAGCGCAATCCGATCCACAATCGTTTCGTGCCTGTCTGGTCGATGCCGAGCCAGAGCATATCCGCCTTCCTCTGTCAGCCATCCTGCCGTATTCCATATCAGGATGAGCCTGCCTTCGGTTACGACACGCTGTCTTTCCATCCCAATCCACCGGACATTTGCAATCTGGATGTCGATGCGCTGGAAACCGGTCTTATAGCTCTGAAGAAGGCGATGAGTGCCGGGCACAAGGTCGATGTCGTCTTCAACCTGCATTTTGAAACCCTGTCGTCCAATCGCGGTCGACAGGAGGTGGTCAGCATCCTGCGCCTCGCGCCGCCGATAATGCGACAGCGGATTTTCGTCAATCTCTGCGGTCTGCCCCAGGGGATTCCGCCGGGTCGCTTCATGGAGATATCGCAATATCTCTCCCCCTTCTTTCGGGGCACATGCGTGGCGGTTCAGCACGAAACCCAGAAGGGCAACATCAAGGCGGCGATGGCGCGTCTGCTGTCGTCCGGGGTTAAGGTGCTGGGTGTCAATCTGGCACCGATGCCCACGCGCACGGACTGGGACTGGTCGTTGGCGACGCTGAAAACCGCCCGTGAGATGGGGTTTGTCAGTTTTATCGGGAATATTCGAAAATGGGAAGATGTCCGGCAGTTTGCCAAGGGCGGAGTGCAGTTGATCAGCGGACCGGTTCTGGGAGCGTCCTCGGAATCATTACCTGAACCTGTTCGATTGACCGCAGTCGATGTTGAGCGACACTGTACCGACAGCGCAGAGGTCGATGCCACCCTGCCACTATTCGCCACCGGGCATTGATCTCTGGGCAGTGATCTGGCGATAACCCTACCATGCAGGCTGTTTACAAGCGCTGCGCCCTATGGTGTCCTGTTCACATAATAATAACAAAGATGGGAAACAGGCCCGCATGCAGCCCTTTGCCATTGCCGGTGTGCAGATGCATATCGGTGCCCATGCTGAAAATGTGACGGCCATTCGTCAGCGTCTCGACCTGACCGTCGCGCGCTTTCCATGGGTGCAGATGGTGATGTTCTCGGAACTCGCCCCCTATGGTCCGCTGACTGGCCATGCCCAGACATTGCCCGGCCCGGCGGAAGAGATCTTTCAGGAAATGGCACGGGCGCATGGCGTCTGGCTACTGCCCGGATCGATGTTCGAACGGGTTGGGGATGTGATCTACAACACCGCCATCGTGATCAATCCGGAAGGCGAAGTCGTCGGGCGCTATCGCAAGATGTTTCCCTTCCGGCCCTATGAGGATGGCGTTGCGGCAGGTACGGAATTCCTGATCTTCGATGTTCCGCTGGTCGGCCGGTTCGGTGTCTCGATCTGTTATGATATCTGGTTCCCTGAAACGACACGAAGTCTGACTGCTCAGGGGGTGGAGGTGCTGTTGCATCCGGTCCTGACCGGTACCACTGACCGGGATGTGGAACTGTCCATCGTGCGGGCGACTGCCGCGATGTTTCAGTGCTATGTCTTCGATATAAACGGGCTTGGTGCCGGTGGCTGCGGGCGATCCTGCGTTGTCGACCCTTCCGGGACTGTGCTCTATCAGGCCGCCGGACAGGAAGAAATCATCCCCCTGGAGATTGATCTGGACACCGTGCGCCGCCAGCGGGAAACGGGGCTAAAAGGACTGGGCCAGACGCATAAGAGTTTCCGAGACCGGGATGTTGATTTCCCGGTCTATGATCGCGCGCGGGCCGATACCCGGTATCTCGATAGTCTTGGACCCTTGCAGATGCCGCAGAGGGGATCTCGTGCCGGTCTGGATATGCGTCCGGGAACGTTGGATACCGCTTTTGTGGATGTTTTTGTGGAACCGGTCGATCCGGGCGATCATCGCCTGCATGCCGTGGATATGATGAATGGAGCAAGCCAATCTCGACGCAGATGACGGATACTGAAAAGAAGGCCGCAAAACGGGGCCGCAGACAGGGGGGCGACATGTCACGAGGCGATCTGACTGCCCATTACTCAGCATCTCAACTGCGCAATGACAGTTGGAACAAGCTGAAGAACGCCGCCACGCGACTGATGGCGGCGGATCGACGGTCGCCCGGCGACCCGCTGCACACCGTCGTCCTGGAGCTGCTGGAAAAGCTGGAGCCCATCGAAAGCTACTGGGCCTTTCCGGGGCGAGTGACCTTCGAGCGCCTGCATACGATGTTCGAGGATGGTGAGTTCACCTCGCTGGCCCATACCGTGGCGCGGATTACCCGGGCGCTGATGTCCGACAGTTATCGCAGCCGCCATATCCATGTTCTGCCTTCCGAAGATGATGACGACAATGATGAGCGGTCCGATACTGCCGAGGAACGGCAGCGGGAACGTCCCTATTTCGAGGTGATGATCGTTGACGATCTGTCTCCGCACCAGGAAACGACGCTGAAACGCTCGCTGCGTGACAAGCGACGGCCGGAAGATTCCTTCGTCTATGAAAGCGTCGTGGTCGGCAGTTTCGAGGATGCGCTGATCGGCGTCCTGTTCAATTACAACATTCAGGCTGTGGTCGTTCGGTATGGCTTCCCCTATCGGTCGCGCCACGATCTGCCAATGCTGAAGCGTTATCTGAACCGTTTGGGCGACGAGACATTCGACGATCTGCCGCCGGAGGAATACGGCGTGTCGCTGTCCTATGCCATCGGCAAGCTGCGACCGGAACTGGATATCTACATGGTTACCGACCAGTCGGTGGAGGATATTGCCGGTCGGGTCTGCGACAACTGTCGCCGGGTCTTCTACAATCAGGAAGACTACATGGAGTTGCACCTGAATATCCTGCGCGGCGTCAATACGCGCTACAAGACGCCGTTCTTCACGGCGCTGAAGGAGTATTCGAAGCAACCGACCGGCGTTTTCCATGCCATGCCGATCAGCCGCGGCAAGTCCATCGCCAAATCCCACTGGATCAAGGATATGGGTGATTTTTACGGCATGAACATCTTCCTGGCGGAGACCTCGGCGACATCGGGCGGTCTGGATTCGCTGCTCGACCCGCATGGACCGATCAAGCTGGCACAGGAATCAGCCGCCCGTGCCTTTGGCGCGCGTCAGACCTTCTTTGCGACCAACGGCACATCGACCTGCAACAAGATCGTGGTTCAGGCCCTGGTGAAGCCGGACGACATCGTGCTGGTCGACCGCGACTGTCACAAGTCTCACCATTACGGCATGGTGCTGTCTGGTGCTCAGGTCGTCTATCTGGACAGCTATCCGCTGAACGAGTTTTCAATGTATGGCGCGGTGCCGCTGCGGGAGATCAAGCACCAGCTTCTCAAGCTGAAACATGCGGGGAAGCTGGACCGTGTGAAGATGCTGCTACTGACAAACTGCACCTTCGATGGTCTGGTCTACAATGTGGAACGGGTGATGGAGGAATGCTTGGCGATCAAGCCGGATCTGGTCTTCCTGTGGGACGAGGCTTGGTTTGCCTTCGCCCGATTCGGCCCGACCTATCGCCAGCGCACCGCCATGCATAATGCCGCCGTCCTGCGGGAACGCTATCAGACCGGTGAGTATCGACAGCGCTATGAGGCCTGGAAGGCGGAGTTTGAGGCGGCGGGACCGGAGAAGGAAGAGACCTGGCTGGACCGGCGCTTGATGCCGGATCCCGATCTGGTGCGGGTGCGGGTCTATGCCTGCCAGTCGACCCACAAGACGCTGACCAGTCTGCGTCAGGGATCAATGATCCATATCCACGATCAGGACTACAAGTCCAAGGCGGAGGAGAGTTTCCACGAAGCCTATATGACCCATACTTCCACTTCGCCGAATTATCAGATCGTCGCTTCGCTGGATGTCGGGCGGCGGCAGGTGGAACTGGAAGGCTTCGAACTGGTCCAGAAGCAGGTCGAGATGGCGATGGTCCTGCGCGAGAAGGTCGCGACGCATCCACTGCTGTCGAAATATTTCCGGGTCCTGACCGCCAATGACATGATCCCGGCGCAGTATCGTGAAAGCGGAATCGAATCCTACTATCAGGTCGGGCGGGGCTGGCGCGATATCTGGGAGGCTTGGGCGTCGGATGAATTCGCGCTGGATGCGACGCGGGTAACGCTGCTGATCGGCAAGACCGGACTCGACGGTGATACTTTCAAGAACAAGGAGTTGATGGATAAATACGGGATCCAGATCAACAAGACGTCGCGTAACACCGTTCTGTTTATGACCAATATCGGCACCACCCGGTCCTCCGTCGCCTATCTGATCGAGGTGCTGGTGAAGATTGCCGCCGAACTGGACGAGCGGATGGAGGATACATCCCCGGTCGAGCGGGCGTTGTATGACCGTCGCGTCACGTCGCTATTGGAGGAACTGCCGCCGCAGCCGGATTTCAGCCGGTTTCACGATGCATTCCGGGCAAAGGGAACCAGGGAGGGGCAGGGGGCCGATACGGCGGAGGGGGATATCCGCACGGCCTATTTCCTCGCCTACGATCAGGAGAATTGCGAATATTTGAGCCTGGAAGACGGGTCACTGGATGCGGAGATGGCACGGGGGCGGGAGATCGTGTCCTCCACCTTCATCATTCCCTACCCGCCCGGTTTTCCGATCCTGGTGCCGGGCCAGGTGCTGAGCACTGAGATACTGAAATTCATGCGGGCGCTGGACGTGAAGGAAATCCATGGCTACCGCGCGGAACTGGGACTGCGCGTATTTACAGAAAAGGCACTCAAAGCTGCCGCTGAAAAATGAACCGAACAGAGAAGATGGGGATCAGAACCGATGGCGAAGAAAGCAATTGCAAGGAAAGCTCCGAACAAAGCCGCCACCAGCAGGGCCGTGGCCACGAAAACCGCTCCAACTCCTGAGGTTGCAGCAGCGGTACCACGCAGGCGGCGGGAACAGAAGGTGTTGAAGGGAATGTCGGATATCCGGCGTTATTTCCACCGCAACGAAACCCCGATCGTTTTCATCAGTGCGACCAATTTCAATCTGTTGGGGATGGATGAATGGGTAAAGAATTTCAAATATATCAACTACATAGATTGCTATGATGGACGCCATCCGAATGTCATCGTGCCGTCCGAGGCCCCGCATTCGGAATTCCAGTCGATTGAGGATATCAACAACTACCTGCTGCAGCACAAGGAAGTGCTGGATACCGTCAAGTCGATGGGCAAGAAGCCGAAATCGGTATTCCTGATGTTCGATGGGGAAACTGAACGCCTGGCGAAAAAGGCGAAGATGGAGGTCTGGTTCCCAAAGGCGAAGCTGCGCACGCGGGTCGATAACAAGATTGAGACTGTGCGGATCGGCAACAAGGCAGGCGTGCCGTCGGTTCCGAATATCCTTGCGAAGATTGAAAGTTATGAACAGTTGCGCAAGGTCTCGAAGGGACTGGGCGAGGATCTGGTGCTGCAATCTGCCTTTGGCGATTCCGGCCATACGACCTTCTTCATCTCCAGTGAGAAGGATTTCAGGAAGCATCAGTCCGAAATCATCGGGCAGGGCGAGATCAAGGTGATGAAGCGGATCAACTGCCGCGGCTCCGCCATCGAGGCCTGCACGACCAAGGCCGGGACCATCGTCGGGCCGCTGATGACCGAACTGGTCGGATTCAAGGAACTGACGCCCTATAAGGGTGGTTGGTGCGGTAATGAGATTTTCGATGCCAGCTTCACCCCGGAAATCCGCCAGATGGCGCGTGACTATACGTTCAAATTCGGTGAGCAACTGCGCAAGGAGGGTTATCGCGGCTACTTCGAGCTCGATTTCCTGATCGATATGGATAACGGCGAGATGTATCTGGGGGAGTTGAATCCGCGTATCACCGGGGCGTCATCCATGACCAATCATGCCGCCTTCGCCCATGCCGATGCACCGCTGTTCCTGTTCCATCTGCTGGAGTTTTCCGGCGTGCCGTTCGAACTGGACATCGAGGCGCTGAACGGGCGCTGGGCTGATCCGGACAATATCGACAGTTGGTCCCAGTACGTTATGAAACATGTCGATGATTCGGTGGACATCATCACTGAAGCGCCGGAAAGTGGCATCTATTCGATGCGGCCCGACGGGACCATAGAATACAGTCGTTTTGACTATCACCGCCGTGCGGTGGCCAGCGAAAACGAGGCCTTTTTCCTGCGGATATCCGGCACCGGGGATTACCGTTACGAGGGGGCCGATCTTGGTATCCTGGTCACCCGTGGCCGTCTGATGACCGATAATTTCAAGCTGAACAAGCGGGCCAAGCAATGGATCAATGGCATGCGCGCCAAGTTCAAGGGGCGCGGGTTGCAGCCGGTACCAACGGCTGGGGCATACAAGATTCTCTAGCGGTCGGACCTGGTCTGTCCTTTCCGGGGCTTCCGCAGGAGGAAGGACCCTATCGGACCGGTCTGCTGACGGATGAGTCGGGCGAGGGCGACATGGACCTCTATTTTCAGTCGGTTTCCGAAAGTGGGCCGGGGCAGAAGTGGCAGGATCTGTTCCGGCGCTACTGGCCCGCCTATCGCGCCTGGTATCTGTCGGACGGGCTGGAGCAGCGCGCGACCTGGCTGGTCAGCAAGGAGGCACTGGAGGCGCATATGCCGCGTCTGATGCCGACCTATGAGGCCCTGTGCGAATTGGCGGGTGGTGGCGATCTGGCGGCCCGTTTCCTCAGCCTCTGGCGTCCGCCCGCCTATATTTCCGGGTGCAGCCAGGTAGTCTGGCTCGGCGACGGACCGAAACTGGTCCGCAACTATGACTACAGTCCAGCCCTGATCGACGGCGTGGTGATGGAAAGCGCCTGGAACGACACCAAGGTTATCGCCATGACCGACTGCCTCTGGGGGGCGCTGGACGGGGTGAACGAGAAGGGGCTGGCGGTCAGCCTGACCTTCGGTGGCCGTCGGGCCGTCGGGCCTGGTTTCGGCATCCCGATCATCCTGCGCAATATTCTGGAATTCTGTGATACGGCAGAGGATGCAGCATCGGCTTTGGCCGAGATACCGACCCATATGGCCTATAACGTGACGGCAGTGGACAGAACCGGGCGCTTTACGACGGCCTATCTGGCACCCGGCAGTCGCCCGGTGATCAAGTCGATACCCTATGCCACCAATCATCAAGGTCGTATCGAATGGCACGATCATGCCCGTGCCACGGCAACGCTGGAGCGTGAGCAGTTCCTGCGTTTCCGGCTGGAGGATGACGGACTGACCTTCCCGAAGCTGGTCGAGGCGTTCCGCAGGCCCCCGCTCTATACCAATGCCTATGGCAACGGTTTCGGGACGATCTATACCGCGATCTACGATCCGGTTGCGGGCAGCGCGTCCTATCTGTTTCCCGACGGATCGGCAAAGCACTTTGCCTTCGGTGATTTCCGGGAGGAATCCTGGACCGTGCGCGTCGATGGTAACGGTGCACCTGCAACTCGCAGTATGTCGGTATTGTAAATTTTCAGTCGGCGAATCAGCACCGGATTATAGTACCGCACGGACAATCTGATATAATTTTTAATCTTATTTTATCCTTATAGGCATTGATCCGCCGTTGTCCCGACATCGTAATTAGAATAGATTCAAAATATGAGCGCTTGCTGAGCAGGCTGAAGGTTTGATCCATGACAGTGACATCCTCAGTTGCGGCGATGCGCCCGGTTCTGACATATCCATCAGAGTGGGAAATGAGAGTGTCGACATCTTCCACGCATTTCATCTTCAGCACCCCCGACCTGTCAAAGCCGGAACTGGAATTCGTGCGCGATGACAGTCGTGAGCCTGTGCTTGTCGTCAATCTGGGTGGTTATAGCGGCATGACACCACTGTCGGGTCTGATGAAGCATCTGAGTATTCCGGAGGCTCATGAGGATCGTAAACTTCTGGCTTTGGTGCCGAAGTCGCTGTCGTGTACCCGCAGTGTCAAATTCGGTGACCCAATCCCCAGTGAGCTTCTGACCGGTGCCCCGTCCTGGAGTCCTGATGCGAAAACGATTCAGGTCATGGCGTCCCGGTTTATCCAAATGCTGGTCGGTGCCGAAAAGCCGGTGAAGGCTGTTGCGATCCCGGATACGCAACCAGTGACGAGTGACCGCATCGCTCAGGGACTGCTGTCCAGCCTGTCAGCATCGCAGATTTCCAGAATTCGCGGCTTTATGGATGACCCAAAGGCCGATATCGAACCCTGTTTGATGGCGGCGGTTGTAGAACTCGGGCGTGTCGAGAAATTGCGGCAATCGACGACAATCGTGCAAAGAACCGTGGGAGAGCTTGCCAAACACTCGGCTGGGAATAGTTCCAACACATCGGGGGAAATAACCAGACGAATTGCTATGCTGCTGCGCGGGGCGGCGATTTGGGGAACAAAGCAGGCTATGGTCCTGGATTCGACGGCAGGGAACCCGCAGGGGCTTCTAAGTACCAGTGATTATGTTGCGGACCAGATTTGGCCACGGATTCGCAGTCTCAGGGCACTGACCCTGGATGTGGAACCGCTGATCCGCCAGTGGATGAAACTGAAGCAGACGGGCGACGTGCCAGAGCTTCGGGAATTGGAGAAGATGCTGCGACTGGCGACCTTGAGGTTCCGGAACTTTGTGCCGGATGTCTATGTTGTGGGGCCGGATTCCGGCGACAATGGCGTTTTTGACTTTGCCTGAGAGAGTGATCTTCAGGTGGGCACTGCGAGGCGAATATGAGCCATAGTCACAAGACAGACGATATTCTGAACATTCGGGGATACCAGGAACTGGGTCTGGAGAACCTCTCTGACTATCCGGCTCTCGATGCCTGTTTCAAAACCTGGTCGCGGGCCCGGAATGGGGAATGCCTGCCTGTATTTGTCGATATCGAGGCCGTGCCTGATTCGGTCCTGCCCTATGTTATGCTGCTCGACTATCTTCCTCTGGATCGGGATGTCGAGGTCCGCCTGTCCGGTACCTATGTCGGGGAACGGACGCGCGAGAGCAAGGAAGGTCGGCGGTTGAAGGACTTCTTCAATGAACACGATGCCGAGGTGGTGTTCGTCAGCATGCAGAAGGTCGCCGATACCCGCACACCCAGCTTGGCCCGGCGCAGTTATGTCTCGCTGGAGGGGCGTTATCTTGAATATGTCCGACTGATCCTGCCCTTGTCAGCCGATGGCATCACTGTCACCGGGTTCTTCAAGACGATTGAGCCGAACAGCCTGACAATGCGGGAAATGAACGACGCCGGATAAGCCTTTTATACGCCGCAGAGACAGAACCTTACTTCGTCGAAGGCTTGTAATGCGGGATTTCGTCGCCGGATTCCGGATCATCGGGGTCGTGACCGAAGACCGCCTCCAGACTTTCATCGATTTCCGGATGGGCACTGCGCGGGTTCAGTTGCGAGATAGCGACTGAACTGGCGGGGACGTTGACATAGCCCACCGTTCCCTGTGTCGGGGCGGCGCGTTGGGTCATCCGATAGAGCGCGAAGGTGATGAAGACCAGATTGAAGAAGATCGAGTGATAGAACAGCCCGTTTGGTCCGAACAGTTCCATGGTGAAACTGCCAGTCAGTGGCGCGATGGTCATACCGACGGCGAAGGCCAGCATCAACGTGGCGCAGAGCGGCACCATTTCCTGTGGTTGCACATAATCCGCGGCATGGGCAACGATGATCGGATAGATTGAGAATCCGCAGCCGCCGATCACCGTGACGAACAGCGCATAGGCCCAGAGCGGCAGCGGCGGCAGCAGTACCAGTACGATGCTGAACAGCGCCATCGCCCCGACGCCGAAAACCATCACCAGTCGTCGGTCGCGCCGGTCAGAGGCCCAGCCCAGCGGCCATTGCATGAACAGCGCCCCGAATTGCAGCACGGAACTCAACAGCGCGGCACCCGCCACCCCCAGCCCTTCGGCGAGACCATAGAGCGCGATGAAGTTGCCAAGCGCACTGTTCGACATGCTGACGCACAGACACCCAACAATGGCAATGGGTGTGGTGCGATAGACTTGGCGCAGTCCCATACGCGCATCGGAAGGCGCGGTCGGATTGCCCCCCTGGCGCAGGGCGATCGGCAGTAGCGACAGGGAGAAAAGCGCACTGACCAGCATGAAATGCCAGTTTCCTTCGATCACCGCCACGATCAGGATCAGCGGCCCGCTGGCCTGGGCCACCTTGTAGAAGATCATGTAGATGCTCATGACCCGCCCGCGGATCGACTTGTCCGTCTCGCCGGAAATCCAACTGTCGGAAATGGTCAGTAATCCTGCATAGCAGATGCCGGAGAGCAACCGCGCCCCGGTCCACAAGAACAGGTCGGTATCAATGGCCAGCGCCAGGGTAAGGGTTGAGAGCAGTGTCGCCATGGCGGAAAAGGCTCGGATATGGCCGATTCGCCGGATCAGTACCGGGGCATAGATGCAGCCCAGCAGAAATCCACCGGAAAATCCGGCAGACATCACCCCGATTTCTGAAGAGGAAAACCCGGCATCCTGCATCCGCAAGGGCAGCAGGGCTCCCAGCAGCCCCATACCACATTGCAGCAGCACGATGGCATTGATGATCGCACCGACTGCAAGAATGGGGCTCATATGCCTGCTATGGTTTTTGCCGTATGGGACATTCTCCATAGAATATTAGGGTGATTCTTGACGGGCAAGCGCGATAAGGGGACGTAAACTATCTGATAGAAGACAAAGTCATGTCGGGATTCGAGGGGCTGAGTCAGATCCGCCAGATAGCGAGATGACCACGTCATGTTCCTATGCGCACCTGACTTGCCTTCGGCGTCGGAAACGCTAGGCTCCCGTCCACACTGTTCCAACCATGATGAGGATGGCGATATGCTGAAGGACAAGGCGGCTCTGGTAACCGGATCTACGAGTGGAATCGGGCTGGCAATGGCGCGGGCACTGGCACAGGCCGGGGCGGATGTGATGCTGAACGGATTGGGTGAGGCGGCGAAAATCGAGGAGACTCGCGCGGCGCTGGCTGAGGAAACCGGGCGACGCATCGGCTATCACGGGGCCAATATGTTGAAGGAGGCCGAGATCGCCGATGCGGTGGCGCAGACAGTGGCAGATTTCGGGTCCATCGATATTCTGGTCAACAATGCCGGTATCCAGCATGTCCATGCGATAGAGGAATTTCCGTCTGACAAGTGGGATGCGATCATCGCGATCAACCTGACCGCCGCTTTCCATGCGACCAAGGCCGCCCTGCCGCATATGCGGGGCAGGGGCTGGGGACGGATCATCAACACCGCCTCCGCCCATGGACTGGTCGGCAGTGTGCACAAATCGGCCTATGTCGCAGCAAAGCATGGCATCGTCGGCCTGACCAAGGTGACGGCGCTGGAGACAGCGGGGGCGGGAATCACCTGCAACGCGATCAATCCGGGCTTCACCCGCACCGAACTGGTCGAACGCCAGATCGAGGCGAAGGCGAAGGAACTGGGCTGCGACGTCGAAAAGGCGGCAGCGGAAATCCTGATCGAAAAGCAGCCCTCGCTGGAATTCGTGACGCAGGAACAGTTGGGCGGCTGTCTCGTCTTCCTGTGTTCCCCGGCGGCGGATCAGATCACCGGCATCTCCCTGCCTGTCGATGGCGGCTGGACAGCACGATAAACGAGTAAAAAATTGTTTTCATAGGTTAACGGTTTGTTAGGGATCACGGGGTAATCTATGTCTGTCTACCCCTTCGACCCGGCTTCCCCCTTAATGCCGTGGTCGACAGACACTGAAGTGACTCCCCTGTTCAAACTAGCCGCCCCAGCCCCACTGGGGCGGCTTATTCTTTGTCAGCCTCAAAGGGTGTAAAAATCATCTGTGTACGAATGATTTGTACCGCCCCGGAACAGAAAGAGTCGAATTCCTGCGGTTTATACGCATAAGACTGTTGACCGCACGGAATAGGCCCGCTACCGTCCCTTCACTGAGGCAAGTTGAACAGGGGGTGCCGGGAGATCGGCAAAAGCCGACACAGGTACCAAAGGGTCAAGAAAAGGCTGCCGGTTTCCGGCGGCCTTTTCCTTTTGTAGCACCCGTACGTAGTGCCTTTTCCTTTTCAGGGAATGCCGAAGTCACTACTCTGCCGTCCATGATCCTGATTGAGAGGCGGCGATGAAACCGGACTTCCTGAAATTCAATACGCTGAGCCTGCATGCGGGCCAGCAACCGGATCCGACAACGGGCGCGCGGGCGGTGCCGATCTATCAGACGACATCCTATGTCTTCGATGACACCGACCATGCCGCCGCGCTGTTCAATCTGGAGCGGCCGGGTCACATCTATTCCCGCATTTCCAATCCCACCGTGGCGGTGCTGGAGGAGAGGGTGGCAGCGCTGGATGGCGGGGTCGGCGCGGTGGCGACGGCTAGCGGCCATGCGTCCCTGTTCCTCGCGATTTCGACCCTGATGGGACAGGGCGCGCATATCGTTGCCTCCAAGTCGCTCTATGGCGGCTCGATAAATATGTTCCTGCACACGCTGCCGCGATTCGGCATCACCGCGACGCTGGTCGATCCGCGTAAACCGGAAGAATTCGAGGCGGCGATCCGTCCAGAAACTCGGCTCGTCTTTGCGGAGATTCTGGGAAATCCCAATCTGGAAGTGCTGGATATCGAGGTTGTGGCCGATGTCGCCCATCGCCACGGCCTGCCGCTGATGATCGACGGAACCTTCAACACGCCCTATCTTTGCCGCGCCATCGATCATGGCGCCGATATCATTATGCATTCTGCAACGAAGTGGCTGGGTGGGCACGGCGTTGCGATGGGGGGCGTGCTGGTCGATGGCGGGCGCTTCGACTGGTTCGCGCAGGCGGATAAATTCCCGACCCTGACGGAACCCTATGCCGCCTATCACGGCATCGTCTTTGCCGAGGAATACGGCCCGGCGGGTTTCATCATGCGGGCGCGGGCAGAAGGGTTGCGCGATTTCGGCGCGGTGCTGAGTCCGACCAGTGCCTTCCATCTGTTGCAGGGGATCGAGACCCTGCCGCTGCGGATGGACAGGCATGTCGCCAATGCCCGGATCGTGGCCGATTATCTCGCCGGGCACGAAGCGGTGGCCTGGGTCAATTATCCGGGGCTCGACAGCCATCCGGACCATGTGCTCGCGCAGAAATACCTGCCCAAAGGACCAGGCTCCATGCTGGCCTTCGGGGTCAAGGGCGGTCGGGCGGCGGGTGCGCGGTTCATCGAATCGGTGGAACTGTTCAGTCATCTCGCCAATGTTGGCGACGCGAAATCGCTGGTCCTGCATCCGGCCTCCACCACGCATCAGCAGATGACGAAAGAACAACTGGCCGCAGCCGGGATCGGCGACGACCTGATTCGCGTTTCGGTCGGATTGGAAGATCCCGAAGACCTGATTGCCGATCTGAAACAGGCCCTGCGCCGGGCATACAAGCTGGCAGCAGCGGAATAGGATACAGGCTATGATTATCGATACCGACCACGGACCGGTCTTTGCCAATACCGGGGGTGCCCCTTTCGACCCGTCCAAGCCTACGGCGATCCTGGTGCATGGGGCCGGGGGTGATCATTCGATCTGGGGCGGCCAGAACCGCTATATGGCGCATCACGGGGCCAATGTGCTGGCACTGGACCTGCCTGCTCATGGCCGCAGCGGCGGCAAGGCGATCGACAGCATTGCGGGGCTCGCGGAATTTCTGATCGGCATTATTGCGGCGGCTGAGGTGAAGGTCCCGATCCTGATCGGCCATTCTATGGGGGCGCTGGCGTCGCTGGAGGCGGCATCCCGGTTGGGGAGTGACTGTGCCGGGCTTGGCCTGTGCGGTGTGGCTGCGAAAATGCCGGTCCATCCCGACCTGCTGGGGGCCGCCCAGCGCAATGAATTGACCGCGGCCCAGTTCATAGCCTCCTGGGGGCATGGCAGCCGCGCCCATCGCGGTGGCAATCCGACCCATGGGATATGGATGATGAGTCAGGCTGTGACCCTGGTGAACCGCACAGCGCCGGGCGTGCTCTTCACCGATCTGACGGCCTGCAATGCCTATCAGGGGGCATTGGCAGCGGCGGCGAAAGTTACCTGTCCAACGCAGTTCTTGCTGGGTCAGGCCGACAAGATGACACCGGTGAAGGCGGCGCAGCCCTTGATCGACGCGATTCCGGGTGCGGAGGTAACAATTCTGCCCACCATCGGGCATATGATGACGGTGGAAGCCCCTCGCGACAGCTGTACCAGCCTGATGGCACTGCTTTCCAGGGTTCACCTTGCATGAGTGATGCCGCGCCGGATCGGGGTGATTTTCGATATCTGCTGGCCATCCCGACGCGCTGGATGGATCAGGATCCTTACGGGCATGTGAATAATGTCGAATATTATTCCTTCTTTGATACGGTGGTGAATGAGCATTTGATCCGGGAGGCTGGTCTGGATGTCGTCCGGTCTCCGGTTATCGGTCTGGTTGTCGAAAGCAAATGCCGGTTCCTGAAGGAAATTTCCTTCCCCCAGATCGTTCATGCGGGCATGCAGGTCACGAAGATTGGCAATTCATCCGTCAGCTATGAAATCGCCCTGTTTCGGGATGATGAAGCGGATTGCGCGGCCTTCGGCCATTTCGTTCATGTCTATGTGGACCGAGGGACACGCCAGACTCTCCGTGTCCCCGATCAGGTCAGGGCTGCACTGGCCGATCATCAGGTTTCATGAAGTTTATATAAATATTGAGACGCATTCCCGATAGCAGTGCATCGTTAATGGAATTTTTACACTCTCTCCGATAGAAGCTTCTAACGGATCATTCGATCAGTTCAGCAGACATATAGGGGAATTGTTAAATGATTGAGGCATTTGGGAATTTACGCATTTCGAAAAGACTGTATGCAGGGTTCGGCGTGGTGCTGGGTTTGCTGGTCCTCCTTTCCGGAATCGTTATCCTCAACATGCTGACGACCGGTACAAATGTCGCCGAATACCGCAGTCTTGCGCGTGGATCGAACCAGACCGCCCTGATTCAGGTATCGGTTCTTGAATTGCAGAGTGCGGTCAAGGATTTCCAGATTTCTCCGATGGAGGATATGGCTGCCGTGGTGAGACAGCGGCATGCCCGGTCGCTCGATCTGGTTGAGGCAGCACGCGCCCAGCAGACGGATTTGGTCATTGTGGGGCACTTGTCTGAAATTGATGCAGCGCTTGTCGAACTCGGGACGATTTTCGAGTCCGTTGTGGGGCTTCAGCTCCGGCGTGTGGAGGAGGAAGCGACACTGGATCAACT
The DNA here is from genome assembly GCA_965223125.1 of Alphaproteobacteria bacterium. GTDB lineage: Bacteria > Pseudomonadota > Alphaproteobacteria > UBA8366 > Aestuariispiraceae > Pacificispira. Next base: position 249,824 of record OZ244984.1, on the reverse strand, counting down.
GGGACCGGAGATGAGCGAGGAAGTCGCCGAAGCCCTGCGGGCCGCCGAACATTGGGGAGATGGCGAATCCCAACAGAAGCTGGCCTTCATTCTGGAAACGACGGTGATGTTGCGGCTGAACGCGACCCGATTCCTGATGACCGGTGCGCAGGCGGATTACGACGCAGCGCTGGCAAAGGTCGCGGAAGCCCATGAACGGATGGGTGATCTGAATACGATTGCCATCGATTATGTCGAAACGATCGCACAGAGCCTGGATACATATGCGGCTGCCCTGACGGAAATTCATGGCACCATCGAAGAACGCGGTGCTCTCATCCGGGGCCGGATGGATCCGGCGGTGACACGCATTGCCGAGTTGGTCCAGATCATCAACAAGAACTCGATCACACGCCAGGACGTACTTGGTCCGGACATGCAGTCCAGAGCGGAACAGGTGATCGTGATCGTCCTTGTCTGCGCGGTCGGAGCCGTTCTATTGGGGGTGCTGGCCGCCTATTTCATTGCGCGGGGCATCACCGGGCCGGTGTCGGGCCTGACCCAGGCGATGACGGAACTGGCATCGGGTCAGATCGAGACGGAGATTCCTTCCACCACATCGAAGGACGAGGTCGGTGACATGGCCCGATCTGTCCAGGTCTTCAAGGACAGCATGGTTCGGGCCAGGGAACTGGAGGAAGCGGAGAAGCGCGCGCAGGAAGAGCGCAATCGCCGTGCCGCAACGCTGGAGGAGGCAATCACCGCCTTCCAGTCGGTGGTGATGGACAGGCTCGGCAGCTTGAATCAGGTCTCTGAACGCCTGAATATATCCGCGCGAACCCTGACGGCGGTATCCGGTGAGACATCGGAGCAGAGTTCCGCCGCCTCGTCGATTTCCGAACAGACCTCCGCGAATGTCCACAGCGTATCGGCGGCTGCCGATCAGATGAACGCTTCCTTTGCGGAGATCGTCTCTCAGGTGAACCGCGCGTCGTCTTCGGTCAACACAACCTCCGAACGGGCGAAGGAGACGCTGGAGGCAATGGAGAATCTGAGCGCCCTGTCGCAGAACATTGCCCAGGTGATCGAATTGATCAGTGGAATATCCGAACAAACCAATCTGCTGGCCCTGAACGCCACGATTGAGGCCGCCCGTGCTGGGGAGGCTGGCAAAGGCTTCGCCGTCGTTGCCGCGGAAGTGAAGGCATTGGCGACCCAGACCAACAAGGCGACCGAGGAGATCGCCCGCAAGGTCGAACAGATCCAGACGGCTTCCCTGTCCTCGGTGGAGGCGGTTCGCCAGATCGTCAGCAGCATCGAGACCGTCGATCAGATTTCCGCCGCCATCGCCGCCGCCGTCGAGGAACAGAAGGCCGCAACCGACGAGATCACCCGCAACATGCAGGAGGCCTCCCAGGGGACGCAGCAACTGTCGATGAACATCGTTGGCGTCAACCGGGCGACGGAGCGGACATCAGAGACTGTCCGGGAAGTCTCCAGTGCCGCAACCGATACCGGTATCGAGGCAAACAACCTGAAGGATGCCGTGAACGACTTCATTGGGCGCGTAAAGGCAGCTTGACGCGACAAGCCAAACTCACAGGCTGGACTGAAAAGCCCCCGAACCAGAAGGTCGGGGGCTTTTTGTATGTTGCTCTTGCGGTGGTCAGGAAAGGGAGTGGATAAAACCCTCGTCCCCCCGGAAGACGTGCAGCGGCTGTCCGGGGTCCAGAGATCGGCAGGGAGTCGGACCTGTTCCCGCCTGCGCGGGAGTGACGATGGGAACCGTTTCTTTTCTGCTACTCCCGACAGCGAGGAAATGGAAAGCGCAGCCGCCTTCGCAAATTCCTTTGCACCTTCCACAGTATCCTCAATGCTAAATTATGCGGCGCGCAGGCGGCCCAGGAAGCTGTCGATGGCCTGGGATAGGTTGCCCGCCCCTTCATCCAGCCCCTCCACATCCTGCATCAACTGCCGGGCGAGGGAGCCGGTTGATTGGGCCTGTTCGCGAACCGATCCGATATTCTCCACGACATCGGCGGTTCCGGTGGCGGCCCCTTCGGCGTTGCGGGCGATTTCAGAAGTGGCGGCCCCCTGCTGCTCCATCGCGGCGGCGACGGAAGAGATTACCTCATTGACCCGGGCGGCGGTCTCCGCAATGCGCTTGATCCGGCCCACGGCATCATCGGTACTGCCCTGGATTTCGGTGACCAGCTTGCCAATCTCGTCCGTTGCGCGACCGGTCTGGGTGGCCAGAGACTTCACTTCATTGGCGACGACGGCAAAGCCCTTTCCAGCGTCTCCGGCGCGGGCGGCCTCGATCGTGGCATTGAGGGCCAGCAAGTTCGTCTGTTCCGCAATGTCGGAGATCAGGCGCACGGCCTCCCCGATCCGGTCGGCGGATTTCGCGAGGTCCTGGATAGCGGAATCGGTTTCCAGGGCGGAATGCCGAGCCTCGCTGGCGATTGCAACGCAGGTTTCGATCTGTCTGCCGACCTCGGAGACCGTGGCGGCCAGTTCCTCGGCGGCGGCGGCAACGGCCTGGACGTTATCGCTGGCGTGTTGCGAGGCTCCGGCGGCATTCTCGGTTGAGGTTGCCGTGTCGGTTGCACTTTCCTGCATTGAGGAGACGGCCGCGCGCATTTGTACCGTTGCCTCTCCGACGCGGGTCAGCAGGCCCATTACGGATTCCTCAAAATTCGCGGCCAGTTCCTCGGTCGCACGGCGCTTATCCTCTGCTGCCCGCTGTTCCAGATCGGCCTGTTCCTTTTCCAGACGAGCCTTTTCCAGGCCGTTCTGTTTGAATATCTCGACGGTTTTTGCCATTTCACCAATTTCGTCTCCGCGATCCGATCCGGGGATATCGACGGAGGTATCGCCCTCGGCAAGGCGAGTCATGGTGGCGGAGAGAGTGGTGATCGGCCGGGTCACACCTGATTGCGTCAGGACCGACATGCCGCCAGCCAGAGCCAGGGCAACGAGTACGCCACCGCCGATCATGATCAGGCTCTGGTTGCGGGTTGCCGCCAGCACCGATTGTCCGGCAGCGGAAAGCGTTGCGCTGGAGGCCGCGAGGTCGGTGGCGGCGGCTTCCATCGCGGCGGTCGCATCGACTCCGTTGATAGCGGCGGCGATCAGGTCCCCATAACGTGTTTGATAGGTTTCCATGGATCCGGCCATGCCCCGTGCGGCGTTCTGTATAACGACGTCATCCACCAGATCGGACAGGGTTTCTGCGGTGGATTTCATCTGGCTGATCAGGGAACCGACACCGACCAGATTGCTTTCGAAATCCTTTTTGCTCGTCAATGACAGGAAATCAGATTTCATGCGGGTCAATTCCTGACCGTTCAGACTCAAGCGTGTTGCCTCCCGCTCAACCCGCTGGCGTAGCGCAAGGTCTGTCGTTGCTGCCTCGGCTTTCTCGGAAGCGGCCTCAAATATCTCCTGCTGCTGGGTGGAGAGGGAGTCAACGGCACCGATAAAGGTGGTCAGTGCGGTATCCGATGCATCGCCGAGTTGGTAGGATGTGGAATCATCCCGATAGGCAGCAAATGCGGTTTCAAAAGCCCGTGCCAGAGCAACCAGTTCCGTTGCATCCTGCGCCAGAGAAGTACCGGAAAGCAGGCTTTCCTGTGCTGCGGAATTAGCCACGATTTCAACAATATAGTCATTGACGAAGCGGGCGGCTATCGGGCGTCCGGTATAGCGGAAGACAGCGGCATCGACTGCTGCCCGCCGGGCCAGATCATTCAGCCGGGAGGTCAGGTCTAGTCCTTCAAACGCGGACGACTGGGCCTCCTTTTCGCGGCGGACATCCGCCGCCGCGATGGTCAGCTGCAATTCCTGTGCCGCGGCAATGCTCTGGGACACCTGCAATACCGTCGCGAGCTGGGTATTGAGTTCCGCCAGGATTTCGTTCTGGGCAAGACGCAAAGATGTAAAAAGCGTAAAATTCTCTTCAAACAACTGGACCGATTCTTCTGCCTGCTGGCGGAGAACTTCCGCATCGGCTTCCAGCGATCCTTCCAGACCGTCAATATACCCACGTGTTTCGGTGATGCGGGCCAATGCCTGATCGGCATCTTCACCCTGGTCGGTGCGGGCAAAGCGTTCAGCGGAAACCTGCGCCTGCAGGAGCGATTCCGAAACCGACCCGCTGGCGCGGACGGCTTCAGCCCCCTCCGTCATCGCGGCAAGTCCCCGATAGCCGACAAGGCCGATGACCAGAATCAAAAGTGTCATGAAGCCGAACCCAAATCCCAGCTTCATGGATATCCGCATGTCATTCAAATTCATATCCAGTTCCCCATAGCAGTGGCACCCGCACCCTGTTCGACCGCGTGGCGCAAAGTCATACGCTCCCAGTATTCACACTATCGCCAGTTTCATAAGATTTTGTTAACGGTGTCTTTTGATTTCGGGACCCGTGTGCCCGATCCTGCGCCAAAATGACCCTTGTCCGGTGCGATGCTTTCCAGGACACTTCCTGGCAACAAGGAAAACAAGGAACGAATGATCATGGGGGAAATGCCGGTCATGAGCGAGTTGGACAGGATTTATCGGCACAGCATTGACGATCCTGCGGGATTCTGGGCGGAGGCTGCGGCTGAGATCGATTGGGCGAAGCCCTGGGATACGGTTCTGGACTCAAGCCGTTCGCCGCATTTTTACCGATGGTTTGCCGGTGCGCAGTGCAACACCTGCTACAATGCCGTGGATCGGCATGCCGATGGCGGGCGCGGCGATCAGGCCGCGCTGATCCATGACAGCCCGCTGACGGACAGCAAGCGTACCATCACCTATTCCGAACTGAAGGATCAGGTGTCCCGTGCCGCCGGTGTTCTGACATCACTTGGCATCACCAAGGGTGATCGGGTCATCATCTATATGCCGATGATCCCGGAAGCGGTTGTGGCGATGCTGGCCTGTGCCCGGATCGGAGCGGTGCATTCTGTTGTTTTCGGTGGCTTTGCAGCGAATGAACTGGCGACCCGGATCAAGGATTGCCGTCCCCGTGCGATCCTGACAGCAAGCTGCGGGATCGAGCCAGGCCGGGTCATAGCCTATCAGGCACTGGTAGAAGGTGCGTTGGCCCTGGCCCCTGATATTGTCGAGAGCATCGTCATTTTTGCCCGCGAGCAGGCGGAGTGGAACCTGCGTCCGGGGCGTGATCACGATTGGGAAACAGCCTTGTCAACGTCGATTCCGGCGGATTGCGTCATGGTCGAGGCAACCGATCCTCTCTATATTCTCTATACATCGGGCACGACCGGCCAGCCCAAGGGTGTGGTGCGGGACAATGGCGGCCATATGGTGGCGCTGAAATGGTCGATGAAGCACATCTACAATGTCGATCCGGGGGAGGTCTTCTGGGCTGCCTCTGATGTCGGCTGGGTCGTCGGTCATTCCTATATTGTCTATGCACCGCTGCTGCACGGCGCGACCTCTGTCGTCTTTGAGGGAAAGCCAGTCGGGACACCCGATGCGGGGACATTCTGGCGGGTGATCGCAGAGCACGGGGTCGTGAGTTTCTTCACCGCCCCCACCGCATTCCGGGCAATTAAGAAGGAAGATCCGAAAGGCGCGCTGATCGGCCAATATGACCTGTCCAAATTCCGAATCCTGTTTCTGGCCGGGGAGCGATGCGATCCCGATACGCTGTTCTGGGCACAGGAAAAACTGAACGTGCCGGTGATTGATCACTGGTGGCAGACCGAAACCGGCTGGTCCATCGCCGCGAATTGCATGGGGATCGAGGCCTTGCCGGTGAAGCCGGGGTCGCCGACCCGCGCGGTTGCGGGCTATGACGTGCGCATCCTGGATGAGAAGCTGAACGAGGTGCCGCACGGTGATATGGGGGCGATCTGTATCCGGCTTCCGCTGCCACCCAGCTGCCTGCCGACGCTCTGGAACGCCGATCAGCGCTACATCGACAGTTACCTTGCGGACTATCCCGGTTACTACAAGACCGGCGATGCAGGTTACATGGACGAGGACGGCTATATCTATGTGATGTCGCGGATCGACGATGTCATCAATGTCGCCGGACATCGCCTGTCCACTGGCGCAATGGAGGAAATCCTGGCCGCCCATCCCGATGTGGCGGAGTGCGCTGTGATCGGTGTCGCCGATTCCCTGAAAGGACAGTTGCCAGTCGGTTTCTTGATCCTTAAATCCGGCGTCACCCGCAGCGACGAGGAAATCGTGAAGGACGTCGTGCGCATGGTGCGGGAACAGATCGGCCCCGTCGCCGCCTTCAAGACCGCGACCGTCGTCAAGCGCCTGCCCAAGACCCGTTCCGGCAAGATTCTGCGTGGAACCATGGTCTCCATTGCCGATGGCAAGGATTACAGGCCTCCGGCGACCATCGATGATCCGGCCATTCTGGATGAGATCGCCGAGAGTCTGGGTAGGATCGGCTATCCGGATAAGACCGGCTGATCGGTTTTTCAAATCGCTTCACAACCTTTTATTAGAAGACAATCATCCTGTCCGGACAGAGATGCGTCGGCAACGTGTATGAATTTCAATATATGCCATTAATTCGTGTATCAATGCCGTTAACTCTTTATTCGTTCTTTTTCGGCTAATATCGGATAGTATATCGGGCCTGTAAGACTGGCTGCACCGTTTTTCCATTCAGGGAGGAATGGGGTGAAGCAGCCAGATTCCCAGGCGACATCACGGAATAAACAGTTGCCCGACTGGCACGGGCCTCAGCAATTCAAGCCCGATGGCGCGGGCATGTCACGGAAAGCATTCAGCCATGCTGCGCAGCATCACATTAAGAGTTCGGTTGGCGATCTTGATCATCGTACTGGTGATCGGGGTATCCGTCATGTTGGGTTGGGTCACCTCCCGCGAGGTTGAGCGGCAGGTTCGTCAGGATATCGGCGAATCCCTTGCCGAGGGTGCCTATCACATGGCCGACAAGCTGAGCCGCACCATCAAAGGGCGGATCAACGAGGTCCGCCTGATGCTCGGTGTGCGCGATCTGACGGATGAGATTGATCCGGACCGCCTTCGCGTACAATTGGAGCGCCTGCAAAACGGTTTCGACGTCGTCTCCTGGATCGGACTGATATCTCCTCAGGGAAAGGTCGTGGCGAGTACCGGGGGTATATTGGAAGGTGCGGATGTGGCACATCGCCCGGTCTTCATGAATGGCCGGTCTGAAATGTGGATCGGGGATGTTCATGAGGCGGTGATGCTTGCCAGTCTGTTGCCCAATCCGACAGGGGAAGTGATCAAGTTTGTTGATATAGCGGCCCCTGTCATACGATCTGATGGCTCATTCGGCGGAGTGCTGGGCGTGCATATCAGTTGGGAATGGGCCAACCGGATCCGGAGTTCGATGTTCGCGCCGGAAGAGGATCGCCAGGAACTGGAGTTTTTCATTGTTGCGGCGGATGGCACGGTTCTGTTGGGGCCATCTGAAATGATCGGCCAGTCCTTGTCTGATCTTGATATCCGGGCCGGGTTGAAGGGCGATAGGCCAGTATGGTCCGTGATGCGGTGGTCTGACGGCAGGGATTACCTCACCGGGCACGCCGTCAGCGCAGACAATTTCAGCGGCCTAGGCTGGACGGTGCTGTCGCGCAAGCCAGTCGAGCGGGCCTTCGCGCCGATAGCGCAGGTCCGGTTTCAGATCGCTGTTATGGGTGCCATTCTTGCCTGTACCTTTGCCCTGCTGGGTTGGTTCCTGGCGGGACTGATGACCGAACCGTTGCGTCGGCTGGCCCAGGCGGTCGATGGTATCGGAGAGAAAGATCGCGCCGAAAACATTCCGCTGGAACTGGGCTCTCCGGAAATGGCGCGCCTGTCCTATTCCCTGCGCCGGATGCTGGATCGGATACTCAGTCAGGATCGGACGATCGGGGAATTGAAGGACATCATGCATACCGACCCACTGACCGGTTTGCCGAACCGTGCTTTCCTGGAACAGCATTTGTTGCATGCCGTGCCGGATTCCGAACGCAGCGGCAAGGCACTTGCCTTCATGTTCATGGATCTGGACGGGTTCAAGGCTGTGAACGACACGCTGGGGCATCACGCTGGTGATATTTTGCTGATTGAGGTCGCAGATCGGATACGAACCTGTCTGCGCGGTGGTGACATCGCCATCCGTCAGGGCGGGGATGAATTCGTCTTGGTGTTGAAATCGGAACCGGATGCCATCGAGAACCTGGCCCGCACCGTCGGCGCGCGGCTGATCGCGGCGATCCGTGAACCTGTCAGCCTGCCGGAGGGGGGCAGTGCCAGGGTAGGGTGCAGCATAGGTGTATCCCTGTGGCCGCGGCAGGGTGATAGAATCGATACTGTCCTGCATCAGGCCGATTCGGCGCTCTATGCGGCGAAAGCATCTGGCAAAGGACGGGTATTCGTCCATGGCGATCCAGAAAAATCCGGGATTCAGACAGGGCGGGAATCCTTGCCGGTCTAAGCCTCTTTCCGGCTGCCTAAAAATGCGGCATAAGCCGTCGCATGACTCAGGATGGCATTCTTCAGGGCGCGTCGGTCGCGGATCGAAAGGCGGAAATCGGCGCGACATTTTCGCTCGCCTGGCCGATGATCATGACCATGGTCGCGGTGATCCTGATGGAAACCGTCGATATGCTGATGATCGGGCGGTTGGGTCAGGGCGCGATTGCGGCGGCGGCGCTGGCGCTGAATGCCTGGTTTGTCGTACTTCTCTTCGGCATCGGGACGCTGGGCGCGGTTTCCTCCCTGACGGCCCAGGCGGTCGCGGTTGGCGATACCAGAGGGGTGCGACGCAGTGCCCGTCAGGGGCTTTGGGTCGGGCTGATGATGGGGACACCCTTCGCGCTGCTGATGCGCCATGCGGAGCCGGTCTTCCTGATGCTGGGGCAGGACCCGGATGTATCGCACGCGGCTCAGGGATATCTCGACTGGATGGGGCCGGTGCTGATCGTGATCTTCGTCACGATCCCGCTGCGCCTGACCATGGCATCGTTTGGCGTTACCCGCCCAGCTATGTTCATCGCCTGGTCCGGGGTACCCCTGAATGCGCTTTTCAACTGGATTTTCATGTTCGGTGGATTTGGCATCCCGGCGATGGGTTTGCCGGGGGCGGGCGTGGCGACGCTGCTGGTGGACATTTATATCCTGATCGCGGTCATGATCTATATCCAGCGCACACCGCTTTTTGCGAAGCTTGACCTGTTCGCACGGTTCTGGCGTCCGGACTGGCCGCGATTTCGGCAATTGCTGGGGATCGGCCTGCCATCCGGTGGGACATCGGTCATGGAACATGGTCTGTTCGCCGCCACAGCGATCATGATGGGCTGGGTCGGCGTGACCGAACTGGCGGCCCACCAGATCGCGATCCAGATCATGTCGATCACCTTTATGGTGCCATTCGGACTGGCGCAGGCCGCGACGATCCGCATCGCGCTTGGCGCGGGCGCGCGCGATCTGACGGCCGTGCGGCTGCGCGGGCGGGTCATTCTGGAGACGACGCTGATCTTCATGCTGGGCGCGGCAATCCTCTATTGGACACTGGGCGATATTTTCATCGGCCTGTTCCTGTCAGCAGAGGATCCGAATCGGGCGGAGATCATCGCCCTCGGCAGCGTTTTCCTGGCTATCGGTGCCTTGTTTCAGATGTTTGACGGGGTGCAGGCGACCGGTGGCGGTGTGCTGCGCGGGCTGAATGATACGCTGGTCCCGATGGCGCTTGCCATGATCGGGTACTGGGGCATCGGCATCAGCGGGGCCTATTTTCTGGGCTTCCATCTGGGCTATGGCGGGCAGGGAATCTGGTACGGATTGCTGACCGGGCTGGGTGTCTGCTCGGTCGGTGTGACGCTGCGATTCTGGTTTCAGACCCAGCGGGCCGAGACAGCGTTTTATCGGGTTCGCAATGCCGCATCCGGCGAGATGGGGAATGCGTTATAGCCCGGCGATGTGGTCCGGCAGGTCGGCAATGGAGTCCAGAACGGTGACGGCACCGGCTGCGATCAGTTCACCCGCGTCTGATGTTCCGGTCAGAACGCCAATCCCGGTTGCTCCGGCAGCGATGGCCATCGCGATATCATGCCGATTATCTCCGACCACCACGACCTCGGCAGCGTCCAGTCCGGTGACGCTACAGAAACCATGGACCATTCCCGGTTCCGGTTTGCAGCCATGGCCGCTGTCGAAACCGACTGCATAGACAAACCGGTGCAGAATGTCGAAGGGGGTTAGCGAATGGACAAGGCCCCGTTCGCTGTCCGCCGTTGCAATACCAAGCACGATATCTGCCTGACTCAATCGATCCAGCAATGCGCCCAGATTGCAGACCGGTGTCGGTGCCATATGTTCCTGAAAGCAGCGATCCAGAAAATCGGTCATGGAGGCGACTGTGCGTTCCAGATCAGAATCGAGATGGGGTAACCAGAGCTCGGCAATTTCCCGCAGGTTCCCGGCTGCCAGGATCGTTCCCGAGCCAACCCGGTCAGTTCGCGAGTCCCAGCCGCCCAATGTCAGCAGATGAAGTGCAAGATCGTCATTATCGCCTGCTAGTGCCTGTGCCACGGCATGGTTGGCGGGCATCCAGGTGGCGTGATAGTCCAGCAGGGTGCCATCCTTGTCGAACAGGATGCCGCGTGGGGTCATGGATAGGTTTCCTGTCTCAGGCCGCGCGCAGCGCACTTGCCGGGTCAATGGCAACACCGCTCGCCTTCAACTGCTCGACCAGTTGCGCCTTCAGGGCATTCAGGGCAGCATCGTCCTTTGCCTCGCATCGGGCGACGAGGGCGGGTTGGGTGTTCGATGCGCGCAACAGCCACCAGCCCCCCTCGGCCGAAACCCGCACGCCATCGACATCGTTGACTTCCGCCCCCTGCTTCTGGAGGCGGGTCTTCACTTCAGCGACAACCTCGAATTTCCGTTTGTCGTCGACATCGATCCGGATCTCTGGGGTGTTCAGCATGGCGGGCAGTTCATCCAGCAGGTCGCTGGCCTTCCTGCCGGACAGGGAGACCATGCTCATGAAGCGCACGGCGGTATAGAGCGCATCGTCATAGCCGTAATAATCGTCGGCGAAAAAGATATGGCCGCTCATTTCACCCGCCAGTGGCGCGCGATGCTCCAGCATCTTGGTCTTGATGATCGAATGTCCTGTCGGACACATGACGGGTTTGCCGCCCAGGCGGGATATCTCATCAAACAAGACCTGACTTGCCTTGACATCCGCGATGATTGACGATCCCGGCAGGCGCGCCAATACATCCCGCGCCAGAAGGGCGAGGAGCTGATCCCCCCAGATCACGCGCCCCTTGTCGTCAACGACTCCGATGCGGTCGCCATCGCCATCAAAGGCAAGGCCGAGATCGAGCTTTTCGGTCAGCACCAGATCCTTCAACTGGGCAAGATTGCTTTCCACCGTCGGGTCCGGGTGATGCGCCGGGAAGGTGCCGTCCACGGTCTCGTTGATCAGCAGATGCTCACCGGGCAGGCGATGGGCGAGCCGCAGCACCACCGGGCAGGCGGCCCCATTGCCGGGATCCCAGCCGACGCGCAGCGCCTTCGCGGATTTGTATCCCAGCATGATGCGCGCGGTATAGGCGCTGAGTGGATCGGTCTCCACCATGCCACCCTGTGCCCGAGCCCAGACTCCACGGAATGCAAGATCACGCAGCCGCTGGATTTCACTGCCATAGAAAGGCAATCCGTGCAGCACGATTTTGAATCCATTGTATTCTGAGGGATTGTGCGATCCGGTGACCATGATGCCGAGCGAGGCATTCAGCATCTTTGCCGCAAAATACAGACACGGGGTCGGGACCAGCCCGATACGAAGGACATAGAGGCCGCAGGAAGCCAGCCCGCGACACAGTTCCTCTTCCAGAATGGGCGAACTCATCCGACCGTCATATCCGACGACGGCGATGCGTCCGCTGCCTGCAACGGCGATGGTGCCCATGGTTCTACCCAGGGCCAGGGCGTCGGATGTCGTCAGGGTCTGACCGACGATCCCGCGTATGTCGTATTCACGCAGAATACTGGGATCGAACCGATGGCCCATCATAAAACTTCCTCAGTTTGTGTCAGGCGTTTGGTGTTGTGCGCCCAACGCTGGAATATTGAAATCCTGCTGCTGACATTGTGGCCGGATCGAGAATATTTCGCAAATCGATAACCACTGGCCGCGCCAGAAGGGATCTCAGGCGCACAAGATCCAATGTTCTGTATTCCGCCCACTCCGTCACGATGACCGCCGCTTCCGCGCCGGTTACCGCATCATAGGCAGTATCGGACCATTCAACATTCTTGAGAAGCGATTTCGCGACGGGCATTCCCTTTGGGTCATGCACGGCAACCGTGGCACCGCTGTTCTGAAGCCCCGCAATGATGTCGATGGCGGGACTTTCGCGCATGTCATCGGTTTCCGCCTTGAAGGTCAAGCCCAGCACCGCGATCCGTTTGCCCGCCACAGGCTCACCCAGACTTGCCGCGACACGATCCGCCATTCCGTGCTTGCGCGCGTCATTCGCGGCGACGACGGCTTCAACGATGCGGCTTGGCGCGCCGCAGTTCCGGGCCGTTGCGACCAGTTCCAGCGTATCCTTGGGAAAGCAGCTTCCGCCATAGCCAGGCCCGGGCATCAGGAATTTAGGGCCGATGCGGCTGTCCAACCCGATACCTCGGGCGACTTCATAGACATTCGCGCCGGTACGCTCGCAAATGTCGGCGATCTCATTGATGAAGGCGATCTTCGTCGCCAGGAAGGCATTGGCGGCATATTTGATCAGTTCTGCGGATTCCGGGTCCGTGACCAGCATCGGGATGCCGCGATCCCTCAGGGGGCGATAGACATCCTCCAGGACCCCCCTGGCACGGCTGGAGCCTGTGCCGATCACAATTCTGTCCGGATTCACAAAATCATCGATTGCCGCACCTTCGCGCAGGAATTCGGGATTGGACGCGACATCGAATTCCCGGGCGTCGCGGGTTCGCCCGATGATTGCGGCAACCTGTCCGGCGGTTCCGACTGGAACGGTCGATTTGTCGACGATCACGGTATAGTTGGTAATTGATGCGGCGATTGCCTCGGCGGCGGCATGAACATAGCGCAGGTCTGCATGCCCGTCTTCCGGTCGGGGCGGGGTGCCGACCGCGATGAAGGCGGCATCGGCCCCCGGAACGGCATTGGTGATCTCGGTCGTAAAGGACAACCGCCCCGCCGCAACATTGCGCCGGACCATATCGTCAAGGCCGGGCTCATAGATCGGGATGATCCCCGCTTCAAGTTTCTCAACCTTTTTTGGATCGATATCAACGCAGATCACGGTATGGCCGAAATCGGCAAAACATGCACCGGACACCAATCCGACATAGCCGGTCCCGATTACAGCAATTCGCATCTTCTTGCCTTTCTCAAAGACCGCCGCTTCAGAGCTATTCCGTAAACCGTTTCAGGGTTGCCCGCGTCGCGTCAGCCATGTCCGGGCGTGCCAGGCTGAACGCGATATTGGCGGCCAGCCATCCGTCCTTTGTGCCGCAATCGAAACGTTCCCCCTCAAAGCGAAGGCCGAAGAAGGGTTGGGTTCCGATCAGTTTCGTCATCGCATCGGTCAACTGGATTTCTCCACCCGCACCGATTTCGTGTCGCGCAAGATGGGCAAAGACCGAACCGTCAAGGATGTAGCGCCCGATGATTGACAGGGTGGAGGGGGCTTCCTCTGGTTTCGGCTTTTCGACTAGCCCCCGGATTTCGGCCAGACGGTCCTGCGGGTTTGGCGTGTCCAGAATGCCATATCGGTTGGTCTGGTCGCGGGGAACATCCATCACGGCGACGACGCTGCCGCCGGTTTCCGAATAGGCTTCGACCAGTTGCTTCATGCAGGGGGTCGTACCGAGAACAAGATCATCCGGGGACAGGATGGCGAAAGGCTCATCCCCGATCAGGTCGCGCGCGCACCAGATCGCATGCCCCAGCCCCAGCGCCTGGGTCTGACGGATATACTTGATGGCCCCGGCGGGGGGCAGGAAATCCGAAACCTCCGCCAGTTCCTTTGTCTTGCCGCGCGACGTTAGCGTGGCATTCAATTCATAGGCCAGATCGAAATGATCCTCGATTGCCTGCTTTCCGCGACCGGTGACCAGGATGAATTCCTCGATCCCCGCCGCCATGGCTTCCTCAACGGCGTACTGGATCAACGGTTTATCGACGACGGTCAGCATCTCCTTTGCCATCGCCTTGGTTGCCGGAAGGAATCGGGTGCCGAGACCGGCAACCGGGAACACGGCTTTTCTGACACGCGCGGTCATGTACTTCTCCCATTGCGGCATTGCGGGGCTGCCGCGATACCAGGAACCGATGCGGTATTGCCATAGCTAGGGGCGTAAGGGCAAGCATAAGGGCCAGGTTCACCCCGCACTGTCATGCAGCCGTCACAGCAATGATCGGGATGTCCGTGATTTGCCCCGCAAGCGCCACTTTTTTGTCAAGATTGGATTGTCAGATGTAGATCGTATCAGACCGGTTCGTTCTATTGATCGAATCACCTTTCAGGGGAGTGCAGGGATCATGTCAGTCGATACTCAGGAGCGGTTCGCGATTGCCGATATACGGCGTCGGTCCCGATTGGTTCTGTCTGCTGTTTTTCTGGTCGCAGCGGGTGTCGGGTTGCTCGGACAGTGGGAAGCCGATGCCTCGCGTATCGCCCAGACACCAAATCCTGATGCGACCGCTCCGATGCTGATTCAGTCGGGGGTAGAACTGGACCGCGCGGAAGACTGTGCGGACCATCCCGTCTGACGAAAACTCGGATCAGGGTTTCCAGGCGAGGCAGGTTTCCAGGAAGGCTTTCAGATGCGGTTTCACCGCATTGGCCCGGTCAATGCGATACGGCCAGGGATCGGCCTCGTCCATATAGGTGATCTGGCTGAGTTCCAGTTGCAGCGCATGGATGCCCCGTCCCGGATTGCCATAGTTGCGGGTTATGAAGCCGCCCTTGAAGCGTCCGTTCAGGACACTTGTATAGCCCGATGCGGCCTGCGCCCTGTCGAAGACGGCAACCGCCAGTGACGGATCGCAACTCCTGCCGACATTTGTCCCCAGATTGAAGTCGGGCAACCTGCCATCAAACAGGCGCGGCACCTCGGATGCGATGGAATGTGCATCCCAGAGCACGGCATGGCCATGCTGTGATCTGATCCGGTTCAACTCGTCGCCCAGCGCCGTGTGATATGGCTTCCAATACCCCTCTATCCGTCCCATGACTTCCGAAAAATCGGGGTCTATGTCGTCGGTATAGATCGGCTGGCCGTCGAAGGTGTCGACCGGGACAAGGCCCGTGGTCGTCTGCCCCGGATACAGGCTTTCGTCATCGGGGGGGCGGTTGAGGTCAACGACATAGCGCGAGCAATTGGCAATCAGGACGGAAGCGCCCAGTCCCTGTGCGAAATCGTAGAGCCGATCCACATACCAGTCCGTATCCGGCACACGCCGCGCGGGGGCGGTCAGACGTTCGGCGATATCCGCAGGAATGTCGGTCCCCGCATGCGGGATGCTGACGAGAAGGGGCGCGGTGCCGCGAAGGAGTTCATAGGTGGCTGACATGATGGAAGAGATTACTCACTCTGGCCGCTTTCGCAATGCCTGGGGAAAGGAAAACAGGAAACGTTCAACTATTGATATTGACTACATACCGACCGGTTGGTATGTAGTTTGTGAAAGGAACGATCATGTCGCTTGGACCATCCCCACAGGACGCGCGCGGCAGGCTTCTCGAAGCCGGCCTATCGCTTGTGCGCATCAAAGGGTATGCCGCCACGTCGGTGCAGGATCTCTGTCAGGCGGCAGGTGTGACCAAAGGGGCGTTCTTTCATCATTTTGGCAGCAAGGAAGAGTTTGCGGTCGCGGCAGCGGAATATTGGGAGGAGATGACCAGCGCCTTCTTCGCGGCGGCTCCCTATCACGATCACGCTGATCCGCTGGACCGGGTGCTTGCCTATATCGATTTCCGGAAGCAGATCCTGCAGGGGCCGGTGGCGGAATTTACCTGCTTCGTCGGCACGATGCTGCAGGAAGCCTATGAGTCCGCACCGGCGATCCGGAAGGCTTGCGAGCGCTGCATCAGCGGTCATGCCGCCACGCTGGAGCGGGATATTGCGGAAGCCATGGCCCAGCGCGGGATGTCCGACTGTGGCTGGACGGCGGAGAGCCTCGCTCTCCATACCCAGGCAGTGCTGCAAGGGGCTTTCATCCTGGCCAAGGGGCGGGGTGGGCCGGATATCGCGGCGGCAAGCGCCGATCACCTGCGTCGCTACATCGAACTGTTGTTTCAGAAAACAGAAAACCAAGGAGGAATGCCATGACCACCGACCGGAAAAAGCAGGATGAGGCGGCGATCCGTGCTCTGATCGCGGACTGGTCCCGCGCCATCGAGGCTAAGGATCCTGATGCCATCGTCCGGGCCTATACGCCCGATACGATCCTATTCGATGCAATTCCCCCCTATCGGACGGTCGGGGCAGAAGCCATCGCGGCGCTGTGGCGTCAGTGCCTTCCCTTTTTTCCGGAGGTTCTGCGATCGGAACATCGCGATCTTCAAATCGATATCGATGGAGATCTGGCCTTCATGCATGGCTTCCATCGGTTCGTTCCGGAACCGGCGGATCATCCCTGTGGCATGACCTGGATGCGGGTGAGCGCCTGCTACCGCCGCATCGAGGGGCAATGGCGCATTGTCCATGAACATGTCTCCGTCCCCTTTGATCCGATGAAGAATACACCCTTCTTTATGTCGGATTTTGACAAGGTCGCGGAAGCCCTGGATTTCACGGCTGCAAGCCCGGTTCATTCGGTGACGCCGCATCTGGTCTGTGCCGGTGCCGGGGCTGCCATCGATTTCTATCAGAAGGCCTTTGGGGCGATTGAGATGATGCGCCTGCCAGCCCCGGACGGTCGGTTGATGCATGGCTGTGTCACGATCAATGGATCAACGGTCATGGTGGTGGATGAGTTTCCGGAAATGGGCAATGCCGCGCCAACCAGCCTGAATGGAACGCCGGTCACCATCCATCTGACGGTTGACGATGTCGATGCCTGGTTCGCCCGTGCCCTGAAAGCCGGAGCGACGGAGGTGATGCCAGTTGCGGATATGTTCTGGGGTGACCGATACGGAGTTGTCGCTGATCCCTTCGGACATCACTGGTCGCTGGCAACCACCCAGAAGACACTGACGCCGGAACAGATCCTGGAAGCAGCGAAATCTGCGGAAGGCTGCCAATAGAGCGACCGTACCGTTAAGGGATGGAGATGGAAATGACACAGTTGGATGATAGAAGTGACCATGAACTCACTCTGTCGCGCGTCATAGACGCGCCCAGGGCGGCGGTTTACCGATGCTGGACGGAGCCAGCGCTCTTGAGGCAATGGTTTGTACCACAGCCCTGGACCGTGGCGGATGTGGCGGTAGACGTGCGACCGGGTGGTTCGAACAGAATCGTGATGCGCAACCCGGAAGGGGAAGAGTTCCCGAATCTCGGCGTTTATCTTGAGGTTGTGCCTGACGAGCGTCTGGTCGTCACTGATGCCTTTATCCGGGCCTGGGTCCCATCGGAGAAGCCGTTCATGACCGCGATCATCACCTTTGAGGATGCGGAGGGTGGAAAGACGCTTTATACCGCCCGCGCCCGGCACTGGACCGCAGAGGACCGCGCCGCGCATGAGGCAATGGGTTTCCATGAGGGGTGGGGCAAATGCGCCGACCAGTTGGAGCAACTGGCCCGGACAGTGTGAAGCGGAGTTTATGAGAGATGACGATGGATGCCGTTTTGAACGGGGCGGTCACGCCTGCGCGCGCCGGGCGTCGGGAATGGATCGGGCTTGGTGTGATCGCACTGCCCTGCATGCTGTATTCGATGGACCTGACCGTCCTGAACCTGGCTTTGCCGCAACTTGCGCGGGATCTGAAACCGACTGCCGGACAGATGCTGTGGATCATCGATATCTACGGGTTCATGGTGGCTGGCTTCCTGATGACCATGGGGGCGCTGGGGGACCGGTTGGGTCGGCGGCGCATTCTGCTGATCGGCGCGGCGGCCTTCGGCGTGACGTCGATCTTTGCCGCCTTTGCCCAGACGGCGGAGCAGTTGATCCTGGCCCGCGCGTTGCTCGGCATTTCCGGGGCAACGCTTGCCCCCTCCACCCTGTCGCTGATCACCAGCATGTTCCGGCATTCGCAGGACCGGACCTTCGCGATCAGCATGTGGGTGATGAGCTTTTCCTTCGGGGCCGTTGTCGGGCCGGTCGCTGGCGGCGTGCTGATCGAATTCTTCTGGTGGGGCTCGGTCTTCCTGATTGCCGTGCCGGTCATGGCCCTGCTGCTGATCCTGGGGCCGAAGCTGCTGCCGGAACATCGCAATCCGGATGCGACCGGTGTCGATTTCCCAAGCGCGATGCTGTCACTCGTCGCTGTGTTGAGCATGATCTATGGCGTTAAGACCTGGGCCGAGTTCGGCATGGGGTCGGTGGTGGGCCTAGCCATCGGTATCGGCCTTATCCTGGGGGTGGTCTTTCTGCGCCGTCAGGCGGGGTTGGCTGATCCACTGATTGATGTACGGCTGTTTGCATCAAAGGTGTTTTCAGTCTCACTCGGCATTAATACCTTTGCGCTGTTCTTCCTGTTCGGTGCTTTCGTGCTTTTTGCGCAGTATCTGCAACTCGTCGCGGGTCTGTCACCACTGGAGGCGGGGCTGTGGTCGCTGCCGGGGGCGGTTGCCTTCACGCTTGCTTCTCCCTTCACCTCCAGACTCGTGGCACGGTTTTCCGCGGTTCCGGTGATGACAGCGGGATTGCTGATTTCCGCTTTAGGCTTCCTGCTGCTTGCCGTCGCCGACAGTCTGGAACTTGTCGTCCTGTCCGGTGTCATCCAGGCGGTCGGTTTTACACCGGTTGTGGCGCTGACTACCGGTTTCATCGTGGGGTCGGCACCAGTCGAGAAAGCAGGCGTCGCATCGGCCCTGTCCGAGACCGGATCGGAACTGGGCGGAGCGCTCGGCATCGCCTCCATCGGCAGTCTGTTCACGGTGATCTATCGCACCAGCATGGTCGATGTGCCGATGGGCGACGCACCGCCCACTCTTATCGCGGCGGCGCGCTCGACCCTGGCCGGTGCGGTGGAGGTCGCAGGCGGCATGTCATCAGACATGGGGGATGCGATGCTGGCGGCTGCCCGAATGGCCTTTATGGACGCCCTGCACATTACTGCAATTCTGGCCTCGGTGGCTCTGGCAGGACTGGCGATATTGACATACCGCGTGTTGCGCGGCCACGAACCGGCCCAGGACGGGCACGGCTGAACTTTAGTAAAGGAGGAACCCCAATGCAGTTCGTAGATGGATTCGTTGCCGCTGTTCCGACAGCGAACAAACAGAAATTTCAGGATCATGCCCAGCTTGCTGCAGGGGTTTTTCGCGAGAACGGGGCTTTGCAGGTCATCGAGACCTGGGGCGCGGATGTGCCGGACGGGGTGGTCACATCCTTCCCCAAGGCGGTGCAATGCAAGCCGGATGAGACAGTCGTCTTCTCCTGGATCGTCTGGCCGTCGAAAGAAGTTCGGGATGCGGGCATGGCAAAGACCATGTCCGATCCCCGCCTGGACATGGCGGCCAATCCCATGCCCTTCGACGGCAAGCGTCTGATCTATGGCGGGTTCGACGTTATTGTAGAAGCCTGATCGGCTCTACGAAACCCGGCTCAGGAATTCCAGCGTGCGGGTCCAACTCAGATCCGCCGCTTCCTGATTATAGACGTCCCGAGTCTCGTTGAAGAATCCGTGTTCGCCTTCGTATTCATGGATTTCGACGGGGCCTCGGGCCTTCTTCATGTCGGACTTCAACTGTGCCACGGCTTCCGGGGTGCACCAGTCGTCCTGAGTGGCGAAATGGCCGAGGAAGGGAACCGGGATGGTTGCCGGGTCGGCGGCCTCCTTGGGTGGAATTCCGTAGTAGCAGACGCAGGCATCGCATTCCGGTAGTTTCGCCCCGGCAATGATTGTCAGCGCGCCGCCCATGCAGAAGCCGAGCACGGTGGTTTTCTGCCCGGTCGCCTGTTTCAGATATTGCAGCGCACCGCGAACATCCTGTTGAGAGGCGCCGATGAAATCTAGGCCCGTCATCATATGGCTGGCCTCGTCGGCATCCTTGGTGACGCGCCCTTCGTACAGATCTGGCGCCAGCGCTGTATAGCCAGCCTTTGCAAAGCGGTCGACCACGCCCTTGATCTGGTCGTTCAGGCCCCACCATTCCTGCAATACCACCACGGCCGCCTTTGGATCGTCCGCATCAGCCAGATATCCGTCGGTCGTGCTGCCATCGGGACATGTGTAGTTGATCATCGCACCCATTTTGCGTCTCCCTGTTTCCCTGTGTTGGTCCCTGCGTCTGGATACAGACATAGTGCCATCAGGATTGTTTCAAATAGTCGAGCGGCAGAACCGTCGTCGCCTTGATTTCCTCCATCGCAAAGCTCGACGAGACATCCGACAGGTCGATGCGTGATATCAGCCGCCTGTAGAAAGCATCATAGGCAGGGATGTCCGGTACGACTACCTTCATCAGGTAATCGACATCGCCGCTCATGCGATGGAATTCGACAACCTCCGGCATCGCCTCGACGGTTCGGGCGAATTTTTCCAACCAGTCCGCCGCATGGGTGCGGGTGCGGATCGATACGAATACCGTGGTCCCGACCCCCAATCGATCACGATCCAGCAACGCGACGCGCTTGCGGATATAGCCCGCCGCCTCCAACTGCCGAACCCGGCGCCAGCAGGGTGTGGGAGACAGACCCACCCGTTCCGCCAGATCCGCCGTGGCAAGGGATGCATCTTCCTGCAAACAGGCCAGAATACGACGATCAATCGCGTCCATCAGTGTGTTCCTTGGAATGAATATTCGCTATCCTTTGGAATATTAGCATGGAATTTGAAAATTTCTGTTGAAAACTGCAAAATTTGAAACCTCTTTCTCCAAGATTTCCGGCATTCTTGTTGCACTGCATTCGGGAAAGTCATTTAGGGAGAGACCAATGATCCACAAAGCCTTCACCCAACATCCGGCCACGGTCGGGGAGAGCTATGGTGAGCATATGGGAACGGCACTGGGCTTTGCCGGGCCGCTGCTGCTGGCCGGGTTGTGCTGTCTGGTTCATGCGGTCCTGCCCTTCGCCTTTGAGAAGACCGGCAGTCGGATGATCACCCACCTGCATGACCGGATGGTGAGGAACCGGGTTAAGGCACGGAATCTGGACCACGCCACCATGGCCCCTGCGGAATAGCGGGATCAGGCCCCCGCCGCACGGGTGTCCAGGATCACCTTGGCTGCGTGGCAATCCTTTGCGATCTGCGCCTTCAGAGCATCCAGACCATCGAATTTCCGCTCGCCACGAATGAATTCGATCAGCGCCACGCGAATCTGGGTGCCATAGAGGTCGCGGTCGAAGTCGAAGATATGCACTTCGAATTTCTCGGTCAGACCATCCACGGTCGGTCGCTTCCCCAGATTGGCAATACCGTCGCACCAGAGCATTTCTCCTGTGCGACCGGTTTCAACCCCGACCCGGACGGCATAGACACCATAGGCGGGGCGGATATAGTCGCCCATGTCCAGATTTGCCGTGGGAAAGCCGATGCTCCGCCCGATCTCGGCTCCGTGCAGCACTTCTCCCTCAATTTCGAAAGGGTGGCCCAGCAGTGCCGCCGCCTGACCCGGTTCGCCGCCGGTCAGATAGTCACGGATGCGGGTTGAGGAATAGACCTCACCGGTCGCGGCGGCAGCCGGGTCGATAACCACCGTCTCGAAGCGCGGATCGGCGCGAAGCGTTTCAATATCGCCGCCGCGCCCCTTGCCGAATTTGAAATCATAGCCGACAACCAATGTGCCGGTACCGACTGCCTCAACCAGAATACGGTCGATGAACTCCTGTGCGGTCAGCCCGGCCATGGCGGCATCGAAGGTCAGGCAGATCAGTGAGTCGATCCCCATCGCCTGCAACAGATGCGCTTTGGTCGAGAGCGGCGTCAGGCGGAAGGCCGGGTCGTCCGGACGGAAATAGGCGCGCGGATGCGGCTCGAAGGTCATCACGGCAAGGTCGCAACCCTTTGTTTCGGCGATTTCCCCGGCCTGACCGATCACCGCCTGATGTCCGCGATGCACCCCGTCGAAATTCCCCAATGCGACAACGGCTCCGAAGCGTTCCTTGGGATAATCTTTCGGGTCTTTAAAAATTCGCATACAGCACCATTCCAACCAGACATATTATAATGCCAAGATAGTCGGTGCGCAGTGCAGAGAAAACCTAACATCGCAGTGGCGGTGATTTTTCATTGAATTTTACGGCATAAGGCGGGAAGCATGATCCGGTTGGGCGGGGTTCTGGTCGTGGCCGTGGCGTTCATCGCCTCATCGACGCTGTACGCGGAGGAGAGGATGCTCGAGAAGAGGCTGACGGAGGCCTTTGAGGCTGAGGAGTTGAAGGGGCTGCACAGCGTTTTCATCTTGCACAAGGGTGAAATCCTCGTGGAAACGTATTTTCCCGGACTGGATCAGCGCTGGGGTCTGGACATAGGGGTGATCGACCATAATGCGACCCGACTGCATGATCTGAGAAGCGTCACTAAAAGCATCACCGGCTTGCTCTATGGCATCGCCCTGTCGGAGGGGATGGTGCCAGACTTGGATGCGCCGCTGGTCGATCAGTTCCCTGAATACACCGACCTTCCAGATATGCCCAAGCGCCGCAAAATTCTGGTTCGACATGCATTGTCCATGACCATGGGCGTAGAGTGGGACGAGAGTGCTCCCTATAACAGTACCCGCAACAGCGAAATCGCGATGGAGTATTCCGAGGATCGCAATCGCTATGCCTTGGAGCAGCGGATCATCAACGAACCCGGTACTCATTGGACCTATAGCGGGGGCGCAACCACACTCATTGGCACGTTGATCAGCCGTGGCACCGGAATGCCTTTGGAGGTTTTCGCGAGGCAGAAGCTGTTCGATCCGTTGGGGATTGAAAACTATGAATGGGTGAAGGGGCGAGACGGCACCGTTGCAGGTTCTTCCGGATTGCGGATGACAACGCACGATCTGGCAAAGATTGGCCAGGTGATGATGAATCACGGCATGTGGCAGGGGAAACAGATTGTATCAGCGGAGTGGGTTGAAGAGTCGATCACGCCAAGGATCAATATTCCAGACGGGCTGCGATACGGCTATTTCTGGTGGCTTGCGGGCGAGGGGGCACCGCCCTACTGGTACGCTGGGTTCGGCAATGGTGGCCAACGCCTTATGATGAATCCGAACAATCAGATGGTCGCGGTGATCTATGCTGGCAACTACAACAAGCCAGATGCCTGGAAGCTGCCAGTGAAAGTGCTGGTCGACTTTGTTCTGCCCGAAATCGGCGCCCGGTAACGCCGGGTCCTAGGCCCGGCTCGCTTTCTCTTCCTCTTCGACGCGGCTGCGGACCATCATCTTGGCCTCGCCATCGCAGACCAGCTTGTCGCCGACCGAGGCGGTGGTTTTGCAGATGATGCGCTTTTTCTCCGGAATGATATCCAGGATCACCGCCTTGGCCGTCACCGTGTCGCCGGCGCGCACCGGGGCGAGGAATTTCAGATCCTGGCTCAGATAGATGCAGCCGGGGCCGGGCATCTTCATGCCAAGCACGGTGGAGATCAGGCTGGCGGTCAGCATGCCATGGGCGATGCGGCCCTTGAAGATCGTGTCGGCGGCGAATTCCTCGTTCACATGCACGGGGTTCATGTCGCCGGTCACGCCGGAAAACAGCACAATATCTGCTTCGGTGATCGTCTTGGCGAAGATCGCGGTCATGCCGACATGCAGATCCTCGATGAAGAATCCGTTGAGATCCGTATGCAGGCGAGGACTGTCCATGACACGCGCTCCTGGTCGGTTTCCTCCACGGCGCAATGGTTACGCGGGTGAAGGATAATATTGCACCGCAACCGTATCCGCTGCACCGCAGTGCGGCAAGTCAGGAAACGGACCCTTTCGGATTGATCGGCAGAAGGGCGGCAAGGCCGGTTGCTTCTTCAAAATGGCGGGCATGGGCGAGCAGTCGGCCTTCTTCAAGCGGTGCGCCGACCAGTTGGACACCGACCGGCAGGCCATTACTAGTCATGCCAGCGGGCAGCGATACGGCGGGCAGGCCGGTCAGTGTGAGGGTGGAGACTAGGGCAAGCCAGTGGATGTAATTGTCGAAGCGCTGACCGTTCACCTCATCGACCCAAAGCTGTTCGGCGGGGTAGGGCGGGACGATGGCAGTGGGGCATAGGAAGGCATCGAAGCCCTGCCGTGTGAGCAGCGACACCGCCTCCCCCTGGATCGCACCGCGCCAGCGTTGGGCCTGGGCAATGTCGGCGGCGGTCAGGCTCAGACCATATTCGTAGTTCCAGATCACATCCTCTTTCAGCAGCGCGCGATGCTTCTCGTAATTCTCCCGCTGCCCGTTGACGAAACCGAGACCGCGCAGAATCTTGAAGGCCTCTATGGCATGGCTGAAATCGGGGCAGGTCTCGACCATCTCCACGCCCATATCGGTGAAGCGTCGGACAGCTTGTTCAAAGACCTCCGCGACGTTGGAATCAACCGGAATGATGCCGCCGAGATCAAGACTCCACGCAATCCGCCGGGGCGGCGCGCCGGTTTGGCAGGTTTGCCGGAAACCGGTGGGCGGGGCGGGCTGGCTGATCGGGTCGCGGGTATCGCGACCCGCCATCGCGTCCAGCATCAGGGCGGTATCCTCCACGGTTCGTCCCATCGGTCCCTCGACGCTCATCGTCCCGAAAGGATCGCCGGGATTGAGCCGCGCGACCCGACCTGGACTGGGGCGCAGGCCCACTACGCCACAGAAGCTGGCAGGCGTGCGCAGGCTGCCGCCGAGGTCGGAGCCACTGGCAAGCCAGCACTGGCCGGTCGCCAGCGCCACCGCCGAACCACCGGAAGACCCGGCGCAGCTCTTGGAGGTGTCCCAGGGATTGCGGGTGATGCCGAAGACCGCGTTGAAGGTATTCGCCCCCGCGCCGAATTCCGGCGTATTTGTCTTCCCGATCACGACAGCGCCACGTTGTTCCAGATGTTGGACCGGGATGTCGGAGAAATCGGGGATATACTCCTTGAAGATCGGTGAGCCATAGGTACAGCGCACGCCCTCAACCTCGCTCAGATCCTTGATTCCGACCGGTAGTCCGGCCAGCAGGGAGTCGCGGGATGCCTGTCTGGCCTGCGCCTCGGCCCGTTCCCGGCAGAGGATCGGGGTGGCGTTGACCGCGCCATCCACGGCCTCGATCCGGTCATAGGCGGCCCCCAGCATTTCCAGCGGCGTGACCTCACCGGATTTCAGCAGGTCCACGGCGGCGCAAGCGGTCAGGCGGATCAGATCGGTCATTGGTGAGGCTTTCGATTGAAATGGGACAGCTTAAACCCTACACGGAGAGCAACCAGCCTTTCCAGCACGGTTTTCGGGAGCAGTGATGATGTCGGATGAAACGCAGCAAGAGGCAACCAGTGTGGTGGAAGATCGCCTGCCGGTCAGTGTTCTGACGGGTTTTCTGGGCTCGGGCAAGACGACCCTGCTGAACCGGCTGTTACGTCATCCAGAAATGGGGGATACTGCTGTCGTCATCAACGAATTCGGTGAAGTCGGGATCGATAATCTGCTGGTGGAAAGCGCCAGCGAGGATCTGGTTGTGATGGATTCCGGGTGTCTCTGCTGCACCATCCGGGGTGATCTGATCGAAACCTTGCGCGGATTGATCAAACGACGCTGGAACGGTGATATCCCCAAATTCAACCGCCTTGTGATCGAAACAACGGGTCTGGCCGATCCTGCGCCGATCCTGCATACATTGATGACGGATCCGGTCCTGTCGGCCCGCTATCGTCTGGACGGGGTGATCGCGACGGTGGATGCGATGGTGGGATCATCGACCCTGGACATGCAGCCCGAAGCGATGAAACAGGCTGCCGTCGCCGACCGCATTCTGCTGACCAAGACCGATCTGGCGGTTGAGAGTTCGGCATTGCAGGCGCGTCTGCGCAGGATCAATCCCGCAGCCCCGATCCTGTTGGTCCGGCATGGCGATGTTGCTCCGTCGGACCTGTTCGGCAGTGGCCTCTATGACCCGGAAAGCAAGCACCCCGATGTCGCCCGCTGGCTGGCGGCGGAAGCCTATGAGGAGTCCGGGCATGAGCATCATGATCACGGGCATCATGAACATGGGCATGCACATGATCGCAATCGCCATGATGATCGCATCCGGTCCTTCGTCATCCGGCATGATGCGCCGATCCCCTGGGATTCATTCGTGGAGTGGATTGAGGCGCTGATCGCGACCCATGGTGCGAACCTGCTGCGGATGAAGGGTATTCTGCATGTTACGGAGGCTGAGGGACCGGTTGCCGTCCACGGCGTCCAGCATGTCTTTCATCCGCCTGCGATGCTTTCCTCCTGGTCGGAGGGAGAAGTGCCGTCTTCTCGCCTTGTCATCATCGCGCGGGACATGAACCGGGAGCCGGTAGAGGCAATGTTCCGGGCATTCGTCGCGCCGTAGAGGTCAAACCTATCCCGCGTGTAGAACACGCTTCTGGTCCTGAGCCAGACCGACAAGCATCTGTTCGAGTTGTGACAGACTGTTGGCGTCATAGCGCTGTTCCAGGCGTTTGCGCCCCTCTTCGTTGAACAGGGTTTCGGCCAGTTCCTTGTAGAGGGCGGACATGACCTTGTGAAACTCCATGTCACCGAAACTCCAGGCCTTTTCCGCATCGGTCTTGGGAGCCGGCATGGTGCGATCAAAGAAGCTGACCATCCAGGCCCGCCGCTTCGGGACATCGGTGAAATAGCGGGTGATGAAGATCAGGATGTCGTAAACTAGAATCTTCGCCATCGGTCGTTCATGCAGACTGTCCCAGTCCAGCGCCGTTCCTTCCTTCGCACGCAGGGAATCGATCATGTCGCGGGCGCGGTTTTCATAATCCTCGAACAGTTCCGGGCCGACCATCTGGTGCAGGGCCTGAATGAAAGCGGGGATGATCCGGCGGGACAGGGTGCGTCCGGGAACCGGCGCCTTGTCACGGTCGGGCAGAAGATGGACGAAGCGGGCGACGATCAGGCGCTCCAGTGGAAATTTGCGCATCTGCGCGTAGAAGGCCTCTTCAAAGTGCTGCTGCAACCCGTTCCAGGTCGACTCGCAGAGCCCTTGAAGGACTGAATCCCGTTCGAAGGAATAGGAGTTCATTACGGCCTGGATGTCGCGCGCATTCAGCTTTCCATCCCCACGGGCTGCCTGTGCCGCCAGACGGTCGGCTAGCAGTTGGCTGACCGTTCGGGCGAATTCACCCAGTTTTTCCGCACCGGGAGAATGTCCGTGCTGGGGGTGGCTGCTGTCCTCGGTCATCGATTGGTTCCTTCCGGATCGGCGTTCTTCTAGGTATCGCCTTGCAGAGGCTTGATTTCAAGCGGTGCGAGCAAGATAGTCCCCCGTACAGACCCATTTCACCCCGTATCCCTGCTCAAGGAACCTGTTTTCATGACTGATCGCCTTACCGTTGCCCTGGCCCAGTTAAATCCGACCGTGGGCGATATTGCGGGCAATGCCGATCTGGCCCGTGAGGCGCGGGCCTATGCGGCGGCGGCAGGGGCGGACCTGCTGTTGCTGCCGGAGCTTTTCCTGTCGGGCTACCAACCGGAAGATCTGGTGCTGAAACCATTCTTTCTGGATAAGCTGGAAGAGGCGGCGGCGGCACTTGCTGCAGAAACGGCGGATGGTGGTCCGGCGGTGCTGTTGCCGACACCCTGGCGAGGCCAGGGAGTTGGTGCGGGTGGGGACGGGACGAGCAAGCCCTATAATGCGGTGTTGCTGCTTTCGGGCGGGCGGATAGAAACCGCCCGGTTCAAATACGATCTGCCCAATTATGGCGTCTTCGATGAGAAGCGCGTCTTTCAGGCTGGTCCGATGCCGGGACCGGTCAGCGTGAAGGGTGTGCGGATCGGGGTTCCGATCTGCGAGGATGTCTGGACCCCTGACGTTGTCGAGTGTCTTGAGGAATCAGGCGCGGAAATCCTGCTGGTTCCCAATGGCAGCCCCTATGAGGATGGCAAGGAGGATGTTCGCCTGACCCTTGCACTGGAGCGGGTGATGGAAAGCGGTCTACCCTTCGCCTATCTGAATCAGGTCGGTGGGCAGGACGAACTTGTCTATGACGGGCGCTCCTTCGTGGTTAATCCGGATAACAGTCTGGCGATCCAGATGCCCGCCTATGACAGCGCCATTGCCATCGCGGTCTTCGAACGCGGTGAAAAGGGCTGGCACTGCCTGCCCGGCGACCGGGTCGCACCGCCGGATCGGCTGGAATCGATCTATCGTGCGATGGTGCTGGGCCTCAGGGATTATGTGCGCAAGAACGGATTTCCCGGCGTTGTGCTGGGCATGTCCGGGGGGATCGACAGCGCACTGTCGGCTGCGGTCGCTGTGGATGCGCTGGGTGCGGCCTCGGTCCATTGTGTGATGATGCCGTCCCCCTATACCAGTGCCGAGAGCCTGGAGGATGCGGCGGAGGCCTGTGCTCTGCTGGGGGTGCGGCTGGACGAGATCGGGATCGGCCCGGCCATGGCGGCATTCTCCGACATGCTGCGCCCGATTTTCGGCAATGGCGAGAGCGGCGTGACGGAGGAAAATATCCAGTCTCGTGTGCGGGGCGTCACGCTGATGGCGATTTCAAACAAGATGGGCGCGATGGTTCTGACGACCGGCAACAAGTCGGAAATGTCGACAGGCTATGCGACGCTCTATGGCGATATGTGTGGTGGCTATTCGGTTCTGAAGGATATCTACAAGACCGATGTTTTCAAACTGTGCGAATGGCGCAACCGGGGGCTTGCTTCGAATGACGATCCTTTGCTGAAGGGGCCGGTGGGGCCGGTCATGCCGATCCGGATCATTACCAAGCCACCCTCTGCGGAACTGAAGCCGGATCAGAAAGATGCAGATACGCTCCCCCCCTATGACCGGCTGGATGATATTCTTCACTGCCTGATCGAAAAGGAAATGTCGGTCCCGGCCATCGCCGCGCGCGGCCATGCGCCGGAACTGGTACAGCGGGTCTGGCGCATGCTGGATATTGCTGAATACAAGCGCAGACAGGCCCCGCCGGGGGTCAAGATCACCGCTCGCGCCTTCGGTCGGGACCGGCGCTATCCGATCACCAATGCCTTTCGGAAAATCCTGTGATCATATTCGATTGCGATGGCGTTCTGGTCGATACCGAATGGATATCCAACCGGGTTCTGGCGGAGGAGATCAGCCAAGCCGGATATCCGCTGACGACCGAGGAATCTGTTGCGCTGTTCAAGGGGGGCCGGATCAAATCCCTGCCGCCCCGCCTGGAATCCGAATTCGGACTGACTCTGCCACCGGATTGGCTGGATCGGTTTTTCGCCCGTCAGTTTGCAGCGCTTTCAAATGAGGCCGAAGCGATACCCGGTGTTTCGGATGTGGTGGACGGGTTGATCGCGCAGGGCCGAGGATATTGTGTCGCCAGCCAGGCTTCGGTCGCGAAGATGCAGATTACCCTGGGCCGCGCAGGATTATGGGACCGGTTCGCGGCTCAGGTTTTTTCCGCCGATATGGTGGCCCGCCCGAAGCCGCATCCGGACCTCTTCCTACATGCGGCGGCGACCATGGGTTGGCCCGCCGACCGGGTCACGGTGATTGAGGACAGTGCGACCGGTGTCGCCGCAGCGGTGGCCGCTGGTATGCACGTGATCGGCTTTACCCGGGATACCGGCCCCGCCGAGTTGCGAGCCGCCGGTGCCATCGTTCTGGCCGAGGATATGGCCATGGTGGCGGCACTGATTGAGAGCCGGTAAGTCGATACTCCTGGTGCCGGGAAAGCGGGATTGCTCCGCCTATACTCTCAAACGCCAAGATAGCGATGCATCAGGTCTTCATTGGCAAGCAGGGCCTGGCTGTCACCGGTCCAGACGACCTTGCCCTTTTCGACGATGTGATGGCGATCCGCGATGCGGGCCAGATCCTTCACATTCTTGTCGATGATCAGGATCGACAGGCCTTCACGTTTCAGGGCTTCCAGGCTGCGCCAGATTTCCTCGCGGATCAGCGGGGCCAGGCCTTCGGTGGCCTCATCGAGAATCAGCAGTTTGGGATTGGTCATCAATGCCCGACCGATGGCGAGCATCTGTTGCTCACCGCCAGACAGCAGGTTTCCCATGCTGCCCCGCCGTGCCGCCAAACCGGGGAAGAGGTCATAGATCCGATCCGCTGTCCAGGGTTCCGCCCGACCGCCCCAGTTGGCCGCAGTCGCAACCAGGTTCTCGTGTGCGGACAGGTTCGGGAATATCTGCCGCCCTTCCGGCACCAGGCCGATTCCACGCCGTGCGACGGAAAAGGACGGGAGGCCGCCGATCACCTGCCCTTCGAAGATGACTTCACCCGCGCGGGCAGGGACAATGCCGGTGATGGAATGGACGGTCGTTGTCTTTCCCATGCCGTTTCGGCCCATCAGAGTCGCGACTTCACCAGCGGCAACCTCAAGGGACATGCCGAACAGCGCTTGGCTGTTGCCATAGAATGTCTGCAGGCCAGATACGCTCAACATAGGCTTAAACGGCCTCCTCACCCAGATAGGCACGCTTCACGGCCTCATTGTCCCTGATATCCGACGGACTGCCGGTCGCGATGACTTCGCCATAGACAAGGACGGAAATCCGGTCGGCCAGCGCGAAGACGGCATCCATGTCGTGTTCGACCAGCAGCATGGTCTTATGGCCCTTGAAAAGCTTCAGGATTTCGATCATCTGATGGCTTTCCTCGGCACCCATGCCCGCCATCGGCTCATCAAGCAGCAGCAGTTCAGGTTCGGTGGCCAGGGCCATCGCAATCTCCAACTGGCGGTGCTCACCATGGGAGACTTCGCGCGACAGGACATGAGCCTTTTCATGCAGGCCGACAGCTTTCAGATTCACCATCGCCAATTCGTTCAATTGAACTTCTTTGGCTGCATCGCTCCAGAAGTAATAGGAATGTCCAACATCAGCCTGTACGGCAAGAGCAACATTCTCCAGTAAGGTCATGTCCTGGAACACGGTGGTTATCTGAAAGGAGCGGGCGATTCCCATCTTCGCTCTGGCCGGTCCAGACGCGCGGGTGATGTCCCGCCCACCAAATCGGATATGACCAGAATCGGGGAACTGCTCGCCGCAAAGCTGAGAGATCAGAGTCGTCTTCCCGGCCCCATTGGGACCGATGACGGCATGGACCTCACCGGTGATTACGTCCAGTGATACGTTCTTCGTCGCATGAACGCCGCCGAAACTCTTTTGCAGATCGCGAATTTCCAGAAGGACCGTCATCGTTTTTTCAACCTGTCGAGAAATCCAGATATTCCGCCACGTACGAAGAGCACGACCAGCAGCAGGATCACGCCAAAGGGCAAGTGCCAGTAGACACCGGAACCATTATATACAAGATCCATGATGTCCTTCAGGGCTTCCTCAAGGGTAAGGAAGGAGAGCACGCCCAGTATTGGTCCGAACACGGCACTACTGCCGCCGAGAACAACCATAAAAATCAACTCTCCAGATCGAGTCCAGCCCATCAGATCAGGACTGATGAAATTGGCGTAGTTCCCCATCAGGGCACCGGCATATCCACAAATCGCACCGGAAATGACATAGCAGACAAGACGATAGTTATATGTGGAATAACCCAAAGCCTGCATTCGTTTCTCGTTTGATTTCGCTCCGCGTATGACACGACCAAATCGGGAATTCACCAGCCGGTTTGTCAGATACATGACGATGAGCATCGATATGAAACACAGATAGTAGAATGATGTTGGATCGTCGGTATCGAAACCGCCGCCGAATTCACTGTCGGACCAGATGGTCAATCCGTCGTCTCCGCCATATTCATCAAGAGACAAGAACAGGAAGAAGGCCATCTGGGCGAAAGCCATGGTGATCATGATGAAATGGACACCCTTGGTTCGAAGGCTGATTGCCCCTGTAACCAAAGCGAACAATGCGCTGACAATAATGGCGAGCGGGAAATGGAGCCATCCGGAATAGTATTCGTAGTAGATTGGAATACCGACACAATAGGCACCAAGGCCAATGAACGCGGCATGCCCCAGGCTGATCATGCCACCATATCCCATGATCAGGTTCAGGCTGATCGCCGCTATGACAAGAATCAGCATGCGTGTTGCGACGCTGAGATAGAAAGCCTGATCGAATATATCGGCCAGGATCGGCGCGACGGCAAACAGCAGCAGCAGCAGAACCACTACAATGCCTTTTGGCGTCAGAATGTCGGAGGGCGTCATGCTTGTCCCTTACACTATGAAGTCGTCATCGTACCTGGGGTGGAAACAAACCCTGTGGGCGGACCACCAGGATCACGGCCATAAGGATGTAAATCAACATCGCTGAAATAGCAGGTGCAGCCGTTTCTGCGCTTTCATAGGCCATGAAAAGCCCCATCAGATCGTCAAGATAGGATCGCCCCAGCGTGTCGATCATGCCAACAATCATGGCACCGACGAAGGCTCCCTTGATCGATCCGATGCCGCCGATGATGATGATCACGAAAGTTGGAATGATGATGTCGTTGCCCATCCCGATGGAGGCCTCGGTTATCGGCGATATCATCATACCCGCAATCCCCGCTATTGCTGCCCCGAAGGCGAAGACAACGGCGAAAAGCGCGCTGATATTGACGCCCAGGGCCTGTACCATTGTCCGGTTGGAAGCACCTGCGCGGATCAGCATGCCGATCCTGGTGCGGGTCACGATGTAGAACATGGCGACGGCGACAGCCAGACCAACCCCGATAATCAAAACGCGGTAGGAGGGGATGAGGATCGAATCCGTGAAATCGATCTGTCCCTGCAGCCAGTCAGGCAGGCGTATGGCCATACCCTCTGCGCCCCATATGAGATGTACCAGGGTATCGAAGATCAGGATCAGGCCGAACGTCGCCAGCACGTGATCCAGGTGGTCCCGTGCATAGAGGGAGCGCGCGACGATACGCTCCGTCACATAGCCGATAATAAATGTCAGTGGGATTGCGATCAGGACGCCCAGCAGGAAATTGTCGAGAAGCGCTGTCAGCGTGCCGCATATATAGGCCCCGATCATGTAGAAGGAGCCATGCGCGAGATTGATGAAATCCATGATCCCGAAGATCAGGGTCAGCCCCGCCGCAACGAGAAACAGCAGAATGCCGAGTTGCAGCCCGTTTAGCAGCTGCGTGATGAGAAGCGCCGTATCCATGCCCATCCTGTACCGGATCGTGATGCCGGTTGCCCTGTCTTCAATCGCAAAGTCAACAGACGCCGGTTTCGTGAACTCTTTGATCAGATTGTCTGCCAACCGAACGTATTTTATTCTGTGCGATTATGTTTTCTTGTCGCGGTCTCTAAGACAACGGGGCGGACCAAAAAATGGCCCGCCCCGTTTATCAATGCAGCGGTCTTACATCTTGCACTCGGCTGCGTGGGAGTCCTGATGGTCGGTATAGATCGTCGAAACGATCTTCGTCGTCCAGCGACCTTCCGAATCCTCCACCGTCTCACGCAGATAGAAATTCTGGATCGGGAAATGATTGTCCCCGAACTTGAAGTTCCCACGCGTGGATACGAAATCGGCCTTTTTCAGCGCGGCCCGCACGGCATCCTTATCAGACAGATCACCTCCGACCGCTTCGACTGCGGATTTGATCAGCATCACGGCATCGTAGGCCTGCTGTGCGTAAAAGGACGGGTAAGAGCCGTGTTTGGCCAGGAAGTCACCAACGAACTTCTTGTTGGCCTCATTGTCCATGTCTGGCGACCAGTGCTGCGTGGCGCGCGAACCCAGAACGCCCGTCAGACCGGCTTCCTTAAGACGCGGCAGGGACAGCGAATCGACTGTGAAGACGTGGTAGAGCTTCATGCTGTCGGCCAGGCCAGCCTG
The DNA here is from genome assembly GCA_965223125.1 of Alphaproteobacteria bacterium. GTDB lineage: Bacteria > Pseudomonadota > Alphaproteobacteria > UBA8366 > Aestuariispiraceae > Pacificispira. The sequence continues at coordinate 215,827 of OZ244984.1, read as the reverse complement.
GGTATATTGCTGGATGAACGCACCGCCCGCCTTGCCCGGATAGAAGACCCAAATGGCTTCTGCGCCAGATGCCTTGGCCTTTGCCAGTTCGGCAGAAAAGTCGAGCTGCGCATCCGCACCCCACTTGGTCAGATCCTTGCCTTTGATTTCGCCCTTGAAGGTCCGCTCCACGCCCGTAACCATATCCTTACCAGCAGCGTAGTTCGGAGCCATGATATAGACTGATTTCACACCATCGGCGTTCAACGCTTCTCCCAGTGCCATCGGGGTCTGGTCATTCTGCCAGGAGACGGAGAAGAAGTTCTTGTCGCAACCCTTGCCGGCGAGTTGGGATGGACCCGCATTTGCGCTGATCAGGAAGGTTTCGGTATCCAGAACCGACTTAGCGGATGCCAGCAGCACGTTGCTCCAGATATATCCCGTGACGAAATCGACCTTGTCCTGGGTAACCAGTTTGTCGGCAGCCTGTTTCCCCAGTTCTGGCTTGAAACCATCGTCCTCATAGATGGCTTCGACTTTCCGGCCCGCCATTTCGCCGCCGATATGCTCCAGCGCGAGGTCGAAGCCGTTCTTCATATCATTGCCGATCACCGCGGCGGGTGTCGTCAGGGTGGTCACGAAACCGATTTTGATCGGGTCGCTCTGCGCCGCGCCCATGCCGGGCGCTGCGATCATTGCAGCACCGAAGGCCGCTGCCAGTAATGCCTTTTTCATTCCGTTTGTCTCCCTGTTGCGGATCGCCCATTTGATCGGGCCTCATCCCATGGTTATGCCGATGATACATCGGCCTGATGAAACCCGGATTGCAAGAGAACGCGGAAGCAGGGATCGGGTCAAGTGCCTGACCAAAGTTTCCCGTTCGCCCATCCTGATACCGGTTCACTGTCCTGCACTATAATGCATCGATTGAAAGTCGCAACGTTGAAATGTGCGATATTGTGCATCCCAAGCGCAAGGTGAGTTGGTTTAAGCTTCAACATTTTAAGCTTAAACCAACTGTGGAAATGCCTGCAAGGATAAACTGATGTTAATAGCCACTAGGTGGTGGCCTCATCCGTTTGGGCAGATTGGGGGAGGTTCGAGGTGAAACATCGAACCGGAACCAAAGCGCGCTGGATTGGCAGGCGGCGGCGCGCCACGGAAAAATGGTAGCCTTGTTAAGCTGGCTATTGAACCGTCTCCAGGGTGCGTGATGCGATTCTTCAATTCATGCCGTGTAAAGCAATCGGTGTATGCGTTCTGGCTGTCCGCTGGTGGGGGGTGTTTTATCAACCGTGTCGATTGTCCGATATCCGGCAGCCAAGAAGGCACGCCGGGATGCTTCATTCCCGACCTTGATTTCCGCCAGTATATGCGTTCGTCCCGTGGTTTGGCACAGATACCTGGATCCCAGGGAGATCGCTTTCCGACCGATACCGGTACCACGCAGATCGGGCGCGACATTGATAGATATATCAACGATTTCCCCTGGAACATCTAGTGAAAGCGCGGGAATCGGATATGCGGACTTGAATCGCAGGAATGCGGCATGTTTGCCGTCCCGAAGAACGAATAGCGGCGGTAGTTCCGGGTCAGCGAAGAAGTCATCCCGAAATTCTGGCCAAAACCTAACCCAGACTTTGGGTTCCTGATTGTAGGACATGGCCAGTGTCACGGGATCATTCCGCCATAGCATGACAAGGGCTGCATCGGATTCGACCGGGCGACATGGTATGATTGAGTATCGGAATCCTTCTTCAGGTTTCTCGGATAGTCCAGTTTCGGGCGGGAGGGTTCTGGTGTTGTTCACAGGGCGTCTCCTCCAGCGAAAACGACGCTACAGAATGCTGTCAGGAAGGGCATGCTGTGCTATTGCCTGACCCGGGTCAAGTTATGTGGCCCTTTGAACGTAAGAACATCCACCCCAACCCTGGTCGTTCCATGGAGGCCCCAGCAAGATGGAATCCGTTCAGACAGGCCTGTTGATCGACCTCGACGGAACACTGGCGAACAATCTTCCGATCATGCGCCAGGTATATGGACGGTTCTTGGCCAAATACGGTCATAACGGGTCGGATGCGGAATTTGCTGCCCTGAACGGCCCACCATTGCTGGAAGTCGTGACCAGTCTGGTTCGGACATATGGCCTGCCTGAGCAACTGGAGACCGCTCATCATGTTTATTGTGGATTTCTGAAGGAGGCCTATCGGGATGTTCAGCCAAATTCTGGTGCCGAAACCCTGTTGCAGCAGGCCCAATCCCTTGGGCTGCGTATAGCGGTGGTCACTTCCTCCGAAGGGATATTGGCGAATGGGTGGCTTAATCAGGTCGGTTTTGGCCGCTATGTCGATGTGGTTATCGGCGCAGGCGATGCACTTCGCGGCAAGCCCGATCCGGCACCCTATCAACTTGCACTGGAACGGATGGAATGTCAGGCCGAGTCATCCTTTGCGGTGGAGGATAGCAATGCGGGGTGCCGGGCCGCGCTGGCGGCGGGTCTCCGGACCTTCATGCTGGCTTCCCCCTCCCAGATACCGCCTGAAGGGAGCATCGTGATCGAAAGTCTGACAGAGATGGCGGATATCCTGGTCCGGTATGACAATGACGACTGGAGGCGGGAATGAGCGACATTCGCCTTCATCCCCTCAATCCTGGCTTTGTCATGGAGCAGGTGATGCCGCCGCGCTTGCCGGTTGCCGTTCTGGATCGGATCGATGCATTCTGGTCAGCGCAGATCGCAGAGCGTGGCAATCAGATATTTGATGGCCCTGTATTCTGTATGAGCGACCATACTTCGACCAGGATTCGGTTTTACCCGGCGACATACAGGAAGGTTCTGGCGCGGCGTCATGCGCCGGAAATTTTTGCAGGCTGTGATCTGCCGGCTCCTCTGGGAGTGACGGGTCTCTTGTCTTGTACGGATGGGGTAGTCCTGGGGCGGCGTGGGGAAGTCGTCGCGGTGGATGACGGATTGTGGGAACCCGTGCCTTCTGGGGGCCTTGCGCAACCTGATCCGATGGAACAGGTATTGCTGGAATTGCAGGAGGAACTGTCCCTATCCCGGGATGAGGTGGCGGAGCCACGGATTATCGGCATGGTCGAGGATATCGATTCCGGAGTATTTGATCTTGTCTTTGATATTTCCTCCAGGCTATCCGGGGAGTCTGTCCTGGCAGCCTGGCAGCATTGCGAAAGCCGTGAACATGACAGGCTGTCCGTGGTACCGGACGCCAGGTTGTCTGGATTTTTAGACGAAAACCACGATAACCTTTTGTCGGCCCTTATACCCATGCTGCATATGGCTGGGAAGATCAGGTAATGCTTTCCCAGGTCAAGGGATCGCCACGTGAAATTCTTGTTTTCGCAATTCGGCCGACGACTGCATCTAGATGCTTGGGAGCCAAGCCATAGCCTGGTCGAAGACTGGCAATATCATCTCGTCCTATTGCCGCACCAGCCGCGATGTCCCGAATTGCGAACAGGGAGCGACGGAATTCCAATGAGGCCTTTTCCTTCTCCTGTGGGCCGTAACTGATACTCCCACGGGCCTGCCACGCGGCGTGACAGGCTTTGACCAGATCCCCCAGTTGTTCAGGCAGGCACGAGAAGCTTGAATCCGCAGTTGCGGGTTCGCGCGAGTCTATTACATGTTTTTCGATGATGCAGGCACCCAGTCCGACGGCAATGGTTGATTGAACCGCATTCAACGTATGGTCGGAATAGCCGATCAAGCAGTCGAATCGGGATCGCATATCCGGAATTGTTGCAAGATTTGCTTCCTTCGGATCCGCTGGATAGGCGCTGTTGCATCGCAGCAGGGCAATGTGCTTGGCACCCGCGTTGCGGGCAGTCGACACGGCATCCTGGATTTCCTCCGCAGTGCAGAGGCCCGTCGATATGATCAGCGGTTTGCCGGTGCGGGCACACAGATCTATTAGCCCGAGATCAATTGCCTCGAATGAGGCGATCTTGTAGGCGGGCGCATCCAGTAATTGCAGCATCGATACCGCAGCCGCACCGAAGGGGGAGGCGAAGGGCGTTATGCCATGGGATCGGGCCAAGGCAAAAAGCTCCGGAAACCAGGCATAAGGTGTGGCGGCACGCTGATAGAGCGCATGAAGCCTTTGCCCCTTCCACGGAGAATCCGCACGGATCGTGAATTCGGCGCGATCACTGTCAAGCGTCATCTCATCAGCGGTATAGGCCTGAAACTTGATTGCGTCGGCACCCTGTTCCGCAGCAATGCGGATGATAGACTTGGCTCTCTCGATATCGCCGCCGTGATTGGCCGACAGTTCGGCTATGATATAGGGGGGGTGATCTGGCCCGATCTGCCGACCTGCGATTTCAATTGTGTCACTGAGATACACCTCGTCTTCACCCTATTGTCTGATGTTTTTGTCTATAGCAACAACTAGGTCGCATATTTGGCCCCATTCTGGAAGTATCCTGTCGTCACCGTGACTCCAACCGCGATGAAAAATCAAATTCTGTGTGTAAGCGTTGATCTCGGAAATCGGAACGGGCAGCAAGAACGATTTGTCTGATTCTTGCTCGAGCATTTTTGTTCTTCGGCGTTTGAAATGGTATTGGACCAGCCGGATTGAAGCTAGCTTCCCGGTTGAAGTGCGCCGGAAGACCAGCATTGCCCATCCGATAAATCACTTGGATAGGGTAAACTATCGCAGCTATACTGCTTTCGAGTGATAGTATCTCGGGAAATGGCGTACCGTCGTTTTCATGAATGACGATTGAACTACAACTATTTGATACCACTCGATTAATTTTAAAACTGACTCCTATGGAGAGCACAAAATGTTGTGTTTGTTGTGCCCCGAACTTAAGTGTGGATTAGAATTTGATTTCTGTAATAATGGTGGCATAGGCCACCTTGGCAACACTATATGTAATTGTAGAAAATTCACTTTGATTTGAGTAATTTATGACACAAAAAACAATCTTTTTAATGATAATTCTGCTCGCTCTGACAGTAAGGGTGTTTCATATTGCGATTCTTTATTATTTTGGAACAGGTTTTCTAATAGAGGATTCGCCTCTTTACTTGCAGGGTGCTGATTGGCTTGTCCGAACCGGTGAGTTTTTGATGGGGCCGATTGAGTCACCTCATCCGGAAACGGAAAGAATGTATGGCTATGTGTCGATCATAGCTCTTTTCGATTTGATAATTGGGCAACCGGTCTGGGGTGTTGTTATTTTTCAACTGCTGGCAGATTGCGCTACCGTTGCCTTTATTGTTTTGTCGGCTGCGCGGATGGGTGAAAAAGTTGGGGTGGTTGCCGGCATTCTAGCGACGCTTTGGCCGAATATGATTCTGCATAGCGGGCTTGTTCTTGCCGATACGATTGCCCTTACAGCGGCGGCAGCTTTGTTATGGTCTTTCATCCGGTTTTGTGAGGTGCCGGGTTTCAGGCGTGCCGTTGCGGTCGGTGTTGCTCTTGGGATCGGTCTTGCGGTCAGGCAGGGACTTCTGCTGCTTCTGCCGGTAATTGCACTCCTGATGGGATATATAGCTTTAAGGTACCGACTGGATTGGCGGTCCGGACTAGCGGTTTTCCTGGCACCGCTCGTGATCAGTGCCTTGTTTCTGTTGCCGCAGGTGGAGCGTCATCGGGAGGCGTCCGGAGGTCGCATCGTCCTGACGGCGCAAACTGGAACACATTTTCTGTATTGGGTGACAGCGGAGGTTTATTCGGCGATAGAGGGCAGCAGTCGGCCTGAATGGGCAGCCAGATTCAATCAGGAATATGTTGAACGGCATGGAGATGATAAAATCCTTTCTCATGCCGGCTATTTCGAGCGTTCGGATGCATTATCCACTCTTGCGCTGGAAAAGCTTCAGGCACTTCCGCTACAGAAAGTCGTATTCGTCTGGACCAGTCGGGGTGCTGTGAACCTTTTCGTACCCAGTCTTGCCTTTCACCCCGTGATAAGGGCACTGAAATCACAGTCCTTTGATCAGACATCCACTTCAGATGGTTACGCTTCTCGTGTAATCCGGTTTCTAAAGAACCAACCTACAGCTTATGTGGCGGCGCTATTCCTGGGTTTTGCTTGCAATGCCTTTGTCGGGCTTTTTGCAGCAATTGGCTTCGTTATGGGATTTCGCAATAATCCTCTGTTTTCGCTCATTGGGGTTGGATATGTCAGTTATATCATCGTGCTGAATGGCCCGATAGCGGGTGCCAAATATGCCCTTCCTGCTGATCTCGTGATCATTGTCTGGACTGCCTATGGGTTAATAGTGGTTGAAACAGCCATTTCCCGACGTTTTCGGAGAATACGATCATAGATCCTTTCATTTTATGTCGTCTTTTGTTCCAGTTTTTGAAGATTGCCAACTATGCCTGATTTGAGCCAGGCCAGCGACTGTAAGCAGCACCAACAGGCATTCAACAGCCACGCGAAATCTTGAAATACCGTAGAATGGTATGACGAGAGCATAGAAGCTCAAACCAGCGACGATGATGAACAGAATACCGAATTGGCGGCTCTTCCAAAGCCGATAAAGGCCAGCCAGGCCGATTATTCTGGTGATGACGACATAGGCCATGGCGGCACACCAGATGAGAAGGAGCGAGAGATCCGTTTCATCGAGTGCGGCCAGCACTGCGTCGAGATGATCGCTCAACTGTAGCCTTTGCATGACGGCATAAGGGCTTGCTCCGGCGTTGCCTGTCAAAGCGAAGAACTGCCCCGCACCGCCTGCCGTAAAGAATTGCAATGTGGCCAGGGTAATGTTCTTGGCAATCGCCGACGGCTCATAGGTCAGGATATGACGCAATCCCGCTGCCGTCAGGTATGAGTCCTTTTCAGCCTCTGTGAGAGAATTCCATTTATCGCCAAACTCTTCAATTCGAGCGCTACGGATGGCACGAACCCTTTGCTCCGCAATCGACTCTGGTATTTGATATTGGGTCATTTCGATCTGGGCGGCGCTTCCCCAAATGTAGTATTCAGTGCTACCTGATGCCGCCAATCGATATCCGGCACCATTAAGACTATTCCATGTCATCCAGGGGGCTGTGACAGCGGAGGCTGCAATAATGGCCATTACCATACTTGCCAAGGTTCGTCGCCAGTTCATTGCGGTGCTTCGGAGGCAATCGAGAATTGGTAGGGAGATAGGTATCAGAACAAACAAAAAAATCGCCTCAGGCCGGGTTAGACATGCAAGGCCAAGTGTAAGCCCACAAATGAAGCCATCCCGAATCCTACCATTCTCACTATGGATAAACAGGCACCATAAAAGAAGGGCTATAAAGAAGGCATTAAGAGTCTCACTTTGCACAAAGAATGCAGTGCCTAGACTATTTGGATTGAAGATCAGCAATGCAAGAGCCAATGGGCCGTAGCCTGGAACAATCATTTCTGTTAGACGTGCAGTAATGCATCCTGTTGCGAAAAGAAGGGAAATCTGCATAATAACAATAAGGTAATTAAAATTTTCACCTGCTGTCAAAATACCTGAAGCAACGAACAATGGATAGAGTGGGGGACGGTAATTCATCAATTCTGAAGTATCGTCTGGATGTACAAAGCTAAAATGACGGGCTAATCCTTGAGCAGGTATGAGCCATGTTTCACCGTCCGCTGCATAACGCAGTATTGCATCTGAGTCGAATACTAAAAGGATTGAAAGTATAATCGCTGCATAAAATATTGAAATGGTATAATATGTATTGTTTTTTTTCATTAACTAAAATTCCAGATTTTGAAATTAAAGAGATAGAGGATCTTTTTTATTTAAAGCAATGATATTAATACTTTCTCCACTACCAAGGTACTTATGGTAGTTGTCATGATAAATAGGAATTTTTTTGGAGAGATGGTCATCGTAAAGTACGTAATCCAGATCTGATAGTATTACTAGGATTTCCTGTAAACTGTAACCTCTCTCACGCAGAGTGTATTCTGCCAGTTCTAAAACGATTCTAGGCCTATGCTCAGCGAGGGTATTGCGAGCACCACGCAGTATTGCGACTTCAAATCCATCAACATCAAGCTTTATTAAATTTACAGTCTTAAGTGATGTCTCTTTGAAGAGGTCGTCAACAGACATCATGCGGGCACCTTTCGTGCTTTTCTCTTGGCTACCCATGAGGGGATGGATGTCCCCTTTCTGATTAAGCGGCCAACTTGAGGGAAGCGAGTCAGGAATGGGGGTGCCGGTCGCTTCACCGAGCATGGCATGAACTGGCCGAACGATTGATCCAAGTGCCGTGTTCAAACTCAGGTTTTTCCGAAGCTTCTCAATTGCATAGACAGTAGGTTCTATTGCTACTACGGTTCCGGTCAGTCCGACCAGTTTCGCGAGAGGAAGGGTGTGGCTTCCGATGTTAGCCCCAATGTCCAGGACTGTATCGCCAGGGTTCACTAGTTTTAGATAAGATGCAACGGTAACAGGTTCATGTGCCCCAAAGATGAAAATTGCGAAATCGACACCTTCTTCCAGGTTCAAATGCCAGTGAATGCTGTTGCGCCGACATTCGATCATTGGTGACTTCCCGATGATATTTCGGATCATGATGATTACTCGACAAAGTATATTTGCGAGAAATATTTTATGCTTAGTCTTCATTTAATAGATCCATGTTCCGACACCCTAGAACGAAATTTTTGCGATCCCATTTCGATTTAAATGTGCTCACAAAATTCGCTTGGATACCTCTGAATTGATATTAGCCTGTTCTACTGATAGGAAATCAAGAATGCACGTCATTTCCTTGAGGAAGGATCGAGCATTTCATATTGCAACTGGTATCGTACGATATGAAAGGTATATTTTGATCGGTTATCTTTCAAAACTACCGACAGTATTCTATCAAAACCGTGGGTACTGAACGCGCGAAATAGGGGTTCTTCTATTAGCGATGGGTTTCTAGTAGCGGGCTTTAAAAGGGTATTTCCAGTATGGTCGTACTTCTAGCAAGTATGGCGGATTCGGCTGAATCCTGGTCGAAAGGGTTGGGGGAGGCGCATGTAGCACTTCCGTTGTGGGTCTGGCCTGAAATTGGTCCGGTCGAAGGTATTCGCTATGCCATCGTCGCGAAGCCGCCTGCGGGATTGCTGGCGTCACTGCCGAACCTTCAAGCGATTCTGTCGCTCTGGGCGGGTGTGGATCACATTACGTCCGATCCGTCCTGGCCGCGCCATGTACCGATCTACCGGATGATTGAGCCGGGTTTGACCGGGGGGATGGTGGAATTCGTGCTCTCCCAGGTACTTAATCTCCATCTCGGCAATTATGAAATCGTTGCCTCTCAGGCACGCAAGGAATGGCTGCGAGCGCCGCGCGGCCCCTTTGGGCTGGAGCCGATGATCGCTGACAGGACGGTCGGGATACTGGGCTTGGGCGAGATGGGGCGAAATTGCGCGACCGCGCTCCGGGGACTTGGTTTTCCGGTGCTCGGCTGGTCGCGCAGCGCTAAGCGGATCGAGGGGGTAGCATGCCATCACGGTGATGCGGGTCTGTCGGACGTGCTGACCCGGAGCGAGATTCTGGTGAATCTGCTGCCGCTGACGCCGGAGACGGAGAATATCCTCGACGCCGCGCGACTGGCGATGCTGCCGAGAGGAGCGGGGCTTATCAATGTAGGACGCGGCCAGCATGTAGTTGAGGCGGATCTGCTGAGGGCGCTGGAGTCGGGCCAGCTTTCCCGCGCTGTGCTGGACGTCTTCCGGGAGGAGCCATTGCCGCAGGATCATCCGTTCTGGATCCATCCGCAGATCACGGTCTATCCCCACATAGCCAGCGTGACGCGGGTCAGGACCGGTGTCCCGGCGCTGATCCGAACATTGGATATTCTGGAATCGGGCGGTACGCCGGAGGGCTGGTTCGATCCGGATCGCGGTTACTGAACGAACCCGCAGGCAGCGAAGGCATCGCGCATCGTCGTCGGAACCACTGCCTCCACCTGGATCGGCGGTTTCTTTGGATAGAGCGGCAGTTTGATGGCGCGGGCATGAAGATGCAGCAGCACGGTGCTTCCAGTCCCCCTATCCTCCGGGATACCGTACCAGGGATCGCCTAGAATCGGAAATCCGGATTGCGCGCAGTGGACGCGGATCTGGTGGGTGCGCCCGGTATGAGGGGAGAGTTCGAGCCAGGTCAGACCGGTATCGCTGGTCCCCTTGACCGTGTAGTCGGTGATTGCCTCCTGACCCTCGGGATCGACGACCATGCGCCAGCCCTTCGCTTCGGTGGAGATCTTTTTCAAAGGGAAGTCGATCCGCCCGCTTGTCTGTGCCGGCTGGCCGCGCACCACGGCCCAATAGGTCTTCTTCGCCCGCCCTTCGGAAAACAGAGCACCCAACCGCCGCAGTGCCTTGGCATGACGTCCCAGCACCAGGCAACCCGACGTATCCCGATCCAGCCGATGGGCCAGAGCAGGTGGCTTCGGCAGGCCGAAGCGCAGCGCGTCGAAGGTATCCTCCAGCGACGGCCCGCCGGACGGTCCGGCATGCACATTCACGCCTGCGGGCTTGTCCACGATCAGGATCAACCCGTCGCGATAGAGGATTTCCGGAGCCTCCACTGACACTATCCCCCCGCCATCTTCGGCAGGATATAGACCTCGCTGTCGGGCGGTATCGCCTGGAATTTGTCCAGGCGATACAGAGTGCCGTCGATTGAGACGGTCACGCCCTTGTCGAGGATCGGTTTCAGCTTAGGCGCGGCCTCGCCGAGAGCGATCAGCATGCGGTCGATGTTCGGCGCGTCGATGTCGAACTCCTTGCGCCCGTCCGCCAGACGGCTGAGCGAGCCCCAGAGTTTGACCGTCGCCACAACCTCACTCGGCCGCCAGCGGTTGCGCTTGCGCCTTCATCAGGGCCAGCAGCCGTGGCGGGGAAATCGGCAGTTCCTCCGGCCTGACCCCCGTTGCAGCTGCGACGGCATTGGCGACCGCGCCCAGCGGCGGCACGATGGAGGTTTCCCCCACCCCGCGCACGCCATAGGGATGACCCGGATTGGGCACTTCCACGATCTGTGTGTCGATCATCGGCAGGTCCGAGGCGACCGGGACGCGATAATCAAGGAAGCCCGGATTTTCCATCACACCCTTGTCGTTGTAGATATATTCCTCGTTCAGGGTCCAGCCGATTCCCTGCACCGCGCCGCCCTGCATCTGACCCTCGACATAGGCGGGGCTGACCGCCTTGCCCGCATCCTGCACGATCAGATAGCGCAAAATGGTGATCCGTCCGGTCTCCCGGTCCACCTCTGCATCGACAAGATGGGTCGCGAAGCTGGGTCCGGCACCATCGGCGCTGACCTCGAAATGTCCGGCGATGGGGCCACCGGTGGCACCCGCCTGTTTCGCGAGGTCCTTGATCGTCAGTGGCGGAAACTTACCGGCATTCGGGCCTGCCGGGACGGCGCAGCCTTTCTCCCAGCGTACCGCATCGGCGGGAATGCCCCAGATCTTGGCTGCCCGTTCGCACAGCACCTTTACTGCATTCCGGGCCGCCTCTATCACGGCGAGGCCGCTGGCGAAGGTGACCCGACTGCCATCGGTGACATCGTTGAAGCCGAGCGACCCGGTATCGGCGATGATGGTCTGGACATGACCGTAGGGAATGCCCAGTTCCTCCGCCGCCATGGCACACATGGACGCCCGGCTGCCGCCGATATCCGGCGTTCCGACCGACAAGGCGACCGTGCCGTCGATATTGAGGTTGAGCGTGACCGCTGTCTGGCCGCCGAAATTGAACCAGAAGCCGCTGGCGATGCCGCGTCCCTGATTGGGGCCGAGCGGTACGGCGTAGTTCGGATGCGCCTTCACCGCTTCCAGCGTCTCGACCAGGCCGATATCGCTGTAGGTCGGGCCATAGGCGGATTTGCTGCCTGAGGTGGCTGCGTTCTTCAAGCGGAAATCGACCGGGTCCATGCCGATGGTATGGGCCAGTTCCTCGACGATGCTTTCCACGGCGAAGGCAGCCATCGGCGCGCCTGGTGCACGATAGGCGGCCTGTTTCGGGCGATTGGTCACGACATCCCAGCCAACAGCCTTCATCGATTTCGGCTGATAGCAGGCAAAGGCAGTCATTGCCCCCATGGAGACGGGGGAGCCGGGAAAGGCACCGCCCTGATATTTGAACTCCGCTTCAGCGGCGGTAATGGTGCCATCCTTCCGACAGCCCATCTTGACCCGGATGGCGCTGGAGGCTGTTGGTCCGGTCGCACGGAACACTTCGCCACGATTCATGACGATCTTGACCGGCTTGCCCGCCTTGCGCGACAGGGTGACGGCGACCGGTTCGATGAAGACGGTGGTCTTGCCACCGAATCCGCCGCCGATTTCCGATGGCGTTACGCGCAGCTTGGAGACATCCATTCCATTCAACTGGGCGCAGACATCGCGGACCATGAACTGGCCCTGGGTACAGCACCAGAGATCCCCCGATCCGTCACCGGAGATATTGGCGAGGCAGGCATGGGGTTCGATATAGCCTTGATGGGCGGCACCTGTGCGGAACTGGCGTTCGACCACCACATCGGCTTCGGCAAAGCCTGCATCGACATCGCCGTAGCCGAGGTCGATGCGCTCGGCGATATTGGTCTGCTTGTCCTCTACCCCGTCCACGCCAGCAGTGCGCAGATGGTTATGCAGGATCGGCGCATCGTCGCGCATCGCTAATTCAACATCGACGACATGGGGCAGGATCTCGTAGTCGACTGCGATCAGCTTCAGGGCCTTCTCGGCGATCCGGGGATTGACGGCGGCGACGGCAGCGACGGCATGGCCATCATAAAGGGCTTTTTCCCGCGCCATGACGTTATAGCGGATATTGGTCAATTCGCCGTCTTCCAGCACTGCCGGATGGTCGGGAAAATCCGCTGCGGTCACGACGGCTTTCACGCCGTCCAGAGCCAGTGCCTTCGAGACATCTATGGATCGGATCCGGGCATGGGCATGGGGGCTGCGCAGGATTCTGCCATGCAGCAGGCCGGGCGCACTGAGATCGGCACCGAACTTGGCGCGACCGGTGACCTTGTCCACCCCGTCCGGGCGGATATGGCGATGGCCGACGACAGCATAGGCACGGTCGGCAGGGTCGCGATCAAGCGGCATCGCACTCTCCTCTCATTTCGGCGGCGGCGGATTGCACGGCGCGGATGATCTTGTCATAGCCGGTACAGCGGCACAGGTTTCCGGCCAGCCAGTAACGGATTTCGGTATCGCTCGGGTTGGCATTGCGCTCCAGCAGGGCACGGGCCGCAACCAGGATTCCCGGTGTGCAGATCCCGCATTGCAGGGCGGCACCCAGCAGGAAGTGGCGTTGCAGCGGATGCAGGTCCTCGCCCTTCGCCATACCTTCGATGGTCTCAACGCTGCGGCCTTCCGCCTCCGCGCCGAGCACCAGACAGGAACAGACAGGACGCCCATCCAGCACGACGGTGCAGGCACCGCAATCGCCGGTGCCGCAGCCTTCCTTGGAACCGGTCATCTGTAGCCGGTCGCGCAGCACGTCCAGCAGCGTTTCCTGCACATCGCAGAGATATTCGACCGCATCACCATTGATGCGGGTGGTGACGTGAACCTGGCTCATCTGTTCTTCTCCGCGCGTTCAAGGGCGATCTTGGCGGTGCGCCGCGCCAGGGTCCCGGCGAGGTCGACCCGGAATTCCACCGTACCCCGTTTGTCGTTGATTGGCGTTGCAGCGGCGGAACAGGCAGCGGCCAGTGCATCCAGCGCAGCCGCATCCACCGACGTTCCGATCAATGCATTCGCTGCTGTTTCAACCAGCAACACCTTTGCTGCAACCGCGCCCAGCGCGACGCGGGCGGCGGTGCAGGTGCCGGAGTTGTCAATCGTCAGGCAGATGCCAACACCGACGACCGCAATATCCATTTCGGTGCGGGGAATGAAGCGCAGATAGGCGTCCCCGGTTCCCGTCGGACGGTTCGGCAGCAGGATCGATTCGACAAGTTCCCCTTTTGTCAGCGATGTCTTGCCGGGGCCTGTCGCGATTTCCTCCACGGGAATATCCCGCCCGCCTTTCGGGCCGACGATCCGGGCAATGGCACCCGCAGCAACCATGGCGGGCACGCTGTCTGCCGCCGGAGAGGCATTGCAGAGGTTGCCGGAAATCGTCGCGCGGCCCTGGACCTGTGTCGAACCGATCAGGGAGGCCGCCTCGCAGACACCTGGCCAGCCTGCTAGGGCTTCGGCATGCTCGTTCAGGGCCGCGCTGGGAACGGCGGCCCCGATGCGCAATCCGTCCTGTTCGCGTGTGATGGATCGCATCGCGTCGATGCGCTTCAGATCGACGATCAGATCCGGTTCGACGAAACCGGAACGCAGCCGAACCAGCAGATCCGTCCCCCCGGCAAGGATATGCGCCGATCCGGGCTCTCCCGCCAGCAGCCGCACGGCGGCATCCAGGGTTGTCGGGCTTTCGTAGCGCATCCAGGGCACTCCTCACATTGGCTAGACGACGGGTCAGATCGGAGTCTGTCTGTTCCGGCGCTTCCTTTCAACCCGAAGAATCCTCATCCTCGCATTAGCGGAATTCAAACGCGGCGTCCGGTTGCGGTATTTTGTTTTCCAGTTCGGCGCTTTTCGTTATGCATGTTCCTGCATTTTTACCTGCTGCACTGTCACTTTTCTGGAACGGGCTGGGCCCGGCGGAGTTAATCCCTATGCAGTATCTGCCCAGCACGTTTGAAGAGCGTGGTGTTACGGTTCCCTTTACGTCCCAGGCCGTGGTGAATGCCCGATTGCGAGGGCCCGATATCAAGCACCGGGAATTCCTGCTGCCGGGATTGAGTGGCGGGGAAGGAACCTACGTCATTCCGTTCAAGGCTCTGGAATCCCTGGTCGAACTCAATCTCTATGATCAGGCGCTGCTGGAAAGGCTGACCGATGCGCCAACGATTACGCCTTTCGATCTGCGTCACATGGTACGGGATGTTGAGGCAAAGGGCTACGGCGGGGTCATGAAGGCGCGGGCGGCCAAGGCGGAAATTCAGAGTGAGGAGTCCATCGGCCTGTTCAATCAATGTCTGCTGATCGTGCGGGCATTGAAACTGCTGTCGAATGATTCCCATGACATGGATATCAAGGTCCTGATCACACCGGAAGGGCAACGCTTGGCGAAGGAACAGTTCCGCGGATATGCCGACAAGGCCGGGACCACATCCGATGAAATCATGCGGAAGCTGGATACCTGGGCCAGGTTGATCGGCACAATCGGCGTCAAGCTGGCCGATCATCCGGGTTATCTTCGCCGTAACTACATCGTGTTGCAGGCCATGGTAGCGGATATGAAGGACTATCTCTCTAAGGAGCCGCCGGAGGTGCAGTTCATGGGGCGGGGGGTAATCGACAGTGCGAAGATGGCGTCTGACCTGGCGTTACGGGAAATGGATGCCTGTTGGACCTATGAGGCAAATATCGGGAATACACTGGAGAATTCCCAGACCACGATGCGCGACATGGAGGCCCATGTGCAGACATTGTCCTGGATCATGGATGGCTGGCAGCGGCTGATGGATGCGTGGAACGGGTCTGGGGAGAGTTTCCGTGGACAGCGTCGCAAGGTTCTGGAAATGATTTATGAGAATCTGCCGATCCTGCCCAAGAGTATCCTGAAGGCGGATCAGGCGGATTCCCTTTCCGGTATCCGGGAGGCGCAGAAGGGCTGGGTAAAGGCCAATACTGACTGGCGGACGGCAGAACTGGATCAGGAAATGGTCGGTCGATTGCAGAAGTACACGAAGGTCGATATCTGACATGTCGAAGATTTCCGAAGACAAGCTCAAGCGGTTGCAGAAGTACCTGGTGAAACTGGGTGACAAGGAAATCCACGCCCTGACGCGGGCCATCGAGTATGGTCGCACGATCAATTTCGAGGATATCCCGGCAGCAGAAATCCTGGAACTGATCCGCCCAGCGCTTGTCGAACTGCGCCCCAAACATATTCCAACCCGCGACCGTGTCTTGTGCGAACCCTGCGAGGATCTGTTCATCAGCTATGTCCCGGATGTGAAACGGGAGGCGCTGATTGAACGCAGGACGATCCGGCCCTTCATAACCAGAACTGCCGAACTGCTGGGGGAGGAACTCGACAAGGCTGAAGCCGCGATGATCGAGAATTTCAAACGCCAGCGCTGGGCCGATCTGGAGCAGCGGAAGCTTGCCCTTTGTGCATCGGCGGCGGTCGCATGGCGGACCCTGTTGGACGGGGTGCGCACACCGGATACGGAAAAGGCATTGCTGATCTCGCTTGGCGGCACCGATCGGTATGAAGATATCCGGGAGGCAGCGGCCTGTCTGGAGGTTGCGGGTGCCATCCGCGACCTGCGCCTGCTGCATCCGAACAAGCCGATTGTCCGTCCGAAGAAGGAATTGATCGACGCGATGGTGACCGTTCTGGCCAATGCCAATGCAACTGCGCCCAAGGCGTCGGACATGGTGATCTGGACGATCTACCGTCGCCTGAAGGAACGCACGGACATCATGTCGGTGTTCCGCAGCATGGATGCGACCAAGACCGTCTGGTGCCAGACGATCCAGGATGTACGCGACCGGATCGAGAAGTCACTGTTGCAGGAATTCGACGAAACCGCCGATGAGTTGAAGGTCGCGCTCAAGCGGGGACGCATTTCTCCCGATACCCTGTTCAATGAGTTGGAAACCTATCTGGACGAGATGGATCGGGTGAAGATCAGTTGTTCAAGGGGTAACATCGATACGGCGAAAAAATCCGCGCTGAACCATATCCGCACCATATCTGCCCTGGTGGAAGAAACGGTGATCAAGACGGCGAAGAAGTCGATCACGCCGACGGTGGAATCCCTGCTGATGCTGATCGAGACCGGTCAGGAACTGAACGATGAGACCGCCCAGATGATCGACAAGGCGGAACGGATTGCCCTTTCCTTCAAACGCCTCAACAGCGTCGCGGATCGGATCGGTGCCAAATCCTCCTATGAGCGCGAGCGTCAGGTTCTGGACAAGACCCTGGTCGCGATTGAAGATCGGTTGAAGCTCTGGCTCAATCAGCACAGGGCGAAGAATCCCGAAGTGGCGCAGGAAAACATCCTCTATCTCTGTCGCCTGATTGAAATCACCGCAGGCAACCGGCGCTCCAAGGATGCAAAGCGACGGCTTTTCACGGGCTTCAACAAGTAGACCTTGTATATTTGGTTAGCTGCATTAAATAGGACGCAAAGCTCGAATGGTCATGTGACCGTTAGACTGGGCCATTCTTCGAGGAGGGGTGCGTTGTGCGGCGTACCCTGAAATTTTCGCTTGTCATCTTCGTTACGCTCGGTCTCCTCATCTATACGGTGTCGGTGGCCGATCTTGGCGAGATTTTATCGGTATTCAGGCAGTTTCCTTTTCTTACCCTGCTGCTGGTCTTCGTCCTCGGCTTTGTCAGTTTGGCTGTGGCTGCCTTCCGCCTTTGCAGGATAATCGGCCATTTTGGTGTGGTGATTGGATTCTGGGCTTCAGCCCGCGCGACTCTGGCCGGATTGCTGGCCAGTTTTTATATTGTTCAACTGGCGGGAACTATTCTGGGGCGACATCATGTCCTGCGCGGGGCAGGCATTGGTCCGGCCCTGATATCCTTGATTACCTACTATGAGCGGGCAATTCTGGCGCTGATCGGGGGCGGATTCTGCATTCTGGGTGGCGTCATTGTCTTCGGCAGGGAATACACGACCGGTGTTTTCGAACAGGTAGGCCTGGGTGAGATAGCCATTCTCGCCGGAACCGCATTCTGGTTGAGTGTCCTGGTTTTTGGTACCCGTTTTGAAAGAAGTGTCATTGTTGCTGTGATGACGGGTCGCACGGTGCTGCGGGTTATTGAGATTCTCGGAATTTCTTTGGTTGGTCAGGGACTTAACATCCTTATTTTTTATATCGCGCTTCGCAGTCTGGGCGTGGACGCGGATACGATCATGCTTCTGGGGGCGGCAGCAATTGTCGGTTTTGCCGCCAGTCTTCCGATCAGTCTAAACGGGTGGGGCGTTCGCGAATTTGCGGCACTGCATGTATTCGGCATTCTTGGTGTGCCCCCTGCCGAATCCGTAGCAATTGCTGCCATGGTGGGATTGAGTTCGGCGCTGGTGGTTGTATTGGGAACAGCCCTGTTCATAAAGCAAGTGCCGAAATTGCGGAACGTGACGGTGAAAGACAATACCACCCACCAACCTTTGGGGCTGTTGCTTTCCAGCCCAGGTGTCCTGTCACGAATGATCCCGGATAATGTGAATTCTGATCGTCTTCTTGCCATACTGCTTGCATTATCAGTCGGTATCCTGCTGTTTTTTCAGACCCATGTGGATTTGCCCGGTGCATTGATTTCCGTGAATCTGGCGGATCCGCTCGCGCTGATCGCTCTAACAACGCTGATTCTGGTTATCCTGACACGCGGGATAGAGCGTTTATGGTCAAGGCCATGGTTTCCTGTCCTCCTGTTCCTGTTCTGGGGTTGGTTGATTGTCGGATTTGCTATTGGTTGGGTTGAATACGGTCTGGTGCCCTGGGCCCTGACGAACCGGGTAATCGGTTGGGGGGTTATTCTTGGCTATGTGGCGGTGGGCGCGTTCCTGACCATGACCATGGGCATACGGGGATTCCGGCGTCTGACTGAGACCATGGCCATCGTGGCTGTCCTCATCATATCGGTTGAACTGTGTTTCCGATATTTGTTCAGCTTGGGGCTGGACGTCCGGGTACCTGAAAATTTTGATGGTTATTCCGCAAACAGAAACGCATTTGGTTTCATGCTCCTGATTCTGGTTTCCTGTTTGATACCGCTTTCGTCCGTGTATCACCGGGTCAAGAGTACCTGGATTTGGAGCGTGATACTGGGGATGTTGCTCTTCGGGGGCTGGCTGACTGCGGGCAGGACTGTTCTGCTGGTTGGCCTTCTGGTGATTTTCGCCGCATTCGTTCTTGGCTATGGCTCCCGAAAATTTATCATTCATGGACTGATCTGGGCTGTAATTTTTTGTGGGATAACCGTCATTCTGACGGCCGTCGCACCCGATATTTCCGCATGGCTGGATACGGTATCAACAGGCCCCCGTTTTCATGGGCCTAGCTTTGTAACGCAGAGCGGAGACTCCGAGAGGTGGCTGTCACTGTGGCGTGGCATGGAGCTATGGTTTGAAGCGCCTGTATTTGGGGCAGGTCTGGGTGCCTTTGCGCAAATGAAACTTGGAGAATTCGGTCAGGCTCTGTTGATCCACAGCACGTTTGTCTGGTTGCTCGCCGAACTTGGCTTGATCGGTTTCATACTTTTTTGCGGCATGTTGGCCTATGGCGCCTGGCCTGAAATTCGCCGATTTTATTGCCTTCGCGTCCCCCGCCATCAGGCGCTACTTCTTGTGCTTCTTGTTTTCGGTACTTTCGGGTTGGTGCACGACATCGCCTATCAGCGGATTTTCTGGTTGATGATCGGTGTGTGCCTGGCCTATCCGGGGGCTTTGACCAGGGCGCACGGTCAGGATCGATAGGCCTCCAGGAAGCGGTCGACCATGGCTTTTCGCGACATATCGGTCATTGCTCTTGCCCGGTTTTCGGTCCCTATGGCGTGGCGCAGCGCTGTATCATCCCGCAATTCGGTCAGTCGTGATGCGAAGGCATCAGGGGCATTGACGGGCATGACTTGCGCCGGGTTCCGCAGCAAGCGTGCTGCATCTCCCACATCGGTCGCCAATACCGGCAGTCCGCTGGCCATCGCTTCCAGAATGGAATTGGATGTGCCTTCCCCGAAGCTGGAGGTCGATATCACGACATCCAGGGCCGCCATCATGTCAGGTATGTCTCGCCGGGGGCCGATTCCCATCGCGTTGTCGGGAAGGTGCAGATCCTTCGTCCCCTTACCGACAGCCACGCCTGTCATGTCGGGCAGTGCCAGCGCGATGTCGATGAAAACGTCATATCCCTTCATCGGATCGACGCGGGCGATCATACCGAAGACGAAGGCCGCTTCCGGGATTCCCAGTTCCGCGCGAATTCTGCCCCGCGCATCTGGATCAGGGCGAAAACGGTTTGTATCGACGCAGTTGGGGACCAGGAGAATGGGGGGATCGGCATAACCGAAATCCAGATGCGCGGCCCGGCCTGCGGCTGAATTGGCAAGAATGCCATCGACCCTGCCAGACAGGAGACGGCACAGCCAGACGACGAAGCGTGTGCCGGGACTGTATCGCCGCCATTCCATATTGGAGCACCGAAGGCCCCAGAAAACTGGTGTTTTCATCCTGCGCCCGGACAGAAGAACGCCCAGATAGGCCATCAGGTCACCGTGATACATCCAGCCCTGAACTAGATCGGGCCGGGTGCGGGATAGAAACCGGGCAAGCCTGAAAAGCCCACGCGGCACATCAAGTGCCGATGTCATGCCGAGGGCCAGATATCCGTCGCCCAGCAGGGATTTCAATTCCCCGCCCCAGATGCCGTCATCCTTCAGGGAGATCACCAGAGGCCGGGCACCGCGATCAACGGCTTCTCGAATCCAGGCTACCAGCATCGCTTCCGCCCCGCCGATGCCAAGACCGGTTATGACGTGCAGTACCGTTGGGAAGTTCGAGGGAGGTGCCCCGTACATGCGGGCCATCTTGAGAACTCCAGAGCCGTATATCACTCTCCGGTCGGGAGAACCGGCTTCAATGGTGTCCCCGGCAGGAATCGAACCTGCGGCCTCAGGATTAGGAATCCTGCGCTCTATCCTACTGAGCTACGAGGACATGCCCGGTGCTATAGCACAGGGATTCCTCGCTTTCCAAGCCCTCTTCCCCGGCTCTCTTACCATGTTCCCGTATTGGGCATCGACCCCCAGGGTTCCTCAACCGCCAGGGCTTCACCCCGCTGTAGCAGTTCGACCGATATTCCATCCGGTGATCGGATGAAGGCCATGCGGCCGTCGCGTGGCGGGCGGTTGATGGTGACGCCCTGATGCAGCAGACTCTGGCAGGTTTCGTAGATATTATCGACGCGAAACGCCAGATGGCCGAAATTGCGCCCGCCCGCATACTCTTCCGGGTCCCAGTTATAGGTAAGTTCCAACAGCGGCGCATCGTCCGACTTCGCCCCGCTCTCGTCATCCGGCGCGCAGAGCATGACCAGGGTGAACCGTCCCGCTTCACTTTCGTAGCGCCGATGCTCGCGCAGGCCGAGCTTGTTGCAGTAGAAATCCAGGCTCTCGTCCAGGTCGGAGACGCGCACCATGGTGTGGAGATATTGCAGTCCCATGCCGATTGGGCTCCTCGAATTGTCGTGTTTCGGATCGTCAGCCTAATAGGTAGCGTCGGCAGGCGCGGCGGACAAGACCGGGAAAGATGAGAGTTTGATCATATCGCCTTGATATGTTCTTTTTGTGTGACAATAATGATATTTTCTTTAATATTAAAGGATCAAATATGGAAATTATGGAGAAACCTTTACCGGATAAAAGGCCCCGCGTTGTGATGACCTATATGGGTTATCAAAAATCGAAAGGAACAAAGATGAGTAAAAGACTGCATGAGGAAGATTTTAAAACAGGAATCCGGAGTGGGGGGCTGGTCGATGGCATAGCCCGATTTCGACGGATGCAGGAAGCGGAGTTGGAATCGGATGGTCGTGCAATCCTCGGAACGGGAATGCCTTTCGTCGGGGGAGCGGCTGAACCCTCGGAGATCGAATCTGTCGAAAGGATATTGCGGAGCTTGATGACGCATCCGGAGTATCGGGAGAAAACTCCGGAGGGAGATCGGTTGCGGCAGGGCGTTGTGAGGGGATACGAAATCGCCTATCCAGGCCTCTATCGTCCGGGGAGCTTCAACAAAGACAGCAGGGCGGCGGTGACAGCGGACGCCCTGCGCGCCCGGCTGACGCGGGAATTGGGAGAGACCTATCTGTCACCCATGCCCTCAGCATCGAATGCGACGACAGGTATGAGCAATTCCGACAGACAGACCGACAGTGGGTCGGTCCTGGAATCGCTGGGCCGCAAGATTCCCAGCATATCCGATGCCCAGACAGCAAATATCGTTCCGACAATTCGCGTCGTTGACCCAATCGATCAGCCGATATCACCTTTGCAGACTCAGTCCGTTCATGTGGCTCAGGCAACGGGTGCAGGGGCAACCGGTCGCACGAATTCAAATGCTGTGAATGCCGGATCCGGTTCGCCTGCACCGTCTGTTGCGCCACCTTTGCCCAAATCCCTTGCGGATATCGATCTGGCGTTTATCCATGGCGAGGAAGGCTTCAGGACAGATGGATATGTACCCGCTGATAGCAAGGGAAATCCGATCCAGCAAAGTGGGATAACCATCGGTTATGGTGTCGATCTGGGGTAGATGAATGCGCATGATCTCAATAAACTTGTCCAGGATCACGGGCTGGACCCGGGCTTGGCAAAGCGGTTGGAGCCTTATCTGGGGATGAAGCGGCGGCAAGGTCAGGCATTCCTGGCCAGTAACCCTCTCAAGATATCAGTCGCCGAAGCGGAGCAACTCACCAATGCTAAATATGCCGACTTCGCCCAAAGTCTCGAAGAGAAATTTGACGCGGCGATGGCTGCACAGAACAGCACGGTCACATTCGCCTCCCTGCCCAGAAAGCTTAAAACAGTCGTCCTCAGCGTCTCGCTTCAGCATGGACTAGACCTGCCTAAGAAGACACGCAATTTCTGGGGGTATCTGATCGCCGGAGATTTACCCGGATTGATCGGGGAGCTTCGAAATTTTCAAGATGCATTCCCGTCCCGTCGGAACCGAGAGGCGGTTTATCTTTCACAACCGGCCCCCTAGGCCAGATATCGATGGCTATGATCGATGCTGGTGTTTTCGGGTAGCAGGTGCGGTGCCGAATGCAATTTGCTTCTGTCGATACCGTCGGGATATGCCATGAGTCTGGTAGATTGTACTGTCGTCATCAATCGATCACAGGCGCTGGTTCGAATGGAATGCAGTCGTCGGAGACCTCAATGAAGGTCTCCGACGCACGCCATTGATGGGTTTCGGTATCAAAGACGAGACTATGTTCAAATTCGGTTTGATCGGCTCCATCTGGACCTTTTTTTACCCACCTGACCCTGTTGCCGTCAAACAAACGGATATTCCATCGGGCAAGTCCTTCGATTTCCAGTTCCATATAGTCGTAGTCCTTAAGGACGATGGAGAAATACTCGTAGGGGAAGGAACCGCAGTATCGTCTCAATTCAGGTTGTATCGAACTGAAGATTGTCCGCATGTTGAACTGCTTGTAGAAACCTTGCGGCGAGATGGTTCGCTTGTAGGGAACGCAGTTGTCGGGGATGTTGATGAAGGTTGTCGATGCGCGCCATTGCTGCGTTTCGGTATCGAAGATGAGACGATACTCAGTATTGCTACGATAGGTCGTCCCCCAGACACTGATGAATAACTCGATTGTGTTGTCGCCCAGGAAATTTATGTACCATTGAGGATATCCATCCTCTTCAAGCTCCAGATAGTCGTCCGTCATTTCGGTGATGGAAAAAAATTCGAAGGGGAAGCTTTCGCAGTGGTAGGTCAATCTGGGGCCAACCGAACTGAGGATCGTCCGCATGTTGAATCGTTCGTAGAAGTCCTGCGGCGTGATTTGTGGGGGTGTGTCGGGTGCCGCTTGCGTTTCGGCGCGCGTGAGGGTGACCGGAACGGCGGTGAGGCAGATCAGTAAAAGCAGCGCCAATGTCTTGCGGGGCATGCGGATGAGCCTTTCCAAGCTTGTTGTCGATCCTGCTACCGGATCAGAAATACATCTATTCAGGGATGATCTCAATTAAAAACCACCCTGTCGTCAGGCGAGATGTCCGAACAGCAGCAGGCAGCCGATCACGGCGGCGGTGATACCGGCCGCATCGGCGCAGAGGGCGGCGATCAGGGCGTGGCGGACGCGGCGGATCTGGACCGCGCCGAAATAGACGGCCAGGACATAGAATGTGGTTTCCGTCGAGCCCTGAAGGGTGGTGACCAGATAACCGACATAGCTGTCCGGGCCTGTGGAGGGATCGGAGATGATCGCCGCCATGATGCCATAGGCCCCCGATCCGCTGAGCGGGCGCATCAGGGCCATCGGCAATGCTTCCGCAGGCAGGCCGAGCGGTGCTGTGATGAAGCCGATGGGCGCGATCAGGAGGTCCATCGCCCCTGACGCACGGAACATCCCGACCGCGACCAGGATCGCCACCAGATAGGGGATGATCCGCAGGGCGACGTTGAAGCCGTCCTTCGCGCCCTCGACGAAGCTCTCGTAGATCGGGACACCGCGCAGCATGCCGAAGGTCAGGAAGCCCAGCATCAGCCCCGGAATGATCCAGGGAGCGATGCTGGAGCCATAGGCGACGGTCAGCGGCACGAAGCCGATCAGGCAGCCGAGCGCGAGTGCCGAGGCCCAGAGCGGATAGGATTCTCCTGCATCCGGGGGCAGGGCCTCTGATTCAGTTTCATCGGATCCCTTGATGTCAGTCGGTGCATCGGGAGGCGGTGTTCTGAAACGGCGCTGCAGCAGCTTTGCGGTGATGATTGCAATGGCGGTGGAACAGATCGTCGCGATCAGCGTCGTCGGCACGATGCCCGCCGGATCACTGGACCCTGCTGCTGCACGGATCGCGATTACACCGGTCGGCAGAAGCGTAACAGAGGAGGTGTTGATCGCCAGGAACAGCGCCATGGCATTCGTGGCCGTGCCTTTGTGCGGGTTCAGCTTGTCCAGTTCCTGCATTGCCCGGATGCCAAAGGGGGTGGCGGCATTGCCGAGGCCCAGCGCATTGGCGGAAATGTTCATGATCATCGCGCCCATGGCCGGGTGGTCGGCGGGCACGTCGGGAAAAAGCCGCACCAGAAGCGGGCGCAGCAGCTTGGCGATGATGCGCAGCAGCCCGCCTGCCTCTGCCACTTTCATCAGGCCGAGGAACAGGCTCATCACCCCGACCAGACCGATGGCCAGCGTGACCGCCGATTCTGCCGTGCCGATCATCGACAGGCCGAGATGCTCCATCGGGGCTTTTGCGGCTTCCTCTCCAGCGGCCAGGATCGGCGCGGTCCAGGTTACCTGACGCCAGGCGGCGACGGCGAAGGCAATAGCGACCATTGCGAAGAAAATATAGTTCATGACAGGTACGCCCCTGATACATCGCGTATGACCGGCGATGCTGTGGGCGATTCGGCGACCCTGTCGACTGGAGTCAGGACGCGGCGGGCTTCGGCATGCGCGGGGTATCGGTGATCGGTTCCCAATCCTCGCCAGCGGCCAGCAGGCAGGTCAATCCCTCCGCATTGGTATGCACGAAAGTCCAGGTTCCTGCAGGGGACAGGAAGAATTCCACCAGCGACCCGCCGCTGGTCATTCCGACGGCGGTCTGTTGCTCTTCAAACCGTGCGGCCAGCCGGTCGATGATCACCGCGCGGGGGCCGCAGATTTCGGGCTCCTCCCGTGCATGTAGCGGCTGAATGGAACCAGAACCGACAAGCCCGACAAGGAAAAGTGCTCCGGCGGTCGTCCTGAATGATGAGAGAGGCATCATCGTATCCTTTCAGGATTAAATTATGACAATAAGATGACTGAATTATCGATGAATTTGAAATCGTATATTATGATTGTTTTGTGACTGTAATATTACAGCTGCCTGAAATCGCAAGAACCGGAATGCGGGGCGGGGGGGATGCGTGCAGGGTCCTGTCTGGTTTCACGAAACGGACTGGATGCGATGCTGACACTGTTTGATTACCTGCCCTCCCAGAATGCCTACAAGGTCCGGCTATTGCTGGCTCTGCTGCAACGCCCTTACGAGACACGGCTGATCCGCATCTTCGAAGGGGAGGGGCAGACCGAGGCTTTTCGGGCCATCTCGCCGGTGGGCGCGGTTCCGGCGATCCAGATGGAGGATGGCCGGTATCTTGCCGAATCCAATGCGATCCTGCTGTTCCTTGCAGAGGGCAGTCGTTACCTGCCTGAGGACGCCTATCAACGCGCTAAGGTTCAGCAATGGATGTTCTTCGAGAGTGATTATATCCAGTCGGGGATTGCAACCCTGCGCCATTGGGTCATGACGGGCAAAGTAGAACGCCGCGATCCTGAGATGGTCAGTCAGAAGCGGGCTTCGTCGGAAAAGACGCTTGGCATTCTGGACCGGGAACTTGGTCGGAACCCGTTTCTCGGCGGGGCGGAATACACCATCGCTGACATATCGGTCTTCGCCTATACACATCGGGCCGAGGAGGCGGGTCTCGATCTGACCGCTTATCCGAATGTCGGTGCATGGATTGCTCGCGTCCAGTCACAGGAGGGGCATCTGTCGACAGTCTATCCCTACAGCATAGATCCGCATTCGGCGAAGGAGTTGTGAGGGGGCGGATCAGTAAAGCAAAAAGGCCGGGATCATGTCCCGGCCTTTTGTGTCAGGTGATTGCAAGGGATCAGCCCTTCATGCTTTTCACGATCTTTTCCACCATCTGCTTGGCATCGCCGAACAGCATCGTGGTGTTGTCGCGGAAGAAGAGTTCGTTCTGGACGCCCGCATAGCCAGACGCCATGGAGCGTTTCAGGAACAGAACCTGCCCGGCATTCTCCACATCCAGAATCGGCATGCCAAAGATCGGGGAGGCCTTGTCGGTCTTTGCTGCCGGATTGGTGACGTCATTCGCCCCGATGACAAAGGCGACATCGGTGCTGGCGAAATCACCATTGATCTCGTCCAGTTCCATCACCTCGTCATAGGGAACGTCGGCTTCCGCCAGCAGGACGTTCATGTGTCCCGGCATGCGGCCCGCGACCGGGTGGATCGCATACCGGACCTTGACACCTTCCGCTTTCAGCAGGTCTGCCATTTCCCGCAGCGTATGCTGGGCCTGGGCAACGGCCATGCCATAGCCGGGAACGATGATGACGCTGTCGGCATTCTTCATCATGAAGGCGGCGTCTTCTGGCCCCCCGGCCTTGACCGGGCGGTCGTCGTCACCATCGCCACCGGACGGACCGGCAACTTCGCCGCCGAACCCGCCCAGGATCACGTTGATGATGGACCGGTTCATGCCTTTGCACATGATATAGCTGAGGATCGCGCCGGAGGCCCCGACCAGGGCACCGGTGACGATCAGCGCGGTATTGCCCAGCGTGAAGCCGATACCCGCCGCCGCCCAGCCGGAATAGCTGTTCAGCATGGAAACGACGACCGGCATATCCGCCCCGCCGATGGGGAGGATCAAAAGGAAACCGAGCGCGAACGCGACCAGCACGATGGCCCAGAAGATCCAGGCTGCCTGAGTGAAGCAGAGCGCAATGATCAGTACGACAAGCAGAATCCCCAAGCCTGCATTCAGCGGATGCTGGCCAACGAAGGACAGCGGTTTCGACCCGACGATCCCCTGCAGTTTGCCGAAGGCGACCAGCGAACCGGTGAAGGTTACCGCCCCGATGGCCGTGCCCAGTCCCATTTCGATCAGGGATCCGACGGCGATCTCGCCCGCCTTGCCGATATTATACGCTTCCGGCGCATAGAAGGCTGCCGCCGCGACAAAGACCGCCGCGAGGCCGACCAGACTGTGGAAGGCGGCAACGAGCTGCGGCAGGGCCGTCATCTCGATCTTGCGAGCAATGAAAGTCCCGATGGCACCGCCGATGACGATCCCCAGGATGATCCATTCGTAGGACAGCACCGTCGGCATTGCGAGTGTGGTCAGGATGGCGATTGCCATCCCGGCAATGCCGAACCGATTGCCGTTGCGTGCGGTTTCCGGGTGACTGAGGCCGCGCAGTGCGAGGATGAAACACACTGCCGCGACGAGATATGCATAACCGGCCCATTCCATTGTCGGTCTCCCCCGCGCCTAGCGTTGTTTCTTTTTGAACATGGACAACATCCGGTTCGTGACCACGAAACCGCCGAAAATATTGACGCTGGCCAGCACGACGGCGATGAAGCCGAAAATCTTCGCCAGGTTCATCTCCTCCGGTCCCGCCGCGATCAGCGCACCGACGATGATGACCGACGAAATCGCATTGGTGACACCCATCAAGGGCGAATGCAGCGCCGGGGTCACCGACCAGACGACGTAGTAACCGACGACACAGGCCAAGACGAAGGCCGTGAAGAGATATAGGAAGGGCGTACCGGTCGCAGCCTCAGCAGCCGCCATCGTTCCGGTCGGGTCGAGGGCAGTCGCCTGTTCAGCGAGCGCGGCGGCCTTTGCCGCCAGTGCCTGCGCCTGTTCCCGAAGGCTGTCGGCAGCCTCGATCAGATCCTGCTTTTCCATGGATCAGCCCTCCTTTCCATCAGTCGCGGCATCTGGGGCTTTTTTGGCCTCAGCTTTTTTCGCAAAAGTCTTTTTCACCCCGCCTTTTTTAGGTCCGGCCTTCTTGGCAGCCGTTTTCTTAGGTGCCGTCGCATCCTTCTTTACAGCGGGAGCGACACCGGCGGCATCCCGGATGCGGTCCTGCACGATTTCACCGTCGATGCAGACCAGCGTACCCTGAACCACCGCATCCTCGCGGTCGATTTTCAGCGCAGCGGTTTCCTTGTCGATCATCGGCGTCAGGAAGTTCAGAAGATTGCGCGCGAAAAGCTGGCTGGTGGTTTCCGCCAGGCGACTCGGTACATTGGCATGGCCGATCAGGGTCACCCCATGTTTGGTGACGATCTTGCCGTATTCACTCAAGGGGCAGTTGCCGCCCGCTTCCACCGCCAGATCGACGATCACCGACCCCGGCTTCATGGATTTCACATGTTCCTCGGTCACCAGCACGGGGGCGGGGCGACCGGGGATAAGGGCGGTGGTGATGACGATATCCATCGTCTTGATCTTCTGCGCGATCAACTCCGCCTGCTGGCGCTTGTAGTCGTCGGACATTTCCTTGGCATAGCCGCCATCGGTCTGTGCCTGAAGGAATTCCTCGTTCTCGACGGCCAGGAATTTACCTCCCAGGCTTTCCACCTGTTCCTTGGTCGCGGGTCGCACGTCGGTGGCCCAGACGACGGCCCCCAGTCGCTTGGCGGTGGCGATGGCCTGCAATCCGGCGACGCCGACGCCCATGATGAAGACATTCGCCGGATTGATACGCCCGGCAGCGGTCGACATCATCGGCAGCGCGCGGCCATAGACCTCCAGCGCGTCCAGAACGGATTTATAGCCCGCCATGTTGGCCTGGCTGGACAGGATATCCATCGACTGGGCGCGGGTGATACGCGGCACCAGTTCCATCGCAAACAAGGTCACGCCCTGCGCCGCCAATGCCTTCACCGTTGCGCCCTCGGTCAGCGCATTGGCATGGCAGGCCAGCGCCTGTCCTTTGCTGAACAGGGCGATTTCATCGTCCAGCGGTCGGGCGATCTTCAGAACCAGATCGGCGCCCTTGATGGTTTCCGCCGGACTCTTTGCGATGCTCGCGCCTGCATCCTTGAATGCGCTGTCATGGATGGAGGCTGCGTCTCCGGCACCGGTCTCGACCGTCACGGAGCAGCCAAGCTGGATATATTTCGCCACACTATCGGGAGAGGCCGCCACACGCTTTTCACCGTCGCGCCGCTCTTTCAATACCGCAATCTTCATGGGTGTTCCCCTATATCCCTTGCATAGACATACGCCCCGTTGGATCGAGGCGCATGGACATTCCTCAGGTATTCCCCCTTTAGAGGCTTAGGATATGGGCTGATTTCCGGAAATGAAAAGGGAGAATTTTGAAACCTTCTAAAAATCAGGGGCTTGAGGGGCCACTCAATCCGGCCAGGACGAGGGCATCCGACTGGCGTTTTGCCATCGCATCTGTGTCAAAATTGTCGATCAGGTCGTGGAACTGGCGATGCCAGTTCACTTCCGCTTTCAGATGCATGAAGACGGAGCCGAGGCCGATGGCGGCGCGGTCAACCAACACGAATTCGCGCGGTGGCTGGACCCCGCCCAGCCTTGCCAGTTCTTTCTGGACCTTGCCTGCGACCTGCGCGCCATAAAGCCCGCTGTCCGCTTCCTGAATCTTCTGCACCTTGTCTTCCATCAGCGGGCGATACAGGAACCGCGCCCAGACATTCAGCACGTCGAGCAGTTCCCGGGAGATATCCTTGAACCCCCAGCATTCGTAGGCATGCACGGCCAGTTCCATATCGTCGTCCCGCAAGGCCCGATACAGGTCGATCACGCCGGAGACGAAGCCGGGTGGAAATATCCGGATGCAGCCGAAGTCCAGCAGATTGATGCCGCCCGCATCGTCGCGCACCGTGTAGTTCCCCATATGCGGATCGCCATGGATCACGCCGTAATCGTAGAATGGGACATACCAGGCCCGGAACATGGACAGCGCGATCTCATTTCGGGTTTCCAGCGGTGCATCCCGGAAATCCATCATCGGACGCCCATCCAGCCAGGTCATGGTCAATAGACGCTTCGTTGATAGATCGGTGACCGTTTCGGGTATGCGGACGCTGTCCTCATCCGCCAGCATATGGGAATACAGGCGCATCGCCTTCGCCTCACGGGCATAGTCCAGTTCTTCTCGCAGCCGCTCTGACAGTTCCGCATGAATCTGACTGGTGGAGATTGCCTTGTCGTAGCGTTCATAGATGGAAAAGATCATGCCTAGCTGTTTCAGGTCGGAATCGATGGCCGATGCCATGTCGGGATATTGCAGCTTGCAGGCGACCTTCGTTCCGTCCTTCAGGGTCGCGCGGTGGACCTGGCCGAGGGAGGCAGCATGGGCGGCCTCCTTCTCGAAGCTACCGAAGCGCTGCATCCAGCCCGGTCCCAGTTCGGATGCCATGCGGCGGCGCACGAAGGGCCAGCCCATCGGGGGCGCATTGGTCTGTAGCTGCCGCAATTCCTCGGCATATTCCTTGGGCAGCGCATCGGGGATGGTCGCCAGAATCTGCGCAACCTTCATCAAGGGACCCTTGAGCCCGCCGATGGCAGCCTTCAACTGACCGGCATGCTTGTCCTTGTCCAGTTTGACGCCGAGATAGCGCGCACCTGCCAGTCTGGCACCCAGCCCGGCCATCGCGCCGCCGACCTGGGCAGCGCGGCGGATCTGACCGGTGAATGTGGGATCGTCATTGTAGGAATCGGACATTGTATGGATCAATACGCCGGTTTGGGGTCTTTGGATCGGCCCCTGAATGAAGGTGCCCTTGCGTCACATATCGTTCGTGTGCAGCCAGTCGGCAAGGGCAGTGGCGGCGGTTTCCCAGGCTTCGTCCAGCATCAGCCCGTGACCCATATGCGGCAGGATATGGGCCGTCGTTCCCAATAGGCGCGCAGTGGATCGCACGAAGGCGGGCGGGATCAGGGTGTCTTCCTGCGCACCCAGAACCAGAATCGGCATCCGGTCCCGGATACGGGCGGTATCCACCCGGACACTGCCATGCAGTTCGGCCACGGCCCTGCTGGATTCGCTGCCCATCATCGGCAGGTATTTCTTTACCAGCGACTGGGGGACACGGCGGGAAAAAAGTGCGTGGCGCAGGCTGTCATGGGTGATGGCGTCTGGCTTGCCCGACTGAACCCGCCCGATGTCGAACATCAGCATCGGGTTCCACATGGCAAGGCTCATCGACGGTCCCATAAGCCCGGAAGGCGGCACGGAGGATAGCAAAGCAAGACCAGCGACATCATGCCGTTCGGCATGTTTCATTGCCACGAAACCGCCCATGGAATGACCGACCAGGACCGGCGGTCGGTTCAGTCCGGCAATCGCGCTTGCCAGATCAGATTGATAGTCCGCGATGCCGAATTGATTGATCCGTGCGGCACCACCGCTGCCGCCATGACCGCGAAACGACGGGGCAAGGCAGGTATAGCCGCGCATCGCGAACCAGGGCAGGAACCGTTCAGCCCAGCACCAGGCCCCGGCAAAGGCCCCATGCAGGAAGACCAGCGGCGTAACCTTTGCCGCGACGCCTTCCGGGGGCCGGACGCGCAGGATTTCAAGCTCAATTGTATCAGCGGGCAACGGGAAAAAGTCCTTTCAAGAGCGGCAGGCATGGTTGGGCACCTTACCCTGCCGCGCTTAACAGATTGCTAAGAATTACAAGGCGCAGGCTTTGAAGGCGGGGAGGGCCTCGCAGCGGGCTGCGAAGGCGGCGAAGGCTGGAGCGATATCGGCGGGAGTGAGGTTCTTGCGAACGGCGGTTGCGAAGGTGAAGGCGACCGTGCAGGTGATGTCGGCTTGGCTCATGGTCTCCGTACCGGCCAACCAGCCGTCGCCTGCTGCCTTCGCGAGGGCATCGAGATGTTGCAGGCCCGCGATCACCTGGGCGTCGTTATGGTCGATCCAGGGCTGATGCACTTTCTCTTCCGGATGAAAGCGGGTCTCGTAGAAGGCCCATTGCGCCTTTTCCATCACACCGGTGCCAAATGCGCTGGTCTGGAGCACGCGGCGACGGGCCGCGCCGCTGGCGGGGGTAAGCGCACGGGTGGGACCGGCGATCTGATCAATTTCATCCAGGATCGCGCCGCTTTCGATCAACGCACTGCCGTCATCCAGAACCAGGGTCGGCACACGGGCCAGCGGGTTATGGGCGCGGATCGGCTCGGGCGTATCAAAAACGCGCACCGGCTCATGCTCGAAGGGCATGTCCAGGGCTGTCAGGCTGACCGCGACACGCCGGACATAGGGGGACAAGAATACACCAAACAGTTTCATAGTCATTTCATCCCTTTCCATAGAGGGCTTCCAGACGCTCCAGATAGGTCTGTTTGACGATATGCCGCCGTGTTTTCATCGATGGTGTCAACATTCCATTCTCAACACTGAACGGTTCTTCGGCAATGATGATGCGGCGCACCTTCTCAATCACGTTCAAGTCTGCATTCGCCCGGTCCACCGCCGTGCGGATGGCCTTTTGGAAATTGGGGTCGTCCAGCAGGTCATTCCAGTGCGAACCTGAACCCTTGCCCGCTTCACGTCGCCAGGTTTTCACCCATTCCTCGTCCGGCACGATCAGGCCGACGATATGCGGGCGCTTGTCGCCATGCACCATGATCTGGGCGATTTCCGGCTGCAGGCTCATGATCCCCTCGATGCGCTGGGGGGCGATGTTGTCGCCGCCGGAATTGACAATGATGTCCTTCTTCCGGTCGGTGATCTTGATCCGGCCCAGGTCGTCCAGCAGGCCGATATCGCCGGTATGCAGCCAGCCGTCCCGGATCGTTTCCGCCGTGCGGTCGGGCTTGTTCCAGTAGCCGAGCATGACCAACTCACCCCGCACCAGGATTTCGCTATCCTCCGCGATCTTAACCTCGACACCTTTCAGTGGCGGGCCGACGGTGGTGAGATCGTTCGATTCGATCCGATTGACGGAGACGACCGGCGCGCTCTCGGTCTGGCCATAGCCCTGCAGAATACGCAGGCCAAGACCGGTGAAGAACAGGCCGACCTCGTAATTCAGGGGCGCTCCACCGGAGACGAAGGCCTTCAGCCGTCCGCCGAACCGTGCCTTGACCCTTTTCCGTACCAACAGGTTCAGGATGCAGTCCTGGATGCGGTCGATCAGGGTCAGCGAATTTGCATCTTCATAACGCTTCGAGCCCAGTTCGATGGCCTTCAGCAGCATCTTTTCCTTCGCCCCCCCGACCGAGGCTGCACCGCGCAGGATCTTGCCGCGCATGCTCTCATAAAGCCGCGGGACAGCGGTCATAATGGTGGGCTGAACTTCGATGATGTTTTGGCCCAGCTTTTCGATGCTTTCCGCATAATAGATCTGGGCACCGATGGAGATCGGCACGAATTGTCCGACAGTATGCTCATAGGAATGGCTGAGCGGCAGGAAAGAAAGGAAGACCTCCGATCCCTCTGCCAGATCAGGCAGGGTATAGAGAAAATCCTCCGCCCCCATCACATTGCAGAGCATGTTGCCGTGGCTCAGCATGACGCCGGTCGGTTCCGCGCTGGTGCCGGATGTGTAGATGATCGCTGCCATCGCATCACGTTTCAGGGTTCTCGCCTCTGCCGATATCGCCTGAACCGTTGCATCTTTTGCCCGCTTGCCGGTACCCAGCAGGTCTTCCCAGCCATGCAGTTTCAACCCTTCCGGCACCGCCCCGGGCCATTCCATAGTGATGATAGTTTTCAGATCGCAGTGCCCGGCAGCCTGCATCACCTTCTGTGCCAAGGGGGCAAGTGAGCAGATCGCAACCGTCGCACCGGAATCCTTCATGATATGCAGATGGTTTTCAACGGTGTTCGTCGTATAGGCGGGTACTGCGACTGCACCGATTGCCATGATCGCCAGGTCACTGATCATCCATTCCGGGCGGTTTTCGGCGACCAGCATCACCCGATCACCTGGCTTCACGCCCAGTTGCTTCAGGCCATGGGCGAATTTCGCCACGCGCTCCGCCGTCTGGCTCCAGGTCGTGGGGGTCCAGCGTGTCTCCCCCTTTGCCCACAGGAAGGGGGTATCGCCAAATTTCGCAGCCTGGTCGAAAAATAAAGTCGGCAAGTTCGGGATTGAATCAAAGTCAAGCATCGCCCTGTCGTCCCCTCTCCAGAAACCGTCCCAATTCCGATCAGCACCCGTCGGCGGCTTGATGCCGCCTTGTTCCGAGGGTGCTTCGGACATAAATACGGATGAAACCAAAGGAGACAAGCACCATGCCCGATACGCATATCGCATCCGACCTGCCGGTCTGGGATTTGAGCGATCTTTATGCAGGCCCGGACTCAGCCGATCTGGCCCGTGATCTGTCGGACGCATTGAACCGCGCCCAGGCATTCGAGGTGCGGCATTCGGGTGGTCTCGACGCTCAATCCGGCGATGCCCTGGCCGAGACTCTGGCGGAATATGAAGCCATCGACGAGTTGTTGGCGCGGATGATGAGTTATGCGCAATTGCTGCATGCAGGCGATGTCAGTGATCCGGCTATCGGGAAGTTCCATCAGACGATGCGTGAGAAGGTGACCGTTATCAACGGCCATCTGCTGTTCTTCACCCTGGAACTGAACCGGGTATCCGATGAGTCCCTGTCGGCGAAGCTGGACGAAAGCGCGGCACTGCGGCACTACAAGCCCTGGCTCGATTCCCTGCGGATGTTCCGTCCGCACCAACTGTCGGATGAGGTGGAACGCCTGCTGCTGGACAAGAGTGTCGCTGGATCGGGAGCCTGGATGCGCCTGTTCGACGAGACCATGGCGGCATTGCGCTTCCCCTTCCGGGGCGATGATTTGACACTGACTGAAATCCTGCACCGGATGCAGGATCGGGACAGTGAAACCCGCAAGGCGGCGAGTCAGGCACTGGGAACCGTGCTGGGTCAGAACATGCGGACCTTTTCGCTGATCACCAATACGCTGGCGAAGGACAAGGAGGTTGAGGATAACTGGCGCGGTTTCGAGCGTCCGATATCCGCCCGCAACCTGTCGAACCATGTCGAGGATGCAGTGGTGGATGCCCTGATCCAGGCGGTGCGGGAGATGTATCCGAAACTCTCCCACCGCTACTACCGGATCAAGGCGAAGTGGCTGGGCCAGGAAGTGCTGGACTATTGGGACCGGCTGGCACCGCCCCCTGCGGATGACGACCGCAGTTTCTCCTGGGAGGATGCGAAACGGATCGTTTCAGAAGCCTATGGCAGTTTTTCCCCCGACATGGCAAAGGTCGGGCAGCGGTTTTTCGACAATGCCTGGATCGACGTTCCGCCGCGTCAGGGCAAATCGGGTGGAGCCTTCGCGCATCCGACCGTGCCGTCTGCACATCCCTACCTGTTGCTCAACTTTCAGGGCAAGTCGCGGGACATCATGACCCTGGCACACGAACTGGGCCATGGCGTGCATCAGGTTCTGGCCGCGAAACAGGGCCATCTGATGGCCGATACGCCGCTGACGCTGGCCGAGACCGCATCGGTCTTCGGCGAGATGCTGACCTTTAAGAGCATGCTGGCTTCGACGACCGATCCGCAGGCGCGCCGGGCGGTGCTGGCCTCCAAGATCGAGGACATGATCAATACCGTCGTGCGGCAGATCGCCTTCTGTGAGTTCGAGCGCCTGGTCCATGACGAGCGCCGGGAGGGAGAACTGACCGCGGAACGCCTGGGCGAGATCTGGATCCAGGTCAGCCGGGAGAGTCTGGGCGACGTCTTTCGCTTCGACGATCATTACCGGAACTTCTGGGCCTATATTCCGCATTTCATCCACTCGCCTTTCTATGTCTATGCCTATGCGTTCGGCGACTGTCTGGTGAATGCGCTCTATGCGAAATACGAGGCGGAGCCGGACGGGTTCCAGCAGAAATATCTCGACATGCTGGCTGCCGGTGGAACCCTTGGCCACAAGGAACTTCTGGCCCCGTTTGACCTGAATGCAAGCGACCCGGAATTCTGGAAGCTCGGTCTTGGCGTGCTGGAAGGGTTCATCGATGAGTTGGAAGCGACGTTCTGACCGCATACGGGGCGTAGGGGAGTTGGTGGCATGATCAAGGGATATGTCAGCGAAAAAGGACGTCTGGAGTCGATAGACGCGCCCCTGTCGCAATTGGAAAACATCGTCTGGTTTGATCTGCTGAACCCGACGGATGAGGAGGAGGAGGCTCTCGAAGCAGCGCTCGGGATCAATATCCCGACGAAGGAGGACATGGAGGAGATCGAGGTTTCTTCCCGACTGTACTATGTCGACTCCGATGCGTTCCTGACAGCCACGCTGCCGTCCCAGGCCGATGCGGACAATCCCCATATGGCCCCGGTGACATTCGTCCTCAGCGGACCTCGTCTGATTACTGTCCGATACCACGACCCCCGCGCCTTCACGACATTCGCCAATCGGGCGGAAAAGGTTTCCATGGGATGCATCTCCGGGGAAACCGTTCTGATCGCGCTGCTGGAAGTCATTGTCGACCGCCTCGCCGACATCCTGGAGCGGGCGGCGCGGGATATCGACCGGATATCCGGGGATATTTTTCAGCATCATCAGGCCAAACCGGCCAAGGGTCAGGATTTCCGTGTGCTCCTGCGGGAAATCGGGATCAAGGGCGATCTCACCTCCAAGATCCGCGACAGTCTGGTCACGCTGGAGCGCCTGATCGGCTTCCTCGGCCATGTGGAAACGCAGCGCAAGGGTGCCAAGGAAATCCGTGAGCGGATCAAGACCCAGGCCCGCGATACCCGCTCGCTCGCCGATCATGCCAGTTTCATGTCGCAGAAGATTACCTTCCTGCTGGATGCGACACTGGGGATGATCAACATCGAACAGAATGCGATCATCAAGATTTTCTCCGTCGCGGCGGTGGTTTTCCTGCCGCCGACGCTGATCGCCTCGATCTACGGTATGAATTTCCAGTTCATGCCCGAACTGGCCTGGCCCTTCGGCTACCCTTTCGCCCTGGCCCTGATGATCCTCTCCGCCATCCTGCCCTACCGATATTTCAAGTATCGGAAATGGCTGTGAGACAAGGGTTATCTTGATGCAGTTTTATCCATCCCTGCCTTGATCGTCAGGATCGGCATGGGTTTCTTTCAAGATATGCTGAAATCATGGCGGATATGAAAGCAGTTTCCGTTGAGTTGAACCGTTCCTGGACAGCGTCTTCTGTGGGTGTTCCATCCAGTACATCGGCAAGGGCGTGCATCGTATTGTACCGTAGCAGGATGACATTCTCAGGCGTGGGCTTGTAGCTTCTCTTCCGGTCCTCTTCGCCATACCAGTTGGCCAGGTTGCGCCAACCTGCCGGATTGCACCGCCTTTGAATGGCCTGCGCGCGGGCCTGCCATTCCTCTTTGCTCATTCCATGCGTTTCACGCAGGGTCTGATCCTGATACAAATCCAGCACATTGGGTGACGGATTTACGATCCTGAAAACCCATTCTTTTTGATAGGCTGTTGCGAATTTGGCAAAATCCTTTGCTATCTTTTCGGTTTGATGACATGCGGCTTGTGTAAAGATATGCACAGGATTTTCGCCATATATTTGAAAAATAGTCGCACTTGGATAGCCGTTTCGACTGAAGTCAAAAATGATTGGCATTATCAATGGGGGGAACGGCATGGCATCGTGATTCGCGATGTGTTCATCTATTGCTTCAACGGGTTCATATTCTATCGTAATGAGGCAATCTAGGGCATCCTCGGTGGGCAGGAACTCAAACTGATGATAGGCGACGATGCCTGCGTCCTCGATTCTTGCAGGGTTTTGATGGGAACCCTCGTTCTGTTGTGTGGCCAAAGTAACAATTACGCCGATTGTAGCAATCGACGTAATCGCCCCGACGATCCACGTTCTGTACTTGTGAAGGTGCGATCGGATATTCCTCATCATTTGATACTCTGAATGGTTCGACCTTTGGTCGCATAAATTTCCATATCCACCCCGGCACTGTTGCCGTGGTAGGTTCGGCCCGGTGGGACGGTGATAATAACCCTGTATTTACCAGTCCGTCCTTCAAACGGCGGAACGAGATCGATTTTCTCTCCAGTATCGAACCCAGCACGTCCCCCACGAATAGTCTTCGATGGATCGCCTGTCCAGAAACTTGCCTTCGGCCAGATCTGCGAAACAACCTTTCCTTGTTCATCCAACTCAAACCATCTTACATCAAACGACAAACCATCTAAGCCTTGAGTAGCAGAACGCAAACCAATCCGGACCGGTCCATCCGTGT
Source organism: Alphaproteobacteria bacterium (assembly GCA_965223125.1). Taxonomy (GTDB): domain Bacteria; phylum Pseudomonadota; class Alphaproteobacteria; order UBA8366; family Aestuariispiraceae; genus Pacificispira. The sequence continues at coordinate 177,288 of OZ244984.1, read as the reverse complement.
CGAATTCAAGATTGCCGCGATGACCGGAGATGCTTGGTTTTTCTTCCCATTCGTATTTGGGTTCATCGGGCTTTGCAGTCGGATTCTGTCCTTCGGGCAGGGCAAGGTCGGCGGCCCGCTCAATCGTATCGGCAACAGTTCTTCCTGCTTTTTCCAATGCCCAAGCGGAAGGGTTTCTCCAGGTTCCTGCGGCAGGAGAGGCAGCGTCAGCAAGCTGAGTTGCGGGGGAGGGAGATTCCGGGGTTTCTCCAGTCCCTGTAGACCTTCTGTAAGATATACCCGTTTCGGTCTTTCGTTCGCTACTGGACTCATGTCCCGCCAACCGGGCAATCGGCTGAATCATCTCGTTGAGCCGTCTTTCGGTCTCGCCACCGGGTCGGGCGATGCCATCGATCCGAAGACCGGTCCTCTTCTGGAATCGCTTCATGGCGTCGAACATCGGCGTGTCGGGATGGGGGTCAGCCCACAACCCTGCGTTTCGTAGTCGCCGAGTGCATGCAGGGCGGCTTTCATGCCAATCACGTCGTCCTCATGTGCCGAGGAAGATGCATCCAGAATACTATTCAACCGTAGTTTTTGCATTTGATCCCTGTTTGTTCAATCGTAATCTACGAAACTGCCCTTGACCCATTCTTTCAGGTTGTCGTTTCTCACATCCAGTACACGCGCTTCACATTGTCACCAGTGCTGCCCTTAAAAGTGGGATTCTTGATTAATGCTGTCAAGTTTCAATTATGATCAATAAAATAAAAATTAATTAGAACATTGTTCGTAAATAACTGTGCTTAACTTCCGATAGCCGGGTCCCGTCTTCACCCCACCTCCAATACGATCTTGCCGATATGGCTGGAGGATTCCATCAGGCGATGTGCGTCGGCGGCCTGGGTCAGGGGGTAGGTCTTGTGGAGGAGGGGGGCGATCTTGCCGCTGTCGAGGAGTGGCCAGACGTCGCGCAGCAGGTTCTGCGCAATGGTGGTCTTCTCGGCGACGGTCTGCGGGCGCAGGGTTGAGCCCATGACGGTGAGGCGGTTGCGTAGCACGCGGGAGAAATCGACCTCTGCCTTCGGGCCTTTCAGGAAGGCGATGAAATTATAGCGCCCGTCGCGGCGCAGCAGTTTCAGGCCGGGATCGATATAAGGCCCGGCGACCATGTCTAGGATGACGTCGAGGCCCGGCCCGCCCGGCATGTCTTTCGTCCAGGCTTCCACCTGTTCGGCCCAGTCACCATCGCGGTAGTTGATCGCGAGATCGGCCCCGAGTTCCAGACAGGCGCGGCATTTCTCGGCACTGCCCGCCGTGATTGCCACAAAAGCCCCATAGGCCTTTGCAAGCTGGATCGCTGTCGTGCCGATGCCGCTGGAGCCGCCATGGACCAGCAGGCGCTCACCCGCGATCAGTTTCGCGCGCATGAAGACATTGTAATAAACGGTGAAGAACGTCTCCGGCAGGGCCGCCGCACGCAGCATGTCATAGCCCTGGGGCAGGCGCAGGCAATGTCCGGCGGGTGTGGTGCAGTATTCCGCATAGCCACCACCGGGTGTCAGCGCACAGACTTCCGCACCGATTTCCAATCCCGTGACACCCTCACCCAATGCCGCGACTTCGCCGGCCACTTCGAGGCCGGGCAGGGGAGAGGCGTCGGGCGGTGGCGGATAGGCACCGGCGCGCTGCATCACGTCCGGGCGGTTGACCCCGGCAGCCCGCACCCGGATCAACACCTCCCCCGCCTTCGGGGTCGGAGTATCGACCTTGCCGGGTTTCAGGACTTCGGGCCCCCCGAAACTGCTGATTTCGATGGCCTGCATGCGGGTGGGGACGGACATGGTGAATGCTCCTCATGTCTTGAGGGAGGGGCTTGATGGCACGGGTTATGGCCCTGATACTGGCAGGCGTAAGGAAGTGCCGCAAGGGAGGCTGCAAGCGATGTTCGAGGAAGAGGAAAAGCCGAAGCCGAAAGGCATTCAGCCGATGGATCTGGACATGATGAGCATCGAGGCTCTGGGCGACTATATCGCCGAACTGGAGGCCGAGATCGCCCGCGTCCAGGCCAAGATAGAAAAGAAACAGCAGGCGCGGGGCGCAGCCGAAAGCGTCTTCAAGTTCTGAACCGATCCCATGGAGGGAAAATACAGTGACCGATAGCAACAGGACCTGGGTGCTGGCCGCGCATCCCGATGGCATGCCAGGTCTGGAGACATTCCGGCTGGAAGAACACGCGATTCCAACTCTGGCGGAGGGGCAGGTTCTGGGGAAATCGCGCTGGCTGTCGGTCGATCCCTATATGCGCGGACGGATTTCTGCTCAGGCGAATTATGCGGGAGGGGTCAAGCCGGGCGAGGCGATGCAGGGCGGTGCGGTGGCGGAGGTGGTGGAAAGCCGCCATCCAGACTGGAAGCCGGGTGATCTGTTCGAAACGATCCAGTTCGGCTGGCGCGACTATGCTGCTGTGCCGGGCGACGGGTTGACGCGGGTCGATTCCACACTGGGGCCGGAGCATGCCTGGCTGAGCTATCTCGGCATGCCGGGTCTGACCGCATTGATCGCGCTGGATACGATTGGAAACGTGCAGGAAGGGGAGACCGTGCTGGTTTCCGCCGCATCGGGTGCTGTGGGTCAGGTCGTTGGTCAGATTGCGAAGATCCGGGGTGCGCGGGCTGTGGCGGTGGCCAGCAGCACGGAAAAGCTGGACTGGTGCCGGGACCTCGGTTTCGATGCCGGGATCAATTACCGCACCGCGCCAGATCTGAAGGCGGCGGTGGCGGCGGCCTGTCCCAAGGGCATCGATGTCTTTTTCGACAATACGGCAGGTCCGACCCATGATGCGGTGATGCACACTCTGGCGCTCAATGCGCGGATCATCATCTGCGGAACGATCAGCCTGGCCGGGCAGTTCGACCAGCCGGATATGGGAGAGCGGTTCCTGCGGAAGATTCTTGTTGCCCGTGCGCGGATGCAGGGATTTCTGATCTTCGACCACCAGGACCTGTATGCGGCGGCGCGCCAGCAACTGGCGGAATGGGCGGCGACGGACAGGCTGCGGTTCCGCACCGATATCCTGGATGGTCTGGAACAGATGCCCCAGGCTTTCCTGAATCTGCTTACCTCGAAGAATTTCGGCAAGCAGGTGGTTCGGGTCTGACGGACGGCAAGCGCTGGGACTGCCGCCTCACAAGTCTTCGAAGGGCACCATCGGGATGAAGCCGGGCAGGGCCGCGATACGGTCGAGCCACAGGGTGAGCGCCGTGTAGGGGGAGAGGTCAAAGCCACCTTCCTGCGCCACGCTGGTATAGGAATAGAGGGCGATATCCGCGATTGTCGGTTCGTCGCCGACCATCCAGTCTGACAGAGACAAGGTTTTATCCATCAATTCCAGTGCTTTCCGACCCTTGGCGCGCTTTTCTTCAAGCTGTGCCAGACGCTCCGACGTCATTTCCAGATGATGCATCCAGAAACGGGCGACGGCGATGGTCGGTTCGTGCTCGTATTGCTCGAAGAACAGCCAGCTCAGGACTCGTGCCCGTTCGAACCTGTCTTCGGGCAGATAGGGGGTGCCTTCGGCCAGATAGCACAGGATGGCATTGGATTCGGCCAGGACCCGCCCATCGGCGATCTGCAAGGCGGGGATGCGCCCGATCGGGTTCAGCGCCAGGAAGTCATCGCGCCGGGTTTCGCCTTTGTGAATATCTTTCAGCACCAGCCGATAATCGATGTTCAGCAGACTCAGCAACAGGCGCACCTTATGCCCGTTGCCGCTTTCAAGGCAGTCATACAGCGTTAGTCCATCCATCTGGCCATCCATCTGGTGCGTCTCCGTCAGTAGTGTTGCGGGAAAGTGTGCCCATTCGGGACGGGTGAACAAGGGTGTTTTCCTGACCCTCAGGGCCAGCAGAGCTAAGCCTGGATTCAATCTCTGTACATAAATGTCTAGACGGTATCATCGCGCCATCCTAGTGTTCCGTTTGTGGTAATTTCGGATAGCGAAAGGATGGGGCGCATGAAGTCGCAGTATCGGGTTGTGGTGATTGGTGGCGGGGTCGTCGGGGCGTCGGTTCTCTATCATCTGGCCAAGTTCGGCTGGACCGATGTGGCGCTGGTCGAGCGGTCGGTGCTGACGGCGGGATCGTCCTGGCATGCGGCGGGGGGCATCCATGCGCTGAATGCCGATCCGAACATGGCGGCGCTGCAGGCCTATACCATCGACCTGCTGGCGGAGATCGAGAAGGAAAGCGGGCAGGATATTGGCCTGCACATGACCGGCGGGATCACCGTGGCATCCGCGCCCGCACGCTGGGAATGGCTGCAATCGGCCTATCGCATCTTCCAGACCATCGGTATTGAGGATTGCCATCTGATGACGCCGGAGGAGATCAAGGCGTGCTGTCCGATCATGGATGTCGAGGGCGTGATCGGCGGTCTCTGGGCCGACCGGGAGGGGTATATCGATACGACCGGGACAGTGCATGCCTATGCCAAGGCGGCGAAGATGCGCGGCGCGCAGGTGATCGAACACAACAAGGTTGAGGAATTGAACCAGCGCCCGGATGGAACCTGGGATGTCGTGACCGAGAAGGGGACGATCCATACCGAGCATGTGGTGAATGCCGCAGGTCTCTGGGCAAAGCAGGTCGGGCGCATGGTCGGTCTGGACCTGCCGCTTTCCCCGCTGGAGCATCATTATCTGGTGACGGACGATATCCCGGAGGTGGCGGCGCTGGATTTCGAAGTGCCGATGACGGTTGATCTGGAAGGCTTCACCTATCTGCGTCAGGACCAGAAGGGGGTGCTGCTGGGAATCTATGAGGTCCAGCACAAGCATTGGAACATGGACGGCGCGCCCTGGGATTATGGATTCGAATTGATCCAGGAGGATTTCGACCGGATCGAGAATGAATTGACGATGGGCTTCAAGCGCTATCCCTGTTTGCAGGAAGTGGGGGTGAAGCGCTGGGTGAACGGGGCCTTCACCTTCTCTCCCGATGGCAATCCGCTGGTCGGGCCGGTCCCGGGCAAGCGGAATTACTGGCTCGCCTGCGGTGTCATGGCGGGCTTCCTGCAGGGCGGCGGCGTCGGCAAATCGCTAGCAGAATGGATGATCCATGGTGAGCCGGAGGCCGATTCCTGGCCGATGGATATCGCTCGCTACGGTTCCTTCGCCTCGAACCGGGAATATATCAAGCAGACGACGGGCCAGTTCTATTCCCGCCGCTTCGTGATGACCTATCCCAACGAACAACTTCCCGCCGGGCGACCGCTGAAGAAAGCACCTGCTTATGATGCGATGACGGCGGCGGGCGCGATCTGGGGCTGTAGCTGGGGCCTGGAAGTGCCGCTGATGTTCGGCCCGCCGGGCTTTGCCGAGACGCCGACCCTGAAACGCTCCAATGCCTTCCCCATCGTGGCGGAGGAATGCAAGGCAGTGCGCGAGGCTGTGGGGCTTCTCGACATATCGGGATTCTCCCGGTTCGAGGTGACTGGGCAAGGCGCGGAAGCCTGGCTGGACCGGATCATGGCGAGCCGCCTGCCGAAGCAGGGCCGCGCACGCCTCGCCCCGATGCTCTCACCGGAAGGGCGGATGAAGGGGGACCTGACTGTCTTCAACTGGGGTGACGGAACCTGGTGGATCATGGGGTCCTACTATCTGCGCGCCTGGCACATGCGCTGGTTTCAGGACCATCTGGATGCCGATGTCGGGGTGCGCGATATCTCCGATGCGATGGTCGGATTCTCGTTGTCCGGCCCGAATTCCCGCAAGGTTCTGGAAGGGCTTACGCATCAGGACATCTCTCATGCCGCCTTGCCCTTCATGGGCTGTACGACCCTCGATCTCGGCCTGATCCGGGCAAAAGTCGCGCGCCTGTCCGTTTGTGGCGAGCTTGGCTATGAAATCAACGTCCCCGCCGTCGAGCATGCCGCGCTGCGTGAGATGCTGCTGCGGGCCGGTGCGGAGTTCGACATGCGGGAGGTCGGTTTCTACGCCCTGAACTCGCTGCGGTTGGAAAAGAGCTTCGGTATCTGGTCGAAAGAATTCACCCAGGGCTATACTGCCAGCCAGACCGGCATGGACCGCTGGATCGACTGGCAGAAGCCAGATTTCATCGGTCGCGCGGCGGCGCTGGCGGAACGGGATGCGGGTGGGGCTGCGACCCGTCTCGTCACCCTCGCCATCGACAACCCGGATGCCGATGCGTCGGGATACGAGCCGGTCTGGCGGGACGGCAGGCGGGTGGGTTTTATCACATCCGGCGGATACGGGCATACGGTCGGGCAGAGTCTTGCCATGGCACTGGTGAATGTCGACTGCACTGATCCGGGTACGGCCCTGTCGGTTCATGTGGTGGGCGTGGAGCGCCCGGCGGCAGTGGTTGCCGCCTCACCTTACGATCCCGAAGGACGGCAGATGCGGCTGTGAGCGGCGATCCGGTCTCACTCGCCCATACAAAGGCAACGCGTCAGGACTGGCTCGATCTCGCAATGGAGGTGCTGGTCTCGGATGGGGTGGAGCAGGTGAAGATCCAGCCTCTCGCGCGCAGGCTGGATGTGTCGCGTTCCAGTTTCTACTGGTATTTCAATAGCCGGAAGGACTTGCTGGATGCGATGCTGGAGGTCTGGTCGGCGCGCAATACGAAAGCCATTCTGGAAGGAGCAGAACGGCAGTCCCGGTCCATCGCCGAGGCAGTGCTGAATGTATTCGCCGCTTTCCTGGATCCGGCCCGGTTCGATCCGCAACTGGATTTCGCGATCCGGGAGTGGTCCCGGCGTGACCTGGCAATCCGCAGCATTGTTGACGAGGCGGACGGCATGCGCCTGAATGCCCTGATCGGGATGTTCCGACGACACGGATATGACCGCGACGAGGCCTTTACCCGCGCCCGCATCCTCTATTACATGCAGATCGGATATTACGCGCTGGAGATCGGCGAAACGCTGGAGGAGAGACTGTCCTACAGCCGCGACTACATTATCGGCTTCACCGGGCAAAGCGCCAGCGATCAGGAAATCCGCGAATTCAACGATCTGATCCGATCCAGGACCGCACGGCCATCGTAGGAGAGATATGATGATAACGCTTTTCTATGCCAGCCTGCTCGCCCTCCTGATGGTGGTTCTCGCCCTTCGCATCGCGGCGCTTCGGGGCAGAGCGAAGGTCGCGCTGGGCGATGGTGGCAATCCTGATCTGCACACGCGCATCCGGGTCTTCGGCAATTTCATCGAATGGGTGCCGATGATCCTGATTCTGATGCTGCTGATCGAACGCTCCGCCGGGTCGGTCTATTTCCTGCATGCCGTCGGGATCGTGCTGATCGCCGCGCGCATCCTCCATGCCCTCAGTCTGCGGGCGGAACTGGCCAGCAAGCCGCTGATGCTGGGCCGGTTCGTGTCTACCGTCGCCACAATTTCCTGTCTGGCCCTCAGTGCAATCTATGGGCTGATCCTGACCATTCCGGCGCTTTAGGCCTTAACTCGCGCCGGTCGCCAGCGGCGGAGCAGCAGGGAGCTTGCGACCACACTGACCGAACTCATCGCCATGGCGGCACCCGCGACGGCGGGGCTGAGATAGCCGAGTGCTGCCAGCGGAATGCCGATCACGTTATAGACGAAGGCCCAGAACAGGTTCTGTCGGATCTTCGCCACCGTGCGGCGACAGATGTCCAGTGCCGCAGGAACGAGGGTCAGGTCGGCACGCATCAAGGTCATGGGGGCGGCGTCGAGCGCGATGTCGGTGCCACTGCCCATGGCGATGCCCAGATCGGCCTGAACCAGAGCCGGGGCGTCGTTGATGCCCCATCCCCGACCATGGCGACCCGCTGTCCCTCGGCCTGATGCGCGCGCACTGCATCCACCTTTTTGTCGGGCTTCACGCCTGCTGTGACATCGGTGATACCGATCATGGCGGCGACCCGGTCCGCCACGGCCTGACTGTCGCCCGACAATAGGCCGACACCGATACCACGATCCTGCAACAGGCGAACGGTGCCTGCGGCTTCCGGGCGGGGTGTGTCGATCAGGCCGAACCAGGCGACAAGCTGTCCGTCCTGCGCAAGGAATACGGTGGTTGCACCCTCCCGCTCCGCCGCCGCCGCATCGCTTTCTATATCCTCCGGCAGGTCAATTTTGTTGCGGGTAAGCAGGGCGCGGTTGCCGAGTAACAGGGTGCGTCCGTCTATCCTGCCGGAAATACCCTCACCCGGATGATTGCGGAAAGTTTCCGGATGCGGCAGGGCATCGGTGGCATCCTCGCTGGCGGCACGGAAAGCACCTGCCAGAGGATGGTCGCTGCTGCGCTGAAGGGCCAGCGCCAGTCGAAAGGCTTGCTCCACATCCTCACCCGGCACGGCACGGCCATGGACCAGTTTCGGATGTCCTTCGGTCAGAGTGCCAGTCTTGTCGAACAGGACCCGGTCAATGCGCGCGGCCCGTTCCATCGCCTCGACATCCTTGATCAGGATTCCTGCTTTTGCCGCCGCACCGGTTCCCGCGACGATGGCTGTCGGCGTGGCAAGGCCCAATGCACAGGGGCAGGCGATGACCAGCACCGATACCGCTGCGATCAGGGATGTTTCCAGACCACCGCCGGAAACCATCCAGCCGATGAAGGTCAGGACTGCGATGCCCAGCACGATGGGGACGAAGATCGCGCTGACCCGGTCCACCAGTTTCTGCACCGGTGCCTTGCCGCCCTGGGCACGCTCTACCAACCGGACAATGCGCGCGAGCGTCGAATCCTTGCCGATGGCCGTCGCCTCCAGACGCAATACGCCATCGCCATTGATCGCACCACCGACTACAGGATCACCGACGTTTTTCGATACCGGTACGCTCTCCCCGGTAATCAGGGATTCGTCGATGCTGGACTCACCCTCGACGATCCGTCCGTCTACCGGAATCCGCTCACCCGGCAGAACCCGCAGGATATCGCCCAGCGCCACCGAACCGATCGGAACCGTTTCCTCGTCACCCATGGCGCTTTCCCGACGCGCGCTGGCGGGTTTCAGTTCCATCAGGCCGCGGATAGCCGCGCTGGTCCCCTGTTTGGCACGGGATTCCAGACGCTTGCCGAACAGCACCAGGGTGATGATGACCGCTGCTGCCTCGAAATAGAGATGTCCTTCGCTGGCCGGACCCTGGCTCAATACCAGCCACAGGCTGAAGAAATAAGCGGCCCCTGTGCCAAGTGCGACCAGCAGGTCCATTGTTCCCGTGCGCGTCCGCAGCGCATGCCACGCACCGGTAAAGAAGCGCAGTCCGGCACCGAAGACGACCGGCACTGCCAGGATCGGTTCCAGCCAGTAAGGCATCATCCAGTGCAGACCAATCGTCATCGCCCCCATCTGCACCAGAAAGGGGAGTGTCAGGATCGCGGCCAGGATCAGCCAGAGCCAGGCCTGACGGTCTTCCGCCCGATGCCGTGCAGCACTCACTTCCGGGTCGACTTCGTCGCGGATCCAGGCCGCATATCCAGCCGTCTCGACCGCCAGGACAAGGTCCGTCGGGGCGGCTGTCCCGGTCACGGAAGCCCGTTCCAGCGCCAGGTTAACCTGTGCCCCAGTGACCCCACGAACAGCGTTCAGGGCTTTTTCCACGCGTCCGGCGCAGCTCGCGCAGGTCATTCCATCGATATCGAGATCCAGTGTGCTCATCGTCCGCCTCTTTCCGTGAGCCCCCAACATGGGGATTCCAGTCACTGGAAGGTCAAGGAAGATTTTGCGAAGGTCTGCACGGGAGTTTCCGGTGTCCCGGAATTTGAGGTAGGAGGCGGAATTCAGCCCGATTTCAGGTTCCCAATGGCGGTGTCGCGTTCGAAGAGATAGAGCAGCAGGCGGAGATGCTTGCCGCGCGAGCCGGTCAGGTCCGGGTCGGTTTCCAGGATCAGACGGGCATCGTCATGGGCGATCCGCATCAGTTCGCCATGCAGCGCGATATCGGCAAGTCGGAATTCCGGCAATCCGCTCTGCTTGGTGCCGAGGATTTCACCAGCCCCACGCAGTTCCAGATCCTTCTCGGCGATGACGAAACCGTCATCGGTCTCCGCCATGGTACGCAGCCGCTCGCGGGCGGTTTCGGTCATCTGGTCGGCGCGCAGCAGGATGCAGGTCGAGGCGGTCTCTCCCCGCCCGATGCGCCCCCGTAGCTGATGCAACTGTGCGAGGCCGAAGCGCTCCGCCTGTTCGATCACCATGACGGAGGCGGCGGGGACGTTCACACCAACCTCGATCACCGTCGTCGCCACCAGGATATCGGCGGGTCCGTCGATGAAACGGGTCATGGCGGCATCCTTTTCCTTGCCCTTCATGCGGCCATGGACCAGGGACAGCCGCGCCTCCCCGAAAGTCTGGCAGAGATCGGCATAACGTCCCTCGGCATTGGCGAGGTCGCTGGTTTCCGATTCCTCGACCAGCGGGCAGACCCAATAGATTTTGGCACCTTCCGTCAGTTTGCGGCGCAATCCCTCCACGACTTCCCCGATCCGGCTTTCCGAGACAACCACCGTCTTGATCGGCTTCCTCCCCGGTGGCTTGTCGGTCAGTCGGGAGGAATCAAGGTCGCCATAGGCGGTCATGGTCAGGGTGCGCGGGATCGGTGTCGCGGTCATCACCAGCATGTCGGTGCGGATGCCCTTTCCGCCTAACGTCAGGCGTTGATGGACGCCGAAGCGATGCTGCTCATCGATGATCGCCAGAGTCAGGTTGCGGAAACTCACCTCCTCCTGGAACAGCGCATGGGTTCCGATGGCGATTGGCGCACGCCCCTCGGCGATGGCGGCTAGGATATCCCGCCTTACCGCCCCCTTGTCGCGTCCGGTCAGTACGACGCATTTGAGGCCCAGTGTCGCTGCCAGCGGCGCTATGGTTTCATAGTGCTGCCGGGCAAGGATTTCCGTCGGTGCCATCAGCGCCGCCTGACCACCGCATTCCACCGCATTCAGCATCGCCATCAGGGCGACGACGGTCTTGCCGCTGCCGACATCGCCTTGCAACAGGCGTAGCATCCGGGTCGGGGCCGCCATATCGGCGAAGATTTCTGCAAGTGCGCCTTCCTGGCTCATCGTCAGCGTGTAGGGCAGTGCCTTGCGGGCCGCGTCACGCAGATGTCCGTCACCCTGGATCGACTGCCCACCCTGCCGCTTGGCGTGGCGACGCATGACAGTCAGCGCCAGTTGATTGGCAAGCAACTCGTCATAGGCCAGGCGCTGGCGCGCCTTGGCCAAGGGGGAAAGATCACCGCTGCCCGTTGGCGCATGGGCACTTGCCAGGGCGTCGCGCCAGCCGGGCCAGTCGGAACGTTTGCGATGCTCCGCATTCAGCCATTCCGGCAAATCCGGTGCCCGCGCCAGCGCGCCCGACACTGCCTTGGCCAGTACCTTCGGCGTGATTCCGGCAGTCAGCGGATAGATCGGTTCGATCTCCGGTATTTCATCGGCCTTGTCCAACGGCTGGACATGATCCGGATGGGCCATCTGCTTGATGCCGTTATAGAGGTCGAGCCGACCAGAAACGATCCTCTCCTCTCCTGGGGGCAGAAGTTGCTCCAGATATTTCCGGTCGCCACGAAAGAAGGTGAGAATCAGTGATCCTGTCGCATCGGAGGTATGGATGCGATAGGGGCGGCGCTTGTCGCTCGGTACGTCATGCTCACCGACCCTGACCTTCACGGTGATAATCTTGCCCGGCATGGCCTCGGTAAGGGTGGGCCGGTCGCGGCGGTCCACGACCTCGCGCGGCAGATGCCAGAGCAGGTCCACGACATGCGGCCCCGTCGCCTTCTCCAGCACGGCGGCGATACGTGGCCCGACACCTTTCAGGCTACTCAGGGACGCGAAGAGCGGGAAGAGGATTTCCGGGCGCATGGTCAGTCTGGACTATGGCATCGTGAGGGAGTGCTGGGACGATACAGGATCGTTCCGGAAAACGGGGTTCGGTATATCGTGCTTTGCGGTGACATGGATGCCCGGTTCGGGTTGGGGTGATGTAGTGGGAAGTCTATCGCCTCCTGTCGGTCGGGAAAACAGCGCATCCTGTGTTTTCTGCGATCCTGGGTTTGCGGCTTGCGGATTCCGGCTGTAAAACCCCGTCACACGCGCTAACTCCCGTTCTCGAACTGATATGCGCATCACTGGAAAGTCCTGCCATGCAATCCGTGAACGATAATTCGATTTCCCCTGATATCCGCCGCAAGAAATTGCGGTTTCGTGCCTGGCATCGCGGTATGAAGGAGATGGATATCATCCTCGGCAATTTCGCTGACAAGCGGCTGGACGGCTATGGTGACGCGGAACTCGATACGTTCGAGGCGCTGCTGCACATCCCGGACCAGGCTTTTTATTCGATGCTGGTGCATGGCGCAGAGATTCCACCGGAAGCGGATGGACCGATTTTCCGGGATATATTCGACTTCGCCAAAGATCCGTTGGGACAACCGTGATCTCTTTTGAAAAAATTGGACTGGGGCCGGGTCGGACGGAGATTGCCGGTGCGCCGGAAGGCGTGGATACGCTGATCCTGGCCCAGGCAGTGATGGAACTGGAGATACCGGTCCTGGCAGTGCTGCGTGAGGAATCGCGCATGCGCGTGACCGCCGACCGGCTGCGGTTCATCGCGCCGGAGCTGCGGGTGATCGAGCTTCCGGCCTGGGACTGTCTGCCCTATGACCGCGTTTCGCCCAACGCCCAGAGCGTTGCCGGGCGGCTGGATGCCCTGTCCACCCTGGCAGCAGGGGTCAGTGGGCCGTGTCTGGTGCTGACCACGGTCTCCTCGATCCTGCAGAAAATTCCACCCGCGAAGTCCTTTCGCGAGTCGACGCTGACCGCGAAGCCGGGCGAGCGTTTTCCGGTCGAAACCATGCAGGCCTTTTTCGAGCGCAACGGCTATCGCCGTGCGACGACGGTGCGGGAACCAGGGGAATATGCGATCCGGGGCGGCATCGTAGATGTTTATCCGCCGGGTGAGCCGGACCCGCTGCGCCTGGATTTCTTTGGTGACGAGTTGGAAACGATCCGCCGTTTCGACGCGATGGATCAGCGCACGCTGGGGGCGGGGGCGGAACTAATTCTGCGCCCGGTCAGCGAGATCATGCTGGATCGTCCCCATATCGACCGTTTCCGGCAGGCCTATCGCGCCCAGTTCGGCGGTGATGCGACAGGCGATCCGCTGTTCGAATCGGTCAGTGAGGGGCGTCGTGCGCCAGGGGTCGAGCATTGGTTGCCGCTGTTCCACGACCATATGGAAACGCTGCCGGACTGGCTGCCCGACGCGCCGATCTTTCTGGATGCGCAGGCTGACGAGGCGATCCAGGCCCGGCTGGAGACGATCCGCGACCATTTCGTGGCCCGGCAGGAGGAAGAATCCATCCGTGCAAAGCGTCGTCCGGTCGAGGAGGACGGCGCTGCCCCCTATAAGCCGATCCCGTCCAACATGCTGTATTTCGGGGCGAATGAATGGCGCGACAGGGTCGCTCTCTCCGCCGTCTTCGCACTCAATCCCTACCCGCTGCCCGACGCGGCGACGGGGGGGATCGATGTCGGTGGCCGTCGCGTTTCCGACTTTGCCGTGGCGCGCAAGACGCCGGAGATTGACCTGTTCGAGGCAGTTGCCGAGCGGGTATCTCGCGCCAGTGCCAAACGCAGCCTGATCGCGGCGTCCGGTGAGGGCGCACGGGAACGCCTGAAGCTGCTGCTGCGCGAGGGGGGCTTGCGCGACCTGGTCGAGGCAAAATGCTGGACCGATGTCGAGGCGCTGCCCCCGGGCCGTGCCGCAATCGGCCTGATGCCGCTGGATGGCGGCTTCGAGACCGATACCGTTCAGGTCCTGAGCGAGCCGGACATTCTGGGGGAGCGGCTGGCCCGTCCAGCGCGCCGCAAACGCCGGGGGCAGGAATTCATCACCGAATTGTCAGCCATCGAAACCGGCGATCTGGTCGTGCATGTCGATCACGGGATCGGGCGTTATGACGGGCTGGAGACGCTGCGAGTCGATGGCGCGCCGCATGATTGCCTGCGCATCCTCTATGCCGGGGATGACCGGCTGTTTCTGCCGGTGGAGAACCTGGAGGTCCTGTCGCGCTATGGCTCCGAAGAGTCTGCCGTGCAACTGGACAAGCTGGGCGGTGTTGCCTGGCAGGCGCGCAAGGCGAAGCTGAAGGAGCGGGTGCGCGAGATTGCCGAGTCGCTGATGAAGATCGCGGCGGAGCGCGCCCTGCGCAAGGGCGATCCGGTGGTGCCGCAAGAAGGGGCCTATGACGAATTCTGCGCCCGCTTCCCCTTCACCGAGACCGAAGATCAGTTGCGCGCCATTGAGGATGTGTTCGAGGATCTTGCCTCCGGGAAGCCGATGGACCGACTGGTCTGCGGCGATGTCGGTTTCGGCAAGACCGAGGTCGGATTGCGCGCCGCCTTCCTGGTGGCGCTTTCCGGCAAGCAGGTCGCCGTTGTCGTTCCCACCACACTGCTGGCGCGACAGCATTACCGGAATTTCAAGGAACGCTTCGAGGGTTTGCCGGTCAGGGTCGCACAGCTTTCCCGTCTGGTCGCGGGCAAGGCGGCGGAGGAGGTGAAGCAGGGATTGACCGATGGCAGTATCGATATCGTCATCGGTACCCATGCGCTGCTGGCGAAATCGATCAAGATGCGGGATCTGGGACTGCTGATCGTCGATGAGGAACAACATTTTGGCGTGCAGCAGAAGGAGCGCATGAAGCAGTTGCGCGCCAATGTGCATGTCCTGACCCTGACTGCGACACCCATCCCGCGGACCTTGCAGATGGCACTGGCGGGGGTGCGGGAAATGTCGATCATCGCCAGTCCGCCGGTCGATCGACTGGCAGTCCGTACCTTTGTGTTGCCATACGACCCGGTGGTGCTGCGCGAGGCGATCCGGCGGGAGCGATATCGTGGCGGCCAGATTTTCTATGTCTGCCCTCGGCTTGCCGATCTGGACCGGGTGCGGGAACGGGTGCGGGAACTGACGCCAAATTCTTCGGTCGCCATCGCCCATGGGCGCATGGCGGCGCGGGAGTTGGAAGATGTGATGACGGATTTCGTGGCCGGGAAATACGATATCCTGCTGTCGACCAATATCGTGGAGAGCGGGCTGGACATTCCCAACGCCAATACGATGATCATCCATCGTGCCGATATGTTCGGTCTGGCGCAGCTCTATCAGTTGCGCGGCCGGATCGGGCGCGGCAAGCAGCGTGCCTATTGCTATCTGACCCTGCCGCCGGGGAAGGTCCTGACCGAGACAGCGCGCAAACGCCTGGACGTGATGCAGACGCTGGACAGTCTGGGGGCAGGGTTCACGCTGGCAAGCCACGATCTCGATATTCGTGGGGCCGGAAATCTGGTGGGCGAGGAGCAGTCCGGCCATATCAAGGAAGTCGGTGTCGAACTGTATCAGCGCATGCTGGAGGAAGCGGTCGCCGCCGCCCGGGACCATATCTCAGCCGAAGAGATTGAGGAGACCTGGACGCCGACGATCAATGTCGGCATCGCGGTGCTGATTCCGGAAAAATATGTCCCGGACCTGTCGGTGCGCCTGGGGCTTTATCGCCGCCTGTCGGATCTGAAGGATGCGCGGGAGATCGACCGTTTCGCCGCCGAGATCGTTGACCGGTTCGGCAAGATGCCGGATGAGGTGGCAAATCTGTTGCAGATCGTGGCGATCAAGCAGGCGTGCAAGGTCGCCGGGATAGCCAAGATCGATGCCGGGCCGAAGGGCGCACTGCTGTCCTTCCGCAACGATGATTTCGCCAATCCGGCGGGGCTGATCGGCTTCATTCAGAAAATGGCGGGTTCCGCCAAGCTGCGCCCGGACCACAAGATGGTGATCATGCGCCCCTGGACCGATGCCGAGCGTCGCCTGACCGGCGTCCGCAAGGTCGCAGAAGCACTGGCGCGGGTGGTGGGGTAAAACCCGTTGGAGGGCCGATATGTCCTCACATCCCAACCGGTCGATGCCATGGTTTCGACATTCGCTTGACCTTCCAGTAACTGGACTCCTTATAAAAGGGCAAACCTGATAAGGAGAGCGATCGTGAATATCAAGGACGTGTCGGACCGGACGGGCCTGCCCGCGAAGACGATCCGGTATTATGAGGAAATTTCCCTGGTCGTGCCGGATCGGGGGCGAAACGGGTATCGTGACTTCAGCGCCGACGATATCGGCATGCTGCACTTCGTCAAACGGGCGCGGGATCTGGGCTTCTCGATAGAGGATTGCCGCATCCTCCTCAGCCTCTATTCGGACAAGAACCGCAGCAGTTCCGAAGTGAAGGCAATCGCGACCAACCATCTGACGGAGATCGACGACAAGATCGTACAGTTGCAGAGCATGCGAAAGACATTGGCGCATTTGGTCCATTGCTGTGACGGGGATTCCCGTCCCTCCTGTCCGATCCTCGACAGCCTGGCGGGCACCGGAGCGGGTACTGGGGCTGGCGCATGACGCGGCTGTTACCGATCCTGGCGGTTTCGATGTTCCTGGCGGCACCGGTACGGGCGGACCTGTTCTTGCTGCCCGAGGATGAGCGTTTCGTGGCGCTGGGCAAGGTGATCTATGATGCGACCTGCGCATCCTGTCACGGGGTCGATCTGGAAGGTGAGGCAAACTGGAAGCAGCGCAAGGAATCTGGACGTCTGCCCGCCCCGCCCCATGACGAGACCGGCCATACCTGGCACCATCCGGAACGGCAGTTGTTCGAGATCACCAAGTTTGGATTGCAGTATTTTGCCGGAGATTCCTACGAAACCGACATGCCCGCCTATGGGAAAACATTGACGGATGCGGAAATCATTGCCGTGTTGTCCTATATAAAGAGCAGGTGGCCGTCGGATATCCGGGCGCGCCACGATGCGATGAGCCGCCAGTGATGTTTCCCCGACCCCAGGAGTGCTCCCTATGAAAGCATCCGACCTTTTTGTGAAATGCCTGGAAGAGGAAGGGGTCGAGCGGATTTTCGGCGTGCCGGGAGAGGAAAATGCGGATCTGATGATCTCGCTGATGGACTCCCCCATCGATTTCGTGCTGTGCCGTCATGAGCAGGCCGCCGCCTTCGCCGCCGATGCCTATGGACGCCTGACCGGCAAGGCGGGTGTCTGCCTGTCCACGCTGGGGCCGGGGGCGACCAATCTGGTCACCGGTCTCGCCGATGCCAATATGGACCGCGCGCCGGTCGTCGCGATCATCGGTCAGGGATCGACCAAGCGGCTGCATAAGGAAAGTCACCAGAACATGGATTCGGTTGCGATGATGCGGCCGATTTCGAAATGGGCACAGTCGATCAATTCGGCGGGCAATATCACGGAAATCGTGCGCAAGGCGTTCAAGCTGGCCGAGGCGGAGAAGCCGGGCGTCTGCGTCATCGAACTGCCCGAAGACATCGCCAAGCAGCAGATCGACGATGTGCCGATGCGCGCGACCAAGGTGCGCCGCCCCGCCGCCGACCATAAGGCGATTGCCGAGGCCGCGCGTCTGGTTGGCAGCGCGAAACGCCCGATCATCCTGGCCGGAAACGGGGCCATCCGCAAACGCGCCGCCCAGCAGCTCTATCGGCTGGCCAGCAAGACCGGGATCGGGGTTGTGAATACCTTCATGGGCAAGGGCGCGGTGCCGATGGACGATCCGCATTGCCTGTTCACCATGGGGCTCGGCTCCGGCGATTATAACAACCTTGCCTTCGACGATGTGGATCTGGTGATTTCCTGCGGCTATGATCTGGTCGAATACGGGCCTGCCGCCTGGAACCGCAGTAACAAGGATACCAAGAAGATCATCCATATCGACTTCTGGCCCGCCGAAGTGGACCGCGATTATCAGCCGATGGTGGAGGTGGTGGGCGATCTGGCCGATGCCTTGTGGCAGTTGAACGAGGCGATCAACGACATGTATGGCGACCGGCTGCCGCTGTTCGACATTCAGGAACGCGCGAAGCTTCGCGGGATCATGGCCGAAGAATTCGCGGCCCAGAAGGACGACACCGCCGTCCCGGTGAAGCCGCAGAAAATCCTCTGGGACGTGCGCCGCTTCATGGGGCCGGAGGATATTCTGCTGTCCGATGTCGGTGCCCACAAGATGTGGATCGCGCGCCAGTATCAGTGCATGGAGCCGAATACCTGCCTGATCTCCAACGGCTTCTGCAGCATGGGCTTTGCCATGCCCGGGTCCATCGGGGCGAAACTGGCCTATCCGGACCGGAAGGTGCTTTCGATCTCCGGCGATGCCGGGTTCATGATGAATGTGCAGGAACTGGAAACCGCCGTGCGGCTCAGGCTCAACATCGTCGCCATGGTCTGGTGCGATGGCGAATACGGGCTGATCAAGTGGAAGCAGCAGGCGGGCTTCAGGGGGCGGCACTCGGACCTCGCCTTTGGCAATCCGGATTTCGTGCAACTAGCCGAGAGTTTCGGCATGTGGGGCAGGGAAATCACCGCGACCGATCAGATCATCCCGGCACTGGCGGAGGCCTTTGCCCAGGAAGGCCCGGCCCTGATCGCGATCCCCGTCGATTATGCGGAGAATATGAAACTCTCCGAGCGGTTGGGGAATGTGTCGGTCGCGCTTTAGGCTGAGGAGTATTTCATGCGATTTGCAACTTTTCCGGCGGTTATGACTGCAATATTTCTACTTTCCGGCCTTATGTTTTCTGCGGGAGCGGCTGCGGATCAAGAGGGGCCGGTGCCGTTCTATGGCGAGACCTGCGGCGTGCTGTTTCAGGAGGGGGAGCGACCCTATCGGCGGGATGCGGCGGAACTGCCGCTGCTCTTCACCTTCATGCTGGGCTACTACACCGCGAAGGGGGTGCCGGACGGGGCGGATCTGACGGAGCTTGCGAACCGGCCCGACGTGATCCCCGGCTTCATCGCCCATTGTCTCGCCCGGCCGGGGGAAAGCCTGCTGTTTGCCCTGGGGGAGACGGTCCCGGCCCCGCTGGCCGACCCGGTCGCCAATCCCACCCGGATGCTGTTCGATGCGCCCTGTGCGGAGATTTTCGGCTCGCCGCCGGAAACTTTTCGCCGCACGCCGGGGGATTTCAGCCTGATCCAGCATTTCGCGCTGGGCTATTACAGCATTGACGGCCCCGACCGCGACAGCCCGCCCGAGGCCAGACCGGAGCCGCGCGCCGTGATGCCCGCCCTGTATCGCGCCTGCATGGACACACCGGACCAGACCCTGCTGCAGGCCATCGCCGGAAGCCGGCCAGAGTAAGGGGGCGGAATAGAGGGGGCAGAGTGCCGACACTGGCATGAATCATGCTTGCCCTTTTGCGTCCAATCGGCGCGAAGGAGGGGGCATTGTGACATCGATACAGCCCGGCATTTTCGACTACAGGATTTACGACTCCCCGATGGCCCGGCGCACCGCCCCGACCACCCCGGAGGATTTCGCCCGTCTGGCCGGGGCAGGTGCAGGGGCAGAAGCAGGGACGCCCTCTGACTCACCCGCCGCCACAACGCCCGCCCCCGACTCCATCGCCCCCGACAGCCCGATCCCGGCCCCCCTGTCGCCCCAGATCCTGGCCACCCTGTTCCAGTTTCAGGAAGCGGTCGGTCTTGAGGAGTCGGAGGAGCAGACCGACCCGGAAGAGCCCGGCTCTGTCGAGGAGGAATTCCTGGACTACATGTCGAAATCCCCGGAGGAACGCTATGCCGAGGCGCTGCTGCGTGAACTCGGCCTGACCCCGGAACAACTCGCCGCCCTGCCCCCGGAAGAACGCAACGCGATCCTGGAAAAGATCCAGCAGAAGATAGAAGCGAAGATCGAAGAGGATATGCTGAACCCGGCGGGGTGAGGGTGGGCGCTTGAACTCATTCGGAGGCGCGTTCAGCGCTTCAGGTCTCTGTAGAAATTCTCGTGGCCGCCGAGCGCCAGTAGTTTGATGGTGCTCTCGTCCGGCTGCGAGTATGCCATCAGGCAAAGCTGTTTCACCATTTTGAACTTGAAGACACGAACACCCGCGAGATCGCCGACCTTGGCGTCACCCAAACCTGGGTTTCCCGAGATCGCCCGAACGGCATCATCGAGGTCGGCCTTCTGATTTTTGTGAAGCCGACTGACCGCGCGAGAGAAAGTGGGGGAAACGAGAATCCGCATCATCCGAAGCGATATTCTTCCGTCGCTTCTTCCTGCCGGGAGATCAGGATATCGCGGATCATCACAAAGGGCAGGTCCGGGTTTTCCTCGGCGATCTTCCCGATCTGCGACCAATGTTCGATCTGTTTGGGAACGGATCGGTGTTCAACATGCCCGTGAAGACGGGCTTGTTCCACCAGGGCTTCCGAAAGTTTAACATTGATTGCCATCACCGCCTCGTTTGCTGTTGTAGTACCAATATGGTGCATTATGGACCAAAAAGGAACCTATCCCTTTGCGAGGCATTTCAGAAAAGCAGGTGCCTCCGAAGAAACACTGCGCCACCACTACCGACATACCGGGATATCAGACCAGCGGGTCGTGTAGTGCGGGGAGCGGGATTCCTGGCGCATGTACCATGTGCGTCCCCGCCTGATCCGGCCCAGCGCGATTGTGCCGGTGCCGAAGCGGGCGTTCAGCCCATCGGTGATGGTAGAAACGGTCAGGGATTCCGGGGTCTCGGAGGCGAAGAGGTCGCTGGTGCCCGCGTCCGATCTGACGAGGTCGAGCAGGAAGACCCCTGCGCGTTTATAGCCGATCCCGTCGCGGTAGATCCGGTCGAGGCAGGTCTTGACGGCGCGATTGATGTCCAGGCTTGATCCGCGCGGCGGGCTGTAATCCATGCCTGCCGCGTTCTTGTACTGCGCCTGCTCCGGCCGGAACCGGTCGGACTCGATAAAGACGGTGACGCGGCCTGTCACCAGTCCGGCCCGTCGCATTTTCGCGCCCGCGATATCGGCGAAGGTCGTGAGGGCTTCCGCCAGCAGCGCGCGGTCGGTAATCGCCTTTCCGAAGCTTCGGGACACGCATATCGTCTTCCTGTCCATCGGCTCACTGTCCAGATCGGCGCAGGGCTGGCCTTTCAACTCCTGCACCGTGCGCAGTCCGGTCACGCCCATTTTCTGGCGCACCCAGCCTTCCGGTCTGATCGCAAGATCGTAGGCCGTGTGGATTCCGCGTTCCAGGAGCATCGGTGCCCGTCGGTGGCCGATGCCCCAGACATCCCTGATGTCCGTTGCCTTCAGCGCGCGTTCCCGTTCCTCCGGACTGGACAGCAGCCATGTCCGGCCTTCTTTCTTGGCGATCCGGTTGGCAAGTTTCGCGAGGGTCTTTGTCGGCCCGACGCCGATGGAAACGGGAATTCCCGTCCACCGGAGCACGGTTTCCTGCATCTTGCGGCAATGCTCGGTGAGGTTCCTTATGCCGGTGAGGTCGAGGAAGCATTCATCGATGCTGTACACTTCGATCTGCGGCGTGAAACTCGCCAGGACAGAGACGATGCGGGAACTCAGGTCCCCATAGAGGGCAAAGTTGGCAGATTTCACCACGACCCCATGGCGGTGGATCAGCTCCTTCATCTTGAAATGCGGGGCGCCCATTGGAATGCCGAGTGCCTTGGCCGCCGCACAGCGCGCGATCACGCATCCGTCGTTATTCGACAGGACGACAACGGGCCTGCCGATCAGGCTCGGGTCAAAGACACGTTCGCAGGAGGCATAGAAGTTGTTGCAATCGACTAAAGCCAAAAGAGTTGGGGCGAAAAGGGTTGTCGTCACTTTTCATGATCCCGGATCGAATTCTTGACGACGCCCCATATCTCCGAGTCCTCGGGCAGGTCCATGGGCGGGAATCCCGGATTTTCGGCCTCCAGCCGCCACCGCCCGTCCTGCCCCCGCGCCAGGCGCTTCACGGTGAACTCTCCATGGATGGCGGCGATGACGATATGTCCCGGTCGGGGGGTGATGCTGCGATCCACGATCAACAGATCCCCGTCGAAGATCCCGGCACCGATCATGGAATGGCCCGCAGCGCGCAGAAAGTAGGTCGCGGCGGGATGGTCAATCAGCGCATTCAGATCCAGACTGCCTTCGACGAAATCATCTGCGGGGGAAGGGAATCCGGCAGCGACACGACAGGCCAGAAGAGGCACTTCGGGGCTGGCTTGGGAGGAGAAATCGCGCGGTTTGATCATGGGAACACATTTAGAACAAATCAGTTGCGCAAGTCAATATATGAGAATCGCAGAAAGGGGCTCCGGGATGTCGAACGTGGCAGTCGGAACGTCCAATACCTCCGTTGCCCCGGAAGACGCGGAGCGGCTGTCCGGGGTCCAGAGCGACCGGCAGGAAGTCGAACTCACGTGTCGGGTGAGTGGCCCAACGGGAAACTTGCAAGCACTTCGGCCGGAGGAAATTGTACAAGGTCAAAGGCAGTGATGTGGCCTCGGAAGTCACTCAGATCGCAGAGAGTCGTTGCGAGAACGGCGGCGGGCTGCTGCCGAGTCGAGGCAAGGGTAATATGCGGAACCCAGCATCCCGTCGCGTGATGCGGGTGAAGCAGTCCGGGTGGGACGATATCCACGACTTGCTCGTGCAATCGGAGGAGCGCTTTCGTGACGACGGGGGCGAGGAAAACATAAGCCGACAGTCCGGGGAAAACGCCGGTATGGGAAACCCTGACGGGGAGCGGGTTGATGGTGCCGGATAATGCGGACAGTTTCTCGGTCCATTCCCCCGTCGGCGCGCCTGTTTCCATCACCGCCAGGGTGATATGCGGGGGATAGGCCGGTCGCGGGTCGACGGTTGCCTCGCTTTCCTCGACCAGACGGCACAGGTGTTCTATCCGGTCCGACAGGGCCTGATCCAGCCTGGCGGTTACGGCCACTGGCATCCGGGTTCTCCTGGTTCCCTCATTGATGATGCGTGGAGGATGTGCCTCATTCCTGGGTCTCCATCCCATCCTCTGTGGCAGGCTCCGGCTCCTCTGTCAGCGCTTTCGACAGGCCGGTGCCTTTCAGGAAATCGTCCAGCAGTGCCTCGAAATCCTCTGCCGCGATACGCGCGCCTTCGCGGCTGAGAGAGAAGAATTTCCAGTAGCTGACGGAATGGCGGGTCGCGCCGATCACTGTGCCCAGCACCTTGAAGATCTTGCTGGCATTCATCAGCGTCTGTTTCAGGGCCTTGGGATTCTGGTTCTGCACGAATTCGACGATGTAGTTCTTTTCGTATTCGGCCAGGTGCCGGTGGCAGAGCTTCCAGTCTTCGGCAAAGGCCGCCTTGATCGTGCGGATCGAGCGCTGAACCTCGCTTTTCTGCTCGACAGAGGCATAGCCGAAGATTTTTGCGGCTTCGATGGCGGCCAGCATCTTTTGCAGATCGGCATAAGAGTCCTGAGCCAGGTATTTGTAGTAGAGCAGGCCCTTCCAGGAGAAGATGATCTCACTTGCCTTGTCTTCAGGGATGTCCAGCGTGTTCAGGATCGGTTTCAGTAGTTGCGTCTGCTTCGGGTCCCAGATCTTGTCAGCCAGAACGCGGGCGGCATCGGCCTTCGCGTTGTCCCCGAAGGCCATTTTCGCCAGCGGTACGAAGTCGGAGATGATCCGCTCCCGGATGCTCGCCCATTCCGTCTGGTCGATCTCAAAATATCCCCTGTCGACTTCGACCCCCATTTCCGCCATCTTCTCCCACAGCAGAAACGGGTCGAGAGAGGGCATGGCATCCAGGGCCTTCAGAATCGCGAGATCTTGATCGTTTGCCGGATCTCCATTCTTGAAGCCGAAATATTCCCCCAGCACCTCCAGTAGTGTCGGCTGGCCGATATAGGCGAACAGGCCTCCCTGGGACAGATCCTCCCGGTCGAAGGGTTTGAACAGTTTGGTCGCATTGTCTTCAGAGATGCCGAAGGCTTCCTTTTCTACCTGGCTCACAACAGATTTCAGGATCAGCGTGCCGTTCAACCCTTTGTGGGCGAAGAATGCCGAGTGCTCCGGGCTGGCCTCGCTTAGTGTTTTCGACATGAGATTGAGATTGAGGACCCGCGAAGTGGAGGTAATTTTGGCAAGATTACCCATATTTCGAAATTCTTTGCTGATCCGTTTCATGATTTTCTTAAAATCCTTGGATGTATTATGTTTAACAGTCCTATTCGTAAATTAGTATGCAACATATCACTAGCATTTTCTTGAGAGTGAGGATGTACCGCGGAGAACAGCTGATTTCTTAGCATTAGGGAATGTTTAACATTCCTTCGATACTTTGTCCGTTCTCTAGAAGCCCCATCATCCATTGTGTCAAGGAGAGCGCGCATGTTGGCCAAAGGAATGGAAATACCCTCCGCCATCGTCTGCTATATGCGTAACGATGCCCCGGTAAAGGCGGATATCCGGGTTCTGCTCCGGGACAAGAGATCCCTGATCATCGGTATGCCCCAGGCATTCACACCGGTATGTTCGAAAGAACACCTGCCGAGCCTGATCGGAGCCAGAACGCTTCTGAAGCAATCGGGCATCCAGCAGGTATTCGTCATCGCTCCGGATAATCCCTGGACGATGGAAAGCTGGAAAATGCAGTTTCCAGCCGCAGCGCCTTTTGTCTTTCTGTCGGATGGGAACAGGAATTTCATAAGCGCTTGCGATCTTGAGGATGAT
This sequence comes from Alphaproteobacteria bacterium, assembly GCA_965223125.1. Taxonomy (GTDB): domain Bacteria; phylum Pseudomonadota; class Alphaproteobacteria; order UBA8366; family Aestuariispiraceae; genus Pacificispira. Next base: position 152,742 of record OZ244984.1, on the reverse strand, counting down.
TGCCCGGATTGGTTCCTGGGCCATTGCTCCAAGCGATTTGCCATCCAGACGGAAGGCACGGTCGTCAAATCGCTGTCTGTTGAAGAATCCATATTCGCGGTTCAGTCAACGCATGGCGACTCTCTGGCCGCTGCCGCAGGCCGATTGTGGGATGATGGCAGATCAAATGTGATTTCAATATAGGGCGGGTTAAGTCCATTATCAGGCACTCGTGACCGGTTTGCGTTGAAGAAGGATGGAGAGCACATGCCACAACCAAATGATGTCGCTCTTTATCACGCCCATGTGTATTTTGCGGCGGAGACCGTGGAACAGGCTCGGGCTTTGTGCGAATCCGCGCGCGACCGTTTCTCCATCGCCATGGGTCGGATGCATGAACGGCCGGTCGGACCTCACCCGGTCGGGAGTTGCCAGATGTCGGTTCCGGTGGATCTGTTCGCCTTGGTCATTCCCTGGCTCAATCTCAATCGTGGCGGGTTGACCGTTTTCGTCCATCCCGTGACCGGCGACGATCTGTTCGACCACCGCGATGCGGCGATCTGGCTTGGCAACAGCATGACCCTGAAGCTCGAGATGTTCACGTAGGATTGACGCCTAGCCGTCGGCCAGCGCCTCTTCCAGAAGCGGCAGGCGATCCTGACCCCAGTAGCCCTCACCCTTGAAGGAATACCAGGGCGCACCGAATACCCCCGCTTTCAGGGCTGCGTCGCAATTGGCAAGGCCCTTAGCCTGGATTGCCTCGCTCTGGGAGGCGACAGTAATCTCGGCCCCGTTCAACCCTGCCGCATCTGCGATGGCGGCCAGCGTGTCCATATCGGAGATGTCCCGGTCTTCCTGCCAGCAGGCCCGCATGATGGCATGGGAGAGTGTCGCCAGATCGGCGCCCGTCTCTACGGCAGCCAGGGCGAAATACAGCGAGGGTCGATCATCCACGGGGAAGTGCTTCGGCTCCAAATTCAGGGCTGTACCGAGGTGCTTCGACCAACGCTGCAGTTCCAGCATCCGATAGGCGCGGCGTTCCGGTGGGCGTTTCGCAAGCGGCAATCCGCCGGTCTTCGGGAATATCTCAGACAGGGTGAGGGGTATGAAATTGATCAGCGCCTCCCGGCGATGGGCGATGTCCAGCAGTCGCGCATGCCCCAGAAACGACCAGGGGGAGACGTGGCTGTAAAAATAGTCGATTTTCCGGGCCATGGGGCACCTCCTGTCAGGGTTCAATCAGTTGCAGATAAGCAGCAGCCAGCCGGACGCAATCCCTATCGGCCTGATCATCGATCCGGGATTGGCGGAAACGACGCTGGAAGGCGGCGATACGGCCTTCCCACGTCGGCGAATAGCCGATCCGGGTCAACAGCGTATCCAGGTCCATTCGGGTTTCAATTCCCGATTCCGGAAATACTCCGATCCCAGCCTCGGCCAAATGCGCCCAGGGAAACAGCTCCCCTGGATCCGTTTTCCGATCCGGTGCGACATCGGAATGGCCGACGATGCCAATGGGCAATATCGGATGACGCGCCAGAATGTCCCGGGCAAGCCGGATCAGGGCATTGATCTGCACTTCGGGAAAGGGGCGGTATCCGAATTCGTGGCCGGGATTCTGCAACTCGATCCCGATGGAGCGGGAGTTGATGTCGGTTTCCCCACGCCACCAGGCCCGTCCGGCATGCCAGGCGCGGTCCTGCTCCGCGACGAGGCGATGGATTCGACCGTCCTCCTCAATCAGATAGTGCGCGCTGACCTGTGCGACGGGATCGCAGAGTCGCTGCAGCGATGCATCGGCGCTTCGCATGCCGGTATAGTGCAGCACCAGCATGTCCACCACTCCCGCGCCAGGCCGGGGACCGAAATTCGGTGAGGGCGTCTCGGTCATCGCAAGGTCGGTCATTTCGATGCGGCCTCCGGCATATCGCCCCTGGCGGCCTGGCGCAGGGCCACGATGCCGACACCGACGATCACCAGGACACCCCCGATCACCATTTCCATTGTCAGGGCTTCACCCAGCGCCAGAACCCCGCCCGCCACACCGACGACCGGCAGCAGCAGGGTGAAGGGAATGACCCGGCTGAGCGGATAGCGCTTGATCAATCCATACCACAGGCCATAGCCGATAATCACCACCAGCACGGATTGATACAGGACGGAAATCACCCCGGTCCAGCTTATGGATTGCATCGCCGCCAACTGGCCGTCTTCGAGCAGCAGTGAGATTACGAACAATTGCGGCGCGGCGAAGACCGCCATCCAGCCGTTTAGGGCAAAGGGGCCGATATCCCCAAGTTTTTTCGCCTGGATCGCGGCAACGGCCCAGGTGAAGGTACCGCCGACGACCAGAAAAATGGCGATCAGGGCTCCGTCAAAGCGCGGTTCTCCCGCGATCACGATACAGCCGGAAAAGGCGACGAGGATGCCGAGTATCCGCTTCCAGCCGGGATAGTCCTTGAACAGGATTGCCGACAGGATCACCGCGAAGGGCGTATTCAACTGGCTTAGCAGAGCCACCGTGGAGGCATCGATCAGGTTTATGGCACTGAACATCATGCTGAAATGCACGACACCCAGGGTCATGGAATAGGCCAGCAGGGAACGCAACCTCCCGGCAGGCCATCGGATGAACGGGATCAGGATCAGCGCTACGACGGCAAATCGCAGGGACATGAACAGGAAGGGGGACAGTTCCTCCAGCCCCACCTTGACGAATACGAAATTCAATCCCCAGATCGTGACAACGAAAAGGGCTATGGCGATGTCAAGCGGCTTCATGCCTGCCTGCTGCCCCGCAACTCTCGAATGCGGTCATAGGCAGCGTTTATTCTGGCCAGTCGTTCATTCGCGACGGCGATGAATTCCTCGGGCATGCCCTTTGCGATCAGCTTGTCCGGATGATTTTCCATCACCAGGGCCCGATGCGCTCGTTTCAGTTCCGCATCATCGACATCGGGGGGTACCCCCAATATCTGATAGGGGTTGGCTTGCGCACCATCGAGGCGAAGCGCCGTCACCCGTTCGAATGTCGCATCATCAAAGCCGAAAATCCGCGCGACATCTTTCAGGAAGGCGAGTTCGCCGGGATGGATCACCCCATCCGCCTTCGCGATATGTGCGAGGCACCACAGCAGTTCCTCCAGTACCTCGGGCGAGGACTGGAACATGCCCGCGACCTGTTCGGCATAGGGTTCGAACCCGCGTGCATCCTGTCGCGCCTGATTGAAGACGCGCGCAACATTCTTCATTTCGCTTTCGGGAACCTTGAAGACTTCCTTGAAGGCCTTGATCTCGTCGTCAGTGACGACGCCATCGGCCTTTGCCATCTTCGCGCCCAGGATGATGACCGCGATGGTGAACCCGACCGTTCGCTTCGCGCGTTCGGGATCCACATCCTGTTCGCTGCGCAACCGGTCGACGAAATGTCCGCCCACCGCCCCGAGCAGCAGCCCGATAGGCCCGCCCAGCGCCAGCCCGGCTGCCCCCCCTACGATCTTCCCCCAAATACTCATGCTGCCTTCCAGTTCCCCTGCGTCATATCCTAGTTATCTCCGCCAGAACCAATGGCGGCAAGACAGAATTCAATTATCCCGATTTTTCAGGCCCCGCCTCGTGTCGGGTCCGGGCTGGGTCCGATCCGTCCGATCCCAGGGAGTTTGAGATTGAAATCCTGCGGATCGATCCCGAAACTGAGACCGAGAATGTTGACTTCCAGCCCTTCCCGCAGGGCGAGTGCCACACCCAGAAGTCCAAAGATACTGATCTGCCCCCCGGTACCGCTGGGCATCAACCCCGCGAACCGGGTGCTGCCCAGATAGTCCTTGCCGACGGCATGAGGCGGCATTTCCAGACGTAGTTCCGGCACCTCGCGTCCGATCCAGGCAACAAAGGTGTTGCTGTTGGGGCCGGGCCAGGCGGTATAGGTATCGGCATAGGGGTAGCTTGCGACTGCGGCTTCCACCGCGTCGATCAGGCCAGCCGCAGCATCCCCCCGCAGGTCGACGATCAGGTCCGGGCGTGATCCAAACCAGTAGCGATCCGGAATATCGGTACGGCTGACTACCTTGTTGCCGGAACGCCAGCCAATGACGTGATGGGTCTGATAGGCGGTGGCACCCTCCCGCTTTGTCGCAACCCAGGTATGGACAGCAAAGGCCCCGCGCCAGCCGAAAGTCCGTGCGGCATAGACCTGGATCACGGCACCGTTTTCCTCATCCGGGAGCGGGGCGAGACCGGCTGAATCGCGGCTGGCCGTCTGCCAGCTCTGTCCGGCCTGGTCTCCCGCAACCAGCATCGTAACCGGACCGGCGAGAAGACCGGTCACCAGAATCAGGGAAAACAGGACGAGCCTCTGGAGAAAGGTGAATATTCTTCTTTTCATGGCCCCTCAAGTAATGCGGGAGAGTGGCAAAAAAATGGCCGTGACAGATAAATTATCATGTCGCGGACCCGTCCGGGGACAGATCGGGGTCGCCTTCCCTGACCCGAACCGATCGGACGACGGTTTCAGCCTGGCCATCGCTCAATTCCACACCGCTGGGTGCGCAGTAATGGCCCAGAAGATGGCGCGTCGGCGGACCGCCATCCGGGCTCCAGCCCTGAGTGAACATCACGCAGATTTGCGGACCCATGACGAACCGGCGCCAGAGGACCGGCCCGATGGCGTTGCGGCTGGAATAGAGTACCTGGAATATCAGTTGTCGCTGGGCCAGTTGCGGCCAGTAGGACATGATTTGATCTGGTGCGGGCGGATCGCCGAGCGGGGCGGCATCGATATGCCTGATTTCGATCAGCGAAGCGGAGACGTCATTGCTTGGCGGCCCTCGCCAGCTTCGCCGTCGGATTTGAAGACCTGTTTCGCGTTCGGTTCTGGCATCGTAGAAGGAGGCGCTATCGGCCAGTGTTGGCACGGCGATCTCCAGCAGGATAGGCGGTGCATCGACGTGATTCGCGGATCGGCCGGAAAGTTCGTCCGGATCCAGCGGATTCCAGCCGATCTCATCGCAGCCGGTTGAAATCGCGCAAATCGCTAAAAACAATAGTATTTTAGTTAAATTTCTCATGGTACCCTGAATACTGTCCAAACGCTGCCCTTGTATCATGACGCAGTCACGGTATGACTAATGATACACGGTCTTGTCCGAAAGGATACAGTTTGACCGTTTGGACGGCACCGATTTGGGATCCGGAACCGTTGATCACTTGGGACAAGTGGCTATAAAGGCGGATCGGTATGGCATGGGCGGCACTGAACTGGATGGTGGGACGGGGGGCGTCACATCGCTATGACACGCAAGTGGTAGGCGGTTCCGGCTCCCGGTCTATGGGAAGCGCGGTGCGCATTAGGGGCGAGATGGCAGAGCAACCGACAGAGGCACCAACAGAGGCACCAACAGAGGCACCGACAGAGGAACAGCAAGCTCCGGTACAGGAGCCAGATGCCAGTGTCAGCCCGACGCCAGTTCATCGCGCCCATATCGTCGTCGTGGGAAATCAGAAGGGCGGTTCCGGTAAGTCAACCACGACAATGCACCTGATCGCAGCGCTTCTGGCGTCCGGGTCACGGGTGGCCAGCATTGATCTGGATGCGCGTCAGGGTACCCTGACGCGCTATATTGAAAATCGCACAGCCTTCATGCAGCGCAAGGGGGTGCATCTGCCGATGCCAACCCACCGTGCGATCGAGCCATCCAGTGTCGCATCAATTGATGTTGCCCGCGCCCATGATGCGCATGCGGTCGAAAAGGCGGTGCTCGATCTGGCTTCCCGCCATGACTACATCGTCATAGATACGCCGGGGACCGATAATTTCCTCAGCCGTGTCGGGCATTCCTATTCAGATACGCTGATCACTCCACTGAACGATAGTTTCGTCGATCTGGATGTGTTGGCGGTTGTTGATCCGGAAACCTTCGCGATGGCGCGGCCCAGCAAATACGCTGAAATGATTTTTCAGGTCAAGATGCAGAAGGCACGGCGTGATAAGTCCAACCGGACCTTCGAATGGGTTGTGATGCGCAATCGCACTGGGCAGCTCGACTCCCGCAATCAGCGATCAATGGATGAAGCCCTGGAGAAACTGAGCGGTCGGATCGGCTTTCGCCATATCCCCGGATTTTCCGAGCGGGTGATCTTTCGGGAGCTTTTCCTGGATGGTTTAACGCTGCTGGACCTGAAAACGCCGGGCACGGATATCCGAATGAACATGTCGCATCTCTCCGCCCGACAGGAAGTTCGTGATCTAATGGTTGCAATCGGACTGGATCGGGATGACGAATCGGGACAATAATCCCGGCATGTCGCAGTCCATATTGCAGAAACATATCCAATCCCGGATCGGGATTGGGAATCCCAGCGACCTTGAGCATTTCCTGGATACTGCCACGCGTGAGGCTTCCCTCTCGGAAGAGGATGCTGTCATCGCAATCCGTGAATACGAGGCGTTGGGGCGATACAGCGACGTGTTGCGGATCGCCCTGAAGAATATTTCCCTGATGAAGCATTCGCCGGTGATGCCTTTGATCGTGCATGCCATTGTTATGACCGGCAATGTCGATCTGCTGTTGAAACTGGGCTATTTTGATTTTGTCCTGTCGAACCCCGAAATCTGTTTACCGCTGGTCGGACATTCATTGATACGCGGCGCCTGGCAATTGCTTGAACGGGGCGAGGATCGGCCGGTCGTTCTGAAATTTATCCAGTTCACGGCGCAGAACTTCAAGTTCGTTGACCAGGCTCCGCTTGGTCCGACAATCACCGGATTGCATATGAAGGCCTTCGATTCCCTCAAGACATCGAGCTTGATAACCCAGACCACGGAATTGCAGGAAACACAGAAACCACGTTGGACAATGTCCGCACTGGCCCGGTATCAGAACAGTTATCTTCCGGATGCCGTGGCTCAGATGGATTCCGCCCCGCGCGCCGATATGTTTCCGGAGGATTTTGCCCTACTTAATCTCGGATCCGGAGACTTCCGGGAAACCTTTGCCATTGAATCACGGCAGGATGCGCAAAGCCAGTCAATGGACATGCCCCGTCTGACTCTCGACGCGCTGACATCGGGTTTCCTGGCGGCAAGGGACACGGCGGGGGAGATATTCTCCAGGGCTGATGGACCGTTAGGTGCCTATCATCGCACGCTCGACGATCATGGGATCACCCTGCCAACACCGACTCTGGTCCTGTCTACTGGCCGGGCAGGTACGCTGTCCCTGTTTCGCCTGCTTCGTGGGAAACGCGGATATGCACCGTTCCACTTCATGAACCATGTGCCCGAATCCGGCGATATCAATCGGCTTTTCTTTTTTTATCTGACGGGGCGAACTTCCAAGGTATTCCTTGAAAAGGATGTCCGACGCTTCCTCGAATTCCGGATGCAGGAGATCCTCTGGTGTGCGGTGAACGGGTATCAGCCGGTCTTCGTGAATCATTTCGATCTGATTTTCGCGCCGTTCTATCTAGCGCTTTTCCCAGATATGCGGATCGTCAATGCGCGCCGGGATCCCGCCCGAACCCTGATATCTCATGCTTACAAACGACAGTTTCGATATCGCCAGATACGTCCGCTTTTTGCGCAGACCGATGAAGACTCTCTTCTTTTTGAGTTTGCCCATCCGCGGGGAATTTCGCTGGAGCAGTCGGTGACATGGTTTCAGTATGCGACGGAACTTTCCGCAAAGGCCCTGGAAGGTCTCGCGAGGCCGGGGCATTTTATCGATCTGTCCATGGATGGCCTATTCGCACTTGATGCCGAACATTTGCAGCATTTGGCGGAGATGTTTCCTGGTCAGATGATGGATAAGGAGGCGCTGGGCGCCCATTTCTCCGTCAAGGTGAATGCAAAGGAACATATCCATCTGCCCGCTGAACTCCAGGATATCGCCCGCGCCCAGTGCCTCTATGAGGAGAACCGTGCGATACTGGTTGCGGAAGGGCGATATTCGACCTGATGGCAATCCGCGCGGGTGGGGTGACTATTCGTCTCGTGTGACCCATATTTGCCTGTATGAGCAAGGTACCGAAAGAAACATCGACAAGCCGGGACATCGACGCCTTTCTGGAAAAGGTACGGCGCACACCTGCGCCTGCCGTCGCGACTGGACAGCGGGGACGACTGGTGTTCGCCCTGGATGCGACGATGAGCCGTCAGCCAACCTGGGATACCGCCTGCCGCATTCAGGGTGACATGTTCGAGGCAACGCGAGATATCGGAGGGCTGGATGTGCAACTGGTCTATTTTCGTGGTTTCGGTGAATGCCGTGCCGGGAAGTGGCAGCCGGATGCGGCGGGCCTGGCCCGGTTGATGGCGACTGTGCAGTGTCATGCCGGACGAACCCAGATCGGCAAGGTGCTGAGTCATGTCACCCGGGAAACCGGAAAAGGCAGGGTCGGGGCGGTGGTTTATGTCGGTGATGCCTTCGAGGAGGATATCGACGCGGTCTGCCACAAGGCGGGGGAACTTGGCCTGCTTGGTGTTCCAGTATTCGTTTTTCAGGAAGGCCGCGATCCGATATCCGAACGTGCTTTTCGGGAAATCGCGCGATTGACCGGTGGCGCATGGTGCCCGTTTGATCTGGCCAGTGCCGGACGTCTGAAAGCCCTGTTGTCCGCCGTCGCTGTCTATGCGGCAGGCGGGATCAAGGCACTGGAGGATCACGGCAGCCGCAATCGCGATGGTGCGGCGGTCGCCCTTCTGGAACAGATGCGCGGGACCAGGGGGTCGGATCGCAGATGACCTGGTTTCTGCTTGGTATCGTCGCCCTGATCGGATTTTATTTTTTCATGAACTGGCTCAGCCGTGCCCAACCGGGTCAGGTTGTCAGGACACTGAAATGGGGTGCCATCGGGATTGGCGGTGGTATTCTTCTGATTGTTGTCCTGACCAAGAATTTCTATCTGATTTGGGGCCTTGGGGCGATGCTTCTGCCCTGGATCATGCGGCTGCGGAGCCTGCGTCAGATGTGGAAGAGCATGAAGGGCCCTTCTGCTGGTCAGCGCTCGGAAATCTCCTCCCGTTTCTTTGACATGCATCTGGACCACGATACCGGTGCGATGGACGGCCGGGTCAAAGAAGGCTCCTATGTCGGCGCGCTGCTCTCGGAACTGGCGTTAGAGGAGGCACAAACCCTCCACGGTCAGATTCGAGAAGCCGGGGACCTGCGGTCACTGCAATTACTGGAGGCCTATCTGGACCGTCTGTACGGATCGACCTGGCGTGATCCAGAGGCCCGACAGGAGGAGAGTCGGAACCACGACAGCAGTGGACCGATGACGGAGGCCGAAGCACTCTCCCTACTGGGGCTTCAGCGTGATGCCACTCCGGAAGCCATCAAGGCCGCCCATCGCCGCCTGATGAAGCAGGTCCATCCCGATACCGGTGGTTCCGCATATCTGGCAGCCAAGGTCAACGAGGCAAAAGACCTGTTGCTGAAATCACTTTAGTAATCCGGCCTGCACTTGCGTTAGCGTCGCCTTGACCATGCCGCCTTGACCATGACGTGCGGGGCGGGTAGCTACTGTGCAAACGGGTCACAGGGCATCGAAGATGAAAAAGGCGTTGATTACGGGGATTACCGGGCAGGATGGCTCCTATCTGGCGGAGCTGTTGTTGTCGAAAGGGTACGAGGTCCATGGTCTGGTGCGCCGGTCATCTACTTTCACGACCGAACGGATCGACCATCTCTATCAGGATCCCCATGAAAGCCATCTGCGACTGAAGTTGCATTACGGTGACCTGGCGGATGGCACGGGGTTGCGCCGCGTGCTGGAGCAGACAGAGCCGGATGAGATTTATAATCTTGGCGCGCAGAGTCATGTCCGGGTCAGTTTCGATCAGCCGGAATACACTGCCGATGTCGTCGGGACCGGGACACTGCGCCTGCTGGAGGCGATGCGCGATTACAGCCATTATGCCGACAGGCAGGTGAAGCTCTATCAGGCGGGAAGCTCTGAAATGTTCGGTGCCGCCACGCCTCCCCAGAACGAGGAAACCGTCTTTTATCCACGCAGTCCCTATGCGGTTGGCAAGGTCGCGGCCTATTGGTTCTGCCGGAACTATCGCGAGGCCTATAACCTGTTCATCGTCAACGGTATTCTGTTCAACCATGAAAGCCCGCGCCGGGGCGAGACCTTCGTCACCCGCAAGATCACCCGCGCGGTCGGTCGCATCAAGCTGGGGCTTCAGGACAAGCTGTTCCTGGGAAATCTGGATGCCCGCCGCGACTGGGGTTATGCCGGGGACTTTGTGGAGGCGATGTGGCTCATGCTGCAGCAGGAAACCCCGGACGACTATGTCGTGGCCACCGGCAAGGCCTATTCCGTGCGCGACTTTCTGGAGGCTGCGTTCGGGCAGGCTGGACTGGACTATCGCAAGCATGTCGAATTCGATCCACGCTATCTGCGCCCGACGGAAGTGGATCACTTGCTCGGTGACCCTGGCAAGGCACAGGCGAAGCTGGGATGGGAACCGAAAGTCGGGTTCGAGGAACTGGTTCGGATGATGGTCGAACATGATCTTGATCTGGCACGCCGCGAGCGGGTGCTGATGGATGCTGGCCATGCTGTATCCGTAAGGGCGGGGGATTGACGGTGGCGGATGCGTTTGATGTTTCCCAACCGGTCTATATCGCGGGGCATCGCGGGCTGGTCGGATCAGCGATAGAGCGCACGCTTCGCACGGCGGGCTATAGCCGGGTGATCACGCGGACATCGGCTGAACTTGATCTTCGAGACCAGTCGGCGGTGCGTGATTTTTTCGCGGCAGAACGTCCGCGTTATGTAATCTGTGCAGCGGCCAAGGTTGGCGGAATTGTAGCCAACAACGATTATCCGGGCGAATTCATTCATGACAATCTGGCGATCCAAACCAATGTGATCGAGGCTTGTCGCCGCTTCGATGTATCCCGGCTGATCTATCTGGGTTCCACCTGCATCTATCCCAAACACGCGCCACAGCCGATCCGGGAGGAGCATCTTCTGACCAGCCCCCTGGAGCCGACCAACGAAGCCTATGCGATTGCCAAGATTGCTGGGCTGAAAATGTGTGAGGCCTATGCCAAGCAATACGGTCTTTCCTCCGTCACCTTGATGGCGACCAATCTCTACGGGCCTGGTGATAATTTCGATCTGGAACGCAGCCATGTCATACCCGCACTGATGCGGAAGGCACATGAGGCACGGTTGTCGGGGGCGTCGAGCATGACCGTGTGGGGAAGCGGTACGCCGTTGCGGGAATTCCTGCATGTCGATGACATGGCGGCGGCGGCCCGCCATTGCCTGGAGCGGGAGATACCCTATTCCATGGTGAATGTCGGGTCGGGAGAGGAAATCAGCATCGGTGACCTGACGCGGCTGATTTGTGAGGTTGTGGGCTTTGACGGGGAACTCCATTTCGATACGTCAAAACCCGACGGGACACCCCGGAAGCTCGCGGATTCTTCGCGTTTGCGCGGCCTTGGCTGGGGACCCTCCATTTCATTGCGTGATGGGTTGGCTGCGACCTATCGTTGGTTCCTGCAAAGTCCGGGCATCCGTTCCGGCTCCTGATCGGAGTATCCCACATTGATCGTTCGACCGGTTTCCGCTGTCGCAGCCTTGGGTGTCGGTGCCGGGGTCGTTATCGGGATTATCGACCCGCTTGGACTTGGCCCTGCCATGGCCCCGGCGGGGGGGCTGGTCCTGGCGACGATCACGCTTTTTGCCACTGGATTTGTCTCTGAATATCTGACGGCGCTGCTGTTCTTTGCTATTGCGATGATTTTCGCCATCGCTCCCGCTGACCTGATCTTTACCGGTTTTTCCAGTAAGGCCTTCTGGCTGGTGATTGCCGGGCTGGTGATCGGGCTTGCGATCAACCAGACGGGGTTGGGTGCACGCATGGCGCGGGGGCTGGCACGGCTGTTTCCGGCTAGCTATGGCGGGCTGCTGGTCGGCCTGATCACCGTGGCGATGGCGATATCCTTCTTCATGCCCTCGAGCATGGGGCGGATCGTTCTGTTGATGCCGATAGCGCTGGCTCTGGCCGACCGCTATGGACTGCCGGAGGGGAGCCTGGGGCGCGCAGGCGTGGCACTGGTGGTCGGATTCGCCTGTTTCAATCCTCCCAACGGCATTCTGCCCGCGACAGTTCCGAACATGGTCTATGTCGGCGCGGTGGAGAAGATTTACGGGATCGCGCCGCTGTATGGCGAATGGATGCTTCTGCATTTCCCGCTCCTTGGCTTTGGTAAGGCTCTGATCCTGGCCTGGACGGGCTGGTTTCTGTTTCGTCAGAAAATCAACATTCAGGACACAACAGTGACCGCATCCCCGATGTCGGATGTGGAAAAGCGACTGTCCTGCATACTGGTTCTTGCCCTGTTGGGTTGGGCAACTGATCTGTGGCATGGCATCTCCCCGGCCTGGATCGGCCTCGTTGCCGCCATTGCCTGTATGCTGCCGGGGATTGGCGTGTTGCAGAAGGATGCGTTCAAGCAGATCAATGTGGCACCCGCGATCTATGTTGCGGGCATCCTGGGTATGGGTGCGCTGATTGCCGACAGCGGCATCGGCGCTGAGATGGGCGCGCTGATGGCAAAGCTGCTGCCGCTGGAGCCAGAGTCGCCACTGGTTAATTTCTTTTCCCTCGCCTTTGGTGGCGGGCTGTTGTCTCTTGTTTCCACGATGCCGGGTCTGCCTGCGGTCATGGTACCGCTGGCGGACCCGTTGCAGGCGGCGTCGGGACTGCCACTGGAAACGGTGCTGGCCAGCGTCGTGCTGTCCTATTCCACCACCATCCTGCCCTATCAGGCACCGCCTCTGGTCCTCGCCATCGCGATGACCGGTGCGCGTCTGATGGATGCGACCAAGCTGGTAGCACTGGTCGGTGTCATAAGCGTCCTGATCCTCCTTCCACTCACATTTCTGTGGTGGCGGGCATTGGGGATGATCTGAACCCTCCTATTGACCGACATCAATGCGAGAAAGCCGTCTCTGATGCAAATTATGGTCTGAAATCGTCCAGTCCGGTGTTCGGACATAGCGGAGGAGTGATGGCCATGGGTGTGAAGCGGATACTGGTACATGTCGACGGGACCAAGCGGGCGCAGCGCGCCCTGACAGCGGCCCTGCAACTGGCGGCAGCGCAGGATGCGCATCTGATCGGTTGCGGCGTTCTGGCGGATCCCTATATCCCGACCTATGTCGGGGCGCAAATTCCAGGCGATGTTGTTGAGGTTTTGATTCAGGAACAGCACCGCCAGGTTGCCGAGGCCAAGCGCCTCTTTGAAAAGGCAGTTTCCGCTGCAGGATGGGCGGATCGGGCCGAATTCGTTCAGGGGCGTGGCGATGTTGCCCGCGCCCTGGCGCGTGAGGGCCGGGGGTGCGATCTGATCATCGTCGGACAGGCTGAACCGGATGAAGAGCCGGTCGAAATCGAGGATTTGCCGGACAATACTGTGCTGGAAAGCGGGCGTCCGGTTCTGATCGTTCCCTATATCAGTCAGATGCGGCCAGTGGGTCGCACGGTGCTGCTGTGCTGGACCAACACACGGGAAGCCGCGCGCGCCATGACCGATGCACTGCCGTTGCTTGATGCCTCATCCACCGTCATTGTCCTGACAGCGGGTGCGGAGGGGCGCGGCGATGAGATCGTGGGCGATGATGCCGCCCGGTTCCTGGCCGCCCATGGGATTGCTGCGGAAATCCGGAAGGTGCCTGGTGGTGATCTCGATGTTGGATCGGTGATCCTGAACGAGGCGGCGGATACCGGTGCGGATTTGATCGTCATGGGGGCCTATGGTCACTCACGCCTGCGCGAGACGATCCTGGGCGGGGCCACCCGCACGGTATTGCGGAACATGACAGTCCCCGTGCTGATGTCGCATTAGGTGTCAGCCGCCGACCGCTTCTGACATGCTTTGCACAATCCGCGCCACCGCATCGCTCAAAGGAATGGACCCGCGGTGGAACTTGTTGCCGACGTCATGCGCAACCACGCCCTCAGCGATGCCTTCATACATACCAAGTAACGCATCTGCCACTTCCGTTGGGACGCCTTCCTGTGCAAGCATTGCCGGTCGGACCTCGGGCGGTATGAATGTCGCGACCACACGACTGCCAAGCACCTCCCCGAATGCCTTCGCGACATCGTCGGCATTCCAGTCCTGCGGACCCGCAAGCTCGACGATCCGCTGGCCATGGAAGTCGTCACAAAGGAGGCGGGCAGCCATGCGTCCGACATCGACCGTGCTCACCATCGGAATTTTCTGCGCGGGTTCGAGAAAGCTCGGGAGGATACCATCTTTGATCGCGGCCTGAGCCACTTCGCTCCAGCTCTCGATGAAATAACCGGGCCGCAGGAACGTGTTGGACGGCGCAAGCCCATCCAGATGCCTCTCCAAAATATTGAGTGTTGCGATAACACCCGTGCCTGTCTCGTGCTGGGCACCGATTGAGGAAAGGGCGACGATCTTCTGTAACCCGGCTTCACGCACAGCCAGGGCAAGCGCGCGGCCAATCTCTTCAGCGCGCCGATAGGGATCGCCGCTTTCGGGTGGGGGAGAAAGCAGGAAGGCTCCTGACGCGCCTTTCAGAGCTGCGGCGAGGCGTGCTGTATCCTCAATGCTGGCAATGGCGACGTCAGCGCCCAGCGACGTCCAGGTTTCGGCATGCTCCGGGTGCCTCAGCACGACGCGGACCGGGCAGTCCAGTTCGAGTAACGCATGGGCGGTCTGGCCACCGGCGCGTCCGTTTGCTCCAACTACTACATACATGGCGGGTCTCCTTTGTTGTCGTCCCTGGAACCTATATCGAGTATTGGAATGCGTCTAATGCATGTGATATATAGTTATTATGCGTGAAATGAATTTAAGGGGTATCGACCTCAATCTCCTGGTCATGCTTCAGGCGCTTCTGGATGAGCGTAGCGTGACCAGGGCCGCCATGCGACTTGGTATGAGCCAGCCTGCCGCGAGCCGGGCGCTTGCGCGGTTGCGGAAGCTTTTCTCTGATGCGCTTCTAGTGGATGGGCCGGGGGGATATCTGCTGACAGCGCGAGCCGATGAAATTCGTCCCTTGCTGCGCGACATCTTGACCGGCGTCAGCGAACTTCTTGACGGCGGAGCCTTTGATCCATCTCAGGCTACCGGGTCCGTGCGTCTGCTGATGACCGATCTGGAGGCCGCGGTACTTGCTCCCCGGATGCTTGCCAGTCTTGCGGAGCAGGCACCGTCGCTCGATCTTGAGGTGGTGCCGCCGGGGTTTAAGACCCTTGATGCGCTCGAGTCCGACGCTGTTGATGCCCTTGTCGGGGTTGTCGAGGACGCGCCTGCGGGGTTCAGAAAGCGCAAGCTTTACGAGGATGTCTTCGTGACACTCATGCGAGCGGAGCATCCGTCCATGGGTATGAAATTAACGCTGGAGCAATATCTCGAGCTTGATCATCTCGTCGTCAGCATCACCGGGTCAGGCCCTGCCTGGATCGACCGGGCGCTCGCATCTCTTGGTAGGCAGCGGCGGGTGAAGGTGCGGGTTCCGAGCTTCTTTGCGGCCGTAGAAATCGCCGCGCGGTCCGACCTAGTCATTACGCTGCCATCAAGCCTTGCCCGAACCGCTGCCGATATGAGGCGCTTTGCAATGGTGCCACCGCCGCTCGAACTGGGCTGCGTCGCCATGAGCCTCGTCTGGCACGGGCGCCATCAGGATTCGCTCCGTCACGTCTGGCTTCGTGGACTGATCGTCGCGGCCGCTTCTGAAATCGGCCACCGTTGAGGCACATTCGGTGAGCACGCGGTCACGGATGCTGTCGCGGGAGGTCCGAGGCTTCATCAAGGTAGCATTCACCAACGTGCATGGCGCGCAGAAGGAAGCTTCGGCGCATCGACCGCTACCGTGCGAACCCGGGATTATATGAACTCCTGCAAACATAGATGCTTCAAGCTGTTCAGCCGGTTTCGGAGCCTGATTCAGAATTGATGTCGGTACCGGTGTCGCTGCTGAGGGATTTGTAATAGGCTTCGGCTCCCGGATGGATCGGGACGCGACCTTTCGGGCGTCCCTCCTGGACCGTTGGAAATTTGTGACCGGGATTGTTGTGATTGAAGAGATCTGCCGTGGTGCTCTGCCAGAGGGCACGGGTGATGTCCTTGATAAAACTCGCATCCATTGAGGCGCGAACGACCCAGTTGACGTCAAGTGACATGGTGGAGACCTGTTCGACCTCGTTATAGGTATCCTTGGCGATGATGCCGGCAGACAGGAACGGGAAGAATCCTCGCAGTGTTTGCAAGGCAGGGGCCTCGACCGGGAGCAAGCGGATTTCGCGCTGCTGGTGCAATTCCTCGATGGCATCCAGCGGCGCTGCACCCATTTCGAAAAAAGCGTCCAGTACGCCGGTGATCAGGTGGTCCGCCGCAGGACCGGGCCGCAGATAGAGCGGGTGGAAGTCCTGCAGGGTCAATCCGTTCAGGCGCAGCAGGGTCGAAAGAAAGGTAAAGGTTCCGGACCCCCTCGGTCCAAGCGATACGGTCTTGCCGCGCAGATCTCGAATGCTGGTGATGCCGGAATCCGCCCGGACAACGATGTGCAGGGAGACGGGGATCAGATCAGCGATAACGCGGAGTTCGGGAACACCCACTTCCTTGGCGAATGGTCCACCGCCGGTAAAGCCCCAATAGGCAATGTCGGCATGAACCAGGGCGGAATCGAGCACGCCGTCGCGGATGTCACGGATGTTCGGGATGGAACCGGCGCGGGATTGGGCAACCGCGATCAGGCCCGGCACGCCGCAGATGCCGCCTTCATCGCATGGACTGCTGCCCGGCGGGCGACTGATTCCAGCGGAGATCGCGGCACCGAGGCTGTAAAGGGTTTCCGCCGATGGGCCGGTGCCGATCCGGAAAAAGGAAAGCGGCAGATCGTCGTAGTCCTTTGCGGTGGCGGTCAGGCCAAGAGGAAATGTTGCTGCAAACGCGCTGGCGAATCCGCCCAGAATGGTGGTTCGACGCGTGGTCAGGAGTGTGGATTCGGGGCCTGTTAAGGCAGATATTGCCTTTCTGCGCAACTTGCCGACTCCAATGCAATAGAATGCTGTTCCTCAGTATTACGCCCGGTCCCTGCATTACGTCAAACGACAGTTCCCTTTCATGCGCTGGGTGGTGAGGAATAGCAGTTCGCCGTGGTTGCTCTGAGCCGAGTGAGTGCATAGGCCGTACGCATTGTTTCGCGGGGCGTGTCTATCATCTCTGCAACCTCAATGACGGCACCCAGGATCGCATCCAGTTCGATCTGACGGTTTCGATCCATATCCTGCAGCATGGAAGTCCGAAACGGCCCCAAGCGAGCGGCATTTTCCAATCGCTTTTCGATGGTGTTCGGCAGAGTGATGGACAGTGCGGCGCACAGATCGCTGAATTCCGCCATCATGCGAAAGCCGATATCGCAGATCATCGGGTCTGCCGCCATCGCTTCCATCGTCGCCCCGGTCAGGACAGAAAGCGGATTGGCCCAGAGATTGCCCATCAGCTTGTTCATCACCTCCGTGCGGATATCATCAGCTACCGGCGCCGGAATCCCCGAAGACTGGAAGACGTCCGCAATGTCAGACAGGTTTCCCACCGGCTGGTCGGTAATCCAGCCGAGCACAAGGCGGCGGACACCGGCGCTTTGCACCGTGAAAGGTGGATGCACTTCTGACGCAAAATAGACGGCGGCACCGATAATACAGTCGGGGTCGAAGCTATGGGCCAATATACCGGTAGGGTCGACATGATGAATGGTATGTCCGCGATGCGTCCCGCCCCAACCTTGAAAGAACCACCAGGGCAGGCCGTTGATTGCGGTCAGGATTGTTGTCTTCGGCCCTACCAGCGGCAGGATGGCGGGCAGAGCGGCCTCTATCTGATGCGCCTTCACGGCGATGATAACGAGGTCCTGGTGTCCCTCGGTCTCCGGGTGGTCGGTCACGCGCGGATGCGAGACATGACGGTGGTCCTTCTCTTGAAAGACAATTCCATGCGCTTGCAGCACCGCTAGGGTATTGCCGCGTGCGATCAGCAGCGGGTCATATCCGGCCTCAGCCAGCAGGGCGGCAATCATGCCGCCAATTGCTCCAGCCCCGACAATGGCGATGCGCATGGCTTTACCCCAGTCTCGATATGATAGTCCGGTTAAGGGTAAAATGGAACGGGCGCCGCGGTTTCCCGCCGACGCCCGCCATTATCCGATTATCTGAGGCAGATCGCCCCTATTGTGTTTCAGCCCCTCCCTAAACTCGGGCTTGGTACTTTTTCATTTGCCAATCAGTGATCCAGAATCTGGCTGAGGAACAGTTTCGTGCGCTCACTCTGCGGGTTCGTGAAGAATTCTTCCGGTTTGTTCTCTTCAATGATCTCGCCGCCATCCATGAAGATGACCCGGTCGGCGACCTTGCGGGCAAAGCCCATTTCGTGGGTCACGCAGAGCATGGTCATGCCGGTAGAGGCGAGGTCGATCATGGTATCGAGCACTTCCGAGATCATTTCCGGGTCAAGGGCAGATGTCGGCTCATCGAACAGCATGATGCGCGGATTCATGCACAGTGAGCGCGCAATGGCGACGCGCTGCTGCTGGCCCCCTGAAAGCTGACCTGGATATTTCAGGGCCTGTTCCGGGATCTTGACGCGGGTGAGGAAGTTCATGGCAATTTCTTCGGCTTCCCGTTTCGGGGTCTTGCGGACCCAGATCGGGGCAAGGGTACAGTTTTCCAGAACTGTGAGATGCGGGAAGAGGTTGAAATGCTGGAACACCATGCCGACTTCGCGCCGGATCGCGTCGATATGCTTCAGATCATTGGTCAATTCGATTCCATCGACAATGATGTCGCCCTTCTGGTGTTCTTCCAGACGGTTGATGCAGCGGATCATGGTCGATTTGCCGGAGCCGGATGGACCGCATATCACGATCCGCTCCCCCCGTTTCACGGACAGGTTGATGTTCTTCAGGACATGGAATTCACCATACCATTTGTGCATCTCCCGGATTTCGATCGCGATGTCATCCGGATTGTCGATGCTGGACTGAACGGCTTGGATATCGGTCATGGGCTTGTTCCTTTTGGCGCGCTTAGCGTTTGTGTCCTGTATGCAGCTTCCGCTCCAGATACATCGAATATCGGGACATGCCGAAGCAGGCCAGGAAGAAGAAGATGGCCACGAAGGTATAGACTTCGATTGACAGGCCGTTCCATGTCGGATCGGAGACGGCGGACCGTCCCACACCCAGAATGTCGAGCATGCCGATCACGATGACGAGGGTGGTATCCTTGAACAGTCCGATGAAGGTGTTCACGATCCCAGGGATCGAAATCTTCAGGGCCTGGGGCAGCACGATCAGGCGCATTGTCTGCCAGTATTTCAGGCCCATGGCGTCGGCGGCTTCGAACTGGCCCTTGGGCAGGGACTGCAACCCGCCGCGAATTACCTCCGCCATATAGGCGGAGGCGAAGAGTGTCACCATGATCAGCACCCGCAGCAGCAGATCGAAACTGGTCCCTGGTGGCAGGAAGTAGTTCAGCATCGTCGAAGCGACGAACAGCAGGGTGATCAGGGGAACGCCCCGGATGAATTCAATGAACATCACGCAGACGACACGGATGGCAGGCAGGTTCGAATACCGTCCCAGTGCGAGAAGGATGCCCAATGGTAGGGAGAAGATGATCCCGGTGACACCGATGATGATGGACAGCAGAACGCCCCCGAACAGCCGCGTATCAACCGGCTCCAGCCCGAAACCGCCAACAAGCAGCCAGGCTGCAATCAGCGGATAGGCCAGCGAGAACCAGAAAAGATACTTCCGATAGGGAGTCTTGTCGTACAGGATCGGCAGAAGAGCGACGATCAGCAGAATGAAGGCAAGATCGGGGCGCCAGCGTTCCGGTTCCGGATAGAAGCCATAGGTGAAGACCGACAGGCGCTCATCCAGAAAAGCCCAGCAGGCCCCGGACGCGATTTCCCGGCATTCCGCCCGGGACGAGGCATTCAGAACCGACTCGAAGAAGAAGTAGTCGAGGGCACCCGGAATGATCTTGTACAGAAGATAGACTGCAACAAGTGTGAGAATGGTGTTGGTAACGGTTCCGAACAGATTGTCCCAGACCCATTTCCGCCAGCCGACGAGATTCTTCGGTGGTGGCATGTCGGGATGCTGGCCCGGCGGATAGCTTTGTGTCGTATCGCTCATGGCAGCCTCCCTATCTTTCGATCAGTTTAACGCGGGAATTGTACCAGTTCATGAAACTGGATACCGCCAGTGATATGATCAGGTAAATTCCCATCACCATGATCATGCACTCCATTTCCCGTCCGGTCTGGTTCAGGGTGATCCCACCCAGTGTGGCGGTGATGTCCATATAGCCGATGGCCAAAGCGAGGGAGGAGTTCTTGGTGAGGTTTAGATACTGGCTGGTCAGCGGCGGAATGATCACGCGCAGTGCCTGGGGGATCACGACCAGTTGCAATACACGGTTATTGCGCAGGCCGAGCGCACCGGCTGCCTCCGTCTGCCCATAGTTCACGGCCAGAATACCCGAGCGCACATTCTCGGCAATGAAGGCCGATGTGTAGAGCGCAAGGGCAGCGGTCAGAGCGATCAGTTCCGGTTTGATGGTAAATCCACCTGCGAAATTGAATCCTTTGAGCTCCGGATAGCTCCAGGACAGCGGCATACCGGTGATCAGGAAGACCAGGATCGGCGCACCGAAGATCAGGGCCAGCGAAACCCACAGCACTGGCAGGATTTTACCGGTCGCATCCTGTATTTTTTTCGCATGCCGCTTGAAAATGATGGCCCCAGCGATCCCTGCGAAGAAGGTCAGGATCGTGAGCCAAAACAGCGGCTCCGGAAGCGGGCTTGGCATGTTGACGCCGCGATTGTGCAGGAAAAATGAATCCCCGATACTCATCGCTTGCCGCAGCGACGGCATGTTGGAAATCAGGAAACCGTGGATCAGCAGAATCCAGAGCAGCAGCGGGACATTCCGCAGAGCCTCAACATAGGCATAGGCGAGGCGGTTGATCAGGAAATTCTTGCTGAGCCTCAGGACGCCCATCACGAACCCGATGGCAGTGGCAAAGAAAATGCCAAGACCGGCGACAATGAACGTGTTGATCAACCCGACAACCGCCGCCTTCCAGTGCGGACTCTGGGAATTATAATCCAGAACGGATTGATTGATGTCATAATTTGAGGGTTCGAACAGGAACCCGAAACTGAGATCCTTACCGATCCGCTCAAGGTTTACGGCGGCATTCCGTATTAGATAGAAAACAATGGCCAGAATGACCGCGATGGTGAAAATCTGGATAATAACTTGACGCGCTTCCCGATCATACCAGAGCGCCATAGGGCCGGATCGTCGCGAGTCCGCCGAAGAAGAATCTGCCGCTACAGACATGGGAGTGCTCCTTCGATGTCTGAAAATGTTGGTATGCCAATAGGTCGGCATCAGTGCCGCGTCCCGGCATTACCACTTAAATCAAACCTGAATTTCAATGGCGCATCAAAGACCACCACCGACTGGCGATGGGGAAAATCCGATGAGACAGACTCTTCAGGTTCGGTTGCCGCAAAGGATCGGGGCGGTCGACTGTGCCGACCGCCCCGATTTACCGTCGCTGTTAGCGGACCGGTTCGGCGTAGAGAATGCCGCCCTGAGTCCACTGAGCGTTCAGACCACGCTCAAGGCCGATTTCGGTATTCGGGCCAATGTTACGGTCGAAGATTTCGCCGTAGTTGCCCACCGACTTGATGGCGCGCAGAGCCCACTGGGCATCAAGACCGATCATCTCGCCATAATTGCCCTCGACACCCAGGATACGGGCAACGGTCGGGTTTGGCGGATTGGCAGCCAATTCATCAGCATTAGCCGATGTGATGCCGTATTCTTCGGCTTCGATCAGCACGTTAAGAACCCAGCGGGTTGCGTCCGCCCAGGCATCGTCACCCTGACGAACCGCCGGGCCGAGGGGTTCTTTGGAAATGATTTCCGGCAGGATGATGTGGTTCTTGGCATCATCGAAGGTCGACCGGGTTGCCGCGAGGCCCGACGCATCCGTTGTGTAGACGTCGCAACGGCCGCTGAGGTAGTTTGCGCGGGCTTCTTCGTTGGTTTCGATCGGAACCGGCTCATAGGACATGTTGTTGGCACGGAAATAGTCGGCCAGATTCAGTTCCGTCGTGGTTCCGGTCTGGATGCAGACCGACGCCCCGTTCAGTTCCTTTGCCGAGGTCACACCCAGCGCCTTGTTCACCATGAAGCCCTGACCATCATAGTAGTTCACGCCCAGGAAGGTCAGTTTCAGGTCGGCGTCGCGGCTCATCGTGACCGTTGTGTTGCGATACAGCAGATCGCCTTCACCGGAGCTCAGCGCCGTGAAGCGGGTCTTGCCGGTGGTCGGAACAAAGCTGACTTTCATCGGGTCGCCCACAACGGCAGCAGCCGTCGCGCGGCAGAAATCGACATCGAAGCCCTTCCAGGAGCCGTCGGCATCGGTATAGGCAAAGCCGGCAACGCCGGTGCTGACGATGCATTTCAGCTCGCCGGCTGCTTTAACGTCTTCCAGGGTCGCCGCGTGGGCAACGCCAGCAGACATCGCCATGGCCGCGCCTGCGACCAGGATGGATTTGAGTTTCATGTGGTACTGTCCCCTATTCTTTGGTTGATGCCAGTTGATACTGGTCAAGCAGCGTGCTCAGGCCCTAATCGAATGCTCCCAAACGGCTGCTATCGCAGCTCTTTATGGTTAGGTGAGAAAAATATTCCAAATCCTGTCAGGCTTTGCAAACTGAAAAACGGTCAGTAAGCGGAAGTCCCGCAACAGGAATATTGGTTTTTTTACCCTCTCACCGTCTCCTGATCCGGCATACTCACACACCCGTTGCCGAATGTCCAAAAAATTGCAACAGGTACAATTCCATCATTGCGGTCGGGTGCTGGATATCGGTTGGGGCAACTTGAAGGGTATGATCGCATGCTATTTGCATAGACGGATCAGGGATGCCTATGCGACACTGCTTCTAGTGAAAGTGCCTTGAAGGCACTGTATGGAATCAATTGGGGAGGCGCTGGGGAATGTCGGATCAGACAACTTCGGATCAGGTGGGTGCAGATGTTATTCGCATCAATCCGAATGATACCGGCGGTCGGTCGCGGGAAGAACTGATCGACGACATGGCCCTGCCATTCCTCGACATGGCGGAGAAGATCGAGGCAGCCCGGCTGAATGCGGTCGCCGATGACGTCTGGCGCGGAATTCTGGATACCAATCTCTTCCTGTGGCGGTTTGTTTCGAATTTTCTGCCACGCCATTTCAGCGAGGATGTTACGCCGGAGACAGTCGAAATCCTGGGAAAAATCAGCGATTTCATGACCCGTGTGACGGCTGCGATGGCACAGGAGAACCTGCGGGACGATGAATTGCTGGACAAGATGGTGACGCTGAATCTGAACATGTGTGATCAGATCCTGACGATGCGCCGGAATCCGGACCTGTAGACGCCGGATGTTCTACAGGACATCGGAGCCGCACGGCCTGCGGCACAATCCGTTCAATGGACTGATCGTTCCGCGACCGATCGGCTGGATTTCGAGTATGGATCGGGAAGGGCGGGTCAATCTCGCCCCGTATTCCTTCTTCAACGGTGTGTCCTATTTTCCGCCGCAGGTCATGTTTGCGGCCACAAGCCCGCACAGTCAGCACGATGCGCCGAAGGATACCGTGCGCAACATCATGGAAACCGGCGAATTCGTTCATAACATGGCAACATGGACATTGCGGGAGGCGGTCAATCTGTCATCCGTCGCCGCCCCGCATGGGGAAAACGAATTCGCGCTTGCCGGACTGACGCAGGAAGCCTCGGAACTTGTTGCTCCTCCAAGGGTGAAGGAAAGCCCGATCCAACTTGAATGCAGGCTGGTGAAGATCGTTGATCTGCCCTTTTCGCAGGAGGGGGGATCGAACACGGTGGTCTTCGGTGAGGTGGTGGGAATTCATATCGACGATGCGGTTCTTACCGATGGAATCGTCGATATCCGGAAGGTCGATCCAATAGCACGTCTTGGATACCGCGATTATGCCCGCATCAGCGATACCTTTAGCATGCATCGCCCGGACTGGCCGCTGCTGACCTGAATTCTACTTCGCAAAGACCTTCTGCAGCAGGTCGGTGGTGCGCTTCGCGGGATTTTCGCGGATGGCGGCTTCTTCCTGGGCGATATAGTGGATCAGGCCCTCATAGGCCTTTTCCGTCGCATGTTCGGTCAGGTCGCCTTTCACATCCGGGACGAAAGGCAGTTTCTTGTAGCTTGCCATCATTCGGTCCAGAGCCGAGACTGCGCCGACATCCTGCAATGCCTGATCGACGATGGGTCTGATCCGGTCGCGGATATCCGCACCCGACACGCGGGAGAGATATTGCGTTGCCGCATCGTCGGGGCCGTCGAGAATCCCCTTCGCATCCTCAACCGTCATGGCCTGGATCGCATTCACGAGAACCTCTCCGCTATCTTCCATGGCCGTCTCCGCGGCCCGGTTCATTTTCAGTTCGACTTCCTCTCCCAGGCTGCCGAGACCAACCTTGGCCAACAGTTTCTGTGCCGACTGCAGTTCATCCGGCAGGGGGATATGAGCCACCGGATCGGCGTTGAAACCGTTTTCGGCTCCCAGCGTATCGACGACAAGTTCACTTCCGATCCGTAATGCCTCCTTGAGGCCATCGGTGATCTCAGTAGTGCTGAGACCGCCAAGGCTCGTTCCGTTCGTACTGCCATTGTTGCCCAAGCTGTTCTTCAAAAGCGATTTCGCGTTGTCGAGCAGGCTTTGCGCTTGACCGGATGGGGGTAACGCGATGGTTCCAAGAAGAATCAGAAGGGGCAATGCACGGATGGCGCTGCATGTGCGGTGAAGCGTATTCGACAGGATGGTCATTCGGGAAGCCCTCTGTGTGACAGGAATGGGCCGCATGACCCGCGACTCATCCTATAGCAAAGTTCGATGGAAATGAAATCTGTAGAAATGAAATCCGGTTGGGGCAACGTGGCAGGTGACCCCGTCGCATTGTCGCGTTACACTGTCGGAACTATTGATGAAGGGAGGCTTGCAATGGCGCGTATCCGCATGGTTTTGCAATCGGAGTTAACCGGTGCCCTGGCAGGGGCCGTCCTGGTCGCGGGGCTTGTGCTGACACCGGCAACCGTGGCCTGGTCACAATCCACCGCGACACCGGAGCCGATGCCCCCCGCACCCTCTGTCGAGGCCGCGCCATCCGGTGGCCTGCCTATTTTGAACACCCTCGGCCAACAGATGAGCGGGTTGAACACCACGATTGGTGCCATGGCCAAGCAACTGGGTGAAAAGACGGAGCAGATAGAGGCGCTTAAGGCGGATATCACCAAACAGGAATCGGCTCTCAAATCATTGCGGGAATCACTTTCACAGAAAGAGTCACTGGTTGCTGAATTG
This sequence comes from Alphaproteobacteria bacterium, assembly GCA_965223125.1. Lineage (GTDB taxonomy): Bacteria > Pseudomonadota > Alphaproteobacteria > UBA8366 > Aestuariispiraceae > Pacificispira. The sequence continues at coordinate 127,285 of OZ244984.1, read as the reverse complement.
CAGGCAACGATTGAGGAATCCAGTGGATCACTGGAAACCGTGCAGGGCGATCTCGCCGCTTCCCGGGCGGAAATCGACCGGTTGACCGCCGCAGCGGAAGACGGGAAGAAGGCAGTCGAGGAACTGGCGACGGTACAGGCTGAACTGGTGCGCCTGCAGGAAGAAAACGAAGCGCTGGCGACCACGGCGCAGGAAGCGGAAGCGGCCCTGCAGCAGGGGACAGAGAAATTGCAGGCTGAGCGCGATGCCTTGAGCAGTCAGCGGTTCTGGTTGGCAATTCTGGCCGTTCTGGCTCTTGGTGTGGCGGGGTTCTTCGCCATGCGGGGACGCGGTAAGAGCGCCAGTTAGGTTACCGGCGGACAAATGTCTATTCTGTCATGAACCGTGCAGATTGGGTTTTCTTCCGTTTCGGCTGATTCCGATACTGATTTTGACAGGATACTCAAAGTGGAATCCGGAATGAGGGAGGTTGTGTGAAGCTTGGTCTGCGCGCGATTTTGGCCCTGTCCTTTCTGGCCGCTTCCATTGTCCCCCTGGCTGTTTGGGCGGTCTGGGTCAGCGCATCGGCATTGGATCGTGAAATTCGGGAGGTAGAGGAGCGCCATCTTCTTCTTGCCCTGGATCGATATGCGCAGGACGTTGCCGCCGTTTTTTCACATGTGGTCGAGAGTAAACCGGAACTGCGGGATTCAGTTCATCTCGGTCGTCTGCTCGATTCGTTGAATTTCAGGCATATCTGCCTGATAGAGACGGATACCCGTCGAGTCATATCGGTCACGCCCGCCGAGACGGTGCCACGGCAGACGATCAGCCTGCCTCCCCTTGATGAATATATAGTCATGGCGGATCAGGCGCTGGGGGAACTGGTTATAAGCGATGCGCGGAGAAGCCCTGGCGGCTATCCCGTCCTCTATATGGTTCAGAAGATCGGTCCCAATCTGATCGCATTCGGGGAGCTTGGTACGGACTATCTCCGCGAAACCCAGCGTGCGGTGGCGTTTGGTGAAGGCGGTCATGCTGCCCTGTTCGATGCCGCAGGGAATGTATTGGGGCATCCTCGTGCGGATTGGGTGGAAGAGGTTCGCAATCAGGTTGGACTTGATCCCGCCGCTTGGCCTGAAATACCCACAACCAGACGTCTGCGCGAGGCTAAGCGAGGTTCGAAGCGAAGAAATGCTTGACCGCACAACATCGTCCGGCCATCGTTCGTCGAATGGGAGGCTACTTGGGGAATGTCGGCTCTATGGAATTCTTGGGTGTTCGATAGTTCGCCTTGATTTTCTCAAGCCTGACGAAAAACTACAATGGCAATTTTTCTTTCTCTTTTAGGGATATTTCTATTCCTCATCACAAAGAAGTTTATGTTTCAGGCTGACAGAGGCAAGGCGCTTTATGCAGGTTTTCTTGAGGTTCCTGTTGATGCGAACCTCGTCGGGTTCATGCTTGGGATAGCGACGATATCTCAGTTACAAAGTCCCAATGAGCACGCATCTATCACAATTGTTGGGTCAATAATATTAATGAACCTTTCCATCATCGTATGGAAGTACTCTTGCTCACTAATGAGTGACCGGGATTCGGAGCTTTACATCGCGAATCCAAAGAGGCTTTTTTGGCTTACCCTTCTAAACATTGCACTTGCATTGGGAGCTATTGCACTCCCCATCTTTGTATTGGGAGCTAGGCCTTGAACCCTTTAGAGTACCTGTCTGAATTCTCCAATGTCATCCTCGCGATGTCGGTTGCCATGGGCGTCGTTTATGCGGTCTTCATAGGTGTTCGCATTCTGCGTCAGATAGAAAGGAATACCGAACTAACCCACGCCGTTCGTAAAAGGGAGTTCCATTCTCGATATGATGATGACCGTCTATCTCTAGAGCGTCAAATCGCTGACTTGAACATTCGCTTGACGCGCTCACTTGAACGATTTGAAGATGTCAATCACCTCTTGATTGATGGTCAGAAACGTGTGCGCTTATTCTCTGGAAGCGCGATAGATCCCAACAGTTTTCTGGAAAGCCTTTCAATTGACTCCAATGAACTTGAGATGGACCGCAATCTGGTTTTTGTTCTCACTCCCTTTCATCCAAGCGAGCAGCGAACCTATTCGGCAATTGTAGAAGGTCTCTCTGAGTTTGGAATTAGAGTAGTTCGCGGTGATGAAGAGTCTTCTCGCGGCGACATACTTTCACACATAATCCGGCAAATGCTACTAGCTCGTATCGTTATCGCAAACGTAAATACTCGCAACCCAAATGTCATGTACGAGTTGGGCATCGCGCATGCGCTTGGGAAAGATGTGGTCATGATTTCAAACTCCGATGTGGAAATGCCGTTTGACGTGAACTCGCGACGCATCCTTTTCTATACGGACCACAAAGAACTTGTAGAAAAGCTTCGGCGAGAGTTGGCGCGCAAGGTCTTTGACAAAGCGTAAGTTGCTAGCGCAACCCAAAAATTGCCGCTTAGAGTGAGGGGTGGGCTGGGTTTTCCGTGATGAAAAGGTCTCCTACGTGAGACTTAAATGAGGGAGGTTGTGTGAAGCTTGGTCTGCGCGCGATTTTGGCCCTGTCCTTTCTGGCGGCCTCCATTGTGCCCCTCGCTGTCTGGGCGGTCTGGGTCAGCGCATCGGCATTGGATCGTGAAATTCGGGAGGTAGAGGAGCGCCATCTTCTTCTTGCCCAGAATCTCAGCCTTGCCCTGGATCGATATGCGCAGGACGTTGCCGCCGTTTTTTCACATGTGGTCGAGAGTGAACCGGAACTGCGGGATTCAGTCCATCTCGGGCGTCTGCTCGATTCATTGAATTTCAGGCATATCTGCCTGATAGAGACGGATACCCGTCGAGTCATATCGGTCACGCCCGCCGAGACGGTGCCACGGCAGACGATCAGCCTGCCTCCCCTTGATGAATATATAGTCATGGCGGATCAGGCGCTGGGGGAACTGGTTATAAGCGATGCGCGGAGAAGCCCTGGCGGCTATCCCGTCCTCTATATGGTTCAGAAGATCGGTCCCAATCTGATCGCATTCGGGGAGCTTGGTACGGACTATCTCCGCGAAACCCAGCGTGCGGTGGCGTTTGGTGAAGGCGGTCATGCTGCCCTGTTCGATGCCGCAGGGAATGTATTGGGGCATCCTCGTGCGGATTGGGTGGAAGAGGTTCGCAATCAGGCTCAGTTGGATCCGGTAGCGCGGATGATGGCCGGGGAAACCGGTGTTTCGACATTCTACTCACCTGCCGCCAATCTGGATATGATCGCAGGGTTCACGACCGTCCCCTCGACCGGTTGGGGGATCATGATACCGCAGCCGATCCGGGAGCTTGAGGAAAAGGCGGAGGATGTCGAGCAGAAGGCCTATCTTATTGTTTTGCTGGGGGCCGTGGTATCGACCGTTCTGGGCTTCATTGTGGGTGGCTTCATCGCCGCGCCGATCCGGGTGGTGACGAATGCGGCTGATCGTCTTGCAGATGGGGATTCCGATGTCGTTGTTCCGCCTCCGCGTGGTATACGGCCGGTAGAAATCGAGGCTTTGACGACTTGTTTCAATGATATGACCGGGGCGCTCGACACCGCGCGCAAGGCGCAGCGTCGGGCATTGCAGGCGGCGGAAGAAGCGGTGGAGGCAAAATCGGATTTCGTCACCCGCGTTACCCATGAACTGCGTACACCGCTGAATTCCGTCATCGGGTTTTCCGGAATGATCCGGGATCAGGTCCACGGACCGATAAACCGTGCGGATTATGTCGAATACGGACGCATGATTCATGACAGTGGTCAGCGGCTGCTGGAGATGGTGAACGATATCATTGCCTATGCCCGGATTGACGGGCGGGGCGAGGAACTGTCTGAAACCGTTCTCGATATCCAGCGATTGGCAAAAGCCTCTATCGATCATGTCATGCCGATGGCTGAAGAGGGTGGGGTGGAACTGGTCGCGGACCTGAAGGCAGACATGCCGTTACTGCGGGCGGATGAGATCAAGCTGCGGCAAGCCTTGACGCATCTGCTTGGCAATGCGGTCAAATTCACGCCAAAGGGGGGCACTGTCCATGTCCGTGCCTCCCTGACGGAGAATGGCGGTCTGGCCGTGAGTGTTACAGATACTGGCATCGGCATTGCGGAGGAAGACATCCCGACCGCATTGAGTCCGTTTGGTCAGATATCCTCCGACTTGGCGCGGGCCTATGAAGGCGCGGGGCTGGGACTGCCGCTGTCCAAGATGCTGGTGGAATTGCATGGCGGCAGTCTTCGCCTGCGCTCAATCCTCGGCAAGGGCACGGAGGTTACGCTGATCTTCCCGCCGGAACGGGTCGGGATCGTCGGATCAATCCGTGAGCGGCTGTCTTAGGTCTGTGACCCTCTGTTCCTATTCCCCGCATTGCGCGCGGTGGCGCATCAGATGGTCGAGCAAGGTGCAGGCCACCATCGCCTCGCCGACCGGGACGGCACGGATGCCGACGCAGGGATCGTGGCGGCCCTTGGTGATGATTTCGGTTTCCTCACCGCCCGTTGTGATCGTGTCGCGGGGGGAGAGGATGGAACTGGTCGGTTTCACGGCAAAGCGTGCGACCACCGGCTGACCGGTCGATATTCCACCCAGAATGCCGCCCGCATTGTTCGCACGGAACAGGGGCTTGCCGTCATTGCCGATGCGGATCTCGTCGGCATTCTCCTCTCCGGTCAGGGCAGCCGCCGCGAAGCCTGTGCCGATTTCGACACCTTTTACCGCATTGATCGACATCAGTGCCGATGCCAGGTCGGAATCGAGTTTGCCATAGACTGGCGCGCCCCAGCCGACCGGAACGCCTTCGGCCACGACCTCGACGACCGCCCCACAGGAAGATCCGGCCTTGCGGATGCCATCCAGATAGGCTGCCCATTCCTCCGCCGCGACCGGATCGGGACAGAAGAAGGGATTGTTGTCGACCTCCCCCCAGTTCCAGCGACTGCGATCAATCCGATTCGGTCCCATCTGTACCAGTGCGGCGCGGATGCTGATACCGCCTTCGACCAGATGATCCAATGCCTTGCGCGCTATGCCTCCCGCCGCGACCCGCATTGCGGTTTCCCGCGCCGAAGATCGTCCACCACCTCGATAGTCGCGGATACCGTATTTCTTCCAATAGGTGAAGTCGGCATGGCCGGGTCGGAATTTCTCCGAGATATCTGAGTAGTCCTTGGAGCGTTGGTCGGTATTTTCGATCAGCAGGCCTATTGGCGTTCCGGTGGTCATGCCTTCGAACACGCCGGAGAGGATTTTCACCATATCCGGCTCTCGGCGCTGGGTTGTATAGCGATTCTGGCCGGGGCGCCGCTTGTCCAGATAGGGTTGCAGATCCGCCTCGCTCAGCGGCACCAGCGGCGGACAGCCATCGACGATGCAGCCGATGGCGGGGCCATGGCTCTCCCCAAAGGTGGTAACCCTGAACAGAGTACCGAAAGTATTGTCGGACATGATGTCGCCCTTTTGGGGGCCGTGCTCACCCAGCCGCCGTGTTTAGCCGCCCTGCTTGTTTACCCGGTCTTCTTGGTCAGTCCGGTCAGCAATTCCGTCACCGCCGGGGCCTGATCGACCGCAACCATGCCGACCGTGTGATAACCGCTGTCGACGTGATGCACTTCGCCCGTCACGCCGGAGGAAAGGTCCGAAAGGAAGTAGAGGCCGGAACCTCCGACTTCATCGATGGTCACGTTGCGGCGCAGCGGTGAGTTCAACTCGTTCCAGCGCAGGATATAGCGGAAATCGCCTATGCCGCTGGCAGCCAGCGTCTTGATCGGCCCAGCGGAGATCGCATTGACCCGGATTCCGGACGGTCCCATGTCGGCGGCGAGATAGCGCACCGATGCTTCCAGCGCGGCCTTGGCGACACCCATGACATTATAGTGCGGCATTACCCGCTCGGCCCCGTAATAGGTCAGCGTCAGGACAGACCCTCCCGACGTCATCAGCGGCGCTGCACGCTGGCACAGGGCGGTCAGTGAATAGCAGGATATATCCATCGTGCGCAGGAAATTGCCGCGTGATGTCTGAAGATACTGGCCCTTCAACTCATCCTTGTCGGAAAAGGCAACGGCATGGACCATGAAATCCAACTGCCCGAATTCCGATTTCAGCGTATCGAATACCGCATCCATGCTGGCTTCGTCGGTTACGTCGCAGGGGACGACGATTTTCGACCCCAGGCTGTTAGCCAGCGGTCGTACGCGCCGTTCCAGCGCTTCCCCTTGAAACGTGAAGGCCAGTTCCGCCCCCGCATCGGCAACCGCTTTCGCGATGCCCCAGGCAATCGATTTATCATTCGCGACGCCTAGAATGACGCCCTTTTTACCCGCCATGAGGGATTCGGTCTGGCCCATGCGCTGTATTCTCCAGATAAAAGAAGTCGAATTGGTAAAGCTACGGCATCCTATAGACGCCCTTCCGATCCGTCAAAGCCAAGCCCCTATCGAAACCCGACCGATTGCCGCTATACTGACTTTGAACGAGACAGGAAAGCCGCATGAATGATCAGACCGGAAAAGAAGGACCGACGCCCCCTGCCGCGCGGCGTGCGAAAGACCCGACGCCCTGGCACCTGACACTCTGGCGGGCGATTGTACAGGTGGCGGGATTCACACATTACGCGATGCTGCGATTCAGCCTGGATGGCTGCCAGCAGCGTGCGGCGGCACTTACGTTCACCTCCCTGCTGGCGATGGTGCCGCTGCTGGCGGTCAGTTTTGCGATTTTCTCCGCCTTTCCGGCCTATGACTCCCTGAAAGGGACGATCCAGACCTACCTGTTCACGAATTTCATCCCGACAGTTGGGGATGAGGTTCTGGGATATCTGGAAAAATTCACTGCCCAGACCGGTCGGTTAACTGCGGTCGGGATCATCTTCCTGGCGGTCAGTGCCGTGATGCTGTTGGTCACGATCTCCGGGACCATGAACATGATCTGGCAGACAAAACAGAATCGCAGTCTGGTTGCGCGATTGATGGTGTTCTGGGCAGTTCTGACCCTGGCACCGCTGCTGTTCGGGGCATCCTTCTCCCTGTCCGGTTATCTGTTCGCCATTGCGCAGGCCAGCAATGTCGAATCGGTCACGGGTGACATCACCCGCTTCGCCTTTGTTATCCCCTTCGTTCTTCAGACCTTGGGATTGGCGATTCTGTATCTCGTCATGCCGAATTACCCTGTGCGCAGGCGGGATGCGTTGATGGGTGGGCTTGTGGCAGGCTTGCTGCTGGACAGCCTGAAGCGCGGATTTGGCCTGTATGTCACCGCCTTTCCGACCTATGAGACGATCTATGGCGCGATGGCGACGATCCCGATCTTCCTGATATGGGTCTATCTCAGTTGGATGGTCGTCCTGTTCGGTGCGGAAATCGCGGCAGGTCTGCCCGAATGGCGTCATGGTCAGCGCAACCCGCGTCATGAGGGCCTGTCGCCACTGCATCGCCTGTCCGGTGCCCTGTCGGTCCTGAATGCCCTCCAACGTGGAGCCCTGGAAGGAACGGCCCTGTCCGACCGCCGCCTGTCCCGTGCCGCGAAGATCGGGCCCCAGGCACAGGGATGGGTGACCCGCAGGCTGCGCCAGTTGAACTACATCACTCGGACGGATCGGAATGAATGGGTGTTGAGCCGTGATCTGTCGCATGTCAGCCTGGGTAGGCTCCATGCTGATCTCGGCCTCGACCTTTCAGGTCCGATGCCGCGCGGCCACCTCAACACCGCGTGGGGCCAGCGTTTCACAGCGATTCTGGATGAATACGGTGAGGCCCGCGATGCGGTCATGGCTAGTGATCTGCGCAACCTACTGTCCCCTCCCGATATAGGAATCGAACCCCTTCCGGGTGAGGATGAGGAAGATGACGGACCCAACGCCCCGACGAAAACCTCCTTCAACGCGAAGGTGCTTGGTCTGATTGGCCTGGGTGCGCTCATCCAGAGCAGTTGAGGGGAATCCGGAAGGGGAAAGTTCTGAGGGCCATCGTTTTCCATAGAGCGGCTACTGGGTGGATCAGGTGCTACACCCGGTCCAGCCCGACCCGTTTGCGGACATCGTAGTCGTAATCCTTCGACCATGTTTTGACGAATTCGACCAGATCCTTGTCCGGCTTGTCCGGCAGCATCACGATCAGTTTCACGAACTGATCGCCCGCGACACCGATGCCGGGCTGGATGCCCTTGCCGCGCAGGCGCAGGCTGTTGCCGGAATTTGATCCCGCCGGGACGGTCACCGCAACATTGCCATGCACGGTGGGCACAGTGATCCTGCCCCCCAGCACCGCTTCGGACAGCGTGATCGGCACATCCAGAAAGACATCGTTCCCATCACGCTCAAAGAAGGCGTGGGCGTCGACCTGAACCTCGATGAAGGCATCGCCCGCCTCACCGCCGCCCATACCGGGCATTCCCTGGCCTTTGAGGCGCAGGGTCTGGCCATCTTCAGTTCCAGGCGGGATGCGCACGTCCAGGCTCTTGCCGTCATACAGGTTGACCCGGCGGGTTAATCCCTTTGCCGCCTCGACGAATGTCACGCGCAGTGTATAGCTGACATCCTTGCCCTTCATGCGCACCGTGCGGGTGCGCGCCCGGTTGCGCCCGAAGAGATCGGCAAAAATATCCTCCGCCGCCTCTCCACCACCGAAGCCACCGCGTCCGCCACCGAAGCCGCCACCACCACTGCTGAAGCCGCTCCGTTGTGCCCCGTCCGGCCCGATTTCGCCCCGGTCGAATTTGCTGCGCTTCTCCTTGTCCCCCAATATTCCATAGGCTTGAGAGATTTCCTTGAACCGCTGCTCGACGATCGGATCGTTCGGATTGAGGTCCGGATGGAACTCCTTCGCCAGCCTGCGATAGGCCTGTTTGATTTCAGCAGCCTCGGCGTTGCGCTTCACGCCGAGGGTTTCATAAGGGTCTTTCATATCCGTTCCGACTGTCATTGGTCATACGCTCCAAAATGCCACGGGCAATCCACGCATCAGAGATACGCAAGTGGAGGCCCGCATGCCGTTGAAAGCAAGAACCGTTCCGAAGGTCCGCAATATGGCAGATCAGCTTACGATTTTCCAAGTCCCATCGGGCTGGCGGCAGGCAGTGCCATAAGCCTCTTCCTTGCTGCCGCCGATATCCACCGTCTGGGTGTATTCACGGCAATAGCTACCCTCGGTCGATTCATAGGTCCGCTGTGGCGTAACCGTGCCGGAATGACCGGTATTCGGGTTCGACCATGTGGACGTGGTCTGGTCGGGCTGGTTTTCGAGCGCCTGCTGCGTCGTGTTCTGGATTTTCATCTTGTCGACATCATCCAGCGACCGTCCAACCGAGGAGCCGACAAGCCCGCCCAGCACAGCCCCGGCACCGACCGCGATCAATTGCCCCGTACCTTTCCCGACCTGAGACCCAAGGACGCCGCCCAGTACGGCACCTCCGACTCCGCCAATGGTTTCCTTCTGGCCGGAACCCGCACAGGCGCTCAAGCCGAGGCTTGCGGCAAGAGCCAAGATCGCAATCCGTGAGGCACGCTTGCCGGATATGTTGCGCAGTTCATTCGCCATGTTTCATTCTCCTGTAACTAACGTGTCTGCCGAAACGGCACGTGACACGGCAAGCCCCTCCGCTTTTGCATTCGCATAGGCATTCATAGTGGACGCCCGGGTCGGGAGTTTCCGTCGCTGACCCATACAATTCTCCAGCGCTCGTTGAGACCGGACCCGGTACCCGCTATATATGCTTGAACTCAACTCCATAAATATGGCGACCCTATGACCGATTTCAAAGAGAGTGACCCATTTGCCCTGTTCGGCACCTGGATGACCGAAGCGGAAACATCCGAGCCGAACGATCCGAACGGCATGGCATTGGCCACCGCGGATGCGGAGGGAAGGACTTCCTTACGCATGGTTCTGTTGAAAGGGTATGATGCGGACGGTTTCGTCTTCTATACCAATCTGGAGAGCCGGAAAGGTCTGCAACTGGCTGAGAATGCCAATGCCGCGCTGTTGTTCCATTGGAAAAGCCTGCGGCGCCAAATACGAATCGAAGGTCCGGTCACCCCGGTCAGCGATGCGGAGGCGGATACCTATTTCGCCAGCCGGGCCAAACAGAGCCAGATCGGTGCCTGGGCCAGTGACCAGTCCCGTCCCTGTGAAGGTCGGTTCGAGCTGGAAAAGCGTGTCGCGAAGGTCGCCGCGAAATATGCGCTGGGCACGGTTCCGCGTCCGGCCCATTGGTCCGGCTTCCGAGTCAGTCCGCGCTATATCGAATTCTGGAAGGATGGTGCCTTTCGTCTGCATGACCGCCATGTCTTCACCCGTGCAACCCCGGACGAGGCCTGGACGATCCAGCGCCTGTTCCCCTGATCGTGCGGAAATGTGATGAGCGACCCTGCTGAAGTGGACCCCGTCAAGAACCTCGTGCGAGGGCAAACCCGGCAGCAGCGTCTGTTGCGACTGGCCACCTATGCCTCCGCCGCGACGGCAACACTGCTGATCGCAACCAAGCTGGGTGCATGGATTATGACGGATTCGGTTGCGCTGTTTTCCAGCATGATCGATTCACTGCTAGATCTCGTCGCGTCCCTGATCACGCTGATCGCCGTACGTCAGGCAATGGTGCCTGCAGATTCCGAGCATCGATTTGGCCATGGCAAGGCGGAACCGCTGGCCGCCATGGCGCAGGCAGGATTCATCGCAGGCTCGGCGCTGCTGCTGCTGATGGAGGCGGTGGACCGACTGATCAACCCGCAGCCCATCGTGAAAACCGAAATCGGCATTGCCGTTATGGCGCTTTCGATCCTGGCAACGCTTGGGCTTGTGCTGTTTCAGCGTTATGTCATTGCCCGATCCGGTTCGGTCGCGATCAAGGCGGATTCCGCCCATTACAAGGCGGACCTGGCGGCCAATCTGGGTGTCGTTGCAGCACTTGTCATCGCCGGGCTGTTTGACATTCCGATTGTCGATCCCCTGTTTGGAATCGCGATTGCCTTCTATATCGCCTATGGTGCCTGGCAGGTCGGGATGGAATCTTTCCAGATGCTGATGGACCACGAACTGCCTGATGAGGATCGGGACCGCATCCGCAAGATTGCACTAGCCTATCCGGAGGTTCTGGGGGTTCATGATCTGCGGACGCGGCGATCCGGGCCGGATACATTCATTCAGATGCATCTGGACTTCAACGGTCACATGACCCTCAATCGGGTCCATACGGCAGCGGATGCCGTCGAAAAGGAAGTGATGGAAGCCTTTCCGGGGGCGGAGGTGATCGTCCATCAGGATCCCGTGACCCCGCCATCCGGAAACTTGGCAGCAAACGGTCTGGAAGCTGGGAAAGATGCAACATGAGCGCCATTGAAACCCGCCGAACCGTGATTCTGACCGGGGCAAGCCGGGGTATCGGGCATGCCACCGTACAACGGTTTTCGGATGAGGGGTGGCGTGTCATCACCTGTTCACGCGAAGGCATCCCCGATCATTGCCGGGCCGACCCGAACTGGACCCATCACATCCCCACGGATCTGAGTGACCGGGAGGATGTCGAAGCTTTCGTGCGCAAGGCCAATGAAATCCTGGCCGATGAGCCGGTGCATGCGCTGGTGAACAATGCCGCTGTTTCCCCCAAGGCCGCGTTCAAGGAACGGCTTGGCTGCCTGAATGGCGATCTGGAGAAATGGCGCGAAGTGTTCGAATTGAATTTCTTCACGCCGCTGACTCTCTGCCGCGGCTTTGCACGGGCCTTGGGCCGGGGTGCGCGACAGGGGAACGGGGCGGCTATCGTCAACATTACCTCCATCGCCGGTCACGCGATCCATCCTTTCGCCGGATCCGCCTATTCGACATCCAAGGCAGCACTGTCGGCATTGACGCGGGAACTCTGTGTCGAATTCGCGCAACTGGGTGTGCGGGTGAATGCCGTTGCTCCCGGCGAGATCGAGACCGAGATGATTGGCGAAGAATACGAGCCGCTGATTGCCCGTATTCCGATGCAACGCATGGGCAAGGCTCAGGAAGTCGCTTCCTGTGTCTTTCAATTATGCAATCCGGATTTCAGCTATGTCACGGGAACCGAGGTTTTCGTGACCGGTGGTCAGCATCTGTACTGACCGCTATCCGCAACCGGAAAGAAAAGGAGATTTTCATGAGCACTTGGACGGAAACCTTCCGTGGCGCGGTCATGGCATCCGAATACGACCCGGAAGCATCAATGAATTCGCGCCTCTATATCGAGCGCTTTGACCAGGCGACATGGTTCCTGCTGCATGGGATCGGCATCTCGCCCCGGTCGATCCGGAAGGAAGGGCGGCGGATCGCCGTCGTGCGGCAGAATTTCCAATATATCCGCGAGTTGCGCGGTGGCGAACTGGTGCGTATCGAAAGCGGCTTTATCGCGGTCGGGCGTAAGCATATGCGATTCCTGCACCGGATGTTCGATGTCGAGACGGGTGGTTTGATCGCCACATCCGATGTCACGGCGGTTCAGGCTAGCCTGGAGACAGGCACGACTGTGCCGTTGCCGCAGGATCAGACGGATCTCGCCACCGCACTGACGATTACCGATGCGAAAATAGACTAACATTCCCTTTCCAATGCCGGGACTTCGTTGTGCGGTGGTGAAATCAGTTGGGATATCGGAAATGACTGAATACAGGGATATCTGGGGCTGTCCCGTCACAACGGAATCACCGGAAGCGGTGGCGGCGCTTGAGTCGACGATGATCGCCTATATGGCGATGCGGGTCGATATTGGTGACCAACTGAAATCGGTATTCGAGCACGACCCTGAAATGCCGATGGCGATGATCCTGAAAGGAGCATTCCTGAAAATGTTCGCCACCGCCAAGATGGATGCGGCGGCGGAAAAGATGGTCAAGGTCGCTGGTGAGATGATTGCGAAGCGTCCAGTATCCGACCGGGAGGCGGCGCATCTGTCCGCGCTTTCCGCCTGGACGGCGGGTGAGATGGAAATCGCCTGCGTCCGTTGGGAGGCGATTCTGATCGACCATCCCCGTGATGTGCTGGCAATCAAGCTGTCACAGTTGAACAGGTTTTATCTCGGGATCGGTGGTGATATGCGGGATGCCATCGGGCGCGTCTGGCATGCTTGGGATGAAGCTGTGCCGGGATACGGTTTCATCGCGGGCAGCTATGCCTTCGCGCTGGAGGAGTCCGGGGAGTATGCTCGCGCGGAGCGACTGGGACACCGTGCGGTTGAACTGGAACCGGTGGATGTGTGGTCCGCCCATGCCGTCGCCCATGTCCTGGAAATGCAGGGGCGCTCCGAAGAGGGGTTGGCCTGGCTGGACGGTTTGCGGGGGCATTGGGGGTCGGTTCACAATTTCGTCCATCATGCCCATTGGCACCGCGCCCTGTTCGCGCTCGACATGGGGGATGCCGAACAGGCGCTTGCGATATTTGATGCGGATGTCTGGACCGACAAGGTTGCCGATTACCTGGACCTTTCCAATGGGGCAGCCCTGCTGTGGCGGCTTGCGGAACATGGTGTCGATACCGGTGGGCGTGGTGAGGGTGTTGCCCAGTTGGCGGAGGATCTGAGCCGGGATCATGGCCTTGTCTTCTCTGACTGTCATATTGCGCTGGCCCTGGCTCAGGTCGGGCGAAGGGATTGTCTGTCGGATTTTCTTGATGATCTGGAACGGGGTGTTCCACGCAGTGGAACCCAGGCACGGGTAATGCGGGAGGTCGGGCGCAGCCTCTGCATGGCGGCGATTGCCGATGCTGACGGGGATGCCGCGCGCGTCGTTGATCTGATCTGGTCTGTCCGAATGCATCTGAATCGGATCGGGGGCAGCCACGCCCAGCGGGATCTGTATGAGCGGATGCTGATTGTCAACGCAATGAGGGCGGGGCGGGGAGCCCTCGTCCGGGCTCTGCTGTCGGAACGGCTGGAGCGGAGACCTGCGGATGCCTGGGGGCAGGGAAGGCTGGCCGCAATTTCGGCTGTTAACTAATTTTCAGCACTAATAGTCCACTCTTTCAGCGGATTGCACTATAGTCAGGTCGCGGGTGGGGGCAGTGTGCCCCTGGGGCCAAGTAATACTACGGCAAATTGAGGCGCGGACGGAACTGGGGCAGGGGGATGGCAGGGGGCAGATCGATCTCTTTCGAGGTCTACTACCTTCAATACGGTCGGTGGCAGATTCATCACCGCTATGGCCTTGCCGAACGCGAAACCGCGATCGATGAGGCCAAGCGGCTGGATACCCAGGGGCATTTCGATGCTGCCTGTGTCATTCGCGAGAGCTATGACAATGCGACCGGCGTTGCATCCGAAACGGTGATCTATCACAGTCCGAAAATGAAGACCAAGCCGCCGGTCGCCCTTATCACGGCGGGGCAGGATGGGGCGGGTGGCGGCAAGGCCGGGGCTGCGCGGTCGGTTCTGAAGAATGCACCGCGCGGATCGGCAGCGGCCAATGCGGCAGCCCAGTCAAAGCAACGCGCGAAAGGGCAACAGGAGAATGCCAGGCCGCGCAAGGCGGAGCCTGAACTGCGCCGTCCACCGATGTCAGGTGACAAGCGGAGTAGCGGTGATTGGATGGTGGTGCTGCGTAAACTCTCGCTGGCATTCGTGTTGGCCTGCGTGGCGGGGACCGCCGCCGGAATGGTCGCTTTCCAGGGTATGAAAGGTCTGGCCACGCTTGGCATTGCTTTCGGCCCGAAGGTTGGGCAGGGGCTGCTTATTGGCGCATGGTTCATTGGGTGGGTCTGTGTTTTCGTACCGATGCTTCGACGCATTCTGGTCAGAGCGGGCAGGAATGCCAGATCGAGAGCCGACAAGGAGCCACCGCAGGCAACACCACCACCGTCTCCGTCTCCGTCTCCCGTACCCTCCCCAACTGTCGAGGCGGATACTGTCGCCCGCACTCTGCAATCGGAGGCGGACAGGCTGAAAGCCCTTGAAGAACCGGCATCCGATGATGCTGCGGATTCTGCAGAATCCGAACAGAGGCAGCCGCCCGTCATGCTAGAGCCTGAAATCGAGACCGTCATTGATCCGGAACCGGTGGAAGAGGTGATGGACGATGTCGAGGATGACCCTCCTGTTCCGGTGACCAAGACCGACATGCCGACCGGTCCCGCCCCATTGCGTGCCGCGCTGTCGGAACTTGTGGCGGAGGCGAAAGCACTTTCCGATACCAGTCTGGACAAGGATCATTTTGCCCGCTTCGGGGTTATTCTCTTTCTCGCTGGCGCGGCGGAAACCCTGGCCCGGCGGTTCAGGGTCGCGGCAAAGGAGGTGCGCGCGATCCTCAGCGAGCAGATTCAGGCGATGGGAGCATCGGCGCAGATGGCACTTGGATTCGCGGCGAATATCGATGAATACCTGCTCGATAAGCGCTATTTTGACATGTATTCACTGGGCCGCAGCAGCGCGTTGAACCGGGGGGCGGACCCGAAGGCGGCAAGCGGCTTCGACGCGGCGCTGAAAATGTGGAAGACACCGAAGCCGCCGCCCGGTCAGGACGACCCCAAGCATTATGATGTGACTCCGTCCGACCAGCAGGCTTATGGATTTGTCGCCGTACTGTTCACGGATATCGTGGGCTCAACGCGGAGCCAGCAGCAGAAGGGTGACGAATGGCTGATGAATGTCGTCCGCGCTCATAACGACATCGTGCGTCAGGCGATCACCAAATATCATGGACGCGAGATCAAACATACCGGTGACGGCATCATGGCATCCTTCCCCGCCGTCATTTCCTCTGTCGAAGCGGCGCTTACCATGCAGGAAGGAATCGCCAAATTCAGCGAATTGATGCCGGACCTCGCCTTTGAGATATCCATAGGAATCAGTGCCGGGGAACCGATCCACGAAAGCGGCGATCTGTTCGGGACGCCGGTCAACATGGCCGCTCGCGTTCTGTCGAAGGCCAGCGCCAGCCAAACGGCCGTCAGCAGCATTGTCAGGGATCTATGCCAGGGCAAGAATTTCGTTTTCGATGAACTTGGACGGTTTGAACTGAAGGGGTTTGACGAGCCGCAGCCCATTTACCGCGTGGTGGAGCGCCGAAGAACACCAAGAGGCTGATAATGCATCACGGCGCTCTCAGTTTGCCGTGATTTTGTTCTCTATCGGCGGGACAGATTTTAGATACACCGCAATTGCATTCAGGTCTTCCTCGGTCAGAAAGGCGAGGCCATCACGGATGGCTTCAGCCATGCTGCCCTGAACGTCGTCGAAATTCGGCTTCAGTCCCGATTTCAGCAGAGTCTTGATATCCCCCTCCGACCAATCGGAAATGCCGGTATCATGAGGGGTGATGTTCGGAACTTCCTCGCCATCCGGCCCTTCGGCGGTACCGGAAAGATAGTGGGCGTCATTAACGCCGCCGGTCATACCGCGTGGCGTATGGCATTCGCCGCAATGGGCCAGGGCATCAACGAGATAACGGCCCCGGTTCCATTCCATACTCTGATCGGGGTCATCAGCCAGGGCACCGGGTTCGAAATTCAGCATCTGCCAACCGGTCAGCAGGAAGCGCCATCCGAGTGGAAATGCGGCCTCATGTGCCTTGTTCTGCTGTCGAACCGGCTCCTGTGCGAAGAGATAGGCCTTGATCGCCAGCATATCCTCATCGCGTATTCCGGTATAGCTGGGATAGGGGAAGACCGGATAATAGAGATGGCCGTCCGGTGATTTCCCCTCCCGCAGGGCCGTGATGAACTGATCGTCGGTCCAGTCGCCGATACCGGTTTCGGTATCCGGCGTGATGTTCGGGGAATGGAAGGTGCCGAAGGGAGTTGCCAGAGCCCGCCCCCCGGCCAGTGGCACACCATCATTCTTCTCGTCCGTGTGGCAGGCGATACAGCCCGCCGCGCGGATCAGATAGGCACCGCGTTCCACCGGACTGTTCTCCGTCGAATCAGCAAATGCGGATGCAGACATTAAACCACCAGCTAGCAGCATCACCTGTAGACCCGCACCGCCTATCCTACCGATCATCAAGGACATCAATCCTGTTCAGGTCTATTTTTCAGGGCCACGATAAGGCTTGTGACAGCCGCCGCAGGTCTGGCCCACACCGCCGAGCGCGGCACCGATGGCGGCAGGATCACCGCTTTCCGCTGCAGTTACGACGGCGACGGTCGCATTGGCAAAGTCGTCCGCAGCCTTCGAGAATCCGGCCCAGTCGGCCCAGATTTCAGGCTTGGCACGGCTTTTGTCGGAGATGCCCTCCTGCACGAAAAGAAGCTTCACAGCCTGCGACGCCGAGTTTAAGGCCTTGGCATGGACGATTGTTCCTGCATCCGAGGTGGCTTCACCTTTTGCAACGGCACCAAGTGCCTGCATGTGGCCGCCGATGCCCTTCATGACTGCATTGCGATGCGCGTAGGCTTCTTCGGCACTGACTGCCGCCATGGTTTCCGCCATTGGGGCAGGTTCCGGCGCAGGGGAGCTGGCATAATTCAGATAGCCGAAGGTGGCCGCGCCGCCGATGATGAGACCGATGACGCCGCTGATGATGTTTCCGTTCATGGCCTTGCTATCCTTTCGCTGGGTTGAACCGAATATTGGACTGTAGGTCTCAGTAGATCGGATTTTTGCTGGTCTATCCAATCGCAATATTGTGATCGTGATTGCACTTGCACAATGGTTTCAGCGGAGTGCAGCCAGTATTCGCGAAGGAAGTGCGGTTCTGCTATGGGGGTGTCTGTGACACCAATTCCCACTGCGATTTCACGCCTTCATTATCTGAATAGTCAAAACGCACGATCCAGCCGAGTGCGGGTGCGTAGTGGACGGTCTGTTCGCCCCTCCAGGAGCCGCCAATCCGATTGCTGGTGTTTTTCAGGACATAAGTGTGCACATCACCGAGTTCTTCCAGCATGATCGTTTCCGTGCCGATCACTTCGATCTTATTTGCCCAGGATTGGCTGCCACGCTTGCGGTAGAAACTGACCTTCTTGCCGGTTTCCAATGGCCAGAGAGCGGCATAATCGTCCTCAGTTGCCGGTGCGTTTCCAGTGCAATGGGCGCAGGCGAAATATCCTTCCCGTTCGTTTCCATCGAATGTCCATTTGACACGATACCCATCAGCAGCGCCGATCACGCTTCGGCCTGTCTCCCCGGTATCGAGGTTTTTCCAGATCTGGACTGTACCAGTGGGAGTAGGGGAAAAGGCTGCGGATTCTGGATTCGATGCCGCATAACTTGTCACGACAGTGATTGTCAAAATCAGCCCAAATGCCATGCAAATTGAGAGCATGAAGGATGTCAGTTTTTCAGGCATGGTCTCCTCCTTGTTGTCCAAAGTGTAAAATACAGTAATTGTAATGCTCAAGTGAAAATATTATGAATTAGGTTAAAGGCATAAGAGTGTTCTGTCCATTTTTGATATGGCCTGCTGCCGTGGGTAAATGAAGCAAAATTCGGTTTATGTTGAATAAACAAAGAGATTTCCTGAAATCTTCAAAAAGGAAATGATAATTATTATCATTTAAACATCATGAAATATTGAATTGGTCTGATTTGAGTTCATCAGTATTCTGATTCGATTAAAGTGTGACCAGGAGATCATCATGATGCGAAAGAGAGAAAAGATTGAAACACCAGAGGTTAAATCAGATTTGGTGATGCGGCGCGATATCGGCCGGATCGCTCTTGGTTTGGTTGCGGGGGCGGCGGTGCTGTCATATGGCGGCGAAGATACGATGGCAGCGGATTTTCAGGCAAATGCGACGGGTAAATGTGCGACCTGTCTGTTCTGGGGCGGAGTACGCCAGATCAGCCGCGATAGAAACACGGTCGCTGCCGATGGTAAGGGTTGGTGCAATAATCCTGATAGTCCGGCCTACAGGAAGCTGACAAATCCGGATCAGGGCGCACCGGTCTGGCGGAAATGGGATGCGCTGGACGGTTAACCCGCGTCGGTGAAAGCAGATAACCGGCTGGCCAGAAATTTCCTCTGTCCCGATACGATTGGGCTGGCATAGGCTCTGTCTCTTTGTCAGAGTTCGCGCGCCATATCAGCAGGGGGAAAATATGTCTGTGCTTCCGGATCGGGCCGAAGTAGTCATCATCGGCGGCGGCATTGCGGGCTGTTCGATTGCGTATCATCTGACGAAGATCGGCATCACAGATGTTGTGCTGTGTGAGCGCAAGCAACTGACTTGTGGCACGACCTGGCATGCCGCCGGGCTGGTGGGGCAGCTTCGCGCCAGCCGGAACATGACCGAACTTGCGAAATACACGTCCGAACTGTTTGCGGAACTGGAGGCGGAGACCGGACAGGCGACCGGCTTCAAGCAGAATGGATCGATCAGCATCGCCAAGACCGAGGCCCGTTTCGAGGAATTCAAGCGCGGTGCCTCGATGGGCAAGAATTTCGGACTGGAAGTGAATGTCCTGACGGTGGAGGAACTGGCGTCGCTCCATCCGCTGTTGAATACCGAGGATGTGGTTGGCGGCGTCTTTCTGCCGAAAGATGGGCAGACCAACCCCATCGATACGACCCAGGCTTTCGCCAAGGGCGCAAAGATGCGCGGCGCGAAGATTTTCGAGCAGACCAAGGTGGAAAAGATACTGGTCGAGGGGGGGCGTGCCGTCGGGGTTCTGACCGACAAGGGTGAAATCCGCGCGAAAACCGTAGTGCTGACCGGTGGCATGTGGTCGCGCGATCTGGGGGCGACGGTGGGAGTGAACCTGCCGCTGCACGCCGCCGAACACTTCTATATCGTCACCGAACCGATGGCCGGTCTGCCGGGCAATCTGCCGGTGATGCGAGTGCCGGACGAATACGCGTATTACAAGGAGGATGCGGGCAAGATCCTGCTCGGTGCTTTCGAACCGGGGGCCAAGCCCTGGGGGATGGACGGCATTCCGGAGAGCTTCGAATTCGATACCTTGCCGGAAGATCTGGAGCATTTCGAGCCCGTGCTGGAATTCGCCATGAACCGGCTGCCGATCCTGCAGGAGGCAGGAATCCAGCTGTTCTTCAACGGGCCGGAAAGCTTCACACCGGATGATCGCTATCTATTGGGTGAGACGCCGGAAGTGGCTGATCTGTTCGTCGCCTGTGGCTTCAACTCCATCGGCATTCAGTCCTCCGGCGGGGTCGGGCGGGTACTGGCCGACTGGATTCGGGATCGCCATCCGCCGATGGACCTTGCCGATGTCGATGTCCGCCGCATGGCGAGTTTCCAGAACAACCGTCGCTATCTGCATGATCGAACCACTGAAACACTGGGCCTGCTCTATGCCATGCACTGGCCGAGTCATCAGGTCGAGACAGCGCGCGGTGTGCGCAAGACACCGTTCCATGACCGCCTGGATGCCGTGGGGGCGACCTGGGGGGAGACGGCGGGCTGGGAGCGCCCGATGTTCTTTGCCAGTGATGCGGCGGAGCGGCGCTTTGACTATTCCTATGGCCGACCCGGCTGGTTCGACAAGGTCGGTGCGGAGTGCCGCGCGACCCGCGATTCGGTAGCGCTCTACGATCAGTCCAGCTTTTCCAAATTTCGGGTGGAGGGGCGCGACGCCTGTGCCGTGCTGAACCGGATCAGCGCCAATCAGGTCGATGTGCCGGTCGGCCGGATGGTCTATACGCAATGGCTGAATGACCGGGGTGGGATCGAGGCTGACCTGACCGTCACACGCCTGTCCGACACCGCCTATCTGGTGGTCACCGCCGGGGGCGCGCAGGTGCGTGACTTTGCCTGGCTGCAACGCCATATCCCGGCGGATGCCCATTGCATCGCAACCGACATCACATCTGGGCTGCCGATGCTGGGTCTGATGGGGCCGAACAGCCGTGCGCTGCTACAGGCGGCAACCGGTGCGGATCTGTCCAATGATGCTTTCCCCTTCGGCACGATGCAGGAACTGGAACTGGGCTATGCCAGGGTCCGGGCCGGGCGTATCACCTATGTCGGCGAGTTGGGATGGGAGATTTATGTCCAGGCTGAATATGCCCAGCATGTCTGGGACAGATTGACAGAGATCGGTGCCGATCACGGCCTCGTCCATGCCGGTTATTTCGCATTGAATGCCTGTCGCACGGAGAAGGGCTTCCGCCATTGGGGCCATGATATCGGGGATGAGGACACGCCGGTCGAGGCCGGTCTCAGCTTTGCCGTTGCCTGGGACAAGCCTGATTTCATCGGGCGTGATGCGGTGCTGGCGCAGAAGGAAAAGGGTGTTCCGGGCAAGCGCCTAGTGCAGGTGGCCCTGGTTCAGGATGACACGGCAACTCCGATGATGTTTCATGAAGAGCCGATCCTGCGCAATGGCCGCATCGTTGGTGCCACGACCAGCGGTGCCTGGGGCCATCGGATCGGCAAATCCATCGGCATGGGCTATATACGCTGTCCCGAGGACGAGGGCGGAAAAGTCACCAAAGAGTGGATCGAGTCCGGCACATTCGAAATCGAGATCGCCTGGACGCGCCATGCGGCAACCGCACAACTGGCCCCGTTCTATGACCCGAAGGCGAGGCGGGTGAAGATGTAGGGGAGTTTTTTCTTTCTTCTTTTGATGGGATCCCATGTTCGCTTCCTCTTTTGGGGAGAGTGCGACCCGGCTGATCGGGATCAACACCTGCGCCCGGAAGTGAAAATAGGGCTTGTCCTGACGCGCTGCTGAGGCAGTCTCGACTCCATCGGAAGGAGATTCGGGATATGGGTGACATCAAGCAGCCGACAACGGGGCGCCGCCGCCGGAGGGATGCCGGAGGTTCGAAGGGTGGTGTGTCGAGCGGACCGGTGCGTGTATCCGACTATCGCCATCTGCGTCATCCCTTTGCGCCTCAGCCCATTTTTTCAGAGGATGAGATCGTCGCCATCCACGACACGGCCTTGCGGGTGCTGGAAGAGCTTGGCCTGAAAATCCTGTTGCCGGAAGGCCGGGAGATTTTTCGGGCGGCGGGGGCGCTGGTCGATGATGAGACCGAGATGGTCCGTATCGGTCGGGATATCGTCACGGCGGCGCTGGAGACGGCGCCGCGTTCCTTTCGGATGCGCGCGCCGAACCCGGAGCGGGAACAGATCTATGAGCCGGGTACGATGCTGTTCACGGCAGGTGCGGGCTGTCCCAACGCAACGGATCGAATTCGGGGGCGTCGACCGGGAACGTTCCGCGATTATGAGGAGGCGCTGCGCCTGCAGCAGTCCTTCGATGTGATCCACAAGCTGGTCCCCTCGGTCGAGCCGCAGGATATCCCGGCCCCGATGCGCCATTATGCGATGATGCAGGCCCAGATCGCCAATTGCGACAAGCCGATGTTCGTCTATTCACGGGGGACGCCACAGGTCGAGGATTGTTTTGCGATGATCCGTCAGGCCTATCGGTTGGGGGAGGAGGAATTTACCGGCGGTGTCTGGGCGACGACGGTCATCAACAGCAATTCACCCCGGCAGTTGGACCGCCCGATGACGCAGGGGATCATTGACTTCGCTCGTTCCGGGCAGCTTTCGGTCATAACCCCGTTCTGCCTTGCCGGGGCCATGGCACCGATCACGATTTCCGGGGCGTTGACGCTGCAACATGCTGAATCGATGGCGGGCATTGCCCTGGCGCAGCTTGTGCGGCCCGGTACGCCGGTTTCCTATGGTGGGTTCAGTTCCAATGTGGATATGAAATCCGGTTCTCCTGCATTCGGAACGCCGGAGCATGTGAAGGCGACATTGGGTTCGGGGCAATTGGCGCGGCATATCGGATTTCCCTGGCGCAGCGCGATGGGGGCGGCCTCCAATGCCGCTGATGCACAGGGCGCACATGAGACGCTGATGAGCGGCTGGGCGACCCTGCTGGCGGGCGCGACAATGATCGTCCACGCGGCGGGCTGGCTGGAGGGGGGATTGAGTTTCGGCTATGAGAAATTCATCCTGGACATTGAGGCATTGCAGAGCTTCGCGGAATTGACGCTGCCAAGTCCGGCGGATGCCGACAGCATCGGTTTTCATGCATTGGCCGATGTTCAGCCCGGCGGGCATTTTTTCGCAACCGATCATACGATGACGCGCTATCAGACGGCCTTCTATGCCCCGCTGGTCGCAGATCTGAGCAATTTCGGGCGGTGGCAGGATTCGGGCGGTCAGACCGCGACCGAGCGTGCGACGGGGATCTGGCAGGAGGTGCTGGATCGGTTCACCCCACCACCGGGTGCGGTGGCGGCGGCGGCGGAAATCGAAGGTTTCGTCGCCCATCGGATTTCCGAGGGAGGTGCTCCGCCGGAATCCTGATGGATTCCGGATGCAATGATACCCGGAATGCAGTAGCGAAGACACTGAATGGCCGTGTGGTGATGATCGTGCAGAGTGAGCGTCGTCACTGACAAATCAGTGCCGTGCGATGTTTATGATGTCCGCATTGGGATTGGGGGATACTGCGTGGACGAAGATCTTAAACCGACGGCGGAGCAGCGCGACAGTCTGCACATCCTGCCACTCTGCATGATTCCGATCCGGACACCGGCTTTGCGTCGCGCGTCTCTGATCAAGAACAACCGTCTGGAAACGGCGGTCGAGCTGTTTCGCGGCGAAGGCAGCGGCAGCGGTCAGATCTATATTCGGGAATTGATGGACTATTTCAGTGATATCGACGAAGAGACCCTGCGTCCTGATGTCACTGCGATCCGCCGGATCGACAAGATGACCAGCTTCGATGTCTATTCCTGTCGAATATCGTTGCGGTCGCTTGGCATTGAGATCAACGATCAGGAATATCTCAAACTGTCCGAGGAGCGGCAGGCGCAGCTTTCGGAACGGATGAGGGATTTTACCCGCCCTCTGATTCTACAGGTCTTCGGCGCTGATCTGGCCGGTAAGGATGCCGGGACGGATCTGATCGGCCTGTTGCGCAACCCGGATCGAGGGGAAGCGATGCGTCGCTTGAACCTGCTGGCTGACGAGTTGCAGGTGCCTTATACGGAAATTCCGCGTTTTATCGAAGACTATGGTGATATTTTCCTGTCGCTGGCCTATTTCCGCGATTGCCTCGATCATGTCGTACCGGTTCTGGATGAGTTTCTCGAGTGGCTGGACGAGGTGCGTGGCCTCTGGATGGTCAAGAATGATCGACCGAAAGAAAAGATCATCCGCCAGATCGAAGCGGATTTCTCGGATATTTCAGGCTCGATCACCGGGCGGTTCGAAAGTTTTGACCGCAAGACCAAGGATTTCTGGTCCAATGTTTCAGCCAATCAGTTTCGGGAAGTCCGGGATTATATCACCAGCCACCATACGACGGTGGGGGGTGTATTATGCGGCCTGACGCTGAAGATGGATTCCTGGCGCGGACGCTTCTCTAAACTCAGTCCGGGCAGCCCTCAGGCACGTTTAGAATACATAATTGGCGAGATTCTGCCGGGGCTGGATCAGATCAAACGGTTGGAGGAAAAGGCCGCCCGTTCAGGCAGTGCCGGATGACGGTGCGTTCTTTGGCTTCGGAGAGACGGTCAGGACATAGGCGAACAGGTAATAGTAGATCGTGATCTCCACCAGTTCGCTTGCCCGCACGAACAGCCTCATATCCGGGTCATGATCCAGAATGTCGTTCACTTTGAAGAAGACATAGACGAGAGCCGCCCCCGCAGCTTGTGCCGGTGGTAGGAACCGGAGGAGTAGTATAGGGAGCTTCCCCGGATAGCGTGCATTGATGCAGACAAAAATCAGACCGCTGAAAATCACCCCCAGTTCCAGGAGGATGCGGGGCTTCTGGTCCAGCCAGGAACTCATATTGTGCAGATTGGTTTCGTTCTGGTCATTCAGAGCCTGGAACGGGAAGGGGGTATCCCAATGGAATATCCATTGGCCCCAACTCACTTCCTCACCGGCGATATAGAACATTCCCAGTGCCATGCAGCCGAACCACAGCGCCTCTAGGCGGTTTCCGTTCGTCAGGTAATCGCGCACCTTGATTATTGCCAACAGGCACCCGGCGAGCGTGATGACAACCTGAGCCATTTCGACCGATCCATTTTCAGAAGTCGCAATGACTGCGAAATCTCCGGATACAGTCAATTCGACGAGAGTCCAGGCGAGGGCAAAAGCGATCAGTATGGCAATCCATATCGCAGTCAGGGTCGAACTCCTGAAAGCATTCAGCGACAAGGGACGATAACCGTATTTCATGGCAAGCATGGCAAGCTCTGATTAACGCAACCGTCACAAATAATTCGCATTATGGTCATGAATTGTAAAATGAAAAAAAAGCCCGCATCTTTCCGATTGTTCATGAAATTAGGACATCGGAACAGGCAAGTTACGATTGGGTCAATAACCGGAATCCGGAGTATCGCTTTAACTATCCTTCATTGAAAAAAGGATCGGGCAGGGATGGATTCCTGAGTTTCGCAGCCGCTCCGGCTCCGGTAACCGGGAGGCCGGTCGGGTCGAGAAGGCCGATTTGCACCAGGACATTTGCCTGATCCCACAGGATGTGTTCGTAGGTAACCTTACCTTCACCAAAGCCGACGATGACGACAAAGACCACTTCAACATATTTGCCGGTGGGCGCGATCCTGGGAAGCATCCAATCTATTGTCGTGGTGTGGGTAAAGGAAATGATCAACTCGTCGATGAGTCGCTCTTCGCTGTATGTGCGAGAGATCGTCTCGAATTTTACGTCGGGCGGGAAAAACTGGCCGATCAGGCGTTTCGCGTAAAATGTCCGCACGGCATCCGGACCCTGGCCGCCCATCATCGTCGGTATGCTCACGATATGCGGATCGGGCGACATGGTCGCCAGCGTCTTGTCGAGGTCGCCTGTCAGTTCGGCTTCCATATGGGCCCCAAAGATGGTGTCTAGCTTTTCTATAAGAGTTGGTTCGGCCATGATGGGTGCTCCCTTGATGCTGTTTAATTATTTTCATAGAGGCACTTGTATCTAGCTAAACTCTGATACAAACTACCACCATCTTTAACTGTTAAATTTAGGTGAGTAACCTCTTTGACACGAGAAAGCTACTCTGCAGTTCTTCTTACACAAGGAGAACACAGATTTTATCAACTGGCTATGCCAAGTGATATTCTTGGAGTTTGTACATTTGTCACCTCTCGTGATGAAGATCCTGAATCTGGATTCCAGCGACTACTTGATAAACGAAGAGCAGAAGAAATTGCTCAGTATATAGACTTTGGGCAAGGTACTATCCCAACTTCGGTAATTTTATCTGCGCAAGAAAATTGTAAACTTGAGTATGATTCAAGAAACAAAACTGTGAATTTTGAAATTAACCCCAACTCTTTCTTAATTTTAGATGGGCAGCACCGTGTTTATGGCTTTAAAATGGCGGAGACAAAAATTCGAGTTCCTGTTATTATATATGATGGTTTAAGCAAAAGAGATGAGTCTAGACTATTTATTGATATAAATTCGAAGCAGAGGGGTGTGCCTACAGAGTTGCTGCTTGATATTAAACAACAAGCAGAGTATGAGAACACTGAAGAGCAGCTTTTTCGAGAAGTGTTTGATAAAATGAATGATGATCCTGGTGGTCCATTATTTGGATATTTGTCACCAGCTAAAAGAGTAAAGACAAAAATATCACGTGTTACATTTAATGCAGCATTGAAAAGTATTTACCCAGCTTTAAAATCTAGAAATTCTGATGAAATTTTCGAGATAATATCTAATTACTTAGCTGCGGTGCGTGAAGAAATTGTACTAAATGGAGGTGAAGATAATATTCTTCTTAATAGCGTGACATTTCGTGCAATAGTTGCTTTTTTTGTGCCTGTTGCTTCTAGGTTAAAAGATAGATTCGGTGCTGATTACAGTATTGAGAATTTTTATCAAATTTTATCTCCATTGTTTGAAAGAATACAAATAGCACGTCTGTCTGGAACATCCCAAGCGAAGATACTTGATTACTTAGAAAAGAATTTTAAAGGAGAATTTCAACTTTGATATCGGAGAATGTAATATTATTACGACCTCTATGGGTCCCTCATAGTTTCGTGAAAGAAGAAAACTGCCGTCAAACAATTAAAGAATGGTTAATTGATGGGAATTATTATATTAATACACAATCATCTAATTTTTCTATTTTTGTTCAAAGCCCAGATGAAATTAAAAGAGCACTTTCTCTTGACGCATTTAGATTTGCTCAACATTCTGCGCAAACAGTTTACGAGTTAGAAAAAACAAACGCTTATACTAAATTTACTTCATGGAGAATAATTAAATTATATTATGCAGCTTTTTTTGCGGCACATTCTGTTCTTAGATTTTTTGGCAAATCCTTCTCGCATCTTGAATATGGTCATACAAATTTTGTTTCCGAAAGAGCAAAAACAGAAGCAGGGTATGATCCCAATCTTAATTCGTCATACTATTTGCTTTCTTTTGATTATTTAAATCAGAATATTTTATTTAAAAACTACAAAAAAAGCCACCAAGATCTTTGGAAGTGTTTTTCTGAACTTTTATACAAAATATCTATTGATGTTTTAAGTGTTCGTGCCTCAGAGAACCGTCGCGAAGCATTTTCACAAACACTTTCTGTGATTCTAGATATGCTGAGAGATAGAGGACGTTGTAATTCTGGAAACTGGTTGTCAGTGGTTCGAAATGAAGTAAACTATAAGTCTATGCGAGATGCGTGGTTTCCATTTTCTAAAACTACCTTAACATTTGATGATTTAATGGGGAAAACCAATAAGTGGAGGGATGGACGTTGTGATTTCTCACACCCAAATTTAGCAAAAACTGAAATGGAAAAATTTTTTATTACTGCATTTTTTATAATAGATCTAGCTATCTCTATCTGTATTGACTTTAATGATATATCAAAAATCTCTGGAATTAGGTCTGGAAACTTTTTTAGACTTTTGCATGATAGTAAGGTTCCATAATAATTAACTAAAAATATATCATTTGCACTTTTTAAGTGAATGCTATGATTTTATTGTAAGTTTAAATTCTAGAAAAGGCTTGGCAGAAAACTGCCAAGCCTTTTCTAATTGGTCGGAGTGGCTGGATTCGAACCAACGACCCCTGCCTCCCGAAGACAGTGCTCTACCAGGCTGAGCTACACTCCGTCGGTATGCTGCGAGTCTGGCGGGACATTCGGGATATGCCCGACCCTCGAAGCGGCTGGTGTATAGCGCTCCGTTCGTCCCGGTGCAAGTCGCGGATTGCATCTTCGGTGTGGAATTTTCAAACTGCCCTGCAGTGTCGTCGGGTGAGTGGAACGAAAGGAATTGTCACATGCAGGATGAAATTCTGGCATTCTGGTTCGAGGAGGTTGGCCCCAAGGGTTGGTATGCGAAGTCGGACACTGTGGATGCGGAGATCGCCCGGCGCTTCGGGGCATATCATGCCGCGCTGTGCGCCGATGCGCCGCGCGCCCGCACCCTGTCGGAAACACCGTTGGGGGCATTGAGCAACCTGATCGTGCTGGATCAGTTCTCCCGTAACCTGCATCGTGGCGCTGCGGAGGCCTTTGCGGCCGACCCGCTGGCTAGGGACATCGCGCGCGGAGCGATTGCCAGGGGATTTCACATCGATCCCGGAGTGGTGGGTCTTGGTGAAGGCAAGGCGGCGATCTTTTTCTTCCTGCCCTTCGAACACAGCGAGGATCTGACCGATCAGGATTGGTCCTGCGCGCTGTTCGCAAGCCTCGGGAACGCCCTTTATGACGATTTTGCCGAACAGCACCGAACGATCATCCGTCAGTTCGGGCGGTTTCCGCATCGCAATGCGGCGCTGGGGCGAGAATCGACGGCGGAGGAGCAGGCATTCCTGACTCAGCCGGGGTCGTCATTCTGACACAGCCCCTTTCCCCGAGCGGTTCGGTGGCGTATGAGCGGGGTCGTCAATTCCCAATCGCCCCTGATACAGCAATCGAGTTTCAATGACCGGTTCGCTTCCAGCAAACGCCAGACCGCTTCTGCCGCTGATCCTGGCCACCGTGTTCGGGATTATCGGCCTCGGCATGGTTGTACCCGTGCTGCCTTTCCAGGTCACGGCCCTTGGCGGACGCAGCGGGGCGGCTCCCTTGATCTTTTCCGCCTTCTCCATGGCCGCCGTGATCAGTGCGCCGATCTGGGGCTGGCTGTCCGACCGGCTGGGGCGCAGACCGGTCCTGCTGGCTTCTGCCGGGGTGACGCTGCTGTCCTATCTATGGCTTGCCCGTGCCGATGATCTGGTGGAACTCTATGCCTGCCGCATCCTGGCCGGGCTTGCCGCCGGGTGGTTCGCGGCCTCAGCCGCCTATGTTGCCGATGTTACCGGGGATGCGGATCGCGCAAAGGGCATGGGGTTGCTGGGCGCGGCCTTCGGAATTGGGTTCACCATCGGTCCGGGCCTCGGGGCCTGGGCGGTGGGGGGCGCGAATCCCGATTATACGCTTCCGGCCTATGCGGCGGCAGGCTGTTCGGCGATAAGCCTGGGTATCGCGATCCTGTTCGTGCGTGAACCGGTTCGCCATGGTGCGGCGGGTGTCGTGCGCTTTGCGACCGATGTTCTGCGTGACCGCAATATCTCGCTGCTGCTGATGCTGCATTTCACGATCCATCTGGTCTTTACTGCATTGGAAGGTGTCTTCGCGATCTGGGCGGCGGCGCGGTTCGGTCTCGGCGCGCGGGAGGTGGGGTATTACCTCGCCTTCTCTGGACTGGTGACGGTCCTGGTTCAGGGGGGATTGGTCCGCAAGGTCGTTCCGGCCTTTGGGGAAGGGCGGGTGCTGGTTTTCGCCGCGGGCGCGATGATGCTGACCATGCTGGGTATCCTGCTGGTCGATGCGCCGATCATGATCCTGCTGCCAATGGGGCTGCTGGCGCTTGGCATAGGTCTGCACAATCCGGCAATGCAAAGCCTGTTGAGTCAGATCGCACCGGACACGATGCGCGGCGGTACGCTGGGCAATGCGCAGAGCGCCCAGTCTCTGGCCCGTATCATCGGACCGGCCTGGGGTGCGGGGGCGTTCAGCCTGTTCGGTGCCGATGCGCCCTTCCTGATCGGGTTTGTGATTCTGGCCGGGGCGGCGGGTTTCGCCTTCATGTTGGCGCGGCGTTTTCCGATGCGACGTTAAACGACTGCCGTGACATCGAACAGATGAGGCGGGGCGACGATGGCGTCCTGTGCCGCGATCAGGGCCAGTTCCCGCGTGCCCGCGCGTTGCGTCTCGGCAAACACGGCATGCACAGCAGCGGCGGTACGTGACAGGGCCGCCTCTGGCTGGCGGGTTTCAATATAGTGGGCGAGTAACAGCGCGGCGGTCAGATCACCCGCACCGTTGGGAGCCGGATCAAGCGCGAGTTTGGGGGTGGAGACGAGCCAGGCTTCATGCGCTGTGGCGACCAGCATTTCGATTTGTCCTGCCGGGGTTTCGTCCCGCTCCAGACTGGTCAGCAGGACGATCTGCGGTCCCATGTCGATCAGGCTGCGGCATCCGGCCAGTGCATCCTTTAGAGTCCGGCTGGAATACCCGGTCAGCAGTTCCAGTTCGAAGGCATTGGGCGTTGCGATATCCGCTGCCGGGATGGCCCGGTCGCGCATGAAACCCGGAATATTGTCCCTGACATAGACGCCGGGTGCGGCATCCCCCATCACCGGATCGCAGCAATAGAGCGCATCCGGATTGGCGCGTTTTACGCGCTCTACGGAATCCAGCACCGCATCCCCGACCCCGGCATCCCCCAGATAGCCGCTCAATACTGCCTTGCAGCGGGGCAGCAGCGACAGGCGCTCCAGCCCGCCGACGATGTCCCGTACAATCTGGGGACTGAATACAGGACCACTGGGTGGACCATAACCGGCATGGGCGGAGAACATCACGGTATGGACGGCCCAGACCTCCCGGCCCAGCCGCTGCAACGGAAAGGTCGCAGCCGCATTGCCGACATGGCCATAGGCGACATGGGATTGAATCGACAGAATGGCCATGGATTGACGCAATCTCCACCACGAGCACCCGAACTTGAGCACCCGGCAAATCTTTCAGCTTCGCGATGGAATGGCAACTAATGGCATCGCACTATCCAAATAGATGCTTTTGCGACTCGCTTGCAGGTTCTATAGGTTCAGCACCCTTTTGAAGAGTACCCAGTTTGAAAGACCTAGCATCGTGACCCGCAAACCTGCTGATTTCATCCCCCCGGTCCCGAATAATGTGATGGGGGCGGGGTATGTCGTGATGTGCTGTATCCTTCTGGCGGCGACGACCCTGATCGCGCGGGCGCTGGGGCCGCAGATCGCGGGGGAGGCGGCGTTGCATCCAATTCAGGTGACCTGGGGGCGGTTCTTTTTCGGGGCCTGCGTCATCCTGCCCATCGCATTTGCCCGGCGTGTCGCCTTTGAGGACATTCCCTGGCGCATCCATCTGGGTCGGATCGCAATGGGGCTTGGCGGCGTTGTCTCGCTGTTCGCCGCCGCAGGGCTGATGCCGCTGACAGATTCGACGGCAATCAGCTTCCTGAGCCCGCTTTTCTCAATGATCTTTGCCATTGTCTTCCTGAAGGAGACTGTCGGGCCCTGGCGCTGGCTGGCCGCCGCCATCGCTTTTTGCGGCGCGATGGTTCTGACCCGGCCCGGCACGGAGGCATTCCAGCCTGCCGCCCTGATTGCACTCTGCGCAGCAGCGTTCCTGGGGGCGGAACTGATTTTCATAAAACTGTTGAGCGGGAAGGAGCGCCCGCTGAAAATCTTGGCCATCAACAATGGTATCGCGGCGGCGCTGATCAGCATTGCGGCAATTGCTGTCTGGAAAATGCCAACACCGGGGCAATGGGCGATGCTGGCGGCGCTTGGCGGTATCATGGTCTGCGCGCAATCCTTCTTCCTGAAGGGTATAGCGATGGCGGAGGCGAATGTCGCGGCCCCCTTTTTCTACACCACCCTGATTTTTGCGTCGCTCTATGGCTGGCTTCTGTTCGGGGAGGTTCCGGGAATGTTCAGCGTGATCGGGGCGGGGCTGATCGTGTGCGGTGCGCTGTTGCTGACCTGGCGCGAGAATCTGGCGCGGATGAAGGGTCGGGGGGCCGCATAAATTCATTGCCAATACCGTTATCCGGAATATATTCCATCTAGTGGAAATAATTATCGTTTGGGAGTATTATCATGGTCGCCTCCGCCCGTCCCCGCCGCTCTATACTCTACATGCCGGGATCTAATCCGCGCGCGTTGCAGAAGGGGCGCAGTCTTGGTGCCGATGCGCTGATCTTTGATCTGGAAGATGCCGTGGCCCCGGATGCGAAGGAAGAGGCGCGCGCGAATATTGCTGCCGCTCTGGCCGAGGGCGGCTATGGCAAGCGGGAAATTCTGGTTCGGGTAAACGGAATGGACACTCTATGGGGACGTGACGATCTGGCTGGGCTGGCAACCGCTGGGGCGGATGGCATCCTGCTGCCTAAGGTCGAGAGCGCGGATGCCGTGCGCAAGGCGATTGCGGTACTTGATGCGGCGGGCGGCCCGGCGGATCTGGCAATCTGGTGTATGATCGAAACGCCGTTCGGTGTTTTGCATGCACAGGAGATCGCGGCGGCATCGCCCAGAATGGCGGGTTTCGTGATGGGGACATCGGACCTGGCAAAGGAACTGCACTGCCTGCACACGCCCCGGCGACTGCCATTCATGACTAGTCTGAACCATGTGATACTGGTTGCACGGGCCTATGGCCTTGCGGCGCTGGATGGGGTGCATCTGGATCTGTCAGACGATGCGGGGTTTTTGGAAAGCTGCCGGCAGGGGCTGGAACTGGGATTCGATGGCAAGACGCTGATCCACCCAAAGACCATTGACCCGGCCAATGACACATTCGGTCCGACGGATCAGGAGGTAGAATCCAGCCGTGCGATCATCGCCGCCTTCCAACAGGCACAAAGCGAGGGCAAGGGCGTTGTTGTGCTGGATGGCAAGCTGGTCGAAAACCTGCATGTCGAAAATGCCCGCCGGATACTCACTCTTGCGGACATGATTGCCGCGCTGCAGTCCGACGCTGCGCCATCCTGACGCCCGTTTTTGCTTGTGCTTTCCAGCGGTCGCCAACTTGGCTACTCTTTGCGGCGCAGCAATCTGTCGAGGGAGCGCCCGTTATGACACAGGCTGGATCAAAATCCTCCACCGGTCGGTTCTTTGAGGATTTCCGGCTGGATGAAACCATTGAACACGCCTCGCCGCGAACGATCACGGAAGGGGATGTGGCGCTGTATCATGCCCTGACCGGCAATCGCTTCACCATGCAGACCTCCAACCAGTTTGCCCGTGATGTCGGCTATCATGCGGCACCGGTGGATGATCTGTTCGTGTTCAATGCGGTTTTCGGATTGTCGGTCTCTGACATCTCGCGGAATGCCCGCGCCAATCTGGGTTATGCAGGATGTGATTTTCTGGCCCAGCTATATGTCGGGGAGACGGTTTCCGCACGATCCCGGGTGATTGGCCTGCGCGAGACCTCCGGCGGTGAAACCGGGATCGTCTATACCGAGACCGAGGGTCTGGACCATCGCGGCGTGCCGATCCTGCGATTCACGCGATGGGTCATGGTTCCGAAGCGCGATAGCGGCAGCCGGTTGGTCGAGACGCGGGTGCCGGAGCTTCCCGATGCGGTTCGCCCCATCACCATTCCGCGCCACAGGCTGAATCGGAACTGGAATGACCTCCGCACCGGGTCTCCCCATCGGTGGGAAGATTATGCGCCGGGCGAGAAGATCGATCACATTGACGGCACAACGGTCGAGGATGCGGAGCATATGACCGCTACCCGGCTCTATCGGAACGCTGCGCGGGTTCATTTTGACGGGCATCGGATGCGCGACACACCGGATGGCCGTCGCCTTGTGTATGGTGGTCACGTGATCTCGCTGGCCCGCGCGTTGTCCTATAACGGATTGCAGAATGCCTGCATCGTTGCAGCGATCAATGGCGGACGTCATGTCGCCCCGGTCCATGGTGGCGATACGCTGTATGCCTGGACCGAGGTCGTAGAGCGGATGGAACTGGCCAAGCGCGATGATATCGGGGCATTGCGGCTGCGCATGCGTGCGACGAAGAATACACCCTGTGCAGAATTTCCAACGGATGGGCCGGATCTGGTGCTGGACCTGGATTATACCGTGATCCTGCCAAGGCATTGAGGGTTGAGGATGCAAAGATGAACACTGTTATGGCCTTGCTGGCCGCACTGATGATCGCCGTATTGCCTGGATTGGCCGATGCCGAATCACTGTCTCTGCCACAGGGCAGGGTGATCCTGACCATCACGGGCGATATTGGTGAGACGAACCGTGATGGGGAGGCACTTTTCGATGCCGCAATGCTGGCGGATTTGGACCGTCATATGATTCGCACCGGCACGCCCTGGGACGATGGCATATCGGAATTCGAGGGCATCCGCGTATCGGTCCTGTTGGAGGCCGTGCGGGCCTCTGGCGATATGCTTCTGATTACGGCTCTTGATGGCTATGTCGTTGATATTCCGGTTTCGGATTTTCAGATTTATGAGGCGATCCTCGCCTGGGCACGGGATGGCAAGACCATGTCGGTGCGGGAAAAGGGGCCGCTTTGGCTGATTTATCCTTTTGATTCTGATCCCGCGTTGCAGGTGGAGTTGTATTCGGCCCGCTCCGTCTGGCAAATCGAACGGATCACCGTTCAATGAGTGAGGGAGGTCGGGGAGGGGTCGTATCAGGGCGCACATTCGCAATTGTAGCAATCGTGTGCTTCGCGTTTCTGGCCGGGTTGTTTGTTGTCCTGATTAGCCAGCGTCTTCTGTTGCAGGATCCGAATTACGAACGCAGTCCACTGGCCGCAAATCAACTGCGCACGCACTATGCGCTGACACGCCTGGAACTGGTGAAGCTGGCCACGGGTCGACAGGATGCCGATCCTGCGGCGGCGGCACTTGCCTATGATATCCTTTATGAGCGTCTGGACAGTTTACCCGTCCGCCCTCCCTATGATGAATTGCTGGAGGCAGGGCTGAATGAATCGCTTCTGGCAATGCAAGCGCCGATATTTGCCGTTGATGAGTTGGTGGACAAGCTTCGCACCTTGCCGCCGGATCAGGCGGCGGGACTCGCGGATGACATATTATTGCGGATCGGGGGGGTGGATCGTGATTTCGCGGCTTTTGCCTCGCGACTGAACCAGGCCATGTCGGAAACCCGACTGGCAGCGCAGGAACGCCTGCTCCTGGCTGCCCGACTGCTTGTACTTCTGGTCATGGGTATTCTTGTCGCGTCGGGTATCGTTGTCTGGCAGCATATGCGTCAATTGCGGATTCTGGCGAAAACCAATGAAAGTCTGATTGCCCTTTCCGCAGACTTGCAGCGCGCGCGTGAGGCGGCGGAACGCGCGAACCGGGCAAAATCCAAGTTCCTGGCGGGGATGAGTCATGAATTAAGAACACCCCTGAATGCGATCATCGGGTTTTCGGACATGATCCGGCAGAAATATGCCGGGGCCGTAAGTGATCGGGCTCTCAGCTATGCCGAAGACATTAACATGAGCGGTACGCATCTGTTGGCCCTCGTCAACTCCATCCTGGATACATCCCGTATTGAACAGGGCGAGCTTGAACTGGAAGAGGGATCGGTCGAGATCGGTACCGTCATGGATGAGGTCTGCGACATGCTGGCGGTGGATATGGAACGCAAGGGGCTGACGCTCAATCGATTGGCCCCCGATGATCCGTTGCGGAAAACCGTGATCCTGGCGGACCGGAATGCGATGAAGCAGATGCTGATCAATCTGTTGTCCAACGCAATGAAGTTTACAAGGCGGGGTGGTGTGGTTGGCGTACTATTGACCGAGGATGAACTGGAGAATGTCAGGATCAGCGTCTCCGATACCGGTATCGGCATTTCGGAAATTGACTTGCCACGCATCCAGACCGCGTTTGAGAGAGGTAGCAATCATGCCAGTTTCGGTGGTGAAGAGGGGGCGATAGATGGCGTGGGACTGGGCCTGTCCATTACCCGGGCGCTGATCAACCGTCATTCCGGTCAGGTTGATATCGAGAGCGTTCTGGGACACGGAACCAGGGTCACGCTGATATTTCCCGTCAACCGTCGTCTGGATCGTCAATCGCGGGCTTGAGTAGGCCCTTCCGACGGCTTAGAAAATTGCCGGACAAATTTTCAATCACGGACGTTCCGACCGGCTCTTCAAAGGGTCGGATCAGGCGGGAGGAAAACATGGTGGATCAGATTTCGCATTTCATTGGCGGCAAGGCCGTTGCTGGCAAAAGCGGGCGGCAGGGGGATGTCTTCAATCCGGCGACCGGGGAAGTGATCGCGCATGTTCCCTATGCATCGCGGGTGGAGGTCGATGCCGTGGTGCAGAATGCGCTGGCGGCTCATGAAATCTGGTCAAACACGGCCTCTCCGAAACGGGCAGCAGTGATATTTCGCATGCGTGAACTGATGGTCGCCAACAAGGACCGTCTGGCAGAAGTGATGTGCCGGGAACACGGCAAGACCCTGGCCGATGCAGCGGGCGAGATACAGCGCGGGATCGATGTCATCGAATTCGCCGCTGGTGCCCCGCATCTGATGAAGGGTGAGTTCAATCACAATATCGGCGGCGGCATTGATCTGTATTCTATCCGCGAACCGGTCGGTGTTGTTGGCGGTATCACGCCGTTCAACTTCCCGGTCATGATTCCGCTCTGGATGGGGGCAATGGCCATCGCCTGTGGCAATGCCTATATCAACAAACCGTCCGAGCGTGACCCGTCAGCCCCGATGATGCTGGCGGAACTGTGGAAGGAAGCCGGTCTGCCTGATGGCGTCTGGAACGTCGTGCATGGCGACAAGGAAGCGGTCGATGCATTGCTGGAACATCCGGATGTGCCCGCGATCAGCTTTGTCGGGTCAACCCCGGTCGGCGAATACATTTACCAGCATGGCAGTGCCCACAACAAACGGGTCCAGGCTTTCTGCGGCGCGAAGAACCATATGGTCATCATGCCGGACGCCGATATGAACCAGGCGGCCGATGCCCTGATCGGGGCCGGATACGGCTCCGCCGGGGAACGCTGCATGGCGATTTCCGTCGCGGTGCCAGTGGGAGAGGCGACATCGAAGGCTCTGATCGAGCGCCTGATCCCGAAGGTTCAGGCGCTGAGGATCGGTCCCTACAACGATCCCGATGCCGATATCAATCCGCTGATCACCCGCCAGGCCAAGGAGCGGGTGGAAGGCCTGATCCAGCGCGGTGTGGATGAAGGCGCGAAGCTGCTGGTTGATGGTCGTGGTGCCACGATGCAGGGATACGAGGATGGCTTCTTCGTCGGCAGCACTTTGTTCGATCAGGTCACGACCGATATGGAAATCTACAAGACGGAGATTTTCGGGCCGGTCCTGTCGGTCATGGCACCCAGCGGCTATGACGAGGCGGTGAAGATGATCAACGACCATGAATACGGCAATGGCGTTGCGATCTTCACCCGCGATGGTGATGCCGCCCGCAGCTTTGCCAATGCCGTCGATGTCGGCATGATCGGCATCAATGTGCCGATCCCGGTGCCGATGGCATTTCATAATTTTGGCGGCGCCAAGCGCTCCAAATTCGGCGATACCCAGATGCATGGCCCTGAATCGATCCGTTTCTTCACCAAGATGAAGACGATTTCCAGCCGCTGGCCCTCCGGGATCAAGGAAGGCGCGCAACTGGCCTTCCCGACGAATAACTGAACGACCTGTATCTTCGGAAGACATTGAATCCCTCCCCTTGATGGGGAGGGATTTGTTTGTGGCATGGGGATTCCCCGGCGGTACGACGCATGGATGTCGTCATCGAAACTGATTCAATCAGCATTGTCGCAAATCAGTCAGGATACGGATTGATAACGACCGAAATGGTCGAATTTCCGCCGGAATCCGAGTCCGGTTAATTGTCATCCTCACGAATTCGTGAAACTATTCTGCACAAATTTGCGGCAATCCGGGGGGAAGAAAGCCAGTGATACCAGGAACCATTCAGGTTGGGCCGATGAATGTCCCGATCTGGCCAAAGGGCGTGCGCGTGCAGCACATGGATCCCATGGTGTGTTTTGTCGTCTTTCCGGACAACGACCTTATCCGCAGCATCGCATCCCCGAAGCTGCTGGCGGCGGAAAAGGCGTTCCGGGAGGAAGAGGGCGACCGCTGGATCGGGGCTGGAGGGGCCAAGGTCCGCGATATCGGTACCTGGCCCTGTCCCGCGATGACCCTGCTGCACGAACGTGCAAAGGCGGCGTTCAGGCTGGTCACCGGGTCGAAGACGGCGGAAATCGACGATAGCTGGGCCAGTGTTTACCGCAAGGGGGAGTTTATCGGTCCGCATGCCCATCGGCGCACGGAGATGAGCCTCGTCTATCATCTGGAACCACCCGATCCAAAGGACCGGGAGGAGTTCAACGGGGCACTGGGCATCACCGATCCGCGCGTCGCCAAATGCTGCCCGACGGCGAAGGGCTGCGTCACCTCCCAGATCTATCCGCCGCTGGAGCCGGGGACGCTGGTCATGTTCCCGAGCTTCGTTGTGCATTACGTGACGCCCTATCAGGGGGATGGCCACCGGATCAGCATCGCCTGGAACATCGCCCGGGAGAAACTGCAGGGTAATGTCGCGGATGAGCCGCTGTTGTAGGCAGTTGCCTATGACAGGGGCCGCATGCCGCAGCGGTCGATGATGTCGGCTATGGCCTCGGCAGCCCCCAGGCCGGATGTCTGTGTGATCGCGAAAACACCGCCGGTCAGTTGCGCATAGGCGCGCATGGTCTGTTCCACACGTGGGTCCGGGGCCAGTTCAAACCCGGTAGTTGGAACATAGACAGAGGATATCCGGATATCGCGGGACAACGCGCGGGCGGCAATCTCGCGGGCATGGGTATCGTGTTTTCCCGGTGTGAAGACATCATCAAACCCGCCGGGCAGATTGTCCGTTACCAGCACCAGGATGCGGCTGCGCGCCTGCCATTTTCCGTTGAAATCACCGGTCTGGGTGCGTCCTGCAGCGGGCAGGCTTTCGATGGCGGTATGCAGGGCTTCGTCGCTCGCCTCTGGCCCACTGGCACCGCCTTCCGCCGTAAGCCGGCGGATGGCCCATGTCATGGATTCTCTGGCTCGCTGGGGGTCTTCGACCGCGCCCAGATCTGTTTCCACCGTCACATCGTCCTTGAAACTGACAAGCCCGAGCCGGAAATCTCCTTCAGAGACGAAATGGACGAGGTCCAGCAGTCGGATCATCTCGCGCTTCATGTCCCGGATGGCCGCTGCCATGGAATGGGTGGTATCAATTGCGATGACAAGATCGACGGCACCGCATTTCCCCTCGCGGCCCGACTGTGCCGAGGCAGAGGTTGCTGCGCTGAGCGTAAGGCCGCAACAGAGCATTGTTCCGAGAAGATATCGGCACCGTCGCTTCATGGCCTTGCCCATATCCGTTATCCCCATGTTTGGAACGCTCTGGTCTAGTCCGATCAGAATGGACTCTGATAGACATAGACTTTGCATTCCGATGTGCCATCCCGCTCGAACAGATAGACGACATCAGCCCCGCGCAGCGACTTCGGGTCGTAGAGGTTCCGGCCTGTTCCCTGGGCGAAGCCGAAACGGATCGGTTCGCGATCCGGGCGCGGGACAAGAACGAAATACCGTCCCTTGCGCACCTGATTGAATTCCAGCCGAGCGCAGGCTTCCGACAGGTTCTTCGAAAGTGTCTGGGCGAGGGCTGCCGGATCGACCGGCATGGTGACGCGGGTAGCCCCGACTTTCGTGCGGGTGGTGCGATAGGGTTCCGGCTCCACCGCTTCCGGGATGCGTCGCAGGACTTCCTGTCCCTGTGCCAGAACAGGGTCCATCATTCCGATCAGGAATACCAGAAAGCAGAATAGGGGAATTAGGCACTTCATCGCGATACGGGTTCCTTGTCATCATCCAGGGTCGGATCGGGAAACGCGATTGTCAGTGCCTCATAATCTTCTGATTCCAGCAGAGAAACCAGCCGAGCCGCATCTTCGGCCTGGGCTCCCTGCAGAAAGGGGCCAAAGGGTAACAGTTTCAGCGTCGGGCCGATATGGCACCGCCCCATGCAATGGACCGTCTCCAGCATGATGAAATCGCCGCGTTTCGATATCTCCGATTTCAGTGCCACCGCCAGTTCCTTTGAGCCGACTGCCCCGCAGGAGGGCAGGAGATCCCCGCCGCGCAGGTTGGTACAGACCCTCAGGCGCGGGTAGAGGCGGGTTGCGGCGTTACTCGTATCGTCCGGCACGACTGCTTTTCCCTTGCCTCATGGTGTTTTCGGGGAGGGTTGATCCCCGGACTATTGTTCTTGACCCATGTCTGCCCCATGTTGCCTCACAATGAACCGGTATTGCCAGTAACATACGGAAGAGAGACCCATGAGCGATTATGACTACGACCTTTTTGTGATCGGGGCCGGATCCGGCGGAGTCCGGGCGAGCAGGATGTCGGCGTCGCTGGGGGCGAAGGTGGCGATTGCCGAAGATCTGCATCTTGGCGGCACCTGTGTCAATGTCGGCTGCGTGCCGAAGAAGCTGATGGTCTATGCGTCCCATTATCGTGAGGAATTCGAGGAGGCCGCCGGTTTCGGCTGGACCGTCGGGCCGCGCAGCTTCAACTGGGCAACGCTGATCGAACGGAAGAATGTCGAGATTGCGCGTCTGAACGGCATTTATGGCAATCTGCTGAAGAATGCGGGGGTTGAGCTGTTTTCCGCTCGGGCAACGATCAGGGGACCGCATGAGGTCGAGGTCGGCGGGCGCACCGTCACGGCAGAGCGCATTCTAGTCGCGGTTGGGGGCTGGCCATCGGTTCCGGACATACCGGGGCGCGAGCATGTCATCACCTCCAATGAATTCTTCTTTCTGGAAAACCTGCCCCGTCGGGTCATCGTCGTCGGGGGTGGTTACATCGCCGTGGAACTGGCGGGAATTTTTAACGGCCTTGGCGCGCAGGTAACGCAACTCTATCGCGGTCCGCAATTCCTGCGCGGCTTTGATGATGATGTGCGCAGCTTCCTGGCAGGCGAAATCCGCAAGAAGGGGATAGATCTGCGTTTCAATGCCAATATCGCCGCCGTCGATAAGCGCGAAAACGGCCTGCTGGTCGCAACGCTGGAAGATGGATCGACGATGGAGGCGGAAGCAATTCTCTATGCCACCGGTCGCGCGCCGAAGACCGCCAATCTGGGCCTTGAAGAGGTCGGGGTTGCCCTTGCGAAGGACGGGGCGATCATCGTCGATGAGGATTTCCGCACCAATGTTCCGTCGATCCATGCTCTGGGCGATGTGATCGACCGCGTTGCGCTGACCCCGGTTGCGATTGCAGAGGGCATGGTCTTTGCCCATAACACCTACGGCAAGGGGGGGCGTAGGATGGATTATCGGGATATTCCGACAGCCGTCTTCAGCCAGCCACCCATCGGCACGGTCGGTCTCAGCGAATTCGACGCGCGGGAGAAATATGGCGACGTCGATGTCTATGTCTCTGACTTCCGCCCCATGAAGCATACCTTGTCCGGCAGCGATGAGCGCAGCTTCATGAAGCTGATTGTCGACAAAGCGAGCGACAAAGTGGTCGGCCTGCACATGGTTGGCCCGGATTCGGGGGAGATCACCCAGGGCTTCGGTGTCGCGATGAAGGTGGGTGCCACCAAGGCGGATTTTGATGCCACGATCGGCATTCACCCGACCAGTGCGGAAGAATTCGTCACGATGCGGGAACCGGTCATCCGAGCAGCGGCGGAATAGGGTCGCAGTCTCGGGCTTCCGGGATCGTTCAGTTTTGTTCGCGCCCGGCGAGCTTCCGGTATCCTTCATCCGAGACGCGCTCCGCAATGTCCAGGATCAGTGCATTCGTCGCATCGAAGGAGTGCGCCTGTGCCACCTGCGCCTTGTTCAGGGCGGCTTCCAGTGCCGTCTTGTCGCGGTTGCCTTCTCGCATCAGACGGCGCAGGTCTTCCCGTGCGGCGCGGGCCTCATCCCAGGCCCTGTCCAGGATCGGCCCGTGCTTCGCCCGCAGATCCTCAAAGATCGGGGCATCACCCGTCGGCATATGCTTCAGGAACCGGTCCTCCGGTCCGTGTCTTTGGGATTCATGGTCCCTCATGAAATGGATCATGTCCCGGAACGGGCGGGAGGATGGAGGGCCGTCGCGGAAGTGATGGCGCGCGGTTCCGATTACCATGAAGCCGATCAGAAACAGATTGAGCGCCAGAGAGCCGACTAGAAGCCAGGTCCGGGTTCTTGATTGCGTCATAGTGACTCCTCCCCGATCAGGATTATGTCAAAGGTCGAGGCCTGATCGTCGTAGATCTGTTCCGTTGTCGTATCGGTCAGGTCGGTCAGATCAGCCGATATGTCGGGATTGGTGATGCCCAGCGTCACCCCCATGACCAGCGCGGCGGCCAGCGCCCCTGTCGGTTGCCAGATCGGACCCTGCCAGTCCAGCAGGCCACGCAGGCGCGGGATCAGGCCGGGCCGGGCCGTGCGTTGCAAACTTGCGACCGTTTCGGGGGAAAGTACGGGTACCGTCATTCGGGAAAGCATCGCGTCCAGTGCTTCGGCTTCCGCAAGAGCGGCCGGAATGCGCGGTGCATTCTGATCAGTCATTGTCCGGGCGATCAGGGCCTGGGCTGCATGGCGCTCCGACTGCGGCCAGCGCATCGGATCGGCACCATAGGTCTCGATCAACGCCAGGACGCGCGTTTCGGTAATCTGTTCCGCTTTCATAGCAAATCCTCCTTCTGATCGGCCAGCATGCTCCGCAGGCTTCGTCTTGCCCGTGCGAGGAGCGATTCCAGCGCATCGACCGATATACCCATCATCTCCGCCGCCTCGGTCTGTGGCAATCCATCGAAATGGACCAGCGCCAGGGCGGCGCGCTGCCGATCCGGCAGTTTCGTTATCGCTTCCCGTACGACATCACCCAGCACGCGCGTCTGCCGCTTGTCATCGGCACCGGGATTCAGGTCCGGCTGTATATTCAGCACGCCCTCGTCGGTTACCCAGCGTTTGCGACGTCGCAGCCGGTCGATGCACAGATTGCGCGACGTGCGCATCAGCCAGCCACCGGCATCGCGGTCGGGTGTCTTCGCCGTTGTTGATCCCAATGTCTTCCAAAGTCTGGCGAAACTCTCCTGTGTTGCGTCTTCCGCCTCACTCGCCTCACCCAGAACCCGATAACAATTCGCGAAGACCCGCGCCATATAGCGATCCAGCAAATGTCGGAAGGCGGTTCCGTCGCCCTGCGCCGCCGCTGCCAGAAGATCGCCGTCGCCGACTTCCCCATCCTGTGACTTCGACCATCGGGCCGTCATTAGCATACCTGTCTGGCGCATACCTATCCGGTGTTCGGAACTCTCGTCCTCGGGGAAGCTTTGTAACCTCCCCGAGGATGAAGAGCTTGCTATCCGTCCCACCCGTCAATCAATTCTTGTGGTGATCGCGCATGGCCTGCAATTCATCGGCACTGATCATACCGTCACCATCGCTGTCCAGGCGAGACTTCATATGCTCGGACATCGCGGCAAATTCTTCCGCTTCGACCCGACCGCTGCCATCCTTGTCCATGCGATGGAAGCCCTTGCCTGTCCGGATGCGACCGGTATGGACGTCCATGAATTCCGCCTGAGAAATGACGCCGTCACCATCGGTATCCATGGCGGCGAAGCGCATCGCGGCCTTGGCGTCCGACATTTCCTTCGGTGTGATCGCACCATCGCCATCGGTATCCGCAGCCGCGAAGCGGGCATCGCGATAGGCGTCGATCTCTTCCTGGCTCAAGGCACCATCGCCATTGGCGTCGATTTCCGTCACCATGCGGTCCATATGTGCGCCGCCCATCATGCCGGGACCGCCATGATGCCCGCGCCAGCTACCGGCCATGACGGCGCTGC
This sequence comes from Alphaproteobacteria bacterium, assembly GCA_965223125.1. Taxonomy (GTDB): domain Bacteria; phylum Pseudomonadota; class Alphaproteobacteria; order UBA8366; family Aestuariispiraceae; genus Pacificispira. Next base: position 83,485 of record OZ244984.1, on the reverse strand, counting down.
CACCCACGACCAGGGCGACCAGACTGAGGCTGCCAGCGGCCAACGCCATTTTCTTTTTGGAAATCGTCATCATTCGTCCTTTCAAAATTTCGATCATATTTCAGGTTCGATGTTGGGTCTCACCCGCTCATGACCCCAAGGACGCGGATGGAGGAACTATCCGTCGCTGATATTGTGCAACTGCGAAATGTCGTTGCGAGGCGTGTTAAGTCATGCGACTTTAACGGTCAGGCTTTTCTCTGAAATGTCCGGTGAAACAGGGGAGCGTCGTAATGACCGCCAGGATTTTCACCATCGCACAGCAGAAAGGCGGGGCAGGGAAGTCAACCCTTGCCGCGCATCTGGCACTTGCGTGGTCCCTGAAGCGGAAATCTGTCGCCCTGATCGATATCGACCCGCAGCAGAGTCTCGGTGCCTGGTATGCGGCACGGCAGAAGACTCTGGGTAACGATGCCACCGGCATAACCTTCGAGGCGGTGACCGGCTGGCGTGCGGCGGGCATGGTCGAAAAGCTGGCAGCCAGTCATGACTATGTCCTGATCGACAGTCCGCCCCATGCCGATACCGATGCGCGCGTCGCCGTTCGGGCGGCGGACCTTGTCATCATCCCGGTTCAGCCGAGCCCGCTGGACGTCTGGGCGACCCTGCCGACGCTGGAACTGGCATCGAAGGAAAAGACTTCCGTTCTGCTGGTCCTCAATCGGGTTCCGCCGAGGGCCAATCTGACCGCGCAGATGATTACAAAACTGGGCGGCTATCCGGTTTCCGTCGCGAAATCCATGATCGGCAACCGCGTCGTCTTTGCGGAGGCGATGGCAACCGGACGCACGGCGCAGGAGACCAAGGGCTCCTCGATTGCCGCACGTGAAATCCGCGCGCTGGCAAACGAACTGACCAAGAAGGCGTAGGGAGGCGTCATGATTTCGGATGATACGGCATTTGTGGCGATCGACGTGCAGAATGATTTCTGTCCCGGTGGCGCGCTGGCGGTTGCGGAGGGGGACAAGGTCGTATCCGTGATCAATGCGCTGATGCCCCGTTTTCCGGTCAAGGTTCTGACTCAGGACTGGCACCCAAAGGATCATTTTTCCTTCGCTTCCAACCAGAAAGGAGGCATGCCGTTCGGGACTGTTGAGGCACCTTATGGCATTCAGGTGCTCTGGCCTGACCACTGTGTCCAGGGAACCGAAGGGGCGGCGTTTCATGTGGATCTGAATACCGATTGTGCCGATCTGATCCTGCGCAAAGGCTATCGTCCGCACATCGATTCCTATTCCGCCTTTTTCGAAAATGACCATACAACTCCGACAGGGCTGGAGGGCTATCTGCGCGATCGCGGCATCGGGAAGCTGGTGATCGCCGGACTGGCGACCGACTTCTGCGTGCGGTTCTCGGCAGTGGATGCGGCGCGGCTGGGTTTCGACGTGACCGTACTGGAAGATGGCTGCCGTGCCATCGACATGGATGGATCACTTGCTGCTGCACGGGACGAGATGCAGGATCATGGCGTCGTCCTCACCCGTAGCATCGCCTATCCTCTCTAATTTCCCTTTTCTTTAGTGTGAAATACTGCTAAACCCCGATCAGTCAAACAGACTGGATTTTCGGCAGGGATAAGGAGTGGGTCATGGGTAGCGGATATGCGGGCGACATCACGCCCAAGGAAGCCTGGAAACGATTGCAGGACGAGCCGGATGCGGTGCTGGTCGATGTGCGCACGGCGGCGGAATGGCAGTTTGTCGGTGTCCCGGTTCTCGATGATCTTGGCAAGCAAGCAGTTCTGGCGGAATGGATACGCTTTCCCGGTGGAGCCTCGAATCCAGATTTCGTGGCGCAGGTGAAGGATGCTGTGGGAGAAGGCGACCCGACCATCGTCTTCCTCTGTCGATCCGGCCAGCGCAGCCAGGGTGCTGCCGCGGCACTGACCCAGGCAGGATACAGCCGGTGCTACAATATTCTGGAAGGCTTTGAAGGCGATAAGAATGCCGAGGGTCGACGCGGCCAAATCGGCGGATGGAAAGTGGCAGGCCTGCCCTGGGCGCAGGGCTGATCGGAGCTTCGCTCTCTCCCAACAGGATTTTACAACGTGACGGAAAAGAAGACGGTGATGGATGGAATTGTATCCGGGCGGCGCTATCGCCCCCAGACTGAACTGGTGCGCGGTGGCCTCAACCGCTCGGAGTTTCGGGAGACGAGCGAAGGGCTGTTCCTGACCTCCGGCTATATCTATGACAGCGCGGAGCAGGCGGAAGCGTCCTTCAAGGGCCAGACCGACAATTTCATGTATTCCCGCTATGCCAATCCCACCGTCGGCATGTTTGAGGAGCGCCTGGCGCTGCTGGAAGGGGCAGAGGACTGCCGCGCGACATCCAGCGGCATGGCGGCGATCTTCTCCGCCCTGGCCTGTTTCCTGGGGCAGGGAAAGCGGTTGGTCGCATCGCGGGCACTGTTCGGCTCCTGTTACATCATCTGCTCGGAAATCCTGCCGCGTTTCGGCGTCACGACAACCTTTGTCGACGGGCACGATCTTGATCAGTGGGCGGCTGCACTGAAGGATCGCGCGGACGCCGTCTTCGTGGAAACACCATCCAATCCAATGCTCGATCTGGTCGATCTGGAAGTGGTCTCGGCGCTGGCTCATGGTGCCGGGGCGAAAGTTGTGGTCGATAATGTCTTCGCGACGCCGATGCTACAGCGACCGCTGGAACTGGGCGCGGATATCGTGACCTATTCCGCAACCAAGCATATCGATGGCCAGGGCCGAACGATGGGCGGCGCGGTGCTGGCCACCAAGGCCTTCATCAAGGATGTGTTCGAACCCTTCTACCGCCATACCGGCCCGGCGATGAGTCCGTTCAACGCCTGGGTCATGCTGAAAGGTCTGGAAACCCTGCCGCTGCGCGTGGACCGGATGTGCCAGAGCGCCGACAGGGTTGCCCGCTGGCTGGAGGCGCATGACAGCGTCGCTGCCGTGCGTTATCCGGGGCTGGAAAGCCATCCGCAGTACAAGCTCGCCAAGCAGCAGATGAGCGGTTTCGGCACGCTGGTCACCTTCACATTGCCGGGCGGCAAGGCCCGCGCCTTCGAGGTGATGAACCGGCTTAGACTCTGGGACATTTCCAACAATCTGGGCGATTCCAAGAGTCTGGTCACGCATCCATCGACGACAACGCACCAGCGCCTCAAACCCGAAGAACGCGCGCATCTGGGTATCGACGATGGCACAATTCGCCTGTCCATCGGTCTGGAGGATGTTGAGGATCTGCTGGAAGATCTGGATCAGTCGTTGCGGCAATAGCGGGTCGTTATCGCTTGATCTCGATTTCCACGAAGGTGAAGGGGAAATCATTGGCGTTGATAACGTTGTGGTCCACGCCGGTCTTTCGGGCATAGGAAACGCCCGCCGTCAGCGGTGACTGGACAACCCTGCCGTCCGGAAATTCGATGGTCAGTTCGCCGGTCGTCATCGGGACCACGACATAGTCCATTTCATGGCGATGGCGTCCGGTCTCTGCACCCGGTGGAAAGTGCCATTCGGTAACGCGGGCGGCTTCGTCATCGACCTGAACGGTCGGGATCGCTGTGGGGCGTTGTGTCATGTTCCACTGTCCTTCTTCTCAGCAAGGGCCTGGCCCAATCGCTCAGCGAGGGCGTGCAGGTCCGGATCGTGAATTCCCAATTCGTCCAGATGCTCGACCGTCTTCATGACATAGTCGATATTGCTGCCGCGCAGCCCGGCGGCACCCAGCACTGTGCGAGTGATCACGTCTTCCGACAGGCCAAGTGCACATTGCGGATGCCCGGTGACCGGGGCGAAGCTGTAACACTGGATCAATCCTGAATCGATCCGTGCCGTCAGCTCGACGATCTCATAGCTGGAATGTCCCATTTCGCGCTGCCAGATGGAGCGGGCGGCCGCTATCAGGTGATCGGGATCAATGCGGAACGCACAACCTTCGCAGGATCCGCCACGCGCCAGCCCCATCACCAGGCCGGGCCGCTCGGGTGTGCCGCGATAGTTGACGGAATAGAGGCAAAGTGCACGATGCCAGCCCTGAACTGCCGCACGTCGCCGGTCAATATAGGCGAAATCCGGGTTCCAGATCAGTGATCCCGTGCCGAAGATCCAGACATTGGATGGATCCGGCAGGGCTGCGGCCCAGGCATCCGCCATGGCGCACAGTTCGGCGTCCGGAATGCGCGGAAAGCATTGCAGGGGTGGGATCGGGTGGCAGGGGCAATCGTTCATGATCGTTGCATCCTGTCCGACTGGGCCTGCCTTGCCAAGTAGGTTTGCCGCGCGTACATCGGTAGTCATGATGTCGAAGCGAATTCTGATAGTGACGGTCTGCACGGTGGGCGTTTTGCTGGCAGGCTGGACCGGCTGGTGGTTCCATGCCAGCAATCTGGCGCTTGACCGGTTTCAGGATTGGGTCGCGGAACAGCGTGCCGATCACTACGATATTGTCTTCCACAAAGTTGATACGGGCGGATATCCGCTATCGGTTCAATTGACGGTGCATCGTTTCGGGATGAGCGCGCCGCTGCGGGCATGGTTGGTTTCGGCAGATGAACTGACCGTCTCCTTCCAACCCTGGCGGTTCGACCGCTACAACATCGACAGTGACCAGCCGATCCGACTGTCGGCTGTTGCCATCGAGGGCAGCAGGGAAACGCCGATCCGAATCGATCATCTGACCGGTGACTACCAGTTTGAGCGGGTGGAACGTCGGCATCGGCTTCGGCTTCTGGCCAGTGACGTAACCGGCCCGGAAGGGCTTAGCGCCCGCCAGATCGGGATCACCGGTGCAAGACCCTTTGATAAGGCGACGGATCGGCAGTCCCCCATTCTGTCCACCCGTCTGGAAGTGGTCGATGCGCAATTGCCGGGCCTGTTTCCACCGGAACTCTCTGACAGGCTTGCAGCGGCGGTTCTCACTTTTGATCTCAGCGGTCCTGAACCGGGACCGGAGGCCAGTTTTATGAAAGGCATAGCCGACTGGCGCGATGCGGGCGGGTTGATCGAGGTTACCGAAATTGCACTGGTCTGGCAGGATCTGAATCTTGCCGGTGATGGCACGGTCGGGCTGGATGAGGAGATGCGGCCGCTGGCATCCTTCGCCGTGAGGGCGGCGGGATTGAACCAGACCGCGCGGCGGTTCCAGGATGCGGGCCTGATCGACGGCAGAACCCGCCGCTATATCGAACTCGGCACCGGGTTGCTGTCGATGGGCAGCGGCGAGAGCGGCGGCGTGGTGCGATTTCCGGTATCGGTTCAGGATGGCATGCTCAATCTGGGGCCGGTTCCGGTCGCCGAAATTCCGCCGATCTTTCCGGGTTCCCGTTCAGGCTCCAACAGCATGCAGGGTGCCTTGGTTCCCAAGGTCGAGACATTCCCCGACCTGCCACCGCCGCCAACCGTCAGTGACGGGACACTCAATGCGGCACCATCCTTTGGTGCGTCCCCAACACCATCCGAATGATACACCCCGGCAAACCCGCAGCGAATGCCCCTTTCATCCGGACGTGAAGTTTGATCTAGTCACAGGATCACACATAGCCGACGGGGAGCGAGTATGAGTCTGACCTCCGAAACGACGATCCACCGCAATGTTTTCGGACAGCCGCTGATGCCCTGCTCGGTCGATCCGGTGACGGGGTTCTATCGGGATGGCTGTTGCCATACCGGGCCGGAGGATGTTGGGTCCCATACGGTCTGCGCAGTGATGACGGTGGAGTTTCTGGCCTTTTCGAAAGCACGGGGCAACGATCTTTCGACACCGATGCCCGCCTATGGCTTTCCGGGGCTGAAGCCTGGTGACCGCTGGTGCCTCTGCGCCGTTCGTTGGCAGGAGGCATGGCAGGCGGGGAATGCACCCGGTGTCGCGCTGCTCTCCACCCACGAGCACGCGCTGGAAATCTGTGATTTTGACGCGCTGAAGGACCATGCGGTGGACCTCAACTGATCCCTGGCTTAAGGATCTGTAGATGAGCATCGAATTCCTGATAACCTCTCTGATTGTCGTATTACTGCCGGGGACTGGCGTGCTTTACACCCTTGCCATCGGTCTGGGGCAGGGAATGCGGGCGAGCATTGCCGCCGCCTTTGGCTGCACATTGGGGATCGTTCCGCATATCCTGGCGAGCATCCTGGGTCTTGCGGCGTTGCTGCATACCAGTGCCCTGCTGTTCGAGGTCGTGAAATATCTTGGGGTCGCGTATCTGTTTTATATGGCCTGGCGTATCCTGCAGGACGGCGGCAGTCTGTCAGTGGCCGAGGACCGGAGCCGTACAGCCCTTCGCAGCATCATCTCCAATGGCATTCTGCTGAACATTCTCAATCCCAAGCTCTCGCTGTTCTTCCTCGCCTTTCTGCCGCAATTCGTACCAGTCGGCACACCCGAACCGACTGCGGCTATGGTCGGGCTGGCCCTGGTCTTCATGGCGATGACCTTTGTCGTCTTCATCGTCTACGGGGCTTGCGCTGCCCTGGCGCGGGATCATGTGATCCAGCGCCCGTCGGTCATGCGCTGGCTGCGCCGCAGCTTCGCCGGTGCCTTTGCGCTACTTGGCCTGCGTCTGGCGCTGGCGGAGCGGTGATTGGTACCTTCGGCTTTGCATTTATGCCTGAACCGGGCTAGGAAACCGGCGCGCCGATGCTTGCCCAGATGAAGGGATTCCCATGTCGCTCACTCAGGTTGAGATCACCCCGGAACTTGTCGCCGAACACGGGTTGACGCCGGACGAATACCAGACCGTTCTCGGCATTCTGGGCCGCATTCCGAACATTACGGAACTCGGTATTTTCTCCGTCATGTGGTCGGAGCACTGTTCCTACAAATCCTCGCGCGTCTGGCTGAAGACGCTGCCGACGACGGGGCCGCAGGTGATCCAGGGGCCGGGCGAGAATGCCGGGGTGATCGATATCGGTGATGGCGATGCGGCGGTCTTCAAGATCGAAAGCCACAATCATCCGAGCTTCATCGAGCCCTACCAGGGGGCGGCGACCGGTGTTGGCGGGATCATGCGTGATGTCTTCACCATGGGTGCACGACCGATAGCCAATCTGAATGCGCTGCGCTTCGGCGATCCCGACCATGCCAAGACACGGCATCTGGTTTCCGGTGTCGTGGCCGGGATCGGCGGCTATGGCAACTGTATGGGTATTCCGACGGTCGGTGGCGAAGTCAATTTCGACCGCGCCTATAACGGCAATATCCTGGTCAATGCGATGACGGTGGGCCTGGCCCGTGCCGACAAGATTTTCTATTCGAAGGCTTCGGGGGTCGGCAATCCGGTCGTCTATGTCGGCTCCAAGACCGGTCGCGACGGGATTCACGGTGCGACCATGGCCTCAGCCGAATTCACCGAGGATTCCGAAGCCAAACGCCCGACCGTGCAGGTCGGCGATCCCTTTACTGAAAAGCTGCTGCTGGAAGCCTGCCTCGAACTGATGGCGACAGATGCCATCGTGTCGATACAGGATATGGGCGCGGCGGGCCTCACCTCCTCCTCGGTCGAAATGGCGGACAAGGGCGGAGTCGGGATCGAATTGCACCTGGACCGCGTACCGATGCGGGAAACCGGCATGACGCCCTATGAATTGATGCTGTCGGAAAGCCAGGAGCGCATGCTGATGGTCCTGAAGCCTGGTCGCGAAGCCGAGGCGAAGGCGATTTTCGACAAGTGGGAGTTGGATTTTGCCGTCGTTGGTCGCGTCACCGATACCGGCAACCTGACGCTGACCTGGCATGGCGACGTCGCGGGCGACATCCCGGTGAAGCCTCTGGTCGAGGCCTCGCCGCTCTACGAGCGACCCTGGGAGCCGACGCCTCCGGCGGCAATGGTCGCGGATGATATCGATCTGTCGATTTCCGCCACGGCGGTTCTGAAAAAGCTGCTTGGTTCACCGGATCTGTGCTCGCGGCGCTGGATCTGGGAACAGTATGACCATCTGATCGGTGGCGAGACGGTGCAGACACCGGGCGCGGCGGATGCCGCCATCGTGCGCCTGCCGGGCCAGCAGAAGGCACTGGCGGTCACGACGGATTGCACGCCGCGCTATTGCTTCGCCGACCCGGAAGCGGGTGGGGCGCAGGCGGTGGCGGAGACCTGGCGCAACATCACCGCGACCGGGGCGCTGCCGCTGGCCATCACCAACAACATGAATTTCGGCAATCCGGAACGCCCGCGCATCATGGGTCAGTTTGTCGGCTGCATCAAAGGCATGACGGCGGCGGCCAAGGCGCTGGACTATCCGGTCGTTTCCGGGAATGTGTCGCTCTATAACGAGACAAATGGCGAGGCGATCCTGCCCACCCCGGTGATCGGCGGTGTCGGCCTGATTCAGGATGCGGCCCAGTCGGTCGGTCTCGCACTGACGGAGGAGGGGTTGAGCCTGATCCTGATCGGCGAGACCAGGGGACATCTGGGCCAGTCGATTTTCCTGCGTGACATTCTCGACCGACGCGAGGGGACGGCCCCACCGGTGGATCTGGCCGCTGAACGCCGCAACGGCGATTGCGTCCGGATGCTGATCCTCGGAGGGCATATTGCTGCCTGTCACGATCTGTCCGATGGTGGGCTGGCCGTCGCCGTGGCAGAAATGGCGATTGCCGGTGGGGTTGGTGTGGTGCTGGAGGACGCCCCGTCTGGCGTGAGTCCTCACGCATGGCTGTACGGCGAAGATCAGGCGCGCTATCTTGTGGCCGTGAATGATGAAGCGGCGGTACTGGATGCCTGTGCTCAAGCAGACGTCCCCGCCCAACGGGTCGGAATCGCCACGGGTCGCGCGTTGACGCTGCCGGGGGGCGATACCATATCGATAGTGGAACTGGCCCACGCCCAGAATGCGCCGCTAGCCGATTACATGGCAGGTGCCGACTGGGACTGACGTGTGCCAGACAACGAGAGCGGAGGACGTGTAACCATGCCGATGAGCGCCGGTGATATTGAACGGTTTATCAAGGAAGCGCTGCCGGATGCCGATGTCATCATCAATGATCTGCGTGGTGACGGGGATCATTATTCGGCCTTCGTGAAGTCGGCCTCTTTCGTCGGCAAATCCAGGGTCCAGCAACATCAGATGGTCTATGCCGCGCTGCAGGGCCGCATGGGCAACGAACTTCACGCGCTGGCACTACAGACAGCCGTGCCAGAAGACGCCTGAACGGGCGACACGCAACCGAATCGATATCAGCCCGATTGATCGGGCATGAAAAGGAAAGTGACATCATGGACGAACAAACCAAACACCGGATTGCAGGCGAAATCGGCAGCGGCGACGTTGTGCTCTTCATGAAGGGCACGCCGGTCTTTCCGCAATGCGGGTTCTCCGCTGCCGTGGTTCAGGTGCTGAACCACCTCAACGTCCCGTTCAAGGGCGTGAACGTGCTGGATGACATGGCGATCCGCGATGGGATCAAGGAATATTCCAGTTGGCCGACCATCCCGCAGCTCTATGTGAAGGGCGAATTCGTCGGCGGCTGTGACATTATCCGCGAAATGTTCGAAACCGGCGAACTGACCGAAATGCTGACCACGCACGGCATCGACGTACAGATCGAAGCCTGAGAGCTGTCGGCAGTTTCAGTGTGAGGCCGAAAGGCGCGGTGGCAGGGATGCCGCCGCGCCTTTCGTATTTCTATACCCGTTCCAGCGCGATGGCGATGCCCTGGCCAACGCCGATGCACATGGTGGACAGGGATCGCCTGCCGTCCGTCAGGCTAAGTTCCAGTGCCGCCGTGCCGGTGATCCGCGCACCGGACATGCCAAGCGGATGGCCAAGTGCGATGGCACCGCCGTTCGGGTTGATATGCGGCGCAGCTGGATCAAGTCCCAACTGGCGCAGGACTGCGATCCCCTGGGAGGCGAAGGCCTCGTTCAGTTCGATCACATCGAAGTCCTTCGGTGTCAGTCCCAGGCGTTGGCAGAGCTTTTCCGTCGCGGGGGCAGGACCTATTCCCATGATCCGGGGGGCGACGCCTGCCGTGGCTCCGCCCAGAATACGGGCGATGGGGGTGAGGCCGTGTTTCTTCGCCGCCGCTTCAGAGGCGATGATCAGTGCCGCCGCCCCATCGTTGACGCCCGACGCATTGCCTGCCGTCACGCTGCCGCCCTGACGGAAAGGGGTTGCGAGGGCTGCCAGTTTCTCGATTGAGGTGCGACGGGGATGCTCGTCCGTATCGACCACGATGGCATCGCCCTTGCGCTGGGGAATTGTGACGGGCGCGATTTCGCGCGCGAGGCGACCGTTCTCCTGGGCGGCGGCGGCCTTGTCCTGGCTCCTGAGTGCGAAAGCGTCCTGGTCTTCCCGGCTGACGGCAAAGTCCTCAGCGACATTCTCGCCCGTTTCCGGCATGGAATCGATCCCGTACTGCTTCTTCATCAGCGGATTGACGAAGCGCCAGCCGATGGTCGTGTCATAGATCTCCGCATTGCGGGAGAAGGCCGTGTCGGCCTTGGGCAGAACGAACGGTGCGCGCGACATGCTCTCCACACCGCCCGCGATGGCAAGCTCAAGTTCGCCCGCCCGGATCGCACGGGCCGCCGCGATCACGGCATCCATGCCGGAGCCGCAGAGTCGGTTCATCGTCGTGCCGGGAACGCTGACGGGAAGTCCCGCCAGCAGCGCGCTCATCCGTGCGACATTGCGGTTATCCTCTCCCGCCTGATTGGCGCAGCCGTAATAGACCTCCTCCACGGCGTCCCAGTCTACAGTGCCGTTCCGCGCCATCAGCGCCTTGATAGGGATCGCACCCAGATCGTCGGTGCGCACTGAGGACAGCGCCCCCCCGAAACGTCCAATGGGGGTGCGGATATAGTCACAGATGAATGCATCAGTCATAGCGTACAGCCTTTCTTATATGCCCTTATGTGCAGCGTCGGTCCTGGCATGCAGGTCGCGCAGGAGGGTCAGTTCATCTTCCGTCGGGGCAGGGGTTTCACTCAGTGTATCGGAGAATTTGACCGGCCAGCCAACGGTTTCCTGTATCTGCGCGCGGGTGACGCCCGGATGCAATGCGGTGACGGTGAATTCCTTAGTTTCGGGATCTGGTTCCCATACCGCCAGATCGGTGACCAGCAGCATTGGTCCCTGGGTCCTGATGCCGATTCGCTTTCGGTGATCACCCCCCTCACCATGGCCGAAGGAGGTATAGAAATCCACCTTGTCCACGAAGCCGCGCAGGGACTGCTTCATGGTGATGAAAACCTTCTGGCAGGAGGATGCGATTTCCGGGGCGCCGCCACCACCGGGAAGGCGGATTTTCGGCGAATGATAGTCGCCAATCACAGTGGTGTTGATGTTACCGAAACGGTCGATCTGCGCACCGCCCAGAAAACCGACGGAAATCCGCCCTCCCTGAAGCCAGTAGCGGAACATCTCCGGTACCGAGACGGTGGTAACCGCCGTTTCACACAATTCACCATCGCCGATGGACAGCGGCAAAACACTTGGCGCGGTGCCGATGGTGCCGCTTTCATAGATCAGCGTGATATCCGGTGCATGGGTCAGTCGCGCCAGATTGCAGGCAGCCGATGGCGCTCCGATCCCGACGAAGACGACATCGTCGTTGCGCAGAGCCCGAGCGGCGGCGAACGTCATCATTTCGGTCTGCGATACAGGTTTGGAAGACGGGCTCATGCGGCGCTCCTTTCCAGCCGGGCGATCCGTTCGGCAAATACCTCCGGTCCGATATCCAACACGTGTTCCTGCATCCAGGCGGCGAACAGGTCGCGGTCGGCGGATACCTTGTCCCAGTCCAGATAGGCGGCATTGTCGCGGTCGTAATAGCCATGGGCATAGGAAGGGTTGGCCCCGCCTTTTGCGATGGCCAGTGCCGTGACGGTCCAGGCGGGCAGGATGCAGGCATTGGGGTGGATGGTGCTGAAATCCTCAACGATTTCCTCCACCGTCACGACGACACGCCGTGCGGCCAGAGCGGCCTCCTTCTGGACGCCGATGATCCCTTCGATCAGGACATCGCCTTTGCGGTTGGCCTTCTGGGCATGGATCACGGTGACATCCGGGCGCAGCGAGGGCACGGCGGCCAGTTCCTCCCCGGTGAAAGGGCAGGTGACGGATCTGATATTCGGGTTCACCTTTTTCAGGTCCGCGCCCAGATAGCCACGGAACACGGCGCAGGGCAGGCCTGCCGCTCCCGCCTCATAGGCCTGTGCCATGGCGGAATGGGAATGTTCCTCCATCTCCAGTGCGCGCGGCCAGGCATTCTCCACCGCATCGCGCATCCGTCGCAGCAGTCCGACGCCGGGATTTCCGGCATAGGAAAAGATGACTTTCTTCACCCGTCCCATGCCGATCAACTGGTCATAGATCACATCGGGCGTCATGCGGATCACAGTCAGGTCGGTGATCCCCTGACGGATCACCTCATGGGCGGCGGCAAAGGGGATCAGATGCGTGAAGCCCTCAAAGGCGACGGTATCGCCGTTCCGGACATTCGCCGCAATCGCATCCTTGAGCGACTGGATGGCAGCCATTGCAAAAACCCTCTCGGAATGATGGGCGACGGAATGGATCGCACTCCGCCGATGAATGGACCGGACGATAGGGGCATGCACGGTATTGACGCAAGCAGATTGTTCGCATTATAGATATTTGTTCATAATGCGAACTTACTTAAAGGAAACAGCATGCAGGCCGACAGTTCGGGTTTCGTCGCCTCCTTCGCCAAGGGTCTGTCGGTCATTCGCTGCTTCGGGCCGGATCGACCGCGCATGACGCTGAGCGAGGTTGCTGCCCGTACCGGTTTCAGCCGCGCAACGGCACGAAGGTTCCTGCTGACCCTGGTGTCCCTTGATTACGCCACGACGGATGGCAAGCATTTCGAACTGACGCCGCTGGTGATGACGCTCGGACACGCCTATCTCGCCTCCGTCGGGTTCTGGGACGGATCGCGGCAATATCTGGAGGAGGTGACGCGCCAGACGCAGGAATCCTGCAGCATCGGTATCCTGGACAAGGGGGAGGTTGTCTATGTCGCAAGGTCCAGTGCACCGCATCGCATCCTGTCCGATGCGCTGTATGTCGGGGTGCGACTCGCTGCCCATGCGACGTCGATGGGGCAGGTGCTGCTCGCTGCCCTGCCGGAGGCGGAATTCGCCGCCTATCTGCGAACCGCGTGCCTGACACGGTTCACCGACCGCACGCTCACCGACCCCTCAGATCTGGCGCGACGCATCGCGCAGGTCCGTCAGCAGGGCTATGCGCTGGTCGATCAGGAGCTGGAATCGGGCCTGATTTCCCTATCCCTGCCGTTGACGGACCCGTTCGGGAAAACCGTCGCCGCCCTCAATATCAGTGCCCCGGCCAGTCGGGTGGACCGGGATGCCCTGCTGACCCGTTATCACCCGTATCTTGCCCGCGCGGGTGAACGCATCGGCGGACTCATAGCGATGGCTGCGTGACGGGCCCGGCGGTTCGCGCAGGATTGTGCTTCCCGCCGGGCTGGGGTCAGGCGTTTGCAAGTGCCCCGCAGCGCTCGGACATCATGCCGTGCCAGACCTTCAGAGCAGTGTGGGGCATGAACAGGTCCGCCGCGACCGGGGACAGTCGCAGATATTCCACGATGGGATAGAGCATGAAATCGGCGATGGTGGCGGTTTCGCCGACCAGACAGGGTGGCTCCGCCGAGCCGGTCTTTCTGGACAGATCTGCATTGATCCGCGCCAACACGGGCAGTGCCTTTGTCATCGCGGTCGCAATTCTTGGCAGATCCGGCCCGCTGGCAGGCGGGAAGGCATAGGCGGTCAGTATATCCTGCACGATGATGCGGTTTATGGTATCCGTGATCAGGCTGCACCAGCCCAGCATCTGCGCCCGCTCCGTCGGATCGGTCGGCGTTAGCGACGGCTTGTCGCCAAGGCCGTCAAGATAGGTACAGATCGCAAGCGATTCAAACAGTGTAACATCACCATGGCGCAGGGCGGGGATCTTGCCCGCCGGATGGATGGCCAGGATTGCCTCCGAATGTGGCGGGTCCGGGATATACTCCGGTTTCAGTCCTTTTTCTGTCGCGACAAGCCAGGTGGCCTGCACAAAGGGACTGAGGCGATTACCGAGAATTTCAAGATTGCTCATTCGGAATTCTCCTATGCAGAGGCTTGGTTGAGATAGGCTTCCAGGCTGGCCTTGCAGCCGACCCAGCCGTCATGATGGCAGTCGCGAGCATGCGCACTTGCCAGACCTTCGTGATGGATGACGAGGCGGGTACCTTTGCCTTCCACAAGGAACTCCAGGGTGACCAGTGTCTCAAGACCACCGCTTTCCTCCTCGCTGTCATCCCAGACCCATGTGAAGGTCAGCCGCTCGACGGGGGAGACCTCGATATAGGTACCCTGGACGGTATGCACCTGGCCGGACGAATCGATCATCGGGAAGCGGTAGCGTCCGCCCGGCCGCACATCCGCTTCGGCCCCTTCGCAGGTAAATCCTGCCGGTCCCATCCATCGGCGCAGGGCCTCGGGCTTTGTCCATGCCTCGAAAACACGCGGGCGCGGGTGGTTGAAGATGTGTTCCATGGACAGTGAAAAGCCGTCCGGGCGCACCTGCGTCTTCAGGGTTTGTGTCGTCATGTCAGCATTACTCCTCATCATCAGGTCGGGTTTCTTCCAAATAGTTGTCCAGAGCATCGAAACGATCTGCCCAGAACCGCTCGAACCGGCCAAGCCATTCGGCCGCGCGGCGCATCCCCTGGGCATCCAGACGACACCGTCGGTGCTGTGCCTCGATCTCCCGGGTGATCAGGCCTGCCGTCTCCAGCACCTTCAGATGGCGGGAAATGGCGGGCAGGGAGATGTCAAACGGCTCGGCCAGTTCCGAAACCGTCACGCTTTCCAGTGCCAACCGGGACAGGATGGCCCGGCGGGTCGGATCGGCCATGGCGTGGAATGCTTTGTCGAGATCAGGCATAGAATTTACCAATCTTGTTAATTAACCTATTCGTTAAATAAAGGATGCCATCAGGCACTGCAAGAGAATTTCGCATTGGAATTTATCTGGGGCAGATGGCGTAAAGTCGGATACTCTGGGAACTCATCCTAGGGGTATTATCAGCGAAACGCGCAGTCCCGAACCTGTGTCTGGCTTGCCAAGTTGAAGCGATCCGCCATGCAGTTCGGCAATTGCCTTGGCAATGGGAAGGCCAAGTCCCACCCCGTCATGGGCGGCAAGTTGTGAATCGGCAACCGACCTGTGAAACGGTTCCAGCACAGCCGCGATGCGGTCTTCGGGAATGCCGATCCCATTGTCTTCGACGGTTATCATGACCCAGCCGGACTCGGCCCTGTCGGCAATAATGCGAAGTTCGGTTGCCCCGGTGGCATAGCGGGCGGCATTCTGAACCAGATTGCCGATGGCTTGTCGCAGCTTGGTTTTGTCCACGGTTACGATCAGATCGTTCGGGCATGTCACACTGATGGACATCCCAGCGGCTTTACAGGATTCCCGATGCAGATCGATGGATTCGGAAAGAACATCCATCAGCGGGACGGTCCCGCGTTTCAGGATCATGCGCCCGCTTTCTATCGCAGTCAGGTCCAGCAAGTTCGAGAGGATTTCAAGCAGCGCATGGCCGCTATGGGCAATGTTGCGAATGTAGTCGGCATAGCGGTCATTGCCGATCGGGCCATAGAGTTCATTCATGATCATATCGCTGAAACCCAGGATCGAATTCAGTGGTGTGCGCAGTTCGTGACTCATGTTGGCCAGGAACATCGACTTCGCCCTTGATGCCGCAAGGGCACGGTCCCGCGCATCTATCAGTGCGTGTTCCATCTGCCGCGTCTGGGTGACGTTCTCAATGATCAGTGCCCAACTGCGCAGGGGTTCTGAAATCGCACCTCCCTGCGAGAGTGGCGTTGCCATTGCACGATAGATTGGACACGTATCCTCACCGTCGTCATCTTCCTCTGGATTGTGCTCCTGATGGAACAGCAGATCGCGTTCCCAGGGGCGTCCTTCTCGCAAGGCATCGGCAAGCGTTGTCGGCGCGGTCTGCACCAGATGCAGGCCAAGCGGCCTGGCATGGCGTTCGATCAGTGAGATGAACGCATCGTCGAAATGCGGCGGTACACTGTCCAGTTCCAGAAGACGCTGGGCCATCGCGTTGCAATAGGTGATGCGGTCGAAGGGGATGAAGATCACGATTCCGATCGGTGTTCGGTCCACGGCGCGCATGATCCGCGACAGGGCCTCGTTCAACTGTCCGGTTTCGGCATCCCGTCTGGCGACGGTTTCCGCCATCATCGACAGGGCATTTTCCGTATCCTGCAATTCACGCAATCCAGACCGTGCATGACGGAAGGCCATTGCATCCTCACCCGTGAACTGGCGGGCCTTCGCTTGAATCAGCTGAAGCCGCTGATCCACTGATCGCCACAGCAGCCAGCCGGTGAGCATGCCGAACAGGGACAGGCCGCAGGTCAGGGCGATGGCGGTCCATTTGACCGCATCGAACCATTCCAGGAAATCGCTGGATGGCGCATAGGCCCCCAGAATCCAGTTCAGGTTCAGATTCTCCATTGGTAAGTAAGCGGCATTGTAGGATTCGCCACCCTGATCGAATGCGACATATACAGGCTGTCCATCTTCCGGCGCGGCATGGCGCATGCCGCTGGCCAGCACCGCTTCGCGCAGGGCGAGGTCCGCAACCTCGCTCAGATGCGGGTGGCGCTTTCCTTCATCCGTTTCGATCATTGCCATGTTCGGATGGGAAATCACGCGGCCGCTGCCATCGGCTATGAAAATGGAACCTCGAGGGCTGATTTTCAGACTGTCCAGGAATCCTGATACGCCCGTCAGGCTGAGATCGACGCCGATCACGCCTGCCGGTCCACCAGATTGATTGGGGGCAACATACTGGCTGATGCTGATTCCGGGGGTGCCCGATGTATAGAAGATGTAAGGGTCGGTCCAGGTAGGTTCAGTGGTTGATTGTGCCTGCCTGTACCAGGGACGCCCGCGGGGATCGTATTTTCCAACCGGAATGGAGCGGCTCCGTTCCCAGGAAAAATCGTGATTCCGGAAATAGGCCGCTTCGTGACGATAAGGGCCGTCGCGGCGGATGATGCGGGTGAAGAACTGATCCGGTTTCAGTCCCGGTGCTTCCCGTGACACGAAGATGAATGATCCCAGATCGTCACCGAAATAGATGCCGTGTATGTGCTGGTAGATCAGCAGTGTTTCATGAAAATAGCGTTCTATCTGCCGGGAATTTTCGAAATTCAGGATGCCGGCATTCGACATGCGTTCGGCCAGGATCGTCGTTTCCTTCGTCCGGGTGAAAAATGCATCGACTTCCTGATAGACCGATCTGATTGCTCCGCCAATGCTGGTTTCGGCATGACGTGTCGTGACCTTTTCCGCATAGCCGAAAAAAGCGCCCAGAAAGACGATTGCGCTGATCGCCTCGATTGCCAGAATTCCGAACAGAATCGTTCGTTTCAGTGAGATCGTCACCCAAGAAACTCCAACAGTGGAAGGCCCCCTCAAACCTCCACAAACCTACTCACTGCCTTACCCGAATGTACCGTAGCATGAATTTGTTTAGTGGTGATACCACTTGATTGCACCCTCAACGGATTTCGAAATTCAGTGCAAAAAGCGAAAGGCACCCCGAAACGGAGTGCCTTTCAACTTTCATGACCGGTTCTGAAACCAGTTTGATTTCAGCTTGTTGCCATGGTTAGGCGGCAATCGGCTTCATCATCTTTTCGACGACGACATTGAACTGCGCCTGGATCGGCTCAACGGATTCGTTGGCGACCTTCAGGGACATTTCGGAAACCTTGGTGCCTTCGGCGACCAGGGCATCGAACTGGGTACGGGCCAGGTCCGACTGGATCTCGACAACGTCGTTCAGGGTCTTGGCGGTCATCAGGGCCTTGGCGGCGGAGACGCTGGTTTCAGCCTGGCTCTGCGCGAAGGCAAAAACGGTCTTGCCCAGGTCTTCCATGCCCTTGGCCATCACGTTGCCGGCCTTCACATAGGCGTCCATTGCTTCCTTGTTCAGGGCGGCGAATTCGTCATAACCCTTCAGCGCGGCGGTGGAGGCCTTTTCGACCTGTTCCTTGGTGGCGGCGACAGCCTGTTCGACGGTCTGCTTGCCAGCGGCAACGGCATCTTCCATCGGCTTGGTGTCGAGGGTCGGGGTGGTCACTTTCTTCGTGGTCGTCATGATACTCTCCTTTGGTTTAGCCGGTGACCTGATCGGTCTGTCCGGGTGGGTCGGGAAGCCCCGGACCTTCCGGCGCTTCGTTCGGCGGCGGCTCTTCCGTATCCATATAGCTGGAAGGGAATGTTGCACCGCAGCAATTTCATGAGCGGTATATGCGTATAGTTCCTTTCAGGGTCAAGAGAAATTTTTGTGCAGTGCAACATTTTACTTTTCAGGAGGATGATAAAATTCGCATTCTTAACGAATTGGCAGGAAGTTCGTGTCAACTTGTCGCAGTGCCGGATGCACGTTTTATGGCGTTGTTCCTACCTCTCTTGGCTTTCGATAAGATTGGACCGTCCGGTGGGAGTCGGGATACTGTACGCGGCAGTTGGGAATGGTCGATGCTTCGCTGTCGTCGGCTTTGGAAAGGTTATCATGACATATTGCCTGGCAATTCGCGTGGAAGAGGGGCTTGTCTGTCTGGCCGATGGCCGGATCACGGCGGGGACGCAGGTGACCACCGCGCGCAAGGTGGAATTCATTGGCCCACCGTCGGCGCCGGTCCTGACAATGACCTCGGGACTCCGGTCGCTGCGGGACAAGACTCTGGCTTATCAGAAGCGGGAATTGCGGCGCGGTGATGGCAAGGGCTATCAGACCATGCTGGATGCCGTCGAAGCCTACTGCAAATGTCTGAAAAAGGTCCATGACGAGGATGCCGAGGATCTGGAGCGCTCGAAACTCAGCTTCAACCTGCATGCCGTCATCGCTGGTCGAATGCCAGAGGATGAGGAGCATACGGCATTCATGGTCTATCCTGAAGGCAACTGGATCGAGGTGGATACCCGCACACCCTATCTTTCAATCGGCGAGACAAGCTATGGCAAGCCGATCCTGGATCGTGCGCTGACCAGCAAGACCGATTTGAAAACGGCAAGCAATCTGGCCTATCTCTCCTTCGATTCAACCCGGATCAGCGCCGCCGATGTCGGGTTCCCGATAGACCTGATCACCTATTCGACCGTCGATCTGAAATGGCGCGAAGCTCAATACGATTACGATGACGTGCTGGAGCAGCGCCGGTGGTGGAACGAAAATCTGCGAAAACTGGCAGTCCGGATGCCGGATGGTCCCTGGTCCAGGACGCTTTTGCCGGATATGCCCGCCTCCGATATGCCCGCCAATGCAATGCCGCTCACGCTGGTCAAGGAAGATGACAGGCGCTGAGCGCCATTTGATGATCAGTCGACCAACCGGACGCCGGTTTCCGTGACGAGCATGTTGTAAAGATTCTGGGCCTCTTCCTGACCCTTGCGGCCTGTCGTTTCCAGAATGCTCAATTCCCGGCGCTTGCCATCGGTCGGGGCGGGGACGACCTTGTAGCCGCTGGCATCCGCGCCGAACAGGATATCCGGAAATTTGAGATTCTGAAACGCGGGATCGGGATATTCATAAGCCTGGAAAGAGAAGATTCCATTGCGGCAGCCGGAGACCAGCCAGGTATAGGACGTTGAAGCAATCCTTTTACCGACAGGGGCTGGCCGCGTTGACCAGCCGGATTTCAACAGATCCTCGCGCACGGCATCGACCTGCGCCGGGGTAAGTGGACTGACACTGTCATAGGGCCGAAAGGGGCGAGTCGGATCGGTCAGGATCGGCCATGGAAACCAATCATTGGCCGCAACTGTCATGATCCGACTGCGCTGCTGCGGCACCGGGGTCACAGTCGGGTCGATATCATAGATCCTGACCTGGATGGCGCGGTCTGCCTGATAGATCAACCGATAGCGTTCCTGCCCGGTTTCCGTGCAGGATGCCTGGATATCCTCGCCGCTGATGAAGGAAAACCAGGTGAATCGCCGCTCCATTGGATTGTCGATTTCACCCGTGCTGGTGCAGGCGGTTGCCAGCAGGGCTATGGCCCCCGTAATCAGCGATGTTGAGAGGGTTTTGTTCATCATTATTTTCCAATGCATGCGGGTCGGAGAGGATTCACAAGCATTGATAGGATATGGTTCCGCTCCTGTCGCGTGCAAACAGTTTTTCTTGATGTTTAAATTTATAATGGACACAGAGAGTTACTTGAAGTAATAAAGATTCGAGGTCAACTGGGGGGAATTTCAGGTCACCCCTTAGGACATAGGAAGAAATCCGAAAGACTAAGGTGACGCTGTGAAAGTCATAAAGGCGCTATTTCTGGGCTGTGCCCTTTCCTTTTTTGTTCTGCCTGCGCAGGCGGCAGATGCAAAATACGCTTCCATGGTGATTGAGGCGGAGACCGGGCGGGTTTTGCATGCCACGAATGAGGATACCCGCAATTACCCGGCATCCCTGACCAAGATCATGACGCTGTACATGGTTTTCGATGCTCTGCGTGCTGGCAAAGTCACACTGGAAACACCGCTGAAGGTATCCGCCTATGCGGCCAGCATGCAGCCCTCGAAACTGGGGTTGCGTCCAGGGCAGACGATCAAGATGAAGGATGCGATCCTCGCCCTGGTGACGAAGTCGGCGAATGATGTTGCCGTCACCGTGGCGGAAGGGATTGGTGGGACCGAAGCGAATTTCGCGGAGATGATGACCAAACGCGCCCGCCAACTGGGGATGAGCCGGACAACCTTCAAGAATGCCAGCGGTCTGCCGAACCGGCGTCAACTGTCCACGGCACGGGACATGGCGATGCTGGGTCTGCGTATCCGGCAGGATTATCCGAATGAATATGCCTATTTTTCAACGACGCATTTCAAACATTCGGGGCGCACTTACAAGAATCACAACAGCCTGCTATCGTCCTATGAAGGTACGGATGGGATCAAGACTGGCTATATCCGGGCCAGTGGTTTCAATCTTGTGGCTTCGGTGACGCGGAATGACCGCCGTTTGATCGGAGTTGTCTTTGGCGGAAAATCGGGACCGTCGCGTGATGCTCATATGAAAAAACTGCTCGATGCAGCGTTTGCGAAATTGAATACGGAACCTGCACCGAGAACCGATCTTGTGGCGGTCAATGCGTCGATGGGTGAGGAAGAATCGGTCGAGATGGAACAGATGCCCCAGGGGGATGCTGCCGCCGGGTTGGATCTTTCCGAAATGCAGGCGACACTCTGGACGATTCAGGTCGGTGCATTCAGCAAGCAGGAGGCGGCCAGAACCGTCGCGCAGCAGGCGGTCAGCAAGTTGGGTGCCTTGGGGGACAGCGTTGTGATCGTTGTCGACAAGTCCGGGAAGTTCAATCGGTCCCGCATCGCCGGATTCGATAAAAAAGGTGCTTTCAATGCCTGTCGGACACTGAAGGCGAAGAAAATGGATTGCATCGTCTTCGCACCGCAGGGTTAATCTGCGTGTGATGGCGCTCGCAGCGTCTTGGCTCCCATCGTAAAATCTTAGTGGCTCTTTCATTCGGTCCAATTCCCGATATAGCACGTCGGGTAACTTGGATCGTGTGAAGGGAACGTGCATGTCGAATCCTGAAAATGGAAATTGGGAAAATGAATTCGGGCAGCCTGTCGGTCGCCCGGTTCCTGATTTCATCGTACCACCGCGACCGCAGGGTGTCCCGCTGGCTGGCCGGACCTGTCGCCTCGTGCGGCTTTCCGTGGAGGAGCATGCGGCGGCCTTGTTTGAGGCGAACCGGGAGGCTCCGGATGGCAGGAACTGGACCTATCTATCTTATGGTCCGTTTGAGACATTTTTGGCATATCAGGCATGGATGTCTTCAACCTGTCTTGGCGACGACCCGCTGTTCTATGCCGTCATCGATCAGCAAACGGATCGTGCCGTCGGTGTGGCAAGCTATCTTCGCATCGATCCCGCCAGTTCGGGGATTGAGGTCGGGCACATTCATTTTTCACCCTTGATGCAGCGCACGGTCATGGCGACGGAGGCGCTCTATCTGATGATGGCGCATGTATTCGACGATCTTGGCTATCGGCGATATGAGTGGAAATGCAATTCCCTGAATGCCCCGTCGATGGCGGCGGCCCGTCGGCTTGGTTTCACCTATGAGGGTATTTTCAGGCAGCATATGCTCAGCAAGGGACGCAATCGCGATACGGCGTGGTTTGCCGCAATGGATCACGAATGGCCTGCATTACGGAATGCCTATACGGCATGGCTTTCGCCAGAAAATTTCGACAAGGCAGGCATGCAAAAGCTCCGTCTGGCCGATCTGACGGCTGCGGCGCTGAAAACCCGATCAAACCCGTAGCTTCACGACATTTTCAGCCCGGTCCAGGGTTTGGACATGGATCAGGTCGGGGGACAGCTTGGCGGATTTCTTTCCTGCTGAAATTGCTTCCATCAGGATATCGGTTTCGATACGACGCGTGCCTGGGGACAGGGACAGAATGGTGGCGCTGCAGGACAGCAGATTGAAGTGTCGCCGATTGCCCTGACGGTCCTTGGCTTCGATACCCCGCGCCTGACGGTGCTCCTGCGTGTAGAAGCTTTCTACATCCCCACTGAATCTCGCAAGCAGTCGGTTGATAGTCGGAAGGATGTCCTTCGGTCTCGCATTCCTGAACCCGGCAAAGAAATCGTCGCCGCCGATATGGCCCAGAAAGGCTTGATGCCCCTGGCATTCCTCACGCATAAGATCGGCAAACAGCGTGATGGCCCGGTCGCCCTGGCGGAATCCGTATGTATCATTGAAGGGCTTGAAGTCATTGAAATCAAAATAGACGAAGGACCACTCGGTCTCGCCATCCTCCAGGCCTGCCGTCAGAAAGTCGATGACGGAATTGTTGCCCGGAAGTTTGGTCAGTGGGTTCTGGTCACGGGCGATGTTCAGGTTTTTCTCGTTCAGGATACGCAGCAATGCATCGGCGGACAGGAACCCGACATAGCGGAAGTCCTCTGTGATCAATACGCCATCCGTATAATGGCCGATGGCATAGGTCTCCAGGATCTTTTCCGCCTCGGTATTGATGTCGATGATCGGACAGCGCGTGATGAAGTCCTTCAGGCTGCGCCCCAAGGCCCGGTTCTGCAACAGATCGCGCCCGTATTGCAGATAGATGAAATCTTTCAGGTCGCCTTCGCGCACCAGACCGATGGGCGTGTCATTCGTCCCCAGGACCGGGAAAAGGCTTTGGCGCTTGTATACCCGAAAGGCTTCGAAAACCGCGCCCATATCATGGTCGATTGAAAGTGATTGCAGGGGTTCGATGAAATCTCGGATCAGGAACTCGTCTGTATCGCGGCGTCTGCGGTCACGGGCATTGGTTTCGGCAACGATCCCGTAAACCGCTTGCAGGCTGGAATGTTCCACCGTCGGACGGGCAACGAAGAATCCCTGTACCAGATCACAGCCGATGCCCTTGCAGGCTAGGAATTCACGTTCGGTCTCGACGCCCTCGGCAATCACGGTGACGCCCAGGACATGGGCCAGGCTAACGATGGAGGAGACGAAAAGCCGTTTCTTGGAATCATCCGCCAGGCCATTGATGAAAAACCGGTCGATCTTGATGAAGTCGGGCTGATGCTCATAGAGCATCTGCATTTCGGAAAATCCGCGCCCGAAATCGTCAATGGCCAGCTGGTAATTGTGTTCCCGGCAGATCTGCAAGGTTTCGGTCAGGTGCTTGGCCGAGGCGTTGTTGTATTTCTCTGACAGTTCCAACACCAGATTTTCCGGCGGCATCCTGAAATGCTGTAAAATCTTCACCGTCTGGTGCGGATGATAGTCCTGACTTTCGAAAATCCGCCCATCGATGTTGAAGAAGAGTTTCGCGCCCTTGCAAGCCTCGCTGCGCGCGAATTGGGAAATTGCGATCTGACGCAGGACCATATCGACCCGATGCAGGATCCCCGCACTCCACGCATAGTCGAAGAAATCCGGGATGCCGCTGAAACCCAGCTTGTCGACATTGCGCAGCAGGGCCTCAAAGCCCATGCACTGGCCGGTATGGATGTTGACGATGGGTTGGAAGGCGAAGGTCGCGGCCCGGCCGATGGCTTCGAGGAATGCATCACTGCGAAGTTTCGTGTCAGGAATTGGCATCAAGTATCACCATCGTGCGGACCGGAAAGCGATACACTATCCGAAATTCCTAAACAGAAAGTTACTAAATGCCGGTGTCCTCAATTCTTCACGGTAGTGACACATCGGAAAACATATTCCATTTCAATAGGATGTCGAGTTTTCAATCTTCGCAGGGTCTATCTCTGAGCGCGATAGGCTGTGATCGGCACTTCGGGCGCTATATCGGCTCCTGACCAGATTTTGAACGCCACCTGAGCGGAAATCGCGGCCAGTGTCAGGCCCAGATGATTGTGACCAAAATTGAAGAAGGCACGGGGAGTCAACGGTGCCGGGCCGATGACAGGTAGGGAATCCGGCGTCGAGGGGCGGTGCCCCATCCAGCGTTCGCGCACGGATATATCCAGGCCGGGCAGCATTTCGCCTGCTTTAGGGATCAGGCGGTTGAGACGGGTAAAGCTCGGGCCGCGATCCAGACCACCGAATTCGGATTGGGTTGTCAGCCGCATCCCCTGTTCCATCGGACAGAGCACCATGCTGTTGTCAACCCAGAAGGCGGGACGGGACAGACTGCGCTCCGGCCTGTCGAACATGGCGTGATAGCCCCGCTCCGGTTCCAGAAGCGGTGCTGCGCCCAGTTGTTTTGCAAATTTTCGGGAAAAAGCTCCGGCACAGATCATGACCCGATCCGCGCGATGGTCCGCCAGATCGGTTTTCACGACCGGAAAACTGTCAGGATCGATATGGATATCCGTCACGGTTTCCTTCAGGAAGACGGCGCCGAGCGCCTGGGCTTCCGCCGCAACGGTCTCGACAAGTCGGCGGGGGTTGAGCACGAACAACCCGTCCGGTTGCAGCATCCCGCGCAGGAAGATCGGCGCGAGATTGGGTTCCAACTGGCGCAGTTCATCCTGGGTCAGGATGTCGAAAGGGGCATTTCGCCGCTCCAGAAAACCTCGCTCCGAGGCATGGTGCTGAAAGGCGGCCTCACTGGAATAGACTTTCAGCCAGCCGACATCGCGCAGCAGAGAACTGCCGGTGGTTCCCCGCACCAGCGCCTTCCAGGCATCGGGTGCGGCACCGGACAGCGCATAGAGCGCGATGGAATTCGCCTCTGCCCGCTGCGTTGTGCATTCGGACAGAAACCGCAGGAACCAGGGCAGGGCGCGGATCAGTTCAAGGGGGTGGATCGTCAGCGGCCCGTTCCTGTCCAGCAGCATGCCCGGTACTTTCAGCGGCAGTCCCGGCTGGGTGAGGGGCGAGGCGGAGGGCACAATACCGCCCGCATTGCCGTGACTGGCACCGGAACCCGGCCCCCCGCGATCAATCACTGTCACCCTGAAGCCCTGGCGGGCAAAGGACAGGGCGGCGGCGCAACCGATGGCTCCGGCCCCTACGACAAGCAGGCTTTCACCGGGAGTTGCAAAGTTGGGATCGGTCATGTTGCGGACAGTCTCACAGAGCAATAGGATGCAGTGAATGATCAGGCTGTGGCGACACTAGCCAGAAATACGCGATGCGAAAAGGGGGCGTCATCATGGCTGCATCGATGGAAACAGGCAGCCATGCCCATGGTGCCGACCCGCGCAATGAGACCGTGCAGATATATGTTCGCGGACGGATCGTACCCCGTGTAGAGGCGGTGATTTCTGTCTTCGATTCAGGATTCCTGCTGGGCGACGGTGTCTGGGAAGGGATCCGTCTGCACAATGGCCGTCTGGCCTTCATCGACAGGCATCTGAAGCGGCTCTATGAGGGCGCAAAGGCCATCGACCTGGATATCGGCATGACAGCGGATGCTATGCATGATGCGATCCTGGAAACGTGCCGCGCCAATGGTATGCGAAGCGGTGTACACATCCGTCTGGTCGTGTCGCGGGGCATGAAATCGACACCCTATCAGAGCCCGCGCGCCAATATTGGTCCGGCGACGGTGGTGATCATCCCAGAATACAAGATGCCCGATCCGGCCGTGCTGCGAACCGGGCTTCGTCTCCATACCGTCCATATCCATCGCGGTGCGCCTGATGTGCAGGATCCGTCCTGGAATTCTCTCAGCAAGCTGAACTGCATCGCCGCTTGCATACAGGCCGAGAAGGCAGGTGCGGACGAGGCGCTGATGCTCGATCCGCAGGGCTTCGTGGCGACCTGTAATTCAACGCATTTCTTCATTGTCCGGGACGGTGAGGTGCTGACATCCTCCGGCCTCTATTGCCTCGGCGGGATCACGCGGGGCAATGTTTTACGGGTTGCCGCCGAACTTGGTTTTCCCGCGCGGGAGACGACTTTTCCGCTGACAAAAGTCTATTCCGCCGACGAGGCCTTCGTGACCGGTACGTTTGCTGGGCTGATTCCGGTGCGGGAAGTAGATGGGCGCATTATCGGCACGGATGTGCCGGGACCGGTTACGCTGCGACTGCGGCAGGGCTATCATGATCTGGTGGAGCGCAACTGTCCGCCTTTGAATGTCCCAGTATGAAGGATATCCCGGTATGAGCGATCCAATCCGCATCGCGATGTGGTCCGGGCCACGCAACATCTCAACCGCGATGATGCGCAGTTTCGAGAACAGGGCCGATTGTGCCGTCAGCGATGAGCCGTTTTATGGCAGCTACCTGACCCGCACCGGATTGAATCATCCGATGGCGGTGGAAATCATGGCGGATATGGAATGTGAATTCGAATCCGTCGCCGCTGCCTTGCAGGGGGCGGCACCGGGCGGTGCGCCGGTCTGGTATCAGAAGCATATGAGTCAGCACATGCTGCCCGGTGATGATCTGTCCTGGTCCGACCGGATGGTGCATTGCTTCCTGATCCGCGAGCCGGAGGAAATGGTTGCCTCCTATGCGGCGAAGCGGGAGGACGCGGTTGCCGCAGATTTCGGTTTCGAGCGGCAATGGGAACTGTTCGAGCAGGTGCGGGAGCAGATCGGGTGTATCCCTCCAGTCCTCGATGCCGCCGACGTGCTGCGCGATCCGCATCGGGCGCTGACCGCACTCTGCCAGGCAATTGGCATTCCCTTCGACCCTGCGATGCTGTCCTGGCCCGCCGGGCAACGGGAGAGTGACGGTATCTGGGCCGCAGTCTGGTATCAGGCGGTTGAGCGTTCGACCGGATTCCGTCCCTATGATAAGAAAGAGATCGTGCTTCCGCCTCGGTTGCAGGCGGTCGCATCGGCCTGTCGTCCTGCCTATGATCGTATGGCTGAGCACCGCCTTTTGAAGGAGGAAATGGGATGCGTCTCGCCCTGATGCAGACTGAACCGCAATCTGGCATCGCGGAGGCACTGGCCTTGCTGGAAGTCGAGGCGGCACGGGCAAAGGCAGCGGGGGTGGATATTCTGGTCACGCCGGAAATGTTTATGACCGGCTACAATATCGGTGCCGATGCCGTGCGGGAGGCTGCCCGCCAAATGGATGTTGCTGTCCTGTCGGATATCGCCTCCCGTCATGGCCTGGCATTGGTGGTCGGTGCACCGGAGATGGTGGAGGAGGTTGTCTACAATGCCGCGTTCCTGATCGACGCGACGGGCGGGATACGGACGGTCTATCACAAGACCCACCTGTTCGGGCCGGTGGATCGCCGCCAATTCTCTCCAGGTCGCACATTGTCGGAGATAGTCGAGATCGGCGGCTGGAAGCTGGGGCTAGCGATCTGCTACGATGTCGAGTTTCCGGAACTTGTCCGGGCACTGGTCCTCAGAGGCGCTGATCTGGTGCTGGTACCGACGGCGAACATGCGACCCTTTGAGAGCGTATGCACACGGCTGGTTCCGGCGCGAGCGCAGGAAAACGGCGTCCATGTCGCCTATGTGAACTATCTGGGGCGGGAAGGGGCGTTCGACTATTGCGGATTATCATGCCTCTGCGATCCAGCCGGTGAAGACGTCGTGCGGGCGCAAGGCGTGCAAACGCTTTATGCAGACCTGCCACAAACCGCCATCGCCAGAGGTTCCGATACCCATCTCCACGACCGTCGCCCGGATCTCTATGAGGATATTATCGGATCAGCTTCTGCGATATCCAGTCAATAGAACTATTCCGGCTTGGTTTCCGTCGGTTCAGTTGGGGATTCCGGCATGTTCTTCTGGATCAGGTCCAGTATTTTGATTGCCAGTTCATAGGGCATTTCCATCTGGATATTGACTTTCATCAGCGCGGGAAGTGTGTCGCTGCCATTGAATTCCAGGATCTTGTCAGCCATCGGTGTCGCTTTCAGATAGATGTCGATAGGGGAGATTGGGTGTGGAGCCTATTGGCTGGAACCCGTTCCATCCGTTTTCGCGGATTCGGTTTTCTTCGCTTTCTCGGCTTCAGACTTCGCGGCCTTGCGGGCGGCGGCTTCAGCCTTTTCGCGTTCTGCCTTTTCCTGGCGTTCCCGGGCCTTTATCTCCTTCTGTCGGCGATCCTTGAATGCCTGCACGATCTGCAGTATCTGCATCGCCTGTTCATGGGGCAGTTCCAGGTCGAGCCGGAGGCGGATATGGCCTGCCGGACTGTCATTTCCGATCATTTCAATCAGATCGTTGCTCATGGGCGGATTATGCCTTTTCCCAGTTTTTCAGTCAGGACCGTAGTTTAACCATAAATTGACCTGTCTGTCAGGATTTGAAATTATATTATGTTATCAATATGTTGCGATTCAAAATAAGCAGAAATAAATAGCATTTTGGTATTTCGGTAATCCTCTAAGGTGCTCACAAGGCAAAATAAGTAACGCAATTTGTAAAAACCGGCATGCATGGAAACTCTTGCAATAGTAACCGACTTTCATTTACCTTGTCTTGCGAATCACTGTTGCTTGGTGCGAATCAGCCTTGAAAGGGCTGGCGCGCGGCCACCGTCTGAAGAATTGGCAGCCCTCCGGGGTTGGGGTCGTTACATGGTTGCGTCTGATGCTCCCTCGATCAGGGAGGCGGGCGGCCATATGAAGGGGGGCATCGATGTCCGATAGTATCCAGCATAAGATCAGCCGGGTTCGCCCGCCGCGTGTCCAGATCACCTATGATGTGGAGATCGGCAATGCGATCCAGATGAAGGAACTGCCCTTTGTCATGGGGATCCTGGCCGATCTATCCGGAAAGCCGGTTGATCCGCTGCCAAAGATGAAGGATCGGAAATTCGTCGAGATCGATCGCGATAATTTCAACGACATCCTGGCCAGCATCAAGCCGCGTCTTGCCTTTCAGGTCGATAACAAGATGGCCGGGGAAGACAGCGAAGACGGCGGCAAGATGAATGTTGAACTCAACTTCCGCTCTCTGGAAGATTTCGAGCCGGTTCAGGTCGTCAAGCAGATCGAGCCTTTGCGCAAGCTGTTCGATGCGCGTCAGCGGTTGAGTGACCTGCTGACCAAGCTGGATGGCAACGATGACCTGGAGGCGCTGCTGCGCGACATGGTTGCGGATGCCGACAAGCAGGCGGAAGTGAAGAAACTGCTGGCGGATTCCAAGGGCGAATAGGACGGATATCGGCTCTGGCCGATTGGTAATCTCGGACCCGGCCAGATCCGGGATCGTTGGGGAAACCTGAAAAGGGCCCAATAAAGGGGAAGCAGGATGGCGGACGAAACCCAGGAACTCAACGCACTCGAACAGATCATGGTCGAGGGCAAACTGGCGCGGGATGAGGGCCAGAAGGCCTATGCCCAGGATCTGATCGGCGAATTCATCGACTCGGTCGTGGAATCCGGCACGGACGTGTCCAGTGACACCGTCGCCTCGATCAACCAGAAGATCGCCGAAATCGATGCGCTGATCTCCGAGCAGTTGAACGAGGTCATGCACAATTCCGACTTCCAGAAGCTGGAGGCAAGCTGGCGCGGCCTGCACTATCTGGTGATGAACACCGAAACCGGGACGCAGTTGAAGCTCCGGGTTCTGAATGCTTCTTCCAAGGATGTGTTGGCCGATCTGGAAAAGGCGGTCGAGTTTGATCAGTCCGCTCTGTTCAAGATGATTTACGAAGAGGAATACGGCACTTTCGGCGGGCATCCCTATAGCTGCCTGATGGTGGATTACGAATTCGGTCGCCATCCACAGCAATTTGCGCTGATGGCGAAGCTGGCGGAGGTGGCTGCGGCTGCACACGCCCCGATGATCGCCTCCGCATCACCGCGTATGTTCGATATGGACAGCTTCACCGAACTGGGGACGCCGCGCGATCTGGCGAAGATTTTCGAAAGCGCCGAGATGATCAAATGGCGCAGTTTCCGCGACAGCGAGGACAGCCGCTATATGGTGCTGACCCTGCCGCATACGCTGATGCGCCTTCCCTATGGCCCGAATACCGTGCCGGTGGAGGGGATTGATTTCGTCGAGGATGTCGATGGTCGCGATCATTCGAAATACCTCTGGGGCAGTGCGGCCTGGGCGATGGCGCAGCGCATCACGAACGCCTTCTCGCTGTATGGGTGGACCGCCGCCATTCGCGGTGTCGAGGGCGGTGGCGTCGTGAAAGGCCTGCCGACCCATACTTTCAAGACCGATGAGGGTGATATCGCGCTGAAATGCCCGACGGAGATCGCCATCACCGACCGGCGGGAAAAGGAATTGTCCGATCTCGGGTTCATTTCGCTCTGCCATTGCAAGGGGACCGATTACGCGGCCTTCTTCGGTGCGCAGACGGCCCAGAAGCCGAAGAAGTACAATCTCGACTCAGCCAATGCGAATGCGGCCCTTTCGGCGCGGCTGCCCTATATCCTCGCCGCTTCCCGCTTCGCCCATTACATGAAGGCGATCATGCGCGACAAGGTGGGCAGTTTCCTGACCGCTGCGAATGTCGAGGAATACCTCAATACCTGGATCGCGAATTACGTGCTGCTGACGGATGACGCGCCCCAGAACACCAAAGCCCGTTTCCCGCTGCGGGAAGCTCGCATCGACGTCAGGGAAATCCCCGGCAAGCCCGGCTGCTATAATGCGACGGTCTTCCTGAAGCCGCATTTCCAGCTGGAAGAACTGACGGCATCGGTGCGCCTGGTGGCCGAACTGCCGCCGCCTGCCGCCTGACAGCCATGACTTGGGGCTCCGGCGTCGATGATCGGCGGGGCGCAACGACGTATCGGATGATAAAAGGATAAGGCGCAATGGACGTACTGGTCATGAAAATCGACGGAATCGACGGTGAATGCACCCTCGATGGCTATGAAGACCAGATCATCTGTCTGGCCTATGCCCATTCCGTTCACAACCATCTCCACACGGATGTCTCGAATGTCGGGCGCTCCCGCGGGCGGGTTGAACATAGCGATTTCACCATTACCAAATATGCTGACAAATCTACGCCGCTGCTGAACTACAAATGCTGCATCGGTGCCAATCTGGGCCAGGTGACCTTCACAGTCCTGCGCACGGCAGGCGAGAAGGCGCATACGCCGGAAGTCATCTATATCTTTGAAAACGTGATGGTCGCGAATGTGTCGATTTCCGGTGGTGGTGACGATACGCCGGTCGAGACGGTCAGCCTGAACTACACCAAGATCAAATGGGAAGTGAAGGTCCAGTCCGAGTCGGTTTCCGAGCCGGGCTCGATCGCCGCCGAATGGGATGTCACGGTCAACAAGGGCGGCGACGCCTAAGGCGGGCCGGGCGCGTTCCGACGCGGATAGGATACGGTAATGGCCGCAGAGTTGAACGCAGATCTGCAATGGGCCGGTGTCCCCGAGGCCGTGAAACGGACCTTCAAGGGTGCCCGGATGAAGCGGGTCAGGCTGGAGCCGGGAACGCTTCTTTTCACGCTGAACCAGCGTCGCGTCCTGTCCAGTTCCGGACAATCCGATTGTCCGGTTTTCTGGTCGCCCTACAAGCCGTATCTGGGTGATCCAGGCTATGCCGGAAGGCTGGAACTGGCGGCATCACAGCGGCTTTCCAAGGTTGAACTGTTCCGGGCGATGTCCGCCTATAGCGGTTATCGGCCTGGGGGTCGGTTTGCCGTCGTCGGCAAGCTGCGGCTGCCGACCTGGGGGTTCTTCGGTCCGATCAACCAGATCGGGCGTGGCGGCACGTCGGCCAAGGCCCGGGGAAATATTCTGAATACCGGCCAGACCAGCATCAAGCGGCCAAGTGTCGGATATCATATCTATATTCCGGGACTGTCCGATCCGGATTTCATCCAACGTGTCCTGGCACACGATCTCTTCGTCCGTTAGTCGCGGGAAAGGGGGAGAGCATGCGATCCCTCCGCACGAAAAAGGGGGCGGCGGCACCGCTTTTTGATCGTCTGATCGACGATGATCCGGGGGTTCCGAACGAACCTGTTCCACGCCGTTATCTGGATCTCGACGGGCTTGCGGAATCCGTACGTCAGGAAATCCATACGGTCCTGAACACGCGCTGCGGCTGGGGCGAGTCAGAAATCGATTATGAAAGCCGGGGCGTTCCCGACTATGGACTGATTGATCTGTCCCATCTCTATACCAACAACCCCCAGGACCGTGCCAAGGTCGCCCGTCATGTCGCGCGCACCATCGCGGCCTATGAGCCGCGCATGACACAGGTGAATGTCGTTGTGGAGGGGATACAGAAGGAAACCAAGCGCCTGGATCTGCGGATCGAGGGGGGGCTCCGCTTCGGTACCATGATTGAGCCGGTTTCCTTTCCGCTGCGGATCGATGGCAACAGCCTCGACGAGGGGATGTAGGCAGGCATGGCACGGAATTCGCGCGACGCGCTGCTGGGGCATTATCAACGGGAACTGGGATACCTGCGCCGTATGGGGCAGGCCTTTGCGGAAACCTATCCGAAGATCGCGGGGCGACTGGAATTCGGCGGGGCGGAATCACCGGATCCCCATGTCGAGCGGCTGATCGAGAGCTTTGCCTTTCTGACAGGGCGCATTCAGCAGAATATCGATGCGGAATTCCCGCTGATCCCACAGGCACTGCTGGGAATTCTCTATCCGCAATTCGTTGATCCGATCCCCTCTATGACCATCGCGCGGTTTGAGGTGGACAGCCTGCGGGGAAAGCTGACCGGCGGCTATCCGATCAGCAAGGGGACTGAACTTTACGCGACGGCACCCAATGGCATGACCTGTCGTTTCCGCACCAGCTATCCTGTGACCCTCTGGCCGGTCTCGGTGGTCGAGGCTGCGATAGAATCGACCGACCGCTATGATTTTCTGGATTCCCGCGTTGATGTGAATGCGGTGTTGCGGCTGCGCATTCGGGCAGACGCCGATTCACTGCGTGAGTTGGGGATGGACAGCCTGCGGTTCCATATCCAGGCTGATCGTGTGCTGGCCGATAACCTGTATGAGCTTCTCTTCGTCAATGCGAAGGGCATCGCGCTGCTGGCGGATGGTTCGACCAAAGGGCCAGTGGTGCGCCCTGCCTCTGCAATCCGTCCGGTCGGGTTTGAGCGGGACGAAGCGGTGATAGAAGTTCCCGCCCATGGTCAGCCCGCCTATCACCTGCTGCGGGAATACTTCACCTTCTCCGAAAAGTTCCTGTATTTCGATATCGAAGGACTGGCCGCCGCAAAAGCGGACCAGATGCTCGATATCCTGATCCTTCTGGACGGGTCGCCCCCCCGCAGCGTCAGTGTGGAGCCGCAGAATTTCCAGCTTTTCACGACGCCCATCGTCAATCTGTTCGGCAAGACATCGGAGCCGATCCGAATCGACGGGCGGGAGACGGAGTATCGGCTGGTAGGGGATCGCCGCCGGGAGTTGACGACGGAAATTCACTCGATCAAATCCGTCACGGCCAGTAACCAGGAACAGGCGGATGCCTTCAGGGTGGAGCCGTTCTTCTCCTTCAACCATGCGGCCCACAGTCGTGATGCGCGGGCCTTCTGGTATGCCAGACGGGATATGACGGCGCAGGCGGATATTCCGGGGACGGATATCTATCTGAGTTTCGTCGATCTGGATTACCGTCCGTCCAAACCCGCGACGACGACGCTGTTCGCGCATACCCTTTGCACCAATCGCGGACTGGCCGAACAGTTGCGGGCGGGCTCGATCCTGCAGACGGAAACAGCGGCCCCTGTGTCGGGGATCGTCACGCTTTACAAGCCGACACCCCAGGTTGAACCGCCCATCGGGGGCGAGACCCTGTGGCGTCTGGTATCGCATCTGTCGCTCAATTATCTGTCGCTCAGTCAGTTTGAAGGCTCGTTGCCGGCGCTGCGGGAGATACTTCGGCTCTATACCAATGACCGTGCGCCGGGAACGGAACAGCAGATCAACGGCATCGTCCAGATGGAATGTCGCCGCGCCGTTGCCCGGATCGGTGATGAGGCCTGGCGCGGATTTGCCCGTGGCGTTGATGTCACGCTGACGATGGATGAGCGTGCCTATGTCGGGTCCAGTGCGATCCTTCTTGCCTCGGTCCTCGACCGGTTTCTCGGTCTCTATGCCTCGGTCAATTCCTTCTCGCAGTTGACCGTGCGCTCCGCCCAGCGAGAGGGGGTATGGAAGCAATGGCCGCCAAGAGCCGGCGAACAGTCCCTCCTCTGATCGAGGAGTTGCGCAACCGGCCCTACCGCTTCGATTTCTATCAGGCGGTGCGGCTGGTGGAATTGGCGCGCGGTGTCGGCGTGGATCCCGACAGCAAGGCTGTGGCAATCGGCGAAGGGGCCGATCCGCGCAAGGAGGCGGTGCGGTTCGAGGCCGATCCCTCGCTCGCCTTTCCTCCCAGTTCGATCAAGAGCTATCTGCCGAAGGAAGACGGCGGACCGGATGACATGACAATCCGGTTCATGGGGCTGGCCGGTGCGATGGGACCGCTGCCGCGCCCCTTCACCGAACGGCTGATCCGGCGGGTTGCGAAAAAGGATACCGCCTGGCGCGCGTTTCTCGATATATTCAATCATCGACTTGCCTCATTGATGGTGCGGGTGCGTAAGGCGCATCGCATCGGCCTGGATACCAGACCGCCGCACAAGACACTGATTGCCTCCTTCCTGCGCAGCTTCATCGGTATCGGCACCGACGGGCTGGAGGAGCGGATGTCGGTCAGTGATCGTTCCCTGCTGCGCTATGCGGGATTGCTGGCCCACCGCCCTCGCAGTGCGGTCGGGCTGGAATGCATGGTCGCGGATTATTACGGGTTGCCGGTAAAGGTG
This sequence comes from Alphaproteobacteria bacterium, assembly GCA_965223125.1. Taxonomy (GTDB): domain Bacteria; phylum Pseudomonadota; class Alphaproteobacteria; order UBA8366; family Aestuariispiraceae; genus Pacificispira. The sequence goes on along the minus strand of OZ244984.1, from coordinate 48,258 downwards.
CAGCAGTTCATTGGCGAATGGGTGGCCTTGGAGGCGGGGCAGGAAACCCTGATCGGCGGACGCGCGGGCGGTTTGAGCGGGCGCAACAACGCCCTGGGACAGTCCGCCTTTCTGGGGACCCGGTTCTGGGATCAGCAGTCGGGGGTGGAGCTACAGATCGGCCCGCTAGATCGGGAAACATTTGTGAGTTTCCTTCCCGGTGGTTCGCGTCGCTCGCCATTGCTGGCCATGGTGATGTTCTACATTTCGCCGGAATACAATTTCCATGTTCGCCTGATCGCCCGGCCCGATGCGGTCCCGGAGAGTCGTCTGGGGCAGGATCTGCGCCTGGGCTGGACAAGCTGGTTGCGTGCCGAAGGGGCGGTGGGAGCCGATTCACAGGTGGTGCTGCGGGTGCGCGGTCATCATGCTGTCGAGATGATCTAAGGGCCGGTTGAAAAGCCTCCTGCTTTCATGAATCCGGGTGTTGCAGGTGCGAACGACTCCGATCTATCGTGCCTGCACAGCACTGGAGAACCCATCATGTCGCCACCCGTCGATCCGACCACCCCCTCCCAGACCGTTCCGAAACAGGTTGATGTTGTCATCATCGGGGCCGGGATCATTGGTGTCTGTGCCGCATGGTCGCTGGTCCGGAAGGGGCTCAGCGTTGCCCTCTGCGAAAAGGGCGTTGTCGGGGGAGAGCAGTCGTCGCGCAACTGGGGCTATTGCCGCCAGCAGGGCCGCGATCCGAAGGAAATTCCCCTGATCCTGGAGGCTCTCCGCCTCTGGCGCGGTCTGGACAAGGATATCGGGGCGGAGACGGGGTTCGCCCAGGCGGGCATCATCTATGTCGCCAAGGACGAGGCGCAGATGGCAACCTACGAACGCTGGGTCGAGGTCGCCAAGCAGTATCAGCTTGATACCCGCACCGTCGGTCAGCAGGGTTTGCGTGACCTGTTGCCAGGCTATGATATGAACTATCCGGGGGCGCTGTGGACAGCAAGCGACGGACGTGCGGAACCTTCCAGGGCGGCCCCCGCCATCGCGACCGCGGCCCAGCGCGAGGGGATGAGCCTGCTGACCAACTGTGCCGTGCGCGGGCTGGAGACGACGGGCGGGCGGGTTTCCGCCGTGGTGACGGAAAAGGGGACGATTGCCTGCGATGCGGTGCTGCTGGCAGGCGGTGCTTGGTCTTCGCTGTTCTTGAAGCGTCACGGCATTGAATTCCCGCAGTTGAAGGTGCGGTCCTCCGTTCTGCGCACCAGCGAGGGGCCGGAAGTAACACCGGGGGGCCTCTCCACCCCCGATTTTGCAATCCGGCGGCGCAACGATGGCAAATACACCTTGTCGCGCGGCTTCGATTCAACCTTCCACATGGTGCCCGACGCGTTTCGCTGGATGGGCAAGTTCTGGCATTCCTTCATGGCCGAACGGGATACGGTGAAACTGACGCTGGACGGCGCATTCTTCCAGGAACTGTTTCAGGACACGAAATGGGCGCTGGACGCGGAAAGCCCGTTTGAGCGCAACCGCGTTCTCGATCCCCCCGCAGATCGGCGCATCCTCGACACGGGACTGGCCGCGTTCAAGCAGCGCTTTCCGGTTTTGAAAGATTTGACGGTGGAGGAATACTGGGCGGGCATGATCGATGTCACCCCCGATGCCGTGCCCTGCATCGCACCGATAGAGGCGCTGCCGGGCCTGACACTGGCCTCCGGCTTCTCGGGACATGGTTTCGGGATCGGGCCTGGGGCGGGCAAGCTGGCGGCGCAGATGGTTACCGGAGATGCCCCCTGCGTCGATCCGACCCCGTTCCGCTATACCCGTTTCTTTGACGGAACCAGCCTCGCTCCAGCGGAGGTTTGAGATACCGCCTCCCTTGCATCGCGCCTCGAATCGTCGCGGAGTCTGGTCTCTGATCGGAGAGGAGTGCCGGGCGCATGCAGTTGGACATGAAAACGCTGGTGGGGAAACTCAACCCGGCCTGCAAGAAGGCGCTGGAAGGCGCGGCGCAACTCTGTGTGCAGCAGACCAATTTCAATGTCGAGGTTGAGCACGTCCTGCTGAAATTGCTGGGTCAGGCCGATACCGATGCGGTGCAGGGGCTGAAGGCCTTCGGTGTGAATGTGTCCGATCTGATGGTGGATTTGCAGGCCGCCGTTGACAGCTTCCGGCGCGGCAATACCCGCACCCCCGCTTTGTCGCCCCAGATCGCCGATCTGTTGCAGGAAGCCTGGGTCTTTTCATCCCTGACCTTGGGACAGAATGCCACCCGCTCTGCCGCTCTGTTGCAGGCGGCGCTGGATACGGAGTCGATCAGGGCACCGCTCATCGAAGGCGCACCGGCTCTGAGGTCCATCCCGCGTGATGGACTGCGCGACAGTTGGTCGGAAATCCTGCGCCAGTCCCCGGAATCGATGCCGAGCGCCATCGAGGCCAGCAAGGCCGATGCTCAGGTCGCCCGAGAACGCCGCAAAGAGCAGAAGATGGTCAAGGCCGGTGCGCCGACGGAGGCGGATGTATCACAGGAGAAGGCGGCGGGCGCGCAGCAGGAGGCGCTGGATCAGTACACCGTCTCCCTGACCGATCAGGCGCTGGTCGGGGCCATCGATCCCATCGTCGGGCGTGATGGTGAAATCCGCCAGATGATCGATATCCTGATGCGCCGACGCCAGAACAACCCGATCCTGACTGGGGAGGCTGGGGTCGGAAAGACGGCGGTGGTCGAAGGGCTTGCGCAGCGGATCGCCGACGGCGATGTGCCGGTACCGCTGCGGGAGGTCGACCTGCGGGTGCTGGATCTGGCCTTGTTACAGGCCGGGGCCTCCATGAAGGGGCAGTTCGAGGAACGGCTGAAATCCGTGATCGATGCGGTGAAGTCCTCTCCCAGGCCCATCATTCTGTTCATCGACGAGGCGCATACGCTGATCGGGGCGGGCGGTGCGGCCGGGCAGGGGGATGCGGCGAACCTGCTGAAACCCGCTTTGGCGCGGGGTGAATTGCGCACCGTCGCGGCGACGACATGGGCTGAATATAAGAAATACATCGAGAAGGATCCGGCGCTGGCCCGTCGTTTTCAGGTGGTGAAGGTGGATGAGCCGGACCCGGAGCGGGCGGTTGCCATGGTGCGCGGCCTCGCAAGGCGGCTGGAGGAGCATCACAAGGTCCGCATCCTGGACGAGGCCATTGCCGAGGCTGTGTCACTGTCCGCCCGCTATATCGCCGGACGGCAGTTGCCGGACAAGGCCATTGGCGTGCTGGATACGGCCTGCGCCCGTGTTGCGGTAGCCCAGGGTGACCGCCCGCCGCAGGTTGAGGCGGCGTTGCGCCGTGTTGAACGGCTGAGTGTCGAGATCGATATCTTGCGACGCGAGCGGGTCCTGGAGGGCGACCATGCCGCCCGGCTTGGCAGGCTGGAGGTTGATCTGGCCGAGGCGGAATCCGAGCGCGATCACCTGGACTCCCGCTGGCAGCAGGAACGCGCGGTTGTCGATGAGATGCAGGATTTGCTGGCCCAGCGCCAGGATGGTGCGCCGCCGGGACAGGCCTATGCAGACCTGCGGAGCAGGCTGAAGGCAGTTCAGGGTGATGCGCCGATGGTGCCGGTAGAGGTCGATGGCGATGCGGTTGCCGTCGTCGTCGCGGGCTGGACCGGAATCCCGGTCGGGCGGATGATGCGCGACGATATCCAAGGCGTGATCGATCTGGAAACCCGCATGAAGGCGCGCATCGTCGGACAGGATCATGCGCTGGACGTGGTCGCGCGGCGTATCCGCACCTATCGCGCCGGGCTGGATGATCCGGGGAAACCTGTCGGTGTTTTCCTGTTCGTCGGTCCCAGTGGTGTGGGAAAGACCGAAACCGCCTTGACCCTGGCGGAGCTTCTTTTTGGCGGTGAGCGGAACCTGATCACCATCAACATGTCTGAATTTCAGGAGGCGCATACCGTATCCGGCCTGAAAGGTGCGCCACCGGGCTATGTCGGCTATGGCCAGGGCGGTGTGCTGACGGAGGCGGTGCGGCGCAATCCCTATTCAGTCGTGTTGCTGGACGAGGTCGAGAAGGCACATCCGGACGTGATGGAACTGTTCTTCCAGGTCTTCGACAAGGGGATGATGGAGGACGGCGAAGGGATCGAGGTTGATTTCAGGAACACGGTGATCATCCTGACTTCCAACCTTGGTGACCGCGCGATTATGGATTCAGCTTTCGGGGACGCGGCGATCTCTCTTCCGGGGCTGGTGGACAGGGTGCGCCCGGATCTGCTGACGCGCTTCAAACCAGCTTTTCTCGGGCGTCTGGTGATAGTCCCCTATCTGCCCTTGGGGCAGGAGGAGATCGGACGCATCGTGCAACTCAAGTTGAATCGTATCGCGGCACGCTTTGCCGAGAACAACGGTGCAGAACTGGTTCTGGACCCAACCATTGCAGAAGCCATTGCTGCGCGTTCCGGTGAGGTTGAGAGCGGCGCGCGGGCCATCGATAATGTCGTGACGCAAAATCTGCTTCCGACGCTTGCCGATGCCGTATTGTCGCGTATGGCCGAAGGCCGAGGCTTCGAACGCGCGACGGTTACCCTCGACGGCTCCGGATTTGCGGTGGATTTCCAATGAACGTGTTTGCATATCGCCCCGTTCAAGTGCTTCTCCCCTTGAGTGGGGGAGGGGGCACGGCCGGTCGTATCTCCTCACCGTCACCCCCGCCTGACTGCACAATATCAAGGATCGTTTTTCATGGCTGATCCGCTCGGCTTTTCTCAGGAAAACCGATATCTCTCGGTGACGACGCCACTGGGGGACGATGTGTTGATCCTGCGGGCGGTGCGGGGAGTGGAGTCGATATCGGGGCTGTTCCGCTACGAATTGGAAATGCTTTCCGAGGAACCGGAAGTTGATTTCACCGCCATTGTCGGCAAGACGGTGACGGTCTCGGTCCGCTCCGCTGATGGAGAGACGGTGCGGTATATCGACGGGCTGGTGACGGATTTCTCGCAGCATGATTCCGATCCGCGCCTGTGGATCTATCGCGCGGTGATCCGGCCCAAATTCTGGCTTGGCACGCGCAAGGTCGATTGCCGGATTTTCCAGGACATGTCGGTGACCGACATCATCGAACAGGTGCTGGGAGCGATTGGGGTTACCGATTTCGCGCTGGAGACGACCTCGGCCTATGAGGCGCGGGTTTATTGCGTTCAGTATAACGAGACCGTCTATGACTTCCTGAACCGGTTGATGGAGGATGAGGGGATCTTCTGGTTCCATCGCCATGAGGACGGCAAGCATACGCTGGTCTTTGCTGACGATGCCGATGCTCACGCGCTCTGCCCCGGCATCAATGTTGCTGCCTATCGTCCGACAGCGCAGCAGGGCCGCGAGGATGAGGATGCGATCCTCCAGCTTGCCTATTGCGAGCGCGTGGTGACGGATCACTATGCCAGTGAGGATTACAATTTCGAGCAGCCCTCCACCGAATTGCTGACCAGTGCCGACGGGGACGGGACGGGGTCGGATATGGAAGTCTATGAATATCCCGGCGGCTATATGGTGAAGAGCTCCGGCGATACCCGCGCCAGCATTCGAATGCAGGAATTCGAGGCACTCTCCAAGTCGCTCGACGGACGGTCTTCCATGAAGCCCTTCATCGCGGGCTACAGTTTCGAGTTGATGTGGCACGGGCGGGCCTCGATGAATGCGGAATATGTATTGGGCGAGGTCTCGATCCGCGCTGATGAGGATCGCTATGAGAATTCCTTCAGCGCCTTTCCGAAGGATCTGGCTTTCCGTCCATCCCGCAAGACTCGCCGCCCGCGCATCCACGGCACCCAGACCGCCGTTGTCACTGGCAAGGCGGGAGAGGAAATCTGGACCGACGAATTCGGGCGCGTAAAGGTCCAGTTCCATTGGGACCGCGAGGGCAAAAAGGATGAGAATACCTCCTGCTGGGTCCGCGTGGCCCAGGGTTGGGCGGGCAAGAGCTGGGGGACATGGTTTCTGCCGCGGATCGGGATGGAGGTCGTGGTGACCTTCCTGGAAGGGGATCCGGACCGCCCGCTGATCACCGGCTGTGTCTATAACGGTGAGCAGGTTCAGCCCTATACCCTGCCGGATGACCAGACCAAGGCGACAATGAAGTCGAACTCCTCCAAGGGCGGCAATGGCTTCAACGAATTCCGCTTCGAGGATCTGGCGGGTGAGGAGGAAATCTATCTTCATGCCCAGAAGGACTGGAATTCCGTTGTCGAGAACGAGCGCACGACGACGATCAAGGACTCGGACGATACCGTCACAATCGAGAAGGGCAACCGTTTCTTCGATGTTCAGACCGGTAACGAGACGCATCACGTCAAGACCGACCGGAAACTAACGGTCGATGGCCATCAGGAACACAAGACCGGCGACGGTTTCACCCATACTGTGACCGGCGATTATGTCCTGAAGGTATCCGGCAACATGACGGTGGAGGTGGATGGCAATATCACCGTCAAGGCGGGCAAGAACATCGATACGACCGCCGGGCAGAGCATCACCAATGATGCGGGCATGAACCATGAGACGACGGCCGGGCAGAATATTGCCAATACCGCTGGTATGAACATGGATAACAAGGCGGACATGAACATCACCAACAAGGGGGGGATGAACGTCACTGACGATGCCGGAATGAAGCTGGTGCTGAAATCGGGCATGACGACAGAGGCCGAGGCCGGGATGTCGATGACCATGAAAGGCGGTATGAGCATCAAGCAGGAAGGCGGCATGACGCTGGATGCCAAGGGTGGCCTGACTGGAACCTATGAGGGTGGGCTGACCGGCAATTTCAAGGGTGGCGTCATGGCGGTGGTGCAGGGCGCCATCGCGAAGATCAACTAGGGACCAGCGGCGATGAGCGATCCCACAGCGCCGGAAAAACCCGTCAAGGCAAGACCGCGCCCGAAGGACGGCATCTATATCGACCGAGATGCGGATGGTCTGATCCGTTCAGAATATACCATTGCGAATGGGAAACTGGATGGCGAAGCCCGGTTCTATCAGGACGGCGAACTGGTGCAGGTCGGTCATTTCCGGGATGGCCTGCTGCATGGCGAGAACAGGTTCTATCGTGATGGGGAAGTGACGCAACTTTCCAGTCATCGAAAGGGACGGTTGCATGGTGAATATATCGAATATGATCAGGGACGTGTCGGCACCCGGCACCATTTCAGCAATGGTGTCCTGAACGGTCCATCAGAATTCCATGCCAATGGCCTGTTGAAGCAGCGCACCATCTATGTTGATGGATATGTCCATGGCGAAACGGTTTTCTTCGATGAGCAGGGCGAAATACAGCAGACGGTTCCTTTCGTCTGGGGGCGGAAGGAGGGGATATCGGTCTATTATGAAAAGGGCCGCCGCCTGATGGAGATCGAATTCAAGGGCGATATCCAGAACGGCTGGCTGACCACCTATTCGCCTGTCAACAAACCGATGGCGCGGATACCTTACAGGGATGGCCTGAAGCATGGTGAGGCGCGGTATTATGATCTGGACGGCAATGTCGTGCGCCGGGAAACCTTCGTGAAAGGCAAGTTGCACGGGGTTGCCGTGGATTCCATGCCGAACGGAACGGTTCTGAAGGAAAGTCCCTTTGTTCAGGACAAGCTTGACGGCTGGGTTGTGGAATACACCCATAAATCGAAAGAGTCCAATCGACAGGAATTCCGGGACGGTGAACCGGTGGGGCCAAAACTGGAGAAAACCCGTTTCGGCCACCGTGAAAAGGGTGATCCGCCAGAGGAATAACGGTAGTATTAAGCATTCATTAATATTTGATCGCTGATAGTCTTGCACCGACATTTAACAACGCACGGATCGGTGCTGCGATGTTTTCATTTTTCTCCCTGAATCATTATCTGCCCCATGCGGTGTGCTATGCCGAGGATCCGAGCCTGATTGCCACGCATGTCGGGGCGGATGCGGTGATCGCACTGTCCTATTTCTCGATCCCGCTGGCGATCCTCTATTTTATCAAGGAACGCCCGGAGATCGAGTTTCGCTGGATTGCCAATCTGTTCATCCTGTTCATTTTCTGGTGTGGGGTTACCCATGTCACCAGTCTGGTGACAACCTGGTATCCGATCTATGGCATTCAGGCGACGGTCAAGTTAATGACGGCTTTGGCTTCCGTCCTGACCGCCATCATGATCTGGTATATCATGCCTAAGGCTCTGGCCCTGCCATCACCCGCCGATTTGCGTGAAGCGAATGCGGCGCTGGAATCGGAAATCCTGGTCCGTCGTGAGGCAGACCGCAGCCTGCGGCAGGCACGGGACGAACTGGAGCGACGGGTGGAGGAACGGACGGCGGAACTGGAAATCGTTAACCAGCAACTTCGCCAGCAGACTCGTTTCCTCGAATCCATCATCGGAAATGCCGGTTCGCCGATCTGGGTCAAGGGCGTCGACAACCGGTACCTGATCGTCAATGGCGAATGGGAAAAGGTATCGGCCCTATCCCGACATGATGTCGTCGGGCGCACCGATCATGATGTTTTCCCGGCCAGCAAGGCGGACTTTTTTCTGCGCAAGGACCGGGAAGTCATGATGAAGGGGGAACCGGCCTCTTTCGAGGAAGCGGTGGATGCGCCGACTGGGCAACGGACTGTCCTGACCACCAAATTTCCGATCCTGTCGGAGGTAGGGGAGGTGATCGCGGTCGGCGGGATGGCGATGGACGTCACGCCGATCAAACAGGCCCATGCCGATCTGGTCCAACTGAATCGTCAGCTTGTCGAGGAAATGGCGATGCGAGAGCGTGCGCAGCAGGAGCAGGCCGAATATGCGCGCCAGCTTGAGATCAGCAATACGGAACTTGATGCCTTCGCACATACCGCTTCGCATGATCTGAAGGAGCCGCTGCGCGGGATATCCCATTATGCGACATTTGCGATGGAGGATCATCCGGACGACCTGCCTGATGATGTTCGCAGTCGACTGATCGATATTCGCAAAATGGCGACTCGCCTGCAGGGAATGATTGATTCCTTGTATCGACTGGCCAAGAGCGGGCGGCACTGGAACCCGGCCAGTCGTATTCGGCTTGCCGAATGTGCGGGGCTTGCGGTCGAAACTCTGGGCAGTTACCTTAACAGCCGGAGTGCGGTGGTTGAGGTGGATGCGACCATGCCCGCCTGTCGGGTTGATCCGGACCAGATTCAGCAGCTCTATCTCAATCTGATTTCGAATGGCGTTAAGTATAACAATTCACCGGACAAGCGCCTGTCTGTTGGGTGGTACAGGTCAGTTTCGGATTTGCCGGTTCCGCATCGGCCGGGCGCGTTGAAGCCGGATATCGGACCTGTCTTTTTTGTTTCCGATAATGGCATCGGCATTCCGGAGGAGGCATGGCTGGACGTGTTTACCGTCTTTCGGCGGTTGGACAGAAATGCGGATAGCAGTGATTCCCATGGTGTCGGCCTCAGCATCGCAAAGCGGATTGTCGAGCGGCATGGGGGATTGATCTGGACGTCGGCCCGTCAGGGAGGTGGTTCGGTGTTTTATTTCACCCTGGATCAGGACCAGTAGGATTCTGGAATGCGTGGTGTTGGGAGAAAACACGATGTCGGGACTTCGCCTGCTTTTGATCGACGACAATCCCATCGACGTAGAATCGGTGTCCCGTGCGCTCAATCGCGTCGATATGGTGACGGTACTGGAATCATCGACCTGTGGTTCGGATGCGGTCGCCACGCTGGAGGCGCAGGCGGATGGTGAGGCCGGAATACTTCCCGATATGGTGCTTCTCGACATCAGCCTGCCCGATATGGATGGCTTTGCCGTTCTCGACAGGCTTATCCGCAATCAGAAGATTCAATACATTCCGATTATTATTTTTTCTAGTTCCCGTTCCCAGAGTGATATAATGAAAGCCTATGCCGGGGGGGCAAACAGTTACGTGACGAAGCCTTCGGATTTCGACGCGCTGGTTCAGACCATGCGCGGACTGGTGAAATTCTGGGGGGAGATCGCGGAACTGCCCAGTTGAGGGACGCCCCGATATGAAGGAAACCTGGCGGTGATGCTTGATGTTTTGGTGGTGGACGATTCCCCGGCAGACCGGGAATTGATCCGCAGAAGCCTGGAAGGGGTTACTCTGACGGGCGGCATGACGGCATCCGTTCGCGAAGCCGCGTCAGGGTCGGAGGCTATCGGTGCCTGTCAGGTTGGCGAACCCGATTGTCTGATCCTTGACTATCGATTACCGGACGGTTTGGGGCTTGAAATCCTGGGCAAGCTGAAAGGATTTGGTGGCAAGATACGCCCGCCGATCATCGTCATTACCGGGAACGGTTCGGAAGCGATTGCCGCTGATACCGTCCGTCTCGGCGCGTCGGATTATCTGACGAAGGACAAACTTTCCACGGCGTCGATCCGGCGTTCGGTCGGCGCGGCGATGGAGCGTTTCCGCATCGAGCAACAGTTGCATCGCTATCATGTCGCGCTGGAGCGCAGCAATGCCGATCTTGCCCAGTTCGCAGCCCGCCTGTCGCATGACCTGCGCGGGTCGATCAACTATGTGAAGGGTTACAGCCAGATGCTGCAATGCATGCCGGATCTGGATCCGGCAAAGAAAGCATCCTATATCGACAATATCGTCGAAGGGATTGATCGAATGGATCGCATGATCCAGGGATTGTTCCAGTTTTCCATGGTGGATCAGAATCGCGCCTTTTCCGCAGCGGTGCCTCTGACCGATGTATTTGAGGAAACGCGGAAGCTTATGGCGGGGCAACTGGTGGTGGCGGGGGCCACGCTGTCGCTTCCCGACACGGCACCAAGCGTGATCGGGGACCGTGGATTGCTGCTGCTGCTTATGCAGAACCTTGTTTCCAATGCGCTTAAGTATCGGGGGGAGCAAAAGCCCAGGATCGCCGTCAGGGTCGCGGAGAATGGGGACGAGGTTCTCATATCCGTGGCGGATAACGGGCGGGGTATTCCGGCGGACCAGCGTGTGCGGATATTCGAGATGTTTCACCGCGTCGATCAGAATTCTGATATAGAGGGAAGCGGTATCGGTCTTGCCACCTGTCGCCGGATCGCCGAACGACATGATGGATCGATCTGGTGCGAGTCGAATGCAGGAGGCGGTACCGTGTTTCACATATCGCTGGTTCCGAAGCGGTAGGGAAAGCACCATCTGATGCAGATTATGGCAATCGGCTGATTGCCATGCCTGTTGCGGACTGAGAGACAAGATCCGACAGTCAAGGATCGAATAGGAAGACGGCGATGGGAATGCCTGCGGCAACACTGACAGCGATGCATGTATGCCCGATGGTGACGCCGCCGGGAATCCCGCATGTCGGGGGACCGGTCGTCTCCCCCTCCTGCCCGACCGTGCTGGTGGGTGGCATGCCCGCCATCGGGCCTGGATGCATGGCGGTTTGCGTCGGGCCGCCCGATACGGTCGCGCTTGGCTCCCCGACAGTGTTGGCCGGTGGGTTGCCGATGTCGCGCATCGGGGATATGTGCGCCCATGGTGGCAGCATCGTTGTCCCCATGCCAACTGTGCTTCTTGCATAGGAATCCGTACAGTCCGTTGCAAGTAATCACAGGTCAAATGGGGCATGTCTTCGCAAGTCCAGTTCGACTCTATTTTGTTCTTTTTGATGCCATTTTACGTATCGCCTATCCTGTGGATCAGGTTAAACCAAACACTATATATTGATCCTTAAATACTTGTTTTTTCTTGCATTTCCTTTCTTGATCCTTGAATCCAGCAGGTGCTACAATACTTGGTGTGATATCAATATCTGGAAGAGTGTGCATTTTAGGCCACAAGATATTGGGATGCTGTGTTTACATGAACCAAAGGGTCATCCATGACCGGGCGAAACGGCAACAGACAGATCGGAAGGACCGGCCCCCGAATAGGGCTTCCGGCGCAGGCCGATCCGCGTGCGCCTTTCGTGCGTCCGGAAATCCCTTATGGTGCCACGCGGGTTGATCGCAGAGGGGCATCAAGCTCCGGGCTATCGGGCCCTTCGACGGCAAGTCATACAGCCCCGGGTGCAGGATTTTCGGGTGCCGGATTGGCGGTTGATCCGGGGGAGGGGCCCCGCCCAGAACCGTCTACATGGCGCAGGCCGGAACATGCGCGCCTGAACATTGCCAGGCTGTTCGAGCATATGGAGCCGCAGCCACGCAGCTATCGCCCCGATGCCTATGAGGACGCACCGAAGATCACCCATACGGCCCGGCGAGGAGTCTCGTTGTCGCCTGGTTCTGTCGCAGCCCTGATTCTGGGCAGTGCATTCTCGATCTTCGTGGTGTTCATCACCGGTTTTCTGTCGGCAGTGCTGATTTTCGGAGAGCAGGATCAGGGCGGCGGAATTGCGATCCAGACCGGGGTCGGATCCCTGGCCCAGACAACCGTACCCACCCCGGTACCTGCCTCCGTACCTGCCGCTGGGGAGACACTGCCTGCGGATACGGTACAGACGCCACCGATAATTGAATCGGAGCGTCGCTTGGAAGGGCTTGTCCCCAGTGCGACGGCCGGTCGGGAATTGCTACCGCCGCCCTCGCCAGAAATTGCGGCGGCGGAATCCGCCCGCGCCGCTGCCGAAGGCACCGGTCAGACATCGCAACAGGATCCGACACCATCAGTACCGGCTCTCGTCTTTACCCCTCCATTGCCGAATCTGCCGGTGGCATCGTCTGATACCGATCCATCCGCAATGGGTTCGGGCATTGCACAGGGTATCATTTTCCCGAATGCAAAGCCGGAAGAACCGGTCCGGAACGCACGCGCGGCTGTTGCGCCTGAACCGGGATCCATCGGGCCGCCAGCGGGGAATTATTCGCTGCAATTCGGTGCATTCCGGGACCGCGCCAATGCGGCCGTGCTGGTTCGGGAGCTTGCCAGTGCCGCCGATGCCGGGATCGTTGCGGAGGAAGGGGTCAGCGGTGCGACCCTCTACTATGTCCGCGCCGGGGCCTTCGATACTCGCGCGGAAGCATTGGAGGCGGTTCGGATATTGCGTGAAGCGGCTGGAATTGTGACCTTCGTTCATGCCAATCGCGATACGGGTTGATCCGGATGAAGGGGGAGAACCGGGTGCGGGGAGGTATCGTTGCGGGTGTGATTGCCTTGCTGCTGGCAGCGTGCGGTCTGGTCGGGGGCGTGGGAACACCGGTGTTTCAGATGCAATCGGTCGCGTTGCGGGCCGCCGCGGATGCCAATGCAACCTCGCCGACCGCCGTCGACCTGGTTTTTGTCTATGATCCTGCCATCATCGACACCTTGCAGGCCGTAACCGCCGCAGACTGGTTTGCCCGGAAGCGGCAGTTCCAACTGGATTTTCCCGACGGGATCGGCATCAAGGGCTGGGAAGTGGTGCCAAGCTCGGTCCTGCCGGTCTGGACCGTGCCGGAAGAAATGCTGGAGAACAAATCCGGGGACTCTGCCGTCGCGGCTTTCATCTTCGCCGATTACCTGTCGCCCGGTGCCCATCGGGCGCGTCTGGAAAGCCGCAGCGGAATCCGCATTGACCTCAGGCGGGATGCCTTCACGCTGGAGCCTCTGGTTCAATCGAACTGATGCTACACGCTGATTGAAGATGCGGGGTGGCACCGTGTAGATGCTAATGTCCCGCATGGCTGATTCCTTGACCTTGAAGGTGGAATCTAGGACTGGTTAACTGTCTGGAATTCTGCCGGACCTGTTGTGCTGGGAATTCTCCGGGCCGGGGATGATTAAAGGCCTTGAAGCCTGGAGCGTGTGACTGGCCCAGGCATGTGAAAGGAACGGAAATGCCGCGATCCGCACGGGAATTGCCGGATGCCATTCAGTGGCATGAAGGCATGCTGCTGGCACCACAGCATTTCCAGCAGCTATCGGTACGCGGCGAAGAACTCATCGCCTATCACACTCTGACGGCCAGCCCGTTTCATTGGGGCATTCGGCATCTGAAGATCGATCCGGTCCAGCTTGTCAGCGGTATATTCCGTATTCTGGAGTTGGAGGCCGTTCTGCCGGATGGCCTGATCGTCAGTCATGTACAGGGCGACAGTGCACCATTGGAACTGGATCTTTCCGATCAGCAGGGCCAGTTGGTCAGTCGTCCCATGCCAGTCTATCTAGCCGTGCCGGTGCGGCGGCTGGGCGGGCGCGCAACGCGGGGCGACCTGCCACGTTATGCCGAAAAGGCAGGACTGCCGATATCGGATGAGCAGACCGGCGAGGGGGAGATGACGATCCCGCGCCTGACGCCGGTCTTGTCGTTGCATCTTACCGAATCCCTGCCACAGAAATATGTCGGCTTTCCCGTGGCGCGTGTCGTGCTGCATGAGGAAGCCTTCACGCTGACGGGGTTCATACCGCCGCAGATTGCCATTACCCGCGTCTCTGCCATCGGTGAGATGTGTCAGGCGGTTGCAACACGCCTGCGGGAGAAGGCCATGTTCATGGCGGAACGCGCGCGCACGCCACTCGGTCAGTCTGACCGGCCGATGATGCAGCAGTCGCAGACCGCGATTCATGGACTTGTCGCGGGCTTGCCTGCGTTTGAGGCGATCCTGAAATCCGACCGCTGCCATCCCTTCACTCTCTATCTCAGCCTGTGCCAGATCGTCGGGCATATGACGGCAGTTGGCGGTGCGCTGGTGCCGCCGGTCCTGCCTCCCTATGACCATGACGATCCCAGGGCCGCCTTCACCGCGACTTGTGATTTCGTCATCCAGATGCTGGACCGGGTATCCGAAGCCTATACCGCCATCCCGTTCGCCGAGTCGGACGGCATCTTCTCGCTGAAAATCGAGCCGGACTGGTGCGATGACGATCTGACGATCGGGGTGCGGGCGCGGGCGGAGATGAACGAGGCGGATGTGATCGCCTGGGTGGACAGTGCGCTGATCGGCTCTGAATCCGTGATCAAGCCGATGCGCGAGCGGCGCGTATTGGGGGCACCCCGCCATCGTATCGACCGGGAACAGGCGCTGGACGTGGTGCCGACACGTGGGGTCGTTCTGTTCAAGGTCGAGGTCAATTTCGACGATATCGTGCCGGGGGAGCGGCTTTCCATCCTGTCCGGTGATCGCGGGCGTCGGGAGCCGCCGCAGGAAATCGTGCTTTATGTCCGCAATCCAGACAGCGACGACAGGTAAGGTCGGGCGATGGCCGTCAAGCCTCTCTCTCCGCTCTCTCCCGGTTCGCGCAAAACGGCACTAGGACCGGCTTCGGGCGGGGCCGGGGCCTATATTCTGGATCAATTCCGCGAGTTCTATGATGAGGTCCGTGCCCTTCGGGATGAGGCCCTGCTGAGTGGGCGTGCGGGATTGTCCGGGTTTTCCGATTTTGATGATCTGATGGAATTGTCGGCCAAGCCCCCGAAAGGCAAGCCGCCCCCCTTTCCGGGACTGGGCGCTCCGCCGCCGCTGCCGGGCGATGCCCTGCTGGATGACGATGACGATGACGATTCGGACATGACTGGCGGCGAGGACGATATTCACGAATACGGACTGAAGGCAGAGGAAGCGTTGCGCCGTTTGCAGACACTGCTGGAAATGCAGGCCTTGGAGGCTGGGCGGCGTGGCGGAGAGTATGGGGTGCTGTACTATCGCGAGGCGCAGTATGTCATGGCGGCGCTGGCGGATGAGATATTCCTATCCCTGGACTGGCCGGGGCGGGAGCACTGGCGTAACGACCTGCTGGAGACGCGCCTGTTCGAGACCTACAATGCGGGCGATGCGTTCTTCAAACGGCTGGAGAAGCTGTTGAAGACCGGGGATCGGGTGCAGGCCGAAATAGCCATCGTCTATTTGCTGGCACTCACGCTCGGTTTCCGAGGTCGCTATGCGGGTGGGCGGGACGAAGGGCGGATCGCGGAGTACCGCAAGCAGCTTTATTACTATATCTATCAGAAACGCCCCAATCTGGGGGATCCCAGCCAGCGGCTGGCACCGGAGGCCTATCAGCACACACAGATCAGCTCGTCCGCCCGGATGCTGCCCTCGCCCGCCCGCTGGCTCTGGCTGTTGGCCGGGGCGGTGGTGCTGTATCTGATCGCCGCCCATTTCGTTTTCCATGATGTCCTGGCGCCGTTGATCGACGCGCTGGACCGCAGCGGCGCATAGGGATCGGGCAACGGGATGGAATGGATCGACTTCATTCGTGATCTGCTCTACCGGATGACGCCCTATCTGCCGGGCATCGTCGGGTTTCTGATCGCGATGTCCTTTGTGCTGATTGGGGCGCTGGTTTTTGTTGTCCGTAAGATTCGCAAGGCACCGAAGGATGCGGACAGTAAGGACGATGCCGGGCGTCGACTGAAGGAGGATCGGGATTACGAGCCCTTCTCTGCTGAACCGGAGGATCTGCCGCTTCTTCCGATGAAGAAGAGCTTCAAGCATGCGCTGAAAATCCTGCGCAATCACGTGTCGGGCCGTGACTGGCGCTATGCGATACCCTGGTATCTGTTGATCGGGCCGGAACAGTCGGGGAAATCGACCCTGGTTGCGCATACCGGCATGGATCTGCCCATCGGTCATCCGGCGGACGATTTTGAGGATATCCGTCCGGCCTGCAAATGGTGGTTCTTTGACCGCGGCATCGTGCTTGATATGGCGGGCAGTCTGATCCGTCAAAGAGACGGACGCGGTTCCAATGTTAGGTCTTGGCGCAATTTCCTTGGATTTCTGGATCACTACCGTCCGCGCCGTCCGGCAGATGGGATCATTCTGGCCGTACCGATTGAGGATTTTCTGGATGATGATGGCGCGGTGCGCCCGCCGGAAGATATCGTCCAGCGTGCTGATGCGGTTTACAAGAAGCTCTGGCAGGCACAGTCGCGTCTCGGACTTGCCTTTCCGGTCTATGTCGTGATTACCAAACTGGACCGGCTGCCCGGTTTTCAGGCGCTGGTATCTGAACTGCCGGATCATGCGCTGGCTGACATGCTGGGCTGGTCCAGTCCTTACAGTTTCGAGACGGAATTCCGTGATTCCTGGGTGGACGAGACGGTCGAGGCGGTTGGGCGCAGCCTGCAGGCGGCGCAGATGGAGATATTTGCCACGACCGGGGATGCGGCGGCAGCGGAGGAGATATATCGCCTCCCGGCCTCGTTTGAGGGCTTGCGGGAGCCGATGCGTCTCTATTTGGGCCAGTTGTTCAAGCCGAGCGTCTTTCATGACAGTTTCTCACCCCGCGGCATATGGTTCACCGGGGACAGCGGCATGGAGGATACGGTCGCCCACCGTCCGGTTGCCGCCCTGTCCGGCATATATGGGGGGCCACGCGCACGTGCCGCCTATCCGGTTTTTCTGCGCGATCTGTTTGAAACCAAGATATTTCCCGAACGCAATATGGCGCGTCCGGTAAAGCGGGCACTGCTGGCCAGAAACAAGGTTGCGACCGGGGCGCAGGCGGCGTCGGCTGCTGTCGTCCTGTTCGGTGGTCTGGCACTCTGGCTGCTGTATGGGCATATGCAGCGAGAGGTCCATTCAGTGACCCCCTTCATCGAGACGGTCGGGAAGAACTTGCAGGAGGTCGAGGCGGCCAATCGCGCCAATACCGGTCAGGGACGGGCGGGAAGTTTCAATCGGGAGCGGGCGCTGCATCTGCTGGAAGGCATGGCGGATCTGGAGGTCGGGTCGTTCTTTTCGATCCTGATACCGTCTTCATGGGTTGCCGATGTCGACAGTCGGGTTGTTTACATCACGACGGAAGCCTTCAGTAATTTCATCTTGCAATCTATGGGCGCGGCATTGGATGAGCGGGGTCAGTCCATCGGTCTGGGGCGTCTGCCGCCGCGCTATTCCGATCCGGGCGCGGCGGATCTTGAAGCTACGCTGACCGGCGGTGATCTGCCGGAAGGGGCGGTTCCAGTTCTGGCACCCCCCCAGCGCGGCGCGGATTTCGACCTGTTGCGGCAGTATGTACGGGCCGTGCGCGATTTTGAAGCCGCGATCAATCGCTATAACCAATTGCGCGATACCAGGGATCTGGAGGATGTGCGCCGTCTGGTAAGTTATCTTTTCCAGGTGCGTTTGCCGGAAAGTTTTCTGGAGCATTCCGATTTCTATACCCAGGCCCTCAGCGGGTCATCCTATCGTCCGATCCCTCTGGACGCCTACGCCCGCAATATGCGCGGTCAGTATGAAGGGCGGATGAATGCAGCCCTGACCTCACTGTATGGCGGCAATTCTCTGGTTCTCGCGCTGCGGGATCTGGCGCAGCGGATGGATGAAGCCGGGGCGAGCCGAACGGCGGGACTTACGGAACTGCAAGACCTTCGGCAGAGGATCGAAGGCGTTTCAGAAATGCTTAAGAATCCTCGGTTCGATTGGATGGATGATCCGACATTTGATCCAACCAGCGCCTATGCTGATCTGACGGAGCGGATTGGTGGTTCCTACATCCTGGGCCAGGATGAGGCGGCGGCCTTCAACCGCGCCCATCAGCAGGGATTGACCCAACTGAATCAGGATTTGCCGGATATTCGCGCCGTTTCCGTTGGTCCCATGCTGGCACGTGAAGGGGACCGGGTGGTGCTGGCCCTGTCACCGGCGGTCGTCGAATTCCATGCCGTGTTGCAGGCCTTCTATCAGCAGCCCTTCATGCGTGAGGGACGTCTGCAACCCTTGCCCTCTGCCGCTTCGGTCGGAACGGCGATTGAGTGGGATGCCGCTGCGCTGGAAGATGGCCTTGATCTGGTTGATGATTACGAGGGTTTTCTTCGCAATGAATTGGATCGGGTACCGCGTTCCATGGCGTCGTTGCTGCGAACCGCCGGGGGGCAGAGTCTGGAGCGGCATGTCAATGACAGGATCGCCAATGCCATGCTGGTGCCGCGCGGGCGCAGCAGCGCCATCGTCCAGACGGAGGATCAGTTGCGCCGTGCGGTGACTTCCTTCGCCAATGCCGGAGCGGTTCTGCGCCAGATACTGGCCGCCTATGATGATCTGGGCCTCGAGGACAGCTATCTGGAACTCCTGGACCTTAGTACCGGCAGTGCCTTTGCCATGATAGAGCAGGCGGATTCCCTGTTTTCAGCCAGTTCGCTCTATATTCCGCAGGGGGGAGATTTTTCCTGGTGGCGCGGAGAGGCCGGACTGGCACTCGATGCCTTTCGGGCGCGGGATTCCTTCAGCCTGTTGGATGTGCTGGGCCAACAGCGCGGTCGGATCAACATCATCGCCATGAATTACGTGAAGCCCGTGGCGGATTTCCTGAATGCGCTGGAAACCAATCTTTCCGACCGGGAACGGGCCTTGCTGGGCAAATGGACGCAGATCATCGATGAGTTGACGAAATACGAATTGCAGCAGGCGGACAATACGGTTTCGGAACTGGAGCGTTTCATTACTGGGCCTATGATGGATGTAGGTTTTGCTAATTGCGCCGAAACTCTGGGCGAGTCGGTTCAGCGCGGCAGTTCGGATTTCTTTCTGGACCGCATCAATCGGTTGAGCCGGGGTATCCAGAGCCGGTGTCTGGAATTGGCAGGTGTCGAGGCGCAGACAGCCTACAGCGCCATAGCGGACAGTTTCGACGACTTTCTGTCCGGGCGCTATCCCTTCACCCTGCCACCGTTCGAGTCGGATATGCGGGAGGTCAGCCCGCGTGAATTGCAGGCGTTCTTTGCCCGTTACGACCGGGAAGTGCCGAGCGCCCGCCGGGCGCTGGAGCAGGCGGAGGATATGGGTCTGTCCCGGGACCGGGCATTGCAGTTCATTGCCCGAATGGATCGGATCCGCGCCTTGTTTGATCCCTGGATGACCGGGGCGGCGGCACAGGATTCCCCGGTCTTCACGCTGGATATCGCATTCCGGGTCAATCGCGGGCGGGAAGTCGGGGGCGATCAGGTAATCGACTGGCAGATATCGTCCGGGCCGGAGACGGTCAGTCTGCGCGGGGAAAACAAGGTCCTGCGCTGGGCATTGGGTGAACCGATTTCCATCGTTCTGCGCTGGGCGGAGAATTCAACTCTGGTTCCGGCGGTTGCCGTGGATCAGCCGAATGTGCGCGTCGATGGACGTCGGGTGGAGATCGTCTATGATAATCTCTGGTCCCTGATGGACCTGATCCGTCGGCATCAGGCGGGATCGGAGGATTTTGCCGAATTCGTGGATACGCGACCTCACACGCTGCGCATTGATCTGCCGACACGGCCCGCTGATGGCGGTGCGATAGAGATGGCGAAGCTCTTCCTGCGGGTGGAGGTTACTGCGCTGAAGGATGGACAGGCGGTGCCTTTGTTGGTCACGCCCTTCCCCTATGAAGCGCCACAGTTGGAACCGTAGATCCTTGACGTTTTCTGGGAGCATTTGGGGGAAAGATGGGTGCTAAGGCCATGACAGCACAGAAGGACGGCACGGATGATGCCATGCCGTCATCGGTATCCCCACCGCCGGATGTTGCCGAAGACGGCCCGTCGGAAGCGTTGCTGGCCCCAATTCCCGGCGATGATCCCTGCGGAGAGAGCCTGCGCTATGAAGGCACCTTCGATGCTGTGCGCGAGTCCCGACGGGACGAGGATCCCAATCTGCCTCAGGGTGTTTGGGAAACTGATGTCAAACGGGCCGACTGGCGTCAGGTCGCGCGGCTTTGCGAAACCGCGCTTGCGGAGAAGAGTAAGGATCTGCATCTGGCGCTCTGGCTGACCGAGGCATGGACGCATCTGGAAGGGCTGCGCGGGTTTCGGCGGGGCATCGACCTTACCGCTTCGCTCTGTGAGGAATACTGGCGCGATATCCATCCCCGGATCGATGATGATGGCGACCTGGATTACAGGCTGGGCCCCCTGCGCTGGGCGTCCGACCAGTTTCCCATCCTGTTGCGGCTGGTTGCCATCAGTCGGCCCGATTCCGGTGATGCCCAGCCCATGCGCCTGAAGGATTGGGAAGACGTGCTGCGGTTGGAGAACCTGCACCAACGCGATCCGAAAGCGGCGAAGCGTGAACAGACGCGCTATGCGACACGGGCGCAGTTCGAGGCATCCATCGAATTCACGCCGGTTGACTATTACATCGACCTCGTTCCGGTTGCCGAGGCCTGCAAGGGGGAGATCGAGCGCCTGGACCTGTTCATGGAGGAATATTGTCCGAAGGATGCCCCGTCGCTGATGCGGATACGCGCGGTTCTGGACGATATCGAAACACGAGCGCGCAACTGGATGGAGCAGAAGGGCGGCAGTCTGCCCGGCGATGTGGAAGACGTTCCGGAAGAACCGGAAACCCCTGTTCGGGAAGAGGAGACTGGAGCCATGGCGGAGATTGACAAACCTGCCCCCGCAGCGACAGGGACCGGTACAGGCGGGGGACCGATCCAGAGCCGTGCCGAAGCCTATAAACGTCTGGCCGAAGCGGCGGATTACCTGATCCGCAGCGAACCGCATAGTCCCGTTCCTTATCTGGTCAGACGCGCCGTTGCTTGGGGCAACATGAGTTTCGGTGAACTGCTGGTCGAACTCGTGGAGGCGGGCGGCGATCACCAGCGCGTGCTGCGCCTGTTGGGTCTGGATGCAGTCGGCAAGAAGAAGGATTGATGTCAGACGGATTTAGAGTTTGGAGATGCTGCGATACAGCAGTTCGTGGAACGCATCCGCATCGACATCCATCATTACCTCCGTCAGGCCCTCTTCCATCAGTTCTTTAGGTGATTCCCAGGTTGCATGGCTGCGGCCCAAGGACGGACCGTGGTCGCAGTTGATGATGACGCGCCCGATCCGGCCTGTGAAGATGTCCGGGGCCAGCAGCCAGCCGATGGTTGCGGGGTCATGCAGGGCGGGCCGCTTCACCCGCAGGGCATAGGCATCCAGAATATCGGCCAATACCGTTGCCGGAGGTGTTCCGATGGACCGGATCGCGGCGATATGCCCGTTCGTTACTGGCAACCGCCGCGTCACGTCCAGACCCAGCATGACCTTGGGCACCGGACTGGACAGAACGATCCGGGCGGCATGGGGATCGGCGGCGATGTTGAATTCCGCTGCCGATGCCGCATTGCCCGGCCCCTGGATCACGCCGCCCATGAAGACGATGCGCGACAGGCCGGACAGAATCTCAGGCGCGCGTACGATGGCAAGCGCGGCATTGGTCATTGGGCCGATCAGGACGAGAATCCCTTTCTCCCCCTGAATCCCACGCCGACAGAAACCGTCAATGGCCTCGATGGCGTGAAGGGGGGAGGCGGCCCGCATCGGATCGGGCAGGGTGACGCCGCCCAGTCCATCATCGCCATGGACATGCGCGGCCTCAATTCCCGGCAGCATCAGCGGGCGCGGGCATCCGGCATGAACCGGGATGTCGGAGCGGCCCGCAAGGGCGGTCACGGCCAGTGCATTGCGGGTGACGCGATCCAGCCCGACATTTCCGGCAATGGTCGATATCCCTTCCACCGTCATCTGGTCCTTTGCCCCCAATGCCATCAGCAGGGCGGTGGCATCATCCAGCCCCGGATCGCAATCGATCCAAATCCGGTGGCGTGTCAATTCGGGTACCTGAAAGAGGTGGAATAGGGAATTTCAGGAATGGCATTGCCGCCGCATGAAAATTTCACCAATCCGGTGGCAAGCGGCAGGTTTCGGTCGTTTTCTCCGGGTTGAGAAATACCCTCTTCCGTTGCTGCCGAAATAGTCCCATATCTGTAGTAATAAAATTTCAATTTCGAATCGTAGAGGGAGAGAGCCATGAGTGTGTTTTCGTCCGCCGGTTATGATAATCATGAGCATGTCGCCTTTCATCGGGATGCGCAAACCGGACTGTCCGCGATCATCGCGATTCACAGTACGGCGCTCGGTCCGGCGCTTGGCGGGTGCCGCATGTGGGATTATGTGAATGATGCGGCGGCACTGACCGACGTGCTGCGGCTCTCACGCGGGATGTCCTACAAGAATGCCTTGGCTGATCTGCCCTGGGGCGGCGGCAAGTCGGTTATTCTGGGAAATGCGAAAAGCGGCAAGACCCCGGCGATGATGCGGGCCATGGGCCGTTTCGTCGACAGTCTGGGCGGGCGCTATATCGTTGCCGAGGATGTCGGGACGACCCCTGAAGACATGGCTGAAATCGCGACGCAGACGAAGCATGTGCGGGGTGTGAAGGGGATTGGCCATGATCCGTCGCCGGGCACCGCCTATGGCGTATTCAAAGGGATTGAGGCTAGTGCGCGCCATCGGTTGGGGGCGACGGACCTGAAGGGTATTCGTGTCGCGGTTCAGGGGCTGGGCCATGTCGGCTATGACCTTGCACGGCAATTGCGCGCGGCCGGTGCGATACTGACTGTCGCGGATATTGATGGTGCGGCGGTTGCCAGGGCAGAGAGTGAATTGGGCGCCCGTGCGGTCGGTCTGGATGCGATCTATGATGCGGATGTCGATATCTATGCGCCCTGTGCGCTGGGCGCAACGGTGAATGACGAGACCGTGGATCGACTGAAGGCATCGGTCGTTGCGGGTTCCGCCAACAATCAGCTGGCTGAGGATCAGCATGGGAATCGGCTTGCGGAGCGGGGGATCCTCTATGCACCGGACTATGTCATCAATGCCGGGGGCGTGATCCATATCTATCACGAAGGCCCCGAGTATGACCGTGAGACAGCCTTTGCGCATATTGCCCGCATCGGGGTCACGCTGACGGACATCTATCGTCGCTCGGAATCCGAGGGTGTGGCGACCCATGTTGCGGCGGATCGGCTGGCACTGGACCGCCTCTGCCCGCAGGCGAAGGCAGCGGCGGAGTAGTCTGGTCTTCTGTCGTGACGGTCTGGTCGGATATGGTTCATCATTCATTTCATAAATGTCCGTAGTTTGGCAAAGCGCTTGCTTAGCATCCTGGCTGCGCTAGGATTTCTGGAATGCGGGGGCGCGGCTATTTTGAACTGATGAATTGGCGAACCATGAACAGATCGATTATGCTCATGCACATGAAACGTGGCACGAAATTACTTCTCGCAGCAGGCTTTGCAGGTGCCGTTGCTGTCGCCTGCGCCGTCGGCACGACGATTTCCTCTCCGGAATCGCGCGATGCTGCCGGTAAGCTGGAACAGGCAATTTCCGACTATCGCGGCGGCAGGCCCGGCCCGGACGATCCCCATCGAGTCGATGTCCGGTTGTTCGCCCAGGCTTATCAGCGGGTCCGGTATGCCTATGTCCGCCCGACAGAAGACGCCGAACTGCTCCTGGCGGCTTCGACCGGCATGCGGGAAGCCTATCCGGATCCGGCGGTCGCCACCGATTCCGACCTGATCGAAGCGGCAATCGGCGGCATGCTGAGTTCGCTTGATGATTATTCCACCTATATGGACAGCGATGCTTTTGCCAAGCTGAACCAGGAAATCAGCGGCAGCTTCGGGGGATTGGGAATCGAGATCAAGAAGGATGACCTTGGTCTTGAGGTGATCTCGCCCATTGACGATACGCCGGCGAAGCGGGCGGGTGTATTGCCCGGCGACGTGCTGACCCATGCGGATGGTGCGCCGCTGGCGGATCTGACCCTTCGCGAGTCGGTGGAACTGCTGCGTGGAGAACCGGGTTCCGCAATCAGGGTGACGATCGCGCGAGCGGGCCGTGATGCCTTCGATATCGATATCATCCGTGAAATCATCCAGATTCAGCGTGTTCGAGCCCGGATCGAGGACGGGGTCGGCTATCTGCGCATCACCCATTTCGTGCGCGATACCGGGACTGCACTGCGCCAGGCGATAGCTGATTTGAAGCAGGAGGCAGGGCCAGGGGGGCTTACCGGTTATGTGGTTGATCTGCGCAGCAATCCGGGCGGCCTTCTGGATGAAAGCATTGATGTCGCGGGGGCTTTCCTCAGCGGCGGGCTGGTCGTATCCACCCGCAGCCGGACGGATGCGCAGGAATTCAATGCCGATCTGTCTGATCCGAGCGATGGATTGCCGGTCGTCGTGCTGATCAATCAGGGATCGGCAAGTGCATCGGAAATTGTTGCCGGGGCAATCAAGTATCGTGATCGCGGATTGGTTATTGGCGAGCGCAGTTTCGGCAAGGGTTCGGTGCAGACAACCTATGAGTTCCATGGCGGTGGCGGACTGAAACTGACGACGGCCCTTTACTATACGCCAAGCGGTAAAACGGTCGAAGGCGGGATCGAGCCGACCGTTGCCATTGTCGATGATCCGGAAACGACGGAAGTCGATGAGGCGCTGGACCTTGCCGAAACACTGGTACGGGAACTTGCGACAGGCCAGCGGGTGATTGCGCCATCCAGAACAGCCCTGAATTAGCCATGGAATTGGTTTCAGTGACGCGCGCGGCGGGCGGGGACATGCTTCGTCTTGTCCCTCTGGTCGCGGAGATGCTGGATTTCTATGGCACCCCGCATCCTGCAGGATTGGAGGATATGGCGGCAACTCTGGAAAGGGATGGCCCGGCTGGAACCCGACGGTTCGATTGTCTGGTGGCCAATGACGCCGATGGACAGGCATTGGGATTTGCCATGTATTCCACGGTTTACGAAGCGGCCTTTCTGGGGGATGGCGTTTTCCTGCGGGACATCTTCGTAACCACACAGGCCCGAGGTCAGGGGGTTGGAAAGGCGCTGATGGTTGCTCTGGCAAAGGTTTGCCTGGAAGAGGGATATGCCCGAATCGATTGGCATGCGGATCGATTGGATTTGCATGCCAGGACTTTCTACGAGCTGTTGGCTCCGGACAGCTTCAAGTTAAATCGTTTGAGTTATCGTATTGAGAATGAAGAGATTATCAGCCTTTCCCGGAAGTAGTCGATAGCTTCCGTCCGATTATTTGAATTCTGTTTGTATTTCATTAACGTTACGGGCGTACAAAACAGTCATGCGGTCTCCGATGCCCGCGATGTCCTCTCCAATATAGAGTGAACCTGAAATGCCCAATTCCGCACCCATCCTCATTGTTGAAGACAATCAGATCAATATGCGACTGTTCAGCGACCTACTTGGCGCGATCGGCTATAAGATCTGTCAGGCTGTGGATGCTGAAACCGCACTTGAAATGCTCAAGACGCTCCGTCCCGGTGCAATCGTGATGGATATCCAACTGCCCGGCATGTCGGGAGTCGACTGCACGAAGAAGATCAAGTCCGATCCCAATATTTCGGATGTTCCGGTCATCGCCGTCACGGCCTTCGCGATGGCGGGAGATGAAGCCCGGTTCCTGAAGGCCGGTTGTGACGATTATCTTTCCAAGCCGATTTCGGTACCCACTTTCCTTGAAACCATCGCGCGTCACTACAAGCCGATGGATAAAACGGCACTGGTCTGATTCTTCCCGGTCAAACGGATAGGCTGTCGTCCAGCCGTGTGAGAGCGTTTTCCAGCCAGGCAATACGACGGTCAGCCTGTTCAATGTCGAAAGCAATCCAGTCGGCCATCGGATGTCCGGTGTATTCCCGTGCCAGTTCCTCAGCGCGGGCCCGCTCGGTTCGGACAATGTCGCTCAACAGGTCCAGTTGATCTTCCTGCGCCTCAGTCGGCAGATGGGTGAGGAAGCGCAGTTTCAGCAGCAGAACCAGCCTTCCCACATCATTGACCGGCGCGCGCAGTTGCGCACTCATCAAATCCTCGAACAGGACGCGGCCCTGATTGGTTATGCGCAGCAGCGCTCTCTCGTCATTGTCTGCATATTCTATGGCGTCGGCGAGGCCTTCGATCCGCAACAGTTCCAGGGATGAACCCAGCAGGTCGAGCGACGGACCGACGATCCGCTGTGTGAAAAACCGGATTTCGGTTGCCAGATCCCCATACCGGCAATCCCGCTCCATCAGCGCACCCAGCGCCAGCAGGCGTACAGCTTCGCCCGGGACCAGACTTCTGTCACGATACATGGGGTTGCTTCCTTCAGTCTGTTGCGAATTAATCGCAACAGACATAGGTCGTCCACAGTTGAAAATCCAGCGGAGATTGGCGGTGTTTACGTCCGCCTTACCCAGGGGCCTTCTGATATCAGCCTGGTGACAGGCCGCGCAGCCGTTCCGAACGTCGCCGGAGCAGTTCCAGGGTCGTCAGCAACAGGATTGATATTGTGATGAGAACGGTCGCCACCGCCAGGATGGTCGGGGAGATCTGCTCCCGCAGGCCAGTAAACATCTGCCAGGGCAGGGTCTTCTGACCGGCCGATCCAACGAACAGAACCACGACGACTTCATCAAAGGAGGTAATGAAGGCGAACAGGCCACCGGAAATGACACCCGGCAGGATCAGTGGCATC
Organism: Alphaproteobacteria bacterium; assembly: GCA_965223125.1. Classification (GTDB taxonomy): domain Bacteria; phylum Pseudomonadota; class Alphaproteobacteria; order UBA8366; family Aestuariispiraceae; genus Pacificispira. The sequence goes on along the minus strand of OZ244984.1, from coordinate 21,094 downwards.
TGAACCTTGACGAAGGTGGTGACGGGGTTTGCGCCCAGGCTGGCCGCAGCCCGCACCAGACTCTTGTCGAAGCCAACCAGGGTGGCCGTCACGGTGATGATGACGAAGGGTGTTCCCAGAGCCGCATGGGCGAGGACGACACCCCAATAGGTGCCTTGCAGGCCAATGCGGGAATAGAAGAAATACATCCCGGCAGCGGAAATGATCAGAGGCACAATCATGGGGGAAATCAGGATTGCCATGATCGCCCCGCGGAACGGGACATGCTGCTGCGACAACCCGATGGCGGCCAATGTACCGAGGCCAGTGGAAAGCAGTGTCGCCATCGGCGCGATACGCAGGGAATTCCCAAGCGCACCCTGCCAGTCCGAATTGGTGAAGAAGTCGTTGTAATGTTTCAGCGAGTATCCATCGGGATCCAGCGCCAGCATCGCCTTCGTGAAGGTGAAAAAGTCTTCTGCGTTGAAGCTGAGCGGCACGATCACCATGATAGGCAGGATCAGGAACAGGAAGATCATCGCACAGATAAACCTGAATCCGTAGTGCCAGGTGATCTGTGCCGTCGATGCGTAGGGAGGAAGCGCAGCCATTGGATTACCCCAGAGACACGTTGTCGATGCCCACGATCTTGTCGTAGAGCCAGTAGAACACGAGGATCAGTGCCAGCAGTCCGACACCCAGCGCCGCAGCGAGACCCCAGTTCAGCGAAGAGGAAATGTGATAGGCGATCCGGTTCGAGATGAATATCCCGGACGTACCGCCAACCAGTTCCGGCGTGATGTAGTAGCCGATGGACAGGATGAAGACGAGAATCGCCCCCGCACCAATTCCTGGAATGGAATTCGGAAAATAGATTTTCCAGAAGGCGGTCCAGTCATTGGCACCCAGAGACTTCGCCGCCCGTACGTAGGAGGGTGAGATCGTCTTCATCACCGAATAGAGCGGCAGGATCATGAAGGGCAACAGGATATGCGTCATCGCGATGATCGTGCCCGTCTCATTATACATGAGGGCGAGTCGTCCATCGTCGCTGAGTATTCCAATATTGACGAGAAGGTCGTTGATGACCCCCTGCTGTTGCAGTAGCACCATCCAGGACGATGTGCGTACAAGCAGCGATGTCCAGAAGGGCAGCAGAACCAGGATCAGGAGCAGATTCGACGTGCGTAGTGGCAGATTAGACAGCAGGAAGGCAATCGGATAGCCGAGAACAACACAGGCCAGGGTAATGGTGAAGGACAGAATCAGAGTCCGAACCAGCAGGGTGAGATAGATTTGCTGGTTTTCCGGCTTCATTTCAATGCCATCAACCGTCAGGGTCGCATCCACCGAATTGAGGAAGTAGCCTGCCGTATATTCTCCGGAATACATATATATCGTTTCCCAGACGGCAAGCTCACCCCAGCCTTGGTCTACATTGAGGAACTGCTCCTTGTAATTTCCTTCCTCCATCTGCGTGACACGACGGCCACTTTTCCTGAATAGGCTGGAAATCCCAGGGTTTTCATAGTTCAGGCGTTGTCCCACCCGGGTATGCATCTTTTCCTCATAGGCGAGGACCAGATCGGCATGAAGTGCCTCGAATACCGCTTCGCCTGGAACTTCCCCGGAATGCGGATCCCAGTCCTGAAGCGCTTTCACCGTTTGGGGGAGCGTGTCGGGTACAAGGTTATTCTCTACTGAGCGGAAAAGCATGTCGGCAATGGGGGCAATGAAGCTGATGACGACAAACAGCAGCAGCGGGGCGATTAACATCAGAGCCCGTAGTTTCTGGCGTCGTAGCGCCCGATTCAGACTGGCCTTGAGTGGCGTACCATCGGCCGCAAGCATCGGTCCCGTTGGTGCTGTTGCGTCGCTCATGGTTGCCCCCTCATCCTACGCTTCACACGGTTTGAAAAATGCATTCTCTATAAAAGGTACAAAATGCCGGGGGCAAATAGTGCCCCCGGCAATAGGCATGCTTACTGAGCCAGCCATGCCTGGAACTTGGCGTCCAGATCATCGCGGTTGTCAGCCCACCACTCGTAGTTATAGAGCAGCGTGTTCTTGGCATTGTTCGGATCGGTCGGCATGTGCGGGGCCATGTCGATGCCCAGCGTTGCATGCTTGCCGACCAGCGGTGCCGAGGACTTGCGGGCTGGGCCATAGGAGATGTACTTGGCCTGATCCGCCAGACGCTGCGTGTCGGTGGCGAAATAGATGTAATCCATCGCGCGCGCCAGACGGTCTTCCGGCAGACCCGCCGGGACAATCCAGCCGTCGAGATCAAAAACCTGCCAGTCCCACAGCATGGCGACCGGCTGTTTCTGCTCTTCGATGACCGAGAACAGGCGACCGTTATAGGTCGAGCCGATCACGACTTCGCCATCGGCGAGGCGCTGGGGCGTTTCCGCACCGGCGGCCCACCAGATCACGTCGTCCTTGATGGTGGCCAGCTTGGCCAGCGCCTTGTCGACACCTTCCGGTGTGGACAGGACGTCATAGACGTCTTCCGGAGCAACACCGTCACAGAGCAGGGCCCATTCGACATTGTTGATCGGACGCTTTTCCAGGCTGCGCTTGCCGGGGAAATTTGTGGTGTCGAACACGTCACAGACGGTGGTCGGAACCTTGCCGCCCCAGGCTTCGACATCGGTGCGATAACCGAAGGTCGTCGAATAGACGATCTGCGGGATATAGCAGGGGGAGACCAGCAATTCGCCGAAGTCTTCGGAAGCGGGGGTGCCATCCGGCGCGGGGGCCAGATCCTTGTCCGGATCGATTTCGACTGCGAGACCTTCATCGCACAGACGGATCGCATCCGCCGCGACGACATCCACGACATCCCATGTGATATTGCCGGCTTCGGCCATCGCGCGCAGTTTTGCGACGGCTTCGTTCGAGCTTTCGTCGTTGATGATGTTCACGCCGGGATTCGCCGCCATGTAGGGGTCGTGATACGCCGCCTGCTGGGACGCCGAATAGGCGCCGCCCCAGGACACGATGGTCATATCCTGGGCATGCGCCGAGGACATCACCATCAGCGCCGCTGCTGCGGTAGCGAGGGTTTGAATGGGTTTCATGGATTACTCCCTGGTTTAGCTGTTGCAATTTGCCCGAAGCTTCGAGAAGTCGAACACGTCTCGGACGGGACGTGATCGATAACGCGGTGTTTCGTAATTTATGGCATGTCGAGTGCGCGACAATCCTCCGTGACCCAGCCCAAAGGCGTGATCTCGCCGACCTTCAGCGCGGCATGGGCATGGCTGTTCGCGACCTTGACGATGAATTCCTCGCTGGCCCCTACTTCCATGCGGCAGCGGATATGGTCGCCCAGATAAATCAGTTCGACGACCTTGCCCGACATTTTGTTAGCGACGGATTCGTCACCGATAATAACCCGCTCGGGACGAACCGACAACTGACTGTCCTGACCAACGCCAGAGCAATTCACCGCCAGCGCGGCAACCTTGTCGCCGGTGCCGTTGAGCGTCACCTGAGCGATGCCGTTTTCGATGGCGGTCACCCTTCCGGAAAGCTTGTTGTTCTCGCCTATAAACTGGGCGACGAACGCATTTTCGGGCTTTTCATACAGGACTTCCGGGGCGGCCAACTGCTGCACGACGCCGTCATTGAACACGGCGATGCGGTTGGACATCGTCAGCGCTTCCGACTGGTCATGGGTCACATAGACAACGGAAACCCCCAGCGATTCATGGATATGCTTGATTTCGAACTGCATTTCCTCACGCAGGTTCTTGTCCAGCGCGCCCAGAGGCTCATCCATCAGCACCAGATCCGGTTCGAAGACCAAAGCGCGGGCAACGGCGACGCGTTGCTGCTGGCCACCGGACAGTTGTGCCGGGCGGCGACCACCAAGCTCAGGCAGCCGCACCATTTCCAGGGCGCGCTTCACCTTGGCATCTGAATCAGCACGGTTCATGCCGCGCACCTTCAGCGGAAATGCCAGATTCTCCGCAACCGACATATGCGGGAAGAGTGCATAGTTTTGGAACACCATGCCGATACCGCGCTTGTGTGGGGGCACATTGTTGATCGGCTGTCCGTTCAGGTAGATCTCGCCGTGCGTCGCGGGTTCAAATCCTGCCAGCATCATCAGGCAGGTGGTCTTGCCGGAACCGGACGGGCCGAGCATGGTGAGGAATTCACCCCGTGATATGTCTATGTTGAAGTTCTTAACGACGAGGGTTTCGCCATCGTAGCTTTTCTGAACCTTCTCGAATCGAACGATGAAGTCGTCCTTGCTCATGTCAGCCCTCGCCCCTTGTCAAAATAGAAATCGACTGCACACCGGGTACCATCCGCGCACGACCGTCGCAGTCATTGTCGTCGATTTGAAAAACATCCGTGGTTTGGCAAAGCTCAAACCTGCCCCCAGACTGTTCATACCCTGCCGTCTCCTGAATGCTCGCGCATCTTGAGATCGTTGTATTTGGCAGCTTCAGTCCCGCACTGTTGCGGGGTAACCCCTGTCGATGGATTGGATCGTTCTATGCGTCCGCTCCTTGTATGCTCAAAGCGTAGCGCGTGTTTGCCGTAAATGAAAAGCCCTAATTTGCCTAATTTTATGACGTTTGCGACAGAACCTTTTAGGAATCCGCCAGAGGGTCCCTATCTTCGCTGCGATGCAGCATTGACTCGTCAGCCGTTGTACCGGAGTCCCAGACTATCCCATACGTCCAGTAATGCCTCGGTGAGGCGATCGATTGCGGCATCGTCATGATAGGGCGTTGGTGTCAGGCGCAACCGTTCCGTGCTTCTTGCAACTGTTGGATAATTTATAGGTTGTACATAGATGCGATGGCGGGACATCAACATGTCGGACGCCTGGCGACAGGCAACGGGATTGCCTACCAGAATCGGAACGATATGGGTTTCGGACGGCATTACCGGCAAACCGGCCTGATGCAGGCAACGCTTCAGGCGTGCGGCCCTATCCTGGTGCAGGTCGCGCATGCCCTGGGCATCGCGGACGATCTGGACGCTTCTGCGGGCGGCGGCGGCGACGCCGGGCGGCAGGGCCGTCGTGAAGATGAAGCCGTTGCCGAAGGATCGCACAAAGTCGATCAGATTCGCGGAGGCGGCAATATATCCGCCGATCACGCCAAATGCCTTGGCCAGCGTCCCCTGCAGAATATCGACCCGATGCATGACACCGTCCCGTTCCGCAACCCCGGCCCCGGTCGGACCATACATGCCGACCGCATGGACCTCATCCAGATAGCTGAGCGCCCCGTGGCGTTCGCAGACGTCCAGGATTTCAGACAGTGGCGCGATGTCACCATCCATGGAATAGACCGATTCAAACGCGACAAGCTTTGGGACGGCAGGATCGTCCAGCAGGATCAGTCGTTCCAGATCCGCCGGATCATTATGCTTCCAGACCCGCTTTTCCGCCCTGGAATGGCGGATGCCTTCGATCATCGAATTGTGGTTTTCCGAATCCGAATAGACGATGCAGTCGGGGATCGCACGGGCGAGGGTGGAGAGGACTGTCATATTGGCGACATAACCCGATGTGAAGACCAGCGCGGCTTCCTTGCAATGCAGTGAGGCCAGTTCTTGTTCCAGCAGGACATGAAGCCGGTTGGTCCCGGAGATGTTGCGGGTTCCCCCGGCTCCGGCACCATGGGCCAGCACGGCGGCGACCATCGCGGCGATGACTTCGGGGTGCTGTCCCATACCCATATAGTCGTTTGAGCACCAGACGGTCACATCATCCACAGTTCCCGCTTCGTGGCGAACGGCATTCGGGAACTGTCCGGCCCGGCGTTCCAGTTCGGCAAAGACGCGATAATCTCCGCGTGCCTTCAGGGCGCTCAGCCGCTCGCGGAAAAACGCATCATAATCCATTGCGGACCTTTCCACCGACTGGGCGCGGCTGGTGTGGTTTTTAATGCCTACAGACGTCATACCGGGATAAATAGGACATCGCGCCCAAAAATGGGATGGTTACGGTGTCGCAGGGGTAGACAGTCGCTATGCGGCTTCCTTGTTCAGCCATTGCTCCACATCGCGCAGACCGCGACCGAAGCGGGCAAGCATCTCGTCGATCTCTGCCTCGGTGATGATCAGGGGCGGAGAGAAGGCAATCGCGTCGCCCGGCATGGCGCGCAGGATGACGCCGTGTTCCTGAGCGGCATTCATGACCCGTGCGCCGACCATCAGGCCGGGATCGAAACTCTGCCGCGTGGCCTTGTCCGCCACCAGTTCGATGGCTCCGATCAGGCCGACACCCCGCACTTCGCCAACCAGCGGGTGATCGGTGAAATCGCGCAGGCGGGCCTGAAGATACGGTCCGACCCGCCGGATATGGCTCAGAATGTCTCGTTCCTCATAAATCTTCAGGGTTTCCAGTGCCACGGCCACGGCGGTTGGATGCCCGGAATAGGTATAGCCATGGCCGAATGTTCCGATCTTACTGGAATTCTGGGAAATCGCGGTGGCGATGGCCTCGTTCACCAGCAGTGCGGAAATCGGCAAATAGGCCGAAGACAGTGCCTTGGCACAGGTCATCATGTCCGGCTCGATTCCGAATGTTTCCGACCCGAACATGTTTCCAGTGCGCCCGAACCCGCAGATGACTTCGTCGGCAACCAGCAGGATATCGTATTTCTTCAAGATCGGCTGGATCTTCTGGAAATAGGTGCGGGGCGGCACGATCACCCCGCCCGCGCCCATCACAGGTTCGGCAAAGAAGGCCGCGACCGTGTCCGGGTCCTCCTCAAGGATGCGTTTTTCCAGGTTTTCTGCCAACCGGGTCGCGAAATCCTCCTCGCTCTCCCCTACTTCGGAATAGCGGTAGTGGTGGGGGCAGTCGACATGCAGGATATTGGCGATTGGCAGGTCGAAATCCCGATGATTGTAGGGCAAACCGGTCAGACTGGCGGTCGCGACGGTGACACCGTGATAGCCCTTGATCCGGGCCAGGATTTTCTTCTTCTTCGGTTTGCCGATGGCATTGTGATAATACCAGATCAGCTTGATCGCGGTGTCATTCGCCTCAGACCCGGAATTGGCAAAGAAGACCTTGTCCATCTTTCCTGGTGCCATGGCGCAAAGCTGTTCGGCCAGATCAATGGCCGGATTGTGGGTCTTGTGGGTGAACAGATGATAATAGGGCAGGTCCTGCATCTGTTTCGTGGCGGCGGCGATCAGCCGTTCCTCTCCGAAGCCCAGGGATGTGCACCACAGGCCCGCCATTCCCTCGATATACTGTTTTCCGGAATCATCCGTGACCCAGACGCCCTGTGCCTTTTCAACGATCAGCGGTCCCGTTTCCTTATGTTTTTCCATATTGGTATAGGGATGCATGACGTATTTCACGTCCCGCGCGGCCGGAGAGTTTACGAGGGCGGGAGAGGTAGGATCAGACATTGCGGCGTGGCTTTCCGGGGCTGGCATCCGGTGGCGCGGCATCAGGGTCGCTGACCGTTCGGACATGTGATCACAAGGTCATGGATGGTACACGCGCGGAAATGCAGGGGCAAGTCATGGCGCTTTTCCCCAATGGCCTTCCACCCTTTCCCGCAAGTCCGAAATCGCGTATCAAGAAAGACAACAATCTGCAATGAAGCGGATGGCCTGAACTGGGATATGGGGGAGAACCGGGACGTGATCGTCGTTTTCGGATCGGTCAACATTGACATAGAGATGCGGGTCGCGCGATTGCCGCGACCGGGCGAGACCCTGTTGTCCGGCGATTACATGATGACGCCGGGCGGGAAGGGTGCGAACCAGGCCCTTGCCGCTGCGCGGGCCGGGGGAGACGTGCGGCTCTATGGGATGGTTGGCAACGATAATTTCGGAACATTCGCGCTGGATCTGCTGAACGAGCAGGGCGTGGATATCGCCAATGTCGGACTGGCCCCGGAGCAGCATACCGGATGCGCGACGATCTGGGTCGATGACGGGGGTGAGAACAGCATTTTGGTCGGGGCTGGTGCCAATCTGGCTGCGAAGGCGACGCAGGTTCCGGATTCGGTGCTGACGCCGGAGACCGTGCTGTTGATGCAGATGGAGGTGACCCCGGCAGAGAACTGGGCGCTGGTGAAACGGGCCAAGGCGAAGGGCGCGCGCATCGTGCTGAATGTCGCGCCCGCCGGCATGGTTCCAGAAGAAGTCCTGAAGATGGTGGACTTTCTGATCGTCAACGAGTTGGAGGGTCAGACGGTCGCGACCGAGGTTGGCCTGAATGTGGAACAGGCGACCCGTGTTCCTCGGGCGCTGTTCACCCGCTATGGACTGACCTGTATCCTGACGCTCGGTGGGGCCGGGCTGCTGTGCTTCGGGCCGGAGGGTGGCTGGTCAGTACCGGGCCTGCCCATCTCGCCGGTCGATACGACAGCAGCGGGCGACGCCTTCGTTGGCAATCTCGCCTTCGCGCTGAGTCAGGGAAAGGATATCGGTGAGGCACTTCGCTGGGGGTCCGTCGGGGCCGGATTGAGTTGTACCCATGAAGGAGCTCAGGCGGCGATGCCTCACCAGGAGGCCATCCGCGCCAATCTTGACCGTCTGCCAATCAGCCGAAAACTGACTTAAGACTCGAGGTGTCATACCGTACCCACAGCATTTTCGGATTTGTCTGAAGAGAAACCCGGTGGTTCAGTTCGTCTCGGTTTCAATTTCTGCGAGCACCCGCTCATAGGCAGCGCGCAGTTCGGCAAGGACCGAGCGTCCACCGGGTTTTTCTGGCACGCCCAGATGTTGGGTGCGCAGTTCTTCCATGAACGCCTCCCACAACTCCGGACCACCCTTTTCCAGGAGCTCGGCGCGAATCGATAGCTCGCGGCTGACGGGCAGGTGGCGTCGACCCCAGGCTCCGAGCATGGCAAACACCGGCACGAGTTCAACCGCCTTCTCGGTCAGGCTATAGATTGCCTTCTGCTTATGGCTGGGATCGTCAACCTTGGTGATCATGCCGAGGTCTAGCAGGTGTTTAAGACGCGCAGAGAGAATGTTGGAGGCAATGCCTTCCTCGGAATGTGATAGCAACTCGCGGAAGTGGCGGCGGTTGCCGAACATCATGTCGCGAAGGACAATTAGACTCCAACGGTCGCCGAAGACCTCCAGGCTCAGGTTGATCGGGCAGCCCGATCTTTGATCTTTCCGCATGCGATGCCTCTCACTAAAAAACCAGTTCCAATATACTATCAGTCTGTACATCTTAAAACCAGTTATGATATGCAACTAGTTTTAATAAAGGAGAGACGCAATGAGACGCCTTATCGCCTGGAACGTGATGACGCTCGACGGATGTTTCGAAGGCCGTAACCCATGGGACCTTGCCTTCCATGAAACTGTCTGGGGCGACGAGTTGGAGGCCTTCTCGCTTGAGCAGGGACAGGAGATCGGTACGCTCCTGTTCGGGCGGCGCACCTATGAAGGAATGGCCGACTACTGGAAAGCGGAAACCGGGGCAATAGCCGACATGATGAATTCAACCGAAAAGGCGGTGGCATCCCGCACACTCAAGTCGGCGGACTGGAACAACACGCGCCTGTTGAAAGGGGACGCTGTTGATGCGGTCAAGGGCCTCAAGTCCGAGACGGGCAAGGACATCTATGTATTCGGGAGCGCCGATCTGCTCGCATCTCTGCTCAAGGCAGGGCTTGTTGACGAATACAGGATATGCGTCGCTCCGATTGCGCTGGGCGCAGGCAATCCCCTCTTCAAGCCGCAGGACGCAGCGACCCGCATGCACCTTGCTTCGGCACGCCCGTTAAAGACAGGCGGAGTCATCCTTACCTATGCAGTGGCAGGTTAGAGCGCATTAGATCCGCATTAGCGATTGGTGAATTTCATTTCGATCCGGCGGTTGCGGCTGAGTGCTTCGGGTGAGGTGCCGGTATCGAGAGGTTGATATTCGGCAAATCCGGCAGCGGACATGCGACTGGGGTCGATACCGCGGCTTTCGAGGAACTTCACCACCGAGATGGCGCGGGCGGTGGAGAGTTCCCAGTTTGAGGGGAACTGCGCCGTGCGGATAGGGACCCGGTCGGTATGGCCGTTCACCTGAAGCACCCAGTCAATTTCGGGCGGAATGCGCGCGGCAATTTCCTTCAGTGTATCGGCAAAGCCGATCAACTGTACCTGTCCGGCGGGTTCCAGCTCCGCGGCCCCCTGCTCGAACAGTACTTCGGACTGGAAGACGAAGCGGTCTCCGACGATGCGGATATCGCTGCGATTGCCCAGGATTTCCCGCAGACGCCCGAAGAATTCAGATCGATAGCGGGCCAGTTCCTGGACCTTGCCCGCCAGCGCGACATTCAGGCGCTTGCCCAGATCAACAATCTGCGACTGCTGGGCCGCATCCCGGGCTTCATAGGTTTCCAGCAGGCTGTTCAACTCTGCGATCTGAGCGTTCAGGGCTTCCAACTGATCGTTCAGGAGCGCGGCTTCTGCGCGGGTGGCGATCAGATCCTTCTGGCTTTCATCCAGTGCCAGGGTCTCCTCTGCCAGACGCCCCTCCATATCGTCGCGCAGGGCGATCAGCGCCTGCAATTCCCGCTCCAGCTTCGCCAGTTCAATCAACTGGGCTTCGATGGTTTCTTTGTCCGCGTCGATAACCTTGTAGGCATCCTCCAATTCGGCGGATACCTGTTCGCGTTCTGCCGTAAGTGCTTTTATCTGTTCAGACGCGCTCTGCGTTTCCTGTTCTTTGAGCGTCAGGCGGCTCAGCAGTTCCCGGTTGTCGGACTGCGCCGCATCCAGTTCCGATGCCAGGGAGGCATTTTCCCCGCGCAGTTGGAATATCTGCGATTCCAGCGCGTCCTGTCGTTGCAGCGACGCCCGAAGCTGTTCAGTGACATTGGTGAGATTGGTTCGGATCGCGGCGGAGGATTCCCGTTCCAGTGCCAGCATGTCGGCCAGTTCGGAAACCCGGTTCTGCAACCGGTCGAGTGCCTTGTCGCGCCCGATAATTTCTTCGTTCAGGTAGAATTGCGAAACGACGAAAATCATCAGCAGGAAGATGATCACCATCAACAGCGAGGCAAGCGCATCCACAAAGCCTGGCCAGATGTCCTGATTGGCGCGCTGTCTGCGTGCATAGGCCATAGGTCAGCAGTCCCCCGGCGTCACGATGGGCGCGACAACCTCAGCCATTCTTGTTGTCCTTTAAGGCGGCGACGGTTCGGGCGAGAATGCGCAGTTCGCTGCGGAGTTCCTGTACAATTTCGGTCCGTCCGCGCGCGGTATCCTCCAGCAGTCGTGACAGGTGGGTGTCGATATTGCGGATATGACGACCGGTTTCCGGGTCAAATCCGTTCCGACTCTGGCTGTCGGCGAGTTTCACGAGCACGTCCTTGAGGCTCTTCTGACCCTCTGCCAGATGCAACATCAAATCGTGCTCCGTCCGCATCGTATCGACAAGGCTGGAGAGCTTGTCGTTCAATTGGCCGAAATCTTGATGCGATGACTGCTTGTTCTCTTCCGCCCGCGCCATGGTGCGCTGGAGACTTTCCAGGCTGTCGGCGGTCTGTTCCAGCAGCGCCTGGATATAGGCAGGAACGGATTGATCACCATCGCCGCCCAGAGCCCCACCGCCCAGCCGGGTCAGGCCGGAAAGCCAATCTTCCAATTCGTTATAGAAGCGGTTCTGCGCCTGACCCGCCTGAAGCGCGAGAAAGCCCAATACCAGCGACCCGGCAAGACCAAAGAGTGAGGAGGAAAACGCCGTTCCCATGCCGGAGAGTGGGGTTTGCAACCCCTGCTTCAGGTCTTCAAAGGCCCCTGCGACATTGTCGGAACCGAGATCCAGGCCGGAAATCACCCCGCCGACACTGCGCACTGTATCTAGCAGACCCCAGAAGGTACCAAGCAGGCCGAGGAACACGAGAAGTCCCACCATGTACCGCGCGGTTTCCCGGCTTTCATCCAGGCGTGTGCCGACACCGTCGAGGATCGTCTGCATGCCGCCCGCCGAAATATGGAATTGACCACGTTCGCTGCGCTTGCTCAACAGCGTCGCGGCGGAGGCCATCAGGCGCGGTGGCGCTTCGGTATATTGATAGCCATTCTCGAAGCTGAGACGAAAACCCTGAATCCATTTGGCTTCCGAATAGAGACCAGCGACGGTGCGAAATCCATGGGCGATCCCGACCACCAGTACACCCAGAATGACGCCATTGATAACGGTGTTCGCCAGAAAGGCGTCGATCAGGGCGGGGTAGATCAGAAAACAGCCGATGGCGATCAGGATCAGGAAAATTCCCATACGCAGCAAAAACGGTGTCGGCGCGCTCATCGTTCGCTATCTCGCTTTCAGTCTTTGACGGTTGTCAGGGACGGTCCGGTTCATGCCCCTGACAGAATCAAGTCCACCCGGTTCTTTGGTCTGTCGGCACTCTCATCCTTGGAACCGAGCGCCTGCACGGTCATGCGGCGGCTGTCGATGCCCTGTTTCAGCAGATAGGTCCGAACGGAAAGCGCTCTGAAAAGAGACAGACGGCGTGGCTTGCTTTCCGCATCGCCAATCGGCTCCGAATAGCCCAGCAGTTTCAGCGAAAGGGATGAATTCGCCTTCATCCTCTGAGCCAGTTCCGACAGTGCCGCCTCGGCCTCATTGGGCATATCCTGGGAATCCCGTGTAAAGAGGACGCTCAACCCGTCATCGTTCTTAACGATTCCTGCTGTATCGACGCTGGAAAGATCCAGGGATGCGGTCTGGGAATCCGATGCAGCCGCTGCCGGAGAGGGATCGGTTGGAGCGGGATCAGCTTGTGCGGGTTCCGTCTCCGGTTCTGCTTCTGGAACAGGCGATGGCGGCGGCGGGGGTGGTTCGATGCTGGACGCCGGTGCCGTGGATGGCGCAGGTGCCGGAGCCGGCGCGGGTGTCGGCGTCACAGCGGCGGTTTCCGTCGGTTTGGGGACAGGTGTCGGGGCTGGCTTCGGTGCAGGACTCGGCGCTGGTGCGTCGGCAATCGACGGCTTTGGCGGCGGCGTGCCTGGTTTCGATGCCGTTGGTGCTGGAGCAGGCTTCGGTGCTGGGGCGGGCTGCGGAGCAGCAGCGGTCGGTCCGGCAGGAACCATCAGGGTTGATTGCGGCAATTCGGCCGGCGGTGGTGCAAGGCCGGTTGCCTGCCGCACCGGGGCTGGTTGTGATGGGGTTGGTTGTGATGGGGCGGGCCGAACCAGGGCCATCGGAGCATTGGCGGCAGGGGATGCGGGCGTTCCGGTCTGTTGTGCGCCATTACCACCGGGACGATAGGGGGGCAGAGGCGGTTGATCGTTGAGGTTCGGTGGTGTCAATGCGGTGGCGGAAGGCAGGCCTCCGGTCAGCCGGTCGATCACCGAGAGATTTACGGTAACCGAGTCATCCGGCTTTGCTTCTCCTCGAAAATAGGCCTGTTGCGCCTGAGCGGGCGAGAGCTGCGTGGTGCCCAGCAATGTCAACAGAAGAACGCCACCCCATGTGCGACAACTCCGATACCGGCCTGGGAACCGGCTTTGAAGTTTCCATAAAATGGATGGCTTTGACTTTTGCATCGGCTCGCTCGCGCTTTTAGGTCCTGGAACTGGGTGCATGGCCCACCCTCGCACCCGTCGGGAGGAGGAGATCGGACCCGACACAGAACCATATCGTGAGCCGGGGGGAAGGGACAACCGTCGAAAGCGGAATAATCGCCCGCTTCTGGGGTTAATTTTCCAGATCTGCCGGTTCCGCTGGTATGGAAACCTTCTTTAGCAAGCCCAGGAAATTCCGTTGCAGCAATTCATTGCTCGCCACCATGTCGTCACTCTTGAAGGTATAGGGACGTCCGGTGCTGTCTGAAACGAAACCGCCCGCTTCTCTGACAATGACGATGCCCGCAGCCACATCCCAGGGGTTCAATCCCCGTTCCCAGAATGCATCCAGACGACCGGCGGCGACATAGCACAGATCCAGGGATGCCGTGCCCCAGCGCCGAACGCCGGCGGTTTCGAACATCACAGCCTGCAGTCTTTTGGTGAACAGGATGTGGTCGTCGATTTCCTTGCCGATATGCGGGATGCCGGTACCGATGATGGAATCGTGGAGGTTCTGGCGGGCAGATACCCGGATGCGGCGATCATTGACAAAGGCTCCCTTGCCTTTGTCGGCCCAGAACAATTCGTCCTTGATCGGATCATAGACGACACCGGCGATGATCTCGCCGTTTTCCTCATAGCCGATGGATACCGCCCAGTGGGGCAGGCCGTGCAGGAAATTCGTCGTTCCATCCAGCGGATCGATAATGAAGCGTCTGGTCGGATCGTCACCGATCCGCCCGCCGGATTCCTCCGCCAGGATACCCGCTTCCGGGCGGGCACGGGTCAGTTCCTCGATAATCATCCGCTCCGCCTTCTGGTCGGCGGTTGAGACGAAGTCACCCGGTCCCTTGCGCGAAACCTGCAACTGTTCGACCTCACCGAAGTCGCGCACCAGCATGCGTCCCGCTTTCTGGGCGGCTTTCGTCATCACATTCAAATGCGCGGAGCGAATGATCATCGATGAAGCTTCCTCAATCCTTGGCGCGTTCGACGTAGGACCCGTCGATCGTGTTGACGACAATCCGGGTGCCGGTATCGATATGCGGGGGAACCAGTGTGCTGACGCCATTGGACAGTTTGGCAGGCTTGTACGAAGAGGACTGGGTCTGGCCCTTCACGACCGGATCGGCCTCGATCACTTCCAGGATTACCTTGCCCGGCAGAGTGGCTGAAATCGGCGCGCTCTCATAGGTCTTGATCTGGACCGTCATGTTTTCCTGCAGGAATGGCACCTGATCGCCCAGCACGCCGTATTCAACCTCGATCTGCTCGAAGGTCTCACCATTCATGAAGTGCAGCTTTTCGCCGTCATCATACAGGAAAGTATAGTCGGTTTCGAACAGGTCGGCGCTTTCCACCGCTTCCTGGGTGCGATAGCGAAGGCTGGTCTTGGTGCCGGTGCGCGCGTCGCGGGCTTCGATCTGGGCAACCGATGCACCCTTGCCCGGCTGGTTGATCTCGTTCTTAATCACGACCAGAAGCTTGCCATCCTGCAGGAAGGCGTTACCCGGCCGAAGGTTGATCGCGTTGACTTTCATGAGTTCACTTCCTTTGTCAGAGGGCGGATTGCCACGCCCCGAATCGCGCGCCTGTCTATCACCGGCAGGGCCTGTGGGCAACCGGAGAGACGGTCTATCCTGTCGCAGGTTCGCGCGCGGGGCGAAATCGTGACCCGGCCCTGGTGGCATCCGAATGCCCTCAAGGCCCGACATGGGAACTTGCTGCTGCGGAGCAGGGCGAAGACCGCGCTCGCCAAATGGTTTGAAGTGCAAGAGTTCGAGGAAGTGGAAACCCCGGCATTGCAGATATCGCCGGGTCTGGAGCCGCATCTGGCGGCCTTCGAAACCAGAATGCTGCCTGCCGGGCACTACGGGCATGAGAGTGCGGGGAAGCCCTATTACCTGCATACCAGCCCCGAATTTTCGATGAAGAAGCTGCTGGCCGGGGGGATGGAGCGCATCTGGCAGCTTTGCCCGGTCTATCGCAACGCCGAAGGCTCGCCGACCCACAGTCCGGAATTCAAAATGCTGGAATGGTATCGCGCCAGAGCTGGTTATGGCGATCTGATGGCGGATTGCGAAGCTTTCATTCCCCGTTTAGCTGAGGCCTGTGGTGCGACTGTCCTTCGGCGTGGCGACCGCACGGCGGACCCGTTCGCACGGTTCCAGCGCCTGTCCGTCGCGGAGGCCTTCAGCGAATATTGCGGTCACGATCTGGCAGGAACACTGAACTTCGATCCACTAGCTCCCCCGGTTGCGCCTCTGGTCGAGACGGCGCGACGGCTGGGCATTCGCACCGCGGAAGACGACAGTTTCGAGGATGTCTTCTTTCGATTGATGGAAGCCCGGATCGAGCCGCATCTGGGCGATGGCATCCCCTGTTTCCTGCACGATTATCCGGTCAGCATGGCCGCATTGGCCCGCCCGCGTCCGGATAATCCAATCTGGGCCGAGCGGGTGGAACTTTATGCCTGCGGTGTCGAATTGGCCAACGGGTTCGGTGAATTGACAGATGCGGCGGAGCAGTACCGCCGTTTCGAGGCGGATATGGCGCTGAAAGAACAACTCTACGGTCATCGCTATCCTATCGACATGGATTTCCTTGCTGCCGTCGCCGTTATGCCACCCGCCGCCGGCATGGCGCTCGGCTTCGACCGGCTGGTCATGCTGCTGGCCGGGGCGGGGCGGATTGAGGATGTGCTCTGGGCACCGGTGTAAGAAACCCGGTATGAGAGCCACTTGCCCCGAGGGTCGTTCCCTGTCACAAATTCTGCTGCGGCGCACAAATTGGGGGCGGATTGAGGCATGAGGCAGCATTTCGATCTGATCGTCATCGGCAGTGGGCCTGCCGGGCGGCGGGCAGCGATTCAGGCGGCGAAGTTCGGGGCGCATGCGTTGGTGGTGGAGAAGGGACGGCGCGTTGGCGGCGTCTCGGTCCATACAGGCACCATTCCTTCCAAAACCCTGCGCGAGACGGTATTGAACCTGTCGGGGTGGCGGGAGCGGGGTTTCTACGGGCGCGCCTATCGCGTGAAGGATGAAATTTCGGCGTCCGATCTGCGCCATCGCCTGCTGAAGACGCTGGACCACGAAGTCGAGGTGCTGGAGCATCAGTTCGCCCGCAACAAGGTCGCCACTCTCGTCGGAACCGCCCGGTTCCTCGATCCGAACCGGATCGAGGTTGAGGGCGATGAGGGGGAATGTCAGCGCTTCACCGCTGAACGGTTCCTGCTGAGCGTGGGGACGAAGCCGTTCCGTCCGGAGACGATCCCCTTCGACGGGGTGAATATCCTGGACAGCGACGAGATACTGGAGATCGACCGGGTGCCGCGCAGCCTGACCGTCATCGGCGCTGGCGTGATCGGTGTCGAATACGCCACCATCTTTTCCGCATTGGACGTGCCGGTGACGCTGATCGAGGGGCGCGATACGATGCTCGATTTCGTCGACCGGGAACTGATCGGGGATTTCACGCATCAGCTTCGGGATCGCGGCATGGTTCTGCGACTTGGCTGTGCGCTCGACCGGGTGGAGCGAACGGAGTCCGGGGTGATCGCGCATCTGAAGGGGGGGCGGATCGCGAAATCCGACATGCTGCTCTATGCCGCCGGTCGGGAAGGGGCGACAGACAGTCTGAACCTTGTAGCGGCGGGTCTCACCACCGACAGCCGCAAGCGCATTGTGGTCGATCCGAAGACGTTCCAAACGGAGGTGCCACATATCTATGCGGCAGGTGATGTGATCGGCTTTCCCAGCCTCGCCTCGACCTCCATGGAACAGGGGCGCATTGCTGCCTGTCATGCGCTGGGAAAGCCGATGCAGGAGCCGCCGGACTATTTCCCCTATGGTATCTATGCCGTGCCGGAGATTTCCACCGTCGGCATGACAGAGGAAGAGGTTCAATCGCGTGGCATCGCCTATGAATGCGGCATCGCCCGATTCCGCGAGACTTCGCGGGGGCATATCATGGGTCTGAATGCCGGGATGATGAAGATGATATTCTCGCTGAAGACGCACCGGCTGCTCGGCGTCCATATCTGCGGTGAGGGGGCAACGGAACTGATCCATATCGGTCAGGCGGTGCTGAACCTGAAAGGCACGCTGGAATATTTCGTCGAGAATACGTTCAACTATCCAACCCTGGCGGAGGCGTACAAGATCGCCGCTCTGGATGCCTGGAACCGCATGCCGGACCGGACCCAGATAACAGTACCGTCTGCGTCAGTTTAGCAGGCAGATTAGTAAGTTCATTTTTGAGCGACAAATGAATATTCGTGACCGTATTGGGTGCAGATTTCGCCGTGGTGGGAGCCGTTCACCACCTGTCTGTTACGGTCCTCCATCAGGGATTGGCCGAAATAGCAAAGCCTGGCGGGCTGGCAATCGCCTTTCTTGTAGAGTTGTGTCTCGTGTTCGGTCGTGCTCTGGTGGGTCTCGGTAGACTGCTACCTCTCGAACAGCCTGCCAGGGTTAGGTCAGGACGCATCCTTCGCGGCAGTTATTCCATCATCATCCGGGACGGTACGATCAACAGGAGCGGCGGCAAGCGTGAATGTCACGCTGGTTCCTTTGCCATAGACGCTGTCGATCTTCAATGTGCCGCCAACCTCATCCAGCAGAGCCTTCACGATACACAACCCCAATCCAACTCCCTGTCGGGAAATGTGCGGATCGGTTTCAACCTGGGTGAACGGTTCCAGAATCAGGCTAAGTTCCTCTTCCGGGATGCCGATTCCGGTGTCGGTGATGCGGATTGAAGCCCTGTCCGCATCCTGCCAGGCAACAATGTCGATGCGACCGCCGGGTTTGGTATATTTGACGGCGTTCGAAAGCAGGTTGGTGAGGATGCGCGTGAAACTCTGTTCGTCCATCATGGGGTGAGGACAGGGATCGGGCAGTTTCGTATGGATTTCAATGGATTTCTCCGACGCGAGAGTCTGGATGCCCTCGACCACTTCCTGAACCATGGTGGGTAGGTCGATCCGGACCGGTTGGCGCGGTGTGGTGCGCGCCTCGATGACTGACAGGTCCAGGATGTCGTTGACCAGTCCCAGCATCATCAAACCGCTGCGATGGATCAGCCGGGCATATTCCATGGTTCGGTCCGGATTCTGGGTTCCAAAGATCCCGCTACGGATTATATCGGAAAAGCCGATGATGGAGTTCAGGGGGGTGCGCAGATCATGGCTCATCCGCGCTAGAAACTCGCCCTTGATCCGCTCTGCCTGATCGACACGGTTCCGCTGAAGCACGAGATCGGCGTTCTGGCGGTCCAGGCGTCGCAGCAGGATGACAAGACCGATTCCGGGAAGAACCAGGGCGATCGCCATCGACAGCCCTGCGATGGAACCCAGATTGAGAATATTCCGGCGGACTCGGGTGGCACTTTCTGTCTGGTTCATATAAACTTCAGCGACCCCGACAGCCTGTCCATTGAACAGGATCGGTGTATAGGTCTCGACATACAGCGCGGGGGCATCGCCCGTCCCGCTTTTCAATTCCGCAATGGACTGCAGTGTCTGTGCGGCCTGCCGGGCCCCGTCGGAATGGCGATCACGCGCCAGATCCTTATCGGTCGCAGTACCTTTCGAATCGAAGATCACGTATCCATCGACGGTGTATAGCTTGAAGCGGTAGATATCCTGGATCATCAGGGCGGCGCGAAAGAACTGTTCTTCTACTTCCGTGATTGCTGCACCCTGCGTGATCTCTTCCAGCCGGATCAGCCCATTGCCCAGAAATGTGGCCCAGGCGACGGAGGCCCTCTCCCCCTGTTCTGTCAGAATATGTTCGGCACGGCGTTCAAAATACCAGCTTGTTGCCATCACCAGGATGGAGATGAACAGGAGGTAGCCGATAAGAGCGATCAGCCACCTCCGACGCAGTCCTCTGCGGGTATGCACACCCGTCCCTGCAATTGTTTTGACCCTGGTGACCAGCCGCACGATCCATTCCGGCCGGGCAAGCCGCAACCTTCCAAGACCGCCAAATCCGATGATCATCTATTGTATCCACCCAACCCAATTCATAGAGTCCTGTCCATCAGGATTGGGGGAAACTAGATCGCAATTCTTAAATCAAGGTAAAGAAACATGTCTTATTTATTCCATAAATTCTTTAGACACAGGCATTGAATTCAAAAGGTATGCTCAGCACTCAACGCTCTTCTGATCTGGGCGAGGCAAAGATCGGTTATTAAAGCATAACAAAACCCATCAAAGTTTTTGGTTTGAAGTCATTAATGTTCAGTCATCCAATCTGGACAAAAATTTGTTTCCAAAGGTTAAAATTTTGTTGATGCGTTGCACGTAAGTTACAAATAGGTAAAGTGCACGCTAAATAATCGACCGTGAACAACGGGAAAAGTTTGGATTTTTTTATATTTTTGATGATTTGATGTAATGGACTTTGCAAGAAACCCTGGTTTCGGCGGTCGTTTCCTTGCGATTTCGGGTTCATTTTTCGTGCTGTCTGTGATTCCCTGGATGCGTGGATTTTGGGAGATCACATGCGACCGAAACGACAGAAATAGGCGCGTCACGACGACCAACAAACGATACAAGGGCGGTCAGTTCGTACTCCACGCAAAGGCGTTCCATGGCAATCCGTATGACGGTCACACGCTCGGCACCGTTATCGAGGAAACTCAAGCTCTCACCGTGCGCGAGATCGAGCGAGCCTACGTCAACAAGGTCTACCGCGGCCACGACGCGCAAAACCGCTTCGGGTATTTCTCTCAGGACAAAAACGCGGCGTCCATGGACAGATCGGGTGCGAACTGAGGCGGCGCTCCGCAATCGAACCCGTCATCCGCCATTGCAAGGCCGGCGGCCATCTGGACCGCAACTTCCTCAAAGGCCGTCTCGGCGACCACATCAACGCCGTCAAGAGCGCCGTCGGCTACAACTTTCGCCTCATCCACACTGGTTGAAAAAAATCTTGCGCCAAATCATCACGGCGATATGGAATGTGATAAATCCATTCCCAACACTTAGAACGGCTTCTTAACTAGCGACTAAAAAAGCAGGATATCTAAAAACTACTTTCTTCCAACGAACCGCCAGATGAGAATATTACAGATCGCATAAAATAATATTTCAGCAAACACTCCTATTCCCTCGGACTCCCGCACCAAATCGATAGTAAATCCATATACAAATCAAGAACCAAGAGTGACAAACATACTCAAAAACCAAAATCTGTCTAAAAAATAATTGGGGCTGTCCCAGATAACTACCTGAGCTGACGCTTAACCCATTGTCTGAGTTGAGCTAATTGATCTGACGGATCGCTGTTGTTGAACCGCCACTCGCACTCCTTCAAAAATAGACCGAAATGGGCCTTCGGGACACCGTTGAATTTACGCATGTGACGCTTGGCCTGGTTCCAGAAATTCTCGATCCCGTTAATGTGGTTCCGCTTGTCGGCGAACAGCTCCGAGTGATTGATCCGAAAGTGTTTGAAGTCGGAGACGTCGAGCGCGTTGTAGCCCTTCCAGCAGTCGGAATAGACGATGCTGTCGGGGATGACCTTGCCCTCAATAATCGGCAACAGAGTAGCGCCGGAAGCATCGGGAATGATCT